>CAUPNG010000008.1:0-215079 GCA_963512605.1 uncultured Albidiferax sp. | reverse complement strand
TAGTGGAGCGCAGCTTTGCATGGCTGGAGAAGAACCGCAGGCTGTGGAAGAACTGCGAGCGTTGGCTCAATACCAGCTTGCAGTTCATCCATCTGGCATTCCTGGCTCTACTGCTCAAAAGACTTTGAACACGTTCTAAGAGCACCCCTCTGGTCCCTAGGCTTGCGTTAGCCTGCCAATGCTTCGCTGAGTTGTTCGCGTACGGTCGCAACCACCAAGTCGGTGGTGGTTTCAAAACGTTCCCACAGCGGGTAGGGGCGTGCGGCTTCCATGACACGCTGGACACCCACCACCAAGCCCTCCGGGCCGACATATTTGCGCCAGCATTCCGATACCCAGGTATCCACCGCCATGCGCAGAATGCCCGGCGGCAGCACCTGGGTGCGGTATTCGGGTGTTTGCCGATCGAAAGTACGCGTGGACGGCATGTTGACCACGCGCACGGCGATGCCGTCGGCCTCCAGTGTCTTGGCGGCCTGCAAGGCCAGGCACACATCCGGGCCCTCGGCCATCAGCACCAGGTTCAGGCAGCCAGTCTCATGGAGCACAACGTAGCCTCCGCGGAAGATGTCTAGGTCACTGGTCATGTAGGGAGATCACGGTGGCAGCGCGCGGACAGCGCCGGTTCACCCGCACGGCTGCAGGTTTGCCGCGATTATGCAGTACATGCAAGCGCTTGCGCAAGCGCTTGCAAACGTTGAAATTCTTTTGCCCAAAGGGCTGAAGACGTTTTAAACCGGGCCTGCAGAATCGCGCAGCCGCAGCGCGGGCGCGAGGCGCACGCTTTGGCGGCGGGCGGTGGGATTAGCGATGCGCCGCACCAGCAGTCGCACGGCCCGCGCGCCGAGTTCTTCCACGGGTTGGGCGATCACGGTCAGGCGCGGAGTCAACACATCGGCCCAGTCGAAATCGTCGAAGCCGACCAGAGAGATGTCGGCAGGCATCTGGAGCCCGGCATCGCGCAAGGCGTGCATGGCACCGATGGTCATCAGATTGTTGCCGGTCATGATAGCGGTGGGGCGCGGGTTGAGCGACAGTAAGGCCTGGACGGCAGCCCGCGCCGGAGCGATCTGCGAGCCGCCGCTACGCACCAGGTCGGGCTGGAATTCCAGGCCGGCTTCCTCCAGGGCGAGGCGGTAGCCTTTGAGGCGTTCGTCGGTGGTAGACAGCCCTGGGGCACCGGAGATGAAGGCGATGCGCCTATGCCCCAGGCCGACCAGATGGGCGACTAGGCTTTTGGCGGATTGCAGGTTTTCCACCGCCACCTGGTCGAAGGTGGTTCCCATGAACCGGTCCACCAAGACCGTGGGCACGCCCTTACTCTGCAGGTAGTTCAGTGTGCGGCTCTCCGGGTCAGCGGTGGGGGCAATCAGGATGCCGTCCACGCGCCGCTCGTGCAGCGCTTTGACCACGCCCAGTTCAAACGCGGGGTCTTCATGGGTGTCTGCCAGCAGCATCATCAGACCACTTTTGGAGCACTCGGATTCGATGGCGCTGACCACGGCGGCAAAGTAGTGGTTGGACAAGGCCGAGATGGCCACGCCTACGGTGCGTGTCGGGGCACCGGCCAGGGCCCGCGCCAAATGGTTGGCCGAATAGCCTACTTTTTCGATGGCATCCAGCACGGCCCGTTCGGTGTCCGGGTGCACCTTGCGCGTCTTGTTGATGACATGCGACACCGTGGTGGTAGAGACCCCAGCGGCTGCCGCCACAACTTCCATCGTGACCATTGTTTCTTCCTTGTGGCGCGTCATTTTGATAGCTCCGCACCAAGTCCGGAAGCCGTTCCGAGCATGTTGTTCGTGGGTGGGCACGGTGCAAGACAGCGTGTCTGAATCATAGCGTACCCATCCTCGGCCTCTCAAATGGTTTGCCTGCGCGCAAAGCCATCATGCTATGGAAAACCCCTAATAGCAAGCGCTTGCGCAAACGCTTGCTATTACTGACAATCAGGCAGAACTTGCGCACGACGCTGCTCTCCATTAACCCGAGATACCGAAGATGAAACAGGAACACTTGAAAGAGTTTGAGGCCGAGCCGCCGCAGGCGAAGGCGGTGATGGGGCTGTCCGGAGCGGGCAAGACCTTTGGCGGAACGGTGGCGCTGGACGGCGTGACTTTCGATCTGCGGGCGGGGGAGGTGCTGGTTTTGCTGGGCGAAAACGGCGCGGGCAAAAGCACCTGCGTGAAGATGCTGGCCGGGGTGCACCGGCCCAGCCGGGGCCATTTGCATATCGATGGCGTGCCGGTGGAGTTGAAGTCGCCTTCGGATGCGCAGCGCCTGGGCATTGCGGTGATGCACCAGCACCCGGGTCTTTTCCCAGACCTCACGATTACCGAGAATCTTTTCATAGGCCGCCAACTGCGCGGACCCATGGGCCTGCTGGACACCCGGGCCATGGCCCGCGAGGCGGCCCGGGTGCTGGACGTGGTGGGCCTGTCGCAGTCGCCAGACACCCCGTTGTCGCGCCTGCGCATTTCCGAGCAGCAACTGGTCGAAATTGCCAAGGCCTTGATCGTCAAGGCGCGAGTGCTGATCATGGACGAGCCCACCGCTGCCTTGTCCACCCGCGAAGTGGATCGCCTGTTTGCGGTGGTGGACCAACTGCGCCTGGCCGGCGTGGCGATGATGTTTGTGGGCCACCGGATGGACGAGGTCTATACCGTGGCCGACCGCATCGCCGTGGTGCGCGACGGGCGGCTGGTGGAGGTGGCCACTGTGGCCGACATGCCCCAGCCGCGCGCCTTGGCGCTGATGGTGGGGCGGCCCATGACCGAGCTGTACCCCGATCTAGCCCCGCCCCAGGCCGAAGAGATTCTGCAGGTACGCCAACTGGGCCGCTCGGGCGAATTTTCCGACGTGTCGTTCACGCTGCGCAGAGGTGAAATTCTGGGCCTGGGTGGGCTGGTCGGCAGTGGCCGCACCGAGATCGCCCGCGTGCTGTTCGGCATCACCCGGCCCGATACGGGAACGGTCACTATGCAAGGCCAACCGTTGCAGGTGCGCAACCCCGGCGATGCCATGCGCTGCGGTATCGCCTATGTGTCGGAAGACCGACTGGGCCAAAGCCTGGTGATGGATTTTTCCATCCTGCGCAACGCCACGCTGACGGTTCTGCCCGATGTGACGCACAACGGCTTGGTGCAGCGGGAGCGTGAGCTGGCGGTGGTCCAACCCCACCTGGACCGCATGCGCCTGCGCTTCCATTCGTTTGACCAGGCTGTGAGTACGCTGTCGGGCGGTAACCAGCAAAAAGTAGTGCTCAGCAAATGGTTGGCCACCGAGCCCACCGTGCTCATCCTCGACGAGCCGACCCAGGGCGTGGATGTGCAGACCAAGGCGGAAGTGCACGCCATGATCGCCAAGCTGGCGAGCAAGGGCATGGCGATTATCCTGATTTCATCGGAGATGCCGGAGCTGCTGGGCATGAGCCACCGCATCGTGGTGCTGCGTGAAGGGCAGGTGGCCGCACGCTTCGAGCGGGGTGAGGCGACGCAGGAAAAAGTGATTTACGCGGCCACCCACGTGGTCCAAAGCCCGGTCGATGCCGTTGCAGCAGTGCAGCCCGCAGAGCACCTTGCGGCTAACCCGCCGCACCCGCTTCTGGAAAGCCTGAAGCAACTGCTGGTGCGCCGCGAGCTGGGCCTGGTGGCCGTGATGCTGGCGGTGATCGTGCCGGTGTGGTTTGTCAACCCGCGCATCCTCAGCGCCACGAATCTCACTGCCTTGTCCATGGACGCGGGCCTGCTGACCATCGTGGCGGCAGCGCAGATGCTGGTGCTGCTGACCCGCAACATCGATCTATCGGTGGCTTCCGTGATGGGCCTGTCGGCCTATGTGGCTGCCTCGTTGATGAAGCTGCATCCGGAGTGGGGCGCGGCCACTGCGGTGGCGGCGGCTGCGGGTGTCGGCCTGGTGTGTGGCCTGGTCAATGGCCTGGTGGTCAGCCGGGGCGGCCTGCCCGCCATCGTCGTCACCCTCGGGACCTTGTCGATCTTTCGGGGCATCAACAGTTTGCTGGCCAGTGGCAAACAAATCAGTGCCGACCAGGTACCACCGTCCTGGCTGGATTTGACGGCCCACACCTTCCTGGGCGTACCGGCCCTGGCGTTGATCGCCGTGGGAATTCTGGCGGTGATTGCGGTGCTGCTGCGCTCCTGGTCGGCGGGGCGCGATCTGTTTGCCATCGGCTCGAATCCGCAGGGGGCGGCGCTGATCGGCATCCCCATCCAGCAGCGCATTCTGGCGGCCTTTGCCATCTCTGGCCTGCTGGCCGGGGTGGCTGGTGCGCTCTGGGCTTCGCGATACGCCACCATCGACAGCCGCACCGCTTTTGGCTATGAGCTGACCGTGATTGCCGCAGTCGTGGTGGGCGGGGTGGCCATCCGAGGCGGCTCGGGCACGGTGTTGGGTGTCGTTCTGGGGGCCTTGTCGCTGCTGGTGATCCGCAACGCATTGACCCTGCTGCGGGTCGATCCGCTGTGGGTGCAGGGGGTGTACGGACTGGTCATCCTGGGGGCCATCGTCCTCGACTCCGTGGTCGCCAAGCGCGCCGTGGAAAGCCGCAAAAACCAACGCCGGAGAACCGCATGAACACCACCACTACCACCACAACGACATCCACCACACGCCAATCGCCCTGGGCCGCACTGGCGAGCTGGGAGGGTTTTCTGCTCCTCATCCTGTTCTGCGTCTGTGCTTATGGTGCCATTGCAGTCCCTGGATTCCTGTCGGTCTTCAATCTGTCGCAAGCCGCGGCGGGCATGGCAGAAAAGGCCTTGCTGGTGCTGCCCATGGTGCTGCTGATCATTGCCCGTGAAATCGACCTGTCGGTGGCCAGCATCCTGGCCCTGTGCAGCGTGGTGCTGGGCGTGCTGATCCGTGCCGATGTGCCCCTGGTGGTGGCCATCGCGGCGACCCTGACGGTGGGGGCCGTGGCGGGTGCGTTCAACGGCTGGCTGGTGACGGCGCTGAACCTGCCCTCGCTGGTGGTCACGCTGGGCACGATGGCACTGTTTCGCGGCATCAGCTACATGGTCCTGGGCACAGATTCGGTCAGCGAGCTACCGGCATCCTTGGCCGCATTCGGGGCCGACAACATCCTGGGCGACACGTTGCCGTGGGTGGTGGTGCCGTTTCTGCTGTTGGCACCGGTGTTTGCCGTGGCCTTGCAAAAAATGCCCATCGGTCGGCGCATCTACGCCATCGGCGGCAGCCCCGATGCGGCCCTCTACTCCGGCATTTCCGTGAACCGGCTGCGGTTCGGCATGTTCCTGCTGTGCGGTGTGGTCTGTGCCATCGCCAGTGTCGTGCTGACGGCGCGGCTGTCGAATGCCCGCGCCAACAATGGTTTGGGCTTTGAGCTGGATGTGATCACGATTGCGCTGCTGGGTGGGGTCAATGTGTTTGGTGGCCGGGGCAAGATGACCGGCGTGGTGCTGGCCTTGCTGCTGGTCACCGTGCTGCGCAACCTGCTCGGACTGCAGCAGATCGGTGGCGATGCCCAAGGCGTTGCCATCGGCGTTCTCCTGATCTTTTCCCTGCTGTTGAACAACAGCATGGGCAAGCTCGTTGGCAGCCGACCCCACCGGTGGCTGGCCAACACACTGGCGGGTGCTACCGCAAAAGCCACCGACAGGCCTTCCTGACAACTTCTCCCACCCTCTCTCTTTCACACACAAAAGGATTCCCTATGAAACTCAATCTGGTTTGCGCAGCCCTGGTGCTGGCGGGCGTGTCGGTCACCTCCTCGGTTAGCGCACAGCAGTGCCTGACCCGGCAGGCGGTGGTCGGCTTTCTTCCCAAAATGGACACCGATCCTTATTTCCACGTAGCCCGCGACGGTGCCATGGAGGCGCAAAAGGAAATCGGCGGTCGCTTCATCCAGCAGGCCCCGTCTACCGCCACGGCCGATGCGCAGATTGAATTTATCAACTCGCTGGTGGCACAAAAAGTGGACGTGCTGGCTATTTCCGGCACCGATGCCAACGCGCTGGCTCCGGCACTGAAGCGCGCCGCCAGCCAGGGCGTGCGTGTGATCTCTTACGACTCGGACGTGGCGAAAGGGTCACGGGCTATCTTTGTGAACCAGGCCAAGTCGGACAGCCTGGCGATCCAGATGCTGGAGAGCATGGGCGCGCTGATCAATTACACCGGCGAGTTCGCCATCCTCTCGTCCACGCCCACCGCCACCAACCAGAACGCCTGGATCGCACTGATGAAAAAGCGCCTGGCCTCCGAGCCCAAGTTTGCCAAGATGAAGCTGGTGCAGGTGGCCTATGGCGAAGAAAGCGAGCAGGTCAACCAGCAGCAAGCCCTGGCCCTGGCCGAAGCCTTTCCCAACCTGAAGGGCATCATCGTGCCTGCCGGTATCGGCCTGCCTGCCGCCGCCCGTGCGCTGGAGCAGTCTGGCGGCATCAAGACCATCAAGCTCACCGGCCTGGCCCCTGCGAGCTTCATGAAGAAGTACATCCAGTCGAACGTGGCGCAAGACATCTGGTGGAACGTGACCGATCTGGGCTACCTCACCTACCACGTGGCACAGGCCTTGGCGCAGTGCAAGATCACCGGCAAGGCGGGCGAGACCTTCACCGCCGGGCGGCTGGGCAACTACACGGTGGGTGCCGATGGCGAAGTGGTGCTGGGCGAAGCCAAGGTGGTCACGCCCAAGAACCTGGAAGAGTTCAAGTTCTGAAGACGGCCTGCAAGACCCTATGACTGCTCCCATTTCCCCAACCATACCGGTGGACTACCTGGCGCGTGTGCGTGCGCTCTTGCAGGACGGGCGGCGCAAACTGCTCGGTCTGGTGGGGCCGCCGGGTGCGGGCAAGTCCACCCTGGCCCAGGCGCTGCAACACCACTTTGCCGAGGTGTCGCAGGTGGTGCCTATGGATGGCTTCCATCTGGCCAACACCGAGCTGCAACGGCTGGGGCGCGCCGCCCGCAAGGGCGCACCCGATACCTTTGACAGCGCGGGCTACGTGGCGCTGTTGCGCCGCCTGCGCCAGCCAGCAACGGACGAAACCATCTATGTGCCGGAGTTCCGGCGCGCACTGGACGAGTCGGTGGCCGGTGCCATTCCGGTGTTGGCCCACACCCAGTTGGTCATCACCGAAGGCAACTACCTGCTGCTGGACAACGGCCCCTGGGCCGGTGTCGCGCCGCTGCTGGACGACGTGTGGTACGTCGATGTGGACGACACGCTGCGCACCGACCGCCTGACCCAACGCCATGAACATTTTGGCCGCAGCCGCCAAGATGCCATCGACTGGGTCACCTCCACCGACGCACCCAACGCCGACGTGATTGCCGCCACCCGGGCCAAGGCCCAACTTCTCTTCCGCTGGTGAGCGGCCAACCGCAACTCCCACACTTAACAGTACCTGCACCATGAACCAACTCGACCAACTCCGACAGTACACCACCGTGGTCGCCGACACCGGCGATTTCCACCAACTAGCCCAGTTCGCGCCCCAAGATGCCACGACCAACCCCTCGTTGGTACTCAAAGCTGTCCAGTTGCCTGCTTACCGCCCCCTGCTCGAACGCGTGGTGGCAGCCCACGCCCAGGCCACCGCAGCCGACATCGCAGACCAGGTGCTGGTCGCCTTTGGTGTCGAGATACTGAAGCTGGTGCCAGGCCGCGTCTCCACCGAGATCGATGCCCGCCTGAGCTTCGATACCGCTGCCATGGTGGCGCGTGCCCACCGCGTGCTCGAAGGCTATGACGCGGCGGGTGTCGACCGTGCCCGCGTGCTCATCAAGCTGGCCGCCACCTGGGAGGGCATCCAGGCAGCCCGCCTGCTGGCCGAAGCCGGTGTGAAGTGCAACCTGACCCTGCTGTTCTCGCTGCCGCAGGCTGTGGCCTGTGCGGATGCCGGGGTACAACTGATCTCGCCTTTTGTGGGCCGCATCTACGACTGGTACAAAAAGACGGCGGGCAGCAGTTGGAACGAGACCGCCAACGCCGGTGCCAACGACCCGGGCGTGCAGTCGGTGCAGCAGATTTACCGCTACTACAAGCACCACGGCATTGCCACCGAAATCATGGGCGCGAGCTTCCGCAACACCGGCCAGATCCTGGCCTTGGCCGGTTGCGACCTGATGACCATCAGCCCCCACCTGCTGGCCGAGCTGGCCCAGAGCGATGCGCCCGTGCCGCAGGTGCTGGATGCGGACACGGCGGCCCAACAGGCGGTGAAGCGGCTGGTACTGGACGAAGCGGCGTTCCGCCTGGCGCTGAACCAGGACGCGATGGCTACCGAGAAGCTGGCCGAGGGCATACGCCAGTTTGTGGTGGATGCCATTGCGCTGGAAGGCCTGATCGACGCGTGCAAGGCGAAGCGGCTTGGCTGAAGCTGGCAAGCGTGCAATTCTTATGTGCCAAATAGCCCTCTTGTGCTCCTCTGGTGAGCACGAGCAGCTATTGATTCGGTAGCGAAGCCTGCGCCGCACATTTGTGCGCCAACGTGCGCCAGCGCACAGACTGGCCCGGTGCGGGCTTTTACCGTGGAGGCTGTTTCTACCTACCCCCATGGAGATCCCATGCAGCTTTCTGCCACACCGTCACCGCAGCCGTTCATGCCCTATTTCGCGGTGCGGGGCGGGGCTGCACCGGTGGCGCTGGGGGTGGACCTGCAGTTCATCGCCTTGCTCGACAGCTACCGGCCCAGCGGTGGGCTGGCGCGGACGCAGGAGACCTTGGAGTTGTTCATGCGCCGCTGCGGGCCGGACTTGGCCACCGTGGCGCGCTGGATGGCGCGGCGCGACGTGCTGTGCCTGGACTGGCATGCGCAGAGCTGGATGCCCCTGTTCCAGTTCAACCTGGTGGACATGGTGCCGCTGCCGCAACTGGCACCGGTGCTGGCCGAGCTGAACCCGGTGTATTCCCAATGGGCCTTGGCGGCCTGGTTTGCCCAACCCAACGCCTGGCTGGACGGCGAGCGCCCGGCCGAGCTGCTGGTGGACAACCCCGCAGGCGTGCTGAATGCGGCGCGGGCCGATCGGTTCATGGCGATGGGTTGACCCGTTTCGCATGCTGTAGGAGAGCACCCACACGCAAAGCCGGTCGCCACCGATGGCGCAAGGGCTGGGCCGCCGCCAAGATGAGGAACTATCCACATAGGACATTCCCATGCACATTGAACCCCAAACCAAACCCGAACTCAGCCACATCAGCAGCCTGATCGAATCCATCCGCGTGGCCATGCTGACCACCTTTGACCACCACGGCGCCTTGGTCAGCCAGCCGATGGTGCCGCTGGAAATGGATGCCCACGGCGCGCTGTGGTTCTTCACCGATCTGCGCTCTGAAAAAGTGGAGCACCTGCAGGTGGTCAACCTGGCTTTTACCGATTCCGACAAGTCTACCTACGTGTCGATTTCCGGCCGAGGCGAGATAGTGGAAGACCGTGAGCAGCTCGAACGCCTGTGGACCCCCATGGCCCGGCCCTGGTTTCCCGATGGTGTGGAGTCCACCCATCTGGGCCTGTTGAAAATTGTGCCGCAAGAGGCTGAATACTGGGACGTGCCGCACAGCCGCATGGTGCGCATGGTGGCCATGGCCGCATCCGCCGTGGTGGGCCGCCCGGTAGGCTTGGGCGAGCACGAGACGCTGACCAATCTCTCCTGATCCACCCCGTTACCATGGCCCTATGAATACAACTGTGACGCGAACCGGATCCAAGTGGCGCGTGGGGCTGGCGGCGGTGCTGCTGTGCGCTGCGGGCGGGGTGGCGGTGGGCGAATGGATGGGCTGGCCGTTTCTGGCGGTGCCGCTGCAAAATTTTCTGTCCAACACGTTGGACCGCAAGCTGCGCTTTGCCGATGAGGGCAGCGCGGCCACCGGTTTCACGGTGCGCTTCATGGGCGGCATCCGCCTGCAAGCCCCTCTGCTGCACATCGCCGCCCCGGCCTGGAGCACCACACCCCATATGCTGCGCGCCGAAGACGTGGCGCTGGAGCTGCGCTACAGCGACCTGTGGCGTGCCTACCAGGGCGAGCCTATCCGCATCCACAGCCTGCAGGCCCGCACGCTGGACGGCCATATTGAACGCCTGGCCGATGGCCGGGCCTCCTGGCAATTTGGCAAAACGCCTCCGCCCGCAGCCAACCCCGACACCCCGACCCGGCTGCCCGAATTCGGCACGTTGCGGGTCAGCAACGGCCTGGTGCATTACGTGGACGCGCCACTCTCGGCCAACATGGATGCCACGCTGTCGCTGGTGCCGGGCAGCGTGGGGGCCGATGGGCAAACCACCAGCCTGGTGAAGATCGAAGCCAAGGGCCGCTACCGCAAGCAGCCGCTGAAGATCCTGCTGGCATCGTCGGCAGTGCTGCCCTCGGAGGGCGGCAAGACCTCGACGCTGCCGGTGGCCGTGACCCTCAACGCCACTGTGGGCCGCGCTGAGTTGGACTTCAAAGGCACCGCCCCCGATGCCCTGCAGCCGCAGAATTTCAGCGGCGATTTCAGCCTCAAAGGCCCGTCGCTGGCGGCGGTGGGCGACCCGTTGGGGGTCACCCTGCCCACCACGGCGGCTTTCAAAACCAACGGCACGCTGGTCAAAACCGGTGGCCGCTGGCAGGTGGTGGTGAAGGATGCCACCGTGGGGGCCAGTCGCCTGAATGGCGCGTTCACTTTTGACCCTGCGGGCCGTGTGCCCCTGCTGTCGGGCAAGCTGGGCGGCAGCCGCCTGCTGCTGAAGGACCTGGGCCCGGTGGTGGGTACCACCTCGACCGAGATGGCCGATGCCGCAGCCCCCGTGGCCACCAACGCCCAGGCCAAGGGCCGGGTGCTGCCAGACCGCCCGTTTGACCTGCCCGCCTTGCGCGCGATGAACGCCAATGTGCTGATCAATATCGGCGAGGTGGACCTGAACACCAGTTACCTGGAGCCCTTGCAGCCTTTGTCGGTACACCTGGAACTGGTGGACGGCGTGCTGCGCCTGCACCACCTGGTGGCCCGCACGGCCCAGGGCCAGTTGCGCGGCGCACTGGCGCTGGATGGCCGGGCCGAGAAGGCGCTGTGGACCGCCGACCTGCGCTGGGACGCGGTGCGGCTGGAGCGCTGGCTCAAGATCACCCGCACCGACGGGGCCCCGCCTTATGTGTCGGGCCAGCTGTATGGCGAGGCCAAGCTGGCAGGGCAGGGCCGCTCCACCGCGCAGATTCTGGCCAGCCTGCAGGGCACGGCCCGCACCACCTTGCGCAACGGCAGCGTGTCGCACCTAGGCATGGAGCTGGCCGGGCTGGACATTGCCCAGGGCCTGGGCATGCTGGTCAAGGGCGACGATGCCCTGCCGGTGCAGTGCGCGGTGGCCGATCTGGTCGCCAAAGACGGCAACTTCCGCCCCAAGGTGATGGTGGTGGACACCGCCGACTCGGCCGTGTGGATCGACGGCTCGCTGTCGCTGGCCACCGAGGCGCTGGACCTGCGCGCGGTGGTGGTGCCCAAAGACTTCAGCCCGCTGAGCGTGCGCACACCGATCAAGGTGCAGGGCACGTTCAGCAACCCCCAGGTGTCGCTGGAGAAGGGCCCACTGGCCAAGAAGGCAGCGGCTTCGCTGCTGCTGGCCCTGGTGAACCCGCTGGCCGCGGTGATTCCGTGGATCGACCTGGGCAATGCCGAGGCCGCCCAGCGCGGCGCGGCCGGGTGTGCGGCACTGACGCAGCGCTCGACAGGCAAAAAATAAAATTTAAGCGTTTTAGGCCTGTAGCGCTTATGGAATAAGCGTGACAAGCTACTGAAACAATAGCTAAATGAGCGGGCGCGGCTGCGGCTTGCCGTCGCCGTACAGGTCGGCCAGCCGGGCCAGGGCCTTCACATCGCGCATGTGCAAGATGCCGTCTTCGATGTGGTGCAGGCCCCGGCGCTCCAGCTTACGCAGGGTCTTGTTGGTGTGCACCAGCGACAGTCCCAGGCCGTCGGCAATGTGCTGCTGGGTCAGGGGAAACGGCACGCCGGATGTGCCACCGTCGGGCAGCAGCGCTGCGGCGCGCTTGAACAAAATGATCAGCAACATGGCGATGCGCTCCTCGGCGCTGCGCCGCCCGACCGACAGCAGGGTGTCGTCCACCATGGACTCTTCGTGCGCGGTCAGCCAGGTGATGCTGAAGCCCATGGTGGGCGACTGGCGGTGCAGTTCCCACAAGGCATCGCGTCGAAACACGCAGAGCTGCGCATCGGTGAGTGTCTGCACGCCGTGGGCCGAGGCATCGCCCATTTTTTGCTGCACGCCAATGAAGTCGCCCGCCAGCAAAAACGTCAAGATTTGCCGCCGCCCATCGCTCAGGGTCTTGTAGCGAAAGGCCCAGCCGCTGCGCAAGGTATACAGCGGGGCATCGGTCTGGCCCTCGTGGATCAGGGTTTCGCCCGCACGCAGGTGGATCTCGCGGCGCTTGAGCGACTGCACCAGCGCCAGCTCGTCGCCGTGGTGCTCGATAAACAAGGGCAGCGGCCGCAGGGGGCACGCGCTGCACCGGACTTCATCCATGGGGCTTCCTTTGTGTGGGGGCTGCGGGTAAGGCTTGGGGGGCGCGCAACCATGTCTTTTGACACTTTGTCTAGGTGCTTACACCCATACATTGCGGTCTTACGTTTATCTCACGCTTTTATGCACGCATCTTATCCACCGATTCCCCTGCCCGACGAGGCCTTTCGGGTCGCGCTCGAGGACTGGGAGCTCCTGTTTGCGGCGGTGCTGGCGCGCCTGCGCGACACCGTGGTGCGCCATGCCGCGGACCAGCCGGTGTGCCCCGTGGTGCTGGAATGCGCCGACGCGCTGGAGCAGTTGCGCCGGGACCATCCCGTCTATGTGCGCTAACGCACGGTAAAACCTGCGGCCAGGCCCTAGATTGGTGGCATGCAGCAACCGCTGCTGTCTAACCAACACAAGGAACTTCCCATGGGTATTACCACCATCATCCTGATCGTCTTAGTTTTGATGCTGATCGGCGTGCTGCCAACCTGGTCGCATAGCAGTAGCTGGGGTTACGGTCCTACCGGCGGCCTGGGGCTGGTGGTGGTGATCATCATCGTGCTGCTGCTGATGGGAAAGATCTAGCGTGCAAACCGCCGCCGTCCTGACGTGTGTGGGCGTGGCCCTGCTGGGCTGCGGCGAGATGGCGCGGCTGTCGGTGGCGGACGGCACCGGCCCCAAGCCCGCGCTGCCCGCGCCCGTGGTGACCGTGTTGCCCACGGTCCACATTGCACCCGCAAAGCCTTGGGAACAAGGCATGCGGCCCACCGCTGCGCCGGGGACCCAGGTGGCGGCGCTGGCCACCGGCTTGGTGCACCCCCGCTGGCTGTACGTGCTGCCCAATGGCGACGTGCTGGTGGCCGAAACCAACGCCCCACCCAAGCCGGAAGACGGCAAAGGCATCAAGGGCTGGGTGATGGGTGTGGTGATGGGCTGGGCCGGGGCAGGCGGTGCCAGCGCCGACCGTATCACCCTGCTGCGCTCCAGCAAGGGTGACGGCGTGGTCGATGTGCGCACCGTGCTGCTCGACGGCTTGCACTCGCCCTTTGGCATGGCGCTGGTGGGATCCGATTTGTACGTGGCCAACACCGATGCCGTGCTGCGCTTTCCCTACACCCCGGGTGACACGCATATCAGCGCACCTGGCAAGCAGGTAGTGGCCTTGCCCGCAGGCCCCATCAACCACCACTGGACCAAGAACCTGGTGGCCAGCCCGGACGGCCAGCATCTGTATGTGACCGTGGGCTCGAACAGCAATGTGGGCGAGCGCGGCATGGCTGCCGAGGCTGAGCGGGCGGCCATCTGGCAGGTGGACACGCGCACCGGGGCCTATCGCATATTTGCCAGCGGCCTGCGCAACCCCAACGGCATGGCATTTGCCCCCGGGGGCGCATTGTGGACGGTGGTGAACGAGCGCGATGAACTCGGCAGCGACCTGGTGCCCGACTACATGACTTCGGTGCGCGACGGCGCGTTCTACGGCTGGCCCTATAGCTACTACGGCCAGCACGTGGATGCGCGGGTGCAGCCGCCCCAGCCTGCGCTGGTGGCCACAGCGCTGGCACCCGACTACGCCCTGGGGCCGCACGTTGCGCCGCTGGGCCTGGTGTCGGCCGAGGGCACCAGCCTGCCAGCGGCCTTTGCCCACGGCATGTTCGTGGGCCAGCACGGCTCCTGGAACCGCAAGCCGCACAGTGGCTATAAAGTGGTTTTCGTGCCGTTCCAGGGGGCGCAGCCCGTGGGCACGCCGGTAGATGTGCTGACCGGATTTTTGAACAGCGAGGGCAAGGCCCATGGCCGCCCGGTGGGCGTGGCGCTGGACAAACAAGGCGCACTGCTGGTGGCCGACGATGTGGGCAATGTGGTCTGGCGGGTGACGGCCCAATACTGAAAATACGAAAGGATGCGGCGTATGGGCTTTTTGCTTGCTGTGGTGGCTGCCTGGTGCCTGGCCTTGGCGGGCTGTAGCAGCTTGCCCACCATCACTCCCCAGATCGCCCAGCCGCGCGGCACGCCGATACGCCTGGCGGGCTCAGAGGGTGCGCTGTCGCCAGCGCAAAGCAAGGCCATTCTGGCGCGCTTGCAAAGCCAGGGCACCCCCACCAATATCTTTGACCGCCACCTGGCGCTGGAAGAAGCCATGGTGGGAAGCCCCTTGACGGCGGGCAACCAGGTACGGCTGCTGCAGGACGGCCCTGCCACGTACAAGGCCATGTTTGCGGCCATCGCGGCAGCGCAAGACCATATCAACATGGAAACCTACATCCTGGAAGACGACGCGGTGGGCCAACAGTTTGCCCAGGCCCTGGTGGCCAAGCAGCGCCAGGGCGTGCAGGTGAACCTGATCCGCGACAGCGTGGGCACGCTGGGCACCCCGGCGGCATTTTTCCAGCAACTGACCGACAGCGGCATCCAGGTGCTGGAGTTCAACCCGGTGAATCCGCTGCTGGCCCGCGTGTCCTGGGAGCTGAACCAGCGCGACCACCGCAAGCTGCTGGTGGTGGATGGCCGTACCGCGTTCCTAGGCGGCATCAACATCAGCAGCGTGTACTCGGGCGGTTCGCGCAGGCTCAGCAAGGCCCCGCCGACCGAAGACAGCCTGGCCTGGCGCGACACCGATCTGCAGCTGCAGGGGCCGGTGGTGGCCGAGCTCCAGAAGCTGTTCATCGCCACCTGGGAAGCGCAAAAAGGCCCGCCACTGGCCGCTAAAAACTACTTTCCGCCACCTGAGCGCGTGGGCCAGCAGGTGGTGCGTGCGATTGGCAGTTCACCCGACGAACCCTATAGCCAGATCTATGTCACGCTGCTGTCGGCCATTGGCAGTGCCGAGACCAGCGTACGCATCACCAATGCCTACTTTGCCCCCGACCCGCAGTTGCTGAGCGTCTTGAAGGCGGCTGCCGCGCGCGGCGTGGACGTGACACTGATCCTGCCCAGCCAGACCGACTCGTGGCTGGTGTTCCACGCCGGGCGGCGCTACTACGAGCAACTGCTCAAGGCCGGGGTCAAGATCTACCAGCGGCGCGGGGTCATCCTGCATTCCAAAACCGCGTTGGTCGACGGTGTCTGGGCCACGGTGGGATCGACCAATCTGGACTGGCGCAGCTTTCTACACAACTACGAGCTGAACGCGGTGGTGCTGGGGGCCGACTTCGGTAGCCAGGTGCAGGCCATGTTCGACAAGGATCTGGCCGCGTCTGAGCAGGTGCTGCTGGCCGACTGGGAGCGCCGCGCCATCGATTTGCGGCTGAAAGAATGGTTTGCACGGGCATGGGAATACTGGCTATGAACAAATACCTTATTGCAGGTGGGGTGGTGGCGGTGGTGATGGTGGCCATGGATGTGCTGTGGCTGGGTTTCCTGGCCAAGTCGCTGTACCAGGACGGGATTGGCCATTTGATGGCCGAACGGCCCCAGGCCTGGGCGGCGCTGGCGTTCTACCTGGTGTATGCCGTGGGACTGGTGGCGTTTGTGGTGGCACCCAGGTTCGGCGTCGAGGGTTGGCACAGCGCGGCTTTGATGGGTGCCTTATTTGGCTTTGTGGCGTATGCGACCTATGATTTATCCAACCTGGCCACGCTTAAAAACTGGCCGTTGTGGCTGTCGCTGGTGGACATGGCCTGGGGCAGTGTGGCGAGTGCGGTCGCCTGCACTGCGGGCAAGCTGGCCGTGGACAAGTTCTAACTTTTCACAAGGAGCTGGACATGGCCTACACAACATTGATGGTGCAACTGGAGCCGGGGCATGCGAACACCGCCGTGCTGCAGGCTGCCGGGGACCTGGCGGAGCGTTTCCACGCCCAGGTGGTGGGTATTGCGGTGTGCCGACCGATGCAGATGGTGTATGGCGAGGCCTATCTGTCGGGTGAACTGATTGCGCAGGAAAAGAAGGAGATGCAGGCCGAGGTGGACGCGGCCGAGGCCGAATTCCGCAGCGCCTTGCTGCCGCGTGCGCGGGGCCTGGAGTGGCGGGCTATGGTGATGTTTGCGCCCATGGCCGACTTTGTGGTGCACGAGGCCCGCAGCGTGGACTTGCTTATCACCGCGCGTGGTATCAAGGACAGCCTGGACCCGTCGCGCGGGGTGGCGGTGGGTGACCTGATCATGCAGTCGGGTCGGCCCATCTTTGTGGTTCCGCCGGTGCTGGAGGACCATTCGCTGGACCGGGTGGTGGTGGGCTGGACGGATTCACGCGAAGCCCGCCGTGCCGTGGCCGATGCCTTGCCACTACTGCAAAAGGCCACCCACGTGGTGGTGGCCGAGATGGCGGCCAACGCCGACTTTTCCGAGGCCCATAAACGCCTGAACGATGTCGTGGCCTGGCTAGGGCGGCACGGGGTGGTGGCCCAGCCGCTGGTGGTCCTGTCCTCCGGCGACGACGCAGCCGGGCTGGATGCCATTGCCGAGGAGCAGGGTGCCGGGGTGATTGTGGCCGGTGCTTATGGCCATAGCCGCCTGCGCGAATGGGCCATGGGCGGCGTGACCCGCAAACTGCTACAGCACGCCGACCGCTACCTGCTGGTGTCGCACTGAATTCATAAAGCCAGGTATCGGGCTTCGAACTGTTCCACGGGAATCGGCTTGCTGAACAGAAAACCCTGCAGCTCGTCGCATTTCAGGTCCTGCAGCAGGCGTGATTGTTCTTCGGTTTCCACGCCTTCGGCCACCACTTTGAGGCTCAGGGCATGGGCCAGGTCGATGATGGTGGACACCAGGGCCAGCCCTTGCTGTCCGGCTGCCATCCCCACCACGAACGAGCGGTCGATTTTGAGGGTATCCACGGGGAGCCGGGACAGGTAGCTGAGCGACGAAAACCCGGTGCCAAAATCATCGATGGCAACGCTGATGCCCATGGCCCGGATGGTTTGCAGGCTGTCGATGCTGAGGTTGATGTCTTCCATCAGCAGGCTTTCGGTAATCTCCAGCTCCAGCCCGGCAGCGGCATGCGTGTCTTGCCCAATCGCTTGCCGGATGTCGGTGATGAAGCCCCGGTGGCGCAACTGCAGCGGCGACACGTTTACGGCGATGCGCACAGCCGGTAAACCAGCGCTGCGCCAGCGCAGATGGTCGGCAACCGCTTTGCCCAGCGCCCAGCGCCCCACCTCGTAGATCAGCCCGGTTTCTTCCAGCAGTGGAATGAACTGCCCCGGCGGGACCAGGCCGGTGCGCGGATCGTTCCAGCGGATAAGCGCCTCCACACCGGTGAGTTTGCCGGTTTGCAGGTGGATCTTGGGCTGGTAATGCAGCACAAATTCTTCTTTCTCCACGGCCTGGCGCAACTGGTTTTCCAGTGTCAGCTTGCCCAGCACCGACTCGGTCATTTTCTGGGTGTAGAACAGATAACGGTCGCCGCGGGCCTTGGCTTTTTTCAGCGCCGCTTCGGCGTGCTTGAGCAGTACATCGGCACTGCTGCCATCGTCCGGGAACAAGGCCACACCGGCTTTGGCTGCGATCCGAAACGGGGTGTCGTTTACGTTGAACGCATGTTCGAGAAAGCTCACTTTGCCTTTGTCTAGCGCCCGGGCAATGTCGTCGGCCTGCGCAAACTCGGGCATCACCACCGCAAAGTGGTCGGCCCCAAGATGCGCCACCAAATTGGAGTCGCCCACAAAACGCGTTATCCAAACGCCTACCTGTACCAGCAGCGCGTCGCCCGCGGTTTGGCCAAAGCTATCGTTGATGTTCTTGAAGCCTTCCAGGTCGATCAAAAACACCGCCAGCTTGTGGCGGCTGTTGCTGGCGCTGCGCATGTACTGCGTGACCCGCTCCAGAAACAGATGTCGGTTGGCCAAACCGGTTAGCGCGTCGAAGTAGGCCAGGTAGTTGAGCTGGTCCTGCTTGTCGATGTGGTCGATGGCAAACGCGACATCCCCCGACAGCTCTTTCAGCAAGACCATTTCTTCCGGGCCAAAGAAGTCTAGCTCGCATGCATACAGCGTAAACACGCCGACGATTTCATCCGCAATCATGAGCGGCAGCATGACCGCCGAGCGTATCCCTTGCTGCTGGTGGAACTGGGGGAAAAAGGCCTTGGGGTCGTTTTGCACATCGTTGGATACCACCGCAGATTTGGCCCCTAGCAGGGTGCTCACCAGGGATTTTTTTTGGGGTACAAAAATTTCCATGGCCATGCGGTCTTTGAGGATGGTCAGGAATTCGCCGTCCAGGCCGTGCGAGGCAACGGGCACGATCTTCATCTTGCTATGGTCGACAAGGCCGATCCAGCTGGCGCGGAAGCCGCCCTCGTCAACCGCGATCTGGCAGGCATGCCTGAAGAGTACCTTGCGGTCGCGCACGCGCACCTGCAGCGCGTTGATACCGCTGAGCATGGCGTAAACCCGGTTCTGGTGGAGGATGCGGTCTTCGGACTTTTTGCGCTCGGTGATGTCGCGGACCAGGGTGACGATGGTCCAGCGTCCGCCAGCGCACTGCGCGTGGCGGCGCAGTTCCAGCCAGGCCTTGCTACCGTCACTGCGGTTTTGCAGCATCTCCACCGGCTTGGTTTTGCCGTCGCTGGCGATGATGCTGTCGTAGGTGTGCTCCAGCGCCGCGCGCGTCGTGGCCAAGATGTCCCAGGGGGTCTGTGCCAGCAGGGCCTGGCGGGTTTGTTGGCGCATGCTGCAGGCCGCGTCATTCACGTGCACAAAGCGCATGCTGGTACGGTCCACCAGGTAAATGGCATCGGCAATCGCGTCCATGGCCGCACTGAAGCGCAGCAAGGCCATCTCGCCGCGCTTCTTGGCTGTGCTGTCCATGTGCATGACCACTACGCCACTGCGTACTCCGTCTTCCAGCGGTGTCACTGTCATTTCGAACCAGCGCAGTTCGGTGGGCGAATGGCAGGGGTATTCCATGGAAAAACTTGGCAGCCGCCCTTCCAGCACCGCACGGATGCCAGCTGCTACGGTCGCCCCTTCCACTGCGGTTTCTCCTACGGCTGCATCGCACACCGCCAGATAGTCCAGGCCCAACCCGTAGTCGGCCTTGTGCAGCACGTTGGCGCTGGCAAACCGTTGCCACGCGTCATTCACCGAGATGATGATGCCCTGCGCATCGAGCAGCGCAATATGGGCTGGCAAAGCGTTGAGAATGGCGTTTTGTTTGCGGGCCTCAAACAGCCGCAAGTTGTCTTGGGCGCGCCGCAACAAAAGCGTGCGGCCAACCTGGTTGGTGACCGCGTCCACCTCGCCGCCCGTGAGCTCTTCCAGGCGTTGTTCGGTGTCGTGCAATACCTCGATCAGCGCCTCGACTTCCTGGGCGTTCTTGGCCGCAGGGGGCGAGCGATCGAAGTCCATACCGCTTAAGCGTCCAGCCCCAGCTCCCGCAGCACGGTTTGGGTTTGGCTCAAGCTGCCCACAATATGCCGCTCCGGCTGCGGTGCCACTCTCACCAGCGTCGGTGCCATGGAGATGCCGTCTGCCAGTCCGCGCCGCGGTTCCTGCAGCACATCGATGATCTCGATTTTGTGCCGGTTGGGCAGGTGTTTACGGCACAGGGCCTTGATGTTGGTAATGGCCCGCATGGAGTTCAGCGCACCACCGGCCACATACAACCGAAATTTGAAGAAGGTACGCCGCAACATGCTGGGCCTAGGTGCGCGAAGCAGAGGCGGCATCCGCGGGTGGTTCCGAGCTGGACCCACCCTCGGGGTTGTGGGTGGCGGCAGGTGCGGGCGATGTCGCTGCTCCCACGGCCGAAAGCCACGATTTCAGCGGCAGATTGGCAATCCCTCTGGACAGCAATTGGGACGACAGCCCGGCAAACAGCGCAGGTTTCAGAACCCAGCGCCACGGGCGTGTCCAGGCCACCAGCGCACCCAGGGCCAAGGCACCTACAGCCAGGCCTAAGGGGTTGCGCCGTGCCAGGGGTTGCACCACGGCCCGTGCGGTCTCTGCTGCCAGCTGGCTGGCGACCCGCAGCGGATGCTGCATCCACCAGCCACTGACAGCTTCGGCCAGCACGGTCACCACCGGAATCGCCTTCAGCTTGGTAAGCCATTCGGGCGCGGAAGGGCGCGGCTCTGTCGCCGAGTGGCTTTTGGACCGACTCTGCATGGCTTGCCGTAGCAAAGCACGCGAGTTTTCCAGCCGCTCGGTGGCGGTGGTTTCCGCCAGCACCAAACCCGCGCTCACGCTGCGCTCACTTCGCGCAACATTCCGATATCGGCCTTGACCTGCTTGCGCAAGTTGTCAAAGTTGTCCGTGGATTCCTGGCGCGCGGCGATCAGGCACCAGATGGCCGTCACCATCGGCAGCAGTGGCGCGGCTACCAGGGCCCACGGTGCATGCATCTCGGAAAACGGCACCACGGCCCACAGAATGAGTGCCACCCCCGCCAGCACCGTTGCCACCACGACGCTGCACAAGGCAACCGCGTACAACAGGATACGCAGCTTCCAGGCGCTCGATACATGGCCGATTTCTTCGGCCACCAGATCGGCGTAAGCCTCGGCGTGGTCCACCAGCAGTTGGGGCTGGGTCGCCACCAGGCGGAGCAGGGGGTGCATATGCAGGGGCCTTGTGGGTTTAACGGTCGTCGCGCGAGCGGCTGGCGATCTGCACCAGGGCGGTCAGCACGGCACCGGCAGCTGCCGCGATCAGGATGGCTTTGACCGGCTCGTCCTTGATGTAGTTGACCGTGCGGTCCGATGCGCTGCGCGCCTGGGCGCGCACTTTGTCGGAGCCGCCATGCACGGCATCCAGGCCTTGCTGCAGGTAGGCATTGGCCGTTTCAGCGGCGCGGTTCAGCAGCGGTGCGGCTTGGCGACGCAGGTCCTGTACCGTATTGTTCAAGCCGTCCAGCGTGCTGTTGGCGGCACGCTGGGTCGACTTGATGGCGTCGGTGGCAGTGTTGGCTGCCTGGTCGGCCAGGGTGTTGGTGGTGTCTTCAGGATTGGTATTCAAATTCAACATGGTGATTCCTTTAGGGTTGTAAAAGCGGGAACTTATTTTTTCTTGATCAAACCGAACAAGAAGCTGGCGACGGCCAGCACGGCGAACACGATGAACAAAATCTTGGCAATGCCCACGGCGCTGGTGGCGATTCCGGTAAAGCCAAATAGGGCCGCGATCAATGCGATCACGAAGAAGACAACGGCGTAATGCAACATGGCAGTTCCTTGGCTAGATGGGCGGCTTGAATGCCCGGGTTCTTGGGAGTCGCAGGCAGTGTTGCTGCGATGTCCCAAGTGTCTGCCGCCCTGCGGTTGCAGGCGATAGGCTGCGTCGCCGTGGCCCTGTGGGGAGAATGCGGGAGCCCGTGTAGGACAGCGCTGACAGGAGGCGTGCGCTTACCTGCCTGCCGCGTCCTTGGACGTTGCCGCAGGCAGCTTGGCGCGAATCAGCGTGCCTTGCCCGGGGGCGGAAGACAGCGATAAAACGCCGCCTTCGGCCTCGACCCGAAAGCGCATGCCCACCAGTCCGTAGGCCGACTGGGGCTTGGCACGGGTGTCAAAACCCACCCCGTCGTCGCGCACCGACACTTCCACCTCACCATGCTGTGTGCCCAGCTCGATCCACACCTGCTGCGCCTTGGCGTACTTGGTGATGTTGGTGATGGCCTCCTGCACCAGCCGGTAAACCATCAGTTCGGCGGCAGGGCTGAGCTCGACCGGGGCCAGCGTGCAATGCACCTGCACATCGGTGCTGTCGGCAAACTCCCGCGCCAGAATTTCCAGGGTGGATACCAGCCCCAGGTTGCTCAGTGCCGACGGACGCAGGTCTTCGATGATGCGCCGCCCCAGGGCAATGCCGCTGTTGAGGGTGCTCACCAGGTGCGCCAGCAGGTCCAAAGCCTCGGGGGCGGTCGCCGCCAGGCGCGACTTGATGCGGGCGGCATCCAGCTTGGCCGAGGTCAGCAGCGAGCCCAGGTCGTCGTGCAGGTTGCGCGCCAGGCGGTGGCGCTCGTCTTCGCGGGCGGTTTGCAAATGCTGGGCCAGTTGCGTGAGCTGCGCCGTGCGCTCCAGTACCTCGGCCTCCAGGCGGTCGCGTTCGGCCTGCAGCATGCGTTGCAGCTCAATCTGTTGCTGGGTGAACAGAAAAATCTGCCGCAGGTACATGAACAGCGCCAGCAGACCCAGCAGCATCAACCCCGCCACGCCGATACGGCTGAGCAGCAGCGATGCATAAATGCCCTGGCGGTTTTGCGTGATGGTGCGCGACTCGTACTCCAGCAGTTCATTGCTCGTCCTGCGCACCAGGTCCATCTGCTCTTTGCCGATGTCGCTCATCATGATCTCTTTGGCCGCATCCGGCTTGCCCTGCTGGATCATCTGGACCGTCAGCGACAGCTCGGACAATTTGGTCTCAGTCGCCGCTTGCAGTCGGGACAGAATTTCCGCCGGCTCCGATTTGGGGCTGTAGTACGGGCCGAGGTAGGCCAATGCCGCATTGACCCTTTTGAGCGCGTCGTCATAGGGCCCCAGGTACTCCTTGCGGCCCGTGACCAGAAAGCCCCGTTGGCTGGTTTCGGCGTTCGCCATGCCGTCCGCCAGGTTCTGGATACTGTCTTGTGCGCGCAGCATGGCGGGCACAGCGTCGAGCCGGGCGACCGAGCGTTGGTACGATCCTTCGCTGATCAGCAGAATCGACAGCGCGAAACCACCGGCCAGCAGAAATGCGATCCGATTGCCTCTTACGACCTTGAGAAATTTCATCTTTTGGGCTCAGTCAAAAATGTGTGATCATGTAGGAGAAAGAAGTACCCTTACACACCATGATCCGAATTGCTATTGTTGATGACCATGCCATGGTTCGCGCTGGCCTGCGCCAGTTTTTTGCCGACCAGATCGACTTCTGCGTGGTGGCCGAAGCCACCAATGGCCGCGAGGCGCTGGATATCGTGCGCAAGGGGGAGGTCGATGTGGTGGTGATGGATATCTCCATGCCCGACCACAGCGGTGTCGATGCCCTTTTGGCCATCAAGGCCCGCGCCCCCGATCTGCCGGTGCTCATCCTCAGCGGCTTTGCCGAAGAGCATTACGCCACCACCTTGCTGCGCCAGGGGGCCAGCGGTTACCTGAACAAAGATTGCGACCCCGAAGAAATCGTCAAAGCCATCCGCACCGTGTGCCGTGGCCGCAAGTACATCACCGCCGGTGTGGCCGAGCGGCTGGCCGATGGCCTGACAGGCGGGGGCGACAAGCCTTTGCACGAGCAATTGTCCGAGCGCGAACTGCAGGTGTTCTTGCGGCTGGCCAAGGGCGAAACTATTGGCCACATGGCCGTCAGCATGTCGCTGAGTGTGAAAACCGTCAGTACCTACCGTACGCGCGTGATGGAGAAAATGCAGCTGGAGTCGAACAGCGACCTGACCTACTACGCGCTGAAAAACGGCTTGATCCAGTAGGCCGCGGCCTACGGTACGGGTCATGCCAGGTTGGCTGCGTCCGTATCGCCGGTGCCGCCCTCGGCCAGTCGGCCACAGTAGGTGATCAGCGCATCGATTTCGTTTGATTTGTCAAACACCCGGTCGGCACCCAGCTCCATGCATTTGCGCCGCATGTCCGCCGTGGCGTAGTTGCTCAGTACCACCAGATGGCGCGATGCATGGACTGCATGCGCCGAGCGCAGCACGCCCAGGCCGGAACCTGCTTTCAGGAAAATATCCACAATCACCAAATCCGCGTGGTTTTGGGGCGCAGTCAACCACTGCACGGCCGTGCTCTCGTCTTCGGCGGTGCCAATCACTTTCACCGGAACGAGCTCTTCCAGCGTAGCGATCAGACTTTCGCGGATGACGGGGCTGTCTTCGACGATATACGTCTTGAGTTGGGGCATGGACTCTGACACTACTTCCTGGGTTTCAGCGCGGGAAGGCACTGCCCCTACGTTACCAAATTCTGCGGTTTGGATGCAATTCGCGCCGCAGGAAAACTACAAATACAAAACATGGAATGAGTATGCCTTTGAAAGCCCTCACAGGCCATCGGGCACACACGCTACGCCGTGTAAGACAATTCTTACAAGCCAGGGTAGGTGGCCCGAACAAGGCCAATGGCTGTAGGACAAATACTACCGCGCGCCGTGGCGCCGTCCGCTTCGCATGGCGGGCTGGGCTGCCGACACTGGGGATAAGCCCCGGACCGCCGCGTTCCGGGATTATCCAAAATCTACAGGAGACCGCTATGCACAACCGTATCAAATCCGCTCTGGCCATTGCCACCTTGGCATTTGCCGGGCAGGCGCTGGCACAGGCCACGTTTTACGAGCGTGAGGACTTTCAGGGGCGCTCGTTCACCAGCCAGAACCGGGTCGACAATTTCCAGCGCTTCGGCTTTAACGACCGGGCCTCTTCGGTGGTGGTGCTGGGCCAACGGCAGGAAGTGTGCGAAGACTCGGAATACGGTGGCCGCTGCGTTGTGCTGCGTCCGGGGCGCTACCCCTCGCTGGCTGCCATGGGCCTGAACGACCGCGTGTCGTCGGTGCGCGTGGTCGGTGGTAACCGCCGGGTGGACGACGGCCGCTACGCGCCGCCGCCCGAGCCGGTGTATGACAACCGCCGCCGCAACAACGAACGGCTGTACCAGGCCGACGTGAGCTCGGTGCGCGCCGTGGTGGGCCCGCCCCAGCAGCGCTGCTGGATGGAAAAAGAAGAGGTGCAGCAACAAGGCGGAGCCAACATCGGCGGTGCCGTCGTAGGTGCCTTGCTGGGTGGCGTGCTGGGCCACCAGGTGGGTGGCGGACGCGGCCAGGACATTGCCACGGCAGGCGGTGCGGTCGCCGGTGCCGCCCTGGGTTCCCAGGTCGGACGCAACCGGGGCCAACCTGCCCAAGACGTGCAGCGCTGTGTGAATGAGCCCGCAGCACGCCCCGCCTACTGGGATGTGACCTACAACTTCCGAGGCCAGGAGCACCGTATCCAGATGACCACGGAGCCCGGCCGTACCGTCACCGTGAACCGCCAGGGCGAGCCCAGGGTCTGATGCGGGTGCTACGCTGAACAACGGCCCTTCGGGGCCGTTTTTTCATGGGCGTGCGGTTCTGTGTAGGACATCCGCTACACCAAGCTGCGGCGCTGTCTGCTGTGCCACGGACCCAGCGGCAGAGACACTGCAGTTCGATTTTCACTACACCCAAAGGATTTTTATGCGTACACATTTCAGCTTCAAAGCTTCGCTCCTCGCCGCCTCCATGCTGGTGTTCTCGTCTGCCTACGCCGCCAACATCAGCAAGGACGAGCTGGCTGTGGGCAAGACCCGCATCAGCGCCGACTACAAGACCGACAAGGCGGCTTGCGGCTCTTTGGCCAAGAACGCCAAGGATGTCTGTATGGAAGAAGCCAAGGCCAAGGAAAAAGTCGCCAGTGCCGAACTCAAGCACGCCTTCTCCGGCAAGCCTGCTGACCACATCAAGGCCATGGAAGTGAAGGCCGAAACCGCCTACGCCGTGGCCAAGGAAAAATGCGACGATAAGGCCGGTAACGACAAGTCGGTGTGCGTGAAGGAAGCCAAGGCCGTCGAAGTCAAGGCCCTGGCCGATGCCCGCACCGTTGAAAAGGTCGGTGAGGTCAAGAAAGATGCCGCCGAAGACAAGCGCGATGCCGATTACAAGGTCGCTGCCCAGAAGTGCGACGCTTTGGCTGGTAACGCCAAAGACAGCTGCATTGCCGCCGCCAAGGCCCAGTTCGGTAAGTCTTAAGCCCCAGGGCTTCGCTGAAAAAAGCCGGTGTACACCGGCTTTTTTTATGCCTTTTAGCCCTCTAGCGCTTATTCCATAAGCACGAGAAGCTATCAAAAATATAGTTCAGGCCTTGCGCCGGTACATGTCTGCATCGGCCTGGCGCACCAGGTCTTCGGCATCCACCGCCGTGCCCGGGAACAAGGCGATGCCGATGGACGCGCCCCGGAAGGTGTCGGCGGCCAGTCCTGGCAAAGGTGCGCGCAAGGCCTGGTCGACTTTGTCGCGGATCTGCTCGGCCACCGCCTGGTCGGCCACCGGGTCCAGCAGCACCACGAATTCGTCACCGGCGTAGCGGGCCACGGTGTCGCTGCTGCGGGTGGCCAGGCGCAGGCGCTCGGCGGTGACCACCAGCACCCGGTCGCCTGCGTCGTGGCCCAGGGTGTCGTTGATGTGCTTGAACTTGTTGAGGTCGATGAACAGCACGGCAAACGGCTGCTGGTCGGCCTGGCGGCGGCCCCGCTCCAGCCGGTCACCCAGGGTGCGCATCAGCCATTCGCGGTTGTGCAGGCCGGTCAACGCGTCGGTACGCAGGCGCAGTTGCATCTCGCGAAAGGTCTGCGCCAGCTCGCCGATGGTGCCCCGGCCCTGCACGTCCAGCACCGCGTCCAATCGGCCTTCGCCCACGCGGCGGGCGGCCACGGTGAGGTGCTGCAGATCGGCACTCAGCCAGTTCAGGATCAGCAGCCCCAGGGCCACTGCCGCGATGGCCGCCCCGGCACCAATGGCCGCCGTGCGGACCACGTTGGCGCTCACGCCGCGCATGAAGTCGCTGCGCGGCACGGCCACCACCACCAGCCAGTCCAGCCCGGCATCGTCGCGCAGTCGGCTGAAGGCCAGTTGCACCGCCACCCCTTCGGGACCGTTGACGCGCATGGACACGGGCTGCCGTACGCCAGAGCCTGCGACGCTGTCCGGGCGCATCTGGGCCCGGACCGTGCGGTAGGCCGCCACCTGGAGCGGGTCGCCGCTGGCTTCTGCATTGATGCGGGTGCGCGGCTGGTCGGTGGACAGGCGAACATTGGGCGTGCGCGACGAGGCGATGAGCTGCCCATCGGTCTCGATGATGAAGGCCAGCCCGTGTTCGCTGATGGCCAGGGTGCGCACAAACTCGTTCAGCCGGGTCAGGGCCACGTCGGTGGCCACCACGCCCTGCATCTGGCCCTGGCCGTCCAGCACGCGCTTGGCCCGGGTCACCACCAGGTCGTTGGTCAGCGCGTCGATGTACACCGCCGTCCACACCAGCGTGGTGCTGGTTTTGGCCAGGGTGTACCAGGGGCGCGCGCGCGGGTCCAGCGGGCCCAGGCTCAGGCGCTTGTCGGTCAGGGGGCCATCGATGCTGCGCACGGTGGAAATCTCCCGGGGTGACTGCGGGCCACTGCGGGTACCCCAGTCGGCCAGTTCCGGGCCACGGCGGTACAGGGATGCCACCTGCCCGGCCTCGTTACCGTAGTAGGCGTGGTTGTTCGGGTTGGTGTAGAGCGCGGTGGCGGCCCAGAAGCGGGCGCGCAGGGCGACCTGGTCGTTCAGCACATCGGGGGTGGTGCTTTGGCCATGGGGAAAGGCGGTTTCCAGCACGGCGGCCGAGCCCAGCAGATGCCGGTCTACCGCCTGCTCGATGCGGGCCACGGTTTCCAGCAGCAACTGGTTCGACAGGCTGTCCACCACCTCGCTGCCGGTGCGGTACGACAAGGCCCCCACCAGCGTGGCCACGCCCAGCACCAGCGCCACGTAGGGAATGGTCAGCCATTGGCGCAGCGAGAAACGGACAAGCATGCAGAGGACCTTTCAACGGCCAGGGCACCCTGGACATCCCGCGCTTATTTATACGTTAAATAGGCTGCCAGCGCTTATGTAGAGAGCGTAAGAAGCTATGAAAAATGTAGTGCAGCAGGCTAAGGCCGACTGCACCAGACCGTGGTCAGACACTGTATATCGACCTGCGTCCAGCCGCGCAATTACCCCTACCTCTGCTGCACCATGTGTGGCAAGATGACTGCATGAGCCAAACATTTGGGATGGAAACGCCGCGCAGCACCGACCCGACCGCCCATCGGCAACCGGCGCGCTATCTGGTGGTGATCGACTCGGGCGGGTCGATGGTGGCACGGCTGTTTTTGCCGTCGCGCGCGCTTGCCGCCGAGTTCGATGCCATGGTGGAAGAGGTTACGGTCATGACCCAGGGCCTAGTGCCCGAGACCGGGGCCACGGGTGCCGAATGGGACCTGGCTTTGCAGGGCCACAACGCCACCGAGCGGGCGGCAGCGCTGGTTTATACCCTGCCGATCTAGCCGTCTTCAGTAGACCAGCCGCTCGGGCTTGATCTCCTGCAGGATGGTGGTGGCAATCTCTTCAATCGATTTGGTGGTGCTGGACAGCCAGCGGATGCCGCTGCGGCGCATCATGGACTCGGCCTCGTTGACCTCCATGCGGCAGTTTTCCAGCGAAGCGTATTTCGAGTTCGGGCGGCGCTCGTTGCGGATCTCGCTCAGGCGCTCGGGCTGGATCGACAGACCGAAGATCTTGCGGCGGTGCTCCAGCAGCGCAGGCGGCAGCTGGCGGCGCTCGAAGTCTTCGGGGATCAGCGGGTAGTTGGCCGCCTTCAGGCCGTATTGCATGGCCAGGTACAGGGCGGTAGGGGTTTTGCCGCTACGGCTCACGCCCACCAGGATCACATCGGCCTTGCCCAGGTCGCGGTGGGTCTGGCCGTCGTCATGCTCCAGGCTGAAGTTGATAGCCTCGATGCGGTCGTGGTAGGCCTGGCTTTTGCTCACATCGCTGAAGCGGCCAATGCGGTGGTTGGACTTGATGCCCAGCTCGGCCTCCAGCGGGTTCACAAAGGTGCCAAACATGTCCAGCAGCATGCCCTTGCAGTTGTCGGTGATCACCCGCAGCACGTCCATGTTGACCAGCGTGGTGAAGACGATGGGCCGCTTGCCCTCCAGCTCAGCCGTGTGGTTGATCTGCCGCACCGCCTGGTGGGCCTTGTCTACCGTGTCGGTAAACGGCAGCCGCACATGGCGCGGGGCCATGGCGAACTGCGCCAGGATGGCGTTGCCAAAGGTTTCGGCGGTGATGCCGGTGCCATCAGAGATGAAAAATACGGTGCGGTCGGTCATAACCTCATTTTGCAGGATGCCAACCGCCTACAGCCCCTACAACGTCGCCGCATCCGCCAAAAAACCACGCTCCGCATCCAGCGTGGCCGTGTGGTCGAACAGCTCGGCGAACAGCTTGGGCGGGATGGTGATGGAGCCCACGCCCAGGTGCAGCAGCGCCAGGTAGGCGGCGCGGGAGCGGATGCTGGCCACCAGCAGGCGGGTGCTGGTGCCTGCCAGCAGACTTTGCATCTGACCGATCAGGGCCAGGCCGTCCACGCCGGAATCTTCCAACCGGCCCAGGTAGGGCGCGGCATAGGCGGCACCCAGTTGCCCAGCAAAGTGGGCCTGCTCGGGCGCGTACACGGCGGTGTAGGTGACGGGAATGCCCCCGGCGCTCAGCTCGGCCCCGGCGCGCAGGCCATCGCGGGTGGCGGGGATTTTCACGACCAGCTGGCCGGGGTTGAACTGGCGCACCAACTGCCGGGCATCGGCCAATATGCCATCGGTATCGGCCGCGTGCACCTGGGCCTGCACCTGCTTGGCACCCAGCTTGATGGCGTGGGTCAGCAGCTCGGGCAGCCCGTCGCGGGTCACGCCCGCGCGGCGCAGCAGCGTGGGGTTGGTGGTGATGCCGTGCACGGCAGGGTGGGGCAGGCAGGTTTGCAGATCGGCCAGATCGGCGCTATCGAGGTAGAGGTGGAAGGCGGTCATAGGGTTATCGGTGTTTACTTGGCCGCATCCAGCGCCACCTGCAGCTCGGCGCGGGTGGGCGGGTTGGCGCCTTCGCGGGTGCAGTTGATGGCGGCGGCCTGGGCGGCAAAGCGCAGCACGGCCAGCCAGCCCGCATCGGGCAGGCTGTCGAGCTGCGCCACCTGTTCCACGCCCTGCTCCAGCAGGCCCACGGTCAGGCCCGCGTCGAAGGTGTCGCCCGCGCCGATGGTGTCGGCCACGGTGATCTTGGGCGCCACTATTTCCAGTGCGGCCTTGCCCCGGCGGAACAGCGTGGCACCCTCGCCACCCCGGGTGATGACCACGGCACGCGGGCCGGTGTCGGTTTGCATGAAGCTGGCGGCCACCTCGGCCAGACTCAGGCCGGGGGCCAGCGCAGCGGCATCTTCGTCGCTGAACTTCATCAGGTTGCTGTAGGCCGACCAGCGGTACACGTTGGCGCGGAAGGCGGGCAGGTCCTTGATCAGGCTCAGGCGCACGTTGGGGTCGAACAGCACAATGCGCTGGCCTTGCTGGGCTTTGACCAGATCGATGATGCGGCTGGCGGCGGGCTCAAACAGCAGCGAGATCGAGCCGAACTGCAGAAAACGGCAGCTCTCGGGCAGTACCGGCAGGGTGGTGGGGTTCCATTGCGTGTCGGCCGTACCGTTCATGTAGAACGCGTAGCGGTTGGTGGTGGGCGTGCGCTCCACAAAGGCCAGGGTGCTGGGCGCATCGCTGCGCAAGACCCAGCGGGTGTCCACGCCATTGCTCTCAATATGCTTAAGCAGGCGCTCGCCAAACATGTCGGTGGACAGCTGGCACACCATGCCGATGGGCTGGCCCAGGCGGGCGGTGGCGATGGCGCTGTTGGTGGGGGCGCCGCCTTCGTGGCCTGCAAAGTTCAGGCCGCCGGTAGCGGCAAAGTCAATCAGGGATTCGCCAACGATGGCAATGCGGATATCGGGCATGGTGTGTCTCTGTGGTGTTGTAGTGGGTGCGAAGTGGCAACTATCTTACTGTGGGCAGGGTATTGGAAGTAACACCGTGGTTACCTGGATGCTTTACGTGTTTTAGGCCTCTAGCGCTTATTCCATAGGCGTAAGCAGCTATAAAAAATATAGTTGTCCATCCGTGCGGCTTGGCAAGTTAATTTGGCCAGCGCCCCGCCTTGCCGGGCCGTGCGGCACAGACTGGTACGTAATCGCGCCAGGTTGGTACTTTGTGCCCTATGCGTAATCTTTTGCCCACCGCTGTGTCCGGGGACGATTTTTACGTTGTAGCTGGAGGTCTTCGGTTGAGTGCTCTTTTCGGTGGCTTGGGTCGAGTCCGTAAAAGAGGAGTATGACCGCCAGCTCGATAGCGGCTCCATCTTCTCTACCGTCTTCGGCAAAGTGTTTTTGCCGTCTGTGGGAGGACGCCTTGTTCCGTCGAACGCCGCGAAATGGAGCCCGTACAACTGTGGACATACAGGCTGATAGGATGGTCGTAAAAGCCAAAAGCAGTCCCTCAACCCCAGCTTGCATCTTGCAGCCATATCCCTCTCAACCGCCGGAACCCGTCACTCTTGTCCTCCTTCCCGGCATGGATGGAACAGGCATGCTTTTCGAGCCGTTCATTGCGGCACTAGGGGACGCGTTCCCCATCACCGTGGTGACCTATCCACCAACAGCTGATTCGCAGACCTATGCGGGCTCATTGAACCTCGCTGCATTGGCCTTGCCACCCAAAGGCCTCTTGGTCTTGCTCGGTGAGTCTTTCTCTGGGCCTATCGCCATCTCGTTGGCAGCGGCAAATCCGAAGCGTGTCGTGGGGGTTGTTCTGTGCTGCACGTTTGTTCGTAACCCAAGACCAGGTCTGCGTTGGCTCAGTGGTCTGGCCAGTATTCCAGCGCCCCTCCCGCCGTCGCGATTCCTCAGTGCAATGCTCCTCGGCCGGTTCGCGACGCCGAGATTGCGTCTCATGCTCCAAAATGCTCTGGCCAAGGTGCCGCCGGTGGTACTTCGTGCAAGGCTACGGGCGGTTGTATCTGTAGATGTGCGAGAGCAGGCGCGAACCCTTGGCTTGCCAGTCCTCTACCTGAAAGCCACGAGCGACCGGTTGGTGCCGCAACTGGCTGTGGTTGAAGTGGCGAAATACTGTCGGAACATGACAGTTCAATCGTTTGACGCTCCACACTGCCTGCTGCAAGCCGTTCCTGTAGAGGCCGCTAAAGCGGTGGCAGACTTCGTTAAGAAGGTTTGGTACCGTGAGACAGAAGATTCGGTATGTTTTTGATAGCTACTCGCGCTTGATCTACAGGCTCTAGGGTGCTATTTTGTCGTTAATGTTTGCACGTCAGCAATCAGCCCCTGAACCAAACCACACATCTCGCTCACGGTGGACTCTTCCACCTCCAGGTAGCCTTCGTATTCCGCCAGGTTGCGTTTTTGGTGCGCGGTGTCCAGCACACGCCAGCGGTTGGCGGGCCAACCCAAGGTATGCGCCAGGCACTGAAAGACCGCATAACGGTTTTCGCTCCGGTATCCGTGCCAGCGCAACGCCGCCAAGGCGGCGGCGTGGGCTGCGTTGTAGGCGCTGGTAAAGCGGCCTTCCAGCGACAAGCTGCCCAGTTTGGCATCGCTCAGGCGGGTCTGGGCCATGGCGAGCATGCGGATGACTTCCTTGGTGTTACGCGGCTCGGCTTTGAGTTGGCCGATGCGCACCAGATTGTCCAATTCAGGCAGGCCCATGGGCATCCCCTATCAATGGCAATGTGGGTTGCGACAGCACCCGGTTAACAAATGAGTCTGGTTCGGCACGGCGGCGCGCGAACTCTTGGAGTGAATAGCAGCTTGGGTTGATTTTTCGGCCCAATTGCGCCTCGGCGGGCTCCAAGGTGGCCAAGACCTGGCTCAGCAGCAAATCCTTGCCCACCAGCATCACGTCGATGTCGCTGCGGGCGGTGTCGGTTTGCTTGGCGACCGAGCCATAGACCCACGCGGATACCAGGCCGGGCTGCAAGGTCTGCAAGGCAGTGCGCAGCATCGGCACTATGCCCAGTGTTTTGCGGGTCAAGGCGACCAATTCCGCATAGACGGGGGATTGGGGGTTGGCCTGGAAGCGGCGCAGGTTGCCCACCGCTTGTGCATCGACCAAACCTGCCGTGGCCAGGCGGTTGAGCTCCCGCTGTAAGGATGCGCTGCCCAGGCCGGTCAGGCGGCGCAACTCGTTGAGGTGGTAGCCCCGGTCAGGTTGACCAAACAGCCAACCATAGAGGCGCGATTGGCTGTCGGTGAATAGTGCGGTTGCAATAGACATGCCAAATATTAGCATGAGTAGGCTATTTATTGGCACGATTTCAGCAGAGCCCATCGTCGCACTTCAACCTAGATTCCGCAGTTGTACGCGCCCGAGTGTGCCGCTGGGGGCGTGGCTGGGTAGGCGCGACAAGCCAGACCACTTATCTGCACAACGACCATTAAGGGTGAAATAGGCCGCCAGTGCTTATTTGATAAGCGTGAAAAGCTATCAAAACAGGAGCTTACGCTACAGCCAGGCGTTGGAAATCGCCGGCAAAGTAGCCACCCAGCACCTCCAGCGCATGCCGCACCTTGGCCGGTTGCTCGCCGCGCCGTTGGGTGATGGCGTACACCGGCAGATCATCCATGTGCCAGTCGGCCAGCACCGGGACCAGGCGGCCATCGGCCAGGGCCTGGAAGTCTTCTTGCCGTACCGCCATGCAGATGCCCCAGCCTGCCATGCACAGTGCGTGCAGGGCCGACACCTGGGTGGCTTGCACCCGGCCTTCGAGCTGCACCGTTTGCCGCGCGCCGCCCGGCCCTTGCAATTCCAGTGTGTCAAACGTGGTGTGGGCCGAGCCGCTGCCCAGCCAGGCGTGCTGCAGCAGGTCTTGCGGCTGCGCGGGCCAGCCGTGCTCGGCCAGGTAACTGGGGGCGGCGCAGAGCCTGCGCTCCATGCTGCCCAGCTTGCGCGCCACCAGGCTGGAGTTGGCCAGGCTGCCCACGCGCAACGCAATGTCCACCCGCGCCTCGATCAGGTCGATCACCGCGTCGTCCAGCAGCAGGCGCAGCGTGAGTTTGGGGTAGCTGCGCAGCGGCTGCAAGGCCACGGCCAACAGGCTGGCAAAACCGATGGGCGCGGCCAGGCGCAGTTCGCCTTCGGGCTCGTCGCGCAGCAGGCTCAGTGCCTGCTCGGCCGCGCGCGCCGCCGCCACCATGGCCGCGCAGCCCACGTGGTAGCGGGCCCCGGCCTCCGTGAGCGTGAGTTTGCGGGTGGAGCGGTGCAGCAGCGCCAGGCCCAGCGATTTCTCCAATTGGCGCAGGTGCTGGCTCACCGCCGACGGGGTCATGCCCAGCCGCTGCGCCGCCGCCGTCAGCGAGCCTGCCGCCACCACCTCGGCAAATACCGCCATGCGTTTGAGCTGGTCTGTGCTGTTATTCATAAGTTTTACTTCAGAGTATTGGCGAATTTAACCATCTAGTCAGCGATTCGTGAAGCGCAGACACTAGCGTTGTTCTTTCAACCACCAGGAATTCACCATGAAAATCGCACTCATCGGCGGCACCGGCTTTGTAGGTAGCGCAGTCCTTGCCGAACTGCTCAGCCGGGGCCACCAGGTCACCGCGCTGGCCCGCAACCCCGCCAAGTTCAGCGCCCAGCCCGGCCTGACCGTGGTGGCCGCCGACGTGCTGGATGCTGCGCAGGTAGCCCAGGCCGTGGCCGGTACCGATGCCGTCATCAGCGCCTACAACCCCGGCTGGACCGAGCCGCAGATCCACGACCTGTTCCTGCAGGGCAGCCAGGCAATTCTGGACGGCATCAAGCAAGCCGGTGGCAAGCGCGTGTTGGTGGTGGGCGGTGCGGGAAGCCTGTTTGTGGCCCCCGGCGTGCAATTGGTGGACACCCCGCCGTTCCCCGCCGAATACAAGCAGGGCGCGCTGGCCGCCCGCGAGCTGCTCAACCGCATCCAGAAAGAGACCACGCTGGACTGGACCTTCCTCTCGCCCCCCATCGCCCTGGCCCCCGGCGCGCGCACCGGCCAGTACCGCGTGGGTGCCGATACCTTGCTGCCCGGCGTGGGCGAGGCCCCTGCAGGCATCAGCGTGGCCGACTTGGCCGTAGCCATGGTGGACGAGATCGAAACGCCCAAGCACCTCAAGAAGCGCTTTACCGTGGCGAACTGACGCTGCCCGTCATACCGGCGTAACACCGGTTTGCTCCAATCGCTTTTTGAACCGGACTTGCGCAAGTTCCCCCTGTAAGCCCGCAGGGCGATACAGGGGCGCTGCGTAAGTCCTATTAAATTCCACAAGCGACCATGGGGCCTACCAAAACCGACAAAGCGCGCGCCGAGCTACAGCCCGGCCAGCGCAACCTGGGCCAGCGTGAACGGGCCTTGCTGCTGCTGGCCGACGGGCGCAAGACCGCGCTGGAAATGGCGGCCTACCTGGGGCACGAGGGCGAGGCCCTGGTGCTGCGCTTGCTGCGCGACGGCTACCTCGCGCAGCCCGTGGTGGCCGTCCAACCGGTGGCCGCCGACCCGTTCGACGGCAAGCGCTCGCTGGCCACCACCCGCATGTTTTTGTTTGATATGTGCGAGCGCATGTTTGCCCGGCGTGCACCCGGTCGGGCCGAGGCATTCCGAGAAAGCCTGCGACAGGCCCGTGATCGGGCCTCCATGTTGGCCGTCGGCCACGCCATGCTGGCCGACATAGAGGCGGCTGCCGGACCTGAGCGCGCCGACTCCATCCGCGAACGCATCGCCTTGTTGTTGCCCGGGGATGCGCTGGCGGCTTAACCGATGGCTGAAATAGCCATCGCCACCGCGCCCTGGCAAACCTTTCTTTGCGCTATTCAGAGCGGATGTTATTTCGCCGGGCAACCTCTCCCCACAACTTGTAGTTCTCCCGCGTCAGGGCGTTGAGCCGCTCTGGCGTACCGCCGCCAACCGAATCACCGTTCTTGGAAATTGTGTTTCTGATGGCCGGGTCCGAGAGCGCCAGGTTCATCGCCGCATTGGCCTTTTGCACGATATCGCCTGGCAGATCCGGTGGACCCCAAAGACCAATGAACGCGGTCATGGTGAAGTCCTTGACCCCCAGTTCGGTTGCGGTCGGAACTTCCGGCAGCGCGGGATGGCGCGCACTGCCAGTGACGAAAATGGCGCGCAATTTGCCTGCGTTGATGAATGGAATCAACAGTGAGGCGGCATCCAGCATGCATGGCACCTGGTTGCCCACAACGTCCTGTATCGCGGGGGCGCTGCCTTTGTAGGGAACCGGGCTGATCTTGGGTAGGTTCATCCGCTCGCGGAAGTATTCCATCGCCAGGTGGGTATTGCCGCCACTGCCTGCCGTGGCGTAGCTGAACCCCTTGGTGCTTTCTGCTTTGACCCACACCACAAACTCCACCAGGTTCCTGGCTGGGGCTGAGGGGTGGACGCAAAGAATGTACTGCGACTCCAGGATCAGCCCGATGGGCGTGAACGCAGTAGGATCGGGCGAAGGTGCGGAGAAGGTGTGTGGATTGATTGTCAGGCTAGGGTTGGCGACCAACAGCTTGAGGCCACCAGGTGTGCGCAAAACCTCGTTGGCCGCCACATTGCCGGAGGCCCCAGGCTTGTTGTCCACCACCACCGGTTGGCCTAGGGCTTTCGCCATGCCGTTGCTGAGGAAGCGCGCACCGGCATCGGTCAGCCCGCCCGGCGGGTATCCCACCACCAGGGTGATGGGCCGAGAAGGCCAGGGTGCAGCTTGGGCCAGGGCCGAGCGCAACCCAAAGGTGGAAAGGCTGCTACCTGCGGCAGCCATCTTCAGGATGTCGCGTCTGTTGGTTGTGTGCATGGGGGTGTCTCTCGTTAAAGTGGGTTGGCTGGGAGTTGTTTACGTGGAGGCTATTTTTTGGTCATGCGAATGAGGTGCTCGGCCAGTTGCGTGTGCACATCCCTGGCCTGCTCTGGTGTCCAGGAGCGCAGCCCTTGGCGGGCCTTCATTCCCGTGTTGCCCGCTTCAATTAACCGGTCCAGCAGCGGCGAAGGGAGCTTGTCGCACTTCAGATCGGGAAACATCACGCGGTGCACGTCACGGGTCAGTTCCAGGCCGACCAGATCGGCGTTCTCCATCGGCCCCAGCACGGGCATGCGCATGCCGAAGCTGTTTTTGACCACCAGGTCGATGGCCTCCGCGTCGCACACACCGTCTTCGACCAGCGCAATGGCTTCGCGCCACAGCGCATGCTGCAGCCGGTTGCCGATGAAGCCCGTCACATCGTGCTGCACGCGCACGGGGCACTTGCCCACGGCGGCCAGCCAGGCGAAGGTCTGCTCGAAAATTTCTTCGCTGGTGTAGGCCGTGCGCACCACTTCGACCAGCGGCACCAGGTGCGGGGGGTTCCACCAATGCGTGCCAACCAGCCGAGCGCGCGCCTGGGGTTCCAGCGCCTCGCCGATGCGCGTGATCGGAATCACCGAGGTATTGCTGGCCAGTACCGCATGCCGGGGCGTGGCTGCGGCGATGTCTGCAAACAGCTTCTGCTTTAGTTCCAGCTTTTCGGGTGCTGCCTCGATGACCAGATCGGCGTGCGCGACTGCGCTTTGGAGCCTGCTGTCGGTTCGCAACTGGCTGAGCACGCTGCGCGGATCGATACCCTCGGCCACGAGGTTGGCTTCAACACGCTCCAGGGCCACGCCCAGCACCGCTTCGTTCGGATCGGTGATGACGACCGTGTGGCCAGCCCGGGCAAACACCTGGCCAATGCCATGGCCCATCAGGCCCGCGCCAATCACCGTGACGGAGATCGTTTTTCCCATGGGGGCCACCCTTTCAGAAACCGACGTTGTCTTTGCCCTTGAGGCCCAGCATGGCGCGGGCTTCAGCGGGGGTGGCTATTTCCAGCGATAGCTCTTCGAGAATGCGCCGGATCTTGCGCACCTGGTCTGCGCAGGTATGCGCCAACTGGCCCTTGCCGAGGAACAGACTGTCTTCCAGGCCCACGCGCACGTTGCCGCCCATGACGGCACCCATGGTGAGCAGCGACATCTGGTGCCGACCCGCGCCGAGCACGGAGAAACGGTAGTTCTCTCGACCGAACAGGCGGTCGGCCGTGGTGCGCATCATCACCAGGTTCTCCGGGTCGGGGCCGATGCCACCTAGGATGCCGTAGATGGACTGGATGAACAGCGGCCCCTTGACCAGGCCTTCGTCAACGAAGTGGGCCAGGCTATAAAGGTGGCCGATGTCGTAGCACTCGAACTCGAAACGCGTGCCGCAGCCGTCGCCAAGGGTCTGCAGGATGTGCTTGATGTCCTTGAAGGTGTTGCGAAAGATCAGGTCCTCCATGCCTTCAAGGTACGGCTTTTCCCAAGCATGCTTCCAGTCGGTGATCTTGCGGGCGGCCTGGTGGATCGAGAAGTTCATCGAACCCATGTTCAGCGAGCACATCTCGGGCCTGGCCTGCAGCGGGTAGGCCAGGCGTTCCTCCATCGTCATGCGCGTGCTGCCGCCGCTGGTGATGTTGATGATGGCATCCGTCGCCGCTTTGATGCGCGGCACGAATTGGTCGAAGATTTTCGGGTCCGGCGTCGGGCTTCCGTCCACCGGGTTGCGCGCATGCAGGTGCAGGATGGCAGCACCCGCTTCGGCTGCCTCGATCGACTGCTCGGCGATCTGGTCCGGCGTAATGGGCAAGTACGGTGACATGCTCGGCGTGTGCATTGCGCCTGTCACTGCGCAGCTGATGATGACTTTGTCTTGGGGCTTGGCCATGGTGGTCTCGCAATGTCTCTGGGGAAAATGTTTCAGGAAGCACTGGTATGGATCGTAGGCAGCGGGTTCCTTCTGGAACAGGTCGAAAACGGCATCTGCAGGGTTCATGGCGGACAATAGTGGGTCAGTAGATACCCTTGAGAAAGTACCTTCACCATGCCCGCCCAACCTTGGATCAATGAAAAAATTTACGCTCCCTACAAGCTCGCCGCGCTGGTAGAGACCTTGGTTGAATTGGGCATACCGCCGTCCATGACCCTGCAAGGCACGGGACTGGAAGCCTTGGATGTTGAAAACCCAGAGACTTTGACTTCGGTGGGCCAGTACTTCACGGCATGCCGAAACGCGGTACGCGCTTCCCGGTCGCCGGAGACCCCCTTTTTGGTGGGTCAAAAGATGCACCTTTCGGCCTATGGCATGTACGGGTATGCGCTTATGTGCAGCCTGACGTTGCGAGACTTTTTCAACGAAGGTGTCAAGTACCACAAGCTCGCCACACCGACCGTGGCCATCGAATGGCGCGAGCAGGATTGCGCTGCCATCTGGAGCTTTCCGCGCCTCGTGGCTCCTGAGCTCAGCGCCGATCTGTTCGGGTTTCTGGTTGAGCAGCAATTGGTGCAACACGCCATTCACCTTCACGATGTGGCGGGCCCGGATTGTCAGCCCCAGCGGGCGCTGTTGTCGTACCCGGCGCCCGCGCACGAGCACCTGTATGCCCAATATCTTGGCTGCCCGGTCTACTTCGGTAGCGAAGCTTGCGAGTTGCACTATGACGCAGCCATCCTCGACCGGCCCACGCAGTTGGCGCACAAGCTCACGTCGGCGCTCATGCAGGCGACCTGTGAGCGCTTGATCGGCCAGGCCAAGACGAGCGTTGGTATTTCGGGGCAGGTCTACCAGATCCTGATGGCGAGCCCGGGGCAATTGCCCGGTATGGAAGACGTGGCGGCGATGGTGCACATGAATGAACGGACCATGCGCCGCAAGCTCGAATCCGAAGACACCTCATTTGGGCGCATCATGGACGATGTGCGCGCGTCCTTGGCCAGGGAGTATCTGAAAACGACCAAGATGACGACGGAGGACATCGCCGCATTGGTGGGGTTCAGCGATGCCGCGAACTTCCGAAGAGCCTTCAAGCGCTGGACAGGCAAGGCACCGCGTGACTATCGGGCGTAGCCGTTCGCTGTCGCAAACTGATTTTCAGATCCAACGGATCTCCTGAAACCCCAGGTGGTGCATAAATTCCCGTAGCACCAGCAGCGTGGCCGCGAAGGCGGGGGTATTGGGGATGCCCGCACTCGCCGCCGGGCGGCCCTGCGACAGGGCGGCCAGCAGGTCGAACAGGCGCTCGACAGCGTCAATGGACAGGGCCGTGCCCGTTACACCCGCGAGCTGCGCCACGTCCGACACCCAGGCATCGGTGGTCCACAGGGCAGGGTGGCCGGCCACCAGGGCGCGGGCCCGGTTGACCTCGTCTTCTACCCACTGGATGGCGTTTTCCAGCTCGCCGGGCGTGGGCGGGTTGTGGTGGAACCAGTCTGCCGCCGTTTTGCGCGCGCCCAAGGCCAATTGCAGGGCCGCCTGGGCTTGCGGGCCACTGCCCACCGCGACGGCGGTGCTTTCCGGGCCGATGTGCAGTACGGTGATAGGGGTGCCGTTGGCCAGGTCGCGGTAGCGCTGCTGTATCTCAAATTCCATAGGGGGAGTGCCTTGATGCGGTAAAGACCATTCTAGAAAGCAGATGGCGGCCTAACCGTCAGCGGCTTCAGGTATAAGGGGCGCAGGTCCGAAAGGTTACAAAAACATACAGGAGCCTTTGTAGTGATTGCTTTAAATCCACTGACTTTCAATGCGGCCGATATGGCGGCCCGGCTCGCGGCGCTCAGCCCGGCCGAATTGGATGGACTCGATTTTGGCGTGATCGGTTTCGATGCCGATACGGTAGTCACCCAGTACAACGTCTATGAATCCCAAGCGGCCGGTTTGTCCCCCGAGCGGGTGCTGGGCCACCCCTTGTTTACCGTGGTGGCCCCGTGCATGAACAACTTTCTGGTGGCGCAGCGTTTTGAAGATGCCGAATACAACGCCGAGCCGCTGGATGCCACTATCGACTACGTGCTGACCCTGCGTATGCGCCCGGTGAAGGTGGCCCTGCGGCTGCTAGCCGAGCCTGGCCTCGCTGTGCGTTACGTGCTGGTCTTTCGGGCCTAGTTTTTTTCCATCCCCCGCCCAGCCGCCTGCGGTGACGGCACCGCCACCCTGGACCCCCCATGCCCGCCAATGCCGCCAACGAAGCCTACGAGGCGCTGATCCAATTTCTCTACCAGGCCCCGATCGGGCTGGCCCAGACCGGGCCGGACGGCAGCATCGAAATGGCCAACCCCATGTCGGCACAGTTACTGATGCCGGTGTCGCCCGACGGCAGCCTGGACAACCTGTTCGACGTGCTGGCCGATGTGGCGCCGCACCTGCGCGGCATGGTGGCGGCCTTTGCCCCGGCCAGCGGCGTGGTGTGCGAGTCGGTGCGTATCCCGCTGCAGCCCGATGGCCGTGGCCAGACGGCTCCGCAGGTGCTGTCCTTTAACCTGCTCAAGATGGGCCCCCACCGGCTGATGGCCGTGGTAAGTGACATCACGCGGGAGGTGCAACGCGAGCAGCAGGGCCTGGCCCGCCGCCTGAGTGCTGCCGCCCGCATGGACAACCTCACCCGCATGCCCAAACGCGAGGTGGCCCTGGAGCGCCTGCAGCGGGCCATGGACCGCGAGCCCTCAGAGCCCGGCTATGCGTTTGGCGTGCTGTTTTTGAACTGCGACCGCTTGAAGCAGATCAACAACACCCAGGGCCATACGGTGGGTGACGAGGTGCTGTCCATGCTGGCCGACCGCCTGCGGGCCACTTTGCGCGCGCGCAGCCGCTTGGGACAGCCCCATGGCGGCGAGCAGATGGCAGCCCGCATCGGCGGCGACGAATTTGCGGTGGTGCTGGACGACCTGGAGCACCCGGACGACGTGCACGTGGTGGCGCAGCGCCTGCTCGACGTGCTGGCCAAGCCCTACGGCATTGGCACCCAGCAGCTGCATTGTGGTGTCAGCATGGGCGTTGTACTGCGCGCGCAGGCGCATGGCGATGCGGATACGGTGCTGCAGTGCGCCAGCATCGCTATGGTGGAGGCCAAGCGTGCCGGGGGCGGGCGTTACGTGGTGTTTGAGCCCGCCATGCACAGCCGCGCAGCCCAACGCTCGGGCATCGAAGCCGAGCTGCGCCTGGCGCTGGCCGAGGAACAGTTGTTTGTGGTGTACCAGCCGGTGGTGGGCCTGCTGGGGCCCGAGCGGGCCGATGGCTCGGTAGACCGTTCGGCGGGTGTCGAGGCGCTGGTGCGCTGGCAGCACCCCACGCGGGGCGTGGTGCCGCCGTTTGAATTCATTGGCGTGGCCGAAGAATGCGGCCTGATCTGCGCGCTGGGCGACTTCGTGCTGGCCACCGCCTGCCGCCAGTTTGTGCAGTGGCAAAGCGAGCTGGGCGCACGGGCACCGCGCCTGCTGGCCGTCAATCTGTCACGGGCCCAGTTGGCCCAGCCCGACTGGGTGGCGTATGTGGCCGAGGTGCTGCGCAGCACCGGTATGGCCCCGGCGCAACTGCAACTGGAGGTGACCGAAAGCCTGGCCGCGCAGGACGAAAACGTGCAGACCTGCCTGCACGCGCTCAAGGCGCTGGGCCTGACGCTGGCGCTGGACGACTTCGGCACCGGCTATTCCTCGCTGGCCAGCCTGCACCAGTTGCCGGTGGACACCGTCAAGATCGACCGCTCTTTTGTGAGCCAGGCCGACACCAGCCACCACCACCGGGTGCTGATTGAGGCCACGGTGCGGGTCGCCCACAGCCTGGGCATGGGCACGGTGGCCGAAGGCATCGAAACCGAAGCCCAGGCCGCCGTGGTGCGGACCCTGCAGTGCGAAAAAGGCCAGGGCTATTTGTTCAGCAGGCCGCTGCTGGCCGACGACCTGGTGCGCTGGATCAATGCGGCTGAATAATTAAGTGCCAAATTGGCCTCCAGCGCTTATTCCGTAAGCGCAACAAGCTATTGAAAAAGGAGCATTTCTACCGGGTAGGCAACAGCGCTTGCAGCCAGGCCAGAAAGTCCGTTTGCATGGCTGCGCTGATGCTGTGGTCTATCGGGTAGCGGCGGCTCTGGTGGGTTACGCCCAGGGTGGTCAGCAACTGGTCGGAGCGCTCGGCCCAGGCCACCGGCAGCTTGCTGTCGAACTCGCCATGGCCCACAAAGGCCTGCAGCTTTGTGAGCTGTGCGGGCGGCGCCAGGTGCGGCTCCAGCTCGGGCAGGATGCGGCCCGACAAAATGCCGAAACCCGCCACCGTGGCAGGCGCGGTGAGCCCCACACCCGCGCCCATGATGCCGCCCTGGCTGAAGCCTGCCACCACGGTGTGCTGCGGCGCAATGCCGTGGGCCTGTTGTAACTGGCCGATGAACTGGATCAGCGCCAGGCGGCTGCTGTCGGCCTCGGCGGCGTCGATGCGCGGCCCGGTGGGGCTAAAGGCCACCCGGAACCAGGCAAACTGCCCCGGCCCCAGGCTCAGCGGGCCGCGTGGCAGCACCACCAGGGTGCCAGGTTCCCGGGCCGCAATGGCGGCGGCCATGTCCATCAGGTTGCTCTCCGACCCGCCCACGCCGTGCAGCAGCAGGACCAGGGCGGTGGGGCGGGCGGGTTGGGGCTGGAGTACGCGAAAGGAGAGGGCGAACTCGGGGCTGGCGTGCAGGGTGGGCATGGTGGCTTCCTTGTGCAATGGTCAATGCGTGCTGGTGGGCAGACCCCAGGCATACGACTCCATGGAGAGTACGCCGTGTGTGATGCCGCCGTCTACCACCGTGGCGACTTCATGGGCATGGCGGGCCCCCATGGCGACCAGCAGGGGCAAATAGTGCTCTTCGCTGGGGTGGGCGCGCTCGGCGTGGGGGGCCAGGCGGCGGTAATCCACCAGTTGGTCCACCGCGTTGCCGGCCACGGCCTGGCGGATCCAGTGGGCGAACTCGACGGCGTAGTCTGCCGCCCCGGTGTGCGCATGGCGAAATTCGTAGAGGTTGTGCGTCATGCTGCCCGATGCCAGCACCAGCACGCCTTGCGCCCGCAGCGGGGCCAGGGCCTGGCCCAGGCGCAGGGCGGCGGCGGTATCCAGATCGTGCGGCATCGACACCTGGAACACGGGGATGTTGGCGGCGGGCAGCAGATGGCGCAGGGGCACCCAGGCCCCGTGGTCCAGGCCACGCCGCGCGTCCAAAGTGGCGGGCCAACCTGCATCGGCCAGCACACGCTGCACTTCGGCGGCGAGGGCCGGGGCACCGGGCGCGGGGTAGCGCAGGCTGTACAGCACCTGCGGGAAGCCGCCAAAGTCGTGCACCGTCTCGGGCGCGGCGGCGGCCATCACCTGCACGCCCCGGGTTTGCCAGTGCGGCGACACCACCAGCACGGCGGTGATATCTTGCAGCGTCTGGCCCAGCGAGGCCAGCAATGGGCCGAGTTTGCCGGGCTCGACGGCAAACGTGGGGGCACCGTGGGATACGAACAGGACGGGAGCTAAGGTGGGTGTGGATGTCATAGCCGCTACTGTATAAGCTGCGTCTGCAGAGATAAACAGCCTAAAATAAGATTCATTGTTTCACCGGGCAACACAATGGACCGTTTTCTGGAGATGCAAACCTTTAGCGCCGTGGTGGACGCGGGCAGCTTCGTCAAGGCCGCCGAGGCGCTGGGCCTGTCCAAGGCTGCCGTGTCGCGCTACGTGGGCGAGCTGGAGGCACGGCTGGGTATCCGCCTGCTGCAGCGCACCACGCGCCGCCTGTCGCTCACCGAAGAAGGCCAGGTGTTTTACGCCCGCTGCCGGGAGCTGCTGGCCGGGGTGGCGGAGGCCGAGATGGAGGCCACCTCGCGCAGCGCCGCCGCCAGCGGCCTGCTGCGCATCAACGCGCCAGTGACCTTTGGCAACCTGCACCTGGCGCCGCTGTGGGGCGTGTTCCGCGGCCAGCACCCGCAGGTAGCGCTGGACATTACCCTGTCGGACCGGGTGGTGGACCTGGTGGAGGAGGGCTATGACATGGCCATCCGCATCGCCACCCTGCCCAGCTCCACCCTGGTCAGCAAGCGCCTGGCCAGCACCCGCATCGTGCTGTGTGCCTCACCCGCCTACCTGACCGCACACGGCACGCCCCGGCACCCGGCGGAGCTGGCCGCGCACGCGGTGATTGCCTACCGCTACTGGGCCAGCAAGGACGAATGGCACTTTGACGGTCCCGATGGCCCGGTCACGGCCAAGACCCGGCCCTGCATGCACACCAACAGCGGCGACACCTGCCGCGCCGCCGCGCTGGCACACCAGGGCATCATCCTGCAGCCCACGTTTCTGGTGGCGGGCGACCTGGCCGCGGGCACGCTGGTGGAGCTGATGCCGCAGTACCGTTCGCTCACCATGGGCATCTACGCCGTGTACCCCACGCGCAAGCACGTGTCGCCCAAGGTGCGGGCGTTGGTGGACTTTTTGGCGGGGAAGTTGGCGGAAAGGGCGGCAGTGGCCTGGTGAGGCGACTACATGCCAAAACAGGTGCTAGCGCTTATGGATAGGGCGTGACGTGCTACCAAAATAGGAAAAACGCCGGTGTTTACTGCGGCAGGATCTTGATGCGCGAGATGTGTACGTAGCCCACCTGGCCGTCTGCCGTGCGTACCTGCCACCAGTCGCCGTCCTGCTTGTAGGTGGCAAAGGTTTCGCCTGCGGTGAGGCGCGTCAGGATGGCGCTGCTGGCGCTGGGCTTGCTGCGCACATTGGTGTGGCCGTCGTTGTCTTTGATCACCGCGGCGAGGTTGAATTTGCTGGCGGCGGCGGGTGCCACTACCGCCACTGGAGCGGTGGCGGGGACGACCGTTGCGACCTGTGCAGGCTGGGTGCTGGGTGGTGCACTGGGTTCTGTGGGCAGAGAGGGCCGGATCGCCAGAAACAGCCCCGTGGCGGCGGTGATGACGGTAGCGGTGGCGGTCAGCAGGCCCGGCAGCGAGGACCAAAAATTGGGCTTCTTGTCGTCTTCCATGGCGCAACTCTCTGGACAGATTTGAAAAGGGTGGGGTGGTGCAGGTTACAAGTCCGCCACGATCTTGTGCAGGTAGGCCAGTGCGATGCGGGGCGTGGCGTTCAGCAGTTTGGCGATGGCTTCCACGTCGTCGGGTACGGCGGGGTTGTCCCAGCCGTGCAGCGTGTGGCGCGCCAGCCGCACGGCCAGCACCACATTGAGCACATTGGCCTGCTCGGCATGGCGGGCATCGCTGATGCGCACCAGCATGGCGGGCAGGCTCCACTGGCGCATGAGCTGCTGGGCCAGGTCGTCCAGCTCGATGTTCAGCACGGTCTTCTGGATGGCGGCGCTGCGCAGCGCCGGGTCGGCCTGCTGCGCGGCCTGGATCTGCAAGGCCAGGGCCGGGGCGTGGCACCACAGCAGCAGCTCGGCAAAGTCGTGCAAAAACGCGGCGTGCAGGATCACGTCCACATCCATATCCGCGCGGTGTACCGCAAAGCCCAGCGCAAACAGCCGGGCCCGCTCGGCCCGCAACAGCAGCTCGCGCACCGCCTCCAGCGCCTGCGGCTGGTCGGCCAGGCGGTCTTCCACCGTGGGCTGCGGGCCAAAGTGGCGGAAGAACGGGGCAATGCCCAGCATCACCAGGGCCCCGGTGATGGTTTCGGTTTTGCTGGAGTCCATCACGTGTGCATCGGGGCGGCGCAGGCTGGCCACATGGGCCATCACCTTGATGGTCATCAGCGGATCGGTCTGGATGGCTTTGGCCAGCATGGCCGCGTCCACCTCGTCTTCCTTGGCCCGCAACACCTCCAGCGCCTGCGCCGTCTCGGCCATGACGGGGATCTCGGCCGTGGTGCAGTAGCGCGTCCAAGCCGCGAGGTCAGGCAGGGCTTGGGTGAGTTGGGGGGCAGACATGTAAGCCAATGTACAGCACGCGCGGAAAACTACCAATGTTCAGTGCCAAATTGGCACTTCACGCTTATTCCATGGGCGTGAGCAGCTATGAAATCAGGAATTTACATAGCCCAGCCGCACGATCTGCCCGGCCCGCGCCTTGGCCAGGGCCTTGCTCAGAATCTTGTAGGTATCAAAGTCAAACGCGGTGTGGCCGGACTCCAGCAGCTCGGCCACTTCTTCGTCGCTTTTGGCGGTGCCCAGGTAGCGCCAGTCGTGCAGCACGTGCAGGTCGCGGCCTTCGCGCAGGCCGATGGGGCCGGGGTGGGGCCAGCGCTGCACCTTGTGGCGAGTGAGTGCGGTGAGCAGGGCCAGGTTGTGCTGGGCCAGGGGCTGGGTACCTACGCAGGCCCCGGCGCATTGGCGGATCTGGTGGGCGAAGCAGGGGCGGCCGGGGGCCAATTTTTCCAGGCCCAGCACGCCGCGGCACAGGCCCTGGGTGGTGGCCAGGGTTTCCAGCAGCTGCAGGGCTTCGCGGCGCGAGCGGAACGGGCCGAACAGGTTGTCTTGCACGCCCAGCGCAATGTCGGGGCCGTTGACCAGGCGCGGCACCATGGGGGTTAGCAAGGCGCTGGTGTCGTCCAGCTGCCAGGCATGCAGGTCGCGCTGGCGGCGCAGTTGCACGTTCATGCTGGGCTGCTTGCTTTTGACCCACTGGGCTTCGAACAGCAGCGCGCCGACTTCGCCCTCGGTCTCTAGCCAGTCGATGTCGGCCACCTGCTGGCTCAGGCGCATTTCTTTGGGCTTGCTGAGTGCCGCGCTGAAGTGGGCCAGCACGCGGCTGCGCAGGTTTTTGCTTTTGCCGATGTACAGCGGGCGGCGCTGCGCATCGTAAAACACATACACGCCGGGGGTTTCGGGCAGGCGGTCGATGTGCTCGGCATCCAGTTGCGGCGGCACGGCGGGGCGGGCCGACAGGGCGTTGACCGCCGCACTCAGGGTGGCGGCATCGAAGCGGGTGTGCAGCACCTGCCAGAACTGGGCTAACGCGTCGGCATCGGCCAGGGCGCGGTGGCGCGCGGGCATTTGCAGGTTGTGGGCGGCTATCAGGCTGTCGAGGTTGTGCCGCGCCTGGGTGGGGAACAGGCGGCGCGAGAGCTGCACGGTGCACAGCACGGGGGCTTGCCAGGCGATGCCGCAAGCTTTGAACTCGGCGCGCAAGAAGCCGTAGTCAAAGCGGGCGTTGTGGGCCACAAACAGCTTGCCGCGCAGCCGGTCGAGGATCTCGGCAGCCACGGCCTCGAAGGGCGGCTGGTCGGCCACCATGGCGTCGTCAATGCCGGTGAGCTGCTGGATGAAGGCGGGAATGCGCGTGCCGGGGTGGATCAGCTGGCTCCAGCGGCGCACGTGGGGGCCGTCCACCTCGACGATGCCCACCTCGGTGATGCGGTCGCGCCCGGCGCTGCCGCCGGTGGTTTCAATGTCGACGAAGGCCAGGGGCGGGAAATCTTGGGAGATGGCGGAATGCATGGGCGCAGCCTAGCACTGCCGGGTTCGGCCACGTCCCGTGGGGCTTTAGCGCATATTGCCGGTATGCCCCAGCGAGTAGCGGCCCGGCTGGGGCCAGACGGTCAGGCCGTGGGGTTCGGCACCGACCTTGATGGATTGGACGGCACCGGTGGTGGTGTCAAAGGCGTAGACCACGTCGTCGAAGCGGCCCGACAGCCACAGGGTCTTGCCATCGGCGCTGACGTTGCCCATGTCGGGGCTGCCGCCGCCGAGGATGGGCCAGGTGGCCACCACCTTGCGGGTGGCGAAGTCGAGCACCGAGACGCTGCCTGGGCCTTTGCGCTTGCCGTGCACCATGTTGCTGCCGCGGTTGGAGATGTAGAGTTTGCTACCGTCGCGGCTGGGGTACAGGCCGTGGGCGCCGGTGCCGGTGGGGATCTGGCCGATCTTGGTGAAGCTGTCGCCATCGACCACGTGGATGCCGTCGGCCATCATGTCGGCCACATAGAAGACCTTGCCGTCGGGCGAGATGCGGATGTCTTGCGGCATGCCTTTTTTGTCGAGCAGCAGGTAGCCCAGCACCTTGCGATTGAACATGTCGATCTTGGCCAGCTTGCCGCCAAATTCGCAGGTGAACAGGGCGTAGCGGCCATCGATGGAGAAGTCGGCGTGGTTGATGCCCTTGCATTCGGGCACTTCCAGGCTGGACTGCAGCGCCATGGTGTGGGCATCGCGAAAGTCCAGCCGGGCATGGGCTTCGGCCACCACGATGGCCTGCTTGCCGTCGGGGGTGAAGTACATGTTGTAGGGGTCGTCTACGGGCACGTCCTGGCCGCGCTTGCCGGTTTTGGGGTCGATGGGGGTGAGGCTGCCGGTGTTCTTGCCTTCGGCGTTGTTGGCCACCCACAGGGTCTGCAGGTCCCACGAGGGCACCACATGCTGCGGGCTGTGACCCACCGGGATCGTGTCCACCACCTTCATGGTGGCGGGGTCGATCACGGATACGTTGTTGGAGCGCAGATTGGGCACGTAGATGCGCGGCAGGGCGGTCGCCACGCCAGGGCTGAGGCGGCCCGCGCCGGCTTCGCTGTACAGGTTGCGGGCGTTGACCACCGGCGGCATGCCGGGTGCGGTGGCGACGGGGGCGGCCCAAGCGCTGTGGCACAGGGCCAGGGCGGCGGCAAGTTGGATGAGTTTGGGCATGGGGTAGGGGGCCGGTTGGGGAAATAACGTTAATTTGGCGTGTGAATTTAGCGGGCAGAGGTGGCCGCCTTGAGCGCCTGCACGGTTTGGCTGACGATGGCATCGATGCCCAGTTGGCCCAGCTCGGCCGTGGCGCGGTGCGGGTCGCCGCCGTACACGCCGTCGGCCTGGCCCAGCTTGGGGCCACTGCGCAGGGCATCCTGGCGCACCATTTGCGGGGCCACGGCCAGCAGCAGGGCGGTGTCGGCCAGCCCGGCGTGGGTGCCGATTTCATCCTCGCGGATGCCGTGCTGGCGCAGGATCTGGGCGTAGCCGTCGGAGCTGGTGCGGTAGTAGGCCTCGGGCAGCAGGGCCTTGGCACCCGTGCTGGCCCAGCTTTTGTTCAACTGGGCCACCACCTGCTGCACGCTCTTCAGGTAGCCGCCGTGGTCGCCCAGGAAGACCACGTTTTGAAAGCCGTGCACTTTGAAACTGTTGGCGGCGGATGCCAGGGTCTTCTGGAACACCTCGTCGGGCACGGTGATGGTGCCGGGAAAGCGCATGTGCGAGCTGGTGGGTGCCGTGCCGCCCTCGGGCACATAGGCGATCACCGGGGCCACCAGGGCATTGCCCAGGCCTTCGGCGATGCGCTGCGACAGCGCCTTGACCCGCGCGTTGTGCTTGCCCAGGGCCACATAGGGGCCGCTTTGCTCGGTGCCGCCGATGGGCACCAGGATGGTGGTCTTGCCCAGGCGCACCTGGTCGCGCAGCTCGGTCCAGGTCAGGTCTTCCAGAAAAACGGTGTGCGGTGTCTGGGCCCAGGCGGCATGGCCGAGGAGGAGCAGGGCGATGCCCGCCAGCGTGGTCTGCGTGCGCAGGAAAGGGTGGTGCATACAAAGGGCTTTGGAATGCGGCGTGGACCGAACCGCAAGCGTATCCGCAGTTACCGCTCCGGCGCTTTGTTTAGCGTCAAGGCAACGTAAAGTGGTGTGATGGCACGCACAGACCCTGATGGGCCCATGGACCCATTGGCGGACAGATTCGGACTATATTGGGACCTATTGGAGTGCCTGTTTGGGTGCCCATCCAACGAAAAGACCTCCATGACACTCGACGAACTGATTGCTTCCGACACCTTGATTCCCTCGCTGCCGGCCACCATTGCGCAGATATTTGGTGAATTCCAGAAGCCCGATCCGGATGTGCGCCGGATCACGGCCCTGGTGTCGGCCGAAGTGGGGCTGACGGTGCGTGTGCTGCGTGTGCTCAATTCGGCCCGTTTTGGCAGCGGTGGCCGTATTGGCACCATGGAGGCGGCGATTCCGCTGCTGGGGCTCAAGGCCATCAAGCAGCTGGTCAGCGCGGCGGCGGTGGGCGGGGCTTTTCGGATGGTGCCCGGGGTGAATATGCCCGAGTTCTGGCGCAACAGCCTGGACGTGGCCAAGATCGCCCAGTCGCTGGCCGCCACCATGCGCATGGACAAAGGGCTGGCCTTTACCGCCGGGCTGCTGCACGGTGTGGGCGACCTGATGATGAAAATGGCCATGCCCGACCAGCCCTGCATGCAGCCCGACTTTGCCAAGGACGGCAACCGCTACGCCCGGCAAATGGCCGAGTTGGGTTACTCGTATGCCGATGTGGGCGCGGCCTTTGCCGCCAAGTGGCGTTTCCCGCAGGAGATTGTGGATGCCATCCGGCACCACCCGAACCCGCAGGAGGACACGGCCACCGACACCCTGGCCGGCATCCTGTACCTCGCCATCTGGGGCGGGCGCGCCCACGAACTCGATCTGGACACCCCCAGCATGCTGGAGCAGTACCCCCGCCGCGTGGCCGATGCGATTGGCTGCACCGAGGGCGAGGCGCAGCTGTGTACCGGCGATGCCATCGAGTGGACCCCGCCAGACGAGGCGCGGGACTTCGCCTAGGCTTTCAGGGCTTGCAGGCACCGCTGCGTGCCCGCTTCGGGTCGACTGCTTTAAAAATATGATGATTGGGTGGGACTGTCACCGGTAACGTAGCGAGCGCATGGGGTGTTGGTGGACATTTTCGGCATGCACTAGGGTTCAGGGTATTCCCTTGGTGAATTTTTGGGGGTTTATTTGTATTATTAATGGAGGTGAGCGGCCACGGCCAAACCACCTGAACCCGGGGTCTGCAGGCGTTCCACACGCGGCCCCGGCAACCTCCAAAGAGACGAAAGAACACACCATGCATTTTGCGAAACCTACCTTTGTGCGCGCGGCTGCCAGCCTGGCCCTGGCCAGCGTGGGCCTGATGACTGCCGCGGCAGTGTCGGCCAAGGAAGTGACGGTCTGGGCCTGGGACCCGAACTTCAACATCGCCATCATGAAGGACGCGGCCGCCCGCTACACCGCCAAGCACCCCGATGCCACGTTCAAGATCGTGGACATGTCCAAGGCCGACCTGGAGCAAAAGCTGCAAACCATGCTGGCCTCGGGGGTGAGCAAGTCGCTGCCTGACATCGTGCTGGTAGAAGACTACAACGCGCAAAAATACCTGCGCTCGTTCCCCGGCGCTTTCGAGCCCATGTCGGGCACCGTCAACTACGCTGGTTTTGCCAAGTACAAGGTGGACCTGATGACAGTCAACGGCAAGGTCTACGGCCTGCCTTTCGACTCGGGTGTGACCGGCATGTACTACCGCAAGGATCTGCTGGCCAAGGCCGGTTTTTCCGAGAAGGACATGGAGAACATCAGCTGGGACCGCTACATCGAGATCGGCACCAAAGTCACCGCCGTTACCGGCAAGAAGATGCTGGGCATCGACCCCAATGACAACGGCCTGATCCGCGTGATGATGCAGTCCGCCGGGCGCTGGTACTTCGACAAAGACGGCAAGCTCGACATCAAGGGCAACCCCGCCTTCAAGGCCGCGCTGGAAACCCAGGCCAAGCTGTTCAAGGCAGGCATCGTCAAGCCGGTGACCAACTGGGCCGAGTACGTGGGTGCGGTGAACAAGGGCGACGTGGCCAGCATCACCACCGGCGTGTGGATCACCGGTGCGGTCAAGTCCGAAAAGAGCCAGGCCGGCCTGTGGGCCGTGGCCCCCACGCCCAAGCTGAATGTGCCCGGTGCCACGCACGCCTCCAACCTGGGCGGCTCCAGCTGGTACGTGCTGTCGGGCGGCAAAGAGAAAGCCATGGCGGTCGACTTTTTGAATGAAATCTTCGCCAAAGACACCGAGTTCTACCAAACCATCCTGATCTCGCGCGGCGCGGTCGGCACCCTGATGTCCTCGCGTGCAGGCAAGGCTTACAGCGATGCCGACCTGTTCTTCGGCGGGGCCCAGGTGTGGCTGCGCTTCAGCGATTGGCTGGCCAAGGTGCCCAGCGTGAACTACGGCATGTACACCTACGAAGGCGATGCCGCCGTGTCGGCCCAATTGCCCGCCCTTAACCAGGGCGTGCCAGTCGACCAGCTGATCGACAAGATCCACCAGCAATTGGCCGCCCAGGTCAAGTAAACAACCTGCTGGATGGGGTGCGGCAACGCCGCCCCCATCGCCCAAACTCTGGAGACTTTTATGCGGCAAGCAAGCAGGCCGGGATATCGCCTTTTCTACGATATCAACGGATGGGCTTTTGTGTCGGCGGCGTTGCTGCTGATCGGCACTTTCATGGTCTACCCCATCGCCAAATCGCTGTGGATGTCGCTGCACGCAGGGCAGGGCAGCATGGTGCAGTTTGTCGGCCTGGGCAATGTGGAGCGGCTGCTCAACGACCCGATGTTCTTGCGGGCGCTGACCAACACCTTCATCTTCCTGATCGTGCAGGTGCCCATCATGATCGTGCTGGCGCTGGTGCTGGCATCCGCCCTGAACATGCCGAATCTGCGCTTTCGCGGCCTGCTGCGCACCGCCATTTTTCTGCCCTGCGTCACCTCGCTGGTGGCGTACTCGGTGCTGTTCAAAAGCATGTTTTCGTATGACGGCCTGGTCAACGCCACGCTGCTGTGGACGGGGCTGATCGACCAGCCCGTGCCCTGGCTGACCGACCCCTTCTGGGCCCGGGTGGTGGTGATTTCGGCCATTACCTGGCGCTGGACTGGCTACAACATGATCTTCTATTTGGCGGCCATGCAAAACGTCGACAAGTCCATTTACGAGGCCGCCCGTATCGACGGCATATCGGCCACGCGCCGGTTTTTGTCGATCACCATTCCGGTGCTCAAACCCGTCATTCTGTTCACCACCGTCACCTCCACCATCGGCACGCTGCAGATGTTTGACGAGGCCATGAACATCACCAATGGCGGCCCGGCCGACAGCACGCTGACCTTGTCGCTGTACATCTACAACCTGTCGTTCAAGTTTGTGCCCAACTTTGGTTACGCGGCCACGGTGTCGTATGTGATCGTGATCCTGGTGGCGATCCTGGCCTTCTTCCAGTTTTACCTGGCGCGGGAGAAAGAATGATGTCCATCTCGACCGAGAAACTGCGCATGGCGCTGGTCTACGCCTTTTTGTGGCTGATGGCGTTTTTGTCGATCTTCCCGTTTCTGTGGATGCTGATCAGCGCCACCAACGAGAGCAACGACGTCACCAAGGGAAAGATCACCCTGGGCAACGCCTTGGTAGACAACTACCAGAAGTTTGCGGCCCTGTTCGATGTAGGCCAGGTGTTTTGGAACTCCGGAAAAATCGCCATCGCGGGCTCGGTGCTCACCCTGCTGGTGTCGTCTCTGGCGGGCTACGGGTTTGAGGTGTTCAAGTCGCCCACGCGCGAACGTTTCTACCAGGGCATTCTGGTGTCGATGATGATTCCGTTTGCCACGCTGATGATTCCGCTGTTCATCTTGCTGGCCTCGTTTGACATGCTCGACACCCACATGGCGGTGATCCTGCCCACCATCGCCTCGGCCTACATGGTGTTTTATTTTCGGCAGAACACCAAGGCGTTTCCCACCGAGCTGCGCGACGCGGCGCGGGTCGACGGGCTGAAGGAATGGCAGATATTTTTGTTTGTGTATGTGCCGGTGATGCGCTCCACCTACGCCGCTGCTTTCATCATCGTGTTCATGGCCACCTGGAACAGCTTCTTGTGGCCGCTGATCGTGTTGCAGTCGCTGGAGCTCAAGACCATCACCCTGGTGCTGTCGTCCCTGGGCTCGTCGTACACGCCCGATTTTGGCGTGATCATGGTCGCCACCATCATGGCCACCATCCCCACACTCGCCGTCTTTTTTGCCATGCAGCGCCAGTTTGTCGAAGGCATGCTCGGCTCGGTTAAATAAGGTTTTTTAAAAATGCGTTCCGTTCAAAAAATCAACGACGGCTGGACTTTCCACGCCGATTTTTCGCAAGACCTGGTTGCGAATGCCAAGCCAGGTGAAGCCGTGCGCCTGCCGCACAACGCGGTCGATCTGGAGATGAACTACTTTGACGAAAAGTCGTTCCAGAAAGAGTTTGGCTACCAGCTCCACCTGCCCTGGCAGCCCGCTTTTGAAGGCCAGGAAGTGGCCCTGGTGTTTGACGGTGCCATGGCCAACAGCGTGGTGTGGGTCAACGGCCAGCAGGTGGCCCAGCATGCCGACGGCTACACGCCTTTTGAGGCGCGGCTGACCGGGCTGCTCAAAGCGGGCGACAACCTCGTCACCGTCAAGATCGACGGCAGCGAGAACCCCGACATCCCGCCCTTCGGCGGCCAGATCGACTACCTGACCTACGCCGGCATCTACCGCGACGTTTGGCTCAAGGTGACGGATGCCGTGTCGATTGCCCGCATCAAGGTGGAAACCGCGTTTGAACTCAGTGATGCCAAAGCCGTCACGGTGATCGGCACCCTGGCCAACCCGCGTGGCGTGGCGCTGGCTGGCACGGCGCGGGCCGAGCTGTGCGCGCTGGACGGCACGGTGCTGCACCAGCAAACTGTGGCCTTTACCGGCGACACGGTACGCGTGGTGTTCACCCAGTTGGCAGGCTTGTCGCTGTGGGAGCTGGACTCGCCCCAGCTCTACCGCATGGCCTTGCACATAACCACCCCCAACGGCCAGGACGCGATAGATACGCGTTTCGGTTTTCGCACCGCACGTTTTGCCAGCGACGGTTTCCGCCTGAACGGCAAGTTGCTGAAAATCCGCGGCCTGAACCGCCACCAGTCCTACCCCTACGTGGGCTACGCCATGGGCCGCCGCGCGCAAGAGCTGGATGCCGACATCTTGAAGAACCAGCTGCACTGCAACCTGGCGCGCACCTCGCACTACCCGCAGTCGCCGTATTTTCTGGACCGCTGCGACGAGATCGGTCTGCTGGTGTTTGAAGAAATCCCGGGCTGGCAGCACATAGGCGGCGCGGTCTGGCAAGACGAGTCGGTCGAGAACGTGCGCCGCATGGTGCAGCGCGACTGGAACCACCCCAGCATCATCCTGTGGGGCGTGCGCATCAACGAATCTGCCGATAACCACGACTTCTTTGCCCGCACCAACGCCATGGCCCGCGCCCTGGACACCACCCGCCAGACCGGCGGCGTGCGCTGCATTGAAAACAGCGAACTGCTGGAAGACGTCTACACCATGAACGACTTCTTCCACATCGCACCCGCCGACTGGCTGCCGGGCCGTGCCCCTGCGCCGCTGCGCCAAACCCGCGACGTGACCGGCCTGGCCACAGACGTGCCCTACCTGGTGACCGAGTTCAACGGCCACATGTACCCTACCAAACGTATCGACCCCGAGGACCGCCAGGCCGAGCACGCCACCCGCCACCTGGAGGTGCTGAACGCCGCCTACGCCAATCCGCAGATTGCCGGGGCCATAGGCTGGTGCATGTTCGACTACAACACCCACAAAGACTTTGGCGCGGGCGACCGCATTTGCCACCACGGCGTGATGGACATCTTCCGCGCGCCCAAGTTTGCCGCCGCCGTGTACGCCAGCCAATGCCCGCCCCAGCAGCAGGTGGTGCTGGAGCCCGTGACCTACTGGGCACGCGGCGAAAAAGACCGCTGCGAAGTGCTGCCCCTGCTGGTGCTGACCAACTGCGACTTCCTCGAATTCCAATTCGGCGACTTCCCCGTGAAACGCGCCGAACCCGACCGCGCCAAGTACCCGCACCTGCCCTATGCGCCGGTCACCATCGACAGCCGCCAGGTGGACATGGCCGATGTAGGTGCCTGGGGCATGCAGTGGCTGGACTGCAGCATCACCGGCTTTGTGAACGGTCAGGCCGTGGCCCGCGTCACCCTCAGCGGCAACCCCTTGCCCACCACGCTGGAGGTGGTGGCCGACAGCACCACGCTGCTGGCAGGCGAAAAAGATGGGGTGCGCTTCACCGTGCGCGCCCTCGACCAGTGTGGCCGCGTGCTGCCGTTTCTAGACGACGTGGTGGGGGTGGAAGTCACTGGCGGTGCGAAGCTGCTGGGGCCCGAGCTGATTTTGTTCAAAGGCGGTGTGGCCGGCTTCTGGGTGGAGAGCACCGGGGAGCCTATCGACACGCAGGTAGCGGTATCCACACGGCGGCTGGGCCGCCAGGTGGTGACCTTGGTTGCGGCGTAAGGAGCGGGAAATGGCAGACGTCACACTCACCCACATCACCAAATCCTTCGGCAACACCCATGTGATCCGGGGCGTAGACCTGGAGATCAACAAGGGCGAATTCGTCGTCTTCGTCGGCCCGTCGGGCTGCGGCAAGTCCACCCTGCTGCGCATGGTGGCGGGCCTGGAAGACATCACCAGCGGCGACCTGGAAATCGGCGGCGTGCGCGTCAACGATCTGGATCCGTCCAAGCGCGGCATCGCCATGGTGTTCCAGTCGTACGCGCTGTACCCGCATATGACGGTGCGCGAGAACATGGGCTTTGCCCTGCGTTTTGCCGGTGTCCCCAAGGCCGAAGTGGCCACCAAGGTAGACGCTGCCGCCAAGGTGCTGGGCCTGGGGCCGCTGATGGACCGCAAGCCCAAAGCCTTGTCGGGCGGTCAGCGCCAGCGCGTGGCCATTGGCCGCGCCATCGTGCGCGACCCCAAGGTGTTCTTGTTCGACGAACCCCTGTCCAACCTGGATGCCGAGCTGCGCGTGCACATGCGCATCGAGATCGCCCGCCTGCACCGCGAGCTGGGCTCCACCATCGTCTACGTCACCCACGACCAGGTCGAAGCCATGACCCTGGCCGACAAAATCGTGGTACTGCGCGCAGGCAAGGTCGAGCAGGTAGGCGCACCGCTGGAGGTCTACGACAACCCCGCCAACACCTTTGTGGCGGGTTTCATCGGCTCGCCAAAGATGAACTTTTTGGACGGCGTGGTGCGCGGCGTGGACGGAGCGCACTGCCAGGTGGAGCTGCCCGGTTTCGGCGGCAAGCTGGTGTCCATCCCGTTCACCGGCCCGGCACCCACCACCGGGGCCGAGGTCACGGTAGGCGTGCGCCCCGAGCACTTCCGCGAGGATGGCGACGGCCACCTGCAGCTCACCATCGACATGCTGGAGCACCTGGGCGGCGAAACCTTTGCCTACGCCCGCGCCGAGTCGGGTGGCCTCATGGTCATCAAGACCGAGCATGGCCGGGGCCTGCGCATGGGCCAGGCGTTCGATGCGCGGTTCCAGACCCGGCTGGCGTTGCTGTTCGACCGCCAAACCGGCGCGCGCATCTATTGAATCCACGCAGCTTGGGGTCTATGTGCCAAATCAGCCCCCAGCGCTTATTCCATAAGCGCAAGCAGCTACCAAAAGCATAGTATTTGAGTGCCGCGATGTCGCGCCCCGGCCAGAAGTCGTCGTGCCGGTAGGGGCGGGCCGGGCCGATTGGGGCAAGACTGGGGACGTTTTGCACGCCATCCACCATGTCCACCGCCTACCTCTACCTCTTTATCGCCATCGTCGCCGAGGTGGTGGCCACCAGCTTCCTCAAAAGCTCCGACAGCTTTACCCGCCTGTGGCCCAGCGTCATCACCGTGGTGGGCTACGCCATTGCGTTTTTGTTTTTGTCGCTGACCCTGCGCACCATCCCCACCGGCGTGGCCTACGCCATCTGGTCCGGCACCGGCATCGTGCTGATCTCGCTGGTGGGCTGGTGGTGGTTCGGCCAACACCTGGACCTGCCCGCCATCGCCGGCATGGGCCTGATCATTGCCGGGGTAGTGGTGGTGAACGTGTTTTCCAAGACGGCGGGGCACTGAGGCGGGCCTGTACGTTCCGGTGTGCGATAGGCTTTTGGCGGGTGGTGCAGCCACCATGGGCGGGTCCAACTGCCGAACCTGGGTTCAATCCAGTTTGAAGGACGCTACCGTGCGCGATAGATTCTGCGCCCGCTCATTCAATACCGAGGAGGCGGCGGCGATGGATTGCTCCACCAGCGCAGCATTTTGCTGGGTAGATTGGTCCATCTCGGTCACGGCCTGGTTGATCTGGCTGATACCAATGCTTTGCTCGGACATGGCACCGTTGATTTCGGTGATGATTTTTGCCTTTCACCACTGAGCAGTATCAACGTCGTGCCCATTGCGCGTTGAATAACTCGGCGTTCTCCACCACAACGTATAGAGAAACCATTTCTCTACCCTACTTCCTGACCCGTGCTTCATTCAGGGCAACTCGCCTTTGCTGGATTGAACCTGCTATGGTTAACGACAGTCTCGGCACAGAGACTTTCATTCAACAACGAGGAGCAAACCATGGCAAAAGATTTCAGTTTGATGGAGGACAGCAACCGCTCGTCCAACTCCAGCATTCACGAGGTTTCAGATCCGCAGCGGCGCATCGTGCTGCGGGGCGGCGCCATTGCCGCGATGCTGTCGGTGATGGGGCCGTTGGCAGGCTGTGCCACAACAGGTGGGATGGCCAGAGGCCCCAGGCTGGGCTTCAAGGGCATTCCGGTGGGTATGGGGGACAAGCTGGTGGTGCCAGAGGGTTATGTCGCCACGGCCATTGCCGCCTGGGGCGAGCCGATTGGCGTGCCGGGCAACATGCCCGCCTTCAAATACGATGCCTCCAACAGTGCTGCCGACCAGGCGGTGCAGATGGGCATGCACCATGACGGCGTTGAGTTCTTCCCGCTGGAGGGCAGCTCAACACGCGGCCTGATCGCCATCAATCATGAGTACACCGATGACGGTTTGCTGCACGTGGGCGGCTTCAACAACATGAACGCCGAGAAAGTGAAGAAAGCACAAAACGCCCACGGTCTTGCTGTTTATGAGGTGGAGCTCAAAGGCGGCAACTGGCAGATGGTGCGGCCATCGCGTTATGCGCGGCGCTTCACCATGGATGCCCCCTTCACCGTGGGTGGCCCAGCTGCTGGCCACGCCATGATGAGAACCGCTGCCGACCCCGCCGGGCGCATCGTGCTGGGCACACTGAACAATTGCGCCAGCAGCCAGACTCCCTGGGGCACCTATTTGTCAGGTGAAGAAAACTGGATGGGTTACTTTGGCCACGGCGACAAACTCACCGACCACCAGAAACGCTGGGGTGCCCGCAAAGATGGCGCTTACCTGTGGGACAAGTTTGATGAGCGCTTTGATGCCGTGAAAAACCCCAACGAACCCAACCGTTTTGGCTGGGTGGTGGAAGTAGACCCCATGGACCCTACCAGCACACCCGTCAAGCGCACGGCGATGGGCCGCGCCGCGCATGAGGGCGCTTGGGTGGGGGTGACCAAAGACGGGCGGGCGGTGGTTTATTCAGGTGAAGATTCACGCTTTGAGTACATCTACAAATTTGTCAGCCGCGACAAAATTGCCCCCGGTGGTGCCAAAGCCAACCGCGAACTGCTGGACCACGGCACCTTGTACGTAGCGCGTTTTGATGCGGGTGGGCGCGGTCAGTGGTTGCCGCTGGTGCATGGCCAGGGGCCACTCACGGTGGCCAACGGTTTTGCCGACCAGGGCGAAGTGGTGATCAAGGCACGTCAGGCCAGTGATGCCCTGAAGGCCACCAAAATGGACCGCCCCGAGTGGTTGACGATTGACACCCAAAGTGGCTGGGTCTACTGCACGTTGACCAACAACAGCAACCGGGGCCAGCCTGACCAGCCCGGTGTGGACGCCGCCAACCCGCGCGCTAACAACACCATGGGCCAAATCATCCGCTGGAAGGACGATGGCGATTTTGACGGCGCTGGTTTTGCGTGGAACCACCTGGTGCTGGCGGGCGACCCGGCGAATGAACGGGCCGATGCCAGAGGCAACATCAAGGGCGACATCTACTGCTGCCCGGACGGCATCCGCATCGACAAACGCGGCGTGTTGTGGATTCAAACCGATGCCGCCGCCGCCGCCATGCACAAGGGTGAGATGAAGAATATTGGCAACAACCAGATGCTGGCCTGTGACCCGGCCACGGGCGACACCCGCCGCTTCCTCACCGGACCAACCAACTGCGAAATCACCGGCTGTACCTTGACGCCCGATGGCACTACTCTGTTCATCAGCATCCAGCACCCCGGCGAAACCCCAAGCGAACGCAGTGACCCCGCAGAGCCCAGAAAATACGCCAACTGGCCGGACTACCGCCCCGATGGACGCCCCCGCTCCGCCACGGTGGCGATTCGCAAGTTGGATGGGGGGATGATAGGAACTTGACAGCGGCATTCACTGCGTTTTAGCCCTGCCGCCACCCAGTGTGGCGCGGGCGATGCCAGCAGCGGCCAGGGAAGAGCCTGGGGTCACCCATTAGCCCCTCCTGTCAAGTAGGACGACCGCACCACTACGGCTGTCCCGCATTTTCTTACCTCCTATAAAGCGGTATTCCGAGTCGCTGAATCCACCACACGCACTTGGTTTTCGTTCAATTTGGTTGCGTCTCACAACGCACCAGTCACCCATCAGGATCAAGGCGGCAGCCCAGCGTGCGGTGCCCCATGGACACGACCCGTCAGACCTGGCCCCTGGCTACCTCTGCAGCCCCAGAAAACCCTCTGTACCCCAGCGCCTCCAATATTTGCAAACCCTTGCGGGCTTGCCACAGGTCTATGGTTCCGGCTCTTGCCGTCCAACCCCTTGATGGCTGGCACCGTGGGCGTTGTGAAATCATCGACGGATCCTTTTCATGGCGTACCGCCGTATTCGGGCGGGGCCGGTGGGCACGTGCAATCAAGTCTACTGGTTGTGCCAACCCCTCAGGGGCACTGCGTCCACCGCCCCATAACCGTTCACCCGTCAGCCAAAGGCGCGTTTGACATCAAACACCACCTTGTCGCGCATGACATGGAAACAGGCCCGCGCCAACTTGTGCGCCACTGCCTTGATGGCCACCACGGCCAGGCACTTACTGCACTTCTTTTGGTAAAAGCGCTTGACCGCTGGGTCGTAGCGCACCGCAAAGTGCGCCGCTTCGATGAAGGCCCAGGCCAGGTACTTGTTGCCGCATTTGGTATTGCCCACACCCTTGGTCTTGCCGTTGGATTCGCGCTTGCTGTTGACCAGCCGGGCGTAGGACGCAAAGTTACCGGGGCTGGCGAAGCGGGCGATGTCGCCGACTTCCAGGGCGATGGTCAGCGCCAGCACCTTGCCAATGCCACTGACGCTCAGTAGCTGCAGATAGTCTTCTCTGAGCTTGGCTTGCTTGAGGATTTCGGCCTCCAGTGTGTGCACTGCGTCATCGGCGCAGTCCATGACGGCCAGGTTGGCTTGCAGGGCCAGCTTTTGCGTAGGCAGCAGGTCCAGCGCTGCGATGTCGTCGCTGTTCCAGTTTTTGATGCGGTTGCCGCTGACACAACTGCCCAGGTTGCGCGACAGCAGGTTTTGTAGGCTCAGGATCTGGGTGGTGCGGGTGCGCACCATCTGGCTGCGTTTGCGCAGCAGGTCGCGCACGGCACGGCCCTCCTTGGGGTAGATGTAGCCGGTGGGCAGGATGCCCAGGCGCAGCAGGTGCGCCAGGTGGCGGGCATCGTCAAAGTCGCCACTGTGCTTTAAGCCGTCGTACTGCTTGACGGCGGCGGTGTTGACCAGGTGCACGCTGTGGCCAGCGGCTTGCAGGCCATCGACCAGCCAGTACCAGTTGAAGGTGGACTCCACGGCGATGCCCCGTATCGGCGCGGGGCAGCTAGCCAGCAGCTCCACAATGGCCGGTAGCGCGTTGGGCAGGCGCTTGTGCACGAGGATGTGGTCGTGTTCGTCGAGCACCACGACGACGCTGTTGTTGGAATGCAGATCTATCCCGGCATAGAGTTCCATCTCGCTCTCCTTCGCTGTGGGTCGTATCGGCAATGTCGCCATCGCTACGATACGACCACGGGGTTGGACGGGTGGGCATGGGCTAGATGTTTATCAAGTCTTGCATTGCAATATTTTCATCTCTGACCTCTGTCAATGTCGTACCTGCTACGCGTTGAATAGCCTGGCATTCTTCACCACGATGCAGTGTGAGACTATTTTCTGTACCAGAACCATCCTACCTACGCGGCTTCTTGCCAACCTGGACCACCCGCGCCGCGCCCATCCCCAAAGCTGCCCGGGCCAGCGCATCGGCCTCGGCATTGCGGTGCTGCGGTATCCACACCAGCGTGGCCTGGTCGAACCCGTTAAACAGCGCCCGCGCCTCGCCAAACAGCGCCGCCAGCCGGGCAATCGGCTTGGCGCTGGCGCTGCCCACCTGCTCGACCACGATGCTGTTGTCGCAGTGCAGCCGCAGGTCGTCTGCGCCCTGGAGTTTCAGCGCTTGTAACACCGCCATCAGCGCCCGCAGCTCCGCCTCGTTGTTGCAGCCGATGCCAGGGGCGAGCTGCGACAGCGTGTGGCGCGTACCGTCCGGGGCGGTCCATACAGCACCCAGGCCCATGCGGCCAGGGTTGGGCAGGGCGCTGCCGTCGGTGTGGATGAGCCAGGGCATGGGGGATGTCAGAGAGGCGCCGATGGTCCCAGTTGCTCCAGTCGCAAAGTCTCCCTGCTCGCCGTGAACCGCGCAGGGTTGCCGCCAAACTCCGCTGTGGCGCGCTGCGCCATGGCGAGCAGCGCGCCTACCGCCGCAAGCATGGTTTCTGGTTCGCCTAGCCTGGCACGTGGCCCGGACATGGTGAGAGCTCCTTTCAGGTCACCCATAGCGCCAAACACCGGTACGGATGCCGAGGCGGTTTCAGGATCGCGTTCGCCGTAGGAGGTTGCCCACAGGCGCGTCCGCACCAAGGCATGGACAGACTCGCTTTCAGGTTCGGTGAAGGCCAACAGCACTTTTCCTGACGCGCCTTTTTCCACTTCGAAGTCTTCCCCGACCCGGATCGAGACCCTCACCGACCGGGCCGGTTCTACCCGGCTGACCACCAGCCTGCGAGCGCCCACGCGTACATAGAACGATGCCGTTTCCCCCTGGTCCCGGCTGAGCTCTCCAAGCAGTGGCTCCACTATCGAATCCACCCGGAACGACCGTTGGTAAATCGCCGCCAGCCGCATGGGTTGGGGGCCTACTGCGTACTGTCCGTCTTCCAGTTTTCGGATGAAGCCGCCGTGTTCCAGGGCCGCCAACAAACGCAGCACGGTGCTCTTGTACAGCCCTGTGCGCTTGGACAGTTCGGTCAGCGTCAGCCGCTCGTCGGTGGGGCCAAACGCCCCCAGCAATGAGAAGGCTCGGTCGAGCACAGCCACTCCGCTGCTGGCTTCTCCAGGCTGTTCGTGCGCGTCAGGTACTGCGGATTCCATAGTCCATTGGTTCCAGGTTATTCGTTCTGCTGAGTAGAACACAGGTGCTTTATGGCCAAAATTAAGGGTTATTTCGGATGTTCAAGGCCTTTTCACGCTTTTATAGTTCTTTCTAGAAGAACTTGGTTCTATCAAATAGAACTTTTGAAAATTGCAAAAACTTTGCTTTCCGGTGCTACCCCATTTTTTTGCAGCACCTGATCGCTTGAACTCACTACGAAGAGGAACAACAACCATGCATCCCAACTACCTACCGGTTCGTGAAGAATGGCTGGCCTTGGGGCGCGAAGAGGCCATTGACCCGTCGCTGCCCATCGTGGACGCACACCACCACTTTTATGACCGGCCTGGTTGGTCCTACCTCCAGCGCGATTACCTAGCCGACGTGCAATCTGGCCACGCCGTTCGCGCATCGGTCTACATGCAGGCGCTGACGGGCTACAAGGACATCGGCCCCGACGCGCTGAAACCGGTTGGCGAAACGGAGTACGTGGTGGCCGCCACCACACCGCACAGTACGGAAACAGAGGTCGCCAAAGGCATCGTGGGCCATGCGAATCTGCGCCTGGGTTCCGCCGTGCGGGAAACGCTGGAGGCCCACATCCAGGCGGGAGCGGGCCGCCTCCGGGGTATCCGCCATCTGAGCACATGGGACGCGGACGCTTCGTTGGCCAACCCATTGACCGCTGCGCCGCAGGGCCTGCTGCGCGACGCTGCTTACCGTGCCGGGCTTGCCGAGCTGACCCCACTGGGCTTGTCGTACGACGCATGGCTGTTTTGGCCACAGTTGGCGGAGTTGATCGAAGTCGCTGACGCGTTTCCGGACCTGGCCATCGTGGTGGACCACTGCGGCGGCATCGTGCGGGTGGGTGCTTACCAAGGCCGTGGTGACGAAGTTTTCGCAGGCTGGAGCACGGCGATGCGCGCGTTGGCCCGCCGCCCGAATGTCCACGTCAAGCTCGGAGGGCTGGGCATGCGCATCAATGGATTCGGGCTGGACAAAGGCAGCCTGCCGCCGTCTTCGGAACAGCTCGCCCAGACGTGGCAGCCCTGGATGCTCACCTGCATAGAAGCTTTTGGGCCCGAGCGCTGCATGTTCGAGAGCAATTTTCCGGTGGACAAGGGTTCTTACAGCTATGGGAACGGCTGGAACGCTTTCAAACGGATCACCGCCGCGTTTTCCCCCACCGAACGACAAGCCCTTTTTGAAGGCACTGCCAGCCGCGTGTACCGGCTTGGTTAGCCGTATTTCCACTGAATCCCGTCCGTCCCCCACCATCCAAAGGAGATCTTTATGCTTTTCACCCGCCTATTCACGGTCACCACTGCCGTGCTGACTTTCACCGCCACACCGGCGGCTTTCTCGCAGACCTTTCCGGTGCGCCCCATCACCTTCGTGGTGCCTTACTCCGCCGGGGGCACCACCGACATCGTCGCGCGCCTGGTCACCAACCAGGTCGGCAACAGCCTGGGCCAGCCCCTTGTGGTGGACAACAAGGTCGGCGGTGGCGGTGTGATCGGTTGGGGTACTGTTGCGCGTGCCAACCCCGATGGCTACACGCTGCTGACCACGGAAATGTCGTTCACCATCGCCCCCGGCCTGCTCCCCAAACTGCCTTTCGACGGCAAGAAGGACTTCACGCACATCATTACCGCAGCGGCGGCACCGCACGTGCTGGTCGTCAACCCTGGCGTGCCCGCAAAAACGGTGCAGGAGTTCATTGCGTTGGCAAAGGCCAAGCCGGGCACGATGAACTACGGCTCTGGTGGCAATGGAACCAATACGCATCTGGGCGGCGCGCTTTTCCAGAGTGTGGCCGGTGTTGACCTGGTGCACGTGCCGTACAAGGGAGCGGGCCAGGTGCTGCAGGATCTGATGGGTGGGCAGGTGCAGGCGCTTGTCACTTCGCTGCCCACCGCGCTGCCGGGCATCAAGTCCGGCAGGCTGCGCGCACTGGTCGTGACGGGCGATGCGCGTTCGCCGCAGTTGCCGGATGTTCCGTCGGCCAAGGAAGCGAACCTGCCAGCATTCGCGATGGATTTCTGGGTCGGATTCGCGGCCCCCGCCGGAACACCACAGCCTGTGGTTGAAAAGCTCAACCAGGCGATTGCGGCAGCGCTCCATTCGCCCGACGGCAAACGCCGCCTCGCCGAGCAAGGCTTGACCGCCGTGGCCAATACCCCAGCCCAGGCGACGCAACTGGCCACTTCGGAAATGCAGCGCTGGGCCAGCATCATCAAGTCGGCAGGCATCAAAGCTGAATAACGAGGACGACGCACCATGGCCATCCAACCACTCCACGGCATTCGCGTGCTGGACCTGACCAACGTATTGGCCGGGCCGTTCGCATGCCACCAACTGGCCCATATGGGCGCAGATGTCATCAAGGTCGAGGCCCGCAACGGTGGTGACCTGGCGCGGCAACTCGGCGCAGACAACGCCCTCAACCGCGCCAACATGGGCGTTTCGTTCCTGGCGCAAAACCCGGGCAAGCGTTCCATCACCTTGAATCTCAAACACCCGCAGGGCAAGGAAGCGCTGCGCCGCCTGGTGCGCACGGCGGACGTACTGGTTGAAAACTACCGGCCGGGTGTCATGCAACGGCTCGGCGTGGGTTACGACGAATTGCTTAAAGAGAACCCCAAACTTATCTACTGCGCCATCTCGGGCTTCGGCCAGGATGGGCCGCTGCGCGACTTGCCTGCGTATGACCAGATCATCCAGGGGATGTCGGGTGTGATGAGCATCACCGGCGCACCGGAGAACGCACCCTACCGCGTCGGCTATCCGGTGGCGGACACCATCGGCGGCATCACCGCAGCCTTTGCCGTCGCGGCAGCACTGGCGGATCGCAACCGCACCGAAGGGGTCTTTATCGATGTGTCGATGCTGGAGGCGGCCATGGCCACCATGGGATGGGCCGTCTCCAACCATCTGATCGCCGGGCGCGAACCCAAGCCGCTGGGCAACGACAACGTGACCGCCAGCCCGTCGGGAACCTTCCGCACCGGGGACGGCTTGCTGAACATCGCCGCCAACAAGCAAGAGCAGTTCGAAGCCGTGTGCGCCGTGCTGGGGCACCCGGAATGGGCGCAGGATGAGCGCTTTGCCGACCGCCACGCCCGGTTGCAATACCGGCCAGAGCTGAAGGCCCTGATGGAGGCTTCGTTGGCCAGCAAATCGGCCCAAGATTGGTGGCATCTGTTCAATGCAGCAGGCATCCCGGCGGGCCCGGTCTACACCGTGCCGCAGGCGCTGGACCACCCGCAAATCGCCGAGCGCGGCATGATCGGCACGTTCAAGGATGTGCCAGGGGTCGGTCGCGACATCCGCCTCGTGCGCACCGGCTTCAAGCTCAACGGCGAGGCTCCTACGGTAGACACGCCGCCACCGCAACTGGGCGAGCACACCGCCGCGATCCTGGCGGAGCTGGGCTATTCGGAAACTGAAATTGCCACCCTGGTAGAGGAGAAAGTAGTATGAGCAACGCAGACCCCCGCGTGGGCGACTGGTGGTGCACCTCCATCATTGAAATGCAGCCCGGCATGATCCGCTACAGCGGGTATGCCATCGAAGACCTGATCGGTCGCGTCAGCTTTGCGCAAATGGTCTGGCTGATGACCCGGGGCGAATTGCCCAGCGAAGGGCAGGGCCGCTTGCTCGATGCCGTGCTGATGTCGGCTGTCGATCATGGCCCGCAAGCGCCCAGTATTGCGATTGCACGCATGGCCGCCACCTGCGGTGTCGGCTTGAACAATGCCATGGCCTCGGCCGTCAACGTGCTGGGCGACGTGCACGGTGGTGCCGGGGAACAAGCGGTGGACATGTACCAAGCCATTGCTGCGCACCAGGACGCTGGCGCGTCACTACACGATGCCGTGCGCGCCGGATTGGACGAAGCCATCGCCAGGCACGGCAAGTTCGTGGCCGGCTTCGGGCACCGCTTTCACCCGGTGGACCCCCGCGCCGCGCCGCTACTCGCATTGGTCGATGCCGCAGCGCGTGAGGGCACCGTTAGCGGCCGCTTCGCCAGCATTGGCCGGGCGGTGGAAGACGAACTCGCCGCGCGCAAAGGAGGGCGGCGCATTCCGATGAACATCGACGGTGCAACCGCCGTCATTTACGCCGAGCTCGGATTTCCGGCGCCCTTGGCGCGCGGCCTGTTTTGCCTGTCGCGCTCAGTCGGTATCTTGTCCCACGCCTGGGAACAAACCGGGCAAGGCGGACGCAACAAGGGACCGATTCCGCGTGAGTACCTGTGGACCTACGACGGCCCCGCAGCGCGTGAAGTGCCACCGCGCGGTGGGGATGTGCAGTAGTACTGCAGGGTGATGCCCTGCACGCAGGCCAGTAGCAGCGTGGTGGCGGTATAAATCGCCTTCCACGCTTGCTGCTGTTGCGCAAGCAGCTATCAAATTTGAGTGGTACCCACCCCAATCACTCCCCCTTGCGCCCCAGCGCCCACTTCACCCCCTCAAACCACAGCAGCCCCACCACCGCCAGCCCGCCGCAGGCCAGCAGCATCCCCACCGTCGGCTGCTCAAATGCAAACAGCCTGCCCACCGCCGGGATGCCCAGCACGCAGGCCAACAGCAGCACGGTGGCGGCGGTGATCCAGCCGAAGTAGCGGTTGCGGGCGGCGCCTTGGCACCAGGACGGGCGGGTCCAGCTGCGGTTGGCGTAGATCAGGCCCAGGTTGGCCAGCACCAGTACGGTGAACACCAGGGCGCGGGCCATGTCGTCGGAATAGCTGAGTGCCCGCGCCCCGGCGTACACGCCCAGCAGCAGCGCCAGCAGGCCGCAGCCTTGCCACAGGCCACGGGCCAGCACGCTGCGGTCGAACAGGTGGGCATCTGCGGGGCGGGGCGGCACGGCCATGGCGTCGGCTTCCAGCGGCTCGGCCTCGAACACGACCGAGCAGGCCGGGTCGATGATGAGCTGCAGAAACAGGATGTGCACCGGCATCAGTAGCATGGGCCAGCCCAGCAGCACCGGCACCAGCGACAGGCCGACGATGGGCACGTGCACGCCCACCACAAACACGATGGCCTTGCGCAGGTTGGCAAACACGCGGCGGCCATAACGCACGGCGGTGACGATGGAGGCGAAGTCGTCGTTCAACAGCACCAGGTCGGCCGCCTGGCGGGCTACTTCGGTGCCGCGCGCGCCCATGGCCACGCCGATGTGGGCGGCCTTGAGGGCGGGCGCGTCGTTCACGCCGTCGCCGGTCATGGCCACCACATCGCCGCGTGCGCGGAAGGCCTGCACCAGGCGCAGCTTGTGTTCGGGCTGTACGCGGCAAAACACCTGGGTGGTAGCCAGGCGCTCCTGCAGGGCGGTGTCGCTGAGGTCGGCCAATTCCTGCCCGGTCAGGGGCGGGGCATCGGTGGCCAGGCCGGCCTGGCGGGCGATGGCCAGGGCGGTGGCGGGGTGGTCGCCGGTCATCATCACCACGCGGATACCGGCGGCCTGGCAGGCGGCGATGGCTTCAGGCACGTCGGGGCGCACCGGGTCTTGCAGGCCCACCAGGCCGAGAAAGACGAAGTCGAAATCGTGCTGGTTGCCCGGTAGCGGCGGGGCGGCAAACCGGGCGCTGGCCACGCCCAGCACGCGCAGGCCGTCGGCGGCCATGGCGGCTACTTGCTGGGCGATGGGGGCGCGCTGCTCAATGGGCAAGTGGCACAGATCGACGATGGCTTCGGGCGCGCCCTTGGCGGCAATCAGGTAGGCCTGCTGGTCGGGCGACTGCCAGACGCGCGACATGGCCAGCATGGCGGGCGACAGGGGGTAGTCTTCCACCAGGGACCAGTCGGCATGCAGGTGCTCGGTGCGCGCGAGCAGCTCTGCGCCCGCGCCGACGATGGCGGTCTCCATCGGGTCGAAGGTGCGCCGGTGGCTGGCCAGCACGGCGTATTCGAGCACGCCGTGCAGGGCCTCGGCCAAAGGGTTGGCTCCATCTTTCAGACTGTCGTACAGCGTGTCGCCCGACCATAGCCGCCGCACCGCCATGCGGTTGGCCGTCAAGGTGCCGGTTTTGTCGACGCACAGCACGGTGGTGGCACCCAGCAGCTCCACGGCGGGGATGCTGCGGGCCAGTACCTTTTGGCGCGACAAACGCCAGGCGCCCAGGCCCAGAAACAGTGTCAGGATGACCGGCAGCTCTTCGGGCAGGATGGCCATGGCCAGCGTCAAACCGGCCAGCAGTCCGCCCAGCCAGTCGCCGCGCAGCAGCCCGTAGGCCACGGCCAGCGCGGTGGCCAGTGCCAGCCCCACCAGGGCCACGGTTTTGACGACGCGCTTGGTTTCCCCCTGGATCGGTGTGACCTCCGCAGCAATCCCTTGCAGCGACTGGCCGATGCGGCCCAGCGCGCTGCGCTCGCCTGTAGCCACCACGCGGCCCTGGCCAGTGCCCTGGGTGACCAGGGTGCCCGAGAAGGCTTGCACGGCTTCGGCACCACCCACCTGTTTCTGCACCGGCACGGATTCACCGGTGAGCAGGGATTCGTCCAGCGCCAGGTTGGCGGTGTGGGTGAGTTCCAGGTCGGCGGGCACGCGGTCGCCCTCGGCCAGCAGCACGGTGTCGCCGCACACCAGTTCGCGGGCGGCGATTTTCTGGGTCTGGCCGCCGCGCAGCACCAGGGCCAGGGGGCTGGAGAGGTCGCGCAGGGCTTCCAGCGAACGTTCGGTGCGGCGCTGCTGCACAAAGGTGATGCCCATCACCACAAACACAAAGCCCAGCAGCATCAGCGCCTCTTGCCGGTTGCCCAGCACCAGGTAGAGCGCACCGCAGGCCACCAGCAGCAAAAACATGGGCTCGGCCACCACATCGCCCACCAGCCGCAGCACGCTGCGCGGCTGGGATGCGGGCAGGGCATTGGGGCCGTCGCGCGCCAGACGCTGCTGCGCTTCGGCGGGGCTCAGGCCACCAGGGTCGTCCATGCGGGGCGTGGCCTACTTCACCAGCAACACCGGCTGTTCGGCGGCGGCCAGCACGCGCTGCGCTACCGAGCCGATCAGCAGGTCGGCGATGGCGCCGCGCCCTTTGGAGCCCAGCACGATCAGGTCGAACTTGCCCTTCTTGGCGCATTCCAGAATTTCTTTGGCCACGTGGCCGGTGCGCTCCACCATGTCGTGCTGGATGCCTGCGGTGTCCAGCAGCTTGCGGGCGGGTTTGAGCTCTTTTTCGCTGATCTCGCGCAGGTAGTCGGCCACTACTTCGTTGCCCACAAAGGCCTTGGCGTGGCCCAGGCCGGTGTCGTCGTGCACGCTGAGCAGGGTGACGCTGTGCTTGCCCGGCTGCAACTGCGCCACCAGCTTGGCCGCGTACTTGACGGCATGCAGGGCAAACTTGGAACCGTCTACGGCAACGAGGATTTTCATGGGGGCTCCTGTGGGGGTGTGCGAACCCCTTCAGCTTGGGGCATCGGCGGCGGCCGGTATTGATGCAGGTCAAACAGGAGGGGCTTTGCGGTGTTTCACACTAGGAAAAACAAGGTGGTGCGCCAGTGCGCCAGTGCGCCAGGCCGCATAGCGGGCGGGCAAGTTCTAAACGTAACGGGCGCGCTGCTTCTTGGCGGCGCACATCACTGCAGTTTTGCGGTGATGCCGTACAACGAAAGCATGCCGAGCACATGGCCAATCGCAACGCCTGGCTCGCCAGATTCCACCCGGGCGACTGTCTGGACATGCACCCCCAGGCGTGCCGCGGCAGCGGCTTGTCCCTCACCTGCCGCTAAACGCGCCTGCCGCGCCGCCGCCCCCATGTCCTTGACCGCTTGCAGTGCCTCGCTGCCGATGTCCACGGAGATGCGCTTACCTTGTGTCATTCTGGTTTCATTCTGAAATGGAGGCGCTGAGGCCGTTTCACGAAAAATGGTTCGTAAATTTTCAAGGAGAACCGTTCCCTACCTTATCTGGAGCAATGACCATTTCGGTAACGGATGCCGCCGCCTCTGCTGGCAGTCGCTCCAAAGACCTGACCTTGGATTGCACAAATGCCTCCACCTCCTGCCGGAGAATCGCCGGCACGACCACCACGTCCAATTGCAGTGCGCGCGACATTTCAAGCACCGTGGTGAGACGCGGGTCTATTTCACCTGCTTCAATGCGTTGAACGGTCATTCGGCTGAGGCCTGCAGCTTTTGCTACGTCCGCCTGGGTCAACTTTAGTCGTTTGCGGCTGGATACCAGCTCTGTAATTAAGCTCATTGTGCTACTCATTTTATCTGGCGCGTAGCAAGGTGCAGCAACTGGTTCGATGCCTATTTCTCGGAGCCCGAAACCTGCCGAGGCTGCGGCGAAAGCTACCGGTTCGAGAACGTATTGCTGTGCACCGCCTGTAGCCGAACCTATTGCTACCGCTGTATATCGGCCCAGGGCCGGGTCGCGAACGGCAATGCGGCGTGTGCTTGTGGGCATGGGGAACTGGTGGGCTGAGTCAGTGGTGCCACGCTGGGCTTCACAGAAAAGCCCGCAGCGCCCACCCCGCCAGCGCGCACAGCACGATCACCGGGATCACCCCCACCTTGAAGCGTATCAAGGCCACGCCTGCGGCCAGCGCCAGCAGCAGGGCGGCCCAGTCGGGGTTGTAGGGGAAAGTACCGCTTGCGCCGGTCGGATAAGCAATGTGCGCTATGAAAAACAAAGCAAGGCTGGCGATCACGCCCACCACGGCGGCGGTGATGGCGGTGAGCGGGGCGGTGAAATGCAGCTTGCCGTGGGTGCTCTCCACCAGCGGGCCACCGGCCAGGATGAAGATGAACGACGGCAAAAAGGTGAACCAGGTCACCACCGTGGCGGCCAGCGCTGCGCCCAGGAACAGCGCGTCCGGCCCCAGCACCGCCTTGCTCCAGCCGCCCACAAAGCCCACAAACGCCACCACCATGATCAGCGGGCCGGGCGTGGTTTCGCCCAGGGCCAGGCCGTCGATCATTTGCGTGCCGGTCAGCCAGCCAAACTGCTCCACTGCGCCCTGGTACACATAGGGCAGCACGGCGTAGGCACCGCCAAAGGTCAGCAGGGCGGCCTTGGTGAAAAACCAGCCCATCTGCGCCAGGGCGGAGTGCCAGCCGCTCCAGGCCACCAAGGCAAGCATGGGCAACAGCCACAGCGCTGCGCCCACGGCCAGCACCGTGAGCAGGCGGCTTTTGCGAAAGCGCGCGTGGGGCGGGGTGGGGGTGTCGTCGTCGATCAACGCCGGGCCAAAGTCGGCCTTGGCTGCACCATGCCCACCGCCCGCACTGAACTGGCCCGGTGCTACTTTAGACCCCCACCAGCCGACCAAGGCTGCGCCCAGCACGATGAGCGGGAAGGGCACGGCAAAAACATACAACGCTACAAAACTAGTAGCTGCTACCGCCCACAGAATGGGCGCAGAGGCCGGTTTTTTCAATGTTTTGCTACCGATGCGGTGCACCGCCTGTACCACCAGCGCCGCCACCGCAGGCTTGATGCCGTACAACAACCCGGCCACCCAGGGCACGGCCCCAAAAGCCACGTACACCCAGCTCAGGCCGACCAGGATGAACAGCGAAGGCAGCACAAACAACGCGCCCGCCGCCACCCCGCCCCAGGTGCGGTGCAGCAGCCAGCCGATGTAGGTGGCCAGCTGCTGCGCCTCGGGGCCGGGCAGCAGCATGCAGTAGTTCAGGGCGTGCAGAAAGCGCTTCTCGCTGATCCAGCGTTTTTGCTCCACCAGCTCACGGTGCATGATGGCAATCTGCCCGGCCGGGCCGCCAAAGCTGATGCAGCCCAGCTTGAACCAGAATTTCAGGGCTTCGGTGAAGGAAACAGGGGGCATGCGCGGGTTCTCGAAATGGCGTGGCCCGCAGTGTGCCAGCCCGGCGGCCAGTTAACCCAATGCCTGGCCCTTCAAAGCAAACGCCAGCACCAGCAGGCTGACCGCCGCAACCCACGACCCGGCGATGCGCAGGGCGATGTGCACCCATGGGCGCTGCGGGCACAGGGCCGTGTAGTAGGCGATGTTGGCCACCAGCACGGTGGTGCTGATCCAGGTGCCCAGCAGGGTGAGGGCGGTGGCCAGAACGGTGGACGCTCCGTCCACGCCCGAATCCAGCGCTACGGCGATGGCTGCCACCGCCGCTACGGTTGCACGCAGTCCGATGTGCAGCCGAGCAGACACCGCCACCAGCAGGCCGCAGCCCAGCGCCACGGCCACCACGGCGGTTTGGCTGGACGGGGGCATGGCGATGCGCGTGGTCAGCAGCAGGGCGGCGGCGCAGCCGGTGGCATAGGCCAGCATGGGCGCTTTCAGCCGCAGGGGTGGGTGCTGGCCCAGCCAGAGCCCCAAGCCCAGCAGCACCAGCATGTGTGGCAGGGTCAGCAGCGGATGCAGCAGCCCGGCGTAAAAACTGTTCATGCCCGCCACCGCGCTGTGCGCGTGCGCCAGGCCAGGCAGCCCCAGCCCCAACAGCGCCCAGACGCTGGTCAGCCTCACAAGATACCGAATAAGAACGCGAAGCCGGTGGCCGCAATCACCCCGCCGGTGGCCCGCACCACCACCCGGCCCCAGTGCCAGCGCACCAGCAGGCCCACCGCAATACCCGCCAGGTGCAGCAGCCCGGTAGCCAGCACAAAACCCACCGCGTAGGTGATGGCGTTGGCCGCCTGTGGCAGCTCGGTGCCATGGGCGTAGCCGTGGAAGACGGCAAATACCGCCACCAGCACACCGGCCACCCACAGCGGCGGCCGGGCCGCCGCCAGCACCATGCCACCCAGCACAATGCCCGACACGGCAATGCCGGTCTCCACCCCCGGCAGTGGTACGCCCAGCACGCCCAGTGCCCCGCCCAGCGCCATCACCAGCGGAAAAATCACCGGCAGCAGCCACAGCGCCGGGGCCCCCAAAAACGCCCCCCAGATACCCACTGCCACCATGGCCGCAATGTGGTCCAGGCCGTTCACCGGGTGCGCCAGGCCGCTGAGGAAGCCTCCCACTGCGCCGGTTTCCGAGTGCGCCTGGGCCAGGCAGGGCACGGCCAGCGCCAGGGCGAGCAGCCAAGTTTTGGGCCCGGCAACGCGGGCGCGGGGAGGGTGGAAGGGGACGTGCATGGAACTCTCCTGTCAGTCAAATGGATGGATCTGTACACCTTACGCAGCAAAGCGTTGGCTGGATTCAGCAGTGGCGTGCCATGCCAGCGATGTTACAAAAAGCAGTTTGCTATAAATATAGTAGCTTGTTGTGCTCACCGGATGGGCGCTGGGTGCCAATTTGGCTTTATATCTGTCGCATTTCCGTAACGTAGTGGTAACTCGTGGCGTGTACTGCGCCGAGTTCTCTACAATCGCGCCATTCGAGTGTCCATTCGACCCCCACACAGTATTCCCACCATGCCCCGTTGCTCCCCAGAACAACAAATCCACCGTCGCACGGCAGGCATGGTTAGCGTCGCCCTCGGCAAGGGGCCATGGCGCGCAGACCCGGTTTTAACCTTCGGAGCTTTCCTATGTCTGCACTCTTCAGCCCGACCGCCCTGGTCGTACCCTTTGAACTCTTGAGAATGGACGACGTCGAGTCGGTGGGTGGCAAAAACGCCAGCCTCGGCGAGATGATTTCGCAACTCCCCACGGGCGTGCGCGTGCCCACCGGCTTTGCCACCACGGCCCACGCGTTCCGCGCCTTCCTGGCGCACGACGGCCTGGCCGACAAGATCAGCGCCCGGCTGGCCCGGCTGGACACCGAAGACGTGCGTGCCCTGGCCGTGGCCGGTGCCGAAATCCGCGGCATGGTCGAAGCCCAGCCTTTCCCGGCCGATCTGCAGGCCGCTATTACCGAATTTTTTGCCGCATTGAGCGCAGGCAACCCAGAAGCCTCGTTTGCCGTGCGCTCGTCGGCCACCGCCGAAGACTTGCCCGACGCATCCTTCGCCGGCCAGCAGGAAACCTTCCTGAACGTGGTCGGCATCGATGCTGTGCTGCACAAGATGAAGGAAGTGTTTGCCAGCCTGTACAACGACCGTGCCATCAGCTACCGCGTGCACAAGGGCTTTGCCCACGACATCGTGGCCCTGAGCGCCGGTGTGCAGCGCATGGTGCGCTCCGACCTGGGCGCGGCGGGCGTGATGTTCACCATCGACACCGAATCCGGCTTTGACCAGGTGGTCTTCATTACCAGCAGCTACGGCCTGGGCGAAACCGTGGTGCAGGGCGCGGTGAACCCCGACGAGTTCTATGTGCACAAGCCTATGCTCAAAGCGGGCAAGAGCGCCGTGATCCGCCGCAACCTCGGCAGCAAGATGGTGCAGATGGAGTTCACCACCCCCGCCGAGAAAGCCGCCACCGGCCAGCTCGTCAAAACCACCGACGTACCCACCGAGCAGCGCAACCGCTACTCGCTGACCGATGCCGACGTGGAGCAACTGGCCCAGTACGCGCTGGTGATCGAAGAGCACTATGGCCGCCCCATGGACATCGAATGGGGCAAGGACGGCACCGACGGCCTGCTCTACATCCTGCAGGCCCGCCCCGAAACCGTGAAGAGCCAGCAGCAGGGCAAGGCCGAGCTGCGCTACAAGCTCAAGGGCAAAAGCAATGTGCTGGCCGAAGGCCGCGCCATTGGCCAGAAGATCGGCACTGGCCCTGTCCGCTTTGTGCACAACATCAGCCAGATGGACGAAGTGCAGCCCGGCGATGTGCTGGTCACCGACATGACCGACCCCAACTGGGAGCCGGTGATGAAGCGCGCCAGCGCCATCGTGACCAACCGCGGTGGCCGCACCTGCCACGCTGCCATCATCGCCCGCGAACTCGGCATTCCCGCCGTGGTGGGCTGCGGCGACGCGACCGAAAAGCTCAAGACCGGCACCCTGGTCACCGTGAGCTGCTCGGAAGGCGACACCGGCTTCATCTACGACGGCCTGCTGGAAACCGAGGTCACCGAGGTCTCGCGCGGCACCATGCCCGAGATCAAGACCAAGATCATGATGAACGTGGGCAACCCCCAGCTCGCCTTCGACTTCTGCCAGTTGCCCAACCAGGGCGTGGGCCTGGCCCGGCTGGAGTTCATCATCAACAACAACATCGGCGTGCACCCCAAGGCCATCCTGGACTACCCGAACATCGACAACGACCTGAAAAAAGCCGTCGAGTCGGTGGCCCGTGGCCATGCGTCGCCGCGTGCTTTCTATGTGGACAAGGTCACGGAAGGCGTGGCCACCATTGCGGCGGCCTTCTGGCCCAAGCCGGTGATCGTGCGCTTGTCGGACTTCAAGTCCAACGAGTACCGCAAACTGATCGGCGGCAGCCGTTACGAGCCCGAAGAAGAAAACCCCATGCTGGGTTTTCGGGGCGCGGCGCGCTACATCAGCGCCGACTTTGGCGAAGCCTTTGCCATGGAATGCGCGGCCTTGCGCCGCGTGCGCCTGGACATGGGCCTGACCAATGTGCAGGTGATGGTGCCGTTTGTGCGCACCCTGGGTCAGGCCGAAAAGGTCACCCAGTTGCTGGCCCAGCACGGACTGCAGCGCGGCCAAGACGGCCTGAAGATCATCATGATGTGCGAAGTGCCTAGCAACGCCATCCTGGCAGACGAGTTCCTGCAGTTCTTTGACGGCTTCTCCATCGGCTCCAACGACCTGACCCAGCTCACCCTGGGCCTGGACCGCGATTCCGGCCTGGAGCTGCTGGCCGCCGACTTCGACGAGCGCGACCCTGCCGTCAAAGCCATGCTGAGCCGCGCCATCGCCGCCTGCAAGGCCCAGGGCAAGTACGTGGGCATCTGCGGCCAAGGCCCTAGCGACCACCCCGACTTCGCCCAGTGGCTGGCGGACCAGGGCATCGAGTCGATTTCGCTGAATCCCGACAGCGTGGTGGCCACCTGGAAGCAGCTGGCGGGCTAGGGCTGTTGCGGATACGCTCCTCTGCCCAACTGGGCTAGGATGGAAAACCCTGGGGGCTTCGGCTCCCGGGGTTTTCTTTTTTTGCGACCCTGATCCACTGTGGACCCCCTGTGTTTGCCCCACCCTTCGTCACCACGCCTACCTTCACCCGCCTGCGCATGGCTTTGTTGCTGCTGTGGGCGCTGCTGTCGTTTGGCGTGGTGTTTTTTGCGCGTGACCTGACCTGGGTGGTGGCGGGCTGGCCGCTGAACTACTGGTTTTGCGCCCAGGGTGTGGTGCTGTGCTATTTGCTGATCGTGGTGGTCTATGCCTGGCGGCGCCGCCACGACGGGGCCGATGCCGAGCCCGGCCAGGTGCTGCCGTCGCGGCACCGCCTGCACCGCAACTTCGGGCTGTACGTGGTCTGCCTGCTGGCGTTTTTGGGGCTGATGGCCTGGGCCGAAAGCCGGGGCATGTCGCGCTACTGGATCGGTGGCATCTTTTTGTTTGCCACCTTTGCGCTGTACGCCAGCATCGGTATCTATTGCCGTACCTCCGACCCTAACGAATACTACGTGGCCGGGCGGCGCATTCCGCCCATCTACAACGGCATGGCTACGGCGGCCGACTGGATGAGCGCGGCATCCTTTGTGAGCCTGGCCGGGGGCTTGTACCTGAACGGGTTTTCCGGCTCCAACGGCCAGCCGGGCGGCCTGGCTTACATCATGGGCTGGACGGGCGGCTTTTGCCTGGTGGGCCTGCTGATTGCGCCGCGCCTGCGCCGCATGCAGCTCTATACCGTGCCCGATTTTTTTGGCGTGCGTTTTGGTGGGCGCTGGCCGCGCTGGATTGCCGCCGGGGCGGCGGTGCTGTGCTCTTTCACCTATGTGGTGGCGCAGATTTACGCCGTGGGGCTGATCACCTCGCGCCTGACCGGGGTGCAGTTCGAGATCGGCATCTTGCTGGGGCTGGGCGGGGTGCTGGTGTGTTCGTTTTTAGGTGGCATGCGTGCGGTCACCTGGACCCAGGTGGCGCAGTATGTGATCTTGATTCTGGCGTTTTTGATTCCGGTGTCGTGGCTGGCGTATAAGCAGTTGGGCAATCCGCTGGCACCGCTGGTGTATGGCCAGCAGTTGCCGAAAATCGCGGCACTGGAAAGGCAACTGGGCGAGTCGCCTTCGGAGCGCGAAGTGCAGGCCATCTACGCCCAGCGCGCCGCCCAATTTGGCAACATGCTGGAAGACGTGCCCCGCACCCTGGTACTGGAGCGCGCCGCTGCGCATGCCCGGCTGCGCCAGCTCAAGGCCGACCGGGCCGACCCGTCTCTGGTGCGTAAGGCCGGGCGCGATCTGGCGGCCCTGCCCAAGGATGAGGCCACCGCGCGCGAACTCTGGAGTCGCGCGCGGCAAGACAACCTGGAGCGCGCCCAGCCGCTGGCGGGCATGTCGCTACACACCCAGGTGTTCAGTGGCAACCCGGACGGCACGCCCGCCGAGCGCGAGAGCTATGACACCTCGCGGCTGAACTTTCTGGCGCTGATTTTTTGCCTGATGGCGGGTACTGCCGCGCTGCCGCACCTGCTGACGCGCTTCTACACCACGCCCTCGGTGGCTGAGGCCCGCAGTTCGGTGGCCTGGTCGCTGTTTTTCATTGCACTGCTGTACCTGGCCGCACCTGCGCTGGCGGTGTTGGTCCAGTTCGAGGTGATGAGCGAACTGGTGGGCCAAAGCTTTGACAAACTGCCCACCTGGATCGCGCAGTGGGCGCAGGTCGATCCGTCGCTGTTGCAGGTGACCGATGTGAATGGCGACCACATCCTGCAGTTTGCCGAGCTGCGGCTGGGGGCCGACCTGGTGATGCTGGCTACGCCCGAGCTGGGCGGCTTGCCCTATGTGGTGTCGGGGCTGGTGGCGGCGGGCGGGCTGGCGGCGGCCTTGTCCACGGCCGACGGCCTGCTGCTGACCATGGGCAACGCGCTGGCCCACGACGTGTACTTTCGGGGCGTGCGGGACAAGGCTTCGCTGTCGGACCCGATGGTGCGGGTGCTGCTGTCCAAGTTTGCGCTGTTGCTGCTGGCCCTGGCGGCGGCCTATGTGGCGGCGCAAAAGCCCGCCAACATTCTGGCGTTGGTGTCGGCCTCGTTCTCGCTGGCGGCGGCGGCTTTTTTCCCGGCCATGGTGGCGGGCCTGTTCTGGCAGCGCACCACGCGCCGTGCCGCCGTGGCGGGCATGCTCACCGGGCTGGGCGTGACGCTGTGGTACATGCTGGTCAATGTGCCGGCGGTACGTGCCTGGCTGGGCTGGGGCGGATCGGGCCTGTGGTGGGGCATTCAGCCCATATCCGCCGGGGTGTTTGGCCTGCCTGCGGGCGCGCTGGTGGTGTGGCTGGTGAGCCTTTTGCGGCCCCAGCCTGTACTGGTGCCAGAACCCGGGCTATAATCATTGGCTTTGCCCTTGCTACACCACTACAGACGCAGTGGGTGGCTTCACATCCTTAAGGAGAAATATGCGTCATTACGAAATCATTTTGATGATCCACCCGGATCAGAGCGAACAGGTTCCAGCCATGCTGGAGCGCTACAAAGGCATGATCGTTGCCGGTGGCGGCAAGATCCACCGCGTGGAAGACTGGGGCCGCCGTCAACTGGTGTACCTGATCAACAAGCTGGCCAAGGCCCACTACCTGTGCGTCAATATCGAAGCCGACCAAGCCATCATGGCTGAACTGGAACACGCGTTCAAGTTCAACGATGCCGTGCTGCGCCACCTGACCGTGGTGATGAAGAAGGCTGAAACCGGCCCTTCGTCGATGATGAAGACCGTCGAACGCGAAGAAGCGCGTAAGACCCAGCAAGCCGAGTACGCAGCCCACTAACTGGAATGCTCCAGTAGCGGAGCTACCGGGCAGCATGAAAGTTATTCATGCTCTGGTGGCTTGCTGAACGGAGTTCCCACACGGAGTGAACCACGTTGTTTTGACGGCCTGTCTTGCAGAAGTTAAAAACCTGCGCTACACGCCCGCCGGACTGCCCGCCCTGGATATGGTGCTCGAACACGAGTCCAGTCTGGAACAAGCAGGCCAGGTCAGGCAAATCAAAGCAGCGGTAAAGGCAATAGCCTTTGGCGCAATCGCCGAGCGAATCCAGCAGCAGCCCTTGGGCAGCGTCTGGCAATTCACCGGTTTTTTAGCCTCCCCCCGACTGGGCAAGAACCCCGTACTTCATATTCAAGATTTTCAAACAGATTAAATCAGGAGTCCATCATGGCCGGACCAAAACGTTTCAATAACAAAGACAAGCGCCCCAAGCGCAACACCCAGTCCCTGCTGTTCAAGCGCAAGCGCTTTTGCCGCTTCACCGTGACCGGTGTCGAACAGATCGACTACAAAGACATCGACACGCTGCGCGATTTCATCGCTGAAAACGGCAAGATCATCCCCGCACGCCTGACCGGCACGCGCGCGATTTTCCAGCGCCAGCTCAACACCGCTATCAAGCGTGCGCGTTTCCTCGCCATGCTGCCGTACAGCGACCAGCACCGCATCTAAGGAAGTACGAACATGCAAATCATCCTGCTCGACAAGGTTTTGAACCTTGGCAACCTCGGCGACATCGTCAAGGTCAAAGACGGCTACGCCCGTAACTTCTTGATCCCCACCGGTCGTGCACGCCGTGCTACCGAAAAGGCCAAGCAAGAATTCGAAGCCAAGCGCGTCGAACTCGAAAAAGCCGCTGCTGCCAAGCTGGGCGCGTCGCAAGTCATGGGCGAAAAGCTCGCTGGCTCGACCATCAAGCTGACGCAAAAAGCCGGTGTGGACGGTCGCCTGTTTGGCTCCGTGACCAATGCCGACATCGCAGAAGAACTGAGCAAGCAAGGCTACAAAGTCTCCAAAGCCCAGATCCGCCTGCCCAACGGCATGATCAAGACCACCGGCGACAACACCGTTGCCGTGGCTCTGCACACCGACGTGGTCGTTGAGATCACTGTTGCTGTCTACGGCGAAACCGCTTAATCAGCGTCCATCCGTTAACGTGAAATAACTTTCATGGCTCGGGTTGCTCTGCACCCGAGTCCATGAAAGTTAGGGGCCGCCAGGGTGCAAACCTTGGCGGCCTTTTCCGTTGGGAAACCGGGTTATACCGGGTTGTCCCAAGCTTATCCCCGGTTTACCCCCAGACTTGTGCCCCGACTGGAGCCCGCGCATCCGGTCCAACTTAGGAAGCCACCTCCATGTCTGCCGTTTTCCCCGCTCTGGACGATTCCTATGGCCAGGACCGCCAAATTGCGCAGCTGCGCATCCCGCCGCATTCCATCGAAGCCGAATCCAGCGTGTTGGGCGGCCTGCTGCTGGACAACAATGCCTGGGACCGCGTGGGCGACCTGCTCAAGGACGATGACTTCTACCGCTACGAGCACCGGCTGATCTTTGCCGCCGTGCGCGAGCTGGTCAACGCCAGCAAACCGGCGGATGTAATCACGGTGTTTGAGCGGCTGCAAAGCATTGGCAAGTCGGAGGAAGTGGGCGGCCTCGCCTACCTGAACTCGCTGGCCCAGTACGTGCCCAGCGCCAGCAACATCCGCCGCTACGCCGAAATCGTGCGCGAGCGCGGCATTCTGCGCAAGCTGGTCACCGCCAGCGACGAGATCGCCACGAACGCCTTCAACACCCAAGGCCGTCCGGTGGACAAGATCCTCGACGAGGCCGAGCAGAAGATCTTCAACATCGGCGAAGAGGGCGCGCGCAACAAACAGGGGTTCCAGGCCATGGAAACCCTGGTGGTCGATCTGCTGGACCGCGTCCAGGAGATGGCCGACAACCAGAACGACGTGACCGGCGTACCCACCGGCTTTTACGACCTGGACCGCATGACCTCGGGCCTGCAGCCCGGCGACATGATCGTGCTGGCCGCCCGCCCGTCCATGGGCAAGACCGCCTTCGCCATCAACATCGCCGAGCACGTGGCCCTCAAGGAAGGCCTGCCGGTGGCGGTGTTCTCCATGGAAATGGGCGCGTCGCAGCTCGCTATCCGTATCGTCGGCTCGATTGGCCGCATCGACCAGGGCCATTTGCGCACCGGCAACCTCACCGACGACGAATGGCCGCGCCTGGCCGAGGCGGTGGAAAAGCTGCGCACCGTGTCGCTGCACATCGACGAAAGCCCCGGCCTCACCCCCAGCGAGCTGCGCGCCAATGCCCGCCGCCTGGCGCGCCAGTGTGGCAAGCTCGGCCTGATCGTGGTCGATTACCTGCAGCTGATGAGCGGCTCCGGCAGCGGCGGCAGCGGCGACAACCGCGCCACCGAGCTGGGCGAAATCTCCCGGGGTTTGAAAATGCTGGCCCGTGAGCTGCAATGCCCGGTGATTGCCCTGTCGCAGCTCAACCGCAGCGTCGAGCAGCGCCCCGACAAACGCCCCATGATGAGCGATTTGCGCGAGTCCGGCGCCATCGAGCAGGATGCCGACATCATCATGTTCATCTACCGCGACGAGTACTACACCAAAGACGCCTGCAAGGAACCCGGCGTGGCCGAGATCATCATTGCCAAGCAGCGTAACGGCCCCACCGGTACAGTTAAGCTGGCCTTCCTGCGCAACATCACCAAATTTGAAAGCCTGGCCAGCGGCTACGGCAGTGGCGGAGATTACTGAAAATGGATCGCTCTGATATTGATAGCTGCTTACGCTTATTGGATGAGCACAAGGGGCACTTTTTACGTACAACCCCGTTGTGGAAACTCTCAGGCGCGGCGCTGGGCGTGGATTGCGCCGAAGTCTGGCTCAAGCTGGAACATCTGCAGGTCGGCGGCAGCTTCAAGGCCCGCGGCATGCTCAACCGACTGCTGGCCAACCCCATTCCCGCCGCGGGTGTGGTGATCGCATCCGGCGGTAACGCGGGCATCGCCACCGCTGCCGCCGCCCAGGCCCTGGGCGTGCACTGCGAGGTGTTTGTGCCCACCACCTCGCCCGAAGCCAAGCGCGCCCGCCTGCGCGACCTGGGGGCCGAGGTGGTCGTCACCGGCGCGGCCTACGCCCAGGCGTTTGAGGCCTGCATGGCCCGCCAGCAAGCCACCGGCGCGCTGCTGACCCACGCCTACGACCAGCCCGAAGTGCTGGCGGGTGCGGGCACCCTGGCCGCCGAGATCGAAGCCCAGGGCGGTGTGCCCGACAGCGTGCTGGTCAGCGTAGGCGGTGGTGGTTTGATCGGCGGCATCGCCGCCTGGTTCGGGCAGCGCAGCCGCGTCGTCGCGTTGGAGCCTGAGCGTGCCCCCACCCTGCACAGCGCCCGCCAGGCCGGGGAGCCGGTGGATGTGGCCGTGGGCGGCATCGCTGCCGACTCGCTGGGGGCCAAGCGCATTGGCCAGCTCGGCTGGGAAGTCACCCAGCGCCATGTGCAAGATGCCTTGCTGCTGAGCGACGAGGCCATTCTTGCGGCCCAGCGCTGGCTGTGGAAAGAGTTGCGCCTGGCAGTAGAACCCGGCGCGGCCCTGGGGCTGGCGGCCTTGCAATCCGGCGCCTACCGGCCCCGTGCCGACGAGAAAGTCGCCTTGATTTTGTGCGGCGGCAACGTCGATCCTTCCACTCTGGCTTGAAGATAACTACACCCACCCAACTTTCGGTCAGAACGTACGCGAACCAGAAACACCGCAGAACTGGCTTTGCCAGGCTGCAGGTGTTGCCCCCTGCAAGGGGGTTGGCGGAAAGTGCGCAGCACTGGAGCCTGGGGGTGTGACCAATTTCGCCTGAATTTAGAATAGCAAGATGCTTGACATCCTTACCCTCCGCAAAGACCCCGATGCCGTGGTCGCCCGCCTGCAAACGCGCAAAAACCCCCAGCAGTTTCTGAACGTCGAAGCGTTCAAAGCCCTGGAGTCGGAGCGCAAGACCATCCAGACCCGCACCGAAGACCTGCAAGCCCAGCGCAACAGCGCCAGCAAGCAGATCGGCCAGCGCAAAGCCAAAGGCGAGGGCGTAGACGACCTGATGGCCCAGGTGGCTTCCATCAAAGATGTGCTGGAAGCCTCCGCCGTGCGCCTGGAGCAGATCCAGTCCGAGCTGCAAACCCTGCTGCTGGCCGTGCCCAACCTGCCGCACGCCAGCGTGCCCGTGGGCGAAGACGAGCACGCCAACGTGGTGGTGCGCACCTGGAACCCCAGCGAGCGCGCGCCCGGCACCATGCAATTTGAAGCCAAAGACCACGTGGATCTGGGCGCGCCGCTAGGGCTGGACTTTGAAATGGGCGTCAAGCTCACTGGCTCGCGCTTTACCGTGATGCAAGGCCCCATCGCCAAGCTGCACCGTGCACTCGCCCAGTTCATGCTGGACGTACAGACCGAAGAGCACGGCTACACCGAATGCTATGTGCCCTACATCGTCAATGCCGACTCCATGCGCGGCACCGGCCAACTGCCCAAGTTCGAAGGCGACCTGTTCGCTGCCAAAAAGGGCGGCCAGGACGGCGAGGAGATGCCCGACCACAGCGCGCTCTACCTCATCCCCACCAGCGAAGTGCCGCTGACCAACTTCGTGCGCGACACCATCGTGGCCGAGGCCGACCTGCCCATCAAGCTCACCGCCCACACCCCGTGCTTCCGCTCTGAAGCGGGCAGCGCCGGGCGCGACACCCGCGGCCTGATCCGCCAGCACCAGTTCGACAAGGTGGAAATGGTGCAAATCGTCCACCCCGACCGCAGCTACGAGACGCTGGAGCAGATGACCGGCCACGCCGAAGCCGTGCTGCAAAAGCTGGGCCTGCCGTACCGCGTGATGTCGCTGTGCACCGGCGACATGGGCTTTGGCGCGGCCAAAACCTACGATCTGGAAGTCTGGTTGCCCGGCCAGAACACCTACCGCGAAATCAGCTCGGTCTCCAACTGCGAAGCCTTCCAGGCCCGTCGCCTGCAGGCCCGCTTCAAGAACGCGCAGGGCAAGAGCGAGTTTTTGCACACCCTGAACGGTTCCGGCCTGGCCGTAGGCCGTGCCCTGGTGGCGGTGCTGGAGAACTACCAAAACGCCGATGGCTCGGTCACCGTGCCCGAGGTGTTGCGCCCGTATTTGCGCGGTTTGGAGACGCTGGCGTAAAAGCTGCGTTTTGGCCTGCTAGAATAGCGGGCGTTGCCTAACCGCAATTGGAAGAGTGGCAGAGTGGCCGAATGTACCTGACTCGAAATCAGGCGTACCGCAAGGTACCGTGGGTTCGAATCCCACCTCTTCCTCCAAGTGTTTTCAAAAAAGCGCCTGTCCAGGCGCTTTTTTCGTTTCTGCCTTGCGCTGGCTGGCCACCGTGACGGCGAGTGCGGCGGCGATCAGCAAGGCCGCCACTGCAAAGGTCGCCTGCAGGCCTGTTGCCACCGCCTCGGGGCGGGCCGTGGTGATGTCGGTGGTGCCTGCGGCGAAGGCGAATACCGCGCCCATGGCCGACGCACCGGTGACCAGCCCCAGGTTGCGCGACAGGCTGAGCAGGCCGGAGACCACGCCGCGCTGGTCGGCGGGTACGTCCAGCATCACGGCGGTGTTGTTGGCGGCCTGGAACAGCTGGTAGCCCGGGGTCAGGATGGCGATGGCCGCGATGTAACCGACCACGCCGAACAGGATGGGCAGCAACGCCAGCGCTATTGCGCCCACCGCCATCGCCACCAGCCCGACCACCACCGTCGATGCCGCGCCCCAGCGGTCCACCACCCGGCCTGCCAGCACGCCGCCCAGGATGGCGATCGTCGGGCCGATGGCCATCACCAAGCCGACCCTGGCCGCGCTCAGGCCCAGCGACTGCGACAGGTAAAACGGCCCCACCACGAACGTCGCCATGATCACGGTGGCTACCAGCACATTGGTGGCCAGGCTGGCCCCCAGCGCCGGGTCGCGGAAGGCGGCCAGCTGCACCAGGGGCGATGCCACGCGGGTCTGGCTGAACACGAACAGGCCAGTGCCAACGGCTGCAGCCAGCAGCAGCGCGGTATTCAGCGTGCCGAAGTGGCCGCGCCCCAGCGTCATGGCCAGTGCGTAGGCCGCCAGGCTCAGCGCCAGCAGCAGGGTGCCGATGGCATCAAAGCGGGCGGTGCTGCGGCTTGGGCGGTCGGCGGGCAAATGGCGCTGCGCCAGCAGAAAAGCCAGGATGCCCAGCGGCAGATTCACCAGAAAGATGCTGCGCCAGCCGAAGCCGCCAATCAGCACCCCTCCCAGCGTGGGGCCAAGTGCCGTGCCCACGGCCGACATGGTGCCCAGCAGGCCCATGGCGCTGCCGGTCTGGGCCTTGGGCACCGTCTCGGCCACAAAGGCCATGGTCAGCGCCATCATGGTGGCTGCGCCCAGTCCTTGGGCGGCGCGGGCAGCGAGCAGCCAGCCGAGTGTGGGTGCCGCAGCGCACAGCACCGAGGCGGCGGTGAACAGCGCAATGCCACCCAGCAATAGCTGCCGACGGCCAAGAATATCGCCCAGCCGCCCCACGCTGACGATCAGTGTGGTGATGGCCAGCAGGTAGGCCAGCACTACCCACTGCACTTGCTGGAAGGTGGCGCTGAAGGCCAGGGCCAGGGTGGGCAGGGATACGTTGGCGATGCTGGTGCCCAGCGAGGACAGCAGCATCGACAGCGACAGGCTGGCCAGCGCCCAGGGAATTTGGCGGGTTTGGAACATAACTACATCCTTCTGTGGAACTAGCCGCTAGCGTAGGTCTTTACCCGGCATGGCGGAAGGCGCAGCGTTTGCACTGTATGCGTGCACCAAACGCCATGCCACACCGAAGTTGCGCTATCGTGCGTGCATGGTTACCCCCGATTTCAACCTGCTGGTCACCCTGGACGTGCTGCTGGCCGAAGGCAGCGTGGCCCGCGCTGCCCGCCGCCTGCGCCTGAGCCCGTCGGCCATGAGCCGGGCGCTGGCGCGGCTGCGCGAGACCACGGGTGACCCGCTGCTGGTGCGGGCCGGGCGTGGCCTGGTGCCCACGCCGCGTGCGGTCGAACTGCGCGAACAGGTGCGCCAGTTGGTACAGGATGCAGAAGCGGTGCTGCGCCCCACCGAGCGGCTGCAGCCCGCGCAACTGGTGTGCACTTTCACGCTGCGCACCAGCGAAGGCTTTGTGGAATGCTTCGGCCCCGGCCTGATCGCCCGCGTGGCCGCAGAGGCCCCCGGCGTGCGGCTGTGCTTTGTGCAAAAGCCCGACAAGGACAGCGCGCCGCTGCGCGAGGGGGCGGTCGATCTGGAGATTGGCGTGGTGGGCGGCACGGCCGCGCCCGAGCTGCGTACGCAGGCCCTGTTCCGCGACCGTTTTATCGGCGTGGTGCGTGCGGGCCATGCTTTGGCGGAGGGCGAGATCACCCCCGCTCGCTATGCCGCCGGGCAGCACATCAGCGTGTCACGGCGCGGGCTGTTCAAGGGGGCGATTGACGAGGCTTTGGAGCCGCTGGGCTTGCAGCGCGACATCGCCACCATCGTCGGCGGCTTCTCGACCGCCCTGGCGCTGGCCCGGGCCAGTGATCTGGTGGCCAGCGTGCCCGGACGGCACACCGGCGTGCTGCGTGCGGGGATGCACAGTTTTGACCTGCCGGTGGCCACGCCCGCGTTCACCGTGGCCATGCTCTGGCACCCCCGGCTGGAGGCCGACCCGGCACAGCGTTGGCTGCGCACCTGCGTGCGCGAGGTCTGTGTGGCGCAGGACTGACGATTGCTTGCCTGACAATACACGCTTGTTTTTGTAACCTTGTCGTCCTCCATAAGGAATGTGCCATGCCGCTTGTCGTTTTTAACCAGAAAGGTGGGGTGGGCAAGTCCACCATCACCTGCAATTTGGCCGCCATCAGTGCCAGCCAGGGGCTGCGCACGCTGGTGATCGACCTGGACCCGCAGGGCAATTCCAGCAGCTATTTGCTGGGTGCGCAGGCTAAGGACGACCAGCCCACGGTGGCCGGGTTTTTTGAGCATTGCCTGAGCTACAGCCTGCGCACCGTGCTGCCCACCGACTTCATCGTCACCACGCCGCACGAGAACCTGCACCTGATGCCGTCCAGCCCGTTGCTGGGAGAGCTGGAGAGCAAGCTGGAGTCGCGCCACAAGCTGTACAAGCTGCGCGAGGCCCTGCAGCTGCTGGTGGCGGGCTACGACCGCATTTACATCGACACGCCACCCGCGCTGAACTTCTACACCCGCTCGGCGCTCATCGGTGCGCGGGCCTGCCTGATCCCGTTCGACTGTGATGAGTTTGCCCGCAAGGCGCTCTACACCCTGCTGGACAACGTGGCCGAGATCCGCGCCGACCACAACCCCGGCCTGGTGGTGGACGGCATTGTGGTCAACCAGTTCCAGCCGCGCGCCAACCTGCCCCAGCGCATGGTGAATGAGCTGGTGGCCGAGGGCTTACCGGTGCTGCAGCCGTATTTGGCGTCGTCGGTGAAGATCCGCGAATCGCACGAGCAGTCTTTGCCCATGGTCTACCTGGACCCGCAGCACAAGCTCACCCAGGCCTTTGTGGCGCTGCACGCGGTGGTGCAAGGCCTGCGCACCGCGTAAATTCATTTGCTACTGATTTGGTAGCTGCTCGCGCTGGTGGAATCAGCACGGGCGGCCTATTTGCTTTAAATCCAAATGCGGTGGTGTCAGTCTGTGCTTGACGCGTACCGGCTGCGCAAGGCATAGTCCATAACAAAATAATTCCTATTTTGTTATAACTGATACCACTATTGCAATGTCACAAAGCGAACCGAATTTAGGCTCCACCTACCCCAGCCTGCGCGAGCAGGCTGTTTTTATTACCGGCGGGGGCAGCGGCATTGGCGCGGCCATGGTGTCGGCGTTTGTGCAGCAGGGCGCGCGCGTGGCCTTTGTGGACGTGGCCGAGGCCGCCAGCCAGGCGCTGGTGCAGGAGCTGGTGGAGGCCGGTTACCCCGCGCCCTGGTGGCGCAAGTGCGATGTGCGCGACATTGCGGCGCTGCAAACCGCCATGGCCGACGCGGCCAGCGCCCTGGGCGACTTTGCGGTGCTGGTGAACAACGTGGCCAGCGACGACCGGCACACGCTGGAGTCGGTCACGCCCGAGTACTACGACCAGCGCATGGCCATCAACGAGCGGCCCGCGTTTTTTGCCATCCAGGCGGTGGTGCCGGGCATGCAGCGCCGGGGCGGCGGCTCCATCGTCAACCTGGGCTCCACCGGCTGGCAGACCAAGGGCACGGGCTATCCCTGCTACGCGATCGCCAAGTCGTCGGTCAACGGGCTGACGCGCGGGCTGGCCAAGAGCCTGGGCGCGGACCGTATCCGCATCAACACCGTGTCGCCCGGCTGGGTGATGACCGAGCGGCAGGTGGCGCTGTGGCTGAACACCGAGAGCGAGGCCGAACTGCTGCGCACCCAGTGCCTGCCCGACAAGCTGCGCGGCCACGACATCGCCCGCATGGTGTTGTTTCTGGCCTCGGACGACGGCGCGATGTGTACCGCGCAAGAGTTCAAGGTGGACGCGGGTTGGGCTTAAGAACGCGCTGTAGAGCGATGCTACATTTTTTGATGTAGTTTTTGATAGCTGCTACCGCCTATTCCATAAGCGCTAGGGGCCGATTTTATGCCTGAAAAACGGCCCTAAAACCCGTATTTACGCCTCGCTGGGCTCCAGCGTGCAGCCGTAAAGCGCCTGGCTGGTGGCTTTCAGGGCGGTGAGCATCACCTTGGCGGCGGGCGAGGGCAGGCGGTCGGTGCGGGTGATGATGCCGAACGCGTCCATGTGGCAGGGCATGTCCAGCGGCACGATGGCCGCCAGGCCGTGGGCGGCATAGTAGTGGGCCACGTCGGCGGCAATCACCGCCAGCATGTCGCTTTGCTGCAGCATGCGGGTGATGAACAGCAGGGCTGACGACTCGATCACATTGGTGGGCGGTGCCAGGCCCACCTCCTGGAACATCAAATCAAACCGGTGCCGCAGCACACTGCCCGCTGGCGGCACGATCCAGCCGGCAGCTACCACGTCGCGCAGCGCCAGCCCTTGCACGCCTACCAGCGGATGGTCGGGGCGGGCGATGGCGCACACCGGTTCCTCGATCAGCGGCTCGTAGCGCAGGTTGGTTTTGTCCTGCTCGGCAAACAGGCGCGCCACCACCAGGTCGAGCTTGCCCTGCTGCAGCCGCTCGATCAGCACCGGGCTGTTTTCGATCTCCAGGCCGACGCGCAGCGTGGGCTGCTCGCGCTTGACCATGGCCACCGCACTGGGCAGCAGCGTGAGGCCGGGCGAGGTGATGGCACCTACGCTGACCTGGCCAAAACGCCCGGCTTTGAGGGCGGTGAGCTCCTCGTGCGCCTGGTTCAGGCTGGCCAGCGCCACCCGGGCGTGGCGGATCATGGTCTCGCCGTACCAGGTGGGGCGCATGCCGCGCGGCAAGCGGTCGAACAGCGGCACCTCCAGCACGTCTTCCAGGTCCTTGAGCAGCTTGGACGCGGCGGGCTGGGTCATGTTGAGCACCTGCGAGGCGCGGTGGATGTTGCCCTCGTCGTCCAGTGCCACCAGCAGCAGCAGCTGGCGGGTCTTGAGCCGGGCGCGGATGAACCAGGGGGCGGTGGAGGCCATGGGGTTTTCCAGAATGTGAATATTGATATGTATTTTGGCTAAAAAACCATTGGATTGATAGCAATTTTGTTCATAGACTCACCGGGTGCTTGTAATTAAACATTCATATAGCTGGCCAAAGAAGCCAATACCGCGTTCTAGCCCCGTCTATTCGGACGGTGTACAGGGCAAATAACGAAACCACCAGGAGACAACATGCGCATCCATCGCCGTACCCTCGCCATCGCACTGGCCGCCGCTCCCTTGGCAGCTCTGCTGCCGGGCACCGTGTTCGCACAGAAAAAGATCGTGCTGGGCTTCAGCCAGGTCGGGGCCGAGAGCGAGTGGCGCACCGCCAATACCGAGTCCATCAAGTCTGCGGCCAAGGAAGCCGGTATCGAGCTGAAGTTCTCGGATGCGCAGCAAAAGCAGGAGAACCAGATCAAGGCGATCCGCTCCTTCATCGCCCAAAAGGTGGACGTGATTGCGTTCTCGCCCGTGGTCGAGTCCGGCTGGGAAACCGTGCTGCGCGAAGCCAAGGCCGCCAAGATCCCGGTGGTGCTGACCGACCGCGCGGTCAACGTCAAGGACGACTCGCTGTATGTGTCGTTCATGGGCTCGGACTTCACCGAAGAAGGCCGCAAGGCAGGCCGCTGGCTGGTGGATGCCATGAAGGGCAGCACCGGCGATGTGAACATCGTCGAACTGCAAGGCACGGTGGGCTCGGCCCCGGCCATCGACCGCAAGAAGGGCTTTGAAGAAATCATCAAGGCCGACCCCAAGTTCAAGATCATCCGCTCGCAAACCGGTGACTTCACCCGTGCCAAGGGCAAGGAGGTGATGGAGGCTTTCCTCAAGGCCGAGGGCAAGAAGATCAATGTGCTGTACGCGCACAACGACGACATGGCCATCGGTGCCATCCAGGCCATCGAAGAAGCCGGTATGAAGCCCGCCAAGGACATCACCATCATCTCCATCGATGCGGTCAAGGGCGCGTTCGAGGCCATGATTGCCGGCAAGCTGAATGTGTCGGTGGAATGCAGCCCGCTGCTAGGCCCGCAACTGATGTCGGCCGTGAAGGATTTGAAGGCGGGCAAAACGCTGCAAAAACGCATCGTCACCGAAGAAGGCATCTTCCCGATGGAAGTGGCGGCCAAAGAATTCCCCAAGCGTAAATACTGATCCTTGCCCCCCATGGCGCGCTCGATACTGGGCGCGCCTTTTTAAAAACTCTGGAGACAATTCCAATGAAACGTACGTTACTCAAATCCGTGTTGGCCAGCCTGGCCTTGGCGGCCCTCGGTGTTGCGCCGGTGGCCAACGCCCAAGACAAGGGCACCATCGGCATCTCCATGCCGACCAAGTCCTCGGCCCGCTGGATTGCCGACGGCGACAACATGGTCAAAGTGTTGAAAGAGCGCGGCTACAAGACCGATTTGCAGTACGCCGACGACGACATCCCCAACCAGCTCGCCCAGATCGAGAACATGGTCACCAAGGGTGTGAAGGTGTTGGTGATTGCCTCCATCGACGGCACCACGCTGTCCAAAGTGCTGCAAAACGCGGCCGACAAGGGTGTCAAGGTCATCGCCTATGACCGCCTGATCAAGGGCTCGAAGAATGTGGACTACTACGCCACGTTCGACAACTTCCAGGTCGGCGTGCTGCAAGCGGGCACCATCGTTGACAAGCTGGGTCTGAAGCAGGGCAAGGGCCCTTTCAACATCGAACTGTTTGGCGGCTCGCCAGATGACAACAACGCCTTCTTCTTCTATGACGGCGCGATGAGCGTGTTCAAGCCTTACATCGACAGCGGCAAGCTGGTGGTGCGCAGCAAGCAAACCGGCATGGAAAAAGTCGGTACCCTGCGTTGGGACGGCGCTGTGGCCCAGGCCCGCATGGACAACCTGCTGTCGGCCTTCTACACCAAGGACAAGATCGACGCGGTGCTGTCGCCGTACGACGGTATTTCCATCGGCATTTTGTCCTCGCTCAAAGGCGTGGGTTACTGCAGCAAAACCCAGGCTTGCCCTGTGGTGAGCGGCCAGGATGCAGAAGTGCCATCGGTCAAATCGATTCTGCGCGGCGAGCAGTACTCCACCATCTTCAAGGACACGCGTGAGCTGGCCAAGGTCACCGCCAACATGGTGGACGCAGAGCTGTCCGGCAAGAAGCCCGAACTCAACGACACCAAGACCTACAACAACGGCATCAAGGTGGTACCTGCCTACCTGCTCAAGCCCGTGGCTGTGGACGCCACCAACTGGAACCCGATCCTGATCGGCAGCGGCTACTACAAAGAATCGCAAATCAAGTAAAGGCACACGCCCAGGCCAGTGGCCTGGGGCGTTGCCAGTGCGCTTGAAAGGCCCTGCATTGCGAGGTGTAGGGCCTTTTTTTCGGTGTTTTATAAAAATAAAAGGGTGCTGATGGTGAACACGATCCTAGAGATGCACGACATCCGCAAGACATTCCCCGGAGTGGTTGCGCTGAACAAAGTGAACCTGCGTGTGAGTGCAGGCGAAATACATGCCCTGGTCGGCGAGAACGGCGCGGGCAAATCGACCTTGATGAAGGTGCTGTCGGGCGTGTACCCGCATGGCGAATACACCGGCGAAATCCGCTACCTGGGCCAGGAGCAGCGCTTCAAGGGCATCCACGACAGCGAGCAGCAGGGCATCATCATCATCCACCAGGAGCTGGCCCTGGTGCCGCTGCTGTCGATTGCCGAAAACATTTTTTTGGGCAACGAGACCGCGCACAACGGCGTGATCGACTGGATGGCTGCGCACAGCCAGACCCAGGCGCTGCTCAAGAAAGTGGGCCTGAAGGAATCGCCCAACACGCTGATCACCAACATCGGCGTGGGCAAGCAGCAACTGGTGGAAATTGCCAAGGCGCTGTCCAAAAAAGTCAAACTGCTGATTCTGGACGAGCCCACCGCCAGCCTGAACGAGACCGACAGCGATGCGCTCTTGATGCTGCTGCTGGAACTCAAGGCCCAGGGTATTGCCTGCATTTTGATTTCGCACAAGCTCAACGAAATCTCCAAGGTGGCCGACTCCATCACCATCCTGCGCGACGGCACCACGGTGGAGACGCTGGACTGCCGCGCCGAATCCATCAGCGAAGACCGCGTGATCCGCGGCATGGTGGGCCGCGAGATGGCCGACCGTTACCCCAAGCGCACACCTAAGATTGGCGAAACCGTATTCGAGCTGCGCGACTGGCGCGCCTACCACCCGCAGCACGCCGACCGCGAGATGGTCAAAGGCATCAACCTCACCGTCAAGCGTGGCGAGATCGTCGGCATTGCCGGGCTGATGGGCGCGGGCCGCACCGAACTGGCCATGAGCGTGTTTGGCCGTTCCTGGGGCCAGCGCATCAGCGGCAAGGCGCTGCTACACGGCAAGGAAATCGATGTCTCCACCGTGCAAAAAGCTGTAGCCCACGGCCTGGCCTATGTGACGGAAGACCGCAAGGGCAACGGCCTGGTGTTGAACGAAGACATCCAGTGGAACACCTCGCTGGCGAACCTGCCCGGCGTGTCCAAAAACGGTGTCATCGACGATGGCCGCGAATACGCCGTAGCCCAAGGCTACCGCGAAAAGATGCGCACCCGCTGCTCGGGCGTAGACCAGAAAGTGGTCAACCTGTCGGGCGGCAACCAGCAGAAAGTGGTGCTCAGCAAATGGCTGTTCACCAACCCCGAACTGCTGATCCTGGACGAGCCCACCCGCGGCATCGACGTAGGGGCCAAGTTCGAGATCTACACCTTGATTGCGCAGCTGGCTGCCGAGGGCAAATGCGTGATCGTGATATCGAGCGAGATGCCCGAGCTACTGGGCCTGTCGGACCGTATCTACGTGATGAACGAAGGGCGGTTCGTGGCCGAGATGCCCACGGCCGAGGCCAGCCAGGAAAAGATCATGCGCGCCATCGTCAGCGCCAATTAAATAAAAACCAGAGCATTCAGACCATGGAAAACACCACTACCACCCCTGCTGCCCCTGTCGCACCCGCCGCGCCTTCGGGCCTGAGCTTCTTCAAAAACAACCTGCGCGAATACGGCATGCTGTTGTCGCTGGTGGCCATCATGGGCTTCTTCCAGTTCATGACCGACGGCACGCTGATGCAGCCGCTGAACCTGACCAACCTGGTGCTGCAAAACAGCTACATCGTCATCATGGCGCTGGGCATGCTGCTGGTGATTGTGGCCGGGCACATCGACCTGTCGGTGGGCTCCATCGTCGGTTTTGTTGGCGCGGTGGCGGCGGTGCTGATGGTCACCTACGAGTGGCATTACCTGCCCACCACCATCGTCTGCCTGCTGGTGGGTGGCCTGATTGGTGCGGCGCAGGGCTACTTTGTGGCCTTTTTTCGCATCCCTTCGTTCATTGTCACGCTGGCGGGCATGCTGGTGTTTCGCGGGCTGGCGCTGGCCTTGCTGGCGGGGCAGTCCATCGGCCCGTTTCCGGACGAGTTCCAGTTGCTGAGTTCAGGCTTTATCCCCGATTTTTTCAATAGCGAAACCCTGCGCACCACCTCGTTGCTGTTGGGGGCCGCCGTGGCATTTGCCCTGGTGGTGGCAGGTATGCGTACGCGCAGCAACCAGCAGCAGCACGGCATTGCGGGCGAGCCCGCAGCGTTTTTCTGGGGCAAGATGGCCATTTTTACCGCCATTCTGGTCACGTTCAGCTACCTGCTGGCCTCCTACAAGGGCTTGCCCAATGTGCTGATCGTCATGGCGCTGCTGATTGCGGTATTTGACTTTGTGACCAGCCGCACCACCATTGGCCGCCGCGTCTACGCCCTGGGTGGCAACGAAAAGGCCGCCAAGCTCTCCGGCATCAAGACCGAGCGCCTGGCCTTCTATACCTTCATCAACATGGGCGTGCTGGCCGCGCTGGCCGGGCTGGTGTTTGCCGCGCGTCTCAACACCGCCACCCCCAAGGGCGGCCTGGGTTTTGAGCTGGATGTGATTGCCGCCTGCTTCATCGGCGGGGCCTCGGCCTCGGGCGGTGTGGGCAAGGTGATGGGCGCGGTGATTGGCGCGTTCATCATGGGCGTGATGAACAACGGCATGTCCATCATGGGCATCGGCATCGACTACCAGCAGATTATCAAAGGCCTGGTGCTGCTGGCCGCCGTGTTTGTCGACGTGTACAACAAAAACAAGGGATGAGCATGACTGGCGCACTGCCCGTGCTGGAGCTCACGGGTATCGACAAAGAGTTTGCCGGTAACCCTGTGCTGCGTAGCGTGCAACTGCGCCTGTACCCCGGCGAAATCCACGCCCTGATGGGGCAAAACGGCGCGGGCAAGTCCACGCTGATCAAGGTGCTCACCGGCGTGCTGGAGTCCAGTGGTGGGCAGATGCTGTTGGGCGGCCAGCCCATCCGGCCCGATTCGCCCCTGGCAGCCCAAAAGCTGGGTATCAGCACCGTCTACCAGGAGGTGAACCTCTGCCCCAATCTGTCGGTGGCCGAGAACGTGTTTGCCGGGCGCTACCCGCGCCTGGGCTGGATGCAGGGCTATCGTATCGACTGGGCTACCGTGCACCGCCGCAGCCGGGAGCTGCTGGCCCGCATCGGGCTGGACATCGACGTGACGCAGCTGCTCTCCACCTACCCGGTGGCAGTGCAGCAGCTGGTGGCTATTGCCCGGGCGCTGGGCGTGGAGTCCAAGGTGCTGATTTTGGATGAACCCACCTCCAGCCTGGACGAGGACGAGGTGCAAAAGCTGTTCGAGGTGCTGCGCCGGCTGCGGGGGGAGGGCCTGGCGATTGTGTTTGTGTCGCACTTTCTGAACCAGGTCTATGCCATCTCCGACCGCATCACCGTGCTGCGCAACGGGGAATGGGTGGGGGAGTGGATGGCCGATGCGCTGCCGCCCCAGGCCCTGATCTCCGCCATGCTGGGCCGCGAATTTGCGGTGCAAAACGCCCATGCCGGGCAGCAGCGCGATGCCGCCCAGGAAGTGGTGCTGTTGCAAGCCCAGGGCCTGGGCCAGGCCGGGCGCCTGCAGCCGGTGGACCTGAAGCTGCATGCGGGCGAGGTGCTGGGGCTGGCGGGTCTGCTGGGTGCGGGCCGTACCGAGCTGGCGCGCCTGCTGTTTGGCCTGGAGGCGGCCGACAAGGGCAGCCTGCAAATCGACGGCCAAACCGTGCAGCTCGGCAATCCGGCCGATGCGGTGCAATACGGCATTGCCCTGTGCCCCGAAGAGCGCAAGACCGACGGCATCGTCGCCGAGCTGTCGGTGCGCGAAAACATTGCCCTGGCGCTGCAGGCGCGGTTGGGTGTGCGCAAATTTTTGAGCATTGCCGAGCAGACCACGCTGGCCGAGCATTTCGTCAAAACCTTAGGTATCAAAACCGCCAGCATCGAAACGCCCATCGGCCTGCTGTCGGGTGGCAACCAGCAAAAAGCGGTGATCGCCCGCTGGCTGGCCACCGACCCGCGCCTGTTGATCCTGGACGAGCCCACCCGCGGCATCGACGTGGCGGCCAAGCAGGAAATCATGGAAGAAATCCTGCGCCTGGCGCGCGGCGGCATGGCCGTGCTGTTCATCTCTAGCGAGATGGGCGAGGTGGTGCGCGTGTCCGACCGCATCGCCGTGCTGCGCGACCGGCGCAAAGTAGGGGAGCTGCCCGGTGGCAGTTCTGAAGACGAAGTTTATGCACTGATTGCCGCCGACCATGGTTGATTTTTGCTCACCCCCAGGCTGCGCTGCGCTGCGCCAACCCCCTTGCAGGGGGCGATACCAGTGGCCCGGCAAAGCCGGTTCCACGGTATCTCTGGCGGGGCACGTTCTGGCTGCAACTGGGGTTCGCTATGTTTAAGGTGTTTTTTAAGCACCCGCGCGCGTGGCCCTTGCTGACCCTGCTATTACTTTTGATAGTGAATGTAGTTTTTAACCCCGGCTTTTTGCATATCGAGTGGCGCGACGGCCACTTGTACGGCAGCCTGATCGACATCCTGAACCGCGCCGCGCCGCTGGTGCTGGTGTCGCTGGGCATGACGCTGGTGATCGCCACACGCGGCATCGACATTTCGGTGGGCGCAGTGGTGGCGATTTCGGCGGCGCTGGCCGCCTGGATGATTGGCGGCGCGCTGGTGGTGCAAGACGGTGTGGCGGTGCACGCCAGCCGCTTTCCCATGCCGCTGGCGATTCTGGCCGCGCTGGGTGTGGCGGTGGTGTGCGGCCTGTGGAACGGTGTGCTGGTAGCCCGCATCGGCATGCAGCCCATCATTGCGACGCTGATTCTGATGGTGGCGGGCCGGGGCATTGCGCAGCTCATCACCGGCGGGCAGATCATCACGATCTATTACGCACCGTTTTTCTTTCTGGGCAGCGGCTATCTGGCGGGCCTGCCGTTCTCGCTGTTTATCGTGGCCCTGGTGTATGGCGTACTGCACCTGGCCATGACGCGCACCGCCCTGGGCTTGTTCATCCAGGCGGTGGGCATCAACCCGGTGGCGGCGCGCGGTGTGGGCATACAGGCGCGCAAGCTCACCGTATGGGTGTATGCGTTCTGCGGTTTTTGCGCGGGCGTGGCCGGGCTGTTGATCAGCTCCAACGTGAAAAGTGCCGACGGCAACAACGCTGGGCAACTGCTGGAGCTGGATGCGATTTTGGCCGTCACCCTGGGCGGTACCGCGCTGACCGGCGGGCGCTTTAGTTTGTTTGGCAGCGTGATCGGCGCGCTGATCATCCAGACGCTGACCTACGCCATCTATTCGCTGGGCGTACCGCCCGAGATCAACCTGGTGGTGAAGGCGGTGGTGGTGTTTGCGGTGATGCTGCTGCAGTCTGCCGAGTTCCGCGCCACCGTGGGTACCTGGGTGGTCCGTCCTGTGCAAGGCCAGCCATGAAGCGTATCAATTCCCAGCATTTGCCCATCGTGGCCACGGTGTCGTTGTTTGCCGCCATGGCCACGCTCGGCTCGGTGTTTTACGACGGATTTTTCTCGCCGCAGGTGTTTTTGAACCTGCTGATCGACAACGCCTTTTTGGTGATCGTGGCGGTGGGCATGACCTTTGTGGTGCTGTCCGGTGGCATCGATCTGTCGGTGGGCTCGGTGATTGCGTTCACCACCATGGTGTCGGCCTCGCTGGTGGAAAAGCACGGCTGGAGCCCGGCGCTGGTGATTCCGCTGGTGCTGCTGATGGGCACGGCGTTTGGGGCCTTCATGGGCTTTTTGATCGAACGTTTTCGGCTGCAGCCCTTCATCGTGACGCTGGCGGGCATGTTCCTGGCGCGCGGCCTGTGCTACCTGATCAGCATCGATTCGATCAGCATGACCAACGAGTTTTACTCCGAGGTTTCGCAAATGCGCATCCCGGTGTGGGGCGATGCCTCGCTGTCGATTGGCGCGGTGATTGCGCTCATCGTGCTGGTGGTGGCGGTGTTTGTGGCGCACTGCACACCGTTTGGCCGCACGGTGTATGCCGTGGGCGGCAGCGAACACTCGGCGCTGTTGATGGGCTTGCCGGTGCGCGCCACCGTGATTGGCGTGTACACGCTGTCGGGCTTTTGCTCGGCGCTGGCAGGCGTGGTGTTTACCTTTTACATGCTCTCGGGCTACGGCCTGCATGCCGTGGGCATGGAGCTGGACGCGATTGCGGCGGTGGTCATCGGCGGCACGCTGCTCACCGGCGGCTCGGGCTACATGGTGGGCACGCTGTTTGGCGTGCTGATGCTCGGGATCATCCAGACCCTGATTTCTTTTGACGGCACCTTGAGTTCCTGGTGGACGCGCATCGTCGTGGGCGCGCTGCTGTTCCTGTTCTGCCTGCTCCAGCGCGTGTTCGCCGCCCATAAATCTCCCCAACCCTGAAATCTCCTATGACTGACACCCCAAAAAAAATGCGCTCCGCCGAATGGTTTGGCAGCGCCGACAAAAATGGCTTCATGTACCGCAGCTGGATGAAGAACCAGGGCATCCCGGACCACGAGTTCGATGGCCGCCCCATCGTCGGCATCTGCAACACCTGGAGTGAGCTGACCCCGTGCAACGCCCACTTCCGCAAGATTGCCGAGCATGTGAAGCGCGGCATCTTCGAGGCCGGTGGCTTCCCGGTGGAGTTTCCGGTGTTCAGCAACGGCGAATCCAATCTGCGCCCCACCGCCATGCTGACCCGCAACCTGGCCAGCATGGATGTGGAAGAGGCCATCCGCGGCAACCCCATCGACGCAGTGGTGCTGCTCACCGGCTGCGACAAGACCACACCTGCGCTGCTGATGGGTGCGGCCAGTTGCGACATCCCGGCCATCGTGGTCACCGGCGGCCCCATGCTCAACGGCAAGCTCAACGGCAAGAACATCGGCTCTGGCACGGCGGTGTGGCAGCTGCATGAATCGCTCAAAGCGGGCGAGATCAACGAACACCAGTTCTTTGCCGCTGAGGCAGGCATGTCGCGCTCTGCCGGCACCTGCAACACCATGGGCACGGCCAGCACCATGGCCTGCATGGCCGAAGCCCTGGGCACTTCGCTGCCGCACAACGCCGCCATTCCGGCGGTGGACGCGCGCCGCTACGTGCTGGCGCACATGTCGGGCATCCGTGCCGTGCAGATGGCCCGTGAAGGACTCACCCTGTCCAAAATTCTGACCCGCGAAGCCTTCGAGAACGCCATCCGCGTCAACGCGGCCATCGGCGGCTCGACCAACGCTGTCATCCACCTGAAGGCCATCGCGGGCCGCATCGGCGTGCAGCTAGACCTGGAAGACTGGACCCGTATTGGCCGCGGCACGCCCACCATCGTCGATTTGCAGCCCTCGGGCCGGTTTCTGATGGAAGAGTTCTACTACGCCGGGGGCCTGCCCGCCGTGGTGCGCCGCCTGGGCGAGCATGGCCTGCTGCCGCACCCCGATGCGCTCACCGTCAACGGCAAGTCCATGTGGGACAACGTGGTGGACGCACCCCAGTACAACGACGAAGTCATCCGCCCGATTAACAACCCGCTGATCGCCGACGGCGGCATCTGCATCTTGCGCGGCAACCTGTCGCCGCGCGGCGCAGTGCTCAAGCCGTCGGCCGCCACGCCCGCGCTGCTCAAGCACCGGGGCCGCGCCGTGGTGTTCGAGAACCTGGAGCACTACAAGGAGCGCATCGTCGACGAAGACCTCGACATCGACGCCAGCTGCGTGATGGTCTTGAAGAACTGCGGCCCCAAAGGCTACCCCGGCATGGCCGAGGTCGGCAACATGGGCCTACCGCCCAAGCTGTTGCGCCAGGGCGTGAAGGACATGGTGCGCATCTCCGATGCCCGCATGAGCGGCACCGCCTACGGCACCGTGGTGCTGCACGTGGCCCCCGAAGCCGCCGCCGGTGGCCCGCTGGCCGCCGTGCGCGACGGTGACTTCATCGAGCTGGACTGCGAGCAAGGCCGCCTGCACCTGGACATCAGCGATGCCGAGCTGGCCGAGCGCCTGGCCGCCTTGTCGGGCAACGCGCCAAAGCCCCTGTCGGGCGGCTACGCCCGTTTGTACGTAGACCACGTGCTGCAGGCCGACGACGGCTGCGATTTCGACTTCCTGGTCGGCTGCCGTGGCTCCACGGTTCCACGCCATTCCCATTAATTACCTGTTGAACGCCATGCACAACGCATCCAACCCCCGCTACCGCGGCATCTTCCCGGTTGTCCCCACCACCTTCACGCCCTCGGGCGAGCTGGACCTTTCCAGCCAAAAGCGCTGTGTCGATTTCATGATCGATGCGGGCTCTGACGGCCTGTGCATCCTGGCCAACTTCTCCGAGCAGTTTCTGCTGTCGGACGATGAGCGCGAGATCCTGACCAAAACCATCCTGGAGCACGTGGCAGGCCGTGTTCCGGTTATCGTCACCACCACCCATTTCGGCACCACGGTCTGCGCCCAGCGCAGCCGCCGCGCGCAGGACATGGGCGCGGCCATGGTCATGGTGATGCCGCCCTACCACGGCGCGACCTTCCGGGTGGGCGAGGCGCAGATCTACGAGTTCTACGCTCGGCTGTCGGATGCCATCGATATCCCCATCATGGTCCAGGACGCGCCCGCCGCCGGTACACCGCTGTCGGTGCCGTTCCTGGCCCGCATGGCGCAAGAGATCGAGCACCTGGCCTACTTCAAGATCGAAACCGCCGGTGCGGCCGCCAAGCTGCGCGAGCTGATCCGCGTGGGCGGCGAAGCCATTGAAGGCCCCTGGGACGGCGAGGAAGCCATCACCCTGATGCCCGATCTGGATGCCGGTGCCACCGGTGCCATGACCGGCGGTGCCTACCCCGACGGCATCCGCCCCATCATCGAAGCCCACCGCGCGGGCGACCGCGACAAGGCCTATGCGCTGTACCAGCAGTGGCTGCCCTTGATCAACTATGAGAACCGCCAGGGCGGCATCCTCACCGCCAAGTCGCTGATGGCCGAGGGCGGCGTGATCGCCTGCGAAGCCCCGCGCCACCCCTGGCCCGAAATGCACCCTGCGGTGCGCGCCGGTTTGATCGAAACCGCCCGCAGACTCGACCCACTGGTGCTTCGCTGGGGGCGCTGATGCTATTATTTTGAGAGCTTATTGCGCTTATTAAATAAGCGCTGGAGGCCGATTTGATGCATATTTCAGGGTCGTGTTCAGTGCAGCACACCCCCAGCGGCCGGAGGTGGTAAATTGCCCACCCGTCCGCATCTGCCCCGAAAACCATGCACTCCCGCGCCCTTGTTCTGTTCTCTGGTGGGCAAGACTCCACCACCTGCCTGGCCTTGGCCCTGTCCAAGTACGCCCATGTGGAAACCGTGGCCTTCGACTATGGCCAGCGCCACCACGTCGAGCTGCAAGCGCGCCTGCAGGTATTGGCTAACCTCAAAACCCAGTTTCCCCAGTGGGCTGACAAGATGGGCGAAGACCATCTGCTGGACTTGTCGGTGCTGGGCCAGGTCAGCGAGACCTCGCTCACACGCGACATGGCCTTCAAGATGGAGGAGGGCGGCCTGCCCAACACCTTTGTGCCGGGCCGTAACCTGCTGTTCCTGACCCTGGCCGCTGCGCTGGCCTACCGGCGCGACCTGGAAGTGATCGTCACCGGCGTGTGCGAAACCGATTTCTCCGGCTATCCCGACTGCCGCGACGACACCATGAAGGCCATGCAACTGGCCTTGTCGCTCGGCATGGACAAGCGCTACCTGATCGAAACCCCGCTGATGTGGATCGACAAGGCCCAAACCTGGCAATTGGCCCAGCAACTGGGTGGCCAGGCGCTGGTGGACCTGATCGTGGAAGACACCCACACCTGCTACCTGGGCGACCGCGTCCACCGCCACGCCTGGGGCTATGGTTGCGGCGAATGCCCGGCGTGCGTGCTGCGCGCGCGCGGATTTGAGCGGTTTTCAACACCGGCTTGACTTGTCTGTGGCCCGGTTTCGACGGGCCCGTGACGGATATCACCCTTCGTGCTTTTCCTTATCGCCTGTAGCGGCGATAGGGGCGTTGGCGCTTGTTCATCAGATACCATTCAAAAATGTGCGCACACATTGTGTGCAAATTAAGTTGCTGGACCAGTCTATGAAGCCAATTTCCCCTCCTTTTCGCGCTGTTTTTGTAGCGCTCATTTGCGCCAGTAGCCTGGCAAGTTACGCCGTTACCGACAGCAAAGCCTCCCGTTATTACGAAGATGCGCTGGGTCGTTTCGAAAAACGCGACATGCCCGGTGCCATCATCCAGCTGAAAAACGCCTTGCAGATCGACAGAAACATGTTGCCTGTGCAAGTGCTGCTGGGCAAAGCCTTGCTGGCCAATGGCGAGGCCGTCACGGCCGAGGTCGCCTTGCTGGAGGCCTTGCGCCTGGGCGTGAACCGGGCCGAGGTGGTTGTGCCCTTGGCGCAGGCTTTCATTGCCCAAGGCAAGCAAAAACTGGTGCTGGAGCAGGGCCAGTTCAGCCCTGCGGGACTGCCACCGGGCACGCAGGTGCAGATTCTGCTGTTGCGCGCGGCCGCCAGCGCCGATCTGGGTGATGTGCGTGCGGCCCTGAAGTCGATCGAGGATGCCCGCGCAGTGGACAGCCGGGCACCGGAAACCTGGCTGGCCGAAGTGCCGGTGCGTATCCGGGTACGCCAGTTTGCCGAGGCCCAGATTGCCGTCGACCGGGCGCAATCTCTGGCCCCCAGTTCGGCGGAAGTCCGCTACCAAAAAGGCGCTTTGCTGCACGTGCAGGGCAAGCTGGGCGCAGCCGTGGCTGCTTACGATGCAGCGCTGCAATCCGACCCCAATCACATTGAAGCCCGTGTCGCCCGGGCTGGCATCGCTATCGATTTAGGCAAAGATGCCGAGGCCGCCAAAGACGTAGCCGAACTGCAGCGCCTTTCGCCCCGCGAACCCCGTGCCGCCTACCTGAAGGCGCTGCTGGCAGAGCGCAGCGGCAATTTAGCCGCCGTGCGTGCTGCGCTGCTGGAAGTCACCAGCTTGCTGGATCCGGTGCCACCAGGGTTCATTCAATATCGCCCGCAGTTGCTGATGCTCAATGGTCTGGCCCACTTTGGCCTTGGCGAGCGCGAAAAAGCCAAGCCCTACCTTGAGTCCTTCCAGCGAGTGCAAGGCAACAGCCCGGTCTCTAAATTGCTGGCCCAGATTTACATGTCCGAAGGCAATTTCAGCAGTGCCACCGAATTGTTGGACACCTACATCAAGGCCCAGCCTGGTGACGGTCAGGCCCTCACCCTGCTGGCCGGTGCGAACATGGCCCAGGGCCGGCACGCCAAAGCCACGGCGCTGATGCAGCAAGCGCTCACCACCAGAGACACCCCCGAATACCGCGCCGCTTTGGGCCTGAGCCTGGTAGGCGGCGGCAAAACCGGTGATGCCATTGTCCAGCTGGAGACTGCCTTCAAAGATCCCAGTCAGGTTCAGGCCGGTGCTGCCCTGGTCGGCCTGTACCTGCGCGATGGTCAGGCCAACAAAGCCGCCGCGGTGGCCGAAAAACTGGTCCAACTCCAGCCTAACAACGCCGGTTACTACACGCTGTTGGGTATGGCCCATGCCCAGGGTGGCAAGCTGCCCGCTGCCAAAACCGCGTTTGAACGCGCCATCGCACTCGATGCCACCCTGATGGCCCCCGTGGTCAACCTGGCACGGGTAGACATTGCCGCCAAAGCCTTTGACAGCGCCCAAACCCGCCTGGCGGCCATTCTCAAAGCCGATGCCAAAAACATCGACGCGATGTACGAAATGGCCAATCTGTCAGACCGCCGTGGCCAGCCTGCCGAGACCCTGCGTTGGCTGCAAAAAGCCAGTGACGTTGCGGGTCCGCACGAGTTGCGCCCCGATACCTCGTTGGTCGAGTTGCATCTGCGCAACCGCGCCCCCGCATTGGCCATGGAGGCCGCCAAGCGCCTGCTCGCCAAGGGGGCAGACAACCTGCCGTCCTTGTTGGTCTATGGCCGCGCCCAGTTGGCCAATGGCGACGCGGAGGGAGCCAAATCCACTTTCTCCGGAGCCACCCGCTTTGCCGAGTCCGATGCTCCGATGCAAACACAGATCGCCGTCTTGCAAATGGCCGTCAATAATACCGCTGGAGCCGCCTACAGCCTAGACAAAGCCCTGGCCAGCCAGCCCAACTTTTTACCAGCCTTGGCCCTGATGGCCGATGTGGAACTGCGCCGCAACGACCCCGCCAAAGCCGAGCAACGGGCCCGCCAAGTGCTGGCGTTGGCCCCCAAGCGCGCCATCGGCAATAGCTTGCTGGGTGATGTCGCCCTCGCCCGGGGCCAGACCGCCGCTGCCATCGATGCCTACCGCCGCGCCCACCAGGTCGAACCCAGTGCCGACACCCTGCTGCGCCTGTTCCGTGCCCAGTTCAGCCAGGACGGCGGCAAACCCGCTCTGCAACTGGCCGAGCAGTGGGCCAAAACCCGTCCGCAAGACACCCAGGTACGCAAAGCGCTGGCTGAGGGCTACACCCGCACCGGTAACCTTGTTGCTGCACGTGGCCACTACGAGGGCCTACTGAAAACCGCTCCAAACGATGCCGAGGCGCTCAACAACCTGGCCAACGTCTTGTTGCGACTGAAGGATCCGACGGCGATCGCCATTGCTGAAAAGGCCGTTGCGCAGGACGGTAATAACGCCAACGCCATTGACACTTTGGGTTGGGCCCTGTTCCAGTCGGGCCAAATGGACCGCGCACTCCAATTGCTGCGCGATGCCCGCTTGCGTGAGCCCGGCAATCCGGTGGTCCGCTACCACCTGGCCACCGTACTGGCCCAGTTGGGCCGCAAGATCGAGGCCCGTGACGAGGCCGAGGCTGCACTCAAGGCTGGAAGGGGCTTTGAAGAGCAAGCTGCAGCCGAAAGCCTGTTGAAAACTCTGCGTTAAAGCGTGTAACAGAGACCGTAAAAAGAGGTGTCGGCATTTCTTACAAAACCATTAATTTAGCAATTTTTTACATCTATAAGTTGTTGATTTTTAACGTTTTTTTTGTAATGGCATGGGTTTAGCTTAATAGCGCTTAGTTGAATGAAATTAGTCTTTGTACATTTGGTTAACAGGATCACACATATGAAAACCACCTCCTTGAACCGTGCTGTCCAAGCCATTGCAGCTTGCGCTGTACTGGGTTGGGCTTCGGCCAGTTTTGCCGCGACAACAACATGGAACCTGGAAACCGGTTGCGGTTCCGGTTCAACGGGTGCCGTAGCATGCGGCACCTCTGGTGGCAACACCTTGACGGCCCAGGCATACTCAACCGCCACGGGCACTACAAGCAGTCCCACCACGGGTACCACGTTTGCGGCGGCTACCATGCAAAATCATGGTGTTAACTATGGCATCGGTGTCCAAAGCGTCAATGATGGAACAGGAAGCCCCAACCATGCCATGGACAACAACGCTGGCACGGACTTGATCGTTCTGAAGTTCACTTCGGCAGTAAACTTGGCCAATATCACCTTGGGCTGGTGGTCTAGCGACTATGACATTTCGGTGCTGGCTTACACCGGTACCGGTACCCCCACTGTTACGGGTAAAACTGCTGCAACATTGGTCAGTTCTGGCTGGACCTCCGTCAAAAATTATGGCTCCTCGGGTACCGCCACTGGCACTAACCTTGTGGATATCAATGGCAACGGCGGCACGACTACGAATGTGTCGTTGAACACCACCGATACCACCACCTACTCCAGCTGGTGGATCATCAGTGCCTACAACTCAGGCTACGGTGGCGGTGCCATGGACTCCATAGCCGATTACGTCAAGATCATGTCGGTTGCCAGCAATCCACAGCCTGGTAGCGGTAAAGTTCCCGAGCCAGGCTCTTTGGCCCTGATCGGCCTGGGCTTGCTCGGCCTGATCGGCACCAGCCGTCGCAAAGCCAAGGGCCAATCGGTTAATTTGGCCGCTTAAGTTTTTGCTCTCCGGCCGCTTGCGGCCACTCCTGAAAAGGCACCGAGTTTCGGTGCCTTTTTGCATTGGGGCATCGCTTTGCCGGTTTCATCAAACTTGTGGATGCGAAATTGGACGGCATCCACCATCATGAAGTCAATCCACCCCGGAGCCGGTCAATGCAAACAGCTGAGCGCTTTGGAGCCAAGGTATCTATCGGTTTGCCGGGGCGTGGCATGTTTTTGCTGGAAGCGGCGGAGCCGGGTGGTCTGGACGCTTTAGTGCGCAGTGTGGGGGGGCAGGTGGTCGCCCGCCTCGACACTGCCAAGGCTTTGGTGGTGATGGGAGTGGCTTCGTACATGGGTTTGCGCGGATCGCGGGCAGTGCGTTTCATCGGCCCGGTCAACGTGGACCAGCAGCGCTTGGCGGCGGTTTTGGGGGCTTTGAACCTTTCCAGAACGACACCAGCGCCCAGGGTTTCGTAACTGCTGCTGTGACCAGCGGCCCACTTCAAGGAGACAGCTATGGCCGGTAGTGTTGGACAAGAATTACTCGACGTACCCCTTCCCGATATGGTGCTGAAACTCGCGCTGGGCATCGCCGAGGCGCAAAAGGCGCTGGACGAAAACTCGGTGGAAACCGCCAAGGCCCTGGCCGAAACCGAGTTGCCGCTGGTGATGGGGGTCACCCAGACCATCGCCGCCAATGGCGACGTGACCTTTGTGAACTCTCCGCCGGTCAACGTGTCGCTGATCCAGATCGGGTTGATGCCCACGTTCTACCAGTTTGCCGAGGCCACCATCGAAGTGACGATGGACATCAAGACCACCACCTCGGTGGAAACCAGCCTCAAAGTGGGTGTCAAAGCCAAAGCCGGATTTGCCTGCTGGAGCGCATCGGTGTCGGTGGACGTGTCGCATAACCGCAAGTTTGGCAAAGAGGTGCGCGGCACCAGCCGCCTGCTGACCCGCATGGTGCCGGTGCCGCCACCGCCGCGTATTGCCCCGCAGCTCACCGTGGTAGATAACCGCCCACCTAAAGTACCCGCCTGACCATGGCCACCCTGGACAAGGTCAAAGCCTTTCGCACGCCCATCGTGGCGGCCGATGTGGCGGTGCAGGAAACGGCATCCACCTCGTTTGCCGACCTGGTGCGCTTGATGGCCGAGGGCATTGCCGATGCGCAGATGGCGTTGGACCGCAGTGCCGCCGAGATGGTGACCGAGCTGGCCGAAACCACGGTGCAGATCGTCCCCAGCATCACCGAAACGGTGGCGGCGGACGGTACGGTCAGCTTCACCCAGGGTGCGCCGCAAACCGTGTCGCTGCTGGCGCTGGGGGTGAAGCCGACCTTCTACCAGTTCTCGCAGGCCACGGTGGAGGTCAGCATGGACCTGAAGCTGGTCGAGCAGACCAACTCCGACGGCACTGTCAAAAAGGGTGGCTTGGGTTTGTTTGCGGAGACTTCCAACATCCGCTTTGAACGCAAGCTCAACCGCGACGTGTCGGTGCATTCCAAAATTACCGCCACCCTGGTGCCCGTGCCCGCGCCGCTGCGTCTGGAGATTCCGCGGCGCACGGTCACCAGCTGACCCACTCGTTGTAATGATAGCTGGAGCATTCCCGCCATGGCCCTCGCCACCAACCCCATCAATCTGCAGCGTGCTCCCCTGGGGGCCTTGCTGGGCAACGCTGGTGCCGCTCTGACCAGCGCCCAGACCGACCTGGGTCTGGGGGTCGGCCTGACCAGTGGCATGGTGATGTCCGAGGCCACGCTGGAAATCAAGGCGGCGGTATCTCGCAGCAGTACCGGCGAGCTGGAGATTGAGCCGTTGTCTTCTGCCCGTCTGGCGGGCGCGCTCAACGCCTCGGCCGTGTCCACCATCCGCGTCAACTTTGTGGCCACCGCCGCCACACCGGCCTCGGCCAGCAACCCCGGCGGCAGCACCGTACCCGTCAAGTCCAAGGACGAGATCATCAAAGGCTTTCGGCAACGCGATGACCTGCAGGCGCTGGAGCGGGTGATCGGTCCGCTGGAGGTGCGTGCCACCTTTGTGCCAGGCAGCAGCCGTTGGCTGGTGAACGCGGTGGATGCCGATGGCCGCATGGTGCGTGAGCAGTTGGTGGCGGACTAACAACCCATCCTGTGCGCAACCGAGGAATTCAAGATGGCGACCAAACCCCCCACGCTGGCGCAGTTGCAAACCGCGTTGAAGGCCGCGCAGGCCCAGACGGCGGACACCGAAGCTGCTGCCCGCAAAAGTCTGGCCGAAGCGGCCGATGCCATGTCGCGCCTGAAACTGGCCGCCACCGCCGCCAGTGACCGTGAACTCAAGGCTACTGCCGAGGCCGATGCGCTGCGCCAGCAACTGGCCAGCGTGCAGGCCCAGCTGCGGGCACCCGAAGAGGCTGCCGACCAGGCCGCCCAGATCAGCCTGCTGAAAACCCAGATCGAGGGCCTGCTGGCCGAAAACCAGCGCCTGGCCGAGCAGCGCGACGCAGCCCAGGCCGACAACCAGACGCTGTTCAAGCGCCTGGACGGCAGCGTCGAGCGCGAAAAAGCGGCCATTGCCGCCGCCGTGCAGACCAAGGTGGCCGAGCAAGAGGCCGCCACCAAGGCCAACTTGGAGAGCCTGCGCCTGGGTGCCGAGCGCATCAAGACCTTGTCGGCCCAGTTGGGCGGTGCGGGCAAGCTGGAGGTGCTGGCCCCGGACCAGGTGGGGCATCTGATGGGCGGTTTTTTGCAGCAGCTGGAAACCGGCATGCCCACCCTGCGCCTGGCCGAGGGCGAGCTCAAGCTCAAGCTGGGGCTGGCCCGCACCGACCAGCAAGACGGCTTCGTCATCCTGCCGCCCAACGCCAGCGCCGAGCTGCGCAGCAGCCTGCACGAAATCTCGCTGCGCTTTGACCGCGCTGGCAGCACGGTGTTGAAGACCGAAGTGGGTTGAAAGGTTATACGTCTTTTTGGCCTCTCGCGCTTATTCTATAAGCGTAACAAGCTATAAATTATGTAGCAACTGAGTCTTACTTGGTGATGATGTCGCGGTGCATCGGTGCCAGCTTGGCCAATAGCTGATTTTGCGCGGTAAACGGAATGCCTTGCGCATCCATGGCGACCTGCAAAATCTCCACCACCAGGTTGAACTGGGTTTTGTCGATGCCGAGATCGGCGTGCGAGTTCTTCATGGTTTCGCCGTCGTACTTGCAGGGCCCGCCGCTGACTTCGCAGAACTGGTCGGCGATCTGCTCCTTCAGATAGGCGGGCTTGATCTTGTCAAACATCGTGCCTATGCGCGGGTGGGCCTTCATGCGGTCCACAAAGTCGCTGGCCAGGGCGGTGATGCCGGGCTTTTCGCCCAAGGATTCATAGAGCGGGGTAGTTTGGGCGTGTGCAGCGCTGGCCAGCAGTAACACCGCGGCGGCGATCCATGGTTTGCAAAATGTCATGCAGCAGCTCCTCAGAATGCGATTTGGGCGGACACATAGCCACCGGTCTGTTTGCGGCCCGACACCAGTGCGGGGGCGATGCGGCCCAGGTCCACATAGGCCAGGGTCAGCGAGAAGTGCTTGCTGGGGGCCCAGGCGATGAACAGGTCTTTCCAGCTGTCTTCGCGCAGCGCGCCCGAATTGGCACCGAACACGGCGTTGCCCACCGGCTCCAGGTTGTTGGGTTTGAAGCGTATCTCCGCGCCAATGGCGATGTCTTTGCGCAGCAGATAGGCCACCGAGAATTCCGGCATGAACCTGTACTTGCCTTGCCCCTGCGCCCCGCCAAAGCCCAGCAGGCCGTTCTGGTTGGCCCGGGTGGCGCGCAGCGTGCCGTTGAGCAGCAGGCCCTGGCCCAGCAGCAGCTTGGTGGCGCTCACATATATATCGGTGCCGGTGGTTTTGGCACCCAGGGCGGTCAACACCGGCTCCATGCTGCCGGCGTGCAGGCGCTTATGCTGCAGGCCCACGGCGATTTGCGGTGCCCAGGTATCGCTGTTGAGCACCGCATCGCCCGCCACCCGCAGCTTGGCACCGAAGATGTCCATCTTGAGGTGCTGGTGGGGAGCGATGCCCAAGGCCGCCGTGGGGCTGGCATCGAAATCTTGCCGGGCCAGGGACAGCTCAAAACGGTCGTGCACACCCAACACCGCCCCCGCTACGGTCAGGCCGTAGTCTTGGGTGTGCACGCGGGTGAGCGCGGCGCTGACCCCGATCTCATGCGCGGTGGCGTTGCTGCCCACCACCGCCCACGGGCTCAGCCCGCCACCGGCTGCGCCGTCGATGCTGCTGACACCGCCGGTCAGCAGCAGTTTGCCGGTATCGGCTACAGCCCCAGGGCTGCACAGAGCCCACACGGATGCGGCCAGTGCCGTGGAGAACAAGCGCATAAAAACTCCTCGTGGAAGGGGGTGGAACCGGTAGATTTATTTGTAACATGCGCATGTAAAGCCACACATTCGGATACGCCGAAAATACCGTAAAAACGGGGGCTAACGCTGTTTTGCTTTCGCTCATTTCAACCGGGAACCCTTCCATGCAACACCCCTGGCAAGCCCATTACCCCGCTGGAATGCCCACGGCCATCGACACCTCTGGCTTGCCAACGGTGGTGGCCCTGCTGGAGCACAGCTTTACCAGCCACCGTGACAGCGATGCCTACGTGTTCATGGGCCATGCGCTGCGCTACGGCGATGTGGATGCCTTGTCCAAAGCGCTGGCCGCGTGGTTGCAAGCGCAACCGCTGGAGCCGGGCGACTGCGTGGCCATCATGCTGCCCAATCTGCTGAGCTTCCCCGTGGCCATGGCCGCGGTGCTGCGGGCCGGGATGGTGGCGGTGAACATCAATCCTCTGTACACCCCGCGCGAGCTGCAGCACCAGTTGCAGGACTCCGGGGCCAAGGCCATCGTCATCCTCGACCGCTTCGTGCCCACGCTGGATGCCATCGTGGCCCACACCGATGTGGCCACCGTGCTGGTGGCTGCGGGCACCGATCTGCTGGGCCTGCCCGCCGGGGCGGTGCTGCCCGCGCTGGCCGAGGGGGGGAGCAGCTTTGTCGATGCCCTGGTGCAGGGCCGCAGCCAGCCCTACCACCGCCCCGTGCTGCAACCCAGTGACCCGGCGGTGCTGCAGTACACCGGCGGCACCACGGGCGTAAGCAAGGGGGCCACGCTGCTGCACAGCACGCTGGCGGCCAACGTGCTGGCTTCCGAGGCCTGGATGGCGCCGGGCCTCAATCGTCATATCGGCAAAACGCGCAGCACCCAGTTCACCATCGTCTGCGCGCTGCCGCTGTACCACGTGTTTGCGTTTGTGGCCTGCAGCCTGCTGGGCATGCGCGCCGGTGCGCGCAACATCTTGATCCCAAATCCGCGCGACCAGACCGCCATGATTGCGCTCTTGAAACCCTACAAGCTGCACATGTTCCCGGCGGTCAACACCTTGTTTGGCGCGCTCTTGCAGCACCCCGACTTTGCGCAGCTGGACTTCAGCGAGCTGTGCATCAGCAACGGCGGCGGCAGCCCAGTGCAGGCCGCCGTGGCCCAGCGCTGGCTCGAAGTCACCGGCTGCCCCATCACCGAGGGCTACGGCCTGTCGGAAACCGCCGCCGCCGTGGTCTGTAACCGCACCGATCTGGAGGCCTTTACTGGCGACATCGGCCTGCCCATGCCGGGCGTGCACGTGCGTATGCTGGACGATGCAGGGCAAGACGTGCCCATCGGCCAGCCCGGCGAAATCGCCATCCACGGCCCGCAGGTCATGGCCGGTTACTGGCAGCGCCCCGACGACACCGCCGCCGCATTCACGCCCGACGGCTACTTTCTGAGCGGTGACATCGGCGTGATGGACGCGCAGGGCCGCATCCGCATCATCGACCGCAAAAAAGACATGCTGCTGGTCAGCGGCTTCAACGTCTACCCCAACGAGATCGAAGCCGTGCTGGCCCGCCACCCTGGCGTGCTGGAATGCGCGGTGGTCGGCGTGCCGGATGCCGCCACTGGCGAAGCGGTGAAGCTGGTGGTGGTGAAAAAGGACCCGGCTGTGACCGAAGCCGACCTGCTGGCCTTTTGCGCCGAGCAGCTCGCCGCCTACAAACGCCCCCGCAGCGTGGAATTCATCGACGCGCTGCCCAAGTCGGCGTTGGGCAAGGTGCTGCGCCGCGAACTGCGCACTGCCTAAAACAGCCAGCCCGTCTGTGCTTCCAAATGTATAGCTGCTTGCGCCGATGGAATAAGCGCAGAGGCCATATTTTCTTCTAAACCTGCCCTCACCAGCGAACCCACCCGCACACCCAGCAGCCGCAAGCGTTTGTCCAGCGGCGCGCGCTTCAGGCACTGCCCGGCGGCGTGGCGGATGGCCCGTGCATCGGCCGTGGGCACCGCCAGTGTATGGTCGCGGGTGGCGGCTTTGAAGTCGTCATAGCGCAGCTTGATGCCAATGGTTTTGCCCACATAGCCTTTGCGCTGCAGGTCGGCGGCCACCTGCTCGCACAGCCGGGTGAACACCGCTCCTAGCTCGGCCCGGTCGTGCACCGCGTGCAGGTCGCGGTCAAAAGTGGTTTCGCGGCTCATGGACACGGGTTCGCTTTCGGTGACCACCGGACGGTCGTCGCGCCCGTGGGCCGAGGCATGCATCCACGCCCCGGTGGCCTTGCCAAAGTGCGCCACCAGCCACTGCGGGTCGGCGGCGGCCAGGTCGCCAATCGTGTGCAGCCCCAGCGCCGTCAATTTCTCGCTGGCCTTCGGGCCAATGCCGTTGATCTTGCGGCAGGGCAGGGGCCAGATCAGCGTCTGCAGGTCGTCCGGTCCGACGATAGAAATGCCGTTGGGCTTGTTGAACTCGCTGGCCATTTTGGCGATCAGCTTGTTGGGTGCCACGCCCACCGAACAGGTCAGCCCCGTCGCGTCCAGCACCGCCTTCTGGATCAGCCGCGCCAGCACCCGCCCGCCCTCGCGCTGGCCGCCCGGTACGTCGGTAAAGTCCAGGTAGATCTCGTCCACCCCCCGGTCTTCCATCAGCGGCACGATCTCTTGCGCGATGGCCTTGAACTGGCGCGAATAGCGGCGGATTTCCTCAAAGTCCACCGGCAGCAGAATCGCCTGCGGACACAGCTTGGCCGCCTTCATCAAGCCCATCGCCGACCCCACCCCAAACTGCCGCGCCGCGTAGGTCGCCGTGGTGATTACCCCGCGCCCCACGTAGTCCTTGAGCCGGGGAAATTCGTCCACCGCAATCTCAGCCAAGGCCCGCCCCGCCAGCGCCTCGTCCTCCTTGCGCCGCCCCCCGCCAATCACCACCGGCAAGCCTTTGAGCTGCGGATAGCGCAGCAACTCCACGGAAGCGTAGAACGCGTCCATGTCGAGGTGGGCGATGCGGCGGGGTGAGGGGGTCACGCCACCAGCCGATCCAGTGGGCTGGTCGCATCGACTGCAGCCGCGTTGTGTCGATGGGTGTAGATCATGGTGGCGGGCATATCGCTACGGTCGTGTGACGATTCTTGGCTGTGGGTGGATGTGGATACGCGGCGCTATATTGCCAGCCTGGTGAGAACGGCTTCAATCTCCGGCGCACCCATCAACCGTGGGTGTTGCATCTGGCCACCTTGGCCATGCCAGCGGATGAGAAACCGAATTCAGTAGAGGTAAAACCGAATTCAGTGCTGAGGCTATAGTGCAGATGGCGAATCCGCTCCCGCACTTGGTCAAGTATCCGGGTCGATTGGAGTGGAGAAGTGCCGGGTTTCATGGGGGGGTTGACTGGTTATTTGTACAGTTTTTTATTGTAAACCTAGACTGGAAGCCACTTTCAAGGGATTTTTAAGGATGATCTAATCCGCCGTCGCCGATGTAAACCGCAGGGTTTGCGGTGTACATCCCATTAGCCCTGACAGATCAAAAGCCCACAGCCCATGAGCGATCAAAGCGTCCAGTGGTTAGTAAAAGCAATTCAGCGCCTTCCCGCTGACACTGCCGTTTCAATGGGCACGCCTGGGTACAACAACTACACAACACAGAAAGCTCATTGGCTTGGTTGGTTAAATCCCACCTCCGCCACGGGCACCTACCCACGCGCCGACGCGCCCAATCGCAACGCCCGCTACGTTTTCAACCACATCATGGAGCCAAAAATGTTGCTTTGGCTCGTTTCAGCGGCCCAAGTTGAAGTCAGTAAAGTTCAGGCGGCGTCACAGGCCGCTAGCAGTGCGGCTTCAATGGCTGGTGCATCTGCTGCGATTCGCAAAATAGTTCCGTGGCAAGTGGTCGCAGCGGCACTTGAACGCAGCACGGGCTAACAATGCGCTCCACCGGAAAAACCCGCCTCCGTTTCGCTGCGCTGCACTCCGGCAGTTTTTCTGGTGAGTTTGGGCGCTACCAAAGTCATCGCCCTTCCCAATACCCCGCACGCCGCCGATGGTGCCTCACGGCCAGTATGCGAACCTCTCCTAGCACTACTGAGAAATAGACGGTGTAAGGGTACTGCTTCAAGATGCAGCGCCGTACCGTGTCATCCCACAGCGGCCAGCGCTCTGCCGCGTGTGCGATCAGGTCAAACGTAGCAAGTACCTCGGCACGGAAGGCGTTGGCGGCTTTGGGGCTTCTGGCTTGGTATCAGGCGAAGGCTTAGCCCATTTCCCGCTGCACGGCAGGCGAAACCCGGACCAGCGGGTCCATTACAAGGCGTTGAACCAGTGGCGGAATGCTTCCACCGGTAGGGCCTGGGCACACGGCCCGCCGTGATGTCGTCGTTACGTCGCCGGGCCTCTGCTATCCAGGATGCGGTGACAGCATCGGTGGTTGACCCGTCGCCCTCAAGGCTGTCGAGCAGCGAGAGCGCAACCAGCGAGCGCTCGTCCGGCGAAAGGGCCAGCGCTTCGAGGAGGACATGGTCTACAAGTGCATTCATACGGATCAATCTATCACCGCCGATAGTCCGTGTGACCTTGGTGCACGATGGGTTGTGCAGTCCACTGATAATCCACCACTATGAACTTACGTATATTCGCGGCACTGTGTCTGTTCGCCTCAGCGGCTTACTATGGCATCCAGGGTGTGCGGGTGCTGATGGGGTCGCCCGACGGCTCTAGCAGCTTGGTCGGGTTGATTTATGCCAGCTGGGGTGTGGTGGGCTCAGCCCTTGCGGCAAAGCTGGCGTTTGGCAAGGGGCGGGCGAAGTGAAAATTTACCCCGCCAACACCTGTGCCAGCCGGTTATGCCGCTCCACCAGCGGCCCCAGTTCCACTGTCTGCAGTTGCCCCTCCCGTACTGTGTCGGCCGCCTGCGTAATGACGAGGTGCCTACAGCGTGAGCGCAGCACCCCAGAGGCCTCTTGCAGATAAACTTGCCCACACCACATTACAAGAGGTTGACCCTATGAAAACGTTCATCGCATTGGCTGTATTGGCATCGAGTATGGCGGGCTGCGCGGTTTACACGCCATCGGGCTCCGTCGTCGTTAATCCTGCCGGTTCGCAAAGCCAAGGCGGCGGAAAGTTCTGCCCGCCTGGTCAAGCCAAGAAGGGCAACTGCTAAGCACGGCTTTTTGCAAAGGCCTGACACGACGGCGCTTTTGCCATGTACCAGAGGGCGTTCCAGAAGCGCCCGGGCACTGTCCGCTGTTGCATGCCCCCCGCAACTGCGCTTGCCAGCCAGTTCAAGCTACTTCATTTTTGATAGTAAAAATTAGGAGCTGCTTGCGCCCATTCCATAAGCGTAAAGGGCAATTTTGGCACCTGAAAATGGGCCTGAAAATAGGGAAGTAGCGGGATATCCCGCTCCCGCATGCCTCAGCCCGCCAGCACCTGCGCCAGCCGGTTATGCCGCTCCACCAGCGGCCCCAGCTCCACCGTCACCAGCTGCCCCTCCCGCACCACCACCCGCCCGTTGACCACGGTGTAGGCCGCTTGCGCGCTGGCGCACAGGAGCAGGCTGCCGACGGGGTCGTGGACGGCACCGCCTGCGAAGGGCAGGGTGCGCTGGTCGAACAGGGCCAGGTCGGCGCACATGCCGGGGGCGAGGTGGCCGATGTCGCTGCGGCCCAGTACCTGCGCGCCGCCGCGGGTGGCGATTTCCAGCACATCGCGGACCGTCATTTCTGCCGGACCGTGGTCGCAGCCGAAGGGTTCCAGCGACCTGCCCACGCGCGCCAGCAGCAGGGCCTGGCGGGCTTCGTTGAGCATGTGGGCTCCGTCGTTGCTGGCGCTGCCGTCCACGCCCAGGCCCACCGGAACACCGGCATTCAACATTTTGCGGATGGGGGCGATGCCGCTGGCCAGGCGCATATTGCTGCAGGGGCAGTGGGCCACGCCGGTGCGGGTGGCGGCAAACAGGCTGATGCCTTCGGTATCGAGTTTGACGCAGTGGGCGTGCCATACGTCCGGGCCCAGCCAGCCCAGGTCCTGGGCGTATTCGGCGGGGGTGCAGTGGAATTTTTCGCGGGTATAGGCGATGTCGTGGTCGTTCTCGGCCAGGTGGGTGTGCAGGCGTACACCCAGGCCTGTAAATGAACGCGCCAGGCTGGCCGTTTCGCGCATCAGGTCGCGGCTGACGCTGAAGGGGGAGCAGGGGGCCAGGGCCACCTGGGTCATCGCGCCATGGCGGGTGTCGTGGTAGCGGGTGATGAGGCGCTGGCTGTCTTGCAGGATGGCATCCTCGCGCTCCACCACGCTGTCGGGCGGCAGGCCGCCCTGGCTGGCACCTACGCTCATGCTGCCGCGGGTGGCGGTGAAGCGCATGCCGATGTCTAGTGCGGCGGCAATGCTGTCGTCGAGCTGCACGCCGTTGGGGTAGATGTAGAGGTGGTCGCTGCTGGTGGTGCAGCCTGAGAGCAGCAGCTCGGCCATGGCGACCTGGGTGGAGACGTGGACCATCTCGGGCGTGAGCCCGGCCCAGATCGGGTACAGGCCGCGCAGCCAGCCAAACAGCTCGGCGTTTTGCACCGCGGGGATCGCCTTGGTGAGGCTCTGGGTCATGTGGTGGTGGGTGTTGACCAGGCCGGGGATGACCAGGTGGCCCTTTGCGTCAATCACCTCGTCGGCACTGTGCAGCAGGGCGGGCGGCAGGTCGGCGGCGCTGCCCAGCGCTTCAATTTTGCCGTCGCGAATAAATACCCAGCCCTGGCGCAGCTCGCGGCGGGTGGTGTCCAGGGTGGCGATGCAGTCGGCGTTGTGGATCAGCAAGGTGGGCATGGCGGGCTCCAGAAACTGTTTTCCAGATGTTACATGCCAAAACCAGCCCTTGTGCTTATTCCATCGGCGTGAGCAGCTATAAAAACCGTAGTGTGGCCAATGTCAGGCCATGCGCCCGTTGGTGCCCTGCACAAAGCAGCCGGTGATGCGCCACTGTTTGTTCTTTTGCTGCTGCAGGGTGTAGACGGCCAGCCAGGCCACGCCTTCGGCATCGGACATTTGCACCGGTTGCACCACCATGTCACCGTCGCGCTCGGGCTGCATGAAGGCCACCGAGGCCGGGCGGTAGACCACCGCGTAGTGGCCGCGCACCATGGCCAGGAAGTGCTCGGCCGAGACCACCGATTTGCGCACGTTGGGGGCAGCGTACGAGAAAGCTTTGGCGGCATCGTCGGCGGCAAAGGCAGCCAGTTGGGCCTGGATGACAGCGCGCACGTTTTTGACCTCTTGGGTGCTCAGCGGTGCGGCCAGGGCCGAGAGCGATAGCAGCAGTGCCGCCAGGGCGGTGGTGATCCGGCGCCACAGGGTGGCACTGTGGAAATGGGGATGGGGATGGGGGAGCGTGTGCATGGCGACCGTCCTTTCAGAATGGCCACGCGGCGGGTGGCGGTTCTATTCTCAACCTACCGCGCTAAAAAGCCAGTGTTATCCAGGCAATAACTACGGGCGCTGTGGTGGCTCTTCCAGGGCCATGCCGGGCGGCGTGGCGCAGTCCTTGCGCGAACCAAAGGCGTTGGCGTAGCACCAGGTGAATTCGGCCCCCACCAGAAAGATCTGCGCCGAGTAGTACACCCACACCAGCATCACCACCAGCGAGCCCGCCGCGCCAAAGGCCGAGGCTACGCCGCTGCGGCCCACGTACAGGCCGATCAGCGACTTGCCCACGGTGAACAGCAAGGCGGTGAAGAGCGAGCCAATCCACACGTCCTTCCACTCCACCCGGGCGCGGGGCATGATTTTGTAGATCAGCGCAAACATGGTGGCGATCAGCACGAAGCCGCCCACGGCGTTGACGATGGAGGCCACTGCCAGCCAGCTGCCAAAGATGGGTTGCAGCCAGCGCTCGGTATAGGCCAGGGCGGCGCTGACCACCAGCGACACCATCAGCATGAAGCCGATGGCCAAAATCATGCCAAACGACAGCAGGCGTGCGCGCAGCATGCCGACCCAGCCCGCCTGTTTGCTGTGGGCCGGCACGCGCCAGATGCGGTTTAGCGCGTCTTGCAGCTCCCCGAACACGGTGGCTGCACCGATGAAAAGCAGCGCCACGCCTAGCAAGGTGGCTGCGATGCCTTCGCCGGGCTGGCGCACGCTGGCCAGCAGCTCTTGCACGGCACCGGCCCCCTGTTCGCCCATCAGGGAACGCAGTTGCGCGGCGATTTCACCGCGGGCGGCCTCCTCGCCAAACACCAGTCCGGCCACCGAGATGGCGATCAGCAGCAGCGGCGCCACCGAGAAGGTGGTGTAGTAGGCCAGCGCCGCCCCCATGCTGAGGGCGTAGTCGTCTACCCACGAGTTGGCCACCTGTTGCAGGAGCTTCCAGTAGGGTTTCAAGGATTTCAAAAGCATGCCTGCATCATCAACCAAGGGGCGGGTGCGGTCTGGCAGAGGCCATGACTTTTTGCTGTCGGATGCGGCCTACGCGCCGGGCGGCAATGGCGCTACGTAAGGCTCGGGCGGGGTGGTTTCGGCCCAGCGGTTTTTTACCTCCAGGATCTCGGGCAGGTTGTCTTCGAACAGGGTGACCAGGGCGGGGTCGAAGTGCTTGCCGCTTTGGGCACGCAGCAGGTCCATCGCGGCTTCCACCGTCCAGGCGTTCTTGTAGGGGCGCGCGCTGGTGAGTGCGTCAAACACATCGGCGATGGCGGCAATGCGGCCCGAGATGGGGATGGCGGTGCCCGCCAGGCCATGGGGGTAGCCGCTGCCGTCCCATTTCTCGTGGTGGGTGATGGCGACCTCGCTGGCCACCTGCATCAGGCCGGGCGGGTGGTTGCCCAGGATGTCGGCACCGATCTGGGCGTGGGTGCGCATCACGGCCCATTCCTCGGGGGTGAGTGCGCCTTTTTTCAGCAGCACGGCGTCGGGGATGCCGATCTTGCCGATATCGTGCATGGGCGCGGCGTTGAACAGGTTCTCTACCTCGGCCGGTGCCAGCCCGGCGGCCTGCCCGAGGATGCGCGAGAAGTAGCTCATGCGGATCACGTGCATGCCGGTTTCGTTGTCCTTGAACTCGGCGGCCAGGCCCAGGCGGCGGATGATTTCCAGCCGGGTGTCGCGCAGCTCGTCCACCTGCACCAGCGACAGGTGGGTGCGTACCCGGGCTTTGACGATGGCCGGGCTGACCGGTTTGGTGAGGTAGTCCACCCCGCCCACGTCAAAGCCCCTGGCTTCGTCGTCGGTGTCGCTGAGTGCGGTGACAAAGATCACCGGGATGTGCCGCGTGGGGGCATCGCGTTTCAGCGCTTCGCAGACCTCGTAGCCAGTCATGCCGGGCATCATGATGTCCAGCAGCACCAGGTCGGGTTGCTCGGTGCGGGCCAGTTCCAGGGCCTTGGAGCCGTCTTTGGCAAACACCAGCCGGTAGCCGTCCTGCAGCACGTGGCGCAGCACCTGCAGGTTGGTGGCTTCGTCGTCGACCACCAGAATTTTGGAACGGTTGTCTGCAGAGGCGGTCATGGTGTGGGTTCCTCGGCACGGGGGGCCAGTTCTGAGAGCAGGGCAACGAGCAGCTGCTGCGCGGTGTTGAATTCAAAGGCCGTCAGGGCCGATTCCAGGGCTGCCATGCGTGGGCCCCGTCCGGCACTGCGCATGGCCCGGCCCAACTGCTCCTGGGCGACTTCGTCCAGGGTGTTGTGGCGGGTGGCGTGCAGCACGGTATGGACCAGCCGGTGGAGGTGTGCCGGTGGCGCAGGCGGCGTGGGGGCCGCGTACAAGGGGGCGGGTTCCGTATCGCCGTCGTTCAAGGCCATGTCCACGGCGGCCATGGCCACTGAGACGTCTTCCAGCGCCAGACGGGCCTGTTCGGGCTGGGCGGAGGGCAGGATGTCTTCCAGCACGTGGGCACTGTGCGCCAGGGTGGGTAGGCACAGGTTGCCAGCTGCCCCGCGCAGCCGGTGGGCCAGGTAGCGGGCGGCTTCAAGGTCTTTGCGCCGCAGCAAAGCCGCCATTTGCGTTAGGACCGCGTGGTTGTCTTCCAGGAAGCTGCGGATGGCCTTGGTCAGCGTGGCACCGCCGCCCCACAGGTCGGTACCCCGCTCCCAGTCGATGGCCGGGGGGCTGCTGTGGTCGTGCCGGATGGCCTGGGTGGTGGCACCTTCGGCATCGGGCAGCTGGATGCCCATGACGCGGGCGATTTCGGCAGCCAGCTCCGGCAGGTGGATCGGTTTGCTGGCAAAGCCATTCATACCCACCGCGGCCGTGGCCCGGCGGTCTTCTTCCATGACGCTGGCCGTCAGCGCCACGATGGGGGTGGGGCGCAGCTTGCGGTCCAGCTCCAGCTGGCGGATGCGGCGGGTGGCCTCCAGTCCGTCCATGCCGGGCATTTGTACGTCCATCAGCACCACGTCAAAGCTGTGTTCCTGGAAGGTCTGCACGGCGTCGGCCCCCCCAGCAGCGGTGGTCACCCGGTGCCCGACCTGGCCCAGGGCCAGAGACAGCAGCTCCAGGTTTTGCGGCACGTCGTCCACCGCCAGAATGCGCAGGCCGGGCAGTTCGTACAGCAGCATGTCGTGCACGGCCTCTACCGGCTGGCCGGGTGCCAAGGGCAGACGCACGTGGAAGCTGCTGCCCACGCCCAGCGTGCTTTCCACCTGCAGTTGCCCGGCCATCAGCTCCACCAGTTGCCGCGCAATCGTGGTGCCCAGGCCGGTGCCGCCAAAGCGGCGGCTCATGGACGCATCGGCTTGTGCAAACGGGTCGAAGATCTTGTCGATCCGGTCCTCGGCGATGCCGATGCCGGTATCCACCACAGCGATGTGCACCATGCCCAGATCGGAGTCGACCGAGATGTGAACCGAACCCGCCTGGGTGAACTTGACGGCATTGCCCAGCAGGTTGTTGAGCACCTGCAGCACCCGCATGGAATCGCCCCGGAAGAACTCGGGCATGTCGGGCGCGTAATGCACCTCCAGGTCCAGGCCCTTGTTTTCGGCCGCCAGGCGCTGGGCATCGGCGGCCTCGTTCACCAGGGCCTGGAGCGAAAAGTCTTTGTGCTCCAGCTCCACCGCACCTTTCTCCAGCTTGGCGGTGTCCAGAATGTCGTTGAGCAACCCCAGCAGCGAGCGGGCCGATTGCCGCACCGTGGTCATGTGGCGGCGCTGCAACTGGCCCAGGTCGGTGCCCAGCAGCAGCTCGGTGAAGCCGATGATGGCGTTCATGGGGGTGCGGATCTCGTGGCTCATGTTGGCCAGGAAGCTGGTTTTGGACTGCACCGCGATTTCGGCCAGCCGGTGGGCCTCGCGCAGTTCGGCTTCCATGGTGTGGCGCTCGTGGATGTCCATGATGAAGGCATCGACCCACAGCGCCTGGCCTTTCGTGCTGTAGGTGGCGCTGCCCCGGCCCCAGACCCAGCGGTAGCTGCCGTCGTGGTAGCGCAGGCGGTATTCGATGGAGTAGGTGGTGTGGTCGGCAATCGCCTGGGCCACGATGGGCAGCACCATGGCCAAATCGTCGGGGTGGACCAGGGTGGCGATATTGAGGCCGCCGTGCACAAAGGCCACCGCCGGATAGCCGGTGAAGGCCTCTACCGCATCGCTGATGAACTTCACGGGCCAGTCGTCTTTGATCATGACCCGCAAGGCGATGCCGGGCAGGCTGCGGATCAGCGAGGTGATTTGCGCCTGGCTGGCCTCCAGGGCGTTCTCCATCATCTTGCGTTTGGAGATGTCCATGATGAGGCCGTCCACCCACAGCGGCTTGCCCTGCCCATCGTAAGAGGCCACGCCGCGCGCCCACACCCACACATAGTGCCCGTCGCGGTGCAGCAGTCGGTGCTCGACGTCGTAGGTGGTGTGCTCGGCAAGGGCTGTTTCCAGATGGGTCAGGACGTTGGGCAGGTCGTCCGGATGGGTGAGCAGCGGTAGCGAAAGCTCGCCAGCGACGAAGGCGGACGCAGGCCACCCGCTGATGGTCGCCATGGCATCGCTCATGTAGTGGATGTTCCAATGGTCGTCGGCCACAGCCCGCAGCACCACACCCGGAATGCTGTGCGTCATGGTCTGTATCTGCTGCTGGCTGGCGTTGAGCGCCTGTTCCACCGATTTGCGCGCGGTGATGTCGGTCAGCAGGCCGTCATACCAGCGTGGCGTGCCGCTGTCGTCAAGCACCACCCGGCCCCGCGCCAGTACCCAGCGGACGCTGCCGTCCCGGTGCACCATGCGGTACTCGCTCTCGTAGCTGGTGCCTGCAATCCGTAGGCTGCGGACATTAGCCTGGATCTGGGCACGGTCGTCGGGGTGGATGTGGTCCAGCAGATCCTGCTGTCGGGCCAGAAATTCGGGGGCGGTCCAGCCGGTCAGCGCCAGCACGCCGTCGCTGACAAACAGGACGCGCCGTGCGCCCTCCAGCTCACGGCGGAACGCCAGGCCGGGGATGTGCAGCAGCAAGGAACGGTATTGTGATTCGCTGGCGTGCAGCGCCTGCTCTATGGTTTTTCGCTCGGTGATGTCGGTCAGCAGGCCGTCCAGCCACAGGGGCGTGCCGTGGGTATCGACCACCACGCTGCCACGTGACATCACCCAGTGCAGGCTGCCATCGCGGTGCACCAGCCGGTATTCCATTTCGTAGCTGGTGTGTTGGGTCTGGGCCCGGCGGATGCCTTGCTGGACGCAGGCGGTGTCCTCGGGATGGATCTGGTCCCAGAAGTCGTGCCCATCGGCCATGCACTCCTGCGCCGACCAGCCGGTAATGGCCAGGGCACCGTCGCTGACGAACACCAGTGCGCGGGTATCCAACCGGCGGCGGTAGGCCAGGCCGGGGATGTTCAGCAACAGCGATGCGTACTGGGATTCGCTGGCCACCATCTGCTGGTAAGCCGAGCGGTAACGCAACAGCAGGTTGCTGGTGACGGCAACCACGATGGTACCCAGCACGGTGACGAGGGCGATTTTCAGCGCGTTGGTACGTGCCCCATGGTCGGCTGCCTCGGGCACAAAGCCCTGCACCACGCTGAATTGCGTCGCGGCCAGGCCCAGGTAATGCATGCCCACGGCGGCCATCGCCAGCACGGTGCCGCTGAGCACAATGGTGTGGCCCGCTGCGTACTTGCCCTGGCCCAGCATGCCGCGCAAACCAAACCGTATCCAAAGCGCCAGTATGGACAGCAGGATGGCCAGGGCCAGAGACAGCAGCAACCCGCCCAGGTCGTAATGCCGCTGGGGCAACATCTGCATCGACGCCATGCCGCCGTAGACCACCGCCGCCATGCCGCAGCCCAGCAGCACCCCGGCCAGTCCGATATGCCGGGAGCCGATCCGGTTGAGCGCCAGCAGGAACAGCGCCAGCCACGATGCCAGCAATGCGGGCAGCAGCGACAACAGCGAATAGCCCAGGTGGTACTGCACCGGCGTGCCCAGATCAAACCCCAGCATGCCGACGAAATGCGTGGACCACATGCCGCCGCCCATGGCCACTGCACCTGCCAGCAGCGCCAGATGCCGGTGCAAAGGCTCTGTCAACGCGCGTGCGATACCGGCGATGTGCAGCGCCATGCAGGCGGTGAAGATGGCGATGCCCGCCGCCAGTGCGACCAGCCAAAAGCCGTGGTTACCCTGCAAAAGCAGGGCAGAACTGGACGGTGGGGAAAAGAATAACGGCATGCAAAGTGTATTTTGTTTGCGAATGAAACTCAAAATTCGCACGGTATACGAAATATTCTGCGCCCAGAGTGGGGTCTTGGCTAGCACATCCCCTGGAAATAAAACTATGGGTAGGTGTAAGAGGTGCGTGTATGCAAAGTTTTTCTTACTAACGGAAACGCTTCTGCCACCCATTGGCTGCATCTTTCATTTGGATGCTTTTTGGCATCTGGCGCGCGTGTGCCAAGCCGATATCGCTATTAAAAATATAGCTTTGCTGGATGGCCTGGGTGGGGTGCACCCCGGGCGCCGTGCGGGGCATGAAGCCGGGCTGGTTGTCGTGCGCCGCCAACACCGACACCCGTGCCGACGGGCCGGTTTCAGCCCCGTTTCCACCCTGGGCTTGTAGGAGGATGGCGGGTGCCGGGGCGCGACCCCGTCCTACTGTGGGTCGCGCGGGTGTCCGCTGGGCAGGGCGAGGGGGCATTTCTACACTGGCTGTAGTTCCAGATTCACCTTGGAGTTACCGCTCCACCCCAGGACCCCGACATGGTTAGATTGAAGTTTTCGATAGGGCTGAACTACGACATCGCCGCCCCCGGCTGCGATTTCGTCTTCAGCATCCACGCCGCCCAAACACCGCACCAGACCGTGGTGAACGAGCTGCTGCAGATCAGCCAGCCGGTGCAGTCCAACATCTATACCGACCCGGTCACCCACACCCGCTTTCTGCGCTTCCATGCCGCCGCGGGCCCGCTGGCCGTGCACTACGGTGCGATCGTGGACCTGGCGCATTTCACCGCTCCGCCCGAGAGCATTCTGGAGGCGCCGGTGGCCAACCTGCCCGGGGCCGTGCTGCCCTATATGGTGCCCAGCCGGTACTGTCCTTCTGACCGTTTGCATCGGCTGGCGGTGAAGGAGTTCGGCCATTTGCCGCAGGGCTACAGCCGGGTGCAGGCCATCCGCGACTGGGTGACCAGCCGGGTGTCTTTCCAGTCCAACAGCTCCAACGGCAACACCACCGCCATCGACACCCTGGTCGACCGGGTCGGCGTGTGCCGCGACTTTGCCCACCTGATGATTGCGCTGTGCCGCGCTGTCAACATCCCGGCCCGTTTTGCCTCGGGCATTGACTTTGGAGCCGACCCGGCCCTGGGCCCCACCGACTTCCACGCCTATGTCGAAGTTTTTCTGGGTGACCGCTGGTACATCTTTGATGCCTCGGGTGTCGCCATCCCCATGGGTTTTGTGCGCCTGGGTACCGGCCGCGATGCCGCCGATGCCGCTTTTGCCACCATGTTCGGCGGCGTGATCGGTTCTGCGCCTACGGTGCAGATCGAGGCCATTCCCAATGCCGAGGGCGTGCTGGTGCAGCCCGTTCAGGTGCCTTACGGCCTGTCTACCGACGGGCAAACCCAGGCTTTTTGATTTTCAGGGCCCGCGCTGCGCGCAGGTTTTTCCATTTTTTCACAGGAGACTTTATGACTACAAACACATGGGCCTTGGCCTTGAGCGCCACCGCACTCGCACTGCTGGTGGGCTGCAGCAGCATGAAAACTCCCGCCACCGCCGAAGTGGCTGTGTCCAAAGCCGCGGTAGACAGCGCCGTGGGTGCCGGTGGGGCGGAATTTGCCCCGCTGGAGATGGACTCGGCCCGCACCAAGATGGCCGCCGCCAACAAGGCCATGGCCAACAAGGACTACAAGCTGGCCGCCACCCTGGCCAACGAAGCCCAGGCCGATGCCAAGCTGGCCCAGGGCAAGGCCAACAACGCCAAAGCCCAGGCTGCAGCCGATGCGCTGCAAGACAACCTGCGGGTTCTGCGCGAAGAGCTCGACCGCGCCAGCAAGACCAACTAATAAAACAACTAATTCAGGAACATAAAAATGAGAAATCTCTACACCCCCCTCGCCTTGGCCGTTGCCGTTCTTTTGGGTGCTTGTAGTTCCCTGCCCACCAGCACCACGCTGCTGGACCAGACCCACAGCGACTACCGCATGGCCCAGGCCAGCCCCAATGTGAACCGCTACGCCCCGCTGGAACTCAAGCAGGCCGGTGAGGCTCTGGCCCGCGCCGATGCATCGGCCAACGACAAGGACAAGCCCGCCAAGGTGGACGAGTTGGCCTACCTGGCCAAGCAAAAAATTGCGCTGACGCAACAGTTGGCCCAGCAGAAGTTTGCCGAAGCCGAAGTGCTGCGCACCGGCAAGGAGAGTGACCAGTTGCGCCTGCAGCAGCGCTCCAACGAGGCCGACACCGCCAAGGCCAAGGCCGTAGCGGCCCAGCAGGACGCGATGGTCGCCCAGGGCGATGCAGCAGATGCCCAGCGCAAGGCCGCCGAAGCGCAGCGCAGCAACGACGAGGCCCGCCGTATTGCCACCGAAGCCCAGGCGCGCAACGCCCAGTTGGAAGCCCAACTGGCCGACCTGGCCGCCAAAAAGACCGAACGCGGCATGGTCATCACCCTGGGCGACGTGCTGTTTGGCACCGACCAGGCCCGCCTGACCCCGGACGGCATGCGCACTGCCCAGAAGCTGGCCGACGTGCTGCAGCAAAACCCGCAACGCAAGGTGCTGGTGGAGGGCTTTACCGATAGCACCGGCGGCAGCGCCCATAACCTGGAGCTGTCGGACCGCCGCGCCGGTGCCGTGCGCACCGCCCTGGCCGGCATGGGCATTGGCAATGACCGCATCGCCACCCGCGGCTACGGCGCAGCCCACCCCGTGGCAGGCAACGACACGGCCCAAAGCCGCCAGTTGAACCGCCGTGTCGAGATCGTCCTGTCGGACGACACCGGCAAAACCATCCAACGCTAGGAAAACCCCATGCAAAAAACACCTTTTGAACGCTTTGCCGCCATGGCCGTGCTGAGCGCACTGTCCCTGTCCATCGTCGCCTGCAGCAAGCCGGCGGAAACCGTGGCCACACCGGCACCTACCACCGTCGGCACCGAGATCGACGACACCGTGCTGACCACCACCGTCAAGACGGCCTTGCTGGCCGATTCCGAAGTGAAAAGCCTGGACGTTAAGGTCGAAACCCGCAAGGGCGAGGTCATGCTCAGCGGCTTTGTGGACAGCCAGGCGCAAATCGAGCGCGCCACCGCCGTGGCCCAGGCCGTGGCCGGTGTGAAAAGCGTCGACAACAAGATGGCCCTGAAAGTGGCCGACACCACCGTGGGTACCAAGGTGGATGACAGCATCGTCACCGCCCGCGTCAAGGCCGCATTGCTCAACGATGCCAGCGTCAAAAGCCTGGACATCGCGGTGGTGACCCGCCAGGGCGTGGTGCAGCTCAGCGGTTTTGTAGACAACCAGGGGCAGATCGACAAAGCCCTGGAAATCGTTCAGGCCACCCAGGACGTGAAGAGCGTGGGCAACGAGCTCAGCGTGAAGAAGTAACCGAGGGGCCGTTGCGGCGACCCTTCCTTTTGCCATCCCGAGGGAATTGCTCCGGGATGGCTTTTTTTATGCCTTTTATGCCTCTAGCGCTTATTCCATAAGCGTGACAAGCTATTAAAAGACTAGCGTTCAGTGGCGTTGCAGGTAGTGCACAAAGCTGAAGCTCAGCCCGGTGCTGCTGGTGTGCGCCTCGCGGCGGGCCTCTACCCAGTCCGGGCCGAACTGGGGGGCGAATGCATCGCCGTCAAAGTCTGCCGCGATCTCGGTGACCACTGCCGACTGTGCCAGCGGCAGCGCCTGGGCATAAATCTCGGCCCCGCCAATCACCCAGGCATCGCCGTCTGCCGGGCACAGCGCCATGCCTTCAGCGATCGACCCGGCGCGCAGCGCGCCCTCGGCCTGCCAATCGGCCTGCCGCGTCACCACAATGTTCAAGCGCCCCGGCAGCGGACGAAAGCGTGCGGGCAGCGAATCCCAGGTCTTGCGCCCCATGATGACCGGGCAGCCCAGCGTGGTGCGCTTGAAGTGCGCCATGTCCTCCGGCAGGTGCCAGGGCAAGGTGCCGTGGATGCCAATCACGCCGTTGGCGGCGCGGGCAAAGATCAGGTGCAGGCGCGTCATACCGCCACCGGGGCTTTGATGGCCGGGTGGCATTGGTAGTCCAACACCTCGAAGTCTTCAAATGCGTAGCTGAAGATGTCGGCTGGGCGGCGCTTGATGTGCAGTGTGGGGTAGGGGTAAGGCGCGCGGCTGAGCTGCTCGTTCACCTGGTCCACGTGGTTGCTGTAGATGTGGCAGTCGCCACCGGTCCAGATGAAGTCGCCCACTTCCAGGTCGCACTGCTGCGCCACCATGTGGGTCAGCAGGGCGTAGCTGGCAATGTTGAAGGGCACGCCCAAAAAGATGTCGGCGCTGCGCTGGTACAGCTGGCAGCTCAAGCGGCCGTCGGCCACGTAAAACTGGAAGAAGGCGTGGCAGGGCATCAGCGCCATCTTGTCCAGCTCGGCCACGTTCCAGGCGCTGACGATGATGCGGCGGCTGTCGGGGTTGGTTTTGAGTGTCTTGATGACTTCTGCGATCTGGTCGATGTGGCCGCCGTTGGGTGTGGGCCAGCTGCGCCACTGCACGCCATACACCGGGCCCAGGCTGCCATCTTCACGCGCCCATTCGTCCCAGATGCTCACGCCGCGCTCTTTGAGCCAGTTGTTGTCGCTGCTGCCAGTGAGGAACCACAGCAGCTCCTGGATGATGCTGCGCAGATGCACCTTCTTGGTGGTGACCAGCGGAAAACCTTCGTTCAAATCAAAGCGCATCTGGTGGCCAAAAACGCTGCGCGTGCCGGTGCCGGTGCGGTCGGTTTTGGCGGTGCCGGTGGTGTGCACCAGGCGCATGAAATCTTCGTATTGGGAGCGGACCGGGCGGGTGTTCATCAAGGTTCAGTATCCAGAAATCAAATAGTCCAATGCCGCGACCAAATCATGGCGCTGGGCATCGATGCAGGTCACGGGGTTTTTCAGCAGGCGGGCAGGGAAGGAGGCGATGGCGGGCACGTCGGCACACAAGCTTTGCCCGGCCACCGTCACCAGGGGCTGCAAGCCTTCGATACGCGGCCCCATGGCGTGCAGGCTGCGCAGCGGGATGATGACGCGCGAATGGATTTGTCCAACGTGGTTGGACTGCAGGTCTAGCCAATAAGGAATGCGGCCCCGCTGGTCGGCCATGGGGTTGGTGTAAACATCAAATTGCGCCATGTTTCAAGCGGCTTTTTGCACCGGGGCCGATGCGTCTTCACCTTGCTCCGCCAGCCAGCGATTGACCTGTTCGGCAAAGGTGCCTTCCTCGGCAATGCGGGTGTTGTAGTGGTCGATGGCCTCTTTGTTCTCGGCGTTCCAGCGCTCCCAGTAGATGCGCTTGACCTCGGCGGCCAGCAGTGCGTCTACGGTTTGCGACACGTTGATACCCAGGCTGCGGGCCATTTCCAGCGTCTTGGTGTTGAGCGTGAGGTTGGTGGCTTTTTTGGGGGCTACAGCGAAGTCCAACATGGTCAGCTCCTTAGGTTATGCGCACAGTATATGCGCATAGGGCTAGAAACCAGCCACCGCCACCTGTACCACCCGCCCCGGGTTCATCAGGTTCTGCGGGTCCAGGGCTTCCTTGATGCTGCGCATCAGCGCCATGGCCACGGGGGATTTGTAGTGCTCCAGGTGGCCGACTTTCAGGCTACCCACGCCGTGCTCGGCCGAGATGGAGCCGCCATGCGCCATGACGGCATCGAACACCAGGGTGTTGACGTTGTCCTCTTGCGTGCGCAAAAACTCAGCCGCATCGCCCTCTGCGGGGGCTTGCACGTTGTAGTGCAGGTTGCCGTCGCCCAGGTGGCCGAAGTTGACCAGGCGCACGCCGGGGATCTGCTGGGTCAGCAGGGCATCGGTGTGCAGCACGAATTCGGGGATGCGGGACACGGGAATGGAAATGTCGTGCTTGATGTTCAGCCCCTCTTCGGCCTGGGCCATGGAGATGCTTTCGCGCACATGCCACAGCGCGTGTGCCTGGGCGATGTTTTCGGCCACCACGGCATCGGTAACAAGGCCTTGTTCCATGGCCAGTTCCAGCAGGTGCTCGAAACGTTCGCGGGCGTGGGCCTCCGACTCGCTGTCGGCGTTTTCCAGCAGCACGCACCAGGGCGTATCAAGGTACAGCGGCACGCGTTGCTGCGGGTAGTGCTTGGCCACCAGGCTGAGGGCAAACTGGCCCATCACTTCAAAGCCGGTGAGGCCCGCGCCCAGGTGCTGGTGGGCCAGGCCGAGCAGGGTGACGGCGTGGTCCAGGCTGGGCACCGCCGCCCAGGCGGTAAGCGTGGCGGCGGGCTGGGGCACCAGCTTCATGGTGGCGGCGGTGATGATGCCGAGCGTGCCTTCGCTGCCAATGAACAGGTTGCGCAGGTCGTAGCCGGTGTTGTCTTTGCGCAGGCCGCTCAGGCCGCTCCAGATCTCGCCGCGCGCTGTGACCACTTCCAGGCCTAGGCAGAGTTCGCGGGTGTTGCCGTAGCGCAGCACCTGGGTGCCGCCTGCATTGGTGGACAGGTTGCCGCCAATCGTGCAGCTGCCCTCGGCGCCCAGGCTCAGGGGGAACAGAAAACCGGCTTTGTCGGCCACGTCCTGCAGGTTTTGCAGAATACAACCGGCCTCGACCGTCATGGTCAGGTTGGCTGCGTCCACGCTGCGCACCGCCTGCATGCGCTGCAGGCTGAGCACGATTTGTGTGCCCGAATCGTCCGGCGTGCTGCCCACCACCAGCCCGGTGTTGCCGCCCTGCGGCACGATGCTGACACCGGCGGCGGCGCAGGCTTTGACCACCGCGGCCACTTCCAAAGTGCTGCCGGGGCGCACCACGGCCAGAGACTTGCCCCGGCTGCGTTTGCGCCAGTCCAGTTCGTAGGCGCTGAGGTCGCCGTCGGTGAGCACATGGGTGGCGCCGACGGTCTGGCGCAGGCTGTCGATCAGGTCTTGCATGGCAGAAATCTCTTTAGTTAAGCGGGCAGGGCGGCGGCCTTGGCATTTTTGAAGCGCAGCCGCACGTGCATCGCGCAGGCCACGAACAGGGCCACGCACAGCAGGGCTTCGCCCAGGGCGTACCAGCGGCTGGGTGCGGCATCGCTGTAGGCACGCACCACGCCTTCGGTAAAGTACAGCCATACCATCAAGCTGACCCAGCGGTAGGTGTACATGCGGTTCTTCAGCAGGCCAATGAGCGGAAAGCACAGCGGCACCGCTTTCAGCGCCAGCACCACGCTGCCCGGGCGCAGCGGGGCCAGCACCAGCTCCCAGGCCAGGCACAGGGCGATCAGACCCAAAAGGCTGCCGACGGCCAGGTTGCGGGTCCAGGAGACAGAGTGTTCAGAGTGGTTCATAGCGATGGCATCATAGCGGCCATGTCTTTGTCCCTAGCCGCCCTGTCCCAACGTTTTGACCAGTTCCTGAAAGACCTGTCCCGCTTTCCCTGGAAAACCACCGCCCACACCCTGCGCGAGCGCTTTCGCGAGGACCAGCTGGGCCTGACCGCCAGCAGTCTGACCTTCACCACCTCGCTGGCGCTGGTGCCGTTTTTTACCGTGGCGCTGGCCATCTTCACCGCTTTTCCGATGTTCGGCAAAGTGCAGGTGGTGCTGCAAAAGTGGCTGGTGCAAAGCCTGATTCCCGAGAGCATTGCCCGCCAGGTGCTGGGCTACCTGACCCAGTTTGCCAACCAGGCCAGCAAGCTGGGATCGGTGGGCCTGGCCATTGTGCTGTTCACCGCGCTGGCGCTGATCCTGACCATCGACCGCACGCTGAATGCTATCTGGCGCGTGCGCCGCCCCCGGCCCCTGGGCCAGCGGGTGCTGATTTACTGGGCCGGTATCACCCTGGGGCCGCTGCTGCTGGGGGCCAGCCTGGCGTTGACTTCCTATGTTGTCTCCAGCTCGCAAGGCGTGGTGGGCGACCTGCCCGGCGGCGTGCGGCTGCTGTTTGGCCTGCTGCAGATCGGCCTGCTGGCAGGCGGTATGGCAGCGCTCTACCACTATGTGCCCTATACCCGGGTGAAGTGGGCGCACGCCTGGGCCGGTGGCGTGTTTGTGGCCATCAGCATCGAGCTGGCCAAGCGGCTGCTGACGTTTTATTTGTCTGCCGTGCCCACCTATTCTGTGGTGTACGGTGCCTTTGCCACGCTGCCCATCATGCTGATCTGGATCTACCTGGCCTGGGTGATCGTGTTGCTGGGCGCAGTGATTGCGGCCTATATGCCCAGCCTGCTGGAGGGCGTGCCGCGCCGCTCCACGCCCCACGGTTGGTCGTTTTTGCTGGCCATCGAAGTGCTGCAGCACCTGCATGCCGTGCAGGTACGCGGCGACAAAGGCCTGGGCGTAGCGCAACTGGCGCACACCATGCAGGTCGATACTTTGCAGCTGGAACCCGTGCTGGCGGCCCTGGGCGGGCTGGACTGGGTGGGGCGGCTGGACGAAGCCGACCCGCTGGATACCACCGCCAAACCCCGCGAGCCGCGCCTGCTGCTGCTGGTGAATCCCGACACCACGCTGCTGCTGCCGCTGGTGGACCAGTTGCTGCTGACCCCGGCCCCGGCGCTGGAGAATTTATGGAAAAACAGCGGTCGGCGCTCTATGTACCTGCGTGACGTGCTCTAGAAAACCTAGCGGATCAGCCCTGCGCGGGATACCGTGGCAGCGGCCAGGCTGGCGGGGACGGCTTCCACCCGGTTGCGGCCCAGGTGCTTGGCGCGGTAGAGCTGCTTGTCCACCGCGTCCAGAAAGTCCGCCATGCTGGAATCCGCGCCCGGAATGGTCGTGCCCACGCCCAGGCTGGCGGTAAGCTGGCCCAGGGGCGAGCCCTGGTGCGGAATTTGTAGCTGGGCCAGCAGGTTGCGGCAGCGTTCGGCGATTTTCAGGGCCGCTTTGTCGTCGGTTTCCGACAGCACCAGTACAAACTCTTCGCCGCCGTAGCGGCCCACAAAGTCGCGCGACCGGGTCGCCGCCGAGGCCAGGGACTGGGCCACCTGCTTCAAGGTGTCGTCGCCCTTCAAGTGGCCGTAGTGGTCGTTGTAGGGTTTGAAGAAGTCGATGTCCAGCATGATCACCGACACCGGCTGGTGGTTGCGCCGGGCGTTGCCCCACTCGATCTCCATGATGGAGTCAAACAGCCGCCGGTTGGCAATGCCGGTCAGGCCGTCTTTGAAGGACAGCTCTTCCAGCTCTTTTTGCAGGGTGATGAGCTTTTCTTCGGTCTTCTTGCGTTCGCTGATGTCGAACATGAAGCCCACCAGAGCCTCCACCTCGCCGTCTTTGCGCACCACGTGCACCACGTCGCGGATCCACACGTAGCCGCCGTCCTGGGTGAGGGCGCGGTAGTCGGCTTCGTGGTCCACCCCGGCCTGCGACTGGCTGACGCAGAAGTTAAAGGTTTCCTCGCGGTCCTCGGGGTGCATGCGGTCGGCCCAGTCTTGCGCGCCCACCCAGCTCTCGGGGCTCCAACCCAGCAGCGCTTCAATTTGCGGGCCGATGTAGGTGAACTTCAGGGTCTTCCAGTCGATCCGCCAGGGAATGGCCTGGGTGGATTCGAGCAGGGTCTTGTAGACGGAGGGGTCAATGTCCATGGGGCGGTGCGCTCAAAGGTCCGCAGCTTACCGCATTCGCATTAGTTTGTAACAAGTTGTGTAAATCCCCGTCGAACCCTGAGGCGATTTATAAGAAATCGCCTTCTCGTGCTTATTCCATAAGCGTAAGTAGCTATAAAAACAGGAGTATTCAGGCCCCAGGCGGCGCGGGCACCGCATGCAGGTCGGCCCGCCGAAATGGCTTGTCATGCGCCGACAGGCGCAGCGCCAACTGCGTCACCATGTCGTGCGACCGGGACGGGGATGCATGCACCGGCATCACCGCCAGCCAGGCCAGCAGCGCCAGCAGCACCCAGCGGTGCGGGCGCGGGTGGGGCGCGGCCAGCCTGCGCGACAGGCGCCAGATCGTCCAGCCGCTGGCACTGGCTCCCAGCGCCAAACCGGCCACCACCTCGGACACAGAATGCACCTGGATATGCACCCGGCTCCAGCCGATCAGCAACGCCAAGGCATAACCTGCCAGCGTGGCCCCCACGCGGGTGCCGGTCTGGGGGCTAGATTGCGCGGCCAGGGTGTAGGCCAGTACCGGATAAATGGTCGCCGAGAACATCGCATGGCCCGAAAACCCGGTGAAATCAATCGCCGCAATACCCAGGCCCCAGCCGATAAAGGCGATTTTGGACAGTGCGGTGATGCCCACCGCCAGGCCCAGCGGCAGCAGCCACAGCAGCACCGGGCGGACGGCGCGGGTGCTTGCCAGCATCCACAGCGTGAGCGCCACGGCCAGGGGCACGACGATGCCCATCTCGCCAAAACGGGTGATCCAGTAGGGGGCTTTGGCAATGAAGAAGTCCATGGGCGGATTTTATTGCAGTGCAACATGGGTTAGCAGCGCCACGCAGGCGCATTTCCTGCCGTGCCATAGGCGTTTGTGGGCTATATTGCAAGCACATCTGTCACTTATCCATCCATTGCGCTCTGCGTTACCAGGAGAACCCCATGAAAGTCAGCGACATTCTGCGTGTGAAAGGCAATACGCTCTATACCGCCAGCCCCGACGAGCCGCTTGCGACCGCCCTGGCCATGATGGCTGAAAAGGATATGGGTTCCCTGGTCATCATGTCGCACGGCGACCTGGTCGGCATGCTGACTTTTCGCGAGGTGATCCAGCTGGTGGTGAAGAACGCCGGCTCCATCGGTACCACCCTGGTCCGCACCGCCATGGACGACCACCCCCTGACCTGCACCCCCAACACCGAGCTGGACGATGTGCGCCGCATGATGCTGGAGCGCCACGCCCGCTATATGCCGGTGATGGACGGCAAGATGCTGATGGGCGTGATCAGCTTCTACGACGTGGCCAAGGCCGTGGTGGACAGCCAGAATTTCGAGAACAAGATGCTCAAGGCCTACATCCGCGACTGGCCGGCGGGCGAAGAAGAAGGCAGCTGAGGCTTGCAGACCCCCCAGGCCTGCCGATGGCTTAGGGGTCTTTTAGGCCGTTCATGCTTATTCCATGAGCGTGAGCAGCTACGGAATATGTAGCATTTGGTTTTGAATAAAAAAAAGCCCGGTGGGTTCCACCGGGCTTTTTGCTGTGCGCCGCTCAGAGCTGGTTGGCGTAGATCATGTCGCGCACGCGGGGGTAGATCTGCTGGTTCCACTTCTTGCCGCTGAACACGCCGTAGTGGCCCACCCCGGTCTGGATGTGGTGGGTGCGCTGGCTGGGGCGCACGCTGCTGGCTAAATCTTGGGCGGCCATGGTCTGGCCGACCGAGCAGATGTCGTCCCGCTCGCCTTCCACCGTCATCAGCGCGGTGCGGCGGATGGCGGCGGGGTTGACGATGCGGTCCTTGTAGGTGAGTACGCCCCGGGGCAGGTCGTAGGTCTGGAACACCTTGGCCACGGTTTCCAGGTAGAACTCGGCGGGCAGGTCGTTGACGGCCAGATACTCGTCGTAGAAGTTGCGGATGGTGTCGGCCTTGTCGATATCGCCTTCCAGCAGGTATTTGTACATGTCTTTGAACTGGGCTTTGTGGCGCGCCGGGTTCATGCTCAAAAACGCGCTGAGCTGGATGAAGCCGGGGTACACCCGGCGCATAAAGCCCTTGTGCGGTAGCGGCACGTGGGTGATCAGGTTCTTTTCGAACCACTCGATGGGCTTGCTCACGGCCAGGGTGTTGACCCCGGTGGGGTTGATGCGGCAGTCCACCGGGCCGGCCATCAATGTGAGGCTGCGCGGCTGGCAGGGGTTGTCGTCCTCGGCCATGATGGCGGCGGCGGCCAGCGCGGCCACACAGGGTTGGCACACGGCCACCACATGCACGCCAGGGCCGATGGCTTCGATGAAGCGGATCATGTGCTCGGCGTAGTCGTCCAGCGCAAATCCGCCTTCGGTGAGCGCCACATCGCGGGCGTTGAGCCAGTCAGTGATGTACACGTCGTGGTCTTGCAACAGGGTGCGCAGGGTTTCGCGCAGCAGGGTCGAGAAGTGGCCCGACAGCGGGGCCACCAGCAACACCGGGGGCTGGTCGTCCATGTCCACGGCGTCCCCGGTGCGCTTGAAATGCAGCAGGCTGCCAAAGGGCAGGGCGAGGGTGACTTCTTCGGTCACCGCCACCTCGACCTGGCCGACCTTGACCGATGTGATGCCGTAGCCGGGCCGTGAATGGGTGAGTCGCAGGCGTGAAAACACATCGCAGGCAGCGGCTATTTTGCGCACCGGGCTGTTTTCTGTGTCTTTGAACCAGAGCGACGCGCCCAGGCTTTGCGCCATCAGGCGCAGCGGCGACATCAAGTCGGACTGGAGTTGGTAGGCCTGGTAGAGCATGTGTGTTATTCCTGACTTGGTGCGGGGGTGCACCAACTACAGGCAAGTAACGGGCCAGTTAAGGGAGGTGGCCTAGAGGCGAACATCCACTTCGCACGGCATACGTAGAAATACGGATTTGGATTGTTGCGGAATCTGGCACAGCCCTTGCTGAAAGCCTCCACAACACAAGGAGCTACCCATGCGTAAAGCAGAGTTGACGATCAGCAGCAAAAACTACGGTGCCTGGGCTCTGCGTGGCTGGCTCGCCGCCAAGTTTGCCGGGCTGGAGTTCACCGAGAACGTGGTCTCGCCCGATGATCCGGCCATGAAGGCCGAGATGATGCTGCTGTCGTCGTCCATGCTGGTGCCGTCCTTGCAGCACAACAAGATCAAGGTCTGGGACACGTTGGCCATTGGCGAATACCTGAATGAAATCAAGCCCAAAGCCGGTTTGCTGCCCGCCGAGCAGGCCGCCCGCGCCCACTGCCGCGCCATCTGCGGCGAGATGCATTCGGGCTTCTCGTCGCTGCGCACGGCGCTGCCGATGAACATCAAGGCGCACTTCTCCGAATTCAAAATCTGGTCGCGTGCCCAGAGCGACATTGACCGCATCGTGGAGATCTGGAAAGAATGCCTGGCCAACTACGGCGGCCCGTACCTGTTTGGCGAGCAAGTGGGTATGGCCGATGCCATGTACGCCCCGGTGGTCACCCGTTTCCTTACCTACAACGTGGCGCTAGACCCGGTGTGTGCCGCCTACTGCCAGCGCATCATGGCCTTGCCCGCGATGCAGGAATGGGTGGCCGAGGCGATGAAAGAGCCGGAAGAAATCGACGAACTCGACGCAGAGTTCTGACCGCTATGGGCGGGGGATTGTGGGTCCCCTGCCTGTGACTGCTCTATTTCCAGGGCGTGGATTCGGGAACCTCGCAGACCGGCTCCACATCGACTGACTTGAAATCAGCGGGCGACACGATCTCTAAGTACTCCATGTCTGGCGAGTAATCGAACAGGTAGTGGCGGATGCCGGGGCGCTGGTGCACACAGTCTCCCGCCTGCACCAGGGTCTCTTTGTCTTCGTACATGAAGCGCGCCCAGCCCTTGACCATGATCACGATCTGGAAATCCGCCTCATGCCGGTGCCAGCCCGTGCCCTTTTCTGGAGCCATATTCGCCTTCACAAGGTGCGCAATCACCTTTCCGTGCGTGGCTTCGGCAATGCCAAGGTCGCGGTACAGAAAAAAGTCGCGCAAACCGCCTTGGACAAAATCGGTGTCGCCGGGTTTGACGTGGGAAAACTCGGTCGTGGTTGCTTGCAGCATGGGCCTCTCCTGGGTGGATGTAAGTGAAAACCCGCGTGGGGTGCGACGCTATAAGCATGAACTGTTCCCAAGTTTGGGCAGCATCCTCTACCTCGGGGATAATCGGCAGCTATGAGCGGAAATACCTTCGGAACCCTATTCGCAGTCACCAACTTTGGTGAATCCCACGGCCCGGCCATTGGCTGCGTGATCGACGGCTGCCCCCCCGGCATGGCCTTGTGCGAGGCCGATATCCAGGCCGACCTGGACCGCCGCCGCCCCGGCACCAGCCGCCACGTCACCCAGCGCAACGAGCCCGATGCGGTAGAGATTTTGAGCGGCGTGTACGAGGGCAAAACCACCGGCACCCCCATCGCTCTGCTGATCCGCAATGCCGACCAGCGCAGCAAAGACTACAGCGCCATCGCCCAAAGCTTCCGCCCGGGCCACGCCGACTACACCTACTGGCACAAGTTCGGCATCCGCGACCCGCGTGGCGGCGGCCGTTCGTCCGCCCGCCTGACCGCGCCCACCGTGGCTGCGGGCGCGGTGGCCAAAAAATGGCTGGCAGAGAAGTACGGCATGGTGTTTCGCGGCTGCATGACCCAAGTGGGCGACCTGGTGGTGCCGTTCGAGAGCTGGGACCACGTACCCAACAACCCGTTTTTCGCCCCGGTGGCTGATGTGTCGGCACTGGAAGACTACATGGATGCCCTGCGCCACGCCCAGGATTCCTGCGGCGCACGCATCCGCGTCACCGCCACCGGCATGCCCGTGGGCCTGGGCGAGCCGCTGTTTGACAAGCTCGATGCCGACATCGCCTTCGCCATGATGGGCCTGAACGCCGTCAAAGGCGTGGAGATCGGTGCCGGTTTCGCCAGCGTGGCCCAGCGCGGCAGCATGCACGGCGACTCGCTGTCGCCGCAGGGTTTCAAGTCGAACAACGCGGGCGGCGTGCTCGGGGGTATCAGCACCGGCCAGGACCTGGAAGTGTCCATCGCCATCAAACCCACCAGCTCCATCACCACGCCGCGCGAAACCATCGACACGGCAGGCCACTCCACCGAAGTCATCACCAAAGGCCGCCACGACCCCTGCGTGGGCATCCGTGCCACCCCCATCGTGGAAGCGTTGCTGGCCTTGGTGGTCATGGAGCACGCCTTGCGTCAGCGTGCGCAAAATGCCGATGTGGTGCAGGCGGTGGGGCCGATTGCGGCATCGGCGGGGTGATCTACGCCTAATAGAGCCCTATCGCTCTATTAGCGGGCGTGAGCAGCTATTTATTAGATAGCAACTGGGGGCTGGAGAGTGGCATGTTTTCCGGTTCCAGCGTGAATACCCGTGGCCGGAATCCAAAATCCCGTGCAGCTTCGGTGTGGTCGAACACCAGGTCGCGGTTCATCCGTTCGGCCATTGCCGCCGACCACTGGCGGTAGCGCGGCAGGCAGCGCAGCAGCGTCACGGCCAGCTTGAACATCCATAGCGGCACACTCAACACGCGCGTCACCCGCCCTTGGGCTGCAAATATGCGGCCAACCATGCTGCGGTACGGCAAAGTCTCGCCCCCGGAGATGTTGTAAGCGCGGTTCGCGACGGTGGGAGACCGCAGCGCTGCAATACTTGCACCGGCCACATCCGCGGCATGGATAGGTTGTCTTAAACCTTGGGCTTTGCCCAGCACCGGAAAGAACCCGAAACGCCGGATGAAACGGGCAATTTCAGACACGTTCTTGTCTTGTCCCGGTTGGTAAATCAGGGTAGGGCGCAACACCACCCATTCGATCCCTAGGCTCTCGGCCCAGGTTTGCAACTGGTTTTCTGCATCGGCGAGTCGTTGGGCGATGGCCTGTTCCAGCGGGTCGGACGATGTATCTTTGGTGAATCGGCTGGTGGATGACAACACCACAATGCGCTGTATCCCTTGAGCTTCTAGCCAGTCGAAATGCGCTGGCAACGCCGCGATGGGGGCAATACAGATCCACCAGGGAATGGGCGCAACATCGGGCGATGGGCGCGCTGGCGACGCGGGGATGGTCTGCCAGTCCACCCCTTGGCTGCCACCGGGTAAAGAGGCTTTGCGTGAAAATGCGCGGACACGCATGTTGGCTTTTACCAATTGCGACAACACACATGCGCCAACCATACTGCTGGCACCCAACACGCCGATGGCGTGCGGTAGGGGATTTGCCGGGCTATCCATGGATCAGACCCAGTGTCTGCCCGGCACGCTTTGCCAGGTAATACGCCGCCACCATGCTAAAGCGCATCCACACGCCAGCGGCCACCAATCCCATCACCACCCCCGGGTACTGGTGGCGGAAGAATTTACGGTAGAAGCGCATCATTCCTTTGTGCTTGTGCCACTCTACAAAGATCGGTCTACTGCGGCTGCTGACGCCCAAAGCGTGCAGGATGTGCGCTGACGGTACGAAAAGGATTTTCCAGCCCGCTAGCCGGAAGCGCATGCACCAGTCCAAGTCTTCGCAGTGCAGGAAGTAACCGTCATCCCATAGGCCCACTGCGTCTACCGCTTGTCGTTTCACGAGCATGCACGCACCTGAAATGGCCTCAACGTCGATAGGATGCTGCGGTAACGCCTGTTTATGCAGATGGAAATCAAAAAACAATTTGGGCCAGCGTTTTTCAAAACGGTTTAGGCCAAAAGCCCGTACAAAAGAACGCCAAGGCGTAGGAATGGCACGGCGCCCGCCGCCCTGTTCTGTGCCGTCCAGATTCATCAACAGGCCACCCACCATGCCTACCGAGCTGTCCCCATGTAAAGCCGCCAGCAAATTAGCAACGGCCATGGGCTCCAGGAAGCAATCAGGGTTCAAAAACAAGATGTAGTCGCCCTTGGCCTGCAAATAACCGATGTTGCAGGCCGCCGCAAATCCTAGATTGGCACTGTTGCGTATAAGAGCCAGTCGGCGGTCGGCCGAATATAGCTGGGCGCATTCGTCCATGCTTGCATCGCGCGACGCATTGTCAACCACCAACACTTCATCCGCCTGCGATAAAGCCGAACCTACGCATTCGGCGAGTAGGCTCCCAGCGTTGTAATTAACGATCACTACAGAAATCAAAATACGCCTTTTGTTGTCAGATCTTCTTTCGTATCGCTACTGCAAAGGCTTGAGAGATGCCCAGATTAATAAAGCTGAGCTTTCAACACCAAGATATCAAAGTACTCTATTTTCTTGAAAACTAATGTGGATCCAATTAACAGTAAACGGGTTCTCGTCTTGATCGATAGTGCAGGCCGCCCTTGACTCTCCACCGTGAGTTAGCGACTCAAGTAGTCGACATATGCTCGCTGGATGCCTTCGGTCAGTCCGGTAGTGGGTGTCCAGCCTAACTGCTGTATCTTGCTGGTGTCCATCACCTTTCGCATCGTGCCATCCGGCTTGCTGGTGTCTTGCACAAAGGTGCCTGTGTAGCCAACCACGTCCGCTATCGTTTCTGCCAATGCCCGAATGGTCAGGTCTTGGCCCGAGCCGACGTTGATCAGAGGGCAGCGCACCGGATTGGTGAGTTCGCTGTAACGCGTGCCGTCTAGGGATGCCAGGAATACCAGCGCATCTGCAAGGTCATCCACATAAAGAAACTCGCGCTTGGGCGTGCCGCTTCCCCACAACACGACTTCGTTTGCGCCAGATACTTTGGCATCGTGCATCTTGCGAACCAAGGCTGGCAGTACATGCGAATTATTGAGATCGTAGTTATCGCCCGGGCCATACAGATTGGTGGGCATTGCCGCCAACCACTGCGTACCGTACTGGCGGTTGTAAGACCAGCACATTTCAACCCCAGCGATCTTTGCCAAAGCGTAGGGGCGGTTGGTGGCTTCCAGGATGCCCGTGAGCAAATACTCTTCTTTGATCGGTTGCGGGCAGTCGCGTGGGTAGATGCAGGAGCTGCCCAGAAACACCAGTCGCTCCACCCTGCAGGCATGGGCTGCGCGGAAGATATTGGCCTCAATGAGCAGGTTGCTCATCAAAAAATCAACCGGGTAAATATTGTTGGCATGGATGCCGCCCACCTTGGCCGCGGCCAGGAAAACCACTTCAGGGCGTTCCTGGTCGAAAAACCGTTGTGTGGCAGTCGCGTCTTCCAGGTCCAGTTCGGCATGCGTGCGAACTAACAGATTGGTGTATCCACGGGCTTGCAGGGTGCGCAGAATCGCACTGCCCGCCAAGCCTCGGTGGCCTGCCACATAGATTTTGCTCGTTTTTTCCATGGCAGCGAGGTGTTACTCGTGGTAATCGTAAGTGGCAAAACCGTGCTTCTTGACCAGCTCATCACGTTGCGCGCTTTGCAGGTCGGATTGCACCATTTCTGCCACCAGTTGCTGGAAGCTAATTTGCGGCGTCCAGCCCAGCTTTTGCCTAGCCTTGCTCGCGTCGCCAAGAAGCGTCTCCACTTCCGTGGGACGGAAGTAGCGCGGATCTACCTGCACTATGCACTTACCTGTTGCGGTGTCATAGCCTTTTTCATCCACGCCCTGGCCTTCCCAACGCATCTGGATACCCAGTTCCAAAGCAGCGGTGTTCACGAAGTCACGCACGCTGTACTGCACGCCAGTGGCGATCACAAAGTCTTCTGCTTGCTCTTGCTGCAGCATCAGCCACTGCATCTCGACGTAGTCTTTGGCATGGCCCCAATCACGCAATGAATCCATGTTGCCAAGGTACAGGCAGTCTTGTAGATCAAGTTTGATGCGCGCCAGGGCGCGTGTAATCTTGCGGGTGACGAACGTTTCGCCGCGGATGGGACTCTCGTGGTTAAACAAGATGCCATTGCAGGCATAAATGCCATAGGCCTCGCGGTAATTCACCGTAATCCAGAATGCGTACATCTTGGCAACGGCATAGGGGCTGCGCGGGTAGAACGGCGTGGTCTCCTTTTGTGGAGTTTCTTGCACCAAACCGTACAACTCAGAGGTGGACGCTTGGTAAAAGCGGGTCTTCTTTTCTAGACCCAGAATGCGGATGGCTTCCAGGATACGCAACGTGCCGATACCGTCTGCGTTAGCGGTGTACTCCGGTGTCTCAAACGACACGGCCACATGGCTCATGGCTGCTAAGTTGTAAATCTCGTCCGGCTGCACGAGCTGGATGATGCGAATCAGGTTGGTGGAATCGGTCAAGTCACCGTAGTGCAACTTGAATCTGGCGTTATCAACATGCGGATCTTGGTACAGATGGTCGATGCGGTCCGTGTTGAACAAGGATGAGCGGCGCTTGATGCCATGCACCTCGTAGCCCTTCTTCAACAACAATTCGGCGAGGTAGGCACCGTCTTGACCCGTGATACCTGTTATTAGTGCAATTTTCTTTGAAATCATATTTTTGCAGTTCTAAATAATATTTAAATAAACGTGTGAAATTATAATGGGGTCTATGTGTTCTGATGTCGTCATTCCATCTAATAAACTCCGTCTTTAATATTAAACAAGTTAAATTTTCCTTCTGTTTAATCGTCTCTCATTAACTCATGTAGAGGCTTATTTGAGAGAACTCGCTTAAAGCTACGTTTTAATCTATGAGGAATAAAATTGAAGATGGATTGCAATTTGGGGTTAGAGTAGATAGGCCAGAGAGCACGCAGCAATCTTTCTCGACCACCTTTTCTTGTTTTTGCTTGCATAGATAACAAAAAATTAAGATGTCGCTGAATTTCTGGTCTATCCTTTGATCCTCTAGCAATACCTATGTCGACGTAGTACTGGTAATCATAATAGTCAAGCGATGGTTTCTCAATTTCAATCGCTTGCGCCCGCGCTTCTTTGCCAGCTTCGAGTTCAAACAGCAACGTACCAATGTGTTGCAAGAGCGTTTCAGTCGAAGTGGGGTGTTGGAACACAAGAGTGTTAGAGCGTCCCGCTAGACGCTCCGCGAAAGCTCCAATATTGGGGGCCACAATTGGTAAACCTGTCGATAGCGCGGAACTAAGCGTATAGCTATATGTCTCCGGCCAAAGTGCCGGGAATAAAATTAAATCGCATTTCTCATGTTCTATTAATTGATTAAGTTGTTTTTCCTCATACGGGCCAGTCGTTTTAACTTGCTTTAAGGGTCTATAAGCATAGCCGATTAATGTAAATTGAAGTTTTAATTTTCTTCGGGAAGCCAAAACTGCCATGGCTTCAAGTAGATCTGCCCCTTTTTCTTGGCTAAGAGCACCAAGAACGCCAATTGTATAAACGGATCTTTTTGAAAATAAATTTGGCAGCTTCCCGTGAACTTCAGATTTCTCCAGATGGTATGCAAGAATATACGATTTAATTTTAAAAAATATACGAAATATGGCGTAGGTCGAATAGGATGGGAATATTACAAATGCGCAGGTATTTAGGAAGGCGTGATAACGCTGCCGCCATTCGTCTTCACTCACGCCCTTGGGTAGTGGGTATAATGGGTTAGCTGCTCTGTCCAATGTTTCAGGAATAAATACTCCACGTTCATTCGTCAGCGTTGGGTTGCTATTAACCAAGTAGAAGTCATGGCAGGTAAATATTTGACGGGCATCGAGCAAGGCACCTAGAGAAAGGAATGTCAGTGGCAGACCCAGCAGATGGTGGAAATGAACCAGATCTACGCCAATCGCCTTCAGCAAAGGCAGTACTAACTCGAGACCATTCTGCATGTCCAGCAATATGCGCATCGAAAAATCGGCATTCCAAGCCCCTATAGAAAACATGCGACCGCCTTCTTCGGGCTGCAGCAGCAAGGACGTTACTCGTCCTTCACTATGCTGGGCCAAGTCGCGAATATGCTGGTCAACTCCACCACCGAGTCCGTGAGAAACATATAGTACGACCGGAAGATTGCATATCCGCAGCAGGTCGAAATAGCGCTGGAGGCGTGGTTCCCGAAGATCGTCCCGAACCACAAAAGCCTGAACGTCGACATGGTAACTTGGGTAGCGGCGGTCCAGAACGCGATCAGCATTTCGGATGCGCTCTTCACGTTGAGTTCCGAAACTGACGCCACCGCGATGATGTACGTAAAGATTTGGAGTTATATAGTTCTTCCAACCTTTGCGTAAGGCTCTTTGGCAGAAATCGTTTTCCTCTCCATAGCCGGTGCCGAAGGAAATCTCGTCCAGTTCGCCTACATCTTGTAAGCAGAGCCTTCTGATATATAAACAGAACCCGACACCTGTAGGGGCCTCAACGGCATTCAGATGCCACGTGCGGAATGCCTCATCGATGCGTTCGAGATTGAGTGCTAATGGGCTTGCGTTTTCTTTCATGAAGTTAGGAAACGCAGAGATTGTGGTGTTATTGCTTAGTGGCGTGAGCGTGCCAGCATCGCTAAGTGCTTGTAAATCTTCAATTAGTCGATCAAGCCAACGATCGGGTAATATGACATCACTATTTAGGAGGACGATATCTGCGTTTGCATCATAACGAATACCCCGATTGGCCGTTTTTACAAAACCTAGATTGGTTTCATTTTTAAGTACAACTAAATTTCCTGACCACATCCCAACCTCATGGTCAAGCATCGCATTCATCTCGAAGTCAGGTGAGGCATCGTTGATTGCTACCAACCTAGTGCCAGGAATACGCATGATCGCTGGCATTGCAGAGGCTATGCACGCGTGAGTCAATTCGACATCCCGGTATACAGGTACCACGACAACGATCCAAGGCAATTTAGCCATATTTTCGCACCGATGCGAAATGGTTAGTGGCTCAGGCATCTGAAGAAACCTGTTCGTCGATCGAATACGTAGTGAACTCGATTTTGTCGAGAGGCATGCCCACGATTACCCCATCAATACTAGTGCTTACTACCTTGAAGTGGACCGCATCATGCATCCAATGTAAGTGAACGTGTTCAGCGATCGTACCGTTACCTATTGCCGCAACTATTGAATAATCTCCAATAGCCAAAATTGGCATTTTGAAGCCAAATTCAACTTCCCAAAACTGCCCGGCTCGTGCTGCGACCGGCCTTGCTTTGTAGGAGTGATAGGTATTTCCTCCCACCAGAGGCTGCCCTAATCTATCTTTAATAATGAATCCTACGATTGGCATGTTTACATCCCGGATTGCCTCTATATCCATACGCACTCGTACTCGCTCTCCTCCTTCGATAACCTGCAGCGTACTGCCATCGTCCATTAGAATTTTTACATCAAATATGCGCGCATCGCCATTGCCGTGGGTTGCCGAAAGAGGGTTAAAACCAAACATCTCGATATTTTGGTGGCCAGGATATAGATTTCCCAAACTATGAGAGACGGTAAGTTGATCAAGTCTTTTGGCATTTGGTGCGACAGAGCGCCGTGGTATCGCTTGAGATCTATGTGCCCCTTCTGTGGTACCTGCTAGGCTTCTTGCTTCGGTTTGCGTAAAGGCGTAATAGCGCTCACAGGTTTCCTTAGCCTCGCCCATGGCAGCTATGGCACCTCTTTCAAGCCAGATTGCCTGATCGCAAAAGCCAGTCACCGCTCCCATATCGTGGCTGACGAATAAAATAGTACCGTTCTGCTGGAACTCTCGCAGAAAGCGCATACATTTTTGAGTAAAAACAGCATCGCCTACTGATAAGGCTTCGTCAATGATTAGGATGTCGGCATCTACATGGGCAATCACCGAAAACGCGAGGCGCGCCTGCATGCCACTTGAGTAGGTCTTAACCGGTTGTTCGATGAAGTCGACTAGTCCGGAAAATTCGACGATTTTTCCAAAGCGTATTGCGATCGCTTCACTGGATAGCCCAAAGATGCTGGCATACATATGGATGTTTTCGCGTCCACTGTACTCTGGATTAAAGCCAGATCCCAGTTCAAGCACCGCTGCAACTTTGCCATTGATCCTAATCGCACCACTGGATGGTTGTAACGTTCCGGTTAAGATTTGTAGCAATGTGCTCTTGCCTGCCCCGTTTCGACCGATTATGCCTACGCTTTGACCGCGATTTACTGTAAAAGAGATGTTTGAAAGGGCTTGAAACTTCCTATGGAAATTTCGGAACCGACCAAATAGTAACTGCTTTAATCTATCTTTCGGTGTTTCATAAATTTCAAAAATCTTCGAAATATTATCTATTGTGATTACTGACGTTAACATTTAGGACCTTAAACAACGTCGGCAAACCCAGGACGTAGGGTTCTAAATGCCTTAAGCCCTATGAGGGCAATCAAAAAACTTACAAGCGAATATATCAGCCAAGATCCCCATGGAAAGGTGGCTGTTGTAATTAACATTGCACGTGTCTGCTCCACAATAAAAGTGAGAGGATTAACCGTAAAAATCCATCGTAAATTTGTAGGAACATTTTCAATTGGATAAAGAACAGGTGACAAGAACATGAGCACCTGTGTCACGATGGGTGCTATAGAGATCAGGTCACGGACGTAAACACCAAGTGCCGCAAGTAGTAAAACGACACCCAAGACTAGGATCACAAATGGCAACATTACAACGGGGATGAGAAATATGCGCCAAGAAATACTCTGTCCAATCCATAGATTAAGCATAAACCAAACTAACAAGCCTACGAAGAATTGCAACAGAGCGGTAGCCACGGGCACAACCGCAAGTAATGGTAGTGGAAAGACAACTTTTTTGACGTAATTGGGATTTGTAACAATCAGAGATGGGGCGCGATTGATACACTCGGAAAAAAAATTAAAAACCAACAGTCCCGGGAAAAGTACAAGTGCAAAAGAGAATATGTTTCCGCCCTCTTGAGCGCCCCATCGCGCCTTCATAAATGTTCCGAAAACCACTGTGTAGAGTGCAAGCGTTAATAAAGGTATAAGTATGAGCCAAAATAATCCAAGCATAGAGCCAAAATACTTGCTTCGGATTTCTTGGGTGACAAGTTGGCGAAATAGGTTGAAGAGTCGCATATGTGAATAGATCATCATTATCGGGCTGTATGCGTTAACACTTTACGTCCAACCATTGCGATGTCTTTGTAGTACGACCTCGGCCGCTGTACCGAACGCCACGATATTCTCGAATCGTTGTAAGTAGCTCTCAAGTACGCCAAAGTTGAATATTACATTCCGTAAGATTTCATGTGGCGTACGACTTTCTTCGGCGATCAACTGAAGCGGAACAACGACCATATTCCTTTTAGGAACGAAGTTTATCTTCCAGCTTAATTCGGAAAATGAGAGATCGGCAATGATTACGTCTTCCGTAAGAAACTCTAAATCATCTACAGCGTCTTCAGACACCAGTACCAATCTTGATTTCTTCTTGACTGTCGCGTCAATAATCGAATAGAAAGCGCCAAAGGTTTGTTTACTAGAGGAATGGTAGTCCTCGCACACTACATGAACAGCATTAGCAAATTCTTCCGGTAGCCAGCCGGATCTATGGTTTTGCAGATCTGTATGGGTGACTCCCTCCCAGGGCTCTGAGTCGCTATAGTGCTGGGGCATAAAGCCTACGGGTGTGAATACCACAACCTGTTTACGCGCTACGCGAAGAGCTTGCTCCAGTAACTGGTGCCCATCATTCTTCTCTAAATGCTCGATAACATCTAGTAAAAATACTGTATCCACACTCTTATTAAAAGCTTCGCGCAAATATGCTAAACCATCCAGACAGAAAACTGGTTTATCTGGATAAGCGATTGATAGCTTTTCTGCGTACCCACGATAAGGTTCGACCAGCAAGTGGACGGGGCAACTAAGCATGCGTTGTGGCCGTACGCCAGGTCCGATATCAAGGCAAACGTTGGCCGGTAAAAGAAAGCTCGTCGCTACACCATGTAGTAAATCACGGCTGCAATAGACTGTTTGACCAAGTTCGACATCCTCGACCGTTCTAACATCGATTCGCGAGCCGCTAAGATAATACCTGAATTTATTGGCTTGATTGACGAGAATTTTATTTTCGGCTACGAGAGATTCTAAAGTAATATTGCTCATGCTTGTGTCACTAGAAATTTCCCAAATGGGATTAATTCGGCTGAAAAGGAAAATTGCTCGGATAATATCTTTTGTGCCACAGCGTGTCGTGACCTTCTTTGCTCAGGAGATGCTTCTACAATAGAGTGAATAAATTCTTCGGTACCAAGATTATTCAATGCATTTTGGTAATGAGATGCATAGTGCTCACGATAGAATAGGTCAGGCGAAGCTCCAATTTTCGCCCACGACAGAATGGGTAGTCCTGCCGCCAGATAAACACGAGACTTGGAAGGAAAGGATAAATTTGAAGTCTCAGTGAAGCGTTCTTCGGTCGGATAAGGAAGTAGTGCTAAGTCCCATTTAGCTATTCGAGCGACAAGTTGGTCACGTGGCAATGCTCCATGTATGAAAATTCGGTAGCCAGCTACTTTTTTCTCTGGATTACCATGGCCGAAATAGTGCAATACCAGAAACTTGTTCATCTTTCGAAGTGTAAGCACTAAAATATTAACTAGAGACTCGAGTTCCGTGTTGGAATAGAACTGACCCACGAACACAGCGTGAACCGCATTCGGATCCGATATTAATACTAAGCTATCGCTAGCCGTCACCTGATCATCGAAGAAGTTGTCGAGACGTATACTTTTCTTGCCTTCATTTATTAGGCGAGTTTTCCATGCATCACTTGGAACTACGTTTAATATTGCGCGTCGTTCAAGCCGATCTAGTAGCGAGCGCATTATTTGATGAAATCTTTTTGGATGACCTCTGTGCGTCATCCACCACGAAAGGGGATCCCACTGATGTACGACGAGTTTTTTGCCAGATACCAGTGCAGCGACCGTGTAGCACAGGACGGTTTTTTCTCCCTGCACCACGCACCAAACCAACTGCGATGGTGAGTTACGCAAACTGAATCCAAGCCGGAGGCCTATTAAGATGGTCTTGGCCATCCACATTGAAACCCGAACCAAGAGGCCGAACCTGTGCAAGAGCGAAGAACGTTCACTGAGTTTCTTGGTGAACCGAGCGATCCTTAGCCAAATGCCGCGCAGTTGAAAGCTAAATACTCGTGTGATTACACAATTTTTAGGTATGAAGAATTCTCCAGGGAGGCCAGAATGATTTACCCAAAAGAATTCAAACTGGACATCGGGCATTGAAGTAATGATCCGGTGAAGCACTTGCCCTGCAGTGTAGCTGGCATCAGGCGGTACGTCGGAGATTATAGGAATACTCAATTTCTTCATCGTAAATTTCCGATATTTGCTTACAAAATTTATCCATGCTGTACTTTTCATGCGCAAAGCGCTGGCGAGCTGTCCGTCTCGATGCACTGCGTTTAACGCAGAGAATTGCCGACTCAACTATATCCGCATACGCATTATCTGTATGCTCGCTGCAAAGGCCGTACATTGGAGCACCTACTAAAGAAGGTAGAGCCGTTCCAATTGTCACAATCGGCATTGCGCCCGCGGCCATCGCCTCAATCGCCATCAAGCCGAAAGCCTCGGCTTTAGACGGCATTAAGAAATAATCCATTGCACTGTAGTACTGCTCAATTTTCGAATCATCGATCCAACCAGTGTCGATAACTTGGTACTGGCTCGACAGACCTGTGCAACATCCAGTTTCCTGAAAGGCTATAATCGTGAGTGGTAACCCCGGGTAGCGGGCAGACAGACGGCGCAGAGCTGCGAGAATAAGTGACATGCCTTTGTATTCGGAATACACAGCACGAAAGCCAACGACTATGTTTTTCACAGGTATACCTAATGCCTGCTTGGCTTGGGATTGGGTTAGGCCTGAGGCCATTTCAACTCCAAAAGGAAGCACCTTAATACGAATGTGACCTTCGTAAACTGACCGAGAAACAAGTTCGCGCATATAGTCAGACGCGACTATGACCATCGGATCCAATTTTTTCACCACCCTTAATTTCTCTTCTAGGTTGCGCGAGCTACGATCACGTTTAATAGGAAAGTGGTAGTGCAGATTTGGACAGCGAACGCAGCCAGACTCAAAGCCACTGCAATCCATTGAATAGATGCAATGACCACTAAGCATGTAGGGGTCATGCCATGTCCATACCAGTGGTTTATTCGCTGCGATCTTAATCCAATCTTGAATTGAAAGATATTCTTCATGAACTATTTGAAAATGAAGTAAATCGGATGAGCGGTAAAAGTCTAAATCCGTAATCGCTGCAGCATTACGGTAGTAACCATTGATATTTCCAGTGTTACGTCCCAATCGAGATAAACTCTGAGTTAAATTGCGGGTGAGGCTAGAGCCCGCCTGTTGAACATATTCTTCCGACTGCGTACGAGGTGTCCAACAGGCAAATTTTGCATCCCAACCATATGCGAGAAAACCCGGACGAGCATCGAGATTATTAAATCTCCGTCCTATTGAGTCATGTTTGGATATATTTAGAACAGTGCGCATCGATTAAGTAAAGTTGCGAGTTCGATTTCCGCGCTTGTCGAGGAGATCCCTCTTTTTCCACAATGCGCTATGGGGTTCATCTACAACAATTTGGTTTCCTGGCCGAGACTCCACCGTGTAGTAATACAGAATGATCGAACGCCTCAGTTCATTTTCTGGAAAATTAACCGGATCTGGGAGACCATGGAAACTTTTATCGTGCGAGTCGAATATGACTAAACGGTTAAACAGGGGGGCGACCTTCTTCAAGCACACCTCGCCTTTCGAGTCGTAGATGCCAAACTCTCCGCCCCAGTCTTCCTGCCAATTAGGGTTCAGGTACACCAGCGCGTTCAGACGACGATTTAAGCCAGTCGCATCATGGTAGTTACCATCAACATGCACGTCGAGCAATCCACCCCGCATGGTCACATTGAGTCCACCCCCCGTGAAATAGGGATCCGGGATGATTTTCTTGATGCCCATTAACTGCGACATTGCTTGTAAGAACGGGGCACTATTCAAGATTCGTACTGCTGAGAGCATCCCATCGGGAATATCAAACTCAGACTTCCAGTTGGTACGAAACTTGACCTCAATGTCGGGGTCGTTTGAATGTTCCCAGACCGGGTCGGTAATTTTTGGAAAAGCTTCGAGGCAATTATTTGCGAATTCGGTCGGAAAAAAATCGTCGATTACGACATGCTTGAATGGTTCATTAAATAACTCAACGCCTTCCCGCGCGGCAAACAGGCGACTGCAGGCGTGTTCAGCCACCGCCTTGAGTTGAGCTTGCGTGTACTGCTTCATATCTCTCTCCTATATGATTATTATTGAAACCAAACACGTTGGTTGATGAACTGGGTGTAGCTTAGAACGACGCGAAGTACTTTTTGGGACACATTTTCTGCAAGATAATCCGGCGGAGGGTGGAATTTGCGACTTGATTCCGTCCATTGCTGAGTCACAACACGGACGGCATTTAAAACGTCATCAGCTTCAAGGCCACACATAATAAGTGTGCCTTGATCCATGCCCTCAGGTCTTTCATGAGAATTTCGAATTGTCACAGACGGGAAATTAAGCAGAGCGGACTCTTCGGTAATTGTTCCGCTATCCGATAAAACACAAAAGGCCTTAACCTGAAGCTTTATATAATCGAAGAAACCAAATGGCTTAAGGTAATGCACGAGCGGTGAGGTCGGCTTGAGGTCGATGGCCGCTAAACGTTTTTGAGTACGCGGATGGGTCGAAACCACCACAGGAAAGCCATATTCCTCGGCGAGGGCATCAAGTGTCTTTATAAAATTACGCAAATTCTCTTCTGAATCGACATTTTCTTCTCGATGTGCGCTCACTAAGAAATAGCGACCTGCCTCCAGTCCGAGTTTTTCAAGTGCCTTGGCCGCATCGATGCTTGCTTTAAAATGGTCTAGGACTTCAGCCATGTGCGAACCAGACTTGATAATTCTGTCCTGCGAAATTCCCTCCGCAATGAGGTACCGTCGTGCATGTTCAGTCAAAACCAAATTAATGTCACTTAAGTGATCCAAGACTTTTCTGTTTAGTTCTTCGGGCACCCGTTGATCGAAACAACGATTCCCCGCTTCCATGTGGAAAACAGGGATTTTTCGCCGTTTGGCAGGAATAACAGAAAGGCACGAGTTGGTATCGCCGTAAAGTAGGAGCGCATTGGGACACTCTTTCTCAAAGACCTCATCTGTTTTTTCAATAATGCGCGCGATAGTCTGTGCCGGGGTTTTTCCAACAGCTTCTAGAAAATAATCTGGTTTACGAATACCAAGTTCATCAAAAAAAACTTCATTTAATTCGTAATCAAAATTTTGACCAGTATGCACCAAAATATGCTGTGTATGCCTATCAAATTCAGCAATAACACGCGACATCTTTATTAGTTCTGGTCGTGTTCCGACAATCGTCATCACTTTAAGCATTTAATTGCTCCTGAACGAAGCTAAGCTTTAGAAGGAGTTTCTTCACTCCTTCAACATCTAATTGCTTTGTATTGTGCGAAGTATAGTCATTAAACATTGTAATTTCAGTTTCACCTTCGATTGAATATTTTGCATAATTTAAATCTCGGTTGTCTGCTGGAATCCTGTAATACTGCCCCATATCTTCTGCATGTGCTAGCTCCTCTCTGGACACGAGAGATTCATAGAGTTTTTCACCATGACGAGTGCCAATAATTTGAATTATATTGTCTTTGGAGAATAGTTCTTTCAGGGCTTGGGCTAAATCTTGGATCGTAGATGCGGGTGATTTCTGTACAAAAATATCGCCTTGTTGCCCGTACTTAAAAGCATGGACTACTAAATCGACAGATTCCTCAAGTGACATTAGAAACCGAGTCATAGTCGGATCTGTAATAGTGAGTTGCTTGCCATCTTTTAGTTGACTGACAAATAGAGGAATTACCGAACCGCGTGATGCCATAACGTTGCCGTATCGTGTTGCACAAAGAATGGTTTCTCCCTCTGATCGCATTCGTGATTTGGCGACCATAAGTTTTTCCATCATCGCTTTGGATAACCCCATTGCATTGATAGGATAAACTGCTTTATCTGTACTTAAAACAATAACACGTTCAACCTGATTGGAAATAGCCGCATTCATTACATTTTCTGCACCAAGCACATTGGTTCGAACGGCTTCCATTGGATAAAATTCACAGGAAGGTACTTGTTTTAATGCTGCTGCATGAAAGACATAATTCACGCCTTTCATCGCTTCATTAATGCTGTCGTAATTTCTAACATCACCTATATAAAATTTCAACTTTGGGTTATTCAAAGAAATCCGCATATCTTCTTGCTTTTTTTCATCTCGACTGAAGATGCGAATTTCTTTTACATCTGTTTCCAAGAAGCGTTTCAATACGGCATTTCCGAACGAACCGGTACCCCCGGTAATCATTAAAGTTTTATTAAAAAACATAATTATATTCTCTTTTATTATTTAAAATCATACATTCGTTGAGTCAGTGTGGGCCAATTTGGTGCTACATATCCTGTTTCATCTGTGAAGCGTTGGGAATTAAGAGACCTATCGACTACTAGCGACTCATCGGGAATTATTTCTATATTTTTTTTATATGTAGTAGAAATATTTTTTAGTAATTCAAATTTGTTAATTGGTTTCGATGAAATGTGATACAAACCGTGTAGACCTTGTCTGGGCAATACAAATTCGTGCACTATTCGAGATAATTCGACAGTCGGTACGCCTGAAAATATGGCTTTAGTAAAACCCTTAACCGATTTTTTTTGCGCTAAAAACCATCCCAGCAAACTTCGCTGTCCAACAAGTTCATGTCCAATAATGGACGTACGTAATGTTATTGCATTTGGATAGTCAACTTCACCTAGAAGCTTCGTTCGTCCGTAAAGGTCGTATGCGTCGGGGAAGTCGGATTCTAAATAATTTCCTTTTGAACCGGAGAAAACGCAATCTGTGCTAATGTGTACAAGACGAGCCGAAGTGGCATTGCATAACGCCGCTAATCTATGAGGGAGTAAGGTGTTGATAGGGACTGCTATTAATGGGTCATTTGCCTCGGCCAATTGCTTCACAAGGCCAACGCAGTTAATGACGATGTCAGGACGTACGAAAGAAAACGCTTTTACGAGTGAGTCATGGTTTTCAACATCTACTCCGGTAATTAAGTGATGGGATTGATCAACTGGGAAATATTGGCGTGCACGTTCTCCGCGAGCTGTGCCATAAACTATTAGATTAAGATCCGTCGATAAATAACGGAACATAGCATTGCCTAACATTCCTGTTACACCAAAAACTAGCACTTTTGTTTTTGTCACTTCGTTGTTTCCTATTGTATTGGGTGGTTGATTAATTCATTATTTTTGTTGACTAAATTCAAATTTTCACATTGTCATAAGACGCAAGGCTCATAAGAATAAGACTGGAATCACTGGACACGCCCACTGCGGCAAACTGCCTTAGGTAGAGTTGATAGTGATTGCAAAATATGAGATTAAATTTCAGCCCAAAAGAAATCTGGATTTTGGAATTAGTCGGAGGAGCGAGGCTATTGCCAAACAAATGCCGAAAGTAATTGCCGATATTAATAATATTGATATTAGCGCTGGGATATTAAAATTGAGTGCGATAATTTGATTATTTACTTTTTCCAGTATAACGACGTGTATAAAGAAAATAAGAAAGCTACGCTCTGAAATCCAGCGAAAAACTGAAGAAAAATACGTGTTTATATATATTCTGGAGAAAATAGTGAATGAGGCGATTGCTGCTAAAATTACGTTAAAACTAAAATATAAATATGCAGTTTCCACTAGGGAATTTACTTGCTTTGATGAATTCCAAGTGAGGAAAAATGTAATTGCAACGCTAGTTAGGTAAATTGCTGTCCATAGAGAGGTTGATATTTTTTTATTTTTATTTAGAGTGATTATTCCACCAATTATAAAATACCCACCATACCCCAAAAAACTGGTCTGTTGCAACATTGAGAGTAATGGGAGGGGTAAATAAATTGGTAGACAATTTATGATCAGCCAGAGAATTAAGAGGTATATTTGGAGGTCGCGTCTATTGCTGATAATTTGAAATATTGCCTGCAAAACAGGTAGAAAAATATATATTCCAATAATCATGTAAACGAACCATAGGTGATACATTGGCGCTTGATTTAGCATGCTTAGCCAATCAATTTTTTTTCCGTTAAAATAAGAGATATATTGAAGATAAATTATATTCCAAAATAGTAATGGAACTAAGACTTTGCTAATTCTTTTGGCTATATCTAATGGTGTTGATGCTTCTTCATTTATCTTTAATAATAGTGCTCCTGATAGCATTACAAATAATGGTACAGAGCAGCGCACAAATGAGTCTAGCAAGTTTGATGAAAGCCAGTCTTTTTCAGATATCTTCCCATATTGATAAAAACTTGCTCCACAAGCGTGAATCAGAATGACACCAAATATTGCCAAAACTCTGCAAAGGTCAGCCCATGGTTGTTTCCTTGGATTAATTTCCGTTGAATTCATGAGTTGGATTTCTTTTGCATTTTGGTTGTCTGATGTGTTTCGAGATTTTATAACGCGTTACATTTGTCTTTCGGCTATTTGGTTTGCGATCTATACTGGGTATGAGAGGTGTCTCTCAGTCCGTTATCACGCTGTGTACCTGCAGATGACTATGCCGGTCTTAAAGGTAGGGTAAGTAATGCTTAATTACGCTAGACCTTTAGCAAATATGCTATGTGTATTATTTTTTGCGTTTGACGAATCGGCGTTTACTTCGTACAAAATGTCCTGCGTTATAAGACTGGTTTTGTACACTTTTGTATAACGCTGGACCCACGCTAATCTGGTATTTTTTGGCGGAAGCGGTGAGATTCGAACTCACGGATAGTTTCCCATCGCCGGTTTTCAAGACCGGTGCAATCGACCACTCTGCCACGCTTCCTAACCTTCCATTCTAACCTTGGTATTTACACCTAGGTTACAAAACGTACACCATTTAGAGGATGTCTAAAACACAGGCATCGCCCAGGGCATCGCGCCACACGCGCACCCGGCTTACGGAGGGGGTTACGTCGGCTAGTTGTGTGGCAATAAAGGTACACAGGTTCTCCAGCGTAGGGGTGCCGAGTTGGGGCACTTCGTCCAGCAGGTGGTGGTCGAGTTGTTCGCGTACGGCTTCCAGGCGTAGGCGTAGGAAGCCCAGGTCCAGCACCATGCCGTTGGCGGGATCGCGCGGGCCGCTGACGCTGACTTCGGCGTGGTAGGTGTGGCCATGGATGCGGCGGCTGCCTGCGGCTTCGATCTCGCGTTGCAGGGTGTGGGCGGCATCAAAGTAGAAGCGCTGGCTGATGGTGTACCGCATGGATTAACGTATCTGGGTGATCTTGTGGGTTTGCAGGCTCAGGCGCCATGCGGGGTGCTGCATGCAGGTGTCTATGCACAGGGCGATGTTGGCTGCTTGGTCTGGACCGTCCATGGGCTGCAAGAAGCGGTGGGTGAACTGCCCGGTGCCCGCGAGGGTGGCCAAGTCCAGGCCGGGTTGGGGCCACACCACCTTGAGCTCTTGCCCTTGCTGCTGGATCCAGGGGGCACCGGCTTTGGGGCTGATGCACAGCCAGTCTATGCCGTTGGGGGCGCGCACGGTGCCATTGCTTTCCACCGCGATGCGAAAGCCGCGCGCGTGCAGGGCGGACACCAGGGCGGCATCTACTTGCAGCAGGGGTTCGCCGCCGGTGAGTACGGTGAGGCGATTTTGGCTGTCGCCAGCGGGCCATTGGGCGGCGATTTGGTCGGCCAGCGCATCGGCATCGGCAAATTTACCGCCCAAGGTGCCGTCGGTGCCTACAAAGTCGGTATCGCAAAAACGGCAGATGGCGGTGGCGCGATCGCTTTCGCGGCCGGTCCAGAGGTTGCAACCGGCGAAGCGGCAAAACACGGCGGGGCTGCCGGCTTGGCCGCCTTCGCCTTGCAGGGTGTAGAAAATTTCTTTGACGCTATAGGTCATGGGGAAACGCCGTTGTAAGCGGCGTGGAGCTGGCTAAGCCCTTGATTTTACTGGGCGTGCTGGGTCACCAACATTCCCTTGGTTTCGATGAAGGTCACCACCTCGGCCAAGCCACTGAGCGTTTTCAGGTTGGTCATGACAAACGGTTTGACCCCGCGCATGCGGCGGGTGTCGGATTCCATCACGTCCAGGTTCGCACCCACGTGGGGGGCCAGGTCGGTTTTGTTGATGACGAACAGGTCGCTCTTGGTGATGCCGGGGCCGCCTTTGCGGGGGATTTTTTCGCCTGCGGCGACGTCGATCACGTAGATGGTGAGGTCGCTGAGCTCGGGGCTGAAGGTGGCGGCCAGGTTGTCGCCGCCGCTCTCGATGAACACGATGTCGGCATTGGGGTGCTCGACCAGCATGCGGTCAATGGCTTCCAGGTTGATGGAGCAGTCTTCGCGGATAGCGGTGTGCGGGCAGCCGCCCGTCTCCACACCCATGATGCGTTCGGCGGGCAGGGCACCGCTGACGGTCAGGATGCGCTGGTCTTCCTTGGTGTAGATGTCGTTGGTGATGGCCACCAGGTCGTATTTTTCGCGCATGGCTTTGCACAGCATTTCCAGCAGCGTGGTTTTGCCGGAACCCACCGGGCCGCCGATGCCGACGCGCAGGGGAGGGAGTTTTTTGGTGCGGTTGGCGATGTGGTGCAGAGTGGACATGGTATTTTGCTATTCAATAAAGAGCTGCTTGTGCTTGTGGAATAAGCGCTAGGACCTGAAAAGCCTTGAGTACTGCACTTCGTGCTGGCTGCTCAGAATGGCCAGCATGGGTGAAAACGCCTGGCGCTGGCTGTCGGGGAGCTGGATGGCGTGGTCCACCGCGGCGGGAATGTCGGCGGCCAGGCGCGCCAGGATGCGCTGCCCGGCGCTTTGGCCCAGCGGCACCGATTTGATGGCCGACTGCGTCATGTTTTCGGCCCATCCAAAGGCATAGGCCAGCAGGCAGTCGCGCAGCGGGGCCTGGGTGGCGGCAGCGGCCAGGGCGTAGGCGATGGGGTAGGTGGGCTGCATCTGGGCGCAGGCCGCTATCTGCACCGCTGTGGCCGTGTGGTGGTTGCGCAGCCACTCCAATAACGACCGGCCCATTTGCTCGGCCTGGGCGCGCAGTTCGCTGGTTTCACGGGTTTGCAGCACCCAGGCGTTGAGCTCGGCCACGTGGGCGAGGTTACCGCGCCGCCAGGCCGGGATGGCTTTGGCGATGGCGGCCAGGTCGCCCCGGGTTAGCGCTAGGTGCAGTTGGTCGATCAGCCAGTCAGATGCTGCGCTTTCTGTAGCTACTCCCGCCCTGTCTACGGCTGCTTCCAGCCCTTCTGAGTAAGAGAATCCGCCCACCGGCAGGGCGGGCGACGCCAGCCAGATCAGCTGCAGCAGGCTGGGCGTGGGCGATTCTGGTGGACTGGCGGCGTGGCTCACTCGGGCAGGGCGGCGGCGGACCGGCGGTACCAGCGGGCGGACTCTGCGCACGGTCATGGGATCAGTGGGAATGGCCGTGGTCGTGGTCGTGCCCACAGCCAGGGCCGTGGACGTGGGGGGCGGCTTTGACCGGAATGGAGACTGGCTTGGGTGCCGGATGTTCGTGGCCATGGCTGTGTCCGCCCGCCGCGTAGGCCCCGCCTTCGGGCTCAAACGCCACCGTGGCTTCCACCACCGTCAAATGCATGGCACGCAGCATCTCGGCCAGCACGTGGTCGGGCTCGATTTTCAGGTGGTCGGGCTGCAGCTCGATCGGCACATGGCGGTTGCCCAGGTGGTAGGCGGCGCGGGTCAGGTCGAAAGGCGTGCCATGTCCGTGGATCGTGATGACCAGCACCGGCTGGGGGGCCGCCACCACCTGGACCAGGGAGCCGTCTTCCACCACCAGCACATCGCCGCCACGCACCAGGGTGCCGCGCGGCAAAAACACGCCGAGCTGGCGGCCCAGGGAGTCGGTGGCATCGAAGCGGCTTTTTTGCCGCACGTCCCAGTCCAGCTCGACAGTGCTGCCACGTTTGAGCAGGGCAGGGGCCAGGCCTTTGCCTTGGGGGATGAGTTTGGAGGTTTGGAGCATTAGAAGAGAAAGTAACGTTGTGACATCGGCAAGCTTACCGCCGCTTCGCACGTCAGCAGCACCCCATCCGCCCGCACGCTGTAGGTTTGCGCATCAATTTCCATCTTCGGCAGATAGCTGTTGTGAACCATGTGCTGTTTGCGCACGGGGCGGATGCCTTTCACGGCGCTCAGAGTTTTGGCCAGGCCGAAGCGCTCCTTGATGCCGCCGGTCAACCCGGCTTGCGACACAAAGGTCAGCGAGCCGCGCGCCAATGCCGTGCCGTACGCGCCAAACATCGGGCGGTAGTGCACCGGCTGGGGCGTGGGGATGCTGGCGTTGGGGTCGCCCATGGCGGCCATGGCGATGAAGCCGCCTTTCAAGATGAGCGCGGGTTTCACGCCAAAGAAGGCCGGTTTCCACACCACCAGATCGGCCCATTTGCCCACCTCGATGCTGCCCACTTCGTGGCTGATGCCGTGGGCCAGTGCCGGGTTGACGGTGTACTTGGCCACATAACGTTTGGCGCGGAAGTTGTCGTTGCGTGAGGAATCCTCTGGCAAGGAGCCACGCTGCTGCTTCATCTTGTGTGCCGTCTGCCAGGTGCGCAGAATCACCTCGCCCACGCGGCCCATGGCCTGGCTGTCGCTGCTCATCATGCTGATGGCACCCAGGTCGTGCAGCACGTCTTCGGCGGCAATGGTTTCCTTGCGGATGCGGCTTTCGGCGAAGGCCAGGTCTTCGGGGATGCTGGCATCCAGGTGGTGGCAGACCATCAGCATGTCCACGTGCTCGTCCAGCGTGTTCACCGTGTAGGGCATGGTGGGGTTGGTGCTACTGGGCAAGAAGTTGCCTTCGCCCACCACCCGCAAAATGTCAGGGGCGTGCCCGCCGCCCGCGCCTTCGGTGTGGAAGGCGCACAGGCCACGGCCCTTGGTGGCTGCAATCGTGTTTTCCACAAAGCCGGATTCGTTGAGCGTGTCGGAATGGATGGCCACCTGCACGTCTTCCAGCTCGGCCACGTCCAGGCAGTTGCTGATGGCGGCGGGGGTGGTGCCCCAGTCTTCGTGTAATTTAAGGCCGATCACGCCCGCGCCGATCTGCTCGTGCAGCGCGGCGGGCAGGCTGGCGTTGCCCTTGCCCAGAAAGCCTAGGTTCATGGGGAAGGCATCGGCGGCCTGCAGCATGCGCTCGATGTTCCAGGGACCGGGCGTGCAGGTGGTGGCAAAGGTACCGGTGGCCGGGCCGGTGCCGCCGCCCAGCATAGTGGTCACACCGCTGGCCAGGGCTTCCTCGATTTGCTGTGGGCAGATGAAGTGGATGTGGCTGTCGATGCCGCCCGCGGTGACGATGTTGCCCTCGCAGCTGATGATTTCGGTACCGGGGCCGATGATGATGTCCACGCCCGGCTGCACGTCGGGGTTGCCCGCCTTGCCGATGGCGACAATGCGGCCATCTTTCAGGCCGATGTCGGCCTTGACGATGCCCCAGTGGTCCATGATCAGCGCGTTGGTCATCACGCAGTCCACGGCCCCTTCGGAACGCATTTTTTGCGACTGCGCCATGCCGTCGCGGATGGTCTTGCCGCCGCCAAACTTGACTTCTTCGCCGTAGGCACCTGCGGCCAGGGTGTAGTCTTTTTCCACCTCGATCAGCAGGTCGGTATCTGCCAGGCGGACCCGGTCGCCCACGGTGGGGCCAAAAATCTCGGCGTAAGCGCGTTTGCCAATGGTTGCCATGGTCAGAGTTTCCCTTGCACGAGTCCGCGAAATCCATACACCGTGCGGTCGCCCGCGTAATCCACCAGCTCCACCGTGCGCTGCTGGCCGGGCTCGAAGCGCACCGCGCTGCCCGACGCAATGTTCAGCCGCATGCCTTGCGCCGCAACCCGGTCAAAACCCAGAGCGCCATTGGTTTCGGCAAAGTGGTAGTGGCTGCCCACCTGGATGGGCCGGTCTGCGGTGTTGTTAACCACCAAGGTGATGCTGCGCCGCCCGGTGTTGAGAGGGTGTTCGCCGTCGTCTACCAGCAGTTCACCGGGGGTCATTTGCCGCCCCGGTCGCGCCACACGGCCCAGGCCGACACCCCTGCCAAAGCCGCCAGCACGCAATAGCCCATGGCGTCTGAGGTGTGCCAGTGGCTGCCAGTCAGGCCGGGAACTTCATGGCCAAATACGGTTCCTGTGCTTATGAATAGGGCGGTAGCAGCTATTAATTTAGGAGTTTTCATATTTTTGTTCACACAATCGGTTGGTGCACGGTGACGAGCTTGGTGCCGTCGGGAAAGGTGGCTTCCACCTGGATGTCGGGAATCATCTCGGCGATGCCGTCCATCACGTCGGCGCGCGTCAGGATGTTGCGGCCTGCGCTCATCAACTGGGCGACGCTCTGGCCGTCGCGCGCACCTTCCATCACCGCGGCGCTGATGAAGGCGATGGCTTCGGGGTAGTTCAGCTTCAGGCCCCGGGCCTTGCGCCGCTCGGCCAGCAGGGCGGCGGTAAAGATCAGCAGCTTGTCTTTTTCGCGAGGAGTAAGTTCCATCTCGTTGCACTCGATATTTAGTTAGTTAGCTCGCGCGGCCGCAGAAGCTGGCCGAACGCGCGGCGTGAGTTCCATGGATGCTCGCTAGTGGTGATTTTTGTCACACATTATTGTGCAAGCTGCGTGCCCGCTCTCTACGCCAAATGGCGCACAAGCTTGGTGCATGGCTGGGCACAAAAGCTGCGAAGATCCCCCGGTGACCGACTCCGACCTGACCCCCCTGAACGACGCCCCCCAGCAGGTGGTGAAGGTCCGGCGCGACTACAACAGCTGGGTGGCCAGCGAGACCCTGGAAGACTACGCCCTGCGCTTTGCCCCGCAGCGTTTTCGCAAGTGGTCCGAGTGGCGGGTGGCCAACACGGCCTTTGGCGCGGCTTCGTTTTTGATTCTGGAGGCGGTTGGGGCCACCTTGTTGGTGCAGCACGGTTTTGTGAACGCCTTTTGGGCGATTGTGGCCACCGGGCTGATCATCTTTCTGGCCGGGCTGCCCATCAGCATCTACGCCGCCCGCTGCGGGGTGGACATGGACTTGCTCACGCGCGGCGCGGGCTTTGGCTACATCGGCTCCACGCTCACCTCGCTGATCTACGCGTCCTTCACCTTCATCTTTTTCGCGCTGGAGGCCGCGGTGATGGCCTATGCGCTGGACCTGTCGCTGGGCATACCGCCGCGCTGGGGTTATTTGATTTGCGCGCTGGTGGTGATTCCGCTGGTTACGCATGGCGTGTCCATGATCAGCCGCCTGCAGGTCTGGACCCAGCCGCTGTGGCTGGTCTTGCTGATCGTGCCGTTTGTTTATGTGTGGCTGCGCGAACCCAGTGCGTTTGCCGGGGTGCTGCACTACGGCGGTGTGACCGGGCATGCCGATACCTTCAATGTGTTGTCGTTTGGCGCGGCGCTCACCGTGGGCATTGCGCTCATCACCCAGATGGGCGAGCAGGCCGACTACCTGCGTTTCATGCCCGCCTACACCCCGGCCACCCGCCGCCGCTGGTGGCTGGGCGTGCTGGTGGGCGGGCCGGGCTGGGTGCTGCTGGGGGTGCTGAAGATGCTGGGCGGCGCGCTGCTGGCCTACCTGGCCATCACCCACATGGTGCCACCCGAGCGCGCAGTCGACCCCAACCAGATGTACCTGGCGGCCTACGAATACGTGTTCCCGCAGTACGGCTGGGCGGTGGCGGCCACGGCCTTGTTTGTAGTGTTGTCGCAGCTCAAGATCAACGTCACCAATGCCTACGCCGGGTCGCTGGCCTGGTCCAACTTTTTCTCGCGCATCACGCACAGCCACCCGGGGCGCGTGGTTTGGGTGGTGTTTAACACGCTGATCGCCTTCATGCTGATGGAGATGAACGTGTTCGAGGCGCTGGGCGACGTGCTGGGGCTGTACTCCAACCTCGCCATCGCCTGGATCATGGCGGTGGTGGCCGACCTGGTCATCAACAAGCCGCTGGGCCTGTCGCCACCGGGCATCGAGTTCAAGCGCGCCTACCTGTATGACATCAACCCGGTCGGCGTGGGCGCGATGGGCCTGGCCTCCACCTTGTCGATATTGGCCTACCTGGGCGCGTTCGGGCCGATGGCGCAGGCGTTTTCGGCGTTGATTGCGCTGGGCACAGCCATGGTGGCATCGCCGTTGTTGGCCTGGTGGACTAAGGGCCGTTATTACATCGCCCGTGGCCCCCAATCCGATTGGAAAGGCATTACCCAACCGATGGCAGACGACAGCTACCAGCGCCTGCGCGTGCAGCGCTGCGTGATTTGCGAGCGCGAATACGAAGCCCCCGACATGGCCCATTGCCCCGCCTACCAGGGCGCGATTTGTTCGCTGTGCTGCACGCTGGATGCGCGCTGTGGCGACTTGTGCAAGCCCCAGGCCAGTCTCAAGGTGCAGTGGGCGGCGGCCATGCGCTGGCTGCTGCCCCAGCGCGTGTGGCCCTACCTGGAAACCGGTTTGGCGCACTTCATTTTGCTGATGCTGGTGGTGGTGCCGATTTTGGCCACGCTGTTTGGGTTGCTCTACTTTCAGGAGCTAAAGGCGCTTATGTTATCGGCGGTAGAGGCCGATTTTGATCCCAGTGCAGCGCTGCGCTCGGGCTTCGTCAAAGCCTATATGGCCCTGGTGGTGATGGCCTGCATCGTGGCCTGGTGGTTTGTGCTGGCGCATAAAAGCCGCCAGGTGGCGCAAGAAGAATCCAACCGCCAAACCCATTTGCTGCAGCGCGAAATTGCCTCGCACGCGCAAACCGACAAGGCCTTGCAAGCGGCTACCTTGGTGGCAGAACAGGCAAGGGCACAAGCCGACCAGGCCAACCAGGCCAAAAGCCGCTACATCAGCGCCATCAGCCACGAGCTGCGCACGCCGCTCAACAGCATCCTGGGTTACGCGCAGCTGATGGGCGAGGATGCCAGCGTGCCACCGCACCGCCAGCAGGCCATTGGCGTGATCAAGCGCGGCGGCGAGCATCTGCTGTCGCTGATCGAAGGCACGCTGGACATTGCCCGCATCGAATCCGGCAAGCTCACCCTCGCCACCAAACCCATGCCGTTTGCCGACCTGCTGCATGAGATGGCCGAGATGTTCGAACCCCAGGCCCGTGCCAAGGGCCTGCAGTTCCACTTCGACCCGCAGGGCGTGCTGCCCGAGCAGGTGCGCGCGGATGAAAAGCGCCTGCGCCAGATCCTCATCAACCTGCTGGGCAACGCCATCAAGTTCACCGCCACGGGCCGGGTACGCCTGCGCGCCCGCTACGCGCTGGAGATGGCCTTTATCGAGATCGAAGACACCGGCCCCGGCATGCACGCCGACGAGCTGGCCCAGGTGTTTGAGCCGTTTGAGCGCGGTGCCTCCCAAACCACCAGCTCCGGCAGCGGCGGGGCCGGTTTGGGCCTGACCATCGCCAAAATGCTCACCGACCTGATGGGTGGCGAGATGACCGTGGTCAGCGCGCCCGGCAGCGGCTCGGTGTTCCGCGTCAAACTTTTCCTGCCCGAAATCCACGGTGCCGACCTGAAGACTGTGCAGCGCAGCACCCCGCGCCTGCGCCGCGCCTACCTCGGCCCGCGCCGCAAACTGCTGGTGGTCGACAACGAAGAGCCCGACCGCGAGCTGCTGGTGCAACTGCTGCAGCCCCTGGGCTTCGAGGTGCGCACCGCCGCCAGCGGCCACGACGCGCTGGACCTGCTGGCTGCCGGTTACCAGCCGGATGCCGTGCTGATGGACCTGGCCATGCCCGGCATCGACGGCTGGGAAACCATCAGACGCATCAAGGCGGATGGGCTCACACAAGCCCACGTGGCGATTGTTTCGGCCAATGCCTTCGACAAAGGCCTGGACAACGATGTTGGCATCCGCACCGACGACTTCATTACCAAGCCGGTGCGCCACAGCGAGCTGCTCGACTGGCTGGAACGCCGCCTGCAGCTCCAGTGGGTCGAGGCACCCGCCGAGGCCGCTGCGCCACCCGCCGCGCCTGTGTTGCGTGTCTGGCCCGACCCGGCCCGCTTGCAGGCGCTGCGCCAGGTGGCCGAACTGGGTTTTTACCGGGGTATCCTTAACCAGTTGGCCGCGCTGGAACAGGCGCAGCCCGCCTGCCGGGGCCTGGCGCAGGAAGTGCGTACCCTGGCCCAACAATTCCAGTTTGAAGCCATAGGCCGCCTGCTGGCTGAAGCGCCCGCCAGCCCAGATACCACCCATGCTCCCTGAACCCGAAGCCATCCTCGACCGCAGCAACTCCGACGTGGTGCTCATCGTCGACGACGTGCCCGACAACCTGGCCGTGCTGCACGACGCGCTGGACGAATCCGGCTACACCGTGCTGGTGGCTACCCGCGGCGAAACCGCCTTGCAGCGCGCCGCCCAGGCCCTGCCCGACATCGTGCTGCTCGACGCGATGATGCCCGGCATGGACGGCTTCGAAGTGGCCCGCCGCCTCAAGGCCAATCCGGCTACCGCCCACATCCCCATCATCTTCATGACCGGTCTCACCGAGACCGAGCACCTGGTGGCCGCGCTGGAGGCCGGTGGGGTGGACTACGTCACCAAGCCCATCAAGCCCAAGGAGGTGATGGCCCGCATGAACGTGCACCTGCAAAGCGCCCGCCGCGCCCGCCAGCAGGTGCACCAGGCCGGCCAGGCCCGCAATGCGTTGGACGCGTTCGGCTACGCCAGCATCACCGTGCGCGCCAGCGACGGCAAGCTGATGTGGCAAACCCCGCTGGCCCGGGATCTGCTACGCGACTACTTTGGCACCAGTGCGCCCTTGCCCCAGTTTGCGCCCCAACTGGTGGTGGACTGGCTGCAGCAGCACCTGCCCGCCGCCCGGCAGCAGATCGAGCCGCCCCGCCTCAGCGTAGAGCAAGGCGCACGCCGCTTGAGTTTTCGGCTGCACCAGCAAACGGGGGATGGAGAAGGCGAGGGGGATTGGCTGATCGTGATGCGCGAGGTGTCCGACGCGGCAGTGATCGAAGCCATGAGCCTGAGCTTCAAGCTCACCACCCGCGAAGCCGAGGTGCTGTACTGGGTAGTCAAGGGCAAAACCAACCGCGACATCGGCGAGATTCTGGGCTCCAGCCCGGCCACGGTGAAGAAGCACCTGGAGCGCGTTTACGTGAAAATGGGGGTGGAGACCCGCACCGCCGCCGCCGGGGCGGCCATGACGAAGATTCGCCAGTTGCACCCGCAGTTTGAAGGCTAACGCGGCGGCGGCTTCCAGATTTAGAAAGGGCTCCACTGGTCGGTGCCAGTGGCGGTCACTTTGGTGGGAGAAGGGTTGGGCTGGAGTCGTGTGTGTTTGCTGGCACCGAAGGCTGGACGCAGGACGTTCTTGGCGCGGTTGGGGCCGCGCCGTTCTGGGAAGTGGGCGTTTGCCGGGGCGGCCATCGAAGGCGTGTCGGTACCCGCTCCCAGTTTGAACACCGCGACTGACTGCAGCAGTTGTTCGGCTTGGTGCTGCAGGCTGTTGGCCGCCGCTGCCGATTCTTCGACCAGGGCTGCGTTCTGCTGCGTCACCTGGTCCATCTGGGTGACTGCTTCGCCTACCTGGGCCACGCCCTGGCTTTGTTCTTGGCTGGCCGCGCTGACTTCACCCATGATGTCGGTGACCCGGCGGATGGCAGTGACCACCTCGGTCATGGTGTGACCCGCCTGGATCACCAGGCTGGAGCCTTGCGCCACCTGGGAAACGCTGTGGTCGATCAGCATCTTTATCTCCTTGGCGGCCACCGTACTGCGCTGGGCCAGATTGCGGACCTCGCTGGCCACCACGGCAAAGCCGCGGCCCTGTTCTCCGGCACGGGCGGCTTCCACGGCGGCATTCAGCGCCAGGATATTGGTCTGGAAGGCAATCCCGTCGATCACGCTGATGATGTCGGAAATCCTTTTCGAACTGTCGTCGATATCCTTCATGGTGGCTACCACCTGGTTCATCGCTTCGCCGCCTTGTGCGGCAACAGTCGATGCATTGACGGCCAATTGGTTGGCCTGGCGGGCGTTATCGGCATTGTGCCGAACGGTGCCCGATAGCTCCTCCATGGAGGCGGCGGTTTCTTCCAGTGCGCTGGCTTGTTGCTCGGTGCGGCCGGACAGGTCATGGTTGCCTTGGGCGATTTCGGCACTGGCCGCTGCCACGCCTTCGGAGCTTTGCCGTACCGTGGACACGACATGGGCAAGGCTGGTCTGCATCCGCTTGAGTTGGGCCATCAAGCTGCTGGTATCGCCAGGGCGCAACACAATCTGCATGCCCAGATCACCGCTCGCTACGCCGCGCACCACCTCGGCCGCTTCACCGGGCTCGGCACCCAGTTGGCGGCCGATGGAGCGCACCATCACGTAACCAAAGCAGCCGGCAAACAACACCCCTCCCAGAATGGCGGCCAAAGATACTTTCTGGATGTGTTCGTAACGTGCAGTGGCCACGGTGAATTCTCGGAGCGCCTCTCTCACTTGCAGTGCAATCAGTGCATCCAACCCATTTTTCATCGGGACCGACAACACTTGTATTTTTTCGTTGTGCAAACGCAGTATTTCTTGCGGGTTGTTGGCTTGCAGCGCGCCCAGGATGGGCTGCAATGCCTGATCGATGAAAGCGCTGCGCGCACCGCTGAAGGTGCGCACCAGTTGTGCTTCCTCGTCCGTCAGCTTGGTCGCCATATAGGCATCCCACTCCTTGTGGATCGCGTCCATATTGCCCTGTATCTGTGCAAAACTTTGCGACGAGGTCTCCACTCCGGGATGGATCAGTGCAGCCTCGATGCTGAGTTCGTTGGCCAATTGCAGGAAACGTATTTTCCCCAACTGCGCTGCGGGAACCGTACGGTCTGCATACACCGATTGCAGGGCCGTATTGGATTGGTTGATACCGTACAGGCCCAGGCCACCCATGGCGACCAGCAGGCTGCAGAGCACGCCTATCAGGAGTGCCAGGCGGGTGGAGATTTTGAGCGTGTTCAGAGGGTTACTTGCGAAGGGAGTCGTCATGACGATGTGTTTGTTGTTTGCCTAGTCCCGAATCATAAGATTAATTTGATATAAATGATTTATTTAAAAAATTAAATATGAGATAAATGACACATTTTTGATGAAATGAATCTCGTATTTATCAAATTTTTGATTTGAATCTGCTGTCGTGAACATGTTCGACAAAGATCTGGCCGAGCAGACGCGCCATTTCGACGAATGCCTGCCGCCCGAGTAGGAGGCCATGAGCCTGAGCTTCAAGCTCACCACCTGCGACATCGGCGAGATTCTGGGCTCCAGCCCCGCCACGGTGAAGAGGCACCTGGAGCGCGTCTACGTGAAGATGGGGGTCGAGACCCGCACCGCCGCCGCCGGGGCGGCCATGACGAAGATTCGCCAGTTGCACCCGCAGTTTGAAGGTTAAGCAGGCTCAGCGCTCAGGGTTGGGTGGTCAGCCGGTCGACCATTGCCTTGATGGCCGCCATTTGCACGCCTGCTTTGGTGGCGTAGGCCGGGCCGGTGTAGCCTACCCAGTCCCAGCAGCCCTTGGGGTTGAACGGTGCGTTGGACGCATTCACCTGCGGGTACAGCACCACCATCTGGTTGCTGTCGGCCCAGTTGTTGTAGCCGGTATCGCTGTAGAAATCGTTCCCCACTACTTTGGCCGACTGCTCGCAGCCATGCAGCGCCACATGCACCTTGCAGTTGCTGCCTGCCTTGGCGCACGATTTGGGCACGTAGAGGTAGGCGTCGTCGGCCATGCCCGAGGCGACAGGCGCAAATTCACGCTGGTTGAAGGCCACGACGCTGCTGCCCAGGGTTTTGGCGGCGGGCCGCAACTTGCCGTAAATGTGTTGCAGCAAAGCACCGGCCTGGTCGTAGCCCTTGCCCTGTACCGCGCAGTGGCTGATATAGGGCGCGGTGTTGGCCGCGCAGGCATTGCCAAATTGCGGGGTGATGAGCGCGTGGCCCGAGGGCACACTGTTGACGTAGCGGATGTGGGCATCCGGCACCTCGGCCAGCTTGTAAAACGCCACGGCGGCATCCACCGCCTGCTGGTACACCACCGTGTCCTTGGTGCCGCTGAACAGGTAGACCTGCTGGTTTTTGAGGCCGGACAGCGGGTCAATCTCGCCCGCGCTGGCCAGCACCTGGGCCGCACTCCACATCACCTGCGGGTTGGGCGGCATGAAGGGCACCATGCCCATGCAAATGGCGGCGGCACCATAGCCCAAGACCCCTGCGCAGTAGTACGGCCCCCCGGCGACGATGCCCGCACCTTTGATCGACGCAGAAAACGCCACCTGGAACTGCCCGGCCATGAAGGCCCCGGACGACAGGCCGGACACCGATGTCTGCCCCGGGTCGCCGTTGAGCGTGGGCAAGGGGGCTGCTGCCTGGGCGGGGTGACCCAAGGCCGCGCACAAGGACGCGGCGCAGAGCAGGGAATGGACGGGAGAAAAAGCCATAGAAACCTCCGTAGAAAGTTTGTAAAAACTGCTTACTTCTGGTTTCAGTTTATGCTGCACTGCAGCAATTTGTCTACCACTGCCCATGACTTTCCGCGATTTCTTATCGCCTGGTTTCCACCCCCGCAGGCATAGCTATTGCATGCCACCACCCCATGAACATCGACTTCGCCACCCTCTCTGAATACCAACGCTACAAGATGATGGCCAGCCTGATCGTGCCCCGACCGATTGCGCTGGTCACCACGCTGAGCGAGGGCGGGGTGGTCAACGCCGCGCCCTTCAGCATGTTTGCCATGGTGGGCGAGGAGCCGCCCATCGTGATGATCAGCCTGAACCGGCTCAAAGACGGCCAGCTCAAGGACACGGCGGCCAACATCCTGCGCAGCAAGGAGTTTGTGGTCCACATGTGCGACGAAGACCTGGCCGAGCAGATGCACCGCTGTGGCGAACGCCTGCCGCCCGAGCAGAGTGAGCTGGAGGCCGTGGGCCTGACGACAGCGCCGTCCTGCGCCATCGCCCCGCCGCGCATTGCCGAAGCCCCGGTGGCGTTTGAATGCACGCTGTGGGAGCTGATGGAAACCGACAGCCGCCAGATCTTCATCGGCAAGGTGCTGTGGATGCACGCGCGCGACGAACTCATCGACACCGAAACCTGGCGCGTGCGCCTGCAAAACTACCACCCCGTGGGCCGCTTCGGTGCCAGCTTCTACGTCAAGACCCGCGAACGCTACGCACTGGAAGCGCAGGCCGGGAGCCGGTCTACGCCGATTGATGAAATGTGAGCGTTTTAGGCCTCCAGCGCTTATTGAATAAGCGCGAGAAGCTACTTTTTATATAGCAATTAAGCTTCCACCAAGCTGCTATACGCCTTGCGGGTTTCGGGCGACACCGCGGCCACCAGTTGGGCGTAGGTGGTTTGGTGGCGGGCCATCATGCGGGCCGAGGCCACGGTTTTGGATTTGCAGAACCAGTGGCAGGTGTGCTGCATCAAAAACAGCTCGGCCGACATGGTGAAGGCCTTGTGTTTGGCCGACGTGTCCGCCGGTGCGTCGGCAGCGCGGGCGATGCCCTGGGCGTGGATGGCGAAGGCCTTGCGCAGATCGAAGGTAGCGCTGGGGAACAGCGTGTCGGCATAGGGCAGGGCGATGGCAATCTTGCTCACGCGGGTCTGCTCGGCACCGGCCTTGGCAAATTCGCTGGCAAAGCGCTTGAATTGCTCGGCCAACTGGGCCTCGCTGGTGTTCAGCAAGGTCCAGATTTGCTCTTGCCGGGCCGCATCTTTTTCGCCCAGCGCCCGCAGGTAGCCCTGCGTGACGGTTTCCATCAGCTTTTCGATCTGGTACTGGCTGAGGTGGCTGCCCAGGGTGGCAATGCGCTGGCGCTGGTCGCGCGAGGTCAGCGCGTAGCTGCCGATGGCGATCAGGATCGCCAGGATGAGAAAGTCCATGGAGGGTTAGTTCAAGCCTGCATAAATGTTTTGCACGTCATCGTTCGCGTCGATGGCGGCCAGGAAGGCTTCGACTTCTTCCAGCTGCTCGGCGCTCAGGCTGGTGGCGGCAATGGGGTTCTTGGCCTTGTAGCCCAGCTTGGCCGACAAGACGGTAAAGCCGTGGGTGGGCAGGGCGCGGCTGACCAGGTCCAGGTCGGCGGGGTCGGTCAAAAAGGTGGTGCTGCCGTCTTCCTCGCCGGGCTCAAAGTCCTGCGCACCGGCTTCGATGGCGGCCAGCTCGGCATCCGCGCCCTTGGCCGCCGGTTCGGCTTCGATCATGCCAACGTGGTCAAAGTCCCAGGCCACCGAGCCGGAGGTGCCCAGCTGGCCCTTGCGGAACAGCACGCGCATCTCGGGCGCGGTGCGGTTGACGTTGTCGGTCAGGCACTCGACCATCAGCGGTACGCGGTGCGGGGCGTAGCCTTCGTAGATCACGTGGTCGAAATGGACGGCTTCGCCGGTCAGGCCCGCGCCTTTTTTGATGGCCCGGTCCAGCGTGTCCTTGGGCATGGAGACCTTGCGCGCCTGCTCCACCAGCAGCCGCAGCCGGGCATTGGCGGCGGGGTCGGCCCCGCTGCGCGCGGCGATCATGATGTCTTTGGACAATTTGCCAAATACGCGGCCCCTGGCGTTGGCTGCCAGTTCCTTACCTTTTGCTTTCCACTGCGCGCCCATGGTGGGTTTCCTTCTATATTGTCTTTGGCTCACCACCTAGGGTGGCGAATTGCGGGGCTTGGTTATAACACCGTGCAGAATGGCCAGCCCCACCGCAATCCCATCCCCCTTCCGGAGACCCCCTTGGCCACTGAAATCGAACGCAAGTTTCTCGTCACCGGCGATGCCTGGCGCCAAGGCCCCGGCACCCGGCTCAGCCAGGGCTACCTGAACCGCGACAAGCAGCGCACGGTGCGCGTGCGCATCGCGGGCGAGCAGGCTTTTCTGACCATCAAGGGCGCGAACCAGGGTGCCACGCGGGCCGAGTTTGAATACCCCATTCCGCTGGCCGATGCAGCACAGCTCATGGCGCTGTGCGATGGGCCCACCGTTGAGAAAATCCGACGCGTCGTCCTGCACGAGGGTTTCGCCTGGGAAGTGGACGAGTTTTTAGGCCAGAACGCCGGGCTGGTGGTGGCCGAGATCGAACTGGAGTCCGAAGACCAGGTGTTTGCCCGGCCCGCCTGGGTGGGCCTGGAGGTGACGGACGATGCGCGTTACTACAACTCCCGCCTGGCGACGCATCCATACAGCGATTGGCAAACCCCTTGAATTAGGCCCCCGCCATCGCCCCGCGTACCGGCACACCCCGGTCCAGCCGCGCCGAGTACAGCGTCAGGGCCAGCGCAGCCAGCGTCACCCCGGCGGCCAGCAGCGGCAAAGTGCGTAGCGACCAGCCTGCGGTTATCGCGCTGCCGCCCAGCCAGGCACCCAGGGCATTGCCCAGGTTGAAGGCACCGATGTTCAGCGTGGAAGCCAGGCTGGGCGCGTCCCCGGCCTGGGACACCACCCGTACCTGCAGCGGCGCGCCGGTGGCAAACGACACCACGCCCCACAGCACCAGGGTGGCCACGGCGGGCCAGACCCATTGGCTGGTGACGGAGAACGCGGCCAGCACCACGGCGATGGCCGCAAAGATGCACATCAGCGACGGCATCAGCCGCCAGTCGGCCAGCCGCCCGCCCAGCAGGTTGCCGATGGTCAGGCCCACGCCGCACAGCAGCAGCACGTAACTCACGTTTTGCGGCGCAATGCCGGTCACGTCGCGCAGGATGGGTGTGATGTAGGTAAACATGGTGAACATGCTGGCCGATGCCAACATGCTCATGCCCAGCGCCAGCCACACCTGCTTGTGGCGCAGCACGCGGAACTCGCCTAAAGCGCTGCCGCTCAGCGTCTGGCGCAGCGCGGGCACCCAGCGCAGCACGGCGGCCATGGCCAGCACGCCAATCACCGACACCGCCCAGAAGGTGCTGCGCCAGCCGGTGTGCTGCCCCAGCAGTGTGCCCAGCGGCACGCCCAGCACATTGGCCAGCGTCAGGCCCGCAAACATCATGGACATGGCCTGGGCGCGCTTATCTGGTGCGACCACCTGGGTGGCCACCACCGCGCCGATGCCGAAAAAGGCCGCGTGGCAGAACGAGGTGAGCACCCGCGCCACCATCAGCCAGCCGTAGCTGGGGGCCAGGGCGCAGCCGATGTTGCCGATGACAAACAAGGCCATCAGCCAGGCCAGCGTGGTTTTGCGCGGCAGCTTGGCCGTGGCCACCGCCAGAAACGGGCCGCCTACTGCCACCCCCAGGGCGTAGGCCGACACCAGCATGCCTGCGGCGGGGATGGTGACGCCCAGGTCGGTGGCGACTTCGGGCAGCAGGCCCATGATGACGAATTCGGTGGTGCCAATGCCAAAAGCGGCCACGGCCAAGGCCAGCAGGGGGAGGTTCATGGGGGGAGGATCGAAGGGAAAACCCCTGCATTTTAGGGGGATTGGCTATTTCGTGCAGGTGTCGAATTTTGTAAGCTTTTTTGGCCTCTGGCGCTTTATCCATAAGCACAAGCAGCTATTTATTTTGTAGTACGCAGTGCCTGCGGCTGTTAGGATGCAGGCCATGAACTCCAGCCCTCCCCAAGACCCCGCCGCGCCGCTGATCTTTGTCATCAACGCTGCCTCGGGCCACAGCGATGCCGAAACCAAGCGGGCGGTGATCGAACAGGCCTTGCAAGAAGCCGGGCGCACCGGCGCGCTGCGCTTTGCCCCCGTCACCGATTTGCCCCGGGTGGCGCGCGAGGCCGCGGCCACCGCGCTGGCCACCCGCTCGGCCGTGGTGGCGGTGGGCGGCGACGGCACCATCAACGCCGTGGCCCAGGCGGCGCACGCGGCGGGCTGCGCCATGGGCGTGGTGCCGCTGGGCACCTTTAACTACTTTGCCCGCACCCACGGCATCTCCACCGAGCCCGCCCAGGCCGCGCAGATGCTGATGCAGGCCGTGCCCACGCCGGTGCAGGTGGGCACGGTGAACGGCTACGTGTTTCTGGTCAACGCCAGCCTGGGCCTGTACCCGGTGCTGCTGGAAGACCGCGAAACCTACAAGGCCCGCTTTGGCCGCAGCCGCTGGGTGGCCCTGGGGGCCGCCTGCATGACCCTGCTGCGCTTCAACCGCCAGTTGCACCTGCAGATCGACCAGGGCGGTGTGGTGCGCAATGTGCGTACGCCCACCCTGTTTGTGGGCAATAACCGCCTGCAGCTGGAGCAGGTAGGTGTGAACCTGAGCGACCATCCGGCGCGGCCGCTGGACGACGGCCAGATTGCCGCCGTGATGCTCAAACCCATGGGCACGCTGGCCATGGTGGGCCTGATGGTGCGCGGCGCCATGGGCACGCTGGGCGAGGCCGACAGTGTGGAGAGCTTTGCGTTTTCGCGCATGGTGGTGCAGCCGCGCCGGCGCAAGATCAAGGTGGCGTTTGATGGCGAGGTGACGCGCATGCGCACCCCGCTGGAGTTCCGCGTGGCGGCGCAGCCGCTGTATTTGCTCAAACCCGCCGAGGGCAGCCGTTCATGACCGTGCTGCTGCAGATATCCGACCCGCATTTCGGCACCGAACAGGCCCCAGTGGTTGAGGCCCTGGCCGCCCTGGCCCGGCAGCAGCGGCCCGATCTGCTGGTGCTGTCGGGCGACATCACCCAGCGCGCACGCGCGGCCCAGTTCCGCGCGGCCCGGGCCTTCATGGACCGGCTGGGCGGGCCGCTGCTGGCGATTCCCGGCAACCACGACATTCCGCTGTTCAACCTGTGGGCGCGCTGGCGGAACCCTTACGCCGGGCACTGCGCGGCCTTTGGAGACGATCTGGAACCGGTGTTCCGGTCCACCGACCTGCTGGTGCTGGGCGTGAGAACCACGCGCGCCTACCGGCATGAAAACGGCGAGGTGTCGCCCGCGCAGATCGACCGCATCGCCACCCTGCTGGCCGGGGCCACGCCGACGCAGTTGCGCGTGGTGGTAGTGCACCAGCCGATCGCGGTGGAGCGCTCCGAGGACGTGAAGAACCTGCTGCAAGGCCACGCCGACGCGCAGCGCGTGTGGGCGCGGGCCGGGGCCGACCTGGTGCTGGGCGGGCACATCCACCTGCCGTTTGTGCGGCCACTGCCCGGCCTGGCGCGGCCCCTGTGGGCGGTGCAGGCGGGCACGGCGGTGTCCAGCCGGGTGCGCGATGGCGCGCCGAACTCTGTGAATCTGCTGCGCTGGCAGGCGGGCACGGGGCGCTGCGAGGTGGAACAGTGGGATTTCGCGGCTTCGTCCGGCGCGTTTGCGTGTGCCAAAGTGACATCCATCCAGGTGGAGCGGGGGCTGCATGCGGGTTGATGTGCAAGCCTGGGCCCCCTGGGCCGTGGAAATTTATGGGGCTACGCTGGCGTTGCTGCTGCTCGCCGCCACCGGGGGCTGGTGGCTGGTGCGGCGCATCCACGTGCCGCGCGACCAAAGCAGCCTGTCGCCCGCGCTGTACCTGGGCCTGCGGCTGGCGGCGGGCTTCGCGGTGATCGTCAGCGGGGCCTGGGTGTTTGCCGAGCTGGCGGAAAAGCTGGGCACCGATGGAACCATGGGGCTGGCTGACCAGGCGCTGGCCGACAGCCTGCGCACCCAGCTGCCACTCGGGGTGTTGCAGGCATTCGCACTGCTGACCCGCCTGGCCGATACCCCCACCGTCACCGGGGTGTGCATTCTGGTGGCCGTGCTGCTGGTGCTGCGCGGTCGCCGCTGGCTGGCGCTGGCCTGGGTGCTGGCGGTAGCGGGCAACGGCGTGCTCAACACCACGCTGAAGCAGGTGTTCGAGCGGGTGCGGCCGGTGCACGACGACGGGCTGGTCATGGCCCACGGTTTCAGTTTTCCCAGCGGCCACAGTTCGGGCTCGGTGGTGCTGTACGGCATGCTGGCCTATGTGCTGTGCCGCTTCGTGCCGCCGCGCGCGCATCTGCCGCTGGTGCTGGCCGCGGTGGCGCTGGCGTTCTCGGTGGGGGTGAGCCGGGTGTTTCTGCGCGTGCACTTTGCCAGCGATGTGCTGGCGGGCTTTGCGTCGGGCACGGCCTGGCTGGTGGTGTGCATTGTGAGCATCGAGCTGACGCGCTGGATGCGCACGCGGCCCTGAAAAATCAAGGCGCTGACAGCAGATGCCGCATCTCGGCCGAGATTTTGGCGCCTAGCTTTTTGTAGCCCTCTGATGTCGGATGGATCTCGTTGAGCCAGTCACCGTCTTGGCCCTCGGTGCCGAGCCGGGCGCGAACCAGGGTTTCGCGGGTGGAGGTGATGGCGTGGAAATGGTCGATTTGGGATGTGAGCGAGATGATGCAGGCGCCCAACTGCTCAAATAAATAATCGGTAATGGATATCCAAAAATCTACGGGAATATCGTGTTGTTTGAATGCCGGAAAAAGCCATGGCCCTTTTACTTTGAACCCCAGAAATGTGGCCTTGGCATCTCTGGGCGTGGGGTAATCATAAACATGGGCAATGATGGGTGTCTTGGCATTTTTCTCGCTGCCGTTGCGAAGATTGGCTATATCTATAAAGCCTTTTTTTACTTTCTGCTTCAGGTTTTCCAGATCAATATGATTGATGTAGTCGTGCATATGGTTGCCAGCGCCTATGGAGGGTTTGCAGATAATTTGGTTAGCATCGTCAATCAAGTCGTTTCCACCGCCGCTGATAAAAATGGCATCCCATTTGGTGGAGAATTTTTTATCAAAGATGATTTGTTTGAGCACGGGATTTGCGCTGATGGAAGCCATATTGCGGATGGTGTCGCCGGGTTCCGCCAGATTCACCAGCAAAGTGGCTTGGTCGAATTCCAGGGGAAGCAAGAGGTTGCCTGAGGGAATGGCACCTATCGAAAACCACGAGTCTCCTTCGCAGAGTATTCTTTTGGCAAATTTGGGATCGTCGGGGCCGGTAGTTCCGGTGGATTTGTACGCATCGGTATTAAATCCATTGAATTTGATTACTTTGCCAACAAAATCAAAGCCCATGATTTTCTCCTGGGGTGCAGCGGTAGCGGTCTGGCAATATTGCCAAGCCGTTATTTTGTTTTTTTACGCTTTTCCCCACATCCCTCATATAGAGGATGTTTTTAAATCTCTCCTTGGCCTCTATTCGCTTTGGCTTAAGGACCGCCCACCACGCTCTGGTTGCGCCCGCGCGCCTTGGCCTGGTACAGGGCCTGGTCGGCTTTTTGCACCAGCAGCTCGGCGGGTTCGCCCACGGCGGGCACGTGCAAGGCCACGCCCAGGCTGGCGGTGACGGTGCCAAAGGGCGATTGCGCATGCGGCAGGGCCAGGGCGACCAGGGCCTGGCGGGCGGTTTCGGCGATGTGCAGGGCATCGGCGGCATCGTGCACCGAAACCAGCAGCACAAATTCTTCGCCGCCGTAGCGGGCTACCAGGTCGCCGCCACGGTGCAGGTGTGCGGCCAGTACGCGGGCCACGTGGCGCAGGCAGTCGTCGCCTGCCAGGTGGCCGTAGTGGTCGTTGTAGGGTTTGAAAAAGTCCACGTCCAGCATCACCAGCGCCAGGGGCTGGCCATTGCGCGCGGCCCGGCTCCATTCGCTGGCTAGCACCTCGTCGAAGCGGCGGCGGTTGGCAATGCCGGTCAGGCCGTCGGTGGCGCTGAGCGCGGCCAGTTGCGCGTTGGATGCTTCCAGCGCCTGGGTGCGTTCGCGCACCTTGTCCTCCAGCCGGCGTTCGTGGGTTTTCAGCTCGGTGAGCAAAATGGCGAAACCAATGCCCACGGTGCACAGCGTGAAGATGAATTCTTGGGCCCGCACGATTTCCAGGTGCACATCGACCGCTCCGAAAGGCTGTTGGCCGGTGGTCAGGACCCAGGCGGTGGCCAGGGAGATCAGCGCCACGGCCAGCGCCGTCCAGCGCACGCCAAAGCGCACTGCCAGGTACAGCACCGGGGGCAGCAGCAGGTCGGGCGTGACCGATACGCCGCCCACCTGACCCCGCTCGGCGGTAAACACCAGCACGGCCAGCGCCAAGCCCAGCAGCACGATGGTGCCGTCGAGCAGGGTGAAGCGGGTGGGGGCTGAGCGTACCGGCCCCGAGAAGCTGAGCAGCAGCGGCGTGTAGATCAGCAGCCCCAGCGCATCGCCAAACCACCACACCCGCACCAGGGTCAGATACGGCGTGGTGATGCTGGCATCCAGGCGCTGCAGCACGACCGATGCCATCAGCGCGGCCAGCAGGGCGGCGATGATGGGCCCGGCGGCAATGAACTTTCCGAAGTCCTCAAACCGCTGCAGCCCCCGCGATACCTGCATGCGGCGCATCAGCCAGTAGGCCAGCAGCACCTCGGCCAGATTCACCAGACTCAGCAAGACGGCGCCCCACAGCGGAAAAGCCGAACTGGTGGCCAGCACATCCGAGCTGGTCGTCAGTGCCGCCATGGCCCAGCCACGCTGGCCCTGGTAGCGCAGCAAGGCGGCCAGCAGCACGGCATTGGGCAGCCAGACCACTGCCTCGGTTTCCGGGGTGACGGCGCAGAACAGGGTGAGCTTGACGCTGGCGAAATGCAGCAGGGGCAGCAGCAGGTAGATCCACCAGGGCGGGCGGTCGGGGCCGGTAGGCGACGGGGTGGGTGCATTTGCGGCGTTCACCCACCTATCGTATAAGAATCCAGTTACATCTCTAAACTCTTATTGCTAGTATCTTTTTGGCACCTAGTGCTTACCCTTAAAGCGCAAGTAGCTATGTTTTTTGTAGTGCGGGTTCGGTGGGTTGCCAGATACGCCGCAGCGCGGGCACCAGCGCCAGGTACACCGCGCCAAACAGCACAAAGCCCAGGGTCAGCACCTGGCTTTCGAACTGGGTGTGCAGCAGCACAAACAGGCCTACGCCGACCATGCGGCCCAGGCCCAGCGGGATTTCGCGCACCACGATGTAGTCCAGCTTGTGTTCCTGGTAGTCGGGGGCGGACTCGATGGCGGCGTAGCTCCAGGCCATCTCGCAGGTGGTGATGGTGTTCATGCCGATGGCACTGGCGATGCCGTAGACCACCAGCATGGCGGGCTCCTGTACCAGGGCCAGCGCGATGGATGCGGCGCACAGCAGCAGCGCGCCCAGGGTGTAGGTGCGCAGGCGGTGCCGGGCCTGGGACCACAGGGCCAGCGCGATGCTGGACACCAGACCCACCAGCGCCACCATGGCGCTGTAGGCACCAAAGGCAAATTCGTCCTGCAGGATGGCGTAGGCCATGATGGTGACCAGAAAGCTGGTGTAGGTGCCCTGCACCGTGGCCATGGCGGTACTCACCCAGAACATGCCGCGCCAGGTGCGCTGCTTGTTGCGCCACGCACCCAGCAGGTTGGAGGCGCGGCCCAGCGGCTGGCCGCTGATGCGGGTCGACCACCAGGCGGCGGCGGCAAATGTCAGCAACGATAGGCCGAACACGGTGTTGTAGCCGGGCGGACCCGCAATGTGCCGGATCAGCCAGCCCGCCAGGAGCGGGGCCACGATGGCCGCGCCGCTGGTCATGTAGTTGGCGGCGTAGAGAAAGCGGTCGCGCTGCGCGTCCTGCGCGTTTTCCAGAAACTGCATGTGCTGGCCGATGACGAAGAAGCTCACCGCCAGGCCCAGCAGGCCGCCAATCCACCCCACGTGGCGGGCGCAATCTTCCTGCAGCCACAAAATCACCGCGTAGGCCAGGATGAATAGCACCAGCCCCACCCGCGAGCTGGCCATGGGCGAGGTGCGCCGCGCGTGAAGGCTGCACAGCGGAAAGCTCAGCAAGATCGCCGCCGACTGGCTCAGGCTGTAGTGGGCCTGGGTGATCAGCGAGCGGTCGATGTTCCAGATGTAGAGGTTGACGAAGATGTTGGACAGGCCTACGGCAAAGGCCTGCAGCAGCATCAGCACCAGGAAACGGCGGGCGTTAAGAGTCATCTGACCAAGGTTGTCCTCCGAAGAGCCGGGCCCCTACAGCCGCTTGCCGTCTTCGCCAAACAGCGAGATGCGCCGTACGTCGCAGCGCACGCCCAGGGTGTGGCCGCGCTGGTGCGGGGTGTGGCTGTCGGCGATGCACGACATGGCGGTGCCGCCCAGGTCCAGCCACAGCACCACCATCGCGCCCATGGGCTCGGCCAAGGTCACGGTCGCTTTGCCCAGCGCGGGCTGGTCTTCGGGCACCAGGTCCACATGCTCGGGGCGCACACCCAGCACGGCCTTCTGGCCCATGTGGGGCGGCGTGGCGAAGGGGTAGGCAGCTACATCCACGGTCAGGCCTGGGGCGCGCCACACCAGTTGGCCGTTGTCGGAGGCAATCACGCCTTCGAAGAAGTTCATGGTGGGCGAGCCCAGGAAGCCCGCCACAAAACGGTTGATGGGCCGGTCGTAGACCTCGGCGGGGGTGCCGATCTGCTGGATCTTGCCGTCCAGCATCACCGCGATGCGGCTGGCCAGGGTCATGGCCTCGGTCTGGTCGTGGGTCACGTAGATCATGGTCTTGCCAATGTCCACGTGCAGCTGCTTGAGTTCGCGGCGCAGCTCGTTGCGCAGCTTGGCATCCAGATTCGACAGCGGTTCGTCAAACAGATACACCCCGGCATCGCGCACCAGGGCGCGGCCAATCGCCACCCGCTGGCGCTGCCCGCCAGACAGCTGCGAGGGCTTGCGCTGCAGCAGCGGCCCCAGGTGCAGCATGGCAGAGGCGCGCTCTACGCGGCGGGCGATTTCATCGGCCGGGATGCCGGTGATACGCGGGCCGAAGGACATGTTGCGCTCCACCGTCATGGTGGGGTAGAGGGCGTAGCTTTGGAACACCATGCCAATCGACCGGTCCTTGGGGTCGGCCCAGGTCACGTCATTGCCGCCGATTTCGATCACGCCGTCGTGCACGTCGATCAGCCCGGCGATCGTGTGCAGCAGGGTGGACTTGCCGCAGCCAGAGGGGCCCAGCAGCACCAGGAATTCGCCGTCGACGACCTCCAGGTTCATGTTTTGCAGGATGTCCACATTGCCCAGGCGGATGTGGAGTTGTTGGATGGAAACGCTAGACATAATTTTTCTTTCAACCTTTTACTGCACCGGCGGCGATACCACGCACGAACCAGCGACCAGAAATTAAATAAATGAACAGGGGCACCGACGAGGTGAGGATGGTGGCCGCCATGTTGACGTTGTACAGACGCTCGCCGGTGGTGGTGTTGATGATGTTGTTGAGCTGCACCGTCATGGGCAGGTTCTCACGTCCGGCAAACACCAGGCCCAGCAAAAAGTCGTTCCAGATGCCGGTGACTTGCATGATCACGGCCACGATGATGATGGGGGTGGACATGGGAATCATCAGCTGGAAGAAGATGCGCCAGAAGCCACCACCATCGATGCGCGCGGCCTTCACCAGCTCTTCGGGCAGGCTTGCGTAGTAGTTGCGGAACAGCAGCGTCATTACCGGCATGCCGAAGATGGTGTGCACCAGCACGATGGCGGGCAGGGTGCTGAACAGCCCCATCATGGACAGCCCACGCACCAGCGGGTACATGTGCACCTGGTAAGGAATGAACGCGCCCAGTAGCAAAATGCCAAAGAACACCCCGGCCCAGGGCCTGCGCCAGTAGGCCAGCGCGTAGCCGTTGAGTGCGCCCACAAAGATCGACAGCAACGCGCTGGGGATGACGATCTTCAAAGAGTTCCAGAACCCCACCTGGATGCCGGTGCATTCCAGCCCGGTGCAGGCGCTGGACCAGGCGATGCCCCAGGCTTCTAGCGTGGGCTTGCTGGGCAGGGCGAAGATCTGGCCCAGGCGGATCTCTTCCATGGGCTTGAGCGAGGTCACCACCATCACATACAGCGGCAGCAGAAAGAACACCGCGCTCATCAGCAAAAAGGCGTAGATGCCGATGCGGGCCGGGGTGAACCAGGATTTGGCAGGGCGCTGATTGCGCACCTTCACGGGAATGGCAGCGTTCATGGTCAGTGGCCCTTCTTATTGTTTTTTTCCATGCGGTTCTTGGCATACAGCCAGGGCAGCAGCAGGGCCAGCACGGTGAGCAGCAGCACCACGGATGCCGCGGAGGCTAGGCCGATGTTGGCGCGGTTGAACAGGTAGTCCATGATGAACTTGGCAGGCACCTCGCTGGCAATGCCGGGGCCGCCGCCGGTCATGGAGACCACCACGTCGAACACCTTGATTACGCCCAGCGACAGCAGCACGGTGGCGGTGGCGATGCTGGGCGCAATCATGGGCACCACGATGCTCATGTAAACGCGCCACACCGGGATGCCGTCGATGCGCGCGGCCTTCCAGATTTCTTCGTCCACGCCGCGCAGGCCCGCCAGCAGCAAGGCCATGACCAGCCCGGCCGACTGCCATACGGCGGCCAGGGCGATGGCGTACATCACCTTGTCCTGGCTGATGATCCAGTCGAATTCAAAGTTCGGAAAACCGAGCTGGCGCACCGCCTCCTGCAGGCCCAGGCCGGGGTTCAGCATCCACTGCCAGACCAGGCCGGTGGCCACAAAGCTCATGGCGTAGGGGTAGAGAAAGATGGTGCGAAAAATGCCTTCGCCGCGCACCTTCTGGTCGATGAACACCGCCAGAAAGAAGCCCAGCACCAGGCAGGCCACCACAAAGATCACGCCAAACAGCGCCATGTTGTGCAGCGACAGCCACCAGCGGTCGGTGCTGAACAGGCGCTCGTACTGGGTCAGGCCGACGAAGTTGGTGTTGGGGAAAGTTTTGGAGCTTGTCATCGACACCACGATGGACCACAGCACGGTGCCCAGGTAGCACAGCAGCACGGTCACGGCCATGGGCATCAGGGCGAAGTTGACCGCCCAGTTCTGGCGCTTGCCGCGCCGGGGCGAGGGGGGAGAGTGTGTGGCCATCTAAGGTGTCCTTTGTGCGGTACGGAATACGGTGAGGGATGCGGTAAGGAATGCAGTGCAAAGCTGTGCCGACGTGGGTTTGCACGTCGGCACGGGTGCGGCTGGCGCGTCAGCGCCAGGCCGGCCCCTGCTTAGCCCTTGATGGCGTTCTGTAGGGCTTTGACGACATCGTCCACCGACTGGTTGGTGTTCCAGTACTTGGAGATGATGTCCTGCACCGCACCGCCTACATCCGGGGCCAGCAGCATGTCGGGCACGGCGATCTGGCGCGTCTTGTCCTTCATGATGGCCAGGCCGGCTTGGGCGCACAGGTCCATCTGGGTGGCATCGACATCGGTGCGGATGGGGATGGAGCCCTTTTTGTTGTTGAACGCCACCTGGGTGGCGGCCGAGGTCATCGAGGTGGCCAGCATCTGCTGGGCCTTGATGGCGGCGGCATCCTTGGTGCGGGGGAACACAAACACGTCACCGGCAATGATGTAGGGCGACTTGGGGCCAAAGCCGGGGAAGCAGCCGTAGTCCTTGCCTGCCACCTGCTTGGCGTTGTTGAACTCGCCCTTGGCCCAGTCGCCCATGATCTGTACGCCAGCCTTGCCGGTGATCAGCATCGAGGTGGCATCGTTCCAGTTGCGGCCCGGGGAGCCTGCATCGGTGTAGCTTTTCAGGCGCTTGAAGTCGGTTAGCACCTTGCGGAAGGCGGGCGTGTTGATGACTGCCGGGTCGTGGCTTTTGAAAAACTTCATGTACAGGTCGGTACCGCCGACCTGGGCTACCCAGCTGTAGAAGGTGATGTATTCCTGCCAGCCCTGGCCACCCAGTGCCAGGGGCACCAGGCCTGCGGCCTTGAGCTTGTCCAGCGCGGCGAACAGTTCGTCGGCGGTCTTGGGTTCGCCGGTGATACCGGCCTTGGCAAACGCGGGCTTGGAGTACCAGAACCAGCTGGGCATGTGGATGTTGACCGGGGCGGCATAGTAGTGGCCGTTGACCTTGATGCTGCTCACCACCGGTGCGGGCAGCATGGTGTCCCACTTTTCCTTGGCAGCCACGGCATCGATGTCGTTGAGCATGCCTTCCTTGATGATGTCCAGGTACTGCTGCGAGGTGTTGAACATGGCGGCGGTGGGTGGGTTGCCGCCGACGATGCGGTTGATGGCGGCAGCACGGGCGGCTTCGCCACCGGCTACGGCCGTATCGACCCACTGGCCACCGGACTTGTTGAACGCGGCGGCCAGCTCTTGCACGGCTGCCGACTCGCCCCCCGAGGTCCACCAGTGCATGACTTCCGCCTTGGTTTGCGCCTGTGCGCCCGTGGTGGCCAAAATGGCCAGCGATGCGATGGCCAGGGCCACGGTGGTACGAACTTGTGCTTGCATGTTGTCTCCAGTTTTTATCGAAAGAGGGCTCACTGCCCAGGGGAAAGAAGGGCAGAACCGGCCTGTGTGCGCCGTTCCTGCCAGGGGAAAAGTTAGCGCGCGGGGCGTTCCTTGCGCTGCTTCAGGAAGGCCTGTACCGCCAGCGAACTGTGTTTGGGTGTGCGCACCTGGGTGGTGTAGTCCACATGGGTGATGCCGAAGCGGCGCTCGTAGCCGTAGGCCCATTCAAAGTTGTCCATCAGCGACCAGATGAAGTAGCCGCGCACGTCCACCCCGGCCATGATGGCGGTGTCCACGGCCATCAGGTGGCGCTCCAAAAAGCTGATGCGCTGGGTGTCCGCCACGCTGCCGTCGGCGGCTACGCTGTCGTCGTTGGCCATGCCGTTTTCAGTGATGTAGACCGGGGGCATGTCGGGGTAGCGGGCGTTGAAGTCCACCAGCAGGTCGGTCAGGCCCTGGGGATAGACCTCCCAGCCCATCTGGGTGCGCTCAACCGCGTTGGTGTGGGGGGCTTCCTGGTAGCCGCCTTTGCCATCGGACTCGATCTCGGTACGGAAGTAGTAGTTGATGCCCAGGAAATCCATCTTGGTGGAGATGATCTCCATGTCGCCCGCCAGCACCAGCGGCTCGCAGCCGGGCCACAGGCGGAACAGGTCTTGCGGGTAGGTGCCCAGCATCAGCGGGTCGAACACCCAGTGGTTTTGCTGCACATAGGCCAGGTAGGACGCGTCCTGGTCGGCGGCGCTGTCGGTGCGTGGGCCAAACACGCCGGTGTTGCAGACGATGCCGCGCATCGCCTTGGGGTCGTTGGCCTTGATTTTGGCCAGCGCCAGGCCGTGGCCCAGCAGCAGGTGGTGCAGGGCCTGCGTGGTCTGGCGCAGGTCGGTCACGCCCGGGGCGTGGCGGCCAATGCCGTAGCCCAGAAAGGCCGAGCACCAGGGCTCATTCAGCGTGGCCCAGGCGGTGACCTTGCCCGCCAGTTCGCGGCTCATCAGGTCGGCGTATTCGGCAAAGGCGTAGGCGGTTTCGCGGTTGGCCCAGCCGCCCTTGTCTTGCCAGTGCTGGGGCAAGTCCCAGTGGTACAGGGTCACGTAGGTTTGTATGCCTTTGACCTTGAGCGCGTCCAGCAGGTTCTTGTAGAAGGCGATGCCCTTGGGGTTGGGCGCGCCTTTTTCGTCCATCACGCGCGGCCAGGCGATGGACAGGCGGTAGGCATCCACGCCCAGCCCGGCAATCATGTCCACATCGGCCTGCCAGCGATGGTAGTGGTCGCAGGCCACGTCGCCGGTGTCGCCGTGCAGCACGCGGCCGGGTTCGTCGCAGTAGGTGTCCCAGATGGACTGCAAGCGACCATCCTCGTCGGCAGCGCCTTCGATCTGGTAGGAGGCCGTGGCCACTCCCATCAGGAATTCAGGCCGGGCAATGATCGAGGTGGCGGGAATGTTCAGGGCGGGTACAGCAGGCATGGTGCTCCAAAAAAAGCGGCAGAGTGGGTGAGTGCCGCGATGTTAGGGACGGTGGATGCACTAGTCTGTAGGGAAAGTTTGATACTCGACCTATGGGTATCCCTGAGTGCCTGTTCTGGCACCAAGGCTTGCGGCACACTTGGTAACCAATTAGCCAGACCATGCACAACCAACCCCCCCAATTGAGCGATCGACCGGATCCCGACGATCTGCCAGGCGTCTCCGCCATGCCCATGCAAAAGCTCCACATGACTGACCGTCTGGGTGCCGACGGCCTGCCCGGCGTGCCCGGTTACCAGGAGCAAAAGCAGCGCAACGACCCCCGCTTCGGCCAGGGCGCGGTGTGGCGCTGGTTGAGCGAGGCCGACCTGCTGGACCAGCGTGGCGAGGCCCAGGCCGAATCGGTGCTGGTGTCCAACAGCCACCGCGTGTGGCAGCTGCTGCGCGAGATGCCGGTGGGCCTGGTGCTGTACGACGCCGACTTCAACGTGGTCTACCAGAACCGCGCCAGCGAGCTCATGACCGGCTTTGGTGCCGACGAAGCCGTGGGCCGCTCCCCCATCGGCCTGTGGATCCTGCCCGACCAGGTGGCCAACCTGCAAAACACCTTGCGCCGCATGCGCACCGAGCGCATCTCGCTGCACGGGCGCGGCGTGCAACTGCGCCGCGACGGCCATGTGGCCTGGGTGCAGTGGTACACCACGCCGCTGTTTGAGGGCGACACCTTTATTGGGTATCTGGGCACCCACACCGACATCAGCGAAGAGCTGCGTGCCCACACCGCCGTGCGCGCCGCCAAGCAGCAGGTCGATCTGCTGGTGGACGCGGCGGTGGACATCGCCATGCTGCAGCTCTCGCCCCAGGGCCGGGCGCAAAGCTGGAACCGCAATGTGCAGGCCCTGTTTGGCCTGCCCGCGCTGGATGTGCTGGGGCAGGACATGGCCCAGGTGCTAGCCCTGCCAGCGCAATGGCCCGCGCTGCTGGCCGGTGCGGCGGGCGGTGCGCGCATGGAGTTTGAAGGCTGGCTGCCGCGCCAGCCCGGGGGCCGCTTCTGGGGCAACCTGCTGCTGTACCCCAAAGCCGACGAAAACAACGCCGTGGTGGCCGTGGTGCTGGTGGCCCGCGACCTGAGCGACCGCCGACTGGCCGAGCAAAAGATCCGCGACAGCGAAGCTCTGCTGTCGGCCATCGTGTCCACCACCAGCGACGCGATTCTGGGCCTGGACGCGCTGGCCTGTGTGGTCTTCAGCAACCCTGCCGCCCAGCGCATCTTTGGCCGCAGCGCCACGCAGTTGCTGGGCCTGCCGCTGGCCGACGTGATGCCCGATGTGGACCTGCCCAGCCTGATCGGCGCGGTGCGCACCCTGTCGGCCCGCCACCCGGACGGGGCCACGCTGCACCTGGAGGCCTCGGCCAGCGAAACCCGCGTCAACGGCGAGGTGCTGTTCACCCTGACCGCCCGCGACGTGACCGAGCGGGTCGAGTCCGAGCAGGCCCTGCTGCACTACCGCCAGCAACTCTCGGCCCTGTCGCGCCAGCTGATGGAGGCCGAGCAACAAACCAACCAGCGCCTGGCCCAGCTGCTGCACGACCAGCTGGGCCAGACGCTTACCACGCTGCGCATCTCGGTCGATGCCCTGCGCGCCCAGCTGCCGCCCCCCGCCACGCCCGCCATCGACAAGAGCTGGACCCGGGTGTCCGGCATGATCGACCGCGGCATGCGCGAGGTGCGCCAGGTGCTGGTCGAGCTGCGCCCGCCGCTGCTGCAAGAGCAGGGCCTGGGCGTGGCGCTGGACAACGAAATCCAGGCCGAGGCCGCCAACCACAGCGCCGTAGTCCTGCGCCTGCACATCCCACCCGCCATGGCCGACCGCCGCTGGAACCCCGAGGTGGAATACGCCGTCTTCATGGTGGCCCGCGAAGCCATCGGCAACGCCCTGTGCCACGCCCGCTGCCAAAGCCTCACAGTCGGCATCGAACCCCTGGGCACGCTGGGTCTGCGCCTGCTGGTGCAAGACGACGGCATCGGCCTGGGCCCCATCGGCCAGGCCCTGAAACCCGGCCATCTGGGCCTGGTGGGTATGCGCGAACGCTCCCAGGCCATCGGTGCCCACCTGAGTGCCCGCAGTGCAGACAACGAGCGCGGCACCGTCATCGAACTGAGCTATTCACCATGACCGATTCTGTGTACCTGGTCGATGACCACGCCATCCTGCGCGAAGGCCTGCGGGCGCTGCTGGAACCGTCTGGCTTTAACGTGGTGGGCGAGAGCGGTGACCTGCCCACCGCCTTGCACGACATCGTGCGCGCCCCGCCCGACTGCGTGCTGCTGGATCTGTCGCTGGGCGAGCGCTCGGGCCACGAGCTGCTGGCCGAGCTGCAGCGCCGCAAAATCCCCAGCCGCGTGGTGGTGCTGAGCATGATGGCCCAGCCCCGCCAGGTGATGGATGCCGTGCGCATGGGCGCCATGGGCTATGTGCTCAAGGGTGCGTCCGGCTCCGAGGTGATCAATGCCCTGCGCCAGGCCTGTTGTGGCCAGCACTACTGGAGCCCCGCCATCGAGCGCGTAGCCCAGGAAGCCCTGCTGCCCGCCGACCCCGGTGCCGCCCCCGAGCCCCTGCACACCCTGTCGCAGCGCGAGCGCCAGGTGCTCAACCTGGTGGTGCGCGGCCAGCCCAGCAGCAGCATCGCCCACACCCTGAGCCTGTCCGCCAAGACGGTGGAAACCTACCGCTCCCGGGTGATGGCCAAGCTGGGCGTGAGCGACATCACCGGGCTGGTGCGGCTGGCGGTGAAGGAGGGGTTGCTGGATGGGGAGTGAGTTTTAGGTTTTTGGGGTATTTTTTACGGGTCAAATTGGCAGCCTGTGCTGATGGAATAGGCGTGACATGCTCCTGTTTTTTACTATCAAAAGAGAAGCAATCTGTGGGGTTTACGGGCGGTAGCCAATGGGGTCGGATCATCCGCGCGCTCCAAAAGCTGGATGCCGTCCAGGCCGTATCTCGCGCGTGTGCTCCGACCCCTTTGGCAGGTTGGCTGTTATTGGCATCGGAGGCCGGGAAGTGCACCCGGCAGCGCATATAGCCGACGCACCGCTCACACCAACGGATTCACCGTCTTCAACGCCTTGAACCGTCCAAAATCCCGGTCCGCACTCCACAGCACCGACACGCCGTTTTCTATACAAATCGCGGCAATGCGCGCGTCGCGGAACTGGCCGCCTTGCAGTTTGGCTTTGCGGGCCAGTTCGGCCAGGATGCGCCAGTGCTGTGCACCGCTGTGCAACACCTGGACTTGGGGCGATTCCAGCCAGGCATCGACCTGTGCCAGTGCCTGCTCGTAGCTGCTGGCGGGGTTGAAGATCTTGGGATTGGTGGCGATGGACAAAAACTCGTGCAGGCAACTCACCGGAATGCCCCAAGGCTGGTTGCCCTCGGCCAGGGCTTGCAGGCAGGCATAGGCCGGGGTGTGGAAGGGCGATTCTGCCCGGTGCGCGTACACCAGGACGTTGGTGTCTACGGCAATCATGCCTGGGGTTTGGCGAAGCGCTGGAGCTCGTGCTCTTCTTCCATCTGGTGCCATTGCCGGGGGTCTGTCACGTGCATGGCTTGTCCACGCACCCGCGCGTCCCGGAGCTTGAATGCCGGTGGGGCCTTTGCCTGGGAGTCGGCCAGAACCCGGCGCAAGCCGTCTTCTACCAGGGCGCGCAGCGTGGTGTGGCGGGTGCTGGCGAGTGCTTTGGCGGAGCTGAAAAGCGCATCCGACAGTTCGATGGTGGTTTTCATATGGGTACCCATATTTATCTGTACGGGTGTATTGTAATTTTTCTTGGGGTCGGATGTTGGGGTTGAACTTGCGGTAAGATTTTTTGCCATTTTTGAGGCACTAAATTGGTAGCCTGTGCTGATGGAGTGGGCGCGAAGTGCTCCTGTTTTTTACTATCAAAAAGAAGCAATCTGTGGGGCTGTACGGGCGGTAGCCAAAGGGGTCGGATCATCCGCGCGCTCCAAAAGCTGGATGCCGTCCAGGCCGTTTATCGCGCGTGTGCTCCGACCCCTTTGGCGGGTTGGCGTTGGCGCTTTCTGGCTGCCCGCCAGCATCCCCGGCCGGGTAGTGCGCCCGGCGGCGCAGTCACTTGTTCTTTTGCGCAAAAGAAAAGTAACCAAAAGAAAGGCGCCCCAACTGTCTGCGCCCTCCGCTTTCGCTACGGGAACCTGCGGTGCGCGCTTTGTGCGGGGTCTGGCTAAACTCGCCTGCGGCTCAAACAACGCCAGCCCTGATCCGCCCAAAGCTGTGCTCCTCGGCGCACACAGATGGGGACCCCGGGGAGCGGGATCGGCCCGGCTACGCCGGGCATCGCGCCGGTCGCGAGCTGGGGGCGGTGGTTGGCTTGGGTTGGTTCAGATGCCAAATAGGCCTCTTGTGCTTATCGAACCAGCACAAGCAGCTATCTAAAAAGTAGCACCCATCACCCCTTCAATGCCCGCCATTCCTCCTGCAACCACGCCGCGCAGGCGATGTTGTTGTCCATGATCGAGTAGCGCCCGCCGCCGCCGTAGTCGGCAAACGGGATGAACTCGCAGCTGATGCGCTGCGGGGTGCTGGCGGGGTGGGCGTGCATGGCGGCGAGCAGTTCGCGCACGGCTTGTTTCCACGGCTTCAGTTTTTGCGCGTCCCAGGGGCTGTGGAAGGTGCCTGCGGGGGGCGCGATGAAGGGGTACTGGATGGCGCGGCCGGGCTGGCCGGGTTGGCGGTCCATGGCCTGGTTGTGGGGGATGCCGGGGGCGACGCTGCGGGTGTGGGCGTGGGCCACCCAGCCCTCGGCCAGCCACTGGCGGTAGAAGGCGGGCAGGATGTCTTGGCTACCGGCATCGGGCAGGCCGCTCAGGGCCAGTTCTTCGGGGTGGTCCATTTTGAACACCAGGTGCGAATGGTCCAGCGTGATGCGCAGGGGTACGTGGCGGCGCGCCAGCAGCTCGGCTACGCGCTCCACGCGGGCGAACTGCTCGCTCCACATGTCCACGTGCACTTCCAGGCTGGGCAGGCAACCTACCGGCGCACCTACCTGCATGGCATCCAGGAAGAAGTCGGCCACTTCCTGGTCGGTGATGGCCGCACCGTCGGCGCGCCGGGCAAACAGCTGCATGTTGAACACTTTGGCCCCGAGTTGGCCGCCGGTGGCCACGCACCAGCGCATGCGCTCCTCGTCGCGCCCGGCGCAGAAGATGCCGCCGAACACGCCGATCGGCACGCCGTATTCCTGTACCAGGTCGGGGTAGGGCGCGAAGTCTTCGGCCGGGTTGTGGTTTTTCTCGATGTAGGAAAACGCACCGCTGTCGCGCACCCATTGAAACCGGGTGGCGGCATCGGGCGTGGGCAGGCCGTCGTGGTGGAGTACGCCGTCGAGGTTGATGCCGATGGAGAGGTGCTGTGCAGGGATGGTCATGCATGAGATTTTAAATTCTATTTACATAAAAAATAGAAAATATCTTCTCATGCGACGGTGCTTAGGCTTTTGCTACCACCGGCATCGCCACGGCGCGGCGGCTGGCCGCCACGTACACCACGGCCCCGGCCACCGAGCCGATCAGCCAGCCCCAGTCGCCCACGTTGAACATCAGCCCGAACGCGCCCGCCAGCGCCAGCCCGATGGACAGCGTGCCCGACACGGCCAGCGCCAGCAGCGCCTTGCGGTTCCAGCCACCGTCAAAGTACAGCGCACCTTTGGGCGACAGGGTGTAGAGGTCTTCGAGGTTGATGCGTTGGCCTTTGATGAGGTAGTAGTCGGCCACCATGATGCCGAACATTGGGCCCAGCACCGCGCCAAAGATGCTGACAAACAGCGTGATGGCGTGCGCGCTGGACACAAACAGCCAGGGACACACCAGTACCGACAGGATGGAGGTGATCAGCCCGCCCATCTTGAAGTTGATTTTTTGCGGTGCCAGGTTGGCGATGTCGTAGGCGGGCGAAACAAAGTTGGCCACGATGTTGATGCCCATGGTGGCCACGATGAAGGTGATGGAGCCCACGATGGAGGCGATGGGGTTGTTGATCTTTTCCACGATCAGCACCGGGTCCATGATGACCTCGCCAAACACCTTGAGCGAGCCGCCGGTGACGATTACCGTAATCACCGCAAACACGATGAAGTTGACCGGCAGGCCCCAGAAGTTGCCTTTTTTCATGGCCGCCTCGTCCTTGGCAAAGCGCGAGAAGTCGCCAAAATTGAGCAGCAGGGCGGCAAAGTAGGCCACGATGAGCATGGCAGCGTTGGCCATCAGGCCCAGCGACTCCAGCCCGGTGAATTGCTTGTCCGACAGCTGCATCGAGAAGCTCGACATGCCGGTCTGCGAAATCATCCAGCCCGCCAGAATGAACATCACCAAGTACACCACGGGGCCGCAAAAGTCGATGAACTTGCGGATGGTTTCCATGCCCGACAAAAAGATCACCAGCTGGAAGAACCACATGAACAAAAAGCTGGCCCAGCCCAGGGTGGACAGGCCCAGCACGCTGTTGTGCGTGAGGTCGGCCGCCGACGGCACCAGCGTGATCACCAGCACCTGCACCGCTTTGGACGCAAAGTAGGTTTGCACCCCGTACCAGACGATGCCCACAATGCCGCGCACGATGGCCGCCAGGTTTGCGCCCATCACCCCAAACGCCATGCGCGCCACCACCGGAAACGGAATGCCGTACTTCAGCGACGGCCGCCCGATCAGGTTCATCAGGTGGTAGACGATGGTGATGCCCACCACCATGGCCGCCAGCACCTGCCAGCCCGCCAGCCCCAAAAAGAACAGGCTGGCCGCAAAGGTATAGCCGCCCACCGAGTGCACGTCCGACATCCACATGGCAAACAGGCTGAACGTCCCCCAGGTGCGGCCCTCGGGCGCGGTGGGGGCCAGGTCGTGGCTGTAGAGCCGGGGGTCGGCACCCGTAACGGCGAGCACCGGGACTTCAGAGGATGTGCTGGACATAGTGATCCTTGTGAAATAAGTCACGAAATGACCACCAGTTTTGCAAAAACCATGCCATTTGCGTTGGTTTTCGCCTTGCCGTGTTGCAACGGATTGCAAGCTTCGTAAGTGCTCAGCCCTTCAACAAGCCCTTGAGTTTGGTGGCCGGGTCGGCCAGTACCTCGGCGCTGGCGCTGATGCGCTTTTCCACCAGGGTGCGGGCCAGCTTCAGCTCTTTGGCCACGCGGCTGGTTTCGCCCCAGCCGCAGGCTCCGACCAGGCGGCTGTCGCCATCCAGGTAAAAAATCACCATGCCGCCAGCGTCATCCAGCGTGCGGGTCACCGACGTGGCGGCCAGCGCGGGCTCGCCCATCACCTGCAACTGGTGGTCGTACTGGTCGGACCAGAACCAGGGCAGGGACGTGTACTCTGCCGCACCGCCCAGCATGTTCTGCGCGGCAATGGCGGCCTGGGTTTCGGCGTTGTGCCAGGTTTCCTGCCGCACCAGTTGGCCCGACAGCACGCTGGGGAATTCGGCCACATCGCCCGCTGCAAAAATGCCGGCGGCGCTGGTTTGCAACTGCGCGTTGACCTGCACGCCACGCCCCACGGCCAGCCCGGCTGACTGGGGCAGGGCCAGGTCGGGCACGATGCCAATGCCGGCCAGAACGGTGTCGGCCGCTATGCTGCTGCCATCGGCTAGCGCCATATGCAGCCCGGTGGCGCTGCGAGTAATGCTTTGCGGGGTGGCCCCCAGCAGCACGCGTACGCCCTGGGCGCGGTGCAGGGCCAGGGCGCGCTCGGCCACCGGCTCGGGCACGGCGCGGCCCATCAGGCGCGGTGCGCCCTCGACCACGGTGACTTCACAGCCCAGCTTGCGGGCCGAGGCCGCCACTTCCAGGCCGATGAAGCCGCCGCCCACCACCAGCAGGCGTTGGCCCGGGCTGAGGCGTTGGGCCAGCACAGCGGCATCGCCTAAATTGCGCAGCGTCATCACTTCGGGCAGGTCGCCGCCGGGGATGGTCAGCGTGCGCACCTGGCCGCCGGTGGCTAGCAGCAGCGACTGGTAGGCCAGGGTGTGGCCGTTCGACAGGGTGAGGCTGCGGGCTGCGGCATCGATCGCAGTCACCCGCGCGACATGGCGGGTGATGCGTGCGTCTTGCAGGTCGGCATCGGGCGACAGGGCGCAGGCGGCGGCGCTGGTGTCGCCCGTCAGCAAGCCCTTGGACAAGGGCGGGCGCTCGTAGGGCGCGTGCGGCTCGTCACCCACCAGGTGGATGGGGCCGCTCCAGCCAGCGCTGCGCAGTGCCATGGCGGTGCGGCCACCACAATGGCCCGCGCCGACGATCACCATGGAGGCACTGGACGTACTATCGGGGGTTTGCATGGCTGGTCATTCGTTAAAAATAGAAAATAATTATAAGAACGCGCACCAAAAAATAACAGAGAATTTCTATTTATATTTACGATGAAAATTTTTTTACACAAGGGTGCCCATGGCGGTTGACAAGGTCCAGCAGCTCAGCGTTGACCAGCTGATCAAGCGCATTACCGGCGAGTACGAGTCTTTGAGCAAGCAGCTCAAGGTAATTGCCCGCCACGTGGAGCTGAACCGCCACCACATCGGCCTGGACGGCATCCAGCAGGTGGCATCGCAGTGCAGCGTGCAGCCCTCGGCGGTAGTGCGCTTTGCCAAGCACTTCGGTTTCTCGGGCTTTTCGGAAATGCAGGCCATCTTCCGCGAAGGCCTGTCGCGCCAACTGGCCCCGGCGCGCAACTACAAAACCCGCATCCGCGACGTCATCGAGTCGGGCGCGGGCAGCCTGTCCAGCGTGGAGATTGCCAACGAATTTTTGGCGGGCAGCATTGCGGGCATGCAAGAGCTGCAAAACAGCCTGCACGGCCCCACCTTCAAGAAAGCCGTGGACCTGCTGGCCGAGGCCGACAGCATCTGGATCGCCGCCTCGCGCCGCTCGTTCCCCATCGCCGTGTACCTCGACTACGCCCTGCAGCACACCGACAAGCGCGTCGGCCTGGTGTCGGGCATGGGCAGCATGCACCTGGGGCAGATGCGCTCGGTGCGCAAGGGCGACGTGATGCTGGCCATCTCGTTCCTGCCCTACGCGGACGAAACCATCGCCGTGGCCAAAATGGCGGTAGAGCGCGGTGCCCGCCTGATCGCCATCACCGACAGCCGCATGAGCCCCCTGGCCAAGCTGGCCCAGGTGACGCTGGTGGTGCAAGACAACTCCACCTTCGGCTTTAGATCGCTCAATAGCACCATGGGCCTGGCGCAAAGCCTGTTTATCGCACTGGCCTACATGCTGGAGCTGCCCTACCAGACGACTACGCCGCAGGGCACACCTTCTTGAGGCACTCTTAAGAGAAATCGGCCTTTAGCGCTTATTCCATAAGCGCAAGCAGCTATTTATTCTGTAGCAATCCACTCCCCGGCAAATACGGCTGGCTGGGCAGGTTCTCGGTGCAGAACAGGCGGAACTCGTTCGGCCCGGACACGGGTTTCTGGGCCAGCCATTTGGTCTGGAACAGCAGGTGCTGCATGCCCGACAACACCTGGCCGTCCGGGTCCTGGTCGATCACCAGGTCCATCGCGCCCTGCTGTAGCCAGCGGCGGTGCTCGTCGCTCAATTCGTGCCCTATCCATACCACCTGGCCGGCCAGGCCGTGGCGCTGCAGAGCCTGGTGGATGCCTGCCGAACCGGCTCCGCTGTGGTAGATGCCCGCCAGCGGGCCTTGCTTGCAGGCGGCATCCACGGCCTGGAAGGTCTGGTCGGGGTCGTCGAAGCAGGGCAGGGGAGCGGTGCATGGGAGCTGGCCGAACTTCTCCTGCACCACATCCAGAAACCCGGCGGTGCGGTCGCGGTGGGCGCGGAAGTGCAGGTCGTTGGTGAGCAGCAGCAAACGCCCTCCAGTGCGGGCCAGCCGCCCCATGAAGTGCCCGGCGGTGCGGCCTGCGTGCAGGTTGTCGATGCCCGCGTAGTGCAGCCGTGACACATCGCTGATGTCGCTCATCAGGGTGACCACGGGCACGCCTTGCTGGCTCACCTGTTGCACGGCGGCGCGCAGCACCGGGGTGTCGTGCACGGCCAGTAGCAGGCCGTGGCGCGGGTGCGGGGGCTGGCGGATGAACTGCGCGGTGCGTTCGTCGTCGCCGGGCGCAAAGGTGTGGCGGTGCACCACAATGCGCCGGTCCAGCAGCGGCATGAAGCGCTCCAGTGCCAGCTCCATGCGCCGGAAAAACGGGGTCTGGCTGCGCGCAAACACGACATCCAGCCGGGTCAGGCCCCGGTGCACTTCGGGCATCAGGCGCGGCACGGCGAGTTGCTGCGCCGCCCGGATGACCTTTTCGCGCGTGGCGGTGGAGACGCTGCCCCGGTCGTTCAGCACCCGGTTGACGGTGGCCGGGCTGACCTGGGCCAGCGCGGCAATGTCGATGAAGCGGGCGCTGGATTTTTTACGCGGAGGGGGAATGTCGGCCATTCCCCACTGTAAATCAGGCAAAGCATTGGCTCACCCCCAGGCTACAGAGCTTCGCTTCTTTCGCCAACCCCCTTGCAGGGGGCAACACCAGTAGCCTGGCAAAGCCAGTTCTACGGGGGCGTGCGTTCTGGTGATGCCGACCGCTGTGACTAAGCGGCTTGCGCTTCTTTCAAACGCGCTGCGGCCACGGCCTGGGTCAGGTAGGCCATGCTGGAGGCCAGTTGCTGCTCGATCTCGGCCTCGGATGCGGCGGCGATTTCTTCGGCGAAGGGCTCGAACGACACAAAGCCTGCGTAGCCTGCGTCCAGCAAGGTGCCCAGCTGGGCGGCATTGCCCAGGCGGTCGCTGGAACCCACCAGCACGCGGTGGCTGTCGCGCATCTGGTTGGGGCTGAGGGCCGTGTCTTCGACACCGGAGATGTGGATGAGGCCGGTGTGCTCGGGGAAGAACAGGCCTTCGCCCGCCAGGTGGTGGTGGAAGGTGTCGTGCACCAGCTTGAAGGTGCTGCCGCCGCCAATCTCGTCGATGGCGCGCACGGCCTGCGACTTGCGGCGCACGGCGCATTCTTCGAAGCCCAGAGGTTCGACCAAACCGACCAAGTTGGCTTTTTCCAGCAGGGGCTTGAGCTGGGTCAGGGCGTTGACCAGGTCGAGGTGGCGCTGGTCCGGCGTGCGGTGGTCGCGCAGGTCGTTGGTGGGGCACAGCACCAGGGCCTCGGCACCGCAGGCCACGGCGTAGGCAATCATGTCCTGGGCTTCCGCCAGGCGCTTGGCATCGAACTGCTCAAAGCGCTGCAGCGCGTTGATGGAGCGGATGGTCAGGCCCTGGGTCTTGGCGGCGGCACCGATGTCGGCGGCCTTGGCACCATTGACCATTTCTGCCTCGGGCAGGTCGTTGCGGATTTCAATGGCAGCCACGCCCAGGCGCTTGGTCATGGCGGCGAAGTCGGCGAAGGGGATGCGGGGTGCGCTGATGCGGTTGATGGAAAAAGGGATGGCTTGTGTCATGGGGTTTGTCTCCGGGGAAAGATGGATTGGTGTGGACTGGTCTGGCCGCCACTGTAGACAAGCCGCGCCGCGTTGGCAGCGGTTTTTTTGACCATTTATGGTCATTTCTAAGGGTTTACCTTGAAGTTAAATTCGAATTTAAATTTTTTTGGAAAATTATTTTCGTTTGTCGAAAATCCCCGTATAGTCCGGCATCTTGGTTCCCGCCGTGGCCCTGTTCAGGCGGATTTTTTGTGTTTTCTTCTCTGGTAAACCCTATGAAAAACGTTGCTGTATTCGGTGCCGGTCGCATTGGCCGCATCCACTCTTCCAATATCGCCGCACTGCCCGGTGTCAAGCTGCAGGCCGTGTGCGACCCGGTGCCTGCCGCCGCTGCCGATCTGGCGCAGCAGCTCGGTGCCCAGGTGTCCACCATCGAAGCCGTGCTGGCCGACAAGAGCATTGACGCGGTGGCCATCTGCTCGTCCACCGCCACCCACAGCGACCTGATCACCCGCGCCGCCGCCGCGGGCAAGCACATTTTTTGCGAGAAGCCGGTGGACTTGTCGGTGCCCCGCGCCGTGGCCTGCGCCGAAGCCGTCAAGGCCGCCGGTGTGGCCTGCATGATCGGCTTCCAGCGCCGTTTCGACCCCACCTTCAACGATGCCAGCCGCCGCCTGGCCGCCGGTGACATCGGCAAGCCCGAGATGCTGATCATCACCAGCCGCGACCCCGGCGCGCCCCCGGCCGACTACATCAAGGCCTCTGGCGGCATCTTCCGCGACATGCTGATCCACGACCTGGACGTGTTCCGCTGGATTCTGTGCGCCGACGGCGACGAAGCGGTTTGGCTCAGCGCCACCGGCTCGGTGCTGACCGACCCGGCCATTGCCGACCTGGGTGACGTAGACAGCACCGCGGTGACCATCCGCACCAAGTCGGGCCGCCTGTGCCAGATCAACACCAGTCGCCGCGCGGCCTACGGCTACGACCAGCGCTTCGAAGTGCTGGGCTCGGGCGGCCTGCTGCAATGCGGCAACCAGACCCCTTCGGCCGTGGTGCAGTGGGATGCCAACGGCATCCGCGCCGACAAGCCCGAGGCTTTCTTCCTGCAGCGCTACGCCGCCGCCTACAAGCTGGAGATCGCGCACTTCTTTGAATGCCTGCAGACCGGCACGCCGTTCAAGACCACGGTGGCCGACGGCGTGGCTGCCCAGAAGCTGGCCGATGCCGCCGCTGAAAGCTGCAAGAGCGGCCAACCGATCCTGTTCTAAGCCATGGCTGCACCGTTACGGATAGGTATTGCCGGCCTGGGCCGCCTGGGCCAGCGGCACGCGGAGGCCTTGGCCTTTCGCACCCGCCACTGCAGCCTGGTGGCAGCCTGCAGCCCGGTGGCCAGCGAGCGCGCTTTTGCGGGTGAGCAGCTGGGCATCGCCCGCCTGTATGACGACTTCGACGCTTTCATTGCCGACCCGGACATCGACGCGGTGGTGTTGGTTACCCCTACGTCCTTGCACGCCAACCAGGCGATAACCGCGCTGGAAGCGGGCAAACATGTGTTTGTGGAAAAGCCGCTGGCGCTGAACCTGGCCGACTGCGAACGCGTGCTGGCCGTGGCCGAAAAGCACCCGGACCAGGTGGCCATGGTCGGCTTTGTGCGCCGCTTTGATCCCAGCTACCTGGCCGCGCAGGCCAGCGTGGCGGCGGGCGAGATCGGCAAGCCGTTTCTGGTGCGCAGCCAGACCTGCGACCAGAACGATCCCGAAGGCTTCTTTGTACGCTTTGCGCCCACCTCGGGCGGCATCTTCATGGACTGCAGCGTGCACGACATCGACCTGGCGCGCTGGATGCTGGGCCGTCCCAAGGCCTTGCGCGCGTTTGCCACCGGCACCAACGCGCTGCACCCGGCGCTGGCCGAGTTTGGCGATGTGGACAACGGCCTGGCCGTGGTCGAGTTTGAAGGCGGGGCCAAGGCCGTGCTGTACGCCTCGCGCACCATGGCGCATGGCCACGAAACCAGCACCGAGATCATCGGTACCGCAGGCAAGCTGCTGGTGGGCGAGCACGCCGCGCGCGACCGCATTGTGCGCAGCGACAGCCTGGGCGTGCGCCACGCCGTGCTGGGCGACTTTTACGAGCGCTTTGAGGCCGCCTTTGCCGCCGAGATGGCCGCGTTTGTGGCCGCCTGCCGTGGCGTGCAGCCGCTGACGCTGACCTTGTCGGATGCATTGGAAGCCACCCGCATCGGGCTGGCGATTGCCAAGTCGCTGCGCAGCGGGATGCCAGAAGCGGTCTGAACCGGCTCTTCTCTGCCAACGGGCGGTGTACGGGTGCAAGCCTGTATACCGCCCGTTGGCTTTTGGCCTTGTGCACTCCGCAGTCGCCTTGGTTGCCGATAGTGCCTCAACACGGGTATGCTTCGACCCGTAAACTAATTGCATTCGGGGTATGTACCTAGCGAGCCCGGGTCCTTTTTCGCTTGTTCGGCAAAAAATACTTTTCTGCTTTATCCATGGACCTTCCAACTACCTTCATAGACAAGCCGGTCGTGACCGTGTTGGTCGTGGACGACACGCCGGACAATTTGTCCCTGATGAGTTCGTTGCTCAAGGACCACTACAAGGTCAAGGTGGCCAACCATGGCGAAAAGGGCTTGCGTATTGCCAATTCCGATGCGCCGCCCGACCTGATCCTGCTCGACATCATGATGCCCGACATGGACGGCTACGAGGTCTGCCGCCGCTTGAAGGCCGAGCCGCGTACCCGCCATATCCCGGTGATCTTTCTTACCGCCAAGTCCGAGGTGGAAGACGAAACCAAGGGCCTGGAGCTGGGCGCGGCCGACTACATCACCAAGCCCATCAGCCCGTCCATCGTGCTGGCGCGCGTGCATGCGCATCTGGCGCTGAAGGCATCGGCCGACTTTTTGCGCGACAAGAGCGAGTTTCTGGAGCAAGAGGTGGTCAAGCGCACGCAGGAAGTGCACGCTATCCAGGACGTGACCATCATGGCCATGGCCTCGCTGGCCGAAACCCGCGACAACGAAACCGGCAACCACATCCGCCGCACCCAGATGTACGTCAAGCGCCTGGCCGAGCAGCTCCGGGACCATCCGCGCTTTTCCAGCTTTTTGACCGATGCCACGATCGAGCTGCTGTTCAAGTCGGCACCGCTGCACGACATCGGCAAGATAGGCATCCCCGACAACATCTTGCTCAAGCCCGGCAAGCTGACCCCGGAAGAGTTCGAGATCATGAAGACCCACAGCCGCCTGGGCCGGGACTCGATCGAGGATGCCGAGCGGCGGCTGGGCATGCAGGTGGCGTTTTTGACGCTGGCCAAGGAAATTGCCTACAGCCACCAGGAAAAGTGGGATGGCTCAGGCTACCCCGAAGGCTGGGCTGGCGATGCGATTCCGATTTCGGCCCGCCTGATGGCACTGGCCGACGTGTATGACGCGCTGATCAGCAAGCGTGTCTACAAGCCCGCCTTCAGCCATGAAGAGGCTTGCCGCATCGTGGTGCAGGGCCGGGGCAGCCACTTTGACCCCGACATCCTGGATGCGTTTGTGGCCATTGCGGACGATTTCCAAAAAATCGCCCTGGCCTACAGCGATAACGATTGACCCTTTAAAAGGGCGCGTCTTCGCTCTTGGTAGGTTCTTCGGTAGCGGCTGGCGCAGCTTCTTCTGCCACTTCCACTGCTTCTGCGGAAGGTGCCTGGCGCAAAGTCGCCTTCTCGCCCGCGCTGGCAAACTTGCTGTACTTGCCCAGCACCGACACCAACTGGCCGTACACGCGGGGGTTGCCGGCCATGCATTCCTTTTGCTCCAAAAAGTCGGCTTCGCCGGTGAAGTTGCCCACCAGGCCACCGGCTTCGGTGACCAGCAGCGAACCTGCGGCCACGTCCCAGGGGTTCAGGCCGGACTCGAAGAAACCGTCGGTAAAGCCCGCAGCCACATAGGCCATGTCCAGCGCGGCCGCGCCGGGGCGGCGGATGCCTGCCAGCTTGGGCATCAGGTCGGACATCATGCCCAGGTAGTTTTTGAAGTTGTCACCCGGGCGGAATGGGAAACCGGTGGAAATCAGGCATTCGTTCAGGCGCACGCGCTTGGAGACGCGGATGCGGCGCTCGTTCATGTACGCACCACGGCCCTTGGTGGCGGTAAACAGGTCGTTGCGGGTGGGGTCGAAAACCACGGCTTGTTCGATCTTGCCCTGCACGGCCAGCGCGATGCTGACGCAGTAGAACGGAAAGCCGTGGATGAAGTTGGTGGTGCCGTCGAGCGGGTCGATGATCCACACAAATTCGGAATCTTTGGCGCCAAACTCTGAACCCGATTCTTCTGCCAGGATGCCGTGGCCGGGGTAGGCCGTGGTCAGTGTCTCAATGATCACTTTTTCAGCCGCCTGGTCAACTTCGGTGACGAAATCGTTGATCTGCTTCTGGTTGATACGTACCGCTTCGACATCGAGTGCCGCACGGTTAATGAGCTTGCCAGCTTCGCGGGCGGCCTTGACGGCCACGTTCAGCATCGGGTGTAGGTTTGGGAGCGCCATAGATTTTTAAGAAGAGCAAAAGAAGAGCGGCCAGGCGATGCAGGCAGCGACAATCGCAGGATTTTACCCGCCTCATCGTTTCTGCCATGCAAAGCCGTTTTATTCTCATCCAACCCAGCCACGCTGGCAATGTGGGTGCTACCGCCCGCGCCATGAAAGTCATGGGTTTTGACGACCTGGTGCTGGTCAACCCGCGCTGGCCCAATGTGCTGCGCCGCCTGGAAACCATCCAGCGCGCCAGCGGGGCCCTGGATGTGCTTAACAACGCCCGCATCGTCGCCACCTTGGACGAAGCGCTGGATGGCATGGACCACCTGTGCGCCACCGCCATGACCCCGCGCGACTTCGGCCCACCCACCACCACACCCCGCCCGCATTTCGAGATGCTATTGAAAAGAGAGCTTGTTACGCCGATGGAATCAGCTCCAGAGGCCGATTTGGCACTTAGAAGGCCCGAGGGCATCGCTTTCCTGTTTGGCTGCGAGCGTTTTGGCATGGCCAACGAAGACGTGTACCGCTGCCACGTGGCTTTGAGCATTCCCACCAACCCGCAGTTTGGCTCGCTCAACCTGGCTGCTGCGGTGCAGCTCATCGCCTACGAATGGCGCATGGCGCTGGGCGGCTACGGCGTGGAAGCCGCCACCCTGCCGCCGGTACAGGCCGATGCGCGCCAGGTGGGCGGCATGCTGGCGCACTGGGAGCAGGCGCTGACCGCGCTGGGCTTCCTCGACCCCGCCGCGCCCAAGAAGCTGATGCCGCGCCTGAACCAGCTGTTCAACCGCGCCCAACCCCTGCAGGAAGAAATCCACATCCTGCGCGGCATCGCCAAAGCCATCACCCAGGCTACGGACAAAGCAAAAGCCCCAGCAAACGACTAGACTAATCCGATGTTCTCCCGCCTCCGCTCCGACATCCGCTGCATCCTCGACCGCGACCCTGCTGCGCGCACCACCTGGGAGGTGCTGACCTGCTACCCCGGCCTGCATGCGGTGGTGCTGCACCGCCCGGCCCACTGGTGCTGGCACCACGGCTTCAAGTGGCTGGGGCGGTTTATCTCGCACATTGCGCGGGGGCTGACCGGTATCGAAATCCACCCCGGGGCCAAGCTGGGCGAACGGGTGTTTTTTGACCACGCCATGGGTGTGGTGGTGGGCGAAACCGCCGAGATCGGCGACGGCTGCACCATCTACCAGGGCGTGACGCTGGGCGGCACCTCGCTGTACAAGGGCGCCAAGCGCCACCCCACGCTGGGCCGCGATGTGGTGGTCAGCGCCGGGGCCAAGGTGCTGGGTGGCTTTACCGTGGGCGACGGCGCCAAGATCGGCTCCAACGCGGTGGTGATCAAGCCCGTGCCGGCAGGGGCCACGGCTGTGGGCATTCCGGCCCGCATCATCCTGCCCAAGGACGGCCCACAAGACGGTGCAGGTGGCGATGCCGCCATGGCCACGCCCCGCTTCTCGGCCTACGGCATCACCCCCGATGGCGACCCGATCGGCGAGGCCATGCGCGGCCTGATCGACAGCGCCTCCAGCCAGGAGCACCAGATCACGCTGCTGTGGCAGGCGATTGAGAAGCTCTCGGCCACCCAGACCACCCCCGACTGCGTGCCCTGCGACGCGGTCCGCACCGAGTGTTTCGAGGCCGAGAAATTTACGCAACTGGTGGGGAAATAGGTGCGCTGTTGACCGCACTCGGCGTGACCCGCAGCAGCGCATACCAGTCGAGCTTGCGGGTCAGCGCCATCACCCCGGCCAACACCCCGAACAGGGCCAGCGCGCCCACCACCATGGCGGTTTGCTCCAGTTGCAGCAGCACAAACAGCAGGCCGTACAGTGCCGCAATGCCTAAGCCAAACGGCAGGCCACGCCGCCAGCTGTGCAGCATGTGGCTGGCGTAATAGGCCAGCAGCAGCACGCAGGCGCTGGCGGCCAGCGCGTAGGCGGTGTTAAACGCCAAATGCTCCGACAGACTCACCAGCAGCAAAAAGAAGATGCTGATGGCCGCGCCCACCAAAAAATACTGGATGGGGTGCACCCGCAGCCCGCGCATGCACTCAAACAGCCCCACCGCCGCGAAGGTCAGCACGATGAACAGCAGGCCGTACTTGGTGGCCCGGTCGGACAGCGAATAGGTGTTGATCGGGTCGATGAAACCCAGGCCCAACGTTTCTACACAGTCGGAGCCGCGTCCGCTGGCATCCACCGCCGTGGCGTGGGCCACCGCGACGGCATAGTCGGCGCTGTCTACCTCGTTGCGCGGGCCCATGCCGCCACTGCACAGCGATCCCCCATCCACCACTGCCTGCTGGGCGCTGCTGGCCAGGGCCGAGACACGCCAGCTGGCTTCAAAACCCTGGTCGCTGATCGTGCGCTCGGAAGGTAAAAACTGCCCGTCAAAACGCGGGTGCGGCCAGTTCGACGACAGGCTGATCTGGGTGGCGCTGCCCAGCGGCACGAAGTTCAGCGCCTCGGTGCCCAGCAGTTCCAGCTCCACCTCGGCGCGCAGCGGCGTTGTCAGCGTGGTGTTGGCGGGCAGGCTGGCCTGCACCCCGCGTGGGTAGGCGCTGTGCTGGGTACCTGCCTGCACGGTCTGGGCCTGGCCGTTGACCTGCACCTCGGCCTGGCGGATGCCACGCGCGTCGCTTACCGCCACCATCAGCACCGGTGGGCCGCAGCGCACGGCGGCTCCCGCGTGCCGCGCTTGGCTGCTCAGGCCCTGCAGATCCGTCCACTGGGCCGACAGCTTGGCCTTCAGGGTGAACACCTGGGTGGCGTGCAGGCCACGCGCCCGGGCTTCCACCTGGCTGGTGCTGACCACGTTCAAGTTGCTGGGTGCGGCCACCAGGTTGAAGCTGCGCCGCTCCAGCACCACGCCCTGGTCCTCTTTGGAGCTGGGGCGACTCCATTCCTCGGTACAGGCGCGGTGCACCAGTGGCCCCAGCACCGTCTGGCTGCCCGCCAGGCTGCGGGCCACGCTGTCGACCGCGCTTTGGTGCCGCCCCTGGCGCTCGTGCACCAGGTCGGTAATCTGCGCCAGGCCCAGCAGCAGCAAGACCGCCACCAGCAGCAGTCCGGCAAATTTGCCAAAAATCATTGTTTTCATCGCCCACTCCTTGTTGAAAGCGGCGAGTTTCTGGCCCGACGGTGAGGGGCGCGTGAAGTCTGTGAAGTGGGTGTGAAGCGGCTACGGAAATTGCAGCGTTACGCGCAGGCCGGGGTGGGTGTTTTCAATATGCAGCGTGCCGCCGTGCAGCGCCATGGTCTGCGCCACGATGGCCAGGCCCAGGCCCGAGCCCTTGGTGTGACCATCCGGGCGCACGGTGGAGAAGAACTTTTGCCCCAGTTTGGGCAGCGCATAGTCGGGCACGCCGGGCCCCGCGTCTTGCACCACGATGCTGCGGCCCACGGCGGCCAGGGTGGTGCGGCCCCCGGGTGGCGCAAAGGCGGCGGCGTTGTCCAGCAGATTGCCCAGCGCCAGCGACAGCAGGGCAGGCTCGATGCGGACCACCTCGGTACTGTCGTTTGCTACTAAGTCGATAGCTAGTTGCGCCCTTTCCACCAGCGCCAGGGCCATAAAAGATGCCAAGAAATCGGCCAGCACCAGGCTCTGCGGCTGGTGCAGCTCCTGGCGCTGCTCCAGCTTGCTGAGTTCCAGCAGGCGGTCTACCAGGGACTGCAGGCGCAGGGTTTGCGCCAGGATGTCGGCGGCGAATTCCTGGCGGTCGGGCTCGGGCAGGGGGTCTTGCAGCAGCTCGCCCGCGCCGCGGATGGCGGCCAGCGGGCTTTTGAGCTCGTGGGTCAAAGCGCGCACATAGCCCTCGATGTAGTCGCGCCCCTCAACGCGCTGGCGCATGGCCTGCATGGCCTGGGCCAGCTCGCCCAGCTCGCCCTGCATGCGGGGCAGCGGCAGCTTTTTGCCCGCCTCCATGGCGTTGGCGTAGCGGCGCAACTGGCGGATGCTGTGCACCACCCACAGCGTCACCGCCACCCCCACAGCGGCAGACAGGCCCAGCAGCCAAAACCCGCTGACCAAAATCTTGCGCTCGGCCCGGTCGATGAAGGCCTGCACCGTGGCTACCGGCTTGGCCACTGTCAGCACGCCGATCACGCGGCCCTGGTCGGTGACCGGCGCGGCCACGTACAGCACCGAGCTGCGGTCGTCGGCATAGACCTCACGCGTGGCGCGGGCCCCGTACTCGCCGCGCAGGGTGCGGGCCACGTCGCGCCATTGGGAATAGTCCTGCCCCAGGGCGGCGTGGGCCGAGTCGAACACCACCAGGCCCTTGGCATCGGTGACGTAGACGCGGAAGTCCAGCGACTGCTTGTCCAACCCCCAGATGCGCGCGTCGATGGGCCGCCGCGCGTAGGCCGCCACCTGGGTGGCAAATTGTCCCTGGGCCATGCGGCCCGCACGCAGGTCGTCGGCGGCCAGCTCGGCCAGGATGTTGGCGGTGTCCACCATCATGTCTTCCATCACCTCGCGCACGCTGGGCTTGACCTCGGCCACGAAAATCCGCAGCACAAAAATCCCCGCCAGCCCGGTGATCAGGAAAAAGCCAAACAGGATGCGGATGCCCAGATGCACGGTTAGCTTTGCGCCGAGATGGAGTAGCCCAGGCCCCGGTGGGTGCAGATCGGGTCGCGCTCGGGGGTGATCTGCTGCAGCTTGGCGCGCAGGGTTTTGATGTGCGTGTCTACGGTGCGGTCGGCGCTGTCCGAGTCATGGCCCCACACGGCTGCCAGCAAGGCATCGCGGCTGCGCACCCGGCCCGGCTGGCGCAATAGCTCGGCCAACAGGCCCAGTTCGCGCCGTGTCAGCGCCAGCGGCTGGCCTTGCCAGGTGGCGCGCTGGCTGTCGGTGTCCAGCGTGAACCCGGTCGGTGGGGGCGCTGCCACCGCCGGGGCTGCGGCGCGGCGCAGCAGCCCGCGCACCCGCGCCACCAGCTCGCGCGGGCTGAACGGCTTGGTCACGTAGTCGTCGGCCCCCAGCTCCAGCCCGACCACGCGGTCGATCTCCTCGCCGTGCGCGCTCAGCACCAGCACCGGCAGGTGCTGCAGCGCCGGGGTGGCCCGCACATGGCGGCACACGTCCAGCCCCGAGCCGTCGGGCAGGCCAATGTCCAGCACCAAGACCTCCGGCGCTGCCTTGGCCAGTTGCCGCAGCGCATCCGCCACCAGCAGGCAATGCGTCACCCGCAGCCCCGCGCGCTCCAGGGCGTAGACCACGGTTTTGGCGATGGCCGGGTCGTCTTCTAGCAGGAGGATGTGGGACATGGCATGCGAGGCTGGTCGTTAGGCCCGAGAAATATACAAGCGTTTCAGGCCGTCCGTGCTTATTCCATAAGCACAAGCAGCTCTTTTTTCAATAGCAATCTAGTCCGCCATCACCCGCGCCGTGCCGGACACGCGCACCGAGCTGCCCGGCGTGTCCGACAGTTCGGCCCGCAGCAGCGAGCGCATGCCCATGTCTTCGCCCTGCACCACGTCGATGCGGCCCGCGTGGGGCCAGGCGATGTCGCGCAGGTAGCCGGCCAGGGCGGCGGTGGCGGCACCGGTGGCGGGGTCTTCCAGCACGCCGCCACCGGCAAAGGCATTGCGGGTGTGCAGGCGCTGGGTGGATTCGGCGAACACCAGCACGATGGTGGTCAGGCCCGCTTCGCGCATCAGCGTGCGGCCCGCGGCCAGGTCGTAGTGCATGGCGGCCAGGGCGGAGCGGGTTTTGAGCGCCAGCACCAGGTGGTCGGCACCGCCGTGGGCCAGGGCGGGTGGGATGCGCGGGTCCAGGTGGTCCGCCGTGTAGCCGAACAGGGCCAGGGCGGCATCTACCAGCGCCGCTGGTGCGGGCTGGCTGCGGGTGGGTGGGGACTGCAGCGCGGCTTGCACGGTGGCATCCTCGCGGTGGCCTTCGACGGTGATCTGGGCGTGGTTCAGCGCCAGCGCAAACACGCCGTCGCCCTGCTGCAGGGCCAGGGCGGCACCCAGGGCAATGGTGGCGTGGCCGCAGAAGGCGACTTCGCTCTCGGGCGAGAAGTAGCGCACCCGCCAGCCGCCGCCCACCGGGGTGGCAAAGACGGTTTCGGAAAAGCCCACTTCGGCGGCGATGCGCTGCATGTCGGCATCGGGCGGCAGTGCGTCGGCCAGCACCACACCGGCCGGGTTGCCGCCGGTGGGGCCGTCGGAGAAGGCGGCGATTTTTTGGATGTGCATGGGATTCTTTCTACAACATGTGGGCCACGTGCGGGCCCAACGAAGCCAGGTTGACAAAGCTCAGTGCGTGCAGGGCCGACAGCCCGGCGGCTTGCGCGTCGCTGAGGTCGGCGGCGCACAGGATAAAGCGGCTGCGGTCCAGGCCCAGGCGGTGGCGCAGGCGCAGGCAGGTGTCGATGTCGTTGCGGGATGCGCCGGTGGTGCAGGCTACGCACACGGGCGGCTGGCCTGGCGGCAGGAACAGCACGTCCATGGTGTGCTGGACATCATGGCTGGGCACCAGCTTGGCGCTTCGGGCGCACGCATAGCCGGGTGCGCGGTGGGTGAACAGGTCTTGCAGCCGCAAAAAAACCGCCCGTTGCAGCCAGCCGCCGTCGAAGAACTCGCGGATGGTGACGGACGGGCGCAGCGTCAGCTGGATGGTTTTTTCGGGCTTTTGGTAGTGGTAGCGGGCAAAGAAGCTGCGCACGTACAGCCAGCCGCACAGGGTGTTGACGGCCTGCGCGTCCTGCGGGGCCTGGCTGCCCAGGTCCAGGTGCACCACGGTGTGGCTGTTGCGGTAGGCGTAGCCGATGCGTTCGATCAGCTCGGCAAACCGGTTGTATTGCGCGCCGATCTGGCGCGCTGCGTCGTCGAAATAGCCGTGGGTATCGACCTGGGCGTGCTCGAAGCGGATGTCGATCTGGCGGGCGGCGAACCAGGCGGTGAGCGGGGCGGTGTGCTGGCTGTCCACGCTGGCCAGCAGGGGCAGCAGGGTGGCGGGCAGGGTGTATGGTGCGGGTGCGCTGGGGATGTCGGAGCTGTCGAGTGTCTGTAGGGTCTTGATTTCGCGCATTGCTGCAACGTAGCGTTTGACCAGCTTCTCGACGAAAACCACCGTGCCGTAGACCACGCAGGGCGTGCCGCAGCGGGCACAGCCGATTTTTTCGCCTACCGGGGTGGAAGTGTCCTCCGCCACGAAGCTGCACTGCTTGCATCGGTAAATCGGCATGGCGGGTTTACTCTATTTTTGAGAGCTGCTTGCGCTTATGGAATGGGCGCAGAGGCCTTATTTGGCTATATTTTTGAGGCCCGCAACGCCGACTTGGGCCGGAACGCCTTGCACACCGCGTCATCCGTTTCCAGGTACGGGCCGCCGACCAGGTCGATGCAGTAGGGCACGGCCGCAAAGATGCCGGGCACGCCGCGCTCGGGCAGACCTTCCAGCGTCTCGGCAATGGCCTTGGGCTGGCCGGGCAGGTTCAGGATCAGCGCCTGGCCGCGGATGACGGCGGTTTGGCGCGACAGGATGGCGGTGGGCACAAACTGCAGGCTGATCTGGCGCATCTGCTCGCCAAAGCCGGGCATGACCTTGTGGGCCACGGCCAGGGTGGCCTCGGGGGTCACGTCGCGCAGGGCCGGGCCGGTGCCGCCGGTGGTCAGCACCAGGCAACAACCGGCATCGACCAGCTCAATTAGCGTGGCGCTGATGACGGCCTGTTCGTCGGGGATCAGGCGGGGGACAAATTCAATGGGGTTTTTCAGCGCGCGGGTGAGCCAGTCTTGCAGGGCGGGCAGGCCTTTGTCTTCGTACACGCCGGTGCTGGCCCGGTCGCTGACCGAGACGATGCCGATCTTGACGGGGTCGAACACCGTCATTCTTCCGCCGTGTCGTCGATGGTGCCGTCGTTCAGCGGGCCGTCGATGTCGGCCAGTTGCTCGCGCACCAGCTGGAAGATGTCGCGGTAGGCGCGGCCATGGCGGGGCAGGGCACCGGGCTTTTCGGGCACCAGGTCTTTGCGGGCCTGGCGCACCAGGGCGCGCAGCTGCTGTGAGTCGGTTTGCGGGAACTCGGCAATCCACTCGCCAAAGGCATCGTCTTCGGCGATCAGGCGGTTGCGCCAGGTTTCGGCCTTGTGCAGGGCCAGGTTTTCCTGCGCCGAGCCCGAGTGCTGGATCTTCAGCGTAGCGCGGATTTCGTCGAGCTTTTCGGGCTCTTGCTTGCGCATGAGTTTGCCGATGAACTGCATCTGGCGGCGTTTGCCTTCGAAGTTGGTGATGCGCTTGGCTTCTAGCACCGCGTCATGCAGCTTCTCGGTGAGCTGCAGCTTGGTGAACAGGTCCAGGCGCAGGGTCAGCAGGCTTTCGCCCAGGGCTTGCAGTTCGTCGCTTTCTTTCTTGAGGTCGGTGCGGCTGGAGGCATCTGTGCCCTTGAGTTCGGCTTTGAGCTGGATGTCCAGTTCGCTCCCTTCGGCAACGAATTTGCCCTGGACGTAGTAGCCTTTGGTGAGTTTGCGTGACATGTTTTTGTGTGTTGTGCGCGCGGTGCGCGGGGTATCCGACGGGGGTGCGATGGGGGTGCAGCAGAGGGGGCTGCGTGGCAAGTATCATAGCCGCCAACATGAAAAAACCAGTTTCCCCTTCTGCCAGCGACAATCGCCAGCCCGCCACCGGCTTCGCCTACAGCCGTCCCTTCTTTGAAGAGCTCGTTGATAGCGCCCTGGCACACGCCAAAAAACTCGGTGCCACCAACGCAGGTGCCGAGGCTTCCGAGGGTTGCGGCCTGAGCGTCTCGGTGCGCAAGGGCGCGCTGGAAACCGTGGAGCGCAACCGCGACAAATCGCTCGGCATCACTGTCTACGTAGGCAAGCGCCGGGGCAATGCCAGCACCTCCGACTTCTCCAAGGCTGCCATCCAGCAAACCGTGCAGGCAGCGTACGACATTGCCCGCTTTACCGCCGAAGACCCGTTTGCGGGCCTGCCGGATGCCAAGAATATTGCCAAGCGCCAGGTCGATCTGGACCTGTTCCACCCCTGGGCCATCACCAGCGAAGATGCCGCCCAGATCGCCATGGAATGCGAGGCCGCGGCCCTGCAAACCAGCAAGCACATCACCAACAGCGAAGGCGCAGGCGTGTCGGCCCAGCAGTCGCATTTTTTCAGCGCCCACACCAACGGTTTTCGCGGCGGCTACGCCAGCTCGCGCCACTCCTTGTCGGTGGCCCCCATTGCGGGCAAGGGCAGCGGCATGCAGCGCGACTCCTGGTACAGCTCGATGCGCAGCGCCGATGAACTGGCATCGCCCGAGGCCGTGGGCCGCTATGCCGCCCAGCGCGCCCTGAGCCGCCTGAAGTCGCGCAAGATCCCCACGGTGGAATGCCCGGTGCTGTTCGAGTCACCCCTGGCGGCCGGGCTGCTGGGTGGCTTTGTGCAGGCCGTGAGCGGTGGCGCGCTGTACCGCAAGAGCACGTTTTTGCTGGATTCGATGGGTAAGCAGATCTTCCCCAAGCACATCCAGCTGCTGGAAGACCCGTTTGTGAAGCGCGGCAAAGGCAGCTCGCCGTTTGACGACGAGGGCGTGCGTGTCAAGGCCCGCACCGTGGTGGACGCAGGCCGTGTCGAAGGATACTTTTTGAGCAGCTATTCGGCCCGCAAGCTGGGCATGCAAACCACCGGCAACGCAGGCGGTTCGCACAACCTGGTGCTGAGCTCCAGCCGCACCCGCCCCGGTGACGACCTGGATGCCATGCTGAAGAAGCTGGGCACGGGTTTGTTCGTCATCGAGCTGATGGGCCAGGGCGTGAACTACGTGACCGGCGACTACTCGCGCGGGGCTAGCGGCTTCTGGGTGGAAAACGGCGAAATCGCTTACCCGGTAGAAGAAATCACCATCGCGGGCAACCTGAAAGACATGTTCAAGGGCATCCAGGCGATTGGCGCAGATACCTACAACTACGGGGCCAAAACCGTAGGCTCCATCCTGGTCAACAAGATGAAGGTGGCGGGTAGTTGATGTAAGCTTTTTAGGCCCCCTGCGCCCATTCCATAAGCGCCACCAGCTATAAAAATAGTAGCTAGTGGCGTTTTTGCTTATGGACCGGGCAGAGCTTATTTACCGCGCTTTTTGGCCAGCTCGGCCTGGGTTTCTTGCCACAGTTCCATGCCGACATTGGTGGCGACCAGGGCGTTGACCTTGGTGAGTTTGTCGCGCATGCGGGCGGCCTCGGCAGGGGCGAGTTCGTTGATTTGCATGCCCTTGGTCTTCAGGTCGGCCAGGGCCTTGGCGGCTTCCTCGCGGGTATCTTTGCGTTCGAAGTCGCGGCTGGATTTGGCGGCATCGAGCAGCACTTTTTGCTCGTCCTTGCTCAAACCGTCCCACCATTTTTTGCTGGCCAGCACGATCCAGGGGCTGTAGACGTGGTTGGTCACGCTCAAGTATTTTTGCACCTCGTAGAACTTGCTGGAGACGATGGTGTTGAACGGGTTTTCCTGGCCGTCCACCGCCTTGGTTTCCAGCGCGCTGAAGAGTTCGCTGAACGGCAGGGGGATGGCGTTGGCACCCAGCGACTTGAAGCTGCTGAGGAAGACCTCGTTTTGCATCACGCGCAGTTTCACGCCGTCCATGTCTTCCAGCTTGGTGATGGGGCGTTTGTTGTTGGTCAGGTTGCGAAAGCCGTTTTCCCAGTAGACCAGGCCGACCAGGCCTTTTTCCTGCAGCTTGGCCATGACTTTCTGGCCGATGGGGCCGTCGAGCACCGCGTCGGCTTCGGCGGCGTTGTTGAACAGGAAGGGCGTATCCCACAAGGCCATTTCCTTGGTGATGCCGACCAGGGTGGCGGTGGAGCCAACCATCATTTCCTGCGCGCCGCCGACCAGGGCCTGCTGCATTTGGGTGTCGGGGCCGAGGGCGGCGGCACCGATGGCGCGCAGCTTCATCTTGCCGCCCGAGGCTTTGGCGACGGCATCGGCAAACACTTTGGCGGCGCGGCCCTGGTTGCTTTGTTCGTTCAGGCCGTAACCAAAGCGGATGATGCGCGGCTTGATGTCCTGGGCCAGCGCGCTGGTGGCGGCACCCAGGGTGAGGGCGGCCAGGGTGGCGAGCGCGGTGCGGCGAAGTACGTTTTTCATGGGGAGTCTCCTAGGAGTCTGTCGGGCTTGAGTCCGAACGAGGGGGTTGATTGAGCGGGTCGCGGTTTTCGAAGCGATTTTTCGTGGCTCGGGCGTTGTTGACGGGTGGATGAGCGCCTTGAGGGCTCCACCGCCACCTTGGGGGCTCG
>CAUPNG010000007.1:0-248983 GCA_963512605.1 uncultured Albidiferax sp. | reverse complement strand
CCTATGCTTACCTGATGGATGTGCTAACCCGGCTGCCCACGCACAGGGCCAGCCGCATTGAGGAGTTGCTGCCGCACCGCTGGCAAGCTGCCCAGTCGTAACTGACGCTGGCGGTCAAGATGGGATCACCGTGTGCTTACCGTGGGCGGGCCTGGAAGTTCACTGTGCCGGGTGTGCCGGGGAGTTGGGTGGAAATTCTTTGGCTATGGGGGCTGTGTATGGGACGGTATATAGGTATCCCTATATATCTCACGATATTTAAGAAAAACACATGGCACACCCGGCACAGGCCCTGTGCAACGCCACTTTAAGACCACTTCTCTGAGGGAAAGCCCATCGGCGAACTTGTGCCGGGTAGATCGTCGACCCGGCACAGATCAGAGCCCAAGGTCAATGTGCAGACCGTTGTTCGGCGCTGGCAATCCGGTCTGCGCTGCCTGCGCGGACTCCCCCCTCGTTGCAACTGCCGTGCATGGCAAGCCAAACCAGTGCTTGATGCATTGCATCAGTGGATGACTTTGCAGCGCCAGAAGGTGCCAAACGGTTCAGCGACCGCCAAGGCGCTGGACTACAGCCTGCGAAGATGGGTGGCGCTAACCCGGTTCGTGGCTGACGGGCAATTGCCCGTGGACAACAACTGGATTGAGAACCAGATCCAGCCCATTGCCCTTGGGCGCAGCAACTGGCTGTTTGCCGGAAGCCTGCGCGCCGGTCAACGTGCGGCTGCAGTCATGAGCTTGATCCAGTCAGCCCGTATGAACGGGCATGACCCATATGCTTACTTGAAGGATGTCCTCACACGACTGCCAACACAGCAGGCCCGTCGCATTGAGGAACTGCTGCCGCATCGCTGCCAAGCCTATGCAGCCTAACTGTCAGCCATGACCGCCATCAGCGGTCAATATGGGATGGCCGGACGCATACGCGCAGGCAGCAGAGACCCACCGAGTGGTAGCGCCAGCCAGCCCCGCGCAAAGACATGCAGGGCGCCCCTGGTGCGTTTGATCTTGACGCGCCACAGGAGGATGTCCAGGAGCGTTCCGAATGGGATTCGAGTCCGTTCGCCCCATCAGCCCCTATGGCCTGTAACGCTACAAAAAATCACTCTTGAGTGACGGCCAATCTTCCGCGAGAACGTCACGCAGTAACTCTTTGTCAGTTCTAAGAGACGCGTCAGACCAGTATTTCTGTTCGGATTTGATCCTGGTCCAAAGTTGCCTTTCCGAGATATCGAACAGTTCGTTTTTGTGCAGCGCAATGTTGGAAAACCGGTCCGAAGCTCGTTCCGCCCATAAGACTTTAAGGAGGCTTCTTCGCGGATTTATAAACTGTCCCTTTTCGTACTCCACCTGCTCCATTTCATCGTCCCATAAGCCGTAGATCTCCGAACCAAAGAGGTCGTCCACCGCGATGGTTAGCAGTTCCGGAACTGACATTCGGTGGAGCCGCGACAACATATCCAAGCCAAATTTGGATCTAGGTGTCAATCGAACGGTTACCACGGCGGTTCTCGCGCCATCTGGGCCTGGCGGCCTGCCCATTTTTTTAGCCATATTTATCGGTCAGAAAAGATTTTAGATGCCGGTAGTGTACTTTAGCTTGACTATTGGCATCGGCGTACTTATAATTACACATACATTAGAAATCATAAGTCTGAGTCCGGAGATTGCGGCCCTCGGGAATGCTCTAAAAGGACGGTGGGTAACTGGGGCGAGTGCCGTAGACAAAAAGATGGAAATTGCATGTAAAACACGGTAGTAGATACCGCCGTAGTTCAGACGCCGGTTAAATAGAAGCCAGATCGGAATATCAATATGGGTATTCCAGCGGTACGTGAATGCAGCAGATGCTGTCGTGCCGAAATTTTAAAATTTTAAGAAATAAAGACAATATGCAAATAAATAAAACCGATGCAAAAGAAGTTTTCGTGAAGAGCAACAAAATTGCTTTAAGACCAGGCTTTGGTGGAGGCAAGCCAGAAAATGCGCTCATGAAAAACCAATTGGTTCTGGTTCGTGGATTGCCCGGCAGTGGGAAGAGTAGTTTTGCAGACTCGTTAACCTTGATTGGGTATAAAAAATTCGAAGCTGATATGTTTTTTGAAATAGATGGTGAGTATGTGTTTGATGGCTCTCGAATCCGCGATGCCCACCACTGGTGTCAAAAGATGACGCAACAGTCATTGTTGATGGGTGAGAACGTCGTGGTCAGCAACACATTCACGCGTTTGTCTGAGATGGCCCCGTATATGGGCATGCAAGCTGGAAGCATTCGGGTGATTGAGACAATAGGGACCTGGCCGAATACCCATGGCGTGTCGCCGCAAAAACTGCAAATGATGGCCGACCGGTGGGAGAGCTTCCCGGTGAACGATTCTGTGTACCGGCCCGCACGGTGATACCTGTGGCCAAGTAGCAATACAAAGGCCTGATCCCGGGAGCGGGACGGGCCGACATACGCCAGGTCTTGTTGGAAACCGTGATTTCCAGCAAACCGATCCTTTCTAGTGCCGGTGGCGGCCCTGGAGAGCAATAGATATTGGGTAGGGGAATCCCCCTGCATATGGTGGATGGGTCTTTCGAAAGAAAAGCCCATCTGTAGATAGCCTTCAATAAATGATAGGAATTTAAATGAAATATTCGATTGCCGAAATGAACGTACTCCAGAAGCAAGTAGTCATGGAGTTTTCTGAACTGAATACTGCTCACTATGTTCAAGGGCACACGGGTACTGCGCCTTGGTATAGCTTGGAACAGTCACTTGTTATCGGTTGTAGTCGTTTACAGTTGATTTTAGAAAATCAACGCTCTAATTTGAGTGGGAAATTCACCGAGGCGGATATTAGGGCCCTATTGGATGTCTCGGGTGGGATGATGTTGTCCCATGAGTCGATTGAGTCCTTGTCATGGCACCTTTCGGTGCATTACACAACGGACAAAGGGTCCGATGCCATTCACGACAGAAATCTGCTGTGTCGCCGGATATCGGCACTGAGCTATGTCGAAAGAATGGTGTTAATGGATGCTGTGGAGCAGGCTTGGCACCGCGCTCCTTTCCACAACGTGTCCATCAGAGATTTCTTTTTGACTCTCGAGATTGAACTGCTCTGAGTTTGACGGGATCGGCTATGCAGCCATAAGCATGGGCTTGTCTGCAGGCCGATCTGATAAGACGCATCAAGCGGCTAGTAGGGGTCGGTGGACCCCCGGCTTCTTTCAGAAGCTCCATCTGGATGCGTATTTAGACATCACGGTACGGGGTGCGTCCAAGGCACCACATGCCAACTCCGAAGATAAAACCACTCTCTAAATGGTATGCCGCACTTTTGCGGCGCTGAAGAAATACACAAGGATTAACAATGAATAGCACTCACACAAACCAACCGGATACTGTCGAATTGGACTTTCAGCATGAGCAGACCCTGATGATGTCGGCCCGGTACGCAGAGCAATACGTCGAACAGCACGAAATTCTGGAGGACGGTCTCACTCCGGATATGACCAAGACACTGGCCAGTGCGCGGCTTGAATGGTTGCTGCAAGCAGCTCGGCCACAGCTATGTGGCATCTGGACGCTGCAGGATTTCTTCCACATGGTCAGTTGCTTCCAGGCCGAGTTATTTTACCCGGACATGTTCCGTCGTCTCGCGTCTACGATTTGCGATGACCAGGGCATCGACCCGCATGAGTATGAGTTGTCCCATCTCAAAGAGCTTGTGGATAGCTTGTTGGCGCTGAACCCTCTGCAAACGGTGGCGCTGGCGGATACGTTGGAGCAACTGTGGCACCGGGGCTTCAGGATGCACGTGCCGATTACCGACTTCCTGGAAACACTGGGTATTGAGCTGCGGGAGGAAGTTGCCCTAGCCTAGTGCCTGGACATGGCCGCCTGGGTGGTCGGCTAACCAGTGACACAGGTAGAGCACAGTGATCACCACTGTGCCAAACGCTTGTCTTGGCTTGCTGGCAGATTTCAACGTTGAAATTTGCCAGCACAACGCTTAGGTCATGTCGTCATACAGAACTCCCCTGAGCCAAAACAGAAAATTATCTGATTCATAAATCTAAAACGTACGTAGAAGTTACCTACATGCAACCAACAATCAAATTTGAAAAAATCACAACACGTGAAGAACTGCTTACCCGTGCGCAAGAGCTCGACGAGTACCTGGTACTGTCCTGCGGGAATCGCTATAGCTATATCAAAAACCTGTTGCACGCAGAGCCAGCGGCTGGCCGCAAGAAGGTTCTCGTCAAATACACGGCCAGGTCGGGGGGTGAAGCAACTATCGTTCGATACCTCTGAGAACTGACAATCAAAAGCATCCGCAAAAATCAATCGGATAACTAGTGCAGCATGTAGTACGTATTCCGGTACGACTGACCAGCTGCGCCGGTATCAACTGATCAAAATTAAAGAGACCTGATGGTGGTGACCACTACGGCAACCGACGCCTCAAGGCTGATAGCGGGTGCTCACGACAGTCCGGTATCTGGCGGTCAAGTTCGCGGCAGTACAGCAGCCGTTCGTGGCATTCGGCAATGTGCCCAAAGGAGTCGATGGTGGCTCACGCATGGGGCGCACCGAAGGTGCCGGAAAATATCGGTCAGCGCGTCGCAGCCGCCGCGATCGGTTGCGCCAAGCGCTTGTCTCCGGAGAAGAATGCAGGTTAACGCGGGCTCGGCTTAAGCGCCACCATCTAGCTTCCTGCACATCAATTCAGCCCACATCGAGAGCTACGCATGCACCGGCCAGGAACTGAGGCCAAGACAGCCGATCAATTCCTTCGACGCGGTGCATTTCGAACAGAGCCACATCATCAATTTGTATTAGAAAAAATTAGAGTAGCTGTCGGCGGTGCTGCCCGGTCAATGCATACTGCGTGTCGACAGTTTCGTTGCACCGAAACTGCATCAAGGGCAAACGGACTGGCCGAATCTGAGTGGTTCGGCCCTACCAAGCAACGCATTGGCAATAAACCCACTCAGAAGCGGCAGTGTGTCGCGCGAATGCATGGCGCGTGGCTGGCAACGCCTCGACAGAGACCGGCCGATTGAGCTCCGAAGGGACCAGCGATGGGAAAGTACTCCGACGCGAACTTGATCAGGTACGAGGAAGCGATCCAGCTTCACTTTGACTCGACCGGCAAAACCGCCTGGTTGACGCTCAAGAACTACGGCTGGGTGTTTGGCGTGCGGCCTTTTGATGCCATCAAGCAGGTGACGGTGGGGGTTTCAGTCGACCACGTTCGACTCGATCATGACGCCGCAGCCCTGGCATTCATAGAAGTGGTCGGATTCACACCTGATACTTTCAGGCCGTATCAGTCGGGGCCGATCAGCATCAGCGCCATGCTCGATGCCATTGATGTCATCCGGTTTCAAGTTGAAGCACTGAAGGCTAATGAACGCGCGGACTACCGGTTCCGCCTCCATGATGCCAAGGGCTATCTGCTATGGGAACTCAACCAGACGATTGTGGGCATATTCCGCTGGTTCAACCCAGATTTTGTGGGGTCCATTGATGTTCGAGCCGATGACAAGCGCTTCTGGGCAAAAACCAGCGCAAGACTCTTCAAGCTTTTGCATCAATCCCCCGGTGCCCTCGCCATTCAAACCGCGATCGGGCTTTACAACTCTGAGAGGACGGGGCTGACGGCGTATTTGCCTCTACCCGGCTTGATTCTTGAGGAGCAAAGAACTGCCTTGAAAGAAGGAGGGGCGGGCACGACCGTAAAACAGGATATGCGCGCCATCGATCCCCTGCCTGCGCCGTCAAATGTACCGATTGAGCCCAAGTTCCTCGACGATGGCATCGAGCGTTCTTCATCGGGTCCATTTATCTACGACGAATTCATTCGCATGCTCGACGCCGACTATGTGAAGCGGCGATATTTCAATCTCAGGGGTGACAACGACGATTTTCTTTGGAGGAAGACGGCTCCCATAACAGCGGACTATCTTCATAGGCATATTCAAAGGATTTGCTGTTATACCTTTCGCGGTGACACCCGTGACCCCGCATCTGTCGAGGCCGCAGGTGGATTGTTGCCTGGCTTCACTCGCAGGGACAAAGGCGTGGCCGCATTCAAAGAAATTGGAGAAGAAATTGACAAGGCAGTTAAAGAAGGCCACGATAAATATATTTCAGTCCTCAAAAAACACCAAATTCTCCATTTGGGTGTCTATACGCTGCTGAAGGATTTCAGGGGCTATATTTCCACCACCACATCCATCGCAATGGCCAAATGTTTTGCCAATGACGGGGTGACTGAAGTGCATGGCAACACCTATTCTTACTGTTACGCCGTCCGGTGCCATGGCGGGTTTCATCTGCCATCCAGCGTGCCAGACAAACGGGCGAAATTCGACAAAAAGGTTGACTCTCAACACACGTTTGCCCACTTCGCTGAACAGGAGGTGGCCATGCCCGGCGCTATCCCTTGGAACAATGATGTGGTCGGTGTGCGCGTCATCCGGTGCGACGGAACCGGTCAATATTTTTCTGGCCCCGTATTTCTCAAGGATATGCTGAAACGGGAGGATATGGGTGCCTTCAGCGAAATCTTTGAATTACTCAGCGGCAAGAGTCAGGGGGAGGGATTCATGATCGAAACATCCTATGATCTTGCCAACCCCCCGTTCGCAGTTCGGTCACCAAACCAACCCGTCAAGTGCGATGCTGTTTCATCAGCGTTCAGGGCCAGGCTGTCCCCGGGAAGCTTCGACTTCAGCTATCAAATTGTTGGTACCGCGGGTGCGCACATGAAGTTCACCATTACCAATAATCGGCAGGACGCCCTTCAGCTTTGGGACCCGGTCATTTCGGGCGAGCATGCGAACGACTTCAAATTTGCACTTGATGCACGCGTCAGACCTCCCCCTCTGAAAGCTGGCGAAAGTCACGCCATGACGATCCAGTTTGCACCTACCGCTGTGGGCAAACGCAGGGCTGAATTCAAATGGAACGGGCAGGTGGCTACCTTGACCGGCACAGGGTGTCTGCAGGAATTGGAGTTCACCCCAACAAGCCTTCACTTCGAGCGTCAAGCCCTTAATTCCAGTGGGGACTTACTGCAGCTGACTCTCACCAATCGCGGAATTCGAAAGATTCCGATGTCCTCCCTTGGAATCTACGGATCTCATAAAACTGACTTCACGATTCAAAACGAGGAGGGCTGGATTCGCAACCCCTTGAAGGTTGGCGAATCCCGCATCTTCGATATTCAGTTCCTACCAACAGAGTCCGGCGACCGAACTGCAATATTTGAAGTTCGAGGCCAAACTGTTGTTCTGACAGGGACGGGCCTTTAGCCCGAAATCCTCAATGAAACTTCAAGACCTGCACGGCGTGTTGAGGACCAACCGGGCCATCAAGCTCGAAAATGGGCGCCTGCGCATTGGCCAGGACGTCCTAGACGATATGTTCTCGCCCGACGCGTGGGTTTCAATCTATGGCCCGGCGACTATTGAGATCACCGAGGCCGATTATCTGAGAGGGACTGATCGCGCGGCTGTCATCAAAGGGAAAACAACGTTTGCCGTGCTGGCAAACCCGATCGAGGGCCTATCCAATCCCTTGCTGCCGGGCGTGTGTGACGTCGTCGTCACTGTCGAACGCATCAGCGATGGCACCCTGGGCGTCACCCTGTGCTATTCACTGCCGCAGAAATGGAAGTTTTCCGACAGTTTTCCTGAGGTCGACCTGCTTGTTGACAACAACAGTTCGAATCTTGCATTCGATGGTTTGCGGCTGGCGGGTTGTCATTTCTACCTGACGACGCACGATCACAAACTGGACGGGGGCAGCGAGGTCGCGTTGGAGCAGGGCCTGAATTTTGTCGGCCGCTGGACGCCTGATGGAACGCTTGGGCTGTTTGAAGGCCTGCAGGCGGGCGAAGGCAGCGCGGAGAAACTTCTGCACGGGCCGGTGCTGGTCAGCGTGGCACAGCTTGCCGGACCCCTGAGCAATGAGCAACTCGCGTGGGACGAGCGCCGGCGTATCCCTGGCATCCATCTCCGCGCCGATCTGGGATTCGACGTTTCTTTCCCTCCCGGTACTGACAAGGGTATGAAACTCGCCCAGGTGGGGCTGCGGCTGTATACCCCTCTCGTCGAGATGCCCGTCGGCGATCTGCCGCACCAGGCCCCGTCCATCGATTATGTGGGCGAGCTTTTCATCCCCAGCATCCGCGGCCAGTCACTGGCCAGAATGAAGGCGGCGAATCGGACTCATGCCGATGATGAGCTGGTCATTACCGGGAGCTTTGAGGGTGTGACGCTCGATAATATCGCTGCGGCACTGAAGGACATTGCAGGGGGCGACGATGCAGTCAAGGTCTTGCCGGAGGCGGCAAGATCTAAGGCCACCGGACTTGGGCTGAGGAGTGCATCCATCACCTTGCTGCGCACCGGCCGTGGCTATGAGGTGGGCGCGACGCAATTCAATCTCGGAATGGGCGAAGGCGCCGAACCCTGGTCGCCCTTTTCAGCTCCATTTCGTGATTTGATCAAGATCAGCCTTGATTCACTGAAAATAGCCGTTGTCCGTCCGTTTGACCCTGCGCAGCGCGCGCTGCTGGCGACCTTGAGCGGAAGGATGGCGTTCTTGGGCAGTGAGACCCGGGACGGGGTCGAGCTGGATGTCGAGATCAGATATCCCGACTTTTACATCTCCGCCACGCAGCAGGGGGTATCCAGCGTCGATTTGCGAGGCTTCGAGGTTCAGGGGCTGCGCCTGCCTGATTTCCTCGGGCTTCAATTCGATATCGCCGATATCGCGCTCATCGCCGCGCCCGGGAAGAATTATTCATTCTCGATGCGCTTGGCGCCCGGCAAGACGTGGCAGGTCAGCGAGAACTATTCGCTGCCCCATCTTTCACTGGCTGTGTCATGCGCGACGGACGCCGGTGCGAGCGATCTGAGCTGGCGGGTGGAAGCCGGCACGGACGAGGGCGATGAGCCGGTTCCTGTGGTCGACATGATCCGCAGCCTGTGCAGCAGGACGGTGGGCTTGCAACTGCCGACGGACGATCTGCCCACGGCCATCAAGCGGCTGACCGTGAGCAGGGTGGGCGTGTCCTACAGCGGCAAGACACAGCGCTACCGCTTCGAGTGCCGGGGCCGCTTCCCACTTCTCGAGCTCGAAGGCCAGCCGCTCACCATTGAGCTGATCATGGAGGCCAGCGGCAAAGACGGCAAATTCGACACCCGGTTCCACGGCGCGCTGCAGCTGAGAGTCCGGCAGTCCGAGGTGAGTTTTCAGGCGGAGATTCGACAGACGGGCAAGGACCTGGTGCTGTCCTTCTTCGGCGAATTGCCTGGGGGGGCGCAGCTGAAGGACGTGGTGGCCGATTTTGCCGTCAAGCTGGGTGGCATCGACGCCCTCCCGGAACTTCCCGACGCGCTCAATCCCGCGCTGAGGTCGGTGTCCGGCTACCTGAACACGGTGACGAAGGATCTGGTGCTCAGCGCCGAGACCGCGTCCGGGAGCAGATTCCTGGTCGTTGCTTATGGAAAGCGGGGCGACAAGAAATACGCCATCCTGGTCGACAAGTTGCTGCACCTGGGTCTGTCCAGCCTGCCCCTGGTCGGCGACCGGATCGCCGCGGCATCGGGCACGGCTTTCGGCATCGAGGACTTCGGCCTCGAGCGCCTGCAAGCCCTCATCACGTACGGCGTGCGCAGCAAGGAGGCCGAGCATGCCGAAGACATCGGCCTGCTCAACGACATCATCGAGGCGGCAGAAGGCGCAGGCGCGCAGCCCGGGGACTTCCCCCGTCTCTCGGCCAGCAAGCAGGCCCGGATCCAGCCGGGAGACCCCCAGTTCCGGCTGCGCGCCACGTACTACGTCGCGGACAAGCCGCAGGCGCCGATTTCCTTCCTGGACGGTCCGGCGGATCAAGCCCGGTTCGAGCCCGAAGGCGGCGATTCGGGCGGGCGGGCGCTGTCGAACGTGCAGCAACAGGCGACCTGGCTCGACGTGCAGCGCAGTTTCGGGCCCGTGAGTGTCAAGCGGGTGGGCATCGAATTTGTCCATGGCGAGGTCCGGCTGTTGCTGGACGCCTCGCTCGCTGTCTCGGGCCTTTCCATGGACCTGCAGGGGCTGTCCCTGGGCGTGCCGCTCAGCGCCATCACCAAGTTCAACAGGACACAGTTGCTGGACTCGCTGCGTCCGGTGGCCGAACGCATGTCGACACGGCTTGACGGGCTGACGCTGAGCTATGAGAACGGGCCGATCGCCCTTAGCGGCGGCTTGCTGAGCGTCAATCCGCCGCCGGACGGCACGCTGTATGCCTGCAACGGCCAATTGCTGCTGAAGGCGGACACCTGGGCGCTCTCGGTGGTCGGTTCCTTTGCGCAATTGAAGGGCGGCGAATCCTCGCTCTTCGCCTACGGCGTCCTGAATGCCACCCTCGGTGGCCCGGCTTTCTTCTTTGTCACCGGCATCGCGGCGGGTTTTGGCTACAACCGAAGCCTGACCCTGCCAACGCTGAGTGAGCTGCCCAACTTCCCCTTGATCGCCGCGGTCAAGGGGACGGGCAAGCGCGCCCAGCTCAGCGAAGACATCCAGAAGTTCGCCTATCCCGCCGCCGGCCAGCACTGGGTCGCCGCGGGGGTGCGGTTCACGTCCTTCAAGGTGTTCGACTCCTTTGCCTTGTTGACGGTGCTGTTCGGCGACCGACTGGAGTTCGGCCTGCTGGGCTTTTCCGAACTGACCTTGCCCGCGATCTCCAAGGCGGGCGCGCCGCCCATCGCGAAAGCAGGTCTCGTCATGGAGGCGAGGTACGCCCCCGACGACGGCGTGCTGAAGATTGCCGCGCAGTTGACGCCCAACTCCTACATCCTGTCCGAGAACTGCCACCTGACCGGTGGCTTTGCATTGACCACCTGGTCACAGGACGAGGTCGAGAAAGACCGCAGCGGGACCCTCGTCGACGGCGGATTCAGAGCCGGTGATTTCGTGCTCTCGATTGGCGGCTACCACCCGGAGTTCAAGCCGCCCGCTCACTATCCGCTGGTGCCCCGCGTGGGCGCGAACTGGCGCGTCAACGACAACCTGAACATCAAGGGCAGTCTCTATTTCGCCCTGACGCCCCTGGCCATCATGGCCGGCGGCCTGCTTGAAGCCAACTACCAGCGTGGCCGCTTGAAGGCCTGGTTCAGTTCCCGCGTCGACTTCCTGATGTACTGGGAGCCGCTCGCCTACCACGCCCACATGAAGGTGAACATGGGGGCGTCCTACACGATGGGCTGGGGCGCCACGACCAAGACGATCACGGCGCAGGTCGGGGCGGACGTGGAGTTGTATGGCCCGCCCTTCGGCGGCAAGGCGGTGTTCGACCTCTCGGTGTGCAGCTTCACGCTCGATTTCGGCGAGCAGCCTGAAGCACCGCAGGCCTTGAGCTGGACGACCTTCGAGGAACGCTTTCTCCCGGGGATCACCAAGGTCTGCCTGAGCCGAGCCGCCGGTGGATTGATCAAGGAGCTGCCGGCTGACGACGGCAGCGAACTGCTCAGTTGGGTGGTCAGCGCGGACCAGTTCGTCATCATCGCGGCCAGCGCCATTCCCTGCTCGGAACCTGCCCTCGTTTCAAACGGAGACGGCCATCTTGATCGGGGCGGAACGGCTGCAGCCTCTTTCGGTGTAAAGCCCTGCGAGCTCCTGAACGGTCGGCTGAAATCGCAACTGACAATCCTGTGGCAGGGCGTGAACAAAGATGTCGAGTGGGACATCGAATCGCTGACCGAACGGCTGCCGCGGGCCGCGTGGCACGCGCCGGACCGGCCGGCCGTCAAGGATCGTGCCGCCTTGCGAAGCCGGATCCTGACGGAGCTCGGAGAGGACCAGGTCAGCGAGGCCCTGACCACCGGGTTCAGGTTGACGCCGAAACGGCGGGTGGCCGATCTGGCACGAGCGCCGCTGGCACTCACGCTCGCCGAGCTGCCCATGCGATCGCGCGGCATGGTCTTCCCGGACACCGCCTGGGAGAAACCGGCCTTTGCCGCTGCCGACAAACACCTCGCAGACAACCGCACGGCAGCCACCCGGTTCACGCGCCTGAGCGAAGTGGATCCGACCAGCCCCGTCGCGAGGCCCCTCGCCCTGGGCAAGCGCAAGGCCATGGCCGACGCGCTGAAGCGACAAGGCCTCGAGCTCAACGCCCATCCGAACACGCGTTACCTGGCGGCCGCTGCGAGACGACATGAATTGCTGGCTGCGCCCTTGATTTGTGAATTGGGAGCGATGCAATCATCATGAGCGACCCGGCCCAGACCCTTGAATTCGTCGAATCTTGCGTACCGCCCATCACCGCCGGCCGCTATACCGTCACGGTGCAGCAGGACATCACCGAGCTCGACGAGAACGGGAAAAACAAAACGCCCGGCCTTGCCAAAACGTATGTCTCCCCGTCGAGGACCGTGCATGTCCAGGGCGAACGGTTCTCCCTCAATCCGCGCGATATCGAGGGTGTCTTTCCGCCGGAGGGGGGCGTGGGCGACTATGGCAACGAGAACGCCCTGCCGCACATCACCTTCTTGCGGAAATCGCTGCCCTGGGAACAGGGCAGCGGCCTTCCTGCGGTCCAACACCGGCCGCCCCCGCCCTGGCTTGCACTGCTGGTGTTTCACGAATCGGATGAGGGGGGGCTGCCCACCATCGCGCCCGCCACGGTCGGCGACCTGTCGTTTGAGAAGCGCGACAGCACGCCGCTGAGAGACGGGCGCGGCGGCAAACCGGTGATCGCCAGCTACGCTGACCTGGCGTCCACGAGCCCCTGGGAACTGCGGACGGGTGAAGACGCTTCGGATGCCTGCCTGATCGTGGACATTCCGGTCACGCTGTTCCGGCGGATCGCACCGACGGTGGAGGATCTGGGCTGGCTGGCACACTCCCGCATTGCAGCCGGACCCTCGGCAAGGCAGCCGCTCTCCGCCGTGATCGCCAACCGCCTGCCGCTGCGCGAAGGCAGCAGCGTGGCCTGCCTCGTATCGCTGGAGCAGATCGCGACATGCCTGCTGCCGGCATCGGTCATTGCGGTGAAGGGCCGCGCCGCCACTCACTTGCGGCTTGTGGTGCTGAAGGCCTGGGGCTTCCGTTGCGGCGCTGATCTGCAGGGCTTTCATCACCCGATTTCCATCGGGCCGCTGAAAGTTCCCCTCACCCTGACCGAGGCGCCAACGCCGGAAGATCTCCAGGTGAAGCAGGCGCTGGCCATGGGCTACACGGCGCTCGACCACCACACGCGCTGGGGCGACCAGGCTGTCTCCTGGTACCGCGGGCCGTTCCTGCCCTTCAGCTCCAAAGTCACCGACAGCATCCCGCGGCCCCCCATCTGTGCCGACGGCTACGAAACGGGGGTGAGGCCGCTGTCCTGCGCCGACGAGGCGCTACGCTACGACCCCGAGCTGGGCATGCTGGACGTCTCGTATGCGGCCGCCTGGCAACTGGGCCGCCTTCTTGCGCTGCGCGACGAGAGCTTCGCACGTGATCTGTACCAGTGGAAGCGCGAGAACAAGCGCAAGATCCTGGCGCCGCAAGTCGTCGATGTCTTTGCGTTTCTGGCCGAGATCCTGCAGGCGGCGGCCCAGAGCCTGGACCCGGCGCAGTCTGCACGGGACCTCGTCAACGACCCCATCAGGTTGAAAGCACACCTCGCGGGTACCCGCGCGCCCGAGAGTGTCGTGAGCCGGCTCGACAAGCTGCGGCGCCTGGAAGGCGTGCCGCTGGACTATCTGGTGCCTGACGAACGCATGCTTCCTCCTGAGTCCCTGCGTTTTTTCCAGGTCGACCTGAATTGGATCTACAGCCTCGTCGAAGGGGCCTACAGCATTGCGCGGGTCAGCACCGAGGACCAGAAGCAGGACGCCGCCACCTGTCCCCACGAGGTCTACACGCAGGTTTCCGGCTTCCTGCTGCGTTCCAAGCTCGTCTCCGAATGGCCCAGGCTTCAGGCGCAAATCGAGGTTTCTGACCGATCGGCCATCGTCAAGACGCTGCGCTGTGAGCGGATCACCCCAGATATCTTGCTCTGCCTGGTCGAAGTCCAAGGGCAGGGCGTGATCACCTCCGCAACCTTGCAAGTGCCGCAGGAGCGCATTGAATTTCATCTCCCGAAGAGCGCTCGATTTCGAGACCTCGGCCGCTCCGTGGTCGATATCAATCCGCTGGCAGCAGAGGAAGGTTCGGCAGCGGACTTCGCGGTATCGCTCGCGCTGAAGCCATTTGTGACGCCTAACTTCGTCGTTGATAAAACAATGGTATATCCGGGAGACAGCGTCAGAGTCCATGCCGACGACAGTCAGGACGGCGTCTGGTATGCGGTCTGGGTGGCCAGCGAAACCTCCAGCCCGCAGTTCTTCAAAACAGGTCAAAGCATCGGGTACGTGACAGCGCCCCTGTTGACGGACACCACGATTGACGTGCTTGCCGAGTTCCCATTGCATGGCCGACGCAAGCGGCTGCTGAGGTTCTCCATCACGGTGTCGAAGCGGGTGCCGCCGGACGACTCGCCAGCGCTGGGGCTGGTCAGCACGATGTATGGCGAGCTCCTGCCCCATGAGTTCTACCTAGGCAAGGTGCCGCATTTTTACATCCGTGAAAGTCAGAAAGGCGTGAGCTATCAGCTGCTCGTCAACCATCGGCCTGTCGGAGCCGCCGTCCCGGGCGGCGGTCAGATCGATATACCTGCCATCGAACTTCGGGGCGATGCCACCTATTTCGTGCGCGCCACCAGAGTGGACGACATCCAGGCTTCTGTGGAGTTGAAGCAATCCGTCAGGGTCACGGCAGTCCCCGATATCTATATCGATGTCATGGCCGCCAACAGCGTCAACCACGCCAACACCTCCGTGCCCAGCGGCCGCGAGACCCAGGTGCTGATTGCTGACAGTCAGCTGGGCGTCACCTACACCTTGCTGACCTGGCCCTTGAACGGTGATGAGGCGCGCCGCAGAACCGTCTCATCGGCAGTGGGCACAGGCAAACGCATCGAGTTGTCCACCGGTCCTCTCTTGGCGTCGAGCTACTTCCGGGTGACCGCCAAGCTGCCGGGGTCCCGGCTGGTGGACCTTCGTCAAGAGGTGCTGGTCCATGTCGACAGTCCCCCGCCCGGCATGGGCGGCGAATCGTGATCGCCACAAGGTAGAAAGCAGACACCATGAGTGCACCATCGTCCTTGCTGGTTCCAATGAAGGTGACTGCGCTGTGCATCACCGAGGGCGACCAGTCATCGGGATTGAAGCTCGGCAAGATCGCCGACGAGTTCCAGAACCTGGATACCAACCCTTACCTCGGCACTTCGGTGGTTCCCAGGCCCTTCGAAGAAGAGGCAGGGTTGCCGGGAATTCATCTGCACTGGACACTGCCAGACGCCCTGACGCGCAGCGACCCCACCGACGGCAAAGGGTTTCCTCAGGTGCCGAACCGCTTCCTCGTGGTGCGGCTGGCAGCCTTGCTGCCCGGCCCCGGCGGGACCGCAGCAGCGCTCGAGAAGAAGGCCTGGGTGGTCGAGAGCGACTATCTGTGGACCGAAGGCGAGAAGGGCGAACGGGAGGAGCGCGCGCGCAATGCCTTCAGCCGCGCCGTTCCCGTTACCGAAGAGATGGCAGCGATGGGCCTGAAGCACGACCATGCCTACGTATATCAAGGGCGTGTGCGGGCGCTTGATGCGGACTGGGCTGATTCGGGGCGCAAATCACTGCGCAGGTTCACCGCCCTGGGCTACGGAACGGAAGCCTATGCGGCGGCCTACCCCATGTGCCGCAATGTTTTCGGCTTCTTCGATCCGCTGTTCGATTCGGAGAGAGCGCCGGATGGCCTGGACGACCGACATCAGCATTTGTCTTACCTGGTGATCGGCTGGTACGGTGACGTCGCGTCGGACCCGGTCCATCAAGTCCAGAACAGCAAGACCTTGAGAATGATCTCGAAGGATCCCCTCGGGATCGCTGAACTCATTGCGAGTGATGCCGAAGTCAAGCGCCGAAAGGGCTTCGGCGGATATCAAGCGATCCTTGATCTGATGACGAGAGATCCGGAAGTCCAGCGGGCCGCCGCCATCGCAGAAGCCTTCAGAACGGATTACCGCTGGTCCTACCGGTGGGTGGCTGCAGTTGCAAACCCGGCGAGTCCGGCCGTCCCAGGTCGGCCGGCGCTGCCGGCTGTGCCTGCGCGGGTGGCGCGGCCGGTGCGGACCCTGTTTGTCGGGCAGTTGAACGCTGTTGAATGGAACCCCGACGATGCCCATGCCAAGCCCACGGCGGACCCGGTCACCGTGGCGCTCGGAACCACGGCTGTCGAGGCCTTATCGGCCTTGCTGGCCAGCACAACCGGCCCCGAGAACGCCGCCGCCATCGAGACGCTGCTGAACGATATTCAGTTCGACCTGGTGCGTGACTACGCCACGGCTGCCGGTCAGTCCGGCCATTCGGACGCGCTTCATGCGTTTGATTTCTCGCCGGTGCCGGCCGGTCATGCGTCCGCACAGAACGACTGGTTGTTCGCCGAGGGTGATATCAAGGGCGTGAAGTCTCTGATCGCCAGACTGCAGGATGACCGGAAGAACAAGGCAACCCATCCCGTCTCGCAAGTTGTGTGGGCAAGGCACCTGCTACCGTGGCTCAGGAATCTATTCCCCGGAGACGCCAGCGCGCCAGCCACTGAACAGGAGAGACGGCTCCTTGTGACGCTCAATGCGATGCCAGCGGGGGATCGGGAGAAGGTACTCATTCTTGCGCTCAACGCCATGCTTCAGCGCGAATCAATCCATGACGCCACGCGGTTTAACGGGGTGAGCTTGCGCCCGGAGACCCGATCGCTGATTGCGCAAAGCCCGACCCAGGGCGAACTGCTGATGCGCCTCAACCGCCTGCTGCTGGAAGACACCTATCCCGATGAATTCGAGGCCCACAAGGCCGGCTCAGGTCGAATCTGGCTGATTCAGCGTGCCGGATCAGCCGCACCGGGTGAATCGCTGTCGGCTGCACGCACCGGCGATCTTGCCGAGGCCGCGGCCGCCGTCGGCCTGGCGCTGCCAGACGATCTGGGCACCGCGCTGGCCGCGCTGAATCGGTCGCAATTGGAATTCGACGATCTGGCCGCCGCCGTTGCCACACGACGCGGGCAGATTTTTGCGGATTGGACCCAGTATCTTGCTGTCAATGATGGCAGCACCAAGACCTACATCCAGAACGAAATCCATGCGCTCCATGACCTCGTCAAGAAGATGGGAGACAAGCGGGAGGAGCGTGACCGTGCCAAGGGAAGCTTGAGGCGATTTTTGCGTCTGCCGCAGTACACCAAGAAAGCGCGAAGCGGCATGCCGACCCCCGCCTACGACTACGAACTCGACTCGGTGGCCGCCCCCCGTTTCTATCAACCCAACGACCCGGTCATCCTGATCTCCGGTTTGAATCCATCGGCCCCGCCTGCCGGTGATGGGCGTGCTGAGCTGAACTGCCGCCTGTCCGATGAAATCACTCAAGTGAATGAGCGGGGCAGCCTGGCCATGGACCAGCGTGCACGGCTTGACACGCTCTGCGGGCCCCTGGATTGGGCGCCATTCGTTCTCGCCGCATTGCCGCGGCCCACGGACATGCTTGCCCTGTGTACCGAGGCCTGCCTGCTGCACCGTTGGATGGGCGACCTCACCGGCAGTGCCGATGTTGCGCAGCGTCAGAACGGCTATCTGCGCAAGGCCGACACGCACACCTTCCGGGGCAAGGCGCCCTCACCGGTGGGCCTCAGCGACCATGTGCAGCCGTGGAGTCCGATGATGCTGCAGTGGGAGACGAGCTTCAGCCCCTTCCAGCCCCTGTGCGGGCCGGATCAGACGCCCATGGCTTATTCCGAGCTGTGGGGCCTGCAGCAGTTCGGATGGGCTCCGACCACTCCGGAAATCTGCTATACCGGCGCATATCCCGGGCTCGCGGGGCCTGGCAGCACAAGCTACCAGGGCACGGTGGCGCTGACGCATCAACTGGCCGCCAACCTGCCCCATCAGATCGACCGTTATCTGCAAGTGCATCCCCTGGCGCCTGACAGCGATGCTCCTGCCGTCCAGCACTTGAAGCGCACGCTGAAGAACATCTCGGGCCACCCGTTCACGCTGGCGGGGCAGTCGATGTCGGGGTTTCATGGCCAGCTGCGAATGCGCAACCAGACCCTGCAGATGCGCGTGGGTGCGCCGGTGCCGCCGGGTATCGGTAGCGACCCGGCTCAGAAAGCGAAGTACCTTGAGCTGCTCAAACGATCCGAATTTGCAATCGAGGTGAGAGCCGCCGTCGGCTCGGAAAACGATGCATCCCGCCTTGACGACCGCAGGCAATACCACCCGCTGCGCGCCGGCATCCTGACGCTCAGCCGGTTGCGCGTGCTGGATGCCTTCGGGCAGGTGCGGGATCTGATCGATCCTCACCGGCAGGACGGGACCATCCCGCCCGGCGCTGTCATCCGGTCCGCCCGCCTGAACAAGATGCCGGGCGATTGGAACGAGACCGGCGCCTTGTTGCCCCTGCGGATTGCGCAGCCGGCGCGGCTGACCTTTCGCTACCGCTCTGCGAGCCTCTCGACGGGCGACACACATCAAGCCCGGTCCCCGATCTTTGGCTGGGTCCTGTTCAATCGTTTCGATCACGCACTGGCGATCTACGACGAAGAGGGTCGTCCCGTCGGCGCGTTCCATACGCTCGGGCCGGTCTGGCAGGAGTCGCCCGGGGCCAACAGGGGCGTGCTGAACCCGCAACTGCTCGAGTTCGTGCAGCACCTCGGAGGGCAGGTGCCCGTCACTCCCCAGGATCCTCGTGACGGAGCCTTCCGCGACCTGCTGCGCAAACTGATCGACACCATCGACGACGCCGTGGCGGGCATCGAGCCCGACTCGTTCCGGCAGGATCAGGGCCTGGCCGTGCTGATCGGTCGTCCGCTGGCCCTCGTGCTTGCTGATCTGCGGCTCGACCTGTACGGCTCGATGCCCGGGGAGGATTCCTTGCCCGGCCTGCCGGCCATCGACCAGAGCCGTGCGGCCTTCGACGCTGTCAAATCGGACCCGAGCTACGTCGAGAAGCACCGCTGGTCCGCGGAATTCGCCAAGGTCCGCTTGCCGCTGCGGCTGGGCGACGGTGCCAAGGCGCACGACGGGCTCGTGGGCTACTTCGTCCAGGGCCGGGATGCGGCCGAAACCTACCGCACCTTCTTCTCCCAGTCGGCGACTGCGGATGGCAGTCCTGGTGTCGTGGCGCCCCCCATCACCGGGGACGAGCGCCTGTCGCTGGCGCCCGCCGATCCAGCCGCGAAGACGGTCGTGATGCTCGTCGATCCCCGCGCTGCCGTGCATGCAAACGTGGGCATCCTGCCGGTCAAGCACATTGCATTGCCGCCTGCGCTGTATGCCGATGCACTCAAGCGCATCGATGCCACCTTCCTCGTCGCTCCGGTGCTTGGCGGTGCGGAAGGCGTGGCCCTGCCGGTCCCCAACGAAGTCGGGCATGCCTGGTCCTGGATGACGCGGCAGGCCGATGAGGCACTCTTCGTCAATGAGGGTATTGGCGTGCGCAAGTGGATGGCGCAGGAACTGGTTGTGTCCCCCAATCCGCGCTCCGCGTTCTCCGCACCGCCGCTTCGCCTGCGCGAAGGCTGGCTGCACCTTTATCCGGTTGAAACGTTCCCCGACGCCGTCGACGAGAAGAAGCCCGCATCCCCGCCGAGCCCGTATGGCGTTGTCGTCAGGCCAAACGTCAACGGTCACGTGTTGCTCGGCCCCGAGACCGCAAGGCTGCATGGCGATGGGATCGCGATGGCAGAGACCGACACTGGCAAACGCTTCATCGGCTTTTGGACGGCCCTTCAGGACGAGGTGACCTGGAAGACAAAGCTTGATGCGGCCACATGGGAGATCCATTTGCACCGGTTGCGCATCGGGCTCGGTGATGCAGACGACGAAGAGGTGCAAATCGAGATCGAGGTCCGCGTCTCGCTGACTGCGCATATGATTGCCTCGCATCGAGTCACTTTTGGCTACGGCGAGCAGCACCTGCTGGCCGGTAATTTCGCGACCGCGCAGCGTGTTGACTACGATATTCGCATCAAGTTGCTCAACGGGACGTTCAATCTGGAACGAATCGAGCTGGCTCCGCGCTTGTAGCTTGTAGTCAGGCTCGAAACGTCAGCTCTCAAAGCGCACCGGTCAGACCGCGAAGGTACGGTCGTTGCGGCGACATCAGCTGACGCGGAGTTCATGATTCAGAATATTGTTGTCGACTGGTCGTAAGCGATGACCCGAAGTCCGGCTTCTCAACGAAGGCTTTGGGCGCATCACGACGGCTTTCCAAGGATCCAGGTCATCAAGTCGCTGCTGAAAGCAGCGCAACCCATCATTTCAGCGGACGGCCGTCGGCGGTAGCTGAATTCAAATGTTGAGCGACTGCTTTTTCCTTTGCCCACCGGCTGCAACTGGTCAATAGCCGGTACCCGCTTTGACGAAATGTTCGCCACTTTGCTGCCTGTCTGTTCCTGGTTGCCAACAGCTGCTATAGAGCAGGCAGATCGCAAATCTCTAGGACCGGAATCGCTGCAAAGCGGCTGTCAGCGCTAATGGTCACCACCAGCAGCCTGGTCAAGCTAGACAGGAATGATGGTCAATCAGCACCAGCATACGCAATGTAGGGCGCAGTGATCAATACTGTGCCAAGGGCTTGTCCTGGTGGGCTGGCAGATTTCAACGTTGAAATTTGCCAGCCGATACCCGCGGATAGGCGTTTGGAACCACTGGTGCCGTATAGCTTTTTTGCGATCGGTGTGCTCCCGTGACGTCCGTGCACTTCGTTATGGCTCCACGTATAAAGAAATGTATAGGGGTCAACGCAAGTCTCTACCCACCGTTGTGGATACAAGCCCGAACGCAATTTGGGCTCGCTCAAGGTGGTCGGAGCTCACGCGACTATTGCCTCAACGAATGCATACATGACCAACTTTAAGACCCTTATCGCAGCTGCCCTGGTTTCTACCTTTGCTGTGGCATCCTTTGCCCAAGCACCTGCCGTGCCCAAGGATGCGGCCAAGGCTGCACCCGCCGCCGTGACTGCACCCGCTGATGCCGCCGCCAAGCCCGCGGCCCCTGTGAAAAAACATGTGGTGAAAAAGCACGCAGCCAAGAAGGTCGAGAAGGTCGCCGCAGCACCTAAAGCAGAGGCTGCTGCAACTGCAGTATCCGCTGCCAAATAATCGCCAAAGCTGCGATCAAGAGGGGAGGCTGGAGAAATCCGGCCTCCCCTTTTACGTGGTGGATGCGCGCTTTCGACCGCAGTGCTCAGACCTCGACCACAAAGGTCCGCGCAAACATCGCATTCTCGAACACGAGGTCTGCAGCTTCCTTCGCCGACTGCCGGTTGCGGGCATAGCCCGCCGGGTTGGCGACCACCCTACAGCCATGGACTGCATAGTCAAAGGAGTCGTGCACATGGCCATGGATCCACAGATCGGCGTGCGGGAGTAGTTCACTCAAGTCGCTGTTGAACGCTGCATTCAAGGGTTCACCGGCGTAACGCGGGTGGATGGATAGGGGATGTGGGCCATGGTGGCTGATGACCACCGTCTTACCGTTGTGCGGTACCCGCAGTTCCGCTTCAAGCCATGCGCGGCAGAGTTCATGCTCTGCCAGTGCTAGCTGTGCTGTGAACATGCTGTTGCCGCAACGGATCAGGGAGTGGTCGTTCATGCGGGGCTCGGCGTAGGCCATCAGTTGTTCCTGCGTGCGGTCGGCACCTAGCCGGTAGTCTGTCCACAGCGTCGTACCTAAAAATCGGATGCCATCGATGTCCACCGCATCGTTGTCCAGAAACCGGACGTTGGTGCCCTGGGCTGCAGCGCGCAGGCTGTCCCGTGTGGCTTGGAGGTCGCATTTATAAAATTCGTGGTTGCCTGCGAGATAAAGGACGGGCACGGGCCAGTCCCGGAATAGTGCGATCGCATCAGAGCCGTGGCAGATATCGCCCGCGAGGACCAAGAGATCCGCCTCGGCAGCAGGCTGGATCAGCCGTTCGGTTGGAAACCGTTGTTTGAGGAACTCGAGATGCAGGTCACTGGCGATTTGCAGGTGCATGGGAACTCTTCTCCGGGTGGGTGTTAGTGCCGATCCAAAACTGACCAGCTAAATCGCAAAGTGCCGATCCAAAATTGACCAGGGTGTTTCACTGACCTGCTGAAACTTTCAGCAGGGATTCAAGGTGATCACCATGGACATGATTGGCAAGGTCAGGCGCATGAAGTTGCGCGACCAACTCTCCCTTAGCGAGATCGCAAAGCGCACTGGTTTATCGCGCAACACGGTCAAGAAGTGGCTCAAGGCTCCCGGCGAGGTCGTACCAAAGTACGAACGCACAAGCGTCGAAGGCAAGCTCACTGCCTTCGAGGCCACCCTGCACCAGGCCCTCACGACCGACAGCCACCGGCCCAAGCAGGGCCGGCGCAGTGGCCGCGCCCTGTTCGCCCAGATTCAGGCCCAGGGTTACCGCGGCGGATACAGCGCCGTCACCGACTACATCCGCCGCTGGCGGACCGAGTCGGCATCCAGTCCGACCAAAGCCTTTGTCCCGCTCAGTTTCGAGTTGGGCGAAGCCTTCCAGTTCGACTGGAGCGACGAGGCCATGGTTGTCGGTGGCGTCTTCTACAACGTCCAGGTGGCCCACCTGAAGCTGTGCGCCAGCCGGGCCTTCTGGCTGGTGGCTTACCCGAGCCAGGGCCACGAGATGCTGTTCGATGCTCACACCCGGTCCTTCCAGGCGCTGGGCGGCGTCACCCGGCGCGGCATCTACGACAACATGCGTACCGCCGTGGACAAGGTACAGCGCGGCAAGCAACGTATCGTCAACGCCCGCTTTGCCGCCATGTGCAGCCACTACCTGTTCGACCCCGACTTCTGCAACGTCGCCTCGGGCTGGGAGAAAGGGGTGGTCGAGAAGAACGTGCAGGACAGTCGGCGCCGCATCTGGATCGAGGCCAGCACCCGGCGCTTCGGCTCCTTCATCGAGCTCAACGCCTGGCTGGGCGAACGCTGCCGCTCGGTGTGGGCCGATACCGCGCACCCGATTCACCGGCAGTTCACAGTGGCCGAGATGTTGGAGCTGGAGAAAGTCCACCTGATGTCTATGCCGGCCCCGTTCGATGGCTACGTCGAGCGGCTGGCCCGGGTCAGCAGCACCTGCCTGGTGGCGGCCGCCCGCAACCGTTATTCCGTGCCCTGTGAATGGGCCGGCCACATCGTCAGCACCCGGGTCTATCCCGGTCGCATCGACGTCGCCACGGCCGATGCCGTTGTGGCCAGCCATGCCCGGCTGCCCGGCAGTGGCCAGACCAGCTACGATTGGCAGCATTACATCGAGCTGGTGCAGCGCAAGCCGGGCGCCTTGCGCAACGGCACGCCGTTTCTGGACCTGCCGGCGCCACTGCTGCGCTTGCGCCAATCCCTGCTCCGCCATCCGGGCGGCGACCGGGCCATGGCCCAGGTGTTGGCAGCGGTTCCGCAGTCTGGACTCGAAGCAGTCTTGGTCGCCGTTGAACTGGTGCTCGAAGGTATGGCGCCCAGCGGCAGCATCAGCGTCGAGCATGTGCGCAACGTGCTGGCTCGGTTGAACAACCCCATCACCCCGGAGCAGGCGCAGACCTCGCTGCGACTCAGCCAGGTGCCGATTGCCGACACGGCACGCTACGACCGGCTGCGACCGACCCATCTGGATCGTCTGGACGGACAGGAGGTCGGCCATGCGTGACACCACCAACGATGTGCTGGCGCAACTGAAGACGCTGCGGCTCAACGGCATGGCCGTGGCCTGGGCCGATCTGAACGAGCAAGGGGGCGATACCACCCTGGCAGCTTCCCGGTGGCTGGTGGAACACCTGCTGCAGGCCGAGGATGCTGACCGGGCCATGCGTTCGATTGCACACCAGATGAAGTCGGCCCGCTTCCCCATACACCGGGACCTAGCCGGGTTCGACTTCGCCGTCTCGCAGGTCGACCAGAGGTTGGTTCAAAAGCTGGCCGACCTGGCGTTCACCCAGGATGCGCAGAACGTGGTGCTGGTCGGTGGGCCGGGCACCGGCAAGACCCACCTGGCCACAGCGCTGGGCATCTCGGGATTGACCCGGCACAGCAAGCGCGTGCGCTTCTACTCGACGGTCGACCTGGTCAATGCCCTGGAGCAGGAGAAGAGCCAGGGTCGGGCTGGGCGCATTGCCATGAGCCTGGTGCGCATGGACTTGGTTGTGCTCGATGAATTGGGTTACCTGCCGTTCAGCCAGGCCGGTGGTGCGTTGCTGTTCCACCTGCTGTCCAAGCTGTACGAACACACCAGCGTGATGATCACCACCAACCTGACGTTCGCCGAGTGGTCCAGTGTGTTCGGCGACGCCAAGATGACCACTGCACTGCTAGACCGGCTGACCCACCATTGCCACATCATCGAGACTGGCAACGAGTCCTACCGCTTCCGCCACAGCACGCATGAAGCCAAGGGCCGGATTAAGACGCGGGAACAAAGCCGCAAGTTGGCAGCTGGCCAGTCCGCCGAGAACGCGGAGGGGGCCTCGCCTGACGGCTCGGGAACAGCCCAGATTGATTCAAGAATAGGAGGCCCAACCGAGGCAGACAGCCTATAGTTATTCACAGCTGGCCTTCACGGAGGCCGCTCTAGCCCCTGGTCAAAATTCGATTGGCACTGGTGGTCAGAATTGGATCGGCTCTAACAGCTATGACATCACCAAGCGTAATACCTGCATTCTTGGAAAGATACTTTCTGCCTCTGTGTACCCGGTGGGTATGCTCATCCTTGAAGGCGGTATCTAATTTCCGGGCAAGCTTCGAAGCACATAAGTGGGCGTATCGCATCAGCATTCGGGTATCTCGGTGTCCGCTGAACTGTTGGAGGTCAATCAGGGTGAACTGGCCTGTTTCAGCTGCGCGGCTGATACCTTCATGCCGACAGTCATGGATATGCAGGTCCGCTAGTTCTGCGTTTTCACAGGCTTGGTTCCACATACCCGATAGGTATCTGACGCTCATCGGAAATACGAACTCAGTCGTACGAGGCAATTCGCCGAGCATTTCTACGAGCTCTTTGCGCAGGGACAGTTTGCGGGGGCGACCATTTTTAGTTTCTGGTAAGAAGGCAGTGCCAGCCTCGAAATCAATCCTCTCCCAGGTCAAGTTCAAGGATTCACTTCGACGCGCAGCGGTCATCAGCTGAAAATGCGCAAAAGTTTCCAGCAGGGGAACCGGTTCACATTCTTGTTCTGCTCTGGCACGCAGGCGTTTGGCTTCGCTTGCGCGAACTTTCTTCCTGGCACTCGTACTGGTGAACTCCATTTCTTGCACCGCGCTGTCGACCAGGCGGGCTAGTGCGGTTTGGACCGCGCGCTCGCGGTCAATGGCGGCTAAGGCATCTATGAGCTGCCGTTCCTCTTCGGGCCGGATACGCCGATCCCGTTCATTGAAATACTGGGGGCGTCGCGCTGCGTCCAGGGGATTTTTGGCAAGGTTGATGTCCCATATCTTGGTGAGTACGGTAAAAATGGCCCGCAGGATGTCGAATTCGCGGTCTACGGTGGCTGGCATCACGCTCAGCAAACGCTCAGCGCTGTAATCTTCAATATCGGATGTTGTGACTTCTGACAAACGCTTGTGAAGCCACGCTAGGCAGGTGGATACTTCGCGCATCTTGTGTTTGGCCGGACGTCTGGCGACGTTCTTTGCCTCCAAGCCCTCCCGGTACGCCGCCAGCATTTTTTCGCCCTCGGGACCGCTGTCCTCAAGCCAGCCTTCGACCTTGATGGTCGTCAGGTAGCGGCTGCTTTTCAGTTTTGGGACTTCTTCCTCCAGGTAGCGAACCAACACGCTAGCGAAGCTGGTTTTGTGGGCGGCTGTGTAATCGATGAACAGCCCCCGGTGTCGCTCTTCTTCGATTTTTTTGATGTAAGCGTCCGCTTCTTTACGCGAGTTACGCATCACCTGGTCTTCGTCGTAGCCCTTTTGACGGATGCGCACCAGAAAGAGGTTTTCTGCTTGGGACAGTTTGGGTTTGAAACCTTGCTCTCGCAGTTTCGCGATGTGAGCTTGGATGGCCTTAGATTTGTTGAACGGAAATTCTTGGGTGAGGTCGTCCCGATTTTTGACGGTGACGGTGTAGCGCGAGCGGTTTTCGATAGATGCCATGAAGGACTCCGTGTTGTGGAGTCTTCTGTAGGATCGTCATTTATCCGTCGACCCAATTCATGCGGTTAAACCGGCCCGATTTGGCACAGTTTTGGCACAGTTTGGGAGTTTTCTCAAAAATCGAGTACGCAGTGCATCTGTAAGTACTTGATTTATAAGGATTTTTGGTCGGGGTGAGAGGATTCGAACCTCCGGTCTCTACGTCCCGAACGTAGCGCTTTACCTGACTAAGCTACACCCCGATAAAGCTGGTGGGAACGCCGACAAACTAGGAGCGGCGTTCCAATAATTGCGCGGCTAATTGTAGCAAGCCATCGGTGTAGGCATTGGGCTGGAAGTGCTTCGTGGCCTCTACCGCACGCTGGGCTTCAGCGGCAGCGGCCTGGCGTGTGATATCCAGCGCGCCGGTGCTTTTTACAATCGCGATGATCTCGTCCAGGCGCTCGGTTTCGCCGGTTTCGATGGCGCTGCGGATCAAGGCGCATTGTTCTGGGCTGCCGCGCCGCATGGCGGCGATCAGCGGCAGGGTGGCTTTGCCTTCGCGCAGGTCGTCACCCAGGTTTTTGCCCATCTCGGCGGCATCACCGTCGTAATCGAGCACGTCGTCAATCACCTGGAAAGCCGTGCCCAGTGCCTGGCCATAGGCTGCGCAGGCGGCTTCCACCTCGGGCGAACTGTGCGACAGGATGGCGGCCAGCCGGGCGCTGGCTTCAAACAGTTTGGCAGTTTTGGAGCGGATCACACGCAGGTAGGCGGCTTCATCGAGCGAGGCATCGTGCATATTGACTAACTGCATCACCTCACCTTCGGCAATCACGTTGGTGGCATCGGCCAGGATCTGCATGATGCGCATGTCTTTGGCATCCACCATCATCTGGAAGGCACGCGAGTACAGAAAATCGCCGACCAGCACGCTGGCCGGATTGCCGAAGGCCTCGTTGGCAGTGGGGCGGCCCCGGCGCAGGGTGGATTCGTCCACCACGTCGTCATGCAGCAGGGTAGCGGTGTGGATGAACTCCACCACGGCGGCCATGTTGAAGCGCTGTGCCTCGGTGTAGCCCAAAGCGCCGCACATTAGCAACAAAATCGCCGGCCGCAGGCGTTTGCCACCCGCAGAGATGATGTATTGCGATACGGTGCCCACCAGTGGTACGCCGGAGGCCAGGCGCTGCGCTATGACTAGATCCACCTCGCGCATGTCATCGGCAATGAGGGCGAGGGCGGCGGCGGTGCGGGAGGAATTGACGGACAAGGTAGAAAACGGTTAGTTACGCAATTATAGGAAGTTCGTAGGCCCAAATTACCCACCAAAACACGGTGATTGGTGGTAAGTGCAAGACAATGCTAGAATCTAAGGCTCTGTGGAAATCCGTCTGCAGATTAAGTGAAGAGGTCAAGTATGTACGCGGTCATAAAAACCGGAGGCAAACAGTATCGTGTTGCTTCTGGTGAAAAAATTAAAGTAGAACAGATTGCTGCGGACGTAGGCCAAGAGATTGTGTTTGATCAGGTTCTGGCAGTCGGCAACGGCAGCGAGATCAAGGTTGGCACGCCCTTGGTTTCCGGCGCAACGGTTACGGTCACGGTAGTGGCTCACGGCAAGCACGACAAAGTGGGCATTTTCAAAATGCGCCGTCGTAAGCACTACATGAAACGCCAAGGTCACCGCCAGCAGTTCACCGAACTGCAAATCGGCGTGATTGCAGCATAACGGGCACAGGTCATGGCACAGAAAAAAGGCGGCGGCTCTACGCGAAATGGGCGCGACTCCAACCCCAAGATGCTGGGTGTGAAGAAGTTCGGCGGTGAACTGGTGAGCGCTGGCGCGATCATCGTTCGCCAACGTGGTACCAAGTTCCATCCCGGCAACAATGTCGGCATTGGCAAGGACCACACCTTGTTTGCTTTGGTGGCGGGCCATGTGTCCTTCGCTATCAAGGGCTCGATGAACAAGCACCAAGTGGTCATTACACCTGCGGCCTAAGCCCTGGTTGAATAGATCACTTTGATCCCTCCGAAGCCCCGCCTCGTCGGGGCTTCGGTGTTTCAGGGACACCAAAGAGGCTTCTGGAAATTTGATTTTGGGCTTGCAGGCGATGCCACCCGGGAATCATATTTCTAGAGGACTCACAATTTTGATATTGGAATCGGTATGAAATTCGTTGACGAAGCCTTCATTGACATCTCCGCAGGCGATGGCGGGGCAGGGTGCGTGTCGTTTCGTCACGAAAAGTACAAGGAATTCGGCGGCCCCAACGGCGGCGACGGTGGCCGGGGCGGCCATGTATTTGCGGTGGCCGACATCAATCTGAACACCCTGGTGGACTTCCGCTTCTCGCGCCGCCACGAGGCCAAGCGCGGTGAGCACGGTATGGGCTCCGACATGTTTGGCGCTGCCGGGGACGACATCATTCTGAAAATGCCGGTTGGCACCATCATTTCCGATGCCGAAACTGGTGAAAAACTGTTTGAGCTGCTGGTCGAAGGCGAGGTCATCACCATCGCCAAAGGCGGCGACGGCGGTTTTGGCAATATGCGCTTCAAGAGCGCCGTGAACCGCGCGCCACGCCAGAAAACCCCGGGCTGGCCCGGCGAAAAGCGCAGCCTGAAGCTGGAATTGCGCGTGCTGGCCGATGTGGGCCTGCTGGGCATGCCCAACGCCGGTAAATCGACCTTCATCACCGCCATCTCCAACGCCCGCCCGCGCATTGCCGACTACCCGTTCACCACCTTGCACCCTAACCTGGGTGTGGTGCGTGTCGGACCCGAGCAAAGTTTTGTGGTGGCCGATTTACCCGGTCTGATCGAAGGCGCGGCCGAAGGTGCGGGCTTGGGTCACCTGTTCTTGCGCCACCTGCAGCGCACCCGTTTGCTGCTGCACATTGTGGACATGGTGCCGTTTGACGATGCGGTGGACCCGGTGGCGCAGGCCAAGGCCATCGTGGGCGAGCTGAAGAAGTACGACGATGGTCTGTACAAGAAGCCGCGCTGGTTGGTGCTGAACAAGCTGGACATGGCCGAGAGCGACAAGCGTGCGGCCCTGGTCAAGGACTTTGTGAAGCGCTTCAAGTTCAAGGGCCCGGTGTTCGAAATCTCGGCCCTAACCCGCGAAGGCTGCGAGCCGCTGGTGAAGGCGATTTACAAGCACGTCAAGGCCGAGCAACTGGCGGAGCAAACCCCGGTGGAAATCGATCCCCGGTTTGTCGTGCTCCCCTCGGAAAAGTCTGCCGAAGAATAACTCCTGAAATAATAGCTGCTCACGCTTATTTCATAAGCGCTACAGGCCTAAATGACACCTATTTTTGCTTCAACGGTATTGCGGGATGCCCGGCGCATCGTGGTCAAGGTGGGCTCCAGCCTGGTCACCAACGAAGGCCGGGGGCTGGACGAACAGGCCATCGGCGAATGGTGCCGCCAATTGGCAGTGCTGGTCAAAGGCCTGGAGAACGCAGGCCAGCCGGTGCGCCCGCGCGAGGTCATCATGGTCTCCAGCGGTGCTATCGCCGAGGGCATGAAGCGCCTGGGCTGGACCACCCGGCCCCGCGCCGTGCACGAGCTGCAGGCGGCGGCGGCGGTGGGCCAGATGGGCTTGGCGCAGATGTACGAAACCAAGCTGCGCGAAAACGGCCTGGGCAGCGCCCAGGTGCTGCTGACCCACGCCGACCTGGCCGACCGCGAGCGCTACCTCAATGCCCGCTCCACCCTGCTGACCCTGCTGCAGCACGGTGTGGTGCCGGTCATCAATGAGAACGACACCGTTGTCAACGACGAAATCAAGTTTGGCGACAACGACACCCTGGGTGCGCTGGTGGCCAACCTGGTCGAGGCCGACGCGCTGGTGATCCTGACCGACCAAAAAGGCCTGTTTACCGCCGACCCGCGCAAGGATGCCACCGCCAAATTCGTGCACGAAGCCCACGCGGGCGACCCTGCGCTGGAAGCGATGGCCGGCGGCGCGGGCTCCAGCCTGGGGCGCGGCGGCATGATCACCAAGATTCTGGCGGCCAAGCGGGCAGCCGGCTCGGGGGCTTCCACCGTGATCGCCTGGGGCCGCGAGCCCGACGCCCTGGTGCGTCTGTCGCGCGGCGAAGCCATTGGCACCCTGCTGGTGGCGCAAACCCAGAAAACCCAGGCCCGCAAACAGTGGATGGCCGACCATCTGCAAATGCGCGGTGCGGTAACGGTCGATGCCGGTGCCGCCGCCAAGGTGCGCGATGGCGGCAAGAGCCTGCTGCCCATCGGCATGACCCAGGTGGAGGGGGACTTTTCGCGCGGCGACGTGATTGCCATTCTGGGGGCCGACGGCGTGGCCATTGGCCGGGGCCTGGCCAACTACGCCAGTGCCGAGGCGCGGCTGATTTGCCGCAAGCCGTCGAGCGAAATCGAGAGCCTGTTGGGCTATGTGGCCGAAGCCGAGATGGTGCACCGCGACAACCTGGTGCTGTCGCGGTAGCTTTTTCTGGACTAAGGGTGGCTGACCTGCGGATCTGGGTCGAAAGTGGCACCCGGTGGCAGCTCAAAATGCGCACCTTGCGGCTCTTCAAAGCAGCCTTCGCCTTCGCGGCCCCGCATATTGCTGCGCAGGAAGCGGTTGCGGTAGTCGCAGCGCGGCAGAAAGCGTGACAACTCGGTCAACGCCATCTCGTACACGCCGCGCTTGAATTCCACCACCACGTCCAGCGGCACCCAGTAGTCGTTCCAACGCCAGGCATCAAACTCCGGGTGGGTGGTGGCGCGCAGATTCAAATCCCAGTCGTGGCCGACCAGTTGCAGTAAATACCAGATTTGCTTCTGGCCTTTGTAGTGGCCGCGTGCATCCCGGCGGATGAAGCGGTCCGGCACCTCATAGCGCAACCAGTCACGGGTGCGGGCCACAACGCGTACATGCTCAGGATGTAGACCTACTTCCTCGTGCAGTTCGCGGAACATGGCCTGCTCGGGGGTTTCACCCCGGTCAATGCCACCTTGCGGAAACTGCCAAGAATGGGTACGTATGCGTTTGCCCCAAAATACCTGATTTCTCTGGTTGAGCAGGATGATGCCGACGTTAGGCCTAAAGCCTTCGCGGTCAAGCATAATCAAACCCCAATTTTTAAACTGTATCCATTATGCACAGCGATGCCTGTGTATCAAGCGATGCAGCCTGTTTTCCCGACCCCACTAGCCCTGAAACTCGCCCATGAAAGCCTCCCAGTTCCTCATTTCCACGCTCAAAGAAGCGCCATCCGATGCCGAGGTGGTCAGCCACCAGCTCATGACGCGGGCGGGCATGGTCAAAAAGCTGGGCGCTGGCATCTACAGCTACATGCCCATGGGCCTGCGGGTGATCCGCAAGGTCGAGGCCATCGTGCGCGAAGAGATGAACCGCGCCGGTGCCATTGAGCTGGCCATGCCCGTGGTGCAGCCCGCCGAACTGTGGCAGGAGACAGGCCGCTTCGAGAAGATGGGCCCCGAGATGCTGCGTTTCAAGGACCGCCACGAGCGCGATTACGTGATGCAGCCCACCAGCGAAGAAGTGGTCACCGACATCGCCCGGCAAGAATTCCGCAGCTACAAGCAGTTGCCGAAAAACCTGTACCAGATCCAGACCAAGTTCCGCGACGAGCGCCGCCCCCGCTTCGGCCTGATGCGTGGCCGCGAATTCACCATGAAGGATGCCTACAGCTTCGACCGCGACCCAGATGCCGCCAAAGCCAGCTACCAGAACATGGCGCAGGCCTATCGCAAGATTTTTGACCGCTTCGGCCTGACCTACCGTGCCGTGGCTGCCGACAGCGGCGCGATCGGTGGTGACCTGAGCGAAGAGTTCCAGGTGATTGCCGCTACCGGCGAAGATGCCATCGTCTACTGCCCCACCAGCGACTACGCCGCCAACATGGAAAAGGCCGAGGCCCTGGCCCCCCAGGCTGCGCGCCCCGACCCCAGCCAGGCCCTGGCCAAGACCTCCACGCCCGACAAGAGCACCTGCGCCGCCGTGGCCGAGTACCTGGGCCTGCCGCTGAAGAATTCCGTCAAGTCGCTGGTGCTGGCCACCGAGCAGCTCGACGACCAGGGCGCGGTGGTGAAGGTGCAGGTGTGGCTGCTGCTGCTGCGCGGCGACCATTCCATGAACGAGATCAAGGTTGCCAAGGTGCCCGGCCTGGGCGATGGCTTCCGCTTTGCCTCCATCCCCGAGATCGACGCGCACTTTGGCTGCCTGCCCGGCTACCTGGGCCCGCTGAACACCAAACTGCCCGTCAAGCTGGTGGTGGACCGCGAAGTCGCCGTGATGGCCGACTGGGTCTGTGGTGCCAACGAGGCCGACTACCACTACACCGGCGTGAACTGGGGCCGCGACCTGCCCGAGCCCGACGCGATTGCCGACCTGCGCAACATCGTCGAAGGCGACCCATCGCCCGACGGCAAGGGCGTGCTGGCCATCGAGCGCGGTATCGAGATCGGCCATGTGTTCTACCTGGGCACCAAGTACAGCCAGGCCATGAATGCCACCTTTCTGGACGTGAACGGCAAGCCCCAGTTCATGGAAATGGGCTGCTACGGCATCGGCATCACCCGCCTGCCTGCGGCGGCCATCGAGCAAAACCACGACGCGCGCGGCATCATCTGGCCCGACGCGCTGGCCCCGTTCACCGTGGTGGTCTGCCCTATCAGCCCCGACCGCAGCCCCGACGTGAAGGCCGCTGCTGACACGCTGTACGCCCAGTTGCTGGCCGCGGGTGTGGACGTGATCCTGGACGACCGCGGCGAGCGCCCCGGCGCCATGTTTGCCGACTGGGAGCTGATTGGCGTGCCGCACCGCATCACCGTGGGCGACAAGGGTCTGAAAGACGGCCAGGTCGAATACCAGCACCGCCGTGATGCCGCCGCGACCAAGGTGGCCGTGGCCGATGTATTTGCGTTTGTGCAGGCGCGGCTGGCACCTGCTACCGGAGCCTGACACCTTGGACCCGCGCAGCATTACCCGAAGAAATGCAGTCCTGCGCTCATTTGGTGCGCTGGGGCTGCTATCAAAAGTGGAGCTTGCGCATGCGGGTGGGCAAATCGAGGAACCGCTGGCCGACGCGGTGCGCGGGGCCTTGGGTTCGGCCATCCGCAACGCTGCGCCGCCCGTGCCCGAGTTCTCCAGCACCGAAGCCCGCCTGGCCTACCTGCGCTGGTTGGCGGCCATGAGCGACCGCCTGCGGTCCAAAAAACCCGATTGGGCGGTGCGCAGGGAATTTCTGGAAACCGTCTGGTACGAAACCCAGCGTGCCGGTCTAGACACCTCCCTGGTGCTGGGCCTGATCCAGGTGGAAAGCAATTTCCGCAAATTTGCCGTCAGCAGTGCGGGCGCACGCGGCTATACCCAGGTGATGCCGTTCTGGACCCGGGTGCTGGGCGATGGCGATCCGGGCAAACTGTTCCACATGCAGACCAACCTGCGCTTTGGCTGCGTGATCTTGCGCCACTACCTGGACCGCGAGGGGGGCGACCTGTTCATGGGCCTGGGCCGCTACAACGGCTCGCGCGGCAAAGCGCCATACCCCGGAGCCGTGCTGGCCGCACGCAAGAACTGGCTGCTTACGGCGTAACCGGGTTCCCAGCCGTTGCGCAGGATTCATAAGCATTTTAAGCCGTTTGTGCTTATTAGATAAGCGTGAGAAGCTACTTAAATGATAGCAATCACTACACCAGGCTCTCGTGGTGCAAACCGAACTGGCCGGCCCGGCGGTCGGCAAAGTAGTACTTCAAGGTCTGCGACACGGTGCGAAAGGCAATCTCGTCCCAGGGGATTTCGGCCTCGGTGAACAGCCGGGCCTCTATCGTTTCAAAACCGGGGTCGAACACCTCGCTGAGCAGCTTGGCGCGGTAATACAGGTGCACCTGGCCCACATGGATGACGCTCATCACGCTGAACAAGTCCTGCATTTCAAACTGCGCACCGGCTTCTTCCACCGTCTCGCGCGCCGCGCCTTCGGCGGTGCTTTCGCCCAGCTCCATGAAGCCTGCGGGCAGGGTCCATTTGCCGAAACGGGGCTCGATGTTGCGTTTGCACAGCAGCACCCGGTCGCCCGTGACACCCCAGTGCGGCACGGTGCCGACCACGTTGATCGGGTTCTCGTAGTGCACGGCGTGGCAGGCGGGGCAGACGGCCCGCAGCTTGGTGTCGCCGTCGTCGGGCACGCGGTACACCACGGCCGCGCCGCAGTCTTTGCAAAATTTAATGGGGCTGCGGTGCATGGCTGTGTCTAGACGATATTTAGACGATACGCACGGTCAGGGGCTCCAGCCCGGCCACGCTGCCCGCCAGCAGGTCGCCGCGCACCACCGCGCCCACGCCTTCGGGTGTGCCCGAGTAAATCAGGTCGCCGGGCTGTAGCTCCCAGGCGGCAGACAGGTGTTCGATGGTCTCGGCAATGCTCCAGATCAGCTGGGCCACGTTGCTGCGCTGGCGCTCCTGGCCGTTGACCTGCAGGGCGATCTCGGCCTGTTCGACCTGGCCCGCCAGCGCCACCGGCGTGATGGGTCCGATAGGGGCGGATTGTTCAAAGCCCTTGCCGATACACCAGGGACGGCCCTGCTTTTTCATCTCGTTTTGCAGGTCGCGGCGGGTCATGTCCAGGCCCACGGCATAGCCGTAGATGTGCTGGTGCGCGTTGGCTGCCGTGATGTTCTTACCGCCCTTGCCGATGGCCACGACCAGCTCGATCTCGTGGTGCAGGTTGCCGGTCAGCGTGGGGTAGGCCACGGAACCGGTCTGCCCCGCCTCGACGGCCACTACGGCATCGGCAGGTTTCATGAAGAAAAACGGTGGTTCGCGCCCGGTGAAGCCCATTTCCTTGGCGTGCTCGGCGTAGTTGCGGCCCACGCAGTAAATGCGGTGTACGGGGAAGCGGGCAGGCTGGCCGACGACGGGGACGGAGACGACAGCGGGGGGCGTAACAACGTAGTCCATGGTTTTCCTGGGGTTAAAAATCGCGGGGCTTGAAGCCGATGATCATCGAAGACGGCACCCGGCCATCGTTGTCGCGGGGCATGGTTTGGGTCTTGTCGATGGCCTTGAGTACGGCATCGTCCCAGGCCTTGTTGCCACTGGGCTTGACCAGTTTGCTGCTCAGGATGGTGCCGTCGGGCGATAGCCGAATTTCGACTTCGGCTTTGGGGTTGCCCTCGAAGTCATCGGGAAAAACGATGTTGGGCTTGACCTTGGCCACCACTTTGCCGCCGTAGCCTGCGGACGGTGCCGACGACTGCAGTGCGCTGCCGGTGGCGTTAGCCCCACCCGTCGCTCCGGCCATGCCTGCGATGCGCTTCAGGTTGTCGGCACGCTGCGCTGCCAGGGCCTTGGCATCGGCCTGGGCGCTGGCTTTTTCGGCGGCGGCTTTGGCTGCGTCTCTTGCGTCCTGGGTGGCCTTGGCTTTTTTGTCTAGCGCGTCCTGCTTGTCCTGGGCGGCTTTCTTTTCTTTCAGGCGCTTGTCTTCGGCGGCCTTTTTGTCCGCTGCTTCCTCGGCTTTTTGGGCTTTCAGGGCCTTGTCTTTTTCAAGCTTGTCGCGCTTGGCCTTTTCGGCTTTATCCGCTTTGTCTTGTTGGGCCTGCTCCAGTTTTTCGGCCTCGCGCTTCTTTTTGGCGCGTTCCAGGGCGATGTCGGCATCTTTCACGTCTGGCGCGGGCGGGGGCGGCTGGACCTTGGCCACAGGCGGCGGTGGGGTGGGCCGGGGTGCTTCGGCGGGTGGCGGCGGGGGCACGTCCACCGCCTTGGGCGCGGCCATTTGCACCGAGGAGGACCAGAGTTCGGCCTCTACCGTGGCGCTCTCGGTCTGTTTCCATTGCACGTTGATCACCAGCGCTACCAGCAGCAGGCCGTGGGCCAGCAGGGCCAGGCCCAGCGCCCGCACCATGCCGGGGGGCTGGGGGGGCGCGAGGTTGAGCGTGTCCTGGGCGGCGTGCATGGCGGAATTTATTTGCCGAGCTGGACCGACAGGCCCACGCGCTGTATGCCTGCGCGCTGCAAGGTGTCCATCACCTTCACCACCGACTCGTATTTGACGTTGCGGTCGGCGCTGATGACCACGGGTACGCTGGCATCGCCGTCTTGCGCGGTTTTCACGGCGCTGGCGACATCGCTTTTGCCCAGCTTGGTGGTTTTGCTTTTCTGGGTGAGTTCCAGCGATTCGTCTTTGGCGATGACGATCTGGATCACCCGGTCGGGTTGCTTGCCCGCCTTGCCGACGCTGGGCAGATCGACCACGCTGGGGGTGATCATGGGCGCGGTGACCATGAAGATGATCAGCAGCACCAGCATCACGTCGATGAAGGGCACCATGTTGATCTCGTTGATGGTGCGCCGTCCGCGCCCCCGTGACACCATGCTGGCCATGGCTTAGTGCCCCGCAGACATGGCAGGCACGGCAGGCGACTGGGCCGCCACGTTGCGCTGCAAGATGTTGGAGAACTCTTCGATGAAGGTCTCCAGCCGGATGGCGGTGCGGTCGATGTCGCGGGCAAAGCGGTTATAGGCCACCACGGCGGGAATGGCCGAAAACAGGCCGATGGCGGTGGCCACCAGTGCTTCGGCAATGCCGGGGGCCACGGTGGCCAGGGTGACCTGCTGCATGCTGGCCAGCCCGGTGAAGGCGTGCATGATGCCCCAGACCGTGCCAAACAGGCCCACATAAGGCGACACCGAGCCGACCGAGGCCAGGAAGGACAGGCTGGACTCGATCACGTCCATCTCGCGCTGGTAGCTGGCGCGCATGGCGCGGCGGGCACCGTCCATCAGGGTGCCGGGGTCGGCAATGCGCCGCTCACGCAGTTTTTGGTACTCGCGCATGCCGCTGGCAAAAATGCGCTCCATCGGGCCTGCGTCCTGGCCGTTTTGGGCGTTGCGCGCGGCGCTGTTGAACAGGTCGTTCAGGCTGGTGCCCGACCAGAAGTCGCGCTCGAAGTTTTCATTCAGCGACTTGACTTTGCCTAGCGCAATCAGTTTGCGAAAAATGGCCGCCCAGCTGGAGATGGACACCACCACCAGCAGCAGCATCACCAGTTGCACCACGATGCTGGCGTTGAGCACCATGGTCCAGATCGACAGGTCTTGGGTCATTGCAAAATTTCTAAAAGAGGGGCCGGGATGCGGTCGGATTTGAGGGTGTCGTAGCGCACCCAACACAGGCGGATGCTGCCCTCGCACAGGACGGTGCCATCCAGAATGGCCTGCTGTGTGATTGTGAGTGTGGATCGGCCGATTTGTTCCAGCCGGGCTGTAACCATCAGTTGGTCGTCCAGCCGGGCCGAGCGCAGGTACTTCACCGTGGTTTCGGCCACCACAAACATGCCGCCGCTGGTTTCCTTCAACGTGCTTTGGTGGATGCCTAGCGAGCGCAGCCATTCGGTGCGGGCGCGTTCAAAGAACTTCAGGTAGTTGGCGTAGAAGACGATGCCACCGGCATCGGTGTCTTCCCAGTAAACGCGGACGGGGTGGGTGAAGGTGGTGTTAAGCATGGTGGGGAGCGTTGAGCATGTCGCGCAGGCGGGCGATGGCGGTGTGCAGGTTCTCCATCGAACTGGCGGTGGAGAAGCGCAGGAATTTGTGGGTGTCGGCGCTGCCGAAGTCGCGGCCCGGGGTCACGGCTACGTGGGCGCGGTGCAGGATTTCATAGGCCAGGTCCCAGCTATCCTTGATGCCCAGTTTGCTACAAATTAAAGAGCAGTCTGCCCAGGCGTAGAAAGCACCATCTGGCATTTCGGGTACCAAGAATCCAAGATCGTTCAGGGCCGGAATGAAGTAGTCGCGCCGGGCTTTGAATTCGGCACGGCGGCGCTCGAACTCGGCAATGCTGTCAGTCTCGAAGCAGGCCAGTGCGGCGTGCTGGGCGATGGTGCTGGGACAGATAAACAGGTTTTGCGCAATCCGCTCTACTACCGGCACCAGTGCCTCGGGCACCACCAGCCAGCCCAGCCGCCAGCCGGTCATGTGGAAGTATTTGCTGAAGCTGTTGATGCTGATGATCTGGTCATCGATGGCCAGCGCGGTCTGGCCAAAGCGCTCGTCATGGCTCAGACCCAGGTAGATCTCGTCCACCAGGGTGATGCCGCCGTGCCACCGCACCACGCTGTGGATGTCGCGCAGCACGGCAGGGTCGATAGAGGTGCCCGTGGGGTTGGAGGGCGATGCCAGCAGCACGCCCCGGGTCTTGTCGGTCCAGGCGGCGGCCACCATGTCCGCACTGAGCTGGTAGCGGTCGGCAGCGGTGGTGGGCAGCAGCACGGCCTTGCCATCGGCAGCCGACACGAAATGCCGGTTGCAGGGATAGCTGGGGTCGGGCATCAGGATTTCGTCGCCCGCGTCGATCAGCGCCAGGCAGGCGAGTTGCAGCGCAGCGGATGCCCCGGCGGTCACCACAATGCGGCTGGCGGGCACCTCCACACCAAATCGGCTGGCGTACCAGGCGCTGATGCGTTCGCGCAGGGCCAGCAGGCCGGTGGCCTGGGTGTACTGGGTGGTGCCGCTGTGGATGGCCTGCACGGCGGCGGCCTGCACCAGGGGCGGGGCGGTGAAGTCGGGTTCGCCGATGTTCAAGAACACCATGGGCCGGTCGGTGTGGGCGACCTTTTGGGCCAGCTCGGACGCGGCCTTGGCCACCTCCATCACGTAAAACGGCTCGATAGCCTGTGCGCGCCGGGATATCCGCATCCGTAGCGCCTTATTCGGTACGGGTTTTGCCAGCCTTGTCCGCCTCGACTTCGAGTGCGCGCAGGCTTGGGGCCAGCCCATTGAGGATGCCGTTGACGTATTTGTGGCCGTCGGTACCGCCAAATTCCTTGGCCAGTTCGATGCATTCGTTCAGCACTACGCGCCAGGGCACGTCCAGGCAGTTGCGCATCTCGTACACGCCGATCCACATGACCGAGCGCTCGACGGGCGAGATTTCTTCCAGCTTGCGGTCCAGCAGGGGAACGATCAGCGCGTCCAGCTCAGCAGATTGCTCAATGCAGCCGTGCAGCAGTGCGTCGTAATGCACCGAGTCGGCCTTGTGGAAACCGGCCAGGTCGCGGGTGAAGTGGTCGATGGATTCGGCATCGTTGCGGCCCACCAGGTGCTGGTAGAGCGCTTGCAGGGCAAATTCGCGGGCGCGGCTGCGGTCGGACTTGGCGGCGGCTTTGCGCACACCGGTGTCGGTCAGGCCGCTGCGGGACTGGCGCGGGCGCTTGGGTGCAGCGGAGGAGGGAACGTTGGGGATGTCGGGGTTGCTCATGCCAATTGCTCTAGTAGATTGGCCATTTCCACCGCGACGCGGGCAGCGTCTGTGCCCTTGTCGGTTTGGCGGGCCACGGCTTGCGCCAGGTTTTCGGTGGTGATGATGGCGTTGGCAATCGGGATTTGGTAGTCCAGCCCGATGCGCGTCACGGCGCTGCCGGATTCGTTAGCCACCAGCTCAAAGTGGTAGGTTTCGCCCCGGATGATGCAGCCCAGGGCCACCATCGCGTCAAACTGCTCGGTTTCGGCCAGGGCTTGCAGGGCCAGCGGTACCTCCAGGGCACCGGGCACCTGCACGTGCTGGATGTTGTCGGCTGGCACGCCCAACACGGTCAGCTCGGCCTTGCAGGCATCGGCCAGGGCGTTGGTGATGCTTTCGTTGAAGCGGGCCTGCACGATGGCGATGCGCAGTTTGCTGCCGTCCATGCGGGAATCAGCGGCGGATAGTGCGCCTTGGTCTGCGTGCTGCATGTTTATTCCTTGTGTTCTGGTTCGGAGGGCGACAGGTAGCCGGTGGTTTCCAGGCCGTAGCCGGTGAGGCCGGGGCTGCGGCGCGGGCTGCCCATGAGTTGCATTTTGTGTACACCGCAGGCCAGCAGAATCTGCGCGCCGATGCCGTAGGTGCGCAGGTCCATCTGGCCACGTTCGGGGGCTTGGGCCGGACGGGCGGTGCCGTCAAACTGGGCCAGCAGGTCGGCGGCACTCTCGCCGCAGTTCAGCAGCACGGCCACGCCCTGGCCCTGGGCGGCAATGTGGCGCAGGCTGGCATCCAGGCTCCAGGAATGCAGGCTGCGGTTGACTTCCAGCACGTCGAGCACCGAAAGGGGTTCGTGCACACGTGCGGGAACGGTGTCTTCGGGCTGCCAGCTGCCTTTGACCAGCGCCAGGTGCACGCCCTGGCTGGGCTTGTCGCGGAAGGCGTGGGCGGTGAAGCTGCCAAATGCGGTTTCGATCTGGCGGCAGCCCATTTTCTCGATCAGCGACTCGTTGCGGCTGCGGTATTCGATCAGGTCGGCGATGGTTCCAATCTTCAGGCCGTGCTGGGCGGCAAAGATTTGCAGATCCGGCAGGCGGGCCATGGTGCCGTCGTCGTTCATCACTTCGCAAATGACCGACGCGGCGCTGCAACCGGCCATCACCGACAGGTCGCAACCGGCTTCGGTATGGCCCGCGCGCATCAGCACACCGCCATCCACCGCCTGCAGCGGGAAGATGTGGCCGGGTTGCACCAGATCGGCGGCGACAGCATTGGGGGCCACAGCTGCTTGCACAGTGCGGGCGCGGTCGGCGGCAGAGATGCCGGTGGTCACGCCCTCGGCGGCTTCGATGGAGACGGTAAACGCGGTGGCGTGCTTGGCCCCGTTGCGGGCCACCATGGGCGGCAGCTTTAGGCGCTCGCACAGCGCACGCGACAGCGTCAGGCAGATCAGGCCGCGGGCATGGCGGGCCATGAAATTGATGGCCTCTGCAGTGATGTGGTCGGCGGCGATGACCAGGTCGCCTTCGTTTTCGCGGTCTTCTTCATCGACCAGGATCACGATGCGGCCTGCGCGCATGTCGGCCACGATGTCTTCGACGGGGGAAATGGATACCGGCTGGAGGGGGGAGGGCGATGTCATAGGGTGCAATTTTGATAGCCGAAGCGTCTGGGTATGCGCTGCGTGGGGGTTGCAAACCGCGCGGGTGTGCGGGCAACGCTTGCAAAGCCGGTAATTATCGTCGCAATTGCCGAGGGCCCGCCCTCGCAGGGTTGTGGGTACGTCAGAACTGGTCGCGGCCAGGGATGCGTGCGGTGATGCGGATATCCGGACCGATCCGATCGACCGAGGTGAACTGCAGCGGCACGGCATCGGACAGGCCCGCCAGAGGCAGCAGCCGGGCCATATCCAGACCCGGGCCCACCAGCTTGGGGGCCAGATAGACCAGGAATTCGTCCACCAGGCCGGCCTGGATGAGCGCACCGTTAAGGGTGTGGCCGGCCTCCACATGCACTTCATTGATCTCGCGCCGGGCCAGCTCGCGCAGCAGGGCTGTCAGATCGACCCGACCTGCTGCGCCGGGCAGGTACAGCACGGTGCCTCCGGCTGCCTCCAGGGCCTGTTTTTTAGCATCATTTTGGCTGCTAGCGCTTATAAATACAGCACGACCAGCTATAAAAATAGAAGCGTCAGGTGGTGTCTCCAGTCGACTGTCTACCACTACCAGGTGCGGCTGCCGGGGAGTGTCGGCCAGCCGCGCATCGAGTGTGGGCCGGTCTTTCAGCACCGTGCCAATGCCGGTCAGGATGGCACAGGCACGGGCACGTGAGGTGTGGCCGTCGGCGCGGGCGGCGGGGGAGGTGATCCATTGGCTGTCGCCGTTGGCCAGGGCGGTACGGCCATCGAGCGAGGCCGCAATCTTCATGCGCACCCAGGGTGTTTTGCGGACCATGCGGCTAAAAAATCCGAGGTTGAGTTCGCGTGCTTCGGCTGCACCTGGGCCGACTTCCACTTCCACCCCGACCGCGCGCAGGCGGGCAAAGCCATTGCCCGCCACCAGCGGGTTGGGGTCGGCGATCGACGCCACGACTTTGCGGATGCCTGCCGCCGCCAGCGCATCGCAGCAGGGGCCCGTGCGGCCCTGGTGGGAGCATGGCTCCAGGGTGACGTAGGCGGTGGCTCCCTGGGTGTTATGGCCCAGCGCAACGGCATCGCGCAGGGCCATGACTTCGGCATGGGGGCCGCCTACGCGCTGGGTGTGGCCTTGGCCCAGGAGCTGGCCCTGGGCATCCACGATCACGCAGCCCACCGCCGGGTTGGGCGGGGCCAGCAGGCGGGCTTGGGCGGCCTGGTCCAGGGCGTGGCGCATCCAGTGCGGGTGGGGTGTTTCGGTCAAGGATTGCATTCCTAAAGTGTGGGCGTATACAAGCTGCGCATTATTCACGGCTGACGACCAGCTCCAGTCGGCGCACGCTGGGCACCGCCACATGGTTGAGCAGTGCGGGCTGCAGGCGGGTCTGCTGCAGGTTGGATAAAGCCTTGTTGACCAAACCGGTATCGGCCAGCGAGGCATCCAGCAGGTCCCATTGGTCGATCGTGCCTTGGGCGGAGATCCAGAATTGGATTTGCACCCGCAAGGTGGTGTCCCGGGGCAGTTCGTCGGGGTTGATCTCCCAGTCACCCAGCGGGGTGGCGGGCTGGTCCACGGCCTCGATCGGCAGATAGCCTGGCAGGGACGGACTAGCGGGCGCTGAGGAGGGGGCTTCTGGCGGGGCGGGCTCGGGCGTTATCACTGCGGCTGGGGGGGGCTGCGGTGTGACCGGTGTGCTGGATGGTTCTGGCCCTTCGGGGGCCGGGCCAGGCACCGGTGCGGTCGCAGCGGAGTGGGTATTCGCAGCGGGGATCAGCCGGGCGTGAACCAGTGACTCCTGGTGTAGCGGCGAAAGCCGCTTTTCCGGTGCGGGGGGCGACAACACAGCCAGGGCGACCCAATGGAGCGCCACCGATCCCAGGCAGGCACCCATCCATCGGCGCAAGCCCTGGCGCGGGCGAAGCGGCTGCGTTGCCAGCCTTTATCTCCAGCAGTAGGCAATGGCGGAGCTGAGGTCGGCTCCGGCTTTGGCCGTGTAGGTGCCTGCAGCAATGCTGCGCCGACCCAGGTTGTCTACGGTCATGTTGCCGCAGCGGTCTGCGGCCATGCCGGAGCCGGTTTTGCGCGTAGCGGTGATGGTGTAGGCCGTGCGAGGGCTGGAGGCCGCGACGGCGACGGCAATGTCGTAGTACTTGGCGGAGGGCAGGGATGCCATCTGTGCCGGGAACTGGCTACTGTGCGTGACGGCCACGCCACCACTATTCTGGTCGTAGCGAAAGTTTTCGGAATAAAACCGTTCCATCCACTGCTGGCCGCCCATCAGGGCGGTTTGCGCATCGGCCCGTCGACCACGCGCCACCTGCTCGGTATAGCTGGGCAATGCGATTGCCGTCAGGATGCCGATCACCGCAACGGTGATCATCAGCTCGATCAGGGTAAAACCCTGGTGGGCTTTCAATTGCTTCATTTGTCCGTCCTTAGTCCAGGGATCTCGCGCCACTGCACGCGGCCCAGCGGGTTGTAACACAGGGCACGGCTATCGTCGCCGCTAACGATCGCCAGCGCTTTGCTGCCAGGCGGGCAGGTGGCCTCTACCCTGCAAATGCCGTTGGTGCAATCGGTACTGGTGCAGCCCGCCGCACCTTCTACACAGGTCGTCGGCTGGTAAGTGGAGGAGGAACGGTTGTTGACCGTGACCCATTTTTGGCTCAGCACTGCGCTGCCCGCGACCAATGTGCCGTCCGACATCAGGCCTTGGGCCTTGCGCGTGGGTATGCCAGCGATGGGGTCAATGATGTAGAGGGTGATATCGGGGGTGTCGTAACAACTCTCGGTCCCCGATTTCTTGCGGATGGTGGGGAAGATCAGGTAACCCGCTTGTACATCGGGGTCGGCCACCAGCATTTCTGACAGGTTGGGTGTGCTCGGCGGTGCCAAAGCACCGGGGAAGTTGAAGTACCAGCCGTCTTTGGCGGTCCAGTCGATGGCCGTGTAAGTGGATACCCCGCCTGAGGTGGTGTTGGGGGTCGCCGTTACTTGTCCCGCAGAGTCGCGGGTATAGGAGCGGGTCACCATGGTGGAAAGGTCCGCCTTGACCATGGGTCCGGTACCGGAAGAAGCGCTGGCCGCAAAAGATGGGCGGTCCCAGACACCGAAGAAGCGCTGCGGCACCGAGACCTTGGGGTAGTCGGTGGACTCCAGGGAACTGCCCGTTCCAAAGTTGATGACCACACCGTCAAAAGCCGGGTACACGTACTCTGGAGCCGACACGATCGGCAGAGGGGTCACCGTAGTAGTGCTGCCCGATGTAGCGCTGTACTGTGCCGTAAACAGAGGCCGGTTGACGTTCCCACTGCCTTTGTAGGCGACCTTCCAGTTGGTGGCCAGGGCGTCGCTGATGTCAAATTTCCACAGGTTGCCCTTGAGGTCGCCTGCGTACACCGCATCGGCCGTGCCGTTGTTGTCGCGGTCTAGCCAGGTCACGCCCATCAGGCCATTTTTGTCGGTGCCTGTGCGGACAGTAGCGTCCGCTACCAGTTTGACGTACCGGCCCGTCCAGACACCCGTGGCGCTGGCGGGACCATCTACCAACAAAATGAACAACGCGGCCTTGCCATCGATGGACTGGTAGCCATTGCCCATCACTAGTCCAAATTGACCGTTGTTCAGTTTCACCACGGGCATGGCCTGCCGGGTGTTGGCATTGACGGCGATGTCGTTGATCTGGTAGCCCAGATCGCGGTCGTCATCGCTGGTAAATTGCCATTTGAAAATGCTGCTGGGGTTGCTTTCGCCAGCGACCAGTACGCTAGGGTCGGTGACGTCCAGGGCATACACCCCCCGTCCGCCGCGCCCCAGGCTGCCAAACAGCATGGTCTTCCAGGTACCGGTCTCAGCCACAGCACCTACCGCCGGCACGATGTTGGTTTTGACATCTGCGGTGAAAGGGTTGCCATCCACATAGGCCCATACGGTACTGGTGGGTTGCACTTCTGGAGAGTTGGTGGTGTAGTTGGCTCCGAGTACGCGGGTTCTGGCGATGGTGCCGCGTTGCATTGGAATTTCGTTCAACCGGTTGGCCAGCATGCCAGGAACGTAGGCAAACACTTCTCTACCGCCCGTGGGGCAAACGGTGCCACCGGGCTCGGCGCAAAACGCGTGCAGCATGCCGTCATTGGCCGATACCCACAGCAGCTTTTCGCGGTTCAGGTTCTTCGGCAGGTCGGCGAATGCGGTGTAACCGGGGCTTTGGTACTCCAGGAAGTTGGCTGCTGGCGGACCTTGCACCCAGGGGGTGGCGTTGACCACCGGGCCCAGCAGGTTGTTACCCCGCTCGCGCAGACCGGTGGATGCACCCTCCAGCGTTTGGTCGCCTCGCATGTAGTTCAGTACCCGCTCGGCATTGGTGGTGTTGAGTGTGTTGGTGCCGCTGGTGGTCATCTGGGTGACATACCCGGTAGGGAGATCGGCCCAGCGAAAGCGCATGGCGGCGGTAGTGTTGGTGGTGCTGGTGTTGCCAAAGTTGGTGATGATCTGGCGCGAATGGCCTGGCAGGTTGGGCGACACGTAGTCGGTGCTGGCGCGGGTTTTCAGCATGCTGCCTGCATCCCAGGCGGCGGTTGTGTTGAAGAACCCGTTGGTTTGCAGCATGTAAGCAACTACATCACCGGTCACTGTAGTGGAGTCAAATCTAGCGACATATTTGTAGCTACCTTCGGTTAGTTGGCCAGACGTGGTGGCCGGTGCAGCGTTGGCATTTTTGGCCAGACTGTCCAGCGCCTTGCGCAACTGCGCTTCCAGCAAATCCGGGCGGCGGGCCAAGAAGTAGCCGTCCGGTAAACCATCTGCCCCAGCAGTACCGTCCACATTGGTCTTGTCCCAGGAGTCCACCGACGGTGGCATGGCCACATCGGTGTAGGTGTTGTCGTTGTTTTTGGTGCTTGAGTCAAAGTCGCCGTACTTGGCTGCATACAGCAGGGGGTCTTCGATCAGGGCACCGGCAGACCCACTCATGCGGAACGTCAAAGATACGGGGTAGTCGGCATTTTTGACGGTGCAGTAGTCGTTCGCACTGGGAATGCCGGGGTCACCGGTGGCTCCGTTGCCGGTGACATTGCAGACGTTGCCGGAGTATCTGCCCGCAAACCCGGGGCTATACAAAGCCAGATTTCTGTAGGTGGTGTTGAGGGGGCACAGGGCACCAGCGGGGCCGCACACGGTGGGGTTCCCCTGGTTATCTACAGGACTGCGCAAATCACGGTAATTGGTATCGCCACAAAGGTACTCGCTGGTAGGTGGCATACCGCTCAAAATGCCACCGCTGTAATGCTGGTGCGTCAGGTAACGGCCATTGGCACTGGTGCCCAACTGGTTGTTGACCCCAATGATGCTGAAGCCGTGGGTAGCTGCGCCGCCACCGCACACGCCGGGGATATCGGTGGTGATCTTGATGTCGTAGGTGACGGGGGTGGTGGCGTTGGTGATGATGTCGTAACGCAAATAGCCCACCACATCCATGTCGTAGTCGCCGCCCATCAAAATGTCGTTCCAGGTCACGATGAAGGCCCCGTGGGTGGCATCAGCACTGATGGACGCAAACGTCAGTGGCGCGCTGATGCCGCCGCCTGACTGGATGCTTTCTGGCGTGATATAGACGTATTTGGCGGGGTTGGTAACGGGGTTTGTGCCTGTGCCCGGTACCAGTACATCGACTCGGGGGGCTCCACCGGTGAGCGATGCCGCCAGGGTTTTGACCTTGAGCGCATTTTTCACGTACTTCAGATCGCTCGGCGGATTGGTGATGGTGCGGATTTTGGCGGTATTGCCGTACAAGGCCGCCCCGGCTACATGGTAGGTACCACCCATGGCTGGTGTTTCCGGGCAAATGCCGGTGACATTCGATAGATTGCCGACCCGCTTGGCCGAGCAGGACGATCCATATGCCAAGGTGGTGGAGCCGATGGAGCGGTCTGTATTGTTGATGCCCTCTGCGTCGCCAATTGCGTCGGTGTAGCCCGCCAGCGTTTTTGTTGTGTTGGGCAAGAGGGTGAAGGCCGCGTTGGCCTCCATGTCAAAACTCAGGCTGCTGCTGGACAGCAGCAAGGTGTTGAGTGGGCGACAAATTGAGTTGCCATAGAGATTGGTGCGGGTGGTGTTGCTGGTGGACAAGGGGTCGCTCCAGCTTTTGGTGGGCAGACCCAGGGTGTTGTCTTTGGTCGTGGTAGTGGGGTTGATCGCTGCGGGCGATGAGCCGTTATAGGCGTAATACCGCAGGGTTTGCACCAACATTTCGCCAATGGGGTTACCCCAAGACGAAAGTGTGCCTTGCCCGACAGAGCTGGGCGTGCCCGCAGCACCGTAGCTACGGCTGCTGCGGTCGTTCAGTAGCATGGCATCGAACGCCTTGATGGCACCCTGGCCGGTGGCACGCCCGTCCGGAGAAGCCAGGTTGGCTGCGCAGCCTGAACTGCTGGCGTGGCAAAAAACGCCGGTGCTGGGGTTGATCTCATCGGCAAAATCTCCCATGTTTTTGCGCAAGGCACCGGCTGTGTAATTTTCACTGTAGTTGCCGCTGATCACGCCAAACTCGGCCCGTGCAGCGGTACCGGCCGGCGCATAGCCAAATTCCTGAAACAGTCCATAGGGCTTCAGGTTGGTGGTGGAGTCTGACGGGAAAGCCTGGCAGCGTTCTTCGCCAATCAAGGTGGGGTCGCACACCTTCACCCGCACGGTCAGTTCAGGGCCAATGCTTCCATATTTAGCACCATCCGTGCTGATGGAAGGAATGGTGACTTCATGCGAAATACCTTGGTCATCGGAATTTTTGTAGTACCTAGCGAGTTTGGGACCAAAGGTGCCGGAGCTATAGGTGTCGCGCCACTGGCAAACCTCATATTCGACCGTGGCCCAAAACCGCACATTGCCGCGCACCATGCGCATGATGGGGGCGGCGGTATTGGTGGCATCGTTGGTGCCGAGGTTGCAGATACTCAGTCCTGCATAAATACCTGAATTAGCGGTGGTGTAGCCGGAGGGTGTGCCGTTTGTTTTGGTAAGGCTCGCCACAGTAAAAGGCGTGTAGTCGCGAATGTCGGTACCCTTGTAGTACTTTACGAACGAATGCGCATCCCAGTTCATGGGCGTGCGTTCCAGCACGGTACTGCCATTGGTGTCGGTGCTGCGCCTGCCGCCGTAAAGCATTTTGCGCACCACGTCCATGCGCGTCATGCTCGACCAATTGAGAAAATTACCACTCCAATAGCTTTGGCTGGCGCTGCAACTGTATTTTTCCAAGGTTTTGGTGCTGTTAACCCCATTCACCGTGACGGTGACCGTGGAGGTGGTGATAGTTGCCAGCGCGGCGGGGTTGAATTGCTTGTCCGTATTGTCATAGGCGTAGCACTTGGTCGGGTCAAAGTACCCGTAGTATTTGAAGGTGGGTTTGAAGGTGGTATCAATGGTGCCGTCGTCGTCCAGATCTTCAAAGTCAGTGTAGACCGGGCCAAACATGCTGTGGTCTTTGGACGCGGCCAGCATGATCATCGGGCGGTTGGAGGCCGTGGTGACGTTGGGTGGAATCAAGGGCCGCGGCGCAGACACTTCAACTGGCGTTGCGTTTGCGGGCAAAACTCCTAACAAGGCCGCAGCCACAAATAGGCATTGGGGTAGTGCGCGGGCGATTAGATGCATAAAAACTCCAGAAAATCGTTCAAGTTGGCCGGCGCACCGTACCGGGGTGTATCGGCGCTGTTAAGGCAGATAAATAGACTGCACTACGACCTGGGTGCGTGGCGTGTAACCAAAGCCACGTGCCGTGATGCGGTACATGTCTTTTTCTTGCTGACCGGGAACTGCGCGCTTGAAGTACTCGATCAGGTATTCGGGCTGTACCGAGACGCCTTTGATCGCCACTGCGCCGGTGTAAGTGCCCAGGGGCACGCCCCCTTTGAAGGTGGTGCAGTTGGCTTGGTCTACAGGGGTTCTGCCGGGCTTGGTGACCGTAGTCCCATTGAAGTCATTCACCCATTGACCGCCTTTGCCCGTAGGCCACCAAGGTTCACCGCCGTTGGATGCGTTGGCAGAGGTCCATTGGTAGTTTGCATACTGCGCGTCGGTACGTATGCACAGGCCTCTGTCGCAGGTGGGGGTGAAATCGATGGCGATCAATTTGCGGGTTCGCGTACACGACAGGCCCGCCAGACTCATGGGTTTAACTGCCCAGGCATTTTGATTGAGCCCCGAATTTTCAATATCCCGTTCGGCATCGCGCAGAGCAGACTCTGCCGCCTGCCGCGCAACTTCCATGTCCTGCTGGTTGCGGGCCATGCCTTCACCCAACATGGACTGGCGCGCCGCCCATACCGTGATACCGGTAATTGCGACCAAAAAAAGCAGCACCATGACCAAGGCCACCCCCTTTTGGGGGCATGGGCGCGGCGTGAGGTTTGTAGACCGTGTCATGTTGGGAGACTAATAAGCCTGGTTCAGCCGGTTGCGTACCGCAAATTCTTGGACAAAGCGTTTGCGCAAGCTCTTGTCGCTGGCAGCTTGGGTTTGCTCCACACCTTTGCAGTCCAGGTATTTGCGTTCCGCATCGGTTGCAGTGGCGATTTTGGGGCTGGCTCCAATACTTCTGGCCATCACGCACACGCGCACGGAAACAACCCGCGACCACGGCGGCAAAGGCGTTACCCCTAATGCGCCAAACTCTACCGACACCGTGGACAGCGCGCTCACTTCGGTGGCCGTGAGGTACTTGTCAGGCGTTCGGCGGGCCATATTGTCAGAACTTGGAGCCGTGGTTGCAAAAACCCCGTACGTGATCTGCATGTCTTCAATGCCTGCCATCATGGGTTGGTAGGGGATACCAGTGCTGCCGGCGTTGTCGCCACTGCCGTTGCCGACGCACGCAAAGCTGCGCGTGGTGACCTCTTGTTTATCTATCTCGGTTTTTTTCAGGTCAGAGATGGCATACCGGTTGGACACAAACAAGGGTTGCAACGGGGGCAAGTTGGGTTGTGCGGTGTTTCGCCGGTTGTTGTTGCTGGTACTGACGTTGTTGGTGACATCCGCTCCGGTGCAGTCAAACCGGTCACCCACATTGATGTCCATGGTGTCGTTGGTAAAGTAATTAACTACCAGCGAGTCGGGTTCAGTATCTGATGGTGTGCCGCAGGGAGGAGTGGCTGCAGGGTTGTAACGGGCTCCGTCGCAGCCGAACAGGCCGGACAGATAAGCTGCTTGCGGAGCAGGCGGTGTCCAGTCGGTTGCCAGTGCGCTGTTCTCTGCGAGCTTGATCGGCGGGTAGCTTGCGAGCTCGGGGAAACCTTCGTCTGGGGTGACTCGCGAGACATTGGCCGGGTAGTAGCCTGACTTCATGATGTCTCGTCCGATCAACTGCAACACGAAAGTGCCGGTTTCTGCGTTGCTGCCATTGCGATCGATGGCCCGTTGTGTTTCGCGCGTGCCCAAGTACACATAGGCGGCAGCAGCGATCAAAAATAAGGTGATGGCAATCGTGACCATCAGTTCTACCAGCGTGACCCCACGCTGGCGTGCGGAGTGGTGGGGCATCGGTGTCATGGTGTGAACGAGAAACGGTTGCAGCGTACGCCGGCAGGTGCCTCTGCGGCATCAGGACAGCAGGTTTGGCGAGCCAGTCCGATCGTTGTGCTACTGAGTGTGCTGCACTGCGTGGCGGTCACCAAATTGGCTTGTGTGGCGCTGGTGCCATCGTTGGTAGAGGCCGTTTTGTCGGTGTTGTCCTTGTCCATCCACATCAGGGTAACGACGATGCCAGTGCTACGGTCGCCTGTCACAAACACTGCGCCTTGTGGCAGGCTGGCACGTACCCGCTGGCGCCAGGTCAACATTTCAAAGGTTGCGCGTTCGTCCGGTGCACATATGTCGCTACCGCTTTCACAGTTGGCCGTCGCTATTTGGCTTGCTAGGCTGGCATCGGTCACGGCTTGCTGGGTGGCCCACTTGCTACCCGTGGGGTAGCTATTGGCTAAGGCATCCGGATTTTGGGCGTAGGTGGCGGTGTCTGAGTAGGCTGGGAATGCATAAAGCGAGCTGTAGCCCGTATGTGTAGGGACAGCTTTGTTTGCCCCACCATCCATCCAATTTCTCCCCAGCATATCGGGGTTGAGACGCGCCATGTCGGCGTACTCAGCATAGAGCGATGCGGTAATGGCGCGGGTTTGGCTGCCCAGCTTGAATTTGGTGGTGGCTACCTGCAAGCCAGCAATACCCAATAGCCCTATGGACAGAATCACAATGGCTATCAGCACCTCGATCAGCGTGACACCCCTGGCTTGGCTGGGGCGTGGAGAAGAGTGGGGCAGTGTTTTCCGCACGGTATTCGCCTGTTAATAGGTGTTGCACACCGCTGCAGCCGGTACTGGCCGTGTGCGCCCCATCTTGTCCATACAAATGCTGGAGCCATACTCGTTGGACAGTGTGTTGTCGGTATACGTGAGATCAAATCGGCCTGCGGTGCCTAACGTCGCGTTACCTCGGGGATTGAAATGCATTTTCTGGGTCGTGTTTTGTGACATGAGTGCGTAGTCGGGATTGCCTGCGCGTCTGACCAAGAGCATGTTTTCGGGTTTTACCGTATTCGCGGCAGGCTGCTCCTGTGGATAGTTAATGCTGGAGTCGCAGTCAGGATTCAAAAAAACAATCCAGCCGACTTGCCAGTCTTGCCCAGAGTTATTTAGGCAGGTTGGACCGTTGCCAGTAGTGGTGTCCACCGATCCACTCCGGCACATGGTGACGCACATATTTTTGCTGACCGCTTCGTTGCGGGCCCGCAAAATACTGGCGCTGAACTCGTTGCTGATAGTCGAAAAGGTGTTCCGAACGATAAAAGTGCGCAGAGATGGAGCCGCCAGCGCCGTCAATATGCCCAAAATGGCAATCGTGACCAGCATTTCAATGAGAGTGAAACCTCGTTGCCGGTCTGGGTTGTCTGGGGTCGTTTGAGCACGCATGGCGGGATTTTGCAGCCATACGCTGGATTTACCCTGCCGCTTGTCCCGAGAAATTGACCGCTGGCACCATTGCAGCGGCCTTTTGCGGCTTTATCAGATGTCTTTGATCAAGCGGCTGAACTCGTCGACATCTTCGAAGCTGCGGTACACCGAGGCGAAGCGCACGTAAGCTACTTTGTCTAGGTTTTTGAGTTCGCGCATGACCAACTCACCCAGCTTGGAAGTTGCCATTTCTTTGGCACCACTGGAGAGCAGCGTGCGCTCAATACGGTCCATCGCGGCATCGACTTGCTCTATGCCGACTGGGCGTTTACGCAGCGCCAACCGCATGGAGGCGTGCAGTTTCTTGCGGTCAAAATCTGCACGGCTACCGTCTTTTTTGACTACGGTCGGCAATGCCACCTCGGCACGTTCGTAGGTGGTAAAGCGCTGCTCACAGCCCCCACATCGGCGGCGGCGACGTACCAGGTCGCCGTCGTCGGACTCGCGGGTCTCGACCACCTGGGTTTCGCCATGGCCGCAGAAGGGGCACTTCATGGTGGCTGTGGTTCCGTGCTTAACGGTAGACGGGGAAACGGCTGGTCAGTGCCGCTACTTTGGCGCGCACTGCTTCCAGGTTGGCCTCGTCACGCGGGTTGTCCAGCACATCCGCTACCAAATGGGCGGTGGCACGGGCCTCTTCGTCCTTGAAACCGCGCGTGGTCATGGCGGGGGTGCCGATGCGCACGCCGCTGGTGACCATGGGCTTCTCGGGATCGTTGGGGATGGCGTTCTTATTGATGGTCATGTGGGCACTGCCCAGCACGGCCTCGGCTTCTTTGCCAGTAATGCCCTTGGCGCGCAAATCGACCAGCATCAGGTGGCTTTGTGTGCCCCCGCTGACGATGCGCAGACCGCGCTGGGTCAGGGTTTCGGCAACGATCTGGGCATTTTTCAACACCTGTTGTTGGTATATCTTGAATTCCGGGGCAAGTGCTTCCTTGAAAGCAACCGCCTTGGCTGCAATCACATGCATCAGCGGGCCACCTTGCAGGCCTGGGAAGATGGCGCTGTTGATGGCTTTTTCAAACTGCGACTTCATGAGGATGATGCCGCCACGGGGGCCACGCAGGCTCTTGTGGGTGGTCGATGTGACGATGTCGGCATGCGGCACGGGATTGGGGTAGATGCCAGCGGCAATCAACCCAGCATAGTGGGCCATGTCCACCATGAAAATGGCACCGACATCCTTGGCAACTTTTGCGAAACGTTCAAAATCAATAGCTAAAGAATAAGCGCTGGCACCCGCAATAATCAGTTTTGGCTTGGATTCATGGGCCTTACGCTCCATCGCATCGTAGTCAATCGCTTCATTGGCATCGAGGCCGTATGACACGACATTGAACCACTTGCCGCTCATGTTCAGCGCCATGCCGTGGGTCAGATGACCACCTTCGGCCAGGCTCATGCCCATGATGGTGTCGCCGGGCTTCAGAAAGGCCAGGAATACGGCTTCGTTGGCCGATGCGCCACAGTGCGGTTGTACGTTGGCGGCTTCAGCACCAAAGATTTGCTTGACGCGATCAATTGCCAGTTGCTCGGCCACATCAACATATTCACAGCCACCGTAGTAGCGGCGGCCAGGGTAGCCTTCGGCATACTTGTTGGTGAGCTGGGACCCTTGCGCGGCCATCACGGCGGGCGAGGCGTAGTTTTCGCTGGCGATCAGCTCGATGTGGTGTTCCTGGCGGGCATTTTCGGCCTGGATGGCGGCGAACAGCTCGGGATCGGTTTGTTCTACGAGAATCGTACGGTCGTACATGGCAGTCCTTTAACCTGGTAGTCAAGACGGTGGTCCTTGCGGTGAAGCAAGTGCTGCCCAGGCGAACGGCTGAACGCCGAAGGCCTTTCGGCCTTGGCGGTACGCTTCCCAGTGGTTGCCCGGTGGGCCTTGTAAAAAAGCCTGCACCGGTGGTCCACGTCAGCGTGAGCACCCGCAAGGGGTCACGCCTATCGCCAGTTGCGTACCTGGCTAGTGTAACGGAGGCTTAGTAGTTGGCGAGCAAGGCGACTTTGTCTTCCTCTGCTGGGACTTGTGTCTTCAACGCGGGTGCAACTACCGGTACGGAACGCGGGGCGGCGGTGGATGTCGCGCGGCCCGCTGCGACCTGTTGCAGACGGCCGTGCTCGGCCATCACTTTGCTCGTATAACCACCATCGTCCGGGATGTTGGCTGCGCCCACGTAGTAGCGCAGACCGCCTTCTACCGAGCCTGCGCGGGCAATGCATTCCTGCAAAACCTTGACCCCTACGCGCAAATTGGTCAAGGGATCAAATGCCGCCAATTTTCCGCCGAATACATCGTATTTTTCGGTGTGGACACGGGTCATTACCTGCATCAGACCTTGAGCCCCCACGGGGCTTTGGGCGAAGGGATTGAAACCCGACTCGATGGCCATGACCGCCAAGATCAGGGTTGGGTCCAGTTTGGCGCGCTTGCCGAGGTCATACGCCTCGGCAACCAAGGCACTGACCGGTTCAGCTGCCACGCGGTATTTTTTGCTAAGCCAATAAGCCACGGCAGCCTGTTGCTTGGGCAGGTCTTGCGGATTGCTGGCGGTGGCGCGGTCTACCGCGTCGACATTGGCATCTGCCACCCATTCGGTGTCGGTGCCGGGCACGACCTGGCGCTCTTGCAGCCAACCCATCAACTGGACCTCTGCAATCTGGCGCAAATCAGGCCGGGCGGTCATGGTCACGACCGAAAATGCGACCACCAAGCCCAGCAGGGCAAATCCGTTATGGGTAATCTCAAAAAAGCCTTGCGCAATATCTGCTGCGAAGGTTCGCAGCCCTTGGCCTATCTTGTGTAACGCTGTCATAGCACTTCCTCATCTAGCGAAGGCCTGTAGCGATGGAGTTTGCGTAAGAGCAATTCGCTTGGGGCACCTCGATTGGGTGGGTACGCCATCAAAATCCTGCGGTGCCCTGGGGGTGTTGGCAGCGATTTGACTTAGCCGGGGTTCGGCAGCGGGTTCGGGTTGTCCCTAGGGTTGTAGGGGGGACGGCGGATTCTAGGAGGACTATTAATATCGAGTCAAGAATATCAAATGTGTTTGATATTCATATATTTGCTGTTTTTGCATCCAGTTTTTTGCCCGATTCGGCCACTAGGAGGGTGTGCAATAACGCACACAGGCGACTTTGTTTCAATTTGCTTACAAAATGCTACTGCTACCGAAAAGGCAGCAACTGCACACCAGTGACCGGGCACATGCGGAGCGCGGCTGCGATGGTGTTGGTGTCTGAAACCTTCTTTTTCCCCGGGTTTTACGGGTTTATTTGCCTGTCAATATTTCTATTTTGTATACCAAAAACAGGCTCTGAGAAACCTTTGGAATACGGTTGCAGCCGTTGTGTTTTACACAATAGACCCCTGAAATAGCCTGTTTTTAGGTAGCCCACTCTTGTGCGGGCTACCTGCTTTGGGTTCGGATCAGCCCATCCGTACCGGCACGAATATGGTGTCGCCCGCGCGCAAGATCAACAGCGCAAGCGATTTGTCCGATCGTGCTACGACTGCCCGTACCTGGTCGATGCTCTTCACCGGCGTGCCATTGATGGCCAGCAAAACATCGCCACTTTCCACTCCGGAAATGGCTGCTGGTCCCGCAGCGGACTCGATCAGCAGACCGTTGGCGATGCCCGCAGCGCGCAGTTCCTCGGGTTGCAAGGGGCGCAACGCCAGCCCCAGGCGGCCTTGCGGTACGGTCTCTTTGCTGGTCGCGACCTGCACCGGTTTGTCATTGGCGCTGCCTAGCTGGGCCTCGATTTCCAACACGGCACCTTTGCGCCATACGTTCAGCTGGACCTTGTCACCAGGGGTTCTCTGGCTGATCACGGCGGGCAGGTCGCCGGACGACACCACGGCATGCCCGTCTATCTTGCGGATTACATCGCCGGGCTGCAAGCCGGCCTTGCCAGCAGGGCCATCCTTTTCGACGCTGGAGACCAGCGCGCCCTCCGGTTTGTCCAATCTGAACGAATCGGCCAGGGCCTGGTTGACCTCTTGCACCGATACCCCCAGCCGAGCATGTTCGACCTTGCCGTGCGCGACGATCTGGTCTTTGACCTTGCTTGCCAAGTCCATGGGGATGGCAAACGACAGTCCCTGGTAGCCGCCGGTGCGGCTGTAGATTTGGGAGTTGATGCCGATCACCTCGCCCCGGCTATTGAATAGAGGCCCACCGGAATTGCCGGGGTTGACGGCTGCGTCGGTCTGGATAAAGGGCACCGCGCTGTCGTCGGGCAGCGAGCGGCCCTTGGCGCTGACCACTCCGGCAGTGACGGTGTTTTCAAATCCGTACGGCGAGCCAATCGCCAGCACCCATTCGCCGACTTTCAGGTCGTTGGAATCGCCGATGGTGGCCACGGGCAGGTTCTTTGCCTCTATCTTGAGTACAGCAATGTCGGTTTTGGGGTCGGCTCCCAGCACCTTGGCGACGAATTCGCGGCGGTCGGTGAGTTTGACGACCACTTCTTTGGCATCTTTGACCACGTGGGCGTTGGTCATCACGATACCGTCGGCGCTGACGATGAAGCCCGAACCCTGGCTGCGCGCTGGGGCTTGCTTCTGTCCGGGAGCTCCGCCCTGGCCTTGCGGGAAGCGGCGAAAGAACTCGAAGAAGGGGTCGTTGCCAAACGGATCGTTGCGTTGCGGGCGTTGGGCGGTTTCGCCACCCTCATCACCGGCTTGGGCGACGCTGGTCACGCTGATGTTGACGACTGCCGGGCCGTACTGGGTAGTGATCTGCGAGAAATTGGGCAGCGCCACGGGTGTGGCGGGCGAACCGGTGGTGTTGGCGGTGCTGGAGAGGGGGGCTGCTGCGCGGGCTTGGCCCATGTTGTGCAACAGGGAACCCCCCATGCCGCCAATGGCTCCGGCGGCTACGAGGGCGATAACGAGTTTGGTGTTGTGGAGAGACAGAATTGGCATGAGAGCATCCTTGGATTGGTGGGTGGCGATGCCCCACTATCAGGATGCTGGCTTAGGCCAGACTTAAACCCAGGCAGATCAGTGGCGGAATTCTTTCAGGTCCAGCCGGATGTCGTAGTGGTTGTTGGTGCAGGTGATCAGCGCATTGCAACAGGTGGTTTCCCCAGCGTGCCCTGCGTGGGCCAGGCGGCGCTGAAAACGGCTGCCATCGCCACTCGATAAAAAACCTACCCGTGCGCCGTGGATGCGGATTTCCACCGGTTTCCAGATCTCGGCATCGGTGCCGCCGGTGTGCAAATAGGCCAGCACTTGCGTACCGGCCGGGCTGATGGGGGTGCCATCGGCCACCAGTTTCAGCGCGGCCTGGTAGCGGGAACTGTCTGCCGCACCCAACTGGAACAAACCCAACGCGGGCCATCTGTAAATAGGCTGATCGGCTGTATCGATACTGTAGAGCTGGGGCGAGGAGGCGGTTTGGTAGCCGCCTTGGCGGTTGTGGGGGCGTACGGTCCGCCACAGCATGAAGGCGGCGGCAAAAACAAACAGGGTAGTAAATAGTTCACGCATTGGGGAGGCTCCGGTAGAGCCACGTTTGTAGCCGCATACGTTACCAATGGGTGTGACTTGCTTCACGCTTTATGCTCCATATTGTGGACATATGGTATCAATCTGTTTCACAGAGCGGCGATGGGTGTTTGCGATACTCGGGAGATGCAGCTTCAAGACATTCTTTATTCACAAGGCTTTGGTACGCGCCGTGTGTGCGCAGGTTTGGTCCAGCAGGGCCTGGTCGAGGTATATATGGAGAAAGAGGCTCTTGCGCCCGTCCTGTGTGCAGAGTCAGCTATGGATTTTGATCCAGAAGGCCTCCGCTTTCGGGTGCAAGGTGTGGATTGGCCGTACCACCGCCAGGCCTATGTACTGCTGAACAAACCGGCAGGCACAGAGTGCTCGCAGAAGCCGTCCACCTACCCCAGCATCTACACGCTGCTGCCGTCGCCGCTGCGGTTGCGCCCCCAGAAGGGCGCGCTGCAAGGCGTGCAGGCCGTGGGGCGGCTGGACCAGGACACCACCGGCCTGCTGTTGCTTAGCGACGACGGCCAGTTCATCCACCGCATGACCTCGCCCAAAAAGCATGTACCCAAGGTCTACGAGGTCACCACCAAGCACCCGCTGGACGAACAACAAGTGAACAAACTGTTGGCGGGTGTGGTGCTGGACGACGATCCCAAGCCGGTCCGGGCCGCTGCGTGCGAGGCCGTCAGCAGCCACCACCTGCGCCTGACGCTGACCGAGGGCAAATACCACCAGGTCAAACGTATGCTGGCGGCGGTGAGCAACCGGGTGGAGGGCCTGCACCGCTCGCAGATGGGCAGTTTTGCGCTGCCCGCCGACCTGTTGCCCGGGCAGTGGCGCTGGCTGAGCGCGGAGGATCTGGCGCAGTTGTCTGCGGTGCAGGTGCAGTAAGGGCTAGCCCGGCGGCTACACTTGCTGGTTGTCTGCTACCAGTGGTGCCTTGTGAAGTTGTTTGTCCGACGTTGTGCCTTTTTGGCCTCTTTTCTTCTTGTTGTTACCGTAGCCACCCAGGCCCATTCCACCCCGGCAGCATCGCCGATTTTTGTACTCAACTCGCTGGACGCGAGCGTGAGCGTGATCGATCCCGGTAGCTGGAGCGAAACCAAGCGCATCCCTACCGGCAAAGAACCGCACCACATGTACCTCAGCCCCGACGAGAAGTCGCTGCTGATTGCCAACGCGCTGTCCGATACGCTGACCTTCATCGACCCCCGCACGGCCGAGATCCAGCGCGTAGTGCCCGATGTGCTCGATCCCTACCAGCTGCGCTTTTCGCCCAACATGAAGTGGTTTGTCACGGCGGCCAACCGGCTCAACCACATCGACATCTACCGCTGGGACGGCAAGAACATGGCGCTGGTCAAGCGTGTGGCCACCGGCAAAACGCCCAGCCACCTGTGGATCGACAGCAAAAGCACCACCATCTATTCCACCATGCAAGACAGCGATGAGCTGGTGGCGGTGGACCTGGCCACCCAAGCCATCAAATGGCGCATCCCCACCGGGGCCATGCCCGCCGATGTCTATGGCACGGCCAATGACAAAACTCTGCTGGTCGGCCTGACGGGCGGCGAGGGCGTGGAGGTGTACGACGTGTCGGGTAAGACCCCTGTGCGCACCAAGGTCATCGCCACTGGCAAGGGCTCGCATGCGTTCCGCGCAGCGGGCGACAAGCGCCATGTGTTTGTCAGCAACCGGGTGGCCAACACCATCAGCAAGATCGACCTGCAAACCCTGGAGTCGGTGGCCACCTACCCGGCACCCGGTGGGCCGGACTGCATGGACGTGTCGGCCGACGGCAAGCTGCTGATGGTCACCTCGCGCTGGGCCCGCAAGCTTACGGTGATCGACCTGGAATCGAAGCAAGTGGTGCGTCAAATCAATGTTGGAAGGTCCCCCCATGGTGTCTGGACGCTGGACCACGCAGCCCGTTAAAGTTGTTTTTGCTACGGTATTGATAGCTTTTTGCGCCCATTCCATAAGCGCTAGCGGCCAAAAACCTTGTGAAAAACCGCTCTACCTGACGTTTGACACCGGCCACATGGGCATCGCCCCGCTGGTGGCCGAGGTGCTCCACCGCCAGCAGGTCCAGGTGACGTTCTTTGGCGCCCACGAGCGCACGCAAGAGGGCGACGGCAGCCTGGGCGCGCACTGGGCTCCGTGGTGGAAGGCCCGCGCCGCCGAAGGCCACGCCTTCGCCTCGCACACGTTCGACCACGTGTACTGGAGGGCTGACGTACCGGGCACGCCGGTGCAGTTCCGCGTCAAGCCCTCGGCCGGGCCCTCGGCCGACCGCGAATCCACCTGGACCACCGCCCAGTACTGCGCAGAAATCCGCCGCGCCAGCCTGCACATGCAGGCGCTGACCGGCCAGGCCCCGTTGCCGCTGTTCCGCGCACCCGGCGGCAAAACCTCACCGGCGCTGCTGGCGGCGGCCCAATCCTGCGGCTACGCCCATGTGGGCTGGGCCCCGGCTGGATTTTTGGGAGACGAGCTGGCCAGCGAACGCGCCAGCAATCCCGCGCTGCTGGCCCAGGCCCTGCGCGGTATCCGCAGCGGCGACATCCTGCTGGCCCACCTGGGCATCTGGTCGCGCAAAGACCCCTGGGCCCCAGCGGTGCTGGAGCCCTTGATCGTTGGTCTGAAAGAGCGTGGCTTTTGCTTTCGTACCTTGCGCGATCACCCCGCTTATACGGCGTGGATCAACGCCCATTCCCAATAGCTTCGCCCCATGGATTTTCTGAGCAATATTTTTTCTGACGTGCAGCAGTGGCTGTTTGAGGCGGCCGTCCAGCCCCTGGTGTTCGGCCTGGGCTTGGGCGGCTGGCTGGAAGATGCCTATACCGCCACCGGCTGGCTGCTGGTGGGGGTGTTGCAGCTGCTGGTGCTGGTGGCGGTGCTGGGGCCGCTGCAGCGCTGGCGGCCCGTAGAGCCGTTGCACGACCACACGGCGGTGCGCATTGACATTATTTACACCCTGTTGCACCGGCTGGGCGCGTTCCGGCTGCTGCTGTTTTTTACCCTCGACCCGCTGATGGACGGCCTGTTTGGCGAGCTGCGGGTGGCGGGCATCGCGACTTTCCACCTGGATGCTCTGTGGCCGGGCATCACCGACCAGGCGCTGCTCAGCTTTGCCCTGTACCTGGTGGCTTTCGACTTTCTGGGTTACTGGGTGCACCGCGGCCAGCACCAGTTTGCTTGGTGGTGGAGCCTGCATTCCCTGCACCACTCGCAGCGCCAAATGACCCTGTGGAGCGACAACCGCAACCACTTGCTGGACGACGTGATCGGCGACATCGTCGTCGCCCTGGTGGCCCAGATGGTGGGCGTGGCCCCGGGCCAGTTCATCGCCATCGTGGCCTTTACCCAGCTCAGCGAAAGCCTGCAGCATGCCAATCTGCGCATCTGGTTTGGCCGGGTGGGCGAGCGCCTGTGGGTTAGCCCGCGCTTCCACCGGCGGCACCATAGCATCGGCATCGGCCACGAGTCGGCGGGCAAAAATACCCTGGGTGGGCACAACTTCGGGGTGCTACTGCCCTGGTGGGACATGCTGTTTGGCACTGCCAATTTCGAGCTGCGCTATGACCCCACCGGCATCCGTAACCAGCTGGCCGAGGAGGGCGGGCACAACTACGGCCAGGGTTTCTGGCAGCAGCAGTGGCTGGGCCTGCGGCGGCTGTGGACGGTGCTGCGTTAATTTGATGCGGGTATCCTTGCCCCTATGAAATTGCTTTTGGATTCTTTTTGGCGTGCTGCAGCCTACTGCATGCACCACCGCGTGATTGCGCTGTCGTTCCTGCCCTTGCTGCTGATGGTGGCCCTGTCCCTGGGCGTGGGCTACTTTTACTGGGAGCCTGCGCTCGATACGGTGCGCGGCATGCTGGACGCGTCCGAATGGGTGGGCCGCATGTGGACCTGGCTGGAGAGTGCAGGCGTAGGCCAGCTCAAAGTGGCGCTGGCACCCTTGCTGGTCATCTTTGCCGTCACGCCGTTCATCGTGGTGCTGTCCCTGCTGGCGGTGGCCTTGATGATGACCCCGGCCCTGGTGGCCCTGGTGGCGGAGCGCCGCTTTCCCCATTTGGAAAAGAAAAAGGGCGGTACTTTCCTGGGGGGGCTGCTCTGGTCGCTGGGCTCCATCCTGCTGGCCTTGGTCGCCTTGGTGGTGTCGATTCCGCTATGGTTGGTGCCGCCGCTGATTCTGGTGCTGCCGCCGCTGATCTGGGGTTGGCTGACCTACCGCGTCATGTCCTACGATGCGCTGGCCCTGCATGCCAGCAAGGAAGAGCGCCGCGAAATCTACCGCCGCCACCGTATGACCCTGCTGGGCATTGGTGTGTTGACCGGCTATTTGGGGGCAGCCCCCAGCCTGGTGTGGGCATCGGGGGCCTTGTTTGCCGCGGCTTTCGTGGTGCTGGTGCCTCTCGCCATCTGGATCTACACCCTGGTATTTGCCTTCTCGTCGCTGTGGTTTGCCCACTATGTGCTGGCTGCGTTGGAGGCCTTGCGGGCCGAGACGGCGGTGCCCGCTCCTGCTGCGGCACCGGCGCTCACACCCCTGGAAATTCTGGAACCTGTTCAACCCAAACCCACTTATGACGCTGGAACTTCCTATCTCCCGCCCCCTTGAATCTGCGCCCACCTTTGGGCTGGTCATCGTCGGCGATGAAATCCTGTCGGGCAAGCGCGCTGACAAACACCTGCCCAAGGTGATTGAGCTGCTGGCCGCGCGCGGTCTGCAGCTCAGCTACGCCGACTACGTGGGCGACGACCCGGCGCGCATCACCAGCACCTTGCAGCGGGCGTTTGCTTCGGGCGATGTGGTGTTTTCCACCGGCGGCATCGGTGCCACGCCCGACGACCATACCCGCCAGTGCGCCGCCCGTGCCCTGGGCCTGCCGCTGGCGCTGCACCCGCAGGCCGAGGCCCTGATCCGCGAACGCATGCAGGACACCGCCCGCGACCAAGGCCTGCCCTATGAGCCCGCGCACCCGGACAACATCCACCGCCTGAACATGGGCGTGTTTCCGCAGGGCGCGCAGATCATCCCCAACCCGTACAACAAAATTCCCGGCTTCAGCATGGGCCACGTGCACTTTGTGCCCGGCTTCCCGGTGATGGCCTGGCCCATGGTGGCCTGGGTGCTGGACCAGTACTACGCCCCGTGGTTCCTGCAGGCGGCCTGGATCGAGAAATCGGTGATCGTGTTTGGCAGCATGGAGGCCGCACTGACCCCGCTGATGGAGGCGCTGGAGCGCCAGTTTGGCGGCGTCAAGGTGTTCAGCCTGCCCAGCGTGGACCATCCCGAATATGGCCGCCACATCGAGCTGGGGGTCAAGGGTACGCCAGAGCAGGTGGCGCAGGCCTACCCGGCGCTGCTGGCGGGCTTGCACAGTTTCGATGCCAAGTTAGGCCCCGAACTGGTGCGGAGTTGAATGCACAAACTTGGTGCAATTCTGGAATGCTCTTTATTGGTGCAATGCAGGCTATCCCGGGCTGGGAGCCCGGCTTTCTGGCGCAAAATGCGCGGGCGTAAAGTAGCAAGCGTGCGCATGGTTACAAATTGTGCGTTTGCCGCACGATGGCACAAAAACTGCATTGCCTGATGTGCTAAAAATCTGTAGTCCCACTTAAACCCAACCCCTACCAGGAGATTCTTGATGGCAAAGACCGTCGCTGACGTGATGAAGATGGTGAAAGAGAACGAAGTCAAGTTTGTTGACTTCCGCTTCACCGATACCCGTGGCAAAGAGCACCACGTGACCGTGCCGGTATCCCATTTCGACGAAGACAAGTTCATTTCGGGCCACGCGTTCGACGGTTCTTCCATCGCCGGCTGGAAGGGGATTGAGGCTTCGGACATGCAACTCATGCCCGACCCCAACACCGCCAACATCGACCCGTTCTTCGAAGAAACGACGATGATCCTGACCTGCGACGTGATCGACCCCGCCGACGGCAAGCCGTACGAGCGCGATCCCCGTTCGCTGGCCAAGCGCGCCGAAGCCTACATGAAGGCCTCGGGCCTGGGCGACACCGCCTACTTCGGACCCGAGCCAGAATTCTTCGTTTTCGACAGCGTGCGTTGGGCCAACGACATGTCGGGCTGCTTCTTCAAGATCGACTCCGAAGAAGCCTCCTGGAACACCGGCAAGGAATACGAGCACGGCAACTCCGGCCACCGTCCTTCCGTCAAGGGCGGCTACTTCCCTGTGCCACCCGTGGACAGCTTCCAGGACATGCGCTCCGAAATGTGCCTGGTGCTCGAATCCCTGGGCATTCCGGTCGAAGTGCACCACCATGAAGTGGCCAACGCCGGCCAAATGGAACTAGGCACCAAGTTCAGCACGCTGATCGAGCGCGCCGACTGGGTGCAGCTGCAAAAGTACGTCATCCAGAACGTGGCGCACTCCTACGGCAAAACCGCCACCTTCATGCCCAAGCCCATCGTGGGCGACAACGGCTCCGGCATGCACGTGCACCAGTCGGTCTGGAAAGACGGCAAGAACCTGTTTGCTGGCGACAGCTATGCCGGTTTGAGCGAGTACGCCCTGTACTACATTGGCGGCATCATCAAGCACGCCCGTGCCCTGAACGCCATCACCAACCCCGGCACCAACAGCTACAAGCGCCTGGTACCTGGCTACGAAGCCCCGGTGAAGCTGGCCTACTCGGCCAAGAACCGCTCGGCCTCCATCCGTATTCCTTTCGTGGCCAACCCCAAGGGCCGCCGCGTGGAAGCGCGTTTCCCCGATCCTCTGATGAACCCTTACCTCGGCTTTGCAGCCCTGTTGATGGCCGGTCTGGACGGCGTGGAAAACAAGATCCATCCTGGCGAAGCCGCCACCAAGGATCTCTACCATCTGCCTCCCGAAGAAGACAAGCTGATCCCCACCGTCTGCCACAGCCTGGACCAAGCGCTCGAATGCCTGGATAAAGACCGTGCATTCCTGACCAAGGGCGGCGTGTTCACCGACGCGTACATTGACGCGTACATCGAGCTGAAGATGACCGAAGTGACCCGCATGCGCATGGCGGCCCACCCGGTCGAATTCGACATGTACTACTCGCTCTAAGAGCGACGGCCTTCGGAGGCGCAAAGTATTGCGACATCCCAGGCTCTCAAAAGGACGGCGCAAGCCGTCCTTTTTTCGTTACGGCCTATGGACCGCTGATAAACAGAGTACTGTTGCGCACTTCTATCTAGTTCTAGCCCGCCAGGGCTTTACCTTTCACGCATGAAACACTTTTTTGGTCTGATTTTGGTATGGGCATCGGCCACTGTTTGGGCGCAAGACACGGCTGTCTACCGCTGTGGCAACGAATACACCAACGCCGTCCGGGATGCCAAAGATGCCAAGGCCCGGGGCTGCAAGCTGGTCGAGGGCGGCAACGTCACCATCATCCATAGCAAACCGCCAGGAACGGCATCTGCGCCCGTGCGTGCCCCCGTGCCCAGCAGCAGCCCGCGCAACGACGGTGCCGAGCAGCGCGCCCGCGACTCCGATGCCCGCATGATCCTGGAGTCCGAGCTGCGTAAAGCCGAAGCCCGCCAGTCCGATCTGCTCAAAGAATTCAACGGCGGCGAGCCCGAAAAGCAAGGTGGCGAGGCCCGCAACTACCAAAAATACCTGGACCGCGTGGCCGAGCTGAAAGCCAGCATCGCCCGCAACGAGGCCGATATCGCCGGCCTGCGGCGCGAGCTTTCGCGCCTGCCCCCACCCCGTAGCATGCCCTGATGACCAACCCCACCCATCCCTATATCACGCGCTTTCACGCGTTTGACCTGCTGGCCACCCTGGTGGCGGTGCTGGGCAGCGACGGCGCAGTGCTGTTTGCCAATGCGGCCCTGGAAGACGCCCTGGGCACCTCGCGTCGCACCATCGAAGGCTCGCACTTTCCTGATTGCTTCACCGAGCCGCACATCCTGCAAAACGCACTGGAAGGTGCGGGCAGCAACGAGTTCGCCGCGCTGCGCTACGACGCCTGGCTCAAGCGCCTGAACCACGAGCCGGTGCCGGTGCACGTGATCCTGGCGCAGACCGAGCGCCCCGGCGAGATCATCATCGAGCTGCTGCCGCAGGAGCAGCAGGCCAAGCAAGACCGCGAAGAGCGACTCATCGACCAGGCCCAGGCCAACAAGGAACTGATCCGCAACCTGGCCCATGAGATCAAGAACCCGCTGGGCGGCATCCGTGGCGCGGCGCAACTGCTGGAGATGGAGATCGAGTCGCGCGAGCTCATCGAGTACACCCAGGTCATCATCCACGAGGCCGACCGCCTGCAAAGCCTGGTAGACCGCCTGCTGGCCCCGCACCGCCGCCCGCACGTGGTGGGCGACGTGAACATCCACGAAATCTGCGAGCGCGTGCGCTCCCTGATCCTGGCCGAATTTCCGCGCGGGCTGCGCATTGAGCGCGAGTACGACGTGTCCATCCCCGAGTTCCGCGGCGACCGCGAACAGCTCATCCAGGCGGTGCTCAACGTGGCCCACAACGCCACCCAGGCGCTGGCCGAGCGCATCGCCGAGGGCGATGCCGAGATTACGTTTCGTAGCCGGATTGCACGCCAGGTCACATTTGGCAAGCAGCGTTACCGATTGGCACTGGAATTGCATGTCATCGACAACGGCCCGGGGGTTCCCGAGTCGATCAAGGACCGCATTTTTTACCCGCTGGTGTCGGGCAGAGAGGGCGGGTCCGGGCTGGGGCTGACGTTGGCGCAAACCTTTGTTCAGCAACACCACGGCTTGATCGAATGCGACAGCGTTCCGGGCCGCACGGATTTCAAATTACTCATACCCCTGCCTTGAAAAAACCAAGGCATCCTGACCCGAGGTGACCCCCACTATGAAGCCGATCTGGATAGTAGACGACGACCAATCCATCCGCTTTGTTCTGGAAAAAGCGCTACTGCGCGAAGACCTGCCGACCCGCAGCTTCACCAACCCGCGCGACGTGCTGACCGCGCTGGAATCCGCCACCGACGAAGACGGCCCGCAAATCCTGGTCAGCGACATCCGCATGCCCGGCGGCTCGGGCCTGGACCTGCTGGAGAAGGTCAAGCTCATGCATCCCGGCTTGCCGGTGATCATCATGACCGCCTTCTCCGATCTGGACAGCGCCGTCTCGGCCTTCCAGGGCGGTGCCTTCGAATACCTGCCCAAGCCGTTCGACCTGCCCAAGGCGGTAGAGCTGATCCGCCGCGCGGTGGAAGAAAGCCAGCGCGAGGAAGTGGCCGAAGAGCGCATGGCCGGAGCCCCGGAAATGCTGGGCCAGGCCCCCGCCATGCAGGATGTGTTCCGCGCCATCGGCCGCCTCAGCCAGAGCAACGTCACGGTGATGATCACCGGCGAATCCGGCTCCGGCAAAGAGCTGGTGGCCCGTGCACTGCACAAGCATTCACCGCGCGCCAATGGGCCGTTTGTAGCGATCAACACCGCAGCCATTCCCAAGGATCTGCTGGAGAGTGAATTGTTTGGCCATGAGCGTGGTGCCTTCACGGGCGCGCAAACCATGCGCCGGGGCCGCTTCGAGCAGGCCGACGGTGGCACGCTGTTTCTCGACGAAATCGGCGACATGCCGTTCGACCTGCAAACCCGCCTGTTGCGGGTGCTGAGCGACGGGCATTTTTACCGCGTCGGCGGGCACAACGCCGTCAAAGCCCAGGTGCGCGTGATCGCCGCCACCCACCAGGACCTGGAGCAGCGCGTGCGCGACGGCGTGTTCCGCGAGGACTTGTTCCACCGCCTGAACGTCATCCGCCTGCGCCTGCCTGCGCTGCGCGAGCGGGTCGAAGACGTGCCCATGCTGACCCGGCACTTCTTGCAGCAAAGCGCCAAGCAGCTGGGCGTGGAGCCGAAACGCATTTCCGATGCAGCGCTGGCGCAAATTGCGCTGTTCCCGTTCCCCGGCAATGTGCGCCAGCTGGAGAACCTGTGCCACTGGCTGACCGTGATGGCCCCGGCCCAGACCATCGAGCCCAAAGACCTGCCGCCCGATGTGCTGGGCGTCACCGTGCCACCGTCCAGCCTGGGCCACACCACGGCCACCCGTATCGTCGGCGTACCGCTGGCGCAGGCGGACATGGGCCCGCACACCGATGCCGAACCTGCGTTCCTGCCCGCCAGTGCCGAGCCATTGCGCCCCGCAGATGCCCACGCCCATGCCCCGAGCGCACAGACCGGCTGGGAGCTGGGCCTGGAGGCGGAGGCGCTGGAGCTGCTGGCCAACGACCGGCACGATGTCTGGGACGTGCTGTCGCGCCGCTTCGAGTCCAAGCTGATCCTCACCGCCTTGCACAACACCCGTGGTCGGCGCATCGAAGCGGCGCAAAAACTCGGCATTGGCCGCAACACCATTACCCGCAAGATCCAGGAACTGGGTCTGGAATAAGGCCCGCCCCCTGGCCGGGGGTGTTGCTGGGGTGTTAGGGGTGTTTTTGGCTGTTTGTGCCCATCGAATGGGCGTGAGCAGCTATTGAATGTATAGCTTTGGTGGCAGGAGCCCCGGCCTGGCCATGAGCCAGGTGTGGCGGCCTCGGTTCCACAATATCGATGAAATATTCTGCGTATATGTAACCGGTACTACGCCATATTTCCTGCTAAAAATAGGCTTTAGCGCTTTATCCATAAGCACATGCAGCTATTTTTTTAGTAGCGCTTGTGCCGGATGGAAACCACCACCTATTTTTTCCTTTGCACAAGTAAAGCATACTAAAGTCAGCCTCATTTGTAACAATGTGCCTATTGGTGGCGCGCCTCTGTGCGTCTTTGGGGGGTGGCTGCTGCGTTGTCCTGAACGCGCGCGGGCTCCTCCTCGTGTGCTTTCGGTAGGAGACCGTATCCATGGTTGTTTATCTGGCCCAGGACGTGGCTTGGATGTTGGTGTTGGGTGTGATGCAGTGTCTGCATGTGCGGCTGTGGCATGAGCGGCGTCGCGCGGGCCAGGTGGCCACAGGCCTGCTGTTTGGCGTGGTGTGCGTGCTGGGCATGGCCGAGCCGTACATGCCGATGCCCGGCGTTGCCGTGGACGGTGGCTCGGTGGTGATGGGCATCCTCGGGCTGTTTGGCGGTCTGTTGTCGGCCTGCGTGGCGCTGGTGGTGGTGGGAATTTTCCACCTGTGGCAGGGTTCGCCCCAGGTGGTGATGGTGATGGCGGCCTTGCTGGTCAGTGTGGGCCTGGGCTTGCTGTACCGCCGTGCCGTGGCCAGCGGGCACCTGCGCACGGATGTGCCCTCGTTGCTGGTGTTCGGCCTGTTGCTACAGCTGTGCCAGATTGGATTCCTGGCCCTGTCTCCGCTGGACCCCAAAGCCATGGTGTCGACCGCCATCGCGTTGATTCTGGTGTTTACCCCTGCCACGCTGCTGCTGGCCATGGTGCTGCAGGAAGGGCAGCGCCGTGACGTGCTGGATATGGCGTTGCGCGAGTCCGAAGCCCGCTTTCGCACGCTGATCAAGGACATTCCCGGCGTGTCGGTGCAAGCCTACGCGCCCGACGGCACCACCCGCTACTGGAACAAGGCCTCCGAACGACTCTACGGCTTTACCGCCGAGGAAGCCCTGGGCCGCAATTTGCGCGACCTGATCATCCCACCCCCGATGCGCGAGGGCGTGCGCCAGGCGATGGCGCAGATGTTTGCTACCCGCGACGCGATTCCTGCGGGCGAGTTGGTGCTGCAACACAAGGATGGCAGCCGCGTGCCGGTGTTCTCCAGCCATGCGTACGTGCAGGCCCCGGGGCGCTCGCCGGAGATGTTTTGCGTGGACATCGACCTGTCGGCCCGCTACCGCGCCGAGGCCGAGCTGGCCATTGCCGCCACCGCCTTTGATGCCCAGGAGGGGGTGGTGGTGACCGACCCCGAACAGCGCATCCTGCGCGTCAACAAGGCCTTTACCCAGAGCCTGGGCTACAGCGATGCCGAAGCCCTGGGCAAGACGCTGGCGCTGCTCAAATCCGAGCGCGATACCGAGGTGTACTTTGTGGCCATCCAGCAGGCGCTGCGGCGCACCGGTAAATGGGCCGGTGAAATCTGGAGCCGGCGCAAAAACGGCGAAGTGTTTCCGCAGTGGGTCAACATCAACGCGGTGTACGACGTGGAGGGCGAGGTCAGCTATTTTGTAGCCACACTGTCCGACATCACCCTGCGCAAAGCCGCCGAGGACCAGATTCGCCAGCTGGCTTTTTTCGATCCCCTGACCGAGTTGCCGAACCGCCGCCTGCTGATGGACCGGCTGCAGCGCGCGCTTTCCTCCAGCGAGCGCAACAAGCGCACCGGGGCCTTGCTGTTCATCGACCTGGACAACTTCAAAACCCTCAACGACACCCGCGGCCACGACCAGGGCGACCAACTGCTGCGCCAGGCGGCCAAGCGCCTGTCCGGCTGTATCCGCGACTGCGACACCGTGGCCCGGCTGGGTGGCGACGAGTTTCTGGTGGTACTGGAGAACCTGGACGGTAACTTTGAGGTGGCCGCAGCCGATGTGCGCGCCGTGGGCGAGAAGATCGTGGCCGCGCTGAACCAGCCCTACCAGCTGGGTGACTTTGACTTCAACAGCACGGCCAGCGTCGGAGTGGCGTTGTACAGCGGCATGAGTCTGTCCATGGACGAGCTGCTCAAGCAGGCCGACCTGGCCATGTACCAGGCCAAAGCGGCTGGGCGCAACGGCCTGCGGTTTTTCGACCCGGCCATGCAGGCCGTGGTCAATGCCCGTGCCGCGCTGGAGGCCGACCTGCGCCTGGCCATCGCCCAGCGGCAGTTTGAGCTGCATTACCAACCCCAGGTGGACGGGCAGGGCGGTGTGATCGGGGCCGAGGCTTTGCTGCGCTGGCCGCACCCGGTGCGCGGCATGGTGTCACCGGCCAGCTTCATTCCGCTGGCCGAGGACACCGGCCACATCCTGCCGCTGGGCAACTGGGTGCTGGAGACGGCCTGCAAACAGCTGGTGCAATGGGCGCAGCAGCCACTGCTGGAGCCGCTGGTGCTGGCGGTCAACGTCAGCGCCCGGCAGTTTCGCGAAACCCAGTTCGTCGACGGCGTGCTGGCCTTGCTGGCCGCCACCGGGGCCAACCCAAAGCGGCTCAAGCTGGAGCTCACCGAGAGCATGCTGATCGACAACCTGGAAGAAATGGTGGGCAAGATGGCCGCCTTGCAGGCCCATGGCATCGGCTTGTCGCTGGACGACTTTGGCACCGGCTATTCCTCGCTGTCCTACCTTAAGCGCCTGCCCCTGGACCAGCTCAAGATCGACCAGTCGTTTGTGCGTGATGTGCTCACCGACACCAGCGATGCCGCCATTGCCCGCACCGTGGTGGCCCTGGCCAACAACCTGGGCTTGGGCGTATTGGCCGAAGGCGTGGAGACCCTGGCGCAAAAAGAGTTTCTGGCCCAGTGTGGCTGCCATGCCTACCAGGGTTTCCTGTTCAGCCGGGCCTTGCCCATCGCGCAATTTGTGGAGTTTGTGCGCCGCTCGGTGGCGATGCGATAGTACGCACTGCACCGCAAAATGCGGTTTGTTTGCATACAAATGGTTACCTTTTTCAGGGGTAAATGCGATGTGACGATATGTTTCTAATGTGAATGTTTTGCTATATTGGCGTTTAGTTTGTATACAAATTAGGCGTGGATATGAACAAAACCTTCGCTTTCGCCACACTGTTCCTGGGCACCATTCCCCCGCTGTGGGCCCAGACAACGGCAGTTCCACCCCCGAACGCCGGTACGCTTTTGGAGCAGCAGCGCCGCCTCAGTCCCCCGGCGCTACCGCAGCCCCCCGGACCCGGCGTTCTGCCTGCGGCCCCGGTGCCACCCGGTACCGATACCGGGGCCAGCAGGCTCACTACCGTACTGCGCTTCCAGGTCGATGGCAGCACCCTGGTAGAGTCCGCCGCCATCCAAAACGTTCTTTCGCCCTGGCTCAATCGCCCGGTCAGCCTGGCCGATCTGCGCCAGGCCACCGCCGCGGTGGAAGACCTGTACCGCCAGTGCGGCTGGCTCGCGCGCGTGAGCCTGCCGGGCCAGGACATCACCGACGGCACGGTGCGCTTCGCCGTCACCGAAAGCCGCCTGGGCCGCATCGTCCTGCAACCGGGCGATACCCCCCTGGGGCCCGTTCTCACCGCCCGTGTCCAGGCCCTGCTGGAGTACCACCTGCCTGCCGGCCAGCCGCTGCGCCTTCCGGCGCTGGAGCGCGCCCTGCTGCTGGCCAACGACATCCCCGGCGTGCGCGTCAACGGCAGCCTGCAGGCCAGCGACACCCCGGGCAGCACCGACGTGGTCGTCGGCCTGCGCCCCAGCGCGCCTTACCGGGTGGAGGCCAGCCTGGACAACGGCGGCAACCGCGCCACCGGCAGCGCACGCGCTACCGCCCAACTCAGCCTGCTCTCGCCCCTGGGCCAGGGCGAGCAGTTCAACCTGGGCGGCAGTGTCAGCCGGGGCAGCCAGTACCTCAGCCTGGGCGGCTACCTGCCCGTAGGACCCCAGGGCTGGCGCATCGTCGGTGCCGCCAGCGTGCTGCGCTACCAGGTGCTGGATGCGCGCAACACCACTACCGGCCTGCCCCCAGAAGGCGGTAGCACCAGCTTCGGTGCCAGCGCCCAGTACCCGCTGGTGCGCACCGCCTTGGCCCACTGGCTGTTCTCCGCAGGCTGGGTCCAAACCCGCTTGCACAACCGCGACGACAACCAGACCCTGGGCATCCTGGACACCGCCAGCCGCGCCCGCAGCCGCGCCTTGCAGCTCGGCCTGATCGGCAACCAGTTCGACCGGCTCGGTGGCGGCGGAGCCAACAGCGCCAGCCTGGTGCTCACCCATGGCCGCCTCAGCCTGGACGGCTCGCCCATCCAGTTCGCCGATGCCTCTACCGTCGCCGCCCAAGGCGGCTTCAGCAAGCTGCGCTGGAGCGCCAGCCGCCTGCAAACCTTGACCCCCAGCCTGTCGCTGCTGGGCTCGGCCACCGGCCAGTTCGCCAGCGCCAACCTCGACCCGTCTGAGAAGCTCTACCTCGGCGGCATGAACGGCGTGCGCGCCTACCCCAATGCCGAAGGTGGCGGCAGCACCGGCACCCAACTCAGCCTGGACCTGCGCCAGGAGCTCAGCGCCCAGTGGCAGGCCAGCGCCTTCTACGACTGGGGCCAGGTCCAGCAGTACAAGCACAACCGCTACGCCAGCAGCAGCGCCACGCCGCTGGTGGCGCACAACCGCGTCACCCTGCAAGGCGCAGGCCTGGCCCTCACCTGGCGAGGACCGCACGGCACCCAAATCCAGGGTACCTGGGCCCACCGCATCGGCAGCAACCCGCTGGCCACCCCCAGCGGGACCGACACCGACGGCAGCCTGCACAAGAACCGTTTTTGGCTCCACGCCAGCATCGCTTTCTGAGGGCACACACCATGAACCACATCTACCAACTCGTCTGGAATGCCCTGCACCAAGCCTGGGTGGCGGTATCGGAAGTGGCCAGCGGCCTGGGCCGCCGAAGCAACCGGACCACCACCGACCAGCGGCGCAGGCAAGGTGCGGTGCCGGTGCGGTTTACTATCAAAAAAATAGCTGCTTGCGCTTATGCCATAAGCACGGGGGGACTATTTCTTATAAATCCGGCCCAGGTGTCTGCGCAGACTATTGCGCCCACGACCTTGCCCCAGGGCGGCGTGGTCACCCAGGGCGCGGCCACGCTGCAAGGCGCAGGCAGCAGCAGCGCCCCGGTGCTCAACGTGAACCAGACCAGCCAGCGCGCGGTGATCCACTGGAATACCTTCAACCTGGGCAGTGCGGCCACCGTCAACTTCAACCAGCCCAACGCGCAAAGCGCCACCCTGAACCGCGTGTTGGACATGAACCCCAGCCAGATCTTTGGCCACATCAACGCCCCTGGCCAGGTCACCCTCATCAACCCCGCAGGCGTGTACTTCAGCCCCAGCGCCGTGCTGGACGTGGGCGCGCTCACCGCCACCAGCATGAACCAGACCGATGCCGACTTCATGGCGGGCAAGGCGATGTTTAGCCGCAATGGTGCCACCGGCAGCGTGGTCAACGAGGGCACACTCACCGCCGCCCAGACCATCGCCCTGCTGGCCCCCGAGGTGCGCAACCAGGGCACCGTCACCGCCAGCGCCGTGGCCATGGCTGCAGGCGAGAGCATCCAGCTGAACTTTGATGCCTTCAGCCGCCTGGCCAGCCTCAGCGTCACGCCCAGCCAGATCCAAACCCTGGTGGAGAACCGCACCGCCGTGCTGGCCTCTGGTGGGCAGATCATCCTCAGCGCCACCGCCCTGCGCGGCCTGCAGGCCAGCGTGGTCAACAGCGGCCAGATCGATGCCAGCAGCCTGACGGCCCAGGGCGGGCGCATCGTGCTGGAGGGCGACAACATCCAGCTCGTCCCCGGCAGCAGCCTCAACGCCAGCGGGGCCACGGGTGGCGGCACGGTGCTGGTGGGGGGCGACTGGCAGGGCAGCGGCAGCATGGTCCAGGCCACCACGGTCACCTTGGCGCAGGGTGCGACGATTGACGCATCGGCCACCCAGAGCGGCGACGGCGGCAAAGTGGTGCTGTGGAGCGATGTGCACAACGCCAACGGCAGTACCACCGTCAACGGCCGCATTGCGGCCAGCGGGGTGGCTGCGGGCGGGCAGGTGGAAACCTCGGGCCACACGCTGGTGATGGACACCGCACAAGTGCAGGCCGGTGGGCAAGCGCAGGCCGGGCTGTGGCTGATCGACCCCTACAACTACACCATCGGCGCGGGCCAGGCCGCCACCATCAGCGCCAGCCTGAGCGCGGGCACCAGCGTGACGGTGGACACCTCGTTGGATGTGCCCGCCACCGGCTCCAGCGGCAACGTCGGTGATGCGGGCAATATCGCCGTCAACGCCAACATCAGCAAAACCGGAGGGGTGGATACCACGCTGACCCTGCGGGCGCACAACGACATCGTGGTGGCCTCGAACGTGGCGATCAGCGCCAGCACCAACCGGCTGAACGTAGTGTTCAACAGCGATCTGGACGGCAGCGGGGCCGGGGCCATCAAGCTCAACACGGGGTCGGGCATTACCAGCAACGGAGGCAACATCACCTTGGGTGGTGGGGCTGCCGGGGATGGATTGGGCAACGCGCTTGGCAGCACTGGCAACCCTGTGGGCATCGCGCTGGTCGGGGCCGCGCTCAACGCCGGTGGGGGCAATGTGGCCTTGCGCGGCACGGGTGCCAACGACAGCTATGGCATCGACATCAGGAGCAGCAGTACTCTTGTCACCAACGGGGCAGGCACGGTCACCCTCACAGGTATTGGTGGTGCCGGTACTGCCGATGCAGTTGTTGGTGTCAATATTGACTCATCCACCGTCAGCACAGCCAGTGGAGCGATTACCGTCAATGGAACGGGTGGCGCCAGCACGGGCGATGGACAGGATGGAGTTTGGTTGGGCGGCAGCGCACAAGTTGCCACCACTGGCGGCCATATCAACCTCACGGGCGCGGGCGGCGGCACCGGCAGTGCGTCCGCCACCAACGATGGGGTGCACGTGGAGGGCACGGCGCTGGTGAGTGCAGGCGGCGCAGGCAATTTGACGATTGTCGGTGCCGGGGGCAACGGCACCAGTGGCGACTCGGATGGTGTGGCGCTCTTTACCGGTGCCACGCTGCAAACCGCCTCGGGCACCCTCAGCATGACCGGTACCGGCGGCAACGGCAACACGGTCGACTACGGCATCTACATGCCCGGCGGCACCGTGCAAACCACCGCAGGCGGCAATATCCAGATGACGGGCACTGCAAGGCCCGGCAGCGACGATGCCCACGGTGTGCATGTGGCAGTAGGCCGGGTCAGAACCATCGGCGGCGGCAATATTACGCTGACCGGAACCGCCGGGGGGGGCGCCAATTCGCAGGGTGTCCGGTTGGCCAGCAATGCAGCTGTCAGCACCTCGTCTGGTACGGTCCAGATCCTGGGTACGCTGGTCGGCGGTGCCACGGCTGCATCGAGCGCGGTGTCTATCGACGGCGGCAGCTCGGTCAGCGCCAATGGGGCCATCAGCATCCAGGGCGACACGCTGGGGCAAGCGGGCGCTGTGGGCGTGAGGCTGGGGGCCAGCAATATCAGCACCACCAACAACCAGCCCATCACCGTCACCACCAACAGCTACATCGGCAGCGGCGCCGAAGTCCTGTCGGCGGGCAGTGGCATAGTGAACATCCGCAACCTGAGCGCAGGCGCTCTGATCAACCTCGGTGGCGCCGATGTGCTCACAGGCAGCCCGCTGACGCTGGGCCTGACCGATGCCGAGCTGGACCGCATCACCGCCGGTACGCTGGTGATTGGTCGCACCGGGGCCACGGCTTCGGGCGACATGACCATCGGCGCCGCCATTTCACCCGCGCTGGCCCGCAACCTGACGCTGCAAGCCGGTGGTGACATCGTGGCCAACGCCAGCACCGGCATCACCACCCTGGCCAATGGCAATGTAGTTCTGAACAGCGATGCCGATGGCAGCGGTGTCGGGGCCATCTACCTCAATAGTGGCATTAGCAGCAACGGCGGCAATATCACCCTGGGCGGTGGCCTGGCGGGCGATGGGTCGGGCAATGCCATCGGCAGCAGCACCCGGATCGTCGGCGTGCGGGTATTTGGCGCTTCGCTCAATGCGGGAACGGGCAACATCAGCATGCGCGGCGTGGGCAGCACCAGTCCAGCGATCCAGAACTACGGCGTGGAACTGCTTGGCAACAGCCAGGTCCTGTCCAGTGGCGGCAACATCTCAGTGGTGGGAACGGGCGGCGGCACCGTCGGTGGCGACAACGACGGGGTGCGCATCGGCGACGCGACCGTGCGTGCCACGGGCAATGGCACCGTGGCTATCCAGGGTACGGGGGGCTTTGGCGCGGCGGGCAACTCCGACGGGGTGGTCATTTACACCACGCTCGGCCTGGTCGAGACGGTTAACGGCAGCCTCAGCATCACAGGCACGGGCAATGGACCTGGGCCGGACAGCGACGGCATCTACCTGGAACGCCCCACGCTGCGCAGCGGCGCGGGCTCCATCACGCTCAGCGGCACCGGCGGTTTGTCGGGTGCGTCCGACGGCGTGACGATCATCCAAAACAGCCAGGTGCTGGCCACGGCAGGTGGCAATATCGCCATCACCGGTACCGGCGGTGGCGGCCCGGGCGCGGTGGCTGGCGGCGTGTACGTGGCAAGCAGCACGGTCAATGCGGTGGCTGGCAGTGTGGTGATTGCGGGCACCCTGGCAAGTGGTTCCCCCGCCAACAGCAATGCCGTCGAGGTCGGAAACGCAGCGACCATCCATGCTGCTGGTGCACTTAGCCTGACCGGTAATGCCAACGGCCAGGCGAATGAATTGGGGGTGTTTTTAGGCGGGTCGGCCAGCCTGTCCACCAGTAACGCCAGCCCGATCACCATCACCACCGACAGCTACGGCAGCGGCGGCTCCGAAAATGTGTCGGCCGGCACGGGCACGGTCACCGTGCAAAACCGCACCGCAGGCACCCGCATCGACCTGGGCGGGGCCGACGTGCTGACCGGCAGCCCGCTGACCCTGGGCCTGAGCGCGACGCAGCTGGCCCGCATCACCGCCGGTACGCTGGTGGTGGGCCGCAACGACGCAACCGCGGCCGGGGCCATGACCGTGTCCAGCGCCGTGGCCCCCACGCTGGCCACCAACGTCATCCTCAAAACCGGCTCTACCATCGCCATCAACGCCCCCATCACGGTCAACAATACCCTGACGCTCAACGCCCTGGGCAATGTGAGCCAGACCGTGGGCGGCAATATTGCCGCCACCAATTTGCTGCTCAACGGCCCCGGCAACTACGCACTGGCCACCGCCAGTTCCAATGCCGTAAGTACCCTTGCAGCGGGTGGCGTGGGCGTAGTAAGCTATCAAAATGGTAGTGCGGTGCAGATCGGCAGCGTGGACGGTGTGAATGGCATCACCGCCAGCGGGCCGGTATACGTCGGCACCACCACGGGCAACCTGACCGTTGCGCGAAGCGTGTCCACCGCGGATGCCAGCAGCAGCGCCGTGCTGCTCAACGCCGGGGTGGCCAGCGCAGCGGGCACCGCCAGCGGCGGCAACCTGCTCTTCAGTGGCAGCCCCGCCATCACCACCGGCAGCGGCGGGCGCACCACCCTGATGACGGGGTCGGTGGGTGGCAGCACCGGGGTCACGGGCTTTGTAGGGGCGGGCAGTGGGCGCTTTCGCTACAACAGCGACGAAGTGGCCACCAACTACACCGCGCCCCTCGGTAGCGGTGCCTACGCCATCTACCGCGAGGCCCCCACGGTGGACCTGGCTACCGGCAACGTCAGCATCACCTATGGCGATACCTTACCCAGCCTCAGCGGCACCGTGAGCGGGGCGGTGAATGGCGACGTGCTGGGTGCCTCCGTGGCGGTGGGCGGCGCGTTATCGGGCTCGTTGAACTACACCGCAGGCAGCCACACCTTGACCCCCGGCAGCGCCTCGGCCCTGGCCCTGGGCTACGCGGTGGGCACGGTGACGGCTGGCAGCTTGAGCGTGGCACAAAAGACGCTGACCAGCAGCCTGGTCGGTATCGACCGCAACTACGACGGCAGCACCTCGGCTACCGTGAACGCCGCCCCCGGTGGCTTGACCGGTGGCGACTCGGTTGTGTTGGCCTACACGGCGGCCAACTTTGCCGACAAGCATGTGGGCAAGGGCAAAGCCATCACCGTCAGTGGCATCAGCCTGGTGGGTGCCGATGCGCTCAACTACACCATCGCCAGTACCGGCAGCGCCAGTGCCAGCATTTTTGCGGCCTCCATTACGCTGGCCAGTTCCACGGTCAACAAAACCTACGACGGCAGCCTGGGTGCACCGGGCACAGCCACGGTCAGCGCGGGCACGCTGTTTGGTGGCGACACCTTGAGCGGCGGCACGTTTGCGTTCACCGACAAGAACGTGGGTCCGGGCAAGACCGTCACCGCCTCCGGCATCACCTTGAACGACGGCAACGGCGGTGCCAACTACCTTGTCAGCTACGTCAATAACACCAGCAGCAGCATCAGCCCGGCCGGGTTGACGGTCACCGCACCCACCGTCAGCAAGACCTACGACGGCACCACCAATGCCACGGGCAACGCCATCGTGGGCGCGCTGGCGGGTAGCGCCGCTGGTGAACAGGTGGGCCTGGCCGCCACGCTGGCCTACACCGACAAGAACGTGGGCATAGGCAACAAGACCACCAGGGCCTCGGGCCTGACGGTGGTGGACAGCAGCGGCACCGATGTCACCGCCAACTACGTGGTGAACTACGTGGACAACACCGTCAGCAGCATCACCCCGGCGCCGCTCACCGTCACGGCCAATGCCGATGCCCGCTTCGTCGGCAAGCCCGATGTGCCGGGCTATGCCGGTGCCCACTATGACGGTTTGGTCGGTGGCGAAACCCCCAGTGTGCTGGGCGGCACCCTGGCCATCGACCGGCCCAATGCCCTGACCGAGAACGCGGTAGGCAGCTACGCCGGGGCCTTGGTGCCCAGCGGGCTGACCTCGGGCAACTACAGCATCAGCTTTGTGCCCGGCACCTTCACCATCGTGCCCGCCGAGCAACTGCTGGTGCGGCTGGTGAACACCAGCACGGTCTACGGCACCGCACCCACGTTAAACGTCTTCAGCGTGCAGTACCTGGCGGCAGACCAAACCACCATCATCGACCTTGCGGGCAGCGGCGTGAACAACACCTACAACTACACCGACGGCGTAGGTGGCGGCATCACCTTCACCCCCGGCCCGCAAGGTGCTGGCAGCAGCAGCGCAGGCCACACGCCGGTGGGCAACTACGCGCTGGGCGACGCGGCCCCGGGTGTGGTGGGCAACAACTTTTTAGGCAGCCCGGTGTTTGTGGGCAACCTGGCGGTCACGCCCAAACCCATCACGCCCAGCGCCACAGGGATCGACAAAACCTACAACGGCAGTACCGACATGCCCAATCTGGTCCTGAACCCGGCGGGCCTGGAGCCGGGCGACAACCTGGTGGTCAACGGCAGCGGAGCGTTTGCGTTCCACAACGTGGGCAGCAACCTGCCTTACGTGGTGCGCGACATGGCCCTGGGTGGTGGCGATGCGGGCAACTACTACCTGGCGGGCAGCAATTTCCTGGGTGGCAGCAATGCCAACATCACCCCGGCAGCCATCACGCTGTCGAGCAGCAACGTGGTGAAAACCTACGATGGCACCACCAGCGCTTTGGGTAACGCAGTGGTGACCGGCGGCACGCTGTTTGGTGCCGACACCCTGGCGGGCGGTATTTTTGCCTTCACCGACAAGAACGCGGGCCTGGGCAACAAGACCGTGACCACCGCAGGCGTGGTGGTGGCCGACGGCAACGGTGGCAATAACTACACCGTGACCTACGCCAACAACACCACCAGCACCATCACGCCCGCGTCCATCACGGTGGCCACCAGCAGCGTCAGCAAACCCTTTGATGGCACCACCGATGCGCAGGGCACGGCGGTGGTGGCGGGCGGCAGCCTGTTTGGCACCGACCGGTTGGTCGGCGGCACGTTTGCGTTCACCGATCCGAATGTGGGCAACAACAAAACCGTACTCACCTCGGGCGTGCAGATCGACGATGGCAATGGCGGAGGCAACTACACCATTACCTACGCTGGCAACAGCACAAGCCGCATCGTGGTGCCCGCCCTGCCCGTGGCCGGGGTGTGGACCCAGGAGATTTTGCTGCCGCACCCGCTGGCGGTGCCTGCATCGCCGTTGGCACCGTCCCAAAGTGCGCTGGAGGGCGTGGCCGTGGGCGCGTCTGCGGTAGGCCGGGAGGGTGGCGCGGCGGCAGGAAAAGGGGCCGCAGGCTGTGTAGGCACCTCCCAGACCGGCCTGGACTGCGACCGCCGCGATGGGCGCAACGGTTATGTGGTCGTGACCCCGGTGCGTAATGTGTCGCCGGTGCTGGCGGGCCAGGTGCTGGTGCAGGTGGTTGGCATGCGCAACGCCACGTTCGAGGCTGCTCTGCCGCTGCAGGCCCGCACCAGTTTGCGGGCCCAGCCCACACCGGCCACGGCCGCACTGCCCAATGGCCAGCCGCTGCCCGCGTGGCTGCGCTTCGACCCGCAAAGCCTGGCGTTTACCGCGCAGGCCGTGCCCACCAACGCCCTGCCGTTGACCACGCTGGTACGGTCCAACAACTACCGCGTCGAAGTGGAGATCTCCGAGGTTCGCTGAGCTGTGATACCTATTTACAAGCTTTTTAGGCCTCTAGCGCTTATGGTATCGGCGTGAGCAGCTATTAAAGTTATAGTAAATCGAGGGTGACGACTACCGGGGCGTGGTCGCTGGGGCGCTCATTCTTGCGGGGCACGGTGTCGATGGTGCAGGCGGTGACCTTGGGCTTGAGTGCCGGGCTGACCAGGATATGGTCGATGCGCATGCCCCGGTTGCGGCGAAAGCCGAAGTCGCGGTAATCCCACCACGAATAGCATTTGGGCGGCTGGGGGAACAGGCGGTGCGTGTCGGTCAGGCCCAGGCCCACCAGGGCCTGCAGGTGGTAACGCTCTTCGTCGGTGCAGTGGATGGTGTCCTTCAGGCCCACCGGGTCCCATACGTCGGCATCGTCGAAGGTGATGTTGTAGTCGCCCATCAGCACCAGCTGCGGGTGCACCACCAGCTCGGCCTTGACCCAGTCGCGCAGGGCTTTGAGCCAGTGCATCTTGTAGTCGAACTTTTCGCTGCCGGGCTCCTGGCCGTTGGGGAAATAGGCCCCGATCACGCGCACGCCGCTCACGGTGCCGGTAATCACCCGGGCCAGGTCGTCGCTGAAGCCGGGGATGTTTTTCACCACATCGGTGGCCGCCGTCTTGCTGAGCAGGGCCACACCGTTGTAAGTCTTCTGGCCAAACCACTGCGCCTGGTAGCCCGCCTCGGCAAAGGCCGCGTGCGGGAACTTGTCGTCGGTCATCTTGGTTTCCTGCAGCGCCAGCACATCAACCGGGTTGGCCGCCAGCCAGTCCACAACCTGGGGCAGGCGTACGGTGAGAGAGTTGACGTTCCAGGTGGCAAATTGCATGGTGTGTGTGGTGTGAAATAAAGAGGTTCCAGGCCGCCTGTGCGGTGGCCGGAGCGTGCAATTTTGCACGCTGTTGCATGTCTAGGGGAGCGGCCCTGTCATCCACCCAGGTCTGCGCGGCGTTAGGTTTGCATTTGTTGCTACTTCAACCCTTACATTCCACCATGAAACTAATTCCCCTCTTTCTCTCTGCAGTGGTGGCTACCGCCGCCCTCTCGACGGCCCAGGCCCAGGTGTCGGTCAACATCACCATTCCCGGTCTGGTACAGATTGCGCCGCCAGCGCCACGCATGGAGCGGATGCCGGGCCCCAGGGTCGGCAAGGTATGGGTGCCAGGCAGTTGGCAATGGAATGGGCGCGACTACGCCTGGCGTGTCGGCTACTGGCAAGCAGCGCGCCAAGACTACAGCTTTACCCCGGGTCGCTGGATCCGTGCCGATGGTGGCTGGCGCTGGGTGGACGGCAGCTGGCGGCGTGCCGAGCGCCGCGAGGAGCGTCGTGACGACCGGCATGAACGGCGCGAAGATCGCCGCGACGACCGCCACGGCCATGGCCACTGCCCCCCGGGCCAGGCCAAAAAAGGCAACTGCTAACCCCAAGCCAAAAAGCCCCGACCACCTGTGAAGGTGGTCGGGGCTTTTTTTATGTCAAACCAGAATCGGACTACTTGAACCAGGCGTCGTCATTGGCCTTCTTTTCCCAGGCAGACAGCTGCTTCTCGGCTTCGTCTTTGGCAATGCCGTAGCGTTCCTGGATCTTGCCTGCGAGCTGGTCGCGCTTGCCAGCGATGACATCGAGGTCGTCGTCGGTCAGTTTGCCCCATTGCTCTTTGGCTTTGCCGGTAGCCTGTTTCCAGTTACCTTGGATGGTGTCCCAGTTCATAGCAGTCTCCTTGCTTGCAGTTGCGGTTAAAAATTAAGGACAAAAATTAAGGACGGATGGCGATTTCGTTCTTCACGGCCTTCACACCCTTGACGTTGCGGGTGATGCTTTCAGCCGTCGACTTTTCCTTCAGGCTCTTGGCAAAGCCCGACAGCATCACGGTGCCGTTCAGGGTTTCCACGCTGATGGCCGATGCGTCCACTTCCTTGTTGTCCACAAAGCGGGCCTTGACGCTGGTGGTCACGGCGGAGTCGTCGATGTAGGCACCCACGGATTCTTGGCCACGGGTGACGGCACAGCCGGCGGTGGTCAACAGCACGATGGCGGTGATGGAAGCGGCGAGGGTGGTGCGGATGTTCAGTTTCATTTTGGATACTCCAGTTGGTAAAAAAAAGTGGTTTGGCATGGTGAATGGCCCCACCAGCCAGGGCTAAAACACTAGGCGGCCAGCCAGTCCTTGAGTTCGTCGGCGTGCTCTTGCTCGTCGCTCAAGATGTCTTCCAGCAGACGGCGGGTGGTCGAATCCTTGTCGCCAATCATGGCAATCATCTGGCTGTAGGCTTCAATGGCGACCCGCTCGGCCACCAGATTGGCTTTGATCATTTCTTTCAGATCCTTCGAGTCGTCGTAGGCCGCATGGCTGCGCTTGGTGAGCGAATCGGGCGAAAAGTCGGGCTCGCCACCGAGCTGCACGATGCGCTGGGCCAACCGGTCGGCATGACCAGCTTCTTCGTTTGCATGCACCAAAAACTCTGCGGCAATGGCGCTGGATGCCAGGCCGTCGGCGGTGAAGTGGTGGCGCTTGTAGCGCAACACGCACACCAGCTCGGTGGCCAGCGAGTCGTTCAGCAGTTGGATGATGTCTTCGCGCCAGGGGCCATAGCTGGGGGTGACGGCACCCTGGTCCAGGCTGCGGCGGGCCGCACCGATGGCCGCTTCGTTCAAGACCATCCGGTCGCCGCTATTCGTTGGCAACTGCGTGACATTCGTGGGTTCATTCTTAACGGCCATCGTGCTTCCTTGGTTGGTCGGTTCAGGGGGTATGGGTACTACCAAACCGATGACTGAACTTTAAAACCGGGGCCTGCCGCGCCCTATCGGCCTGTGCCGCTAGGCCGTGTAGGAGGATGCCGCATCGGCGTGTCGGCTAGCTGGAAGCTTTGTCTTTCAGATGGGCCAGCAGCTGCAACTGCTCTTTCTGCATTTGCAGCAGCTCGGCCCACTGGCCCTGGCGCAGCGCATCGATTTTTTCGTGCAGCAGCATGATCTCCAGCTCGGCCTTGAGATTGACCTCGTAGTCGTGTTCGGCATGCAGCCGGTCCTTCTGGGCCTGGCGGTTTTGCGACATCAGGATGATGGGGGCCTGCACCGCGGCCAGCATCGACAAAAACAGGTTTAGCAGAATAAAAGGATAGGGGTCGAACACCGCGTTCCAGCGCGCCAGCAGCAGCACGTTCAGCCCCACCCACACCACCAGCACCGCCGCGAACAGCAAAATAAAGGTCCAGGAGCCGCCAAAGCTGGCCACCGCATCGGCGGCGCGTGCGCCCAGGGAGGTGTCGTCGTCCAGGTCTTTGGCGGTGTTGCGGGCAATGTGCTTGCGTCCGGCAATGTGGCTGGCGACCTTTTGGGTTTGCGCGTCCATGGCAGCATAGGCCAGGCCGAGCAGTTTCTCGGTAGCGGGGTCAGGGGTGTGCATGGGGGCGTTCATAGCGGCACCACGAAGCAGCTCTGCGCGGCCAGCCCGGCCCAGGGCAGTGCTTCACCCACATGCAGCAACCGGGCGTTGCTGTGCGCGTGGGCTGCCAGTGCCGCCTCCGGTGCGCCGCGGGTAAAGATGAAACGCATGCTGCGCTCGCCCCGGCGCAGCGTCATCTCGGCCTGCGGCCAATGGGACGGCAGGCAGGGCGTGAAGCGCAGCGTGTCGGCTCCCTGTTCCAGACCAAAGATCGACGCAATGGCCGCGCGGTGCATCCACGCCGCCGAGCCGGTGTACCAGCTCCAGCCACCCCGTCCCACGTACGGCGGCTGGGTGTACACGTCACCGGCCATCACATAGGGCTCGATGGCGTAGGCGGCGTTGTGGCGGGGGTTGGCAGCCCGGTGGGCCGGGTTCAGGTAGGTGAAGTAGCGGTAGGCGGTGTCGCGCTGCGCCACGCTGCTGTCGGACTGGCCCTGGGTGAACGCGGCCTGCGCCATCATCGCCCAGACCCCGGCATGCGAATACTGGCCGCCGTTTTCCCGCACGCCCGGCGGGTAGGCCTGGATGTAGCCTGCGCTGGGCAAGGCATGCGCCAGCGGCGGGTCCAGCAGCTTGATGAGACCGGCCTGCGGGTCGACCAGGCGCTCTTCCATGGCCGTCAGCGCAATCCGTTGCAAGGCCACCGGTGCGGCGTGGGACAAAACCGCCCAGGCCTGGGCGATCAGGTCAATCTGCGCCTCGGGGTTGGCGTGCGAGCCCAGGGCTTCGCCGTTGTCGAAAAACGCGCGCTTGAACCATTGGCCGTCCCAGGCCGGGCCCACCAGTGCGGCCCTCCAGCCCTCGGCGGCCTGTTCCCAACGCCGCGCCCGGGCCGTGTCGCCCCGGGCGTGGGCCAGCGGCGCAAATTCGGCCACCACCTGGCACAGGAACCAGCCCAGCCACACCGATTCGCCCTGGCCTTCGATGCCGACGCGGTTCATGCCGTCATTCCAGTCGCCGCTGCCCATCAGTGGCAGCCCATGCACGCCCACCGCCAGGCTGCGGTCGATGGTGCGCGCGGCATGCTCGTAGACGGTTGCCGTGTCCATGCCGATGGCGGGTGTGTAGTACGCGTCTTCCGCGCCCTCGGGAATAGCCGCGCCTTCCAGGAAGGGCACCTGCACCTCCAGCAGCGTGGCATCGCCCGTGCTGCGCAGGTAGTGGGCGCAGGCGTGCGGCAGCCACAGCAGGTCGTCTGAAAAGTGCGTGCGCACCCCCGCACCATTGGGCGCATGCCACCAGTGCTGCACGTCGCCCTCGGGGAACTGGCGCGCGGCGCACACGGTGATCTGCTCGCGCAGCATGCCGGGCGCGGCCCAGGCCAGCGCCATGGCGTCTTGCAACTGGTCACGGAAACCCGTGGCCCCACCGGCCTGGTAGAAGCCGGATTTGGCCCACAGGCGGCAGGCCACGGTTTGGTACAGCAGCCAGTGGTTCACCATGGCATCGAACAGCGGGTCGGGCGTAGCCACCACGGTGGCCCCGAGCAGCGCGTCCCAGTGGGCGCGGGCCGATGCCAGGCGCTGTGTGGCCTCTACCGCAGCGGCCTGTAGCACCACCTCGCGGGCCAACAGCGGGTTGGCCGCAAAGCCCAGCAAAAACACCCGGTCGGCAGTGTCGCCTGCGGCCAGATGCAGGGTGGTGGACAGGGCGGCGCAGGGGTCCAGCCCGGCACCGGTGGCGTGGCCAAAGTGGTCCGGCAGCACCAGGTGGCCACGGGCATCAAAGCATTCGCGGCGGTCGCAGGTCCAGTCGTCCACCGCGTGGTCGCCATCACCGGCCAGGGCCAGAAAAGCCGTGCCCTCGCCAAAGCCTGCGCTGCGCTCGCGCTGGGTGCACAGCAGCGCCGTGGTGGCCCCGTGCTGGAACACACCCATGTGCACGCTGCTGCGGTCGCTGCGGTTGGCCCCCATCAGCCATTCGGCCATGCCGATGATGCGCAGCTGTAGCGGGCGGTGGCCCCGGTTGATGGTGTGCAGCCGCACGTGCTTGACCGAGGTGTCGGGGTCGACGCACCAGGTGGCGGCCACGTCGATATCGCCCCGGCGGTGGCGGATGGTGGTGCTGCCCTGGCCATGCGCCACGTGGTAGACCGCCTGCGGGTCGGCCCAGGCATTGGGGGTGATGCTCCACACCTCCAGCGTCTTGCGGTCCTGCAGCAAAAACCATTCCGATGGCGTGTCGCCCACCGGGTCGTTGGACCAGGCGGTGAGCTGGTTCAGGCGGCTGTTCAGGCCCCAGCTATAGCCGCCACCGGCTTCGGTGATGTGTGCGCCAAAGCCCGGGTTGGCCAGCACATTGGTCCATGGGCGCACGGTGCGCAGGGCGGGGCTCACATCAAAGCGGAAGTCACCCTCGGCAGTAAACACCCCGGTGGGGGCGGGTACGGCCTGGGTGCGGTGCGGCACCAGGGGCACGGCCACGGTGGCGGTGGCGTGCCGGGCTTCCAGGGCCTTCTCGTGCAGGGCGCTCCAGGCCTGTACATGGTGCAGCAGCGGGCGGCCATCGGCCAGCAGGCGCACGCGGGCCTGGGCGTGCAGGGTGCTGAATTCGTCGGGGGTCAGCTCGTCGGCCCGCAGCAAATACATGGTGGTGGGGGCGGATTCGCCACCCCGGTCGGCCGCATGGCGGTCGCGCAGGATGCCGATCTCGCGGTGCAGCGCCATCAGGTAGGACGCGGGCTCGGCGTTCACCACCACCAGGTCGCAGCCCAGGCCGCCCCAGGACCACAGCTTCAACGCCTGCGCCAGGGCGCGCAGCAGGCCCAGGCCTTCCATGGCGCTGGCCGACACCAGCAGAATGGACCGGTCGCCCGAGATGCCAAAGCGCCACAGCAGCCGCCGGTCGCTGACCGGGGCCATACCGTCGGGCCCGGTGCGTACGGTGGGGCGGGCCAGGCTCAGGGCCAGCGCACTGGTCAGGGTCTGGATGGCCACCAGGCTGTCGGGGGCCAAACCCCAGGTGCGCAGACGGATACCGGTCAGCGTGGCCGACATCAGCGAAGAGCGCTTCACGTGGGTGTGCTGGCGGTACTTGTCGACCACCGCCTGCAGGGTCTCGGCGTTGTCGCTAGCGGCGGTGGCAAAGGTCAGCCGGGCCTTGCCATGCGGGGCAATCCGCAATTGCACCGCGATGGCGCAGACCGGGTCCAGCCCGGTGTCGAGTGCGGTACTGCTGCCGGGGGCAGGCGGTGCCACCAGGCGGGCCAGTGGCTGGCTGGCATCGCGGTTACGGCCCAGCCAGTGTTGGCGGTCGGTCTGGATACGCAGACCCTGCACCTGCGGGTCGGTATCGACCATGAAGTGGGCGGCCTGCAAGGCCTGCTCGGTAGGCAGGCGGGGGCTGCGCTCGAACACCAGCGCCTGGTCTTCGGCCTGCCACTGCGCGCGGATGAACAGGTTGGTAAAGGCCGGGTGGGCCTCGTCGGCCCGCGCATCGGACAGCGTGGCTTCAAACGCCGACACCAGCTCGATCTCCAGCGGCTGGTCGCCCAGGTTGCGCAGTTCCACCTGGCGGAACTCGATGTCGTCCTCGGGGCTGACCCACACCGTGGTGTGTGCCTGCACGCCCGGCCATTCGGCATCGAAGCAGACCCGGTCGGCGTGGAAGGTGCTGCGGTAGTCGGCTGCCGGGTCGGGTGCCGGGTGTTGGGTAATGGACACCAGTGGCTGGTCGCTGCCCCACCGCAGGTAAAAGAAGCTGCCGTAGGCATCGCGCAGCGCATCGTCGCGCCAGCGGGTGATGCCGGTGCCGCCACGGCGGCTCCAGCCTGCGCCATTGGCCCGCAGCGCCACGTGGTAGCGCCCGTTGGACAGCAGGTGTGTGGGCTCCAGCGCCGTGCCACCGGGCACCACTTCGCGCAGCAGGCCGGGGGCGCGCTGCTGCATCAGCTGGGTCGGAGGAGCGGCTGGGGGGGCGCTCAGCAGGGACACCTCGCGCGGTGCGCGTTCGTGCAGCAGCGAGGTGACCGCCTCGATGGAGGGGTTGGCCATGCCCCAGCGTTGGGCCGGGCCGTCCAGCAGCAGATTCGCCAGTGCCACCAGGGTCATACCCTGGTGGTGGGCCATGAAGGTGCACACCGGGGTAAAGGCCTCGCCCTGCGCCTGGCGAGCCGGGGTGAAGTCCAGGGCCTCGATGAAGCCATAGCGCCCGCGCGCGCCCAGTTCTGTTAGTGCTACAAAATTCGTAGCTGCTAATGCCGGTGCCACAAGCACAGCAAGCCCCGTGGCATAGGGAGCGATGACCAGCTCGTCGATCGGCGTGCGGCGCAGTGCCAGCCGGGGCACGCCCTGCGGCGCGTACTGGTAGGCCAGCGTGTGGTCCTGCCCGGCGTAGGCCGACTCGGAAATGCCCCAGGGCACCTTGTGGGCTTGCGCGTAGGCCATCTGCTCCTGCAGCGCCGCATGGCAGGCCTGCTGCAGCACGCTACCGGGGGGCTCGACCAGCACCAGCGTGGGCATCAGGTACTCGAACATCGAGCCCGACCACGAGCGCAGGCCTGCATCGGCCCCAATGGCGTAGAAGGGCCGCCCCAGCGATGCCCAGTGGCGCACCGGCACATCGCCCTTGGCAATGGCCAGCAGGCTGGTCAGGCGCGACTCGGAGGCCAGCAGATCGTAGAAGCCCGCGTCCAGTTGCCGTTCGGCCACCCGGTAGCCAATGTGCAGCAGATGCCGCTTGCGGTGGTACAGAAAGTGGTAGTCGGCCGCCCAGGCCATCTCCTCCATGGTGTGTGCCAGCGCCTGCAGGCGTGGGGCATCGTCCCGGGAGGAGGTTTGCCGGTCTCTCTCGGCCGACCTGCGGGTGGCGCGGTGGTCGGCCAGCATCCAGCGCAGCTGTTCGCGCTGGGCCGGTGGCAGGCTGCTGCGGGCCGCCAGCAGCGGGGCGATGCGGTCGCGGGATGCGTTCAGCGCACTATGGGTTGCCTGGGTGGCTTGGCTGGGGTGCGGCGCAGCGGCCATCTCGCGGCAGGCCTGGGCCACGGCCAGCAAATGGCCGCTGAGGTTGCCGCTGTCCACGGTAGACACATACAGCGGCAGCAGCGGCGCGCAGGTCTGCGTGTCGTACCAGTTGTAGAAGTGGCCCCGGTGGCGCTGCATGCGGCCCAGGGTGGTCAGTGTGGCTTCCAGCCGCTCCAGCAGGTCCTGGGTGCCGATCCAGCCAAACTGGCGGGCGCAGGCCACGCTCAGCAGGTACAGGCCGATGTTGGTGGGCGAGGTGCGGTGCGCCAGCATGTCCACCGGCAGGGTTTGCAGGTTGTCGGGCGGCAGGTAGTTGTCGTCCGGGCCAATGCAGCGCTCAAACCAGCGCCAGGTGTCGCGGGCAATGCCGTGCAGCCGTGCCAGGTCGGCGGCGGGCAGGGGCGCATCTTCGCTGCTGGCGCGGGGGCGGCTGGTCCACCAGATCCACACAGGCGACGCAGCCCATAGCAGGCACAGCACCACAGCCAGGGCCGGGTACGGAGTGCCCACGGCCAGCAGCCCGACCAGCAACAACAAGGCCACCACCGGCAGGCTCCAGTGCGCACGCACCAGGGTCGGCAAATGGGTGCGGGCCTGGGCCTGCGCCGTGGCGGCGGTGGTCCATTGCAGCAGATGCCGGTGGCTGACGAACAGGCGGTACAGCGCCCGGGCAATTGCGTCTACCGCCAGCACGGCGTGCATCAGCAACTGGGCCACATGCCACAGCCCGCCCCACAGCGTGCGGGCCAGATCGGACCCGGCCTGGCGGTAGAAGTGGCGCTTGGCCAGGTCGTCGCGGCTGGGCGAAAACCCCGCCACCGCGCCCATCAGCGGCCCGGCAGAAAAGGCGGCCGCCACCAGGGCCAGCGCGGCCCAGGGCGATACCGTGGGGGTGCACAGGGTCAGCAGCAGCAATAGCAGCGAAGCCGGGGCGACCAGCGAGCGGCGCAGGTTGTCAAACATCTTCCAGACGTTGATGCCGCGCAGCGGGTAGCGCCCGGAGTTCAGCAGAATCGCCAGCAGTTGCCAGTCGCCGCGCGTCCAGCGGTGCACCCGGGACGCGGCCACGTCGGCATGGAAGGGCGCGTCTTCGATCACGCTCACATCGGTGACGGCAGCGCAGCGCGCCAGCGAGCCCTCCAGCAGGTCGTGGCTGAGCACCTGGCCTTCGGGCAGCCGACCCGACAGCACAGCATGCAGGGCCTGTACGTGGAGCAGACCTTTGCCGGTGAAACTGCCTTCGCCAAACACATCCTGGTAGACCTCGGAGGTGGCGGCGCTGTAGGGGTCGATGCCGCACTGCCCGGCAAACAGCCAGTGGTACAGCGTGAAATCCTTGCGCGCAGGCAAGGGGGTGGCCACACGCGGCTGCAGGATGCCGTAGCCCTGCACCACACTGCGCCCGCTGGCATCCAGCCGGGGCTGGTTGTGTGGGTGGGCGGCCACGCCCACCAGTTCGCGCAGGCGACCCGGCGGCAACTGGGTGTCGCTATCGAGGGTGACGATGTAGGGCGTGCGCGCGGCGATGCGCGAGGTGTCGCCCAGGTACATGAAGGCGGCGGTGGAGTCGGTGGCCATGGCATCCACCAGCTGCTCCAGCTTGCCGCGCTTGCGCTCCCAGCCGATCCAACGCTGCTCGCTCTGGCTGAAGCTGCGTTCCCGGTGCAGCAGGATAAAGCGCGGGGCCACACCCAGCGAGGTGGGGTAGCGCAGGTTCAGTGCGCTGATGCCCTGCATGGCGGCAGACAGCAGGTCGGCATCGGCCGGGGTGCGCTCGGTGTCGGCATCGACCCAGTCGGTCAGCAGGCCGAACTGGGCGCATGGCTCGGGGTTGGCAATGTAGTGCAGGTGCAGGCGGTGCACCAGGGCGCGGGCCGATGCCGCGCTGTCCAGCATGGCGGGAATCACCACCATCACCCGGTGCGCAGGCGGTATGCCGTCCAGCAGGCCCAGGCGCGGCAGGTGCTGCGGGCGCACCGATTCGCTGATCAGCCGGTTGAGGATGGCCACCATGGCTTCCGAGGCCGGGAGCAGCATCAACGCGGCGCTCAGCAGGGCCAGGCCCGCCCCGCCGATGGGGTGGTGCAGCATCCACGCCACCAAACCGATGGTGCCCACGCCCAAAGCGCCCAGGTAGGCGGGCAGGGCGGCGCGGCGCGTGATGGTGCGCCACAGCACGGCGGTGTTTTCATGCAGGCCCAGGGCTTTGACCAACACCGGGCGGCCCGCATCCTCCAGCCAGTAACTCGGTACGCCGGTAGACGCATCCAACGGGCTGCCGGTCTGCATCAGCCCCAGCAGGGTCTGGGCCACCGAGGCTTCGCTATGCCCGCTGTGTTTGGCCAGACGCTCGATGCCGTGCAGCGTGGCATCGCGGGTACGCGGGTGTTCGGCTTCAAAGATGGGCGAGGCCAACATGCGCTGCATCAGCACACTGGTGCGCGACACGATGTCGGGCCAGTCGGCATCGCCTATGGCGCGCAGCGATTTCACGGCGTTGCTCACGCTCAGGTTGTCGGCGGCCTGGTCCACGTTGTGCTGGGTCTGGGCGGCGGCAAAGTCGGGCAGGGCGGCCTGTAGCCAGTCGTGTACTGCAGACTCGGTGGTACTACGGCTGTCTTGCAGGCGCAGCGCCATATGGGTCAGAAACATCCGGCCCACCCCGCGCTGGTGCATCAGCGCCAGCAGGGCATCCAGGGCAGTAGTCGGGGTGCTATCCAGATGGTCGCAGCACAGGTTGGCGACTTCGCGAGCCGCCTTGTTGGTGGCCACGCGCTCGGCCAGACGGCGCAGGCTTTCCACCAGCACCACCCGCAAGGTGGTGGGCAGGGCCCACATTTCGGCCAGGTTCAGTTCGCGGGTTTCCTGGTAGGCGCTGAGGAACTGCACCAGCAGCGCCTCGTCGAATGCACCGTCGGTGTGGGCCACAAAGGCCCAGGCGATGCCGTAGACCCGGGGTAACCCGGCCAGAGGCTCATCCTGCAGCACCGGCAGGGCGCGGAAGTAGCTGCGCGGCAGCCCGGCGTGGATTTCTTCCAGCTGGGCTTCGATCAAATGGAAGTTGTCCAGCAGCCATTCGGCCGCCGGGCTCACGTCGTAGCCGGTGGCGGCCTGCGCGCCTATGTAGCGGTGGGCCTCATTCAGGGTGTGGATGTTGTCGCGCAGGCGTGGAAAAAAGCTGGCGGCCCGCAGGCTGGGCCGTTCGGCGCGGTGCGTCTCGCCCAGGCTGCGACCGTGCTGCGCAAAGCGCTGCAAGCCAAAGATTTCGGACCGTATCGGCGGCTGCACCGGGCCACGCACCCCGTCCAACATCTGGCACAGGATGGGGGATGCACCAGGCACCAGGCGCAGCAGCTCGGTCAGCATGCCTTACAGCACCAACAAAGTGGCACCGATCAACAAGGCGGCAACGGCCAGGGTGGTCACAAAACGCGAGGCGGCAAAACCATGCACTGTGTTGCCCACATGGCGCAGGGTGGACCAGCGCCGGTTGGCACCTTGGCACAGGCTCAGGTGCTCACCCAGCGCGGCCAGTTCCATGGGCTGGCTGGCGGCGGCATCCTGAAACGACGAGGTGCTCCAGCTGGGGCCTGCGTACTGGGAAGAAGCGTTGGAAGGGGAGGTGGAAGCAGGCATGGAGTTCTCCAGGATTGGTGGTAAATGGACTGATAAGTCCATCGTAGGAAAGCAGGGGTCGGCTGTCTGTCGGACAGTGCGCCACTGCGGGTAGGACGGTGGCTCTACGTTCGGCGGTTTGTAGGACAGTGCCGACGCAGATTGCCGACGACCGCCGATAGCCGCTGGGCCCGGGGATGGGAATGATGGGATGCATCAGGACTTACGCAAGTCCTCACACTTTTGCCAGAGGACTCCCATGCCCACCGCTCTACAAACCGTTTCCGATCCGCGCCAGAACCAGTTGCTGGCTTCTCTGTCCGATGCCGACTGGGAGCGGTGGGAGCCCTACCTGGAATGGGTGGATCTGCCGCTGGGCAAGGTGCTGTGCCGCTCGGGCAGCACGCCCGGTTATGTGGTGTTTCCCACCACCGCCATCGTCTCGCTGATGTACCTGGCCGAGGACGGCGCGTCGTCTGAAGTGGCGGTGGTCGGGTTGGACGGCGTGGTCGGCCTGTCGCTGTTCATGGGCAGCGAGGTCAGCCCGCACGAAGCGGTGGTGCAAAGCGCCGGGCAGGGTTACCGGCTCAGCGCCCACCGGGTCAATGCCGAAGCCGAAACAGGCGGCCCGGTCATGCGCATGCTGCTGCGTTACACCCAGGCATTGATTGCCCAGGTGACGCAGACCGCCGCCTACATCCGCCACCATTCGATCGACCAGCAGTTCTGCCGCCGCCTGTTGCAGGGGCTGGACCGCTTGCCCAGCAACAAAATGGCCATGACCCAGGAGCTGGCCGCCAGCCTGCTGGGCGTGCGCCGCGAAGGCGTGACGGCGGCCGCCCGCAAACTGCAACAGGCCGGGGTGATTGCCTACCGGCGCGGCCACATCGAGGTACTCAACCGCCCCCGGCTGGAGCAGGGGGCCTGTGCCCTCTACGCGGCGGGCACATCGCGCCCGCGCGACCAGATGACGCTGGCCGCTTGATGTTCTTCAGTGGGGCTTGAGCTCGTCCTGCCGCTTGCGCTCAACGGTGGCTTCGGGAGAGCCGTCCACCAGCGCCCGGTAGCGGGCTTCGCTGGCCTGCATGGCCGCAGCCATGACCTTGGAATCGCTGATATCGGCCAGCACCAGGTGCTGCTCGGGCGCACCGGCGGCATCGCGGGCGGCGCTGGTGGTCATTTGCACCCAGCAGGGCTGGCCTTCCAGCTTGACGATCTGTAGCTCGCAGGTCTGGGGCGCGCCGGTTTCCAACAGCTGCTTGCGCAAGCGGTAGTAAGTGTCCTGGTGGTCTTTGCCGATGAAGCGGCTGATGCGTTGCCCCACCAGGGTGCCGCGGGCAATGCCCAGCAGGGCCGCCACGGCCAGGTTGGCCTCCACCACCAGCCCGCTTTCGCTCACCGTGCAGTAGCCCACCGGGGCCAGGTCGTACAGCTCGAAATAGCGGGACCGGGCGGCCTCCAGCAGCAACTGGGTGCGCAGCAGCTCGTCGTTCTGCATCTCCAGCTCGATCTGGTGCACTTGCAACTCGTGCACCGCGCGCTGCATGTCTGCCAGCGTCAGGGATTCGGTGGGGCGGGCGGTCAACGCGGCCTTTTCGCGAACGATGGCTTCTGCCTGCAGGCGCAGGGACTGCGCGGCGCTTGATTTATCCATGGCGGACCTCATTGGTGGTGGTGTGCTGGATACGTTCGGTGGTGGCAAGAGCATATACCTGGCCGTCTGCATCCAGCAGTTCGGTCGATGCCAGGGAGATGCTCAGCAATTTTCCGTCTTTGGTCAGCCGCTGTGGGGCGGCGGGGTCGGGGGTGCCGGGTGGCAGCAGGTCGCGCACATTCATCCGCAGGGCCTCGGCCTCGGTCCAGCCGTACAGGCGCTCGGCACCGGGGTTCCAGGCCAGTATGCGGCCATCCAGGTCTTGCACGGTAATGGCATCGAACGCGTCGCGCACCACCACCGCCAGGCGCAGCAGCTCATTGGCCTTGCGCAGGGCTTCGCGGGTGCGCACGATCTCGGTAATCTCCACAAAGGTGATCACCACGCCTTCGATCACATTGTCCAGCGTGCGGTAGGGCAGGATGCGCATGGTGTAGTGCTTGTGCTCCAGCGTCTCCACATGGGCTTCGATGGGCTGCAGGTTCTTGAGTACGGCCTGCACGTCGGCCACCAGCCGGTCGTAGCCCAGCAGGTTGGACGCGATATGGCCCACCGGGCGGCCCACGTCGCTCAGGATCAGGTTGATGATCAGCGTGGCCGCCGGGGTGAAGCGCAGGATGCGCAGGCCATGGTCGACAAAAATGGTGCCGATGCCGGTGCCCGCCAGCAGGTTGTTCATGTCGTTGTTGGCGCGGGACAGGTCCACCACCTTGGTCTGCAGTTCGGTGTTGACGGTGGCCAGCTCTTCGTTGATGGACTGCAGCTCTTCCTTGGAGGTTTCCAGCTCTTCGTTGGTGGACTGCAGCTCTTCGTTCACCGACTGCATTTCTTCGTTGGACGACTTGAGCTCTTCGTTCGACGTTTCCAACTCCTCGTTGGCGGCCTGCAAATACTCTTCCTTGGCCTGCAGCTCTTCGTTGAGCGCGTTGATCTGTTCCTGCGAATCCAGCGTGGCGGCGGGCGGCAACGGTGGTGGCGACTGCGGCATGTCCTGCACCGTGGCCACTTCCAGCACCACCAGGTACAGCGCACATTCCAGCGCCGGTGCGGCCCCCGCTGCCACCGGGCACACAGCCAGGTTCACCAGGCTGAAGTGGCCGTTGGTTTTGACCCGCAGGTTCAGCGCCTGCACCGGCACCTTGCTGATGGTGGCCTTGTGCAGCACGGTGGTGAGCTCGCGGCGCAGGCCTTCGCGGGCCATCTTCACGATGTTGTTGATGCCCGCCTCGCCCGGCGCGGGCTCCAGGTACATGCCGGTGCGGCCATGCAGGTACAGGATGTCGCCCTGGCCGTTGACCAGCACGGCCGCCGGGGCCAGGTGCTGCAACAGGGTTTGCTCGGTCAGGGTGCGCAGGGACAGCTTCATGGGATGGGCAATTTTGTCGATCACGGGCGGCAGCGCCACCTCGCGGGTGGTCATGGGCGGCAAAAACCGGCCCAGGGCGGCACGCTGCGCGCCCTGGAAGTCTTCTTTGCGCTGGTAGGCCTTGGTTTTGCGGTCCACCACGGCAAACAGGTCGGCCAGCTCGCCCACGGTTTCCGAGCTGCCCAGAAACAGTATGCCGCCGGGCAGCAGCGCGTAATGGAACAGCGCCATTACCTTCCTTTGCAGCTCGCCGCCCATGTAGATCAGCAGGTTGCGGCAACTGATGAGGTCGAGCTTGGAAAACGGCGGGTCTTTCACCAGGTCGTGCTCCGAGAACACCAGCATGTCGCGGATGCCCTTGTGCACCCGGTAGGCGCTGCCATCGGGCTCGGCGGTGAAAAAGCGCGCCAGCCGCTCGGGCGAGATGTCGGCGGCAATGCTGGCCGGGTACAGCCCGGCGCGGGCGGTGGCAATGGCGCGGCTGTCCAGGTCGGTGGCAAATACCTGCACCTTGAAGTTCTGCTTTAGGGTGTCCAGCCGCTCCTGCAGCAGGATGGCCAGCGAATAGGCCTCTTCGCCGGTGGAGCAGCCCGCCGACCAGGCGCGCACCACCGAACCCGGCGGCTTGCTGGCAAACAGCTTGGGTATGACCTGCTCCTCCAGCACCGCAAAGGCCTCGGGGTCGCGGAAGAAGTTGGTTACGCCGATCAGCAGGTCGTGGAACAGCGCATCCACCTCGGTCGGGGTGTGCTGCAGGTACTTCACGTAGCTGTCCAGCGTATCCACCTGGTGCACCGCCATGCGCCGCTCGATGCGCCGGTAGATGGTGTTGGGCTTGTATAGCGAAAAGTCGTGGCCGGTATGGGTGCGCAGCAGGATGAAGATCTTCTTCAGGGCGTTTTCGGACAGCGGCACGCTGGCCAAGCCGACATTGGGCGGGCGGCCAAAGGCGTGGGCCACATAGGCCATGAGCTGGGCCGGCATTTCGGCCGGAGGCAGCTCGAAATCGACCAGGCCGGTGGCCAGGGTGCTGCGCGGCATGCCGTCAAATTCGGCCGAGCCGGGGTTTTGCACCATCACCATGCCGCCTTCGCCCTTGATGGCGCGCACGCCCAGGGTGCCGTCGCTGCCGGTGCCCGACAGCACAATGCCAATCGCCCGCTCGCGCTGGTCTTGCGCCAGCGAGCGAAACAGGTAGTCGATGGGCAGGCGGTGGCCGCGTGGCGCGGTGGGCTCCAGCAGGTGCAGCGCACCGTTCAAGAAGGCCATGTCGCGGTTGGGCGGGATGATGTAGGCGCAGTTGACCTGCACCACCATGCCGTCTTGCACCTCGCGCACCTGCATGCGGGTGTTGCGCTGCACCAGCGCGGTCAGCATGCTGCGGTGGTCGGGGGCCAGGTGCTGCACCAGTACAAAGGCCATGCCGGGGTGCGCGCCTGCAGGCATGCCGGAAAAAAAGGCTTCAAACGCCGCCAATCCGCCCGCAGATGCGCCGATACCGACAATGGGGAAGCTGGGTAGGGACGGTGGAATGGAAGGGGCCTCTACCACCGTCTCGGCGGCGGTCGGAGGGGGTCTGCTGCTTTTTGCCTTGGGTGCCATGGAGTTCTCCGGTTACGAAGAAGGGTCATGCGGGCACTTCAGCGAATTGCAGTGTAGTCGCTGCGTAAGTGAAAGTAAAAAACTATCAAAAATATAGCTGCTCGTGCTTATGGAATAAGCGCTAGGTGCCAATTTTATGCCTAAATTCTGTGCCAGTTGGCGCGCGCTAGTGGGACTGTGCATGCAGGATGTCGGTGTAGATGTCGGCCGTCACGGGCCGGATGAAGTAGTAGCCCTGGGCCTCGGTGCAGCCCTGTGCTTTCAGGTGCGTCAACTGCTCCAGGGTTTCCACGCCTTCGGCCACCACCCGCAGGCCCAGGCTCTTGCCGGTGGCGATGATGGCGTTGACCAGCGGGCCATCGCCGTCGGGGCGGTCCAGGTCCTGTACCAGCCGTTGGTCGATCTTCAGTATGTCGATGGCAAACCGGCGCAGATGCGTGAGGCTGGAGTCGCCGGTGCCGAAGTCGTCGATGGTGATCTGCACGCCCAGCTCTTTCAGCGCCCGCAGAATCGTGGTGGTGGCATCGCGGTCTTGCAGCAGGCTGCTTTCTTTCAGCTCCAGCGCCAGGATTTGCGGCTCCAGGCCGCTGGTCTGCAGTGCATTGCGCACGTCCTGCAAAAAGTCTTTGCCGTGCAGTTCGGCTGCCGACACGTTGACCGCCATGCTGCCGCCTGACGGCTCGACCAGCCCGGCCTGCTGCCAAGCCACCGCTTGCTGGCAGGCGGTGTGCAGAACCCATTGGCCCATGGGCACGACCAGGCCGCATTCTTCGGCAATGCCGACAAAATGGGTGGGGTACAGCAGGGACTGGTGGGGCCGCTGCAGGCGTACCAGGGCTTCGGCACCGGTGATCTTGCCGCTGGCCAGATTGAGCTTGGGCTGGTAGTGCAGCAGCAGGCCGTGGTTTTGCAGCGCGTGGTGCAGGGCTTCCTCGATGGACTGGCGGGCCACGGCACGCATGTGCATGTCGGGCGAGAACATCTGGAAGTTGGCGCGCCCGTTTTTCTTGGCGTGGTACATGGCGGTGTCGGCATTGCGCAGCAGGGTTTCCACGTCGCTGCCGTCGTCGGGGTAGATGCTCAGGCCGATGCTGGACGACACATGCAGGAGGTGGCCGCCCACCTGGTAGGGCTCGGACGTGGCCTCGATCAGCATGGCGGCGGCGCGGGCAGCATCCTTGACCGTGTCCACCTCGGCCAGCAGCAACACAAACTCATCACCACCCTGGCGGCAGACCGAATCCGACTGGCGCACGCTGGCACTCAGGCGCTGGGCCACCGCCCGCAGCAGCGCGTCGCCCACGGCGTGGCCCAGCGAGTCGTTGACCTGCTTGAAGTTGTCCAGGTCCAGGTAGACCAGCACCACTTTCTGGCCGTGGCGTTGCGCCAGCGCCATCGACTGGGCCAGCCGGTCATTGAGCAGGGCGCGGTTGGGCAGGCCGGTGAGGATGTCGTGCTGCGCCATGTACGACATCTGGGCGGTGGCACTTTCGGCAGCTTCGGCCAGGGCCTGGGCCTGCACCGAGGCCACCACCAGGCGCTCGTTGGCCTCGCGCAATTGCTCGGTGGTCTGCAGCGCTTGGAATTCTTTGGCGTGGACGGCAAGCTCCTGCTGCCGTACTACCGTTTCGCGCTGTTCTAGCCGGGCTTCGCGCTCGGCCAGGGTCAGGGTTTGCGCCGATCCGTCCGCTACGGGTTTTTGTTCCAGCAGCGGGGTTTGGCTGCTCATGCCATGCTCCTCGGCAGCGGTAGCGGCAGGGGGGGCTGGGTGCGCACGGGCCGCCCGCCCAGCAGGCCTTCGTAGTGCAGCACCGGTTTGCCGATGGCGATGCCGCTGTCGGTAATTTCGTAGCGCCGGATGTCGTTGCTGTGGTGGCTGCCGCGCACCTTGACCACCGCCATCACGCGCTGCAGGCTGCTGTCCACCTCGATATAGCGCTGCACGATGATGGCATCGGTCAAGAAAGCCGAGCCGTAGGGGCTGAAGCGCAGATCGGTGTAGCGGTCTTCCAGCTCCGAGGTCATCAGCACCGTGACCCCCATGCCCGACAGCACGGCCACCATGCGAAACAGCGACTCGCGGAAGTCTTCGCGGAAGGTGGGGGCCACCGCCAGCTCGAAGCCCGACAGCGAGTCGATCACCACCCGGGTGGCGCGCATGTTGGTGATGGTCTCCACCATCTGCTGCACGATCTCGTCCACCGACAGGTCTAGCAGGCGGGTGTTGATCAGCCCCAGGCAGCCTGCGCGCACCATGTCGTCGATGGTGTGGGTGCGCGAGCGGCTGGGGGTTTGCTCAAAAGCCACGATCACCCCGGCCTCGCCCAGGCGCACGCCTTCCTGCAAAAAGGCGGTGGCCAAAATGGTCTTGCCCGAGCCCGACGGCCCGGCCACCAGCAGCGAGTAGCCCGCGGGCAGGCCGCCGCCCAGCATGGCATCGAGCAGCGGTACGCCCATGGAGATACGGGTGTCGGCGCGGGCGGGTGGGTTTTCGGACCGCGTGGCGTTGTTGTCGTCTTGCACCACGGCCGACGGGAAGATAGTCAGCCCATCATCGGTGATGCGCAAGGTGTGCACCCCCGGGCTGGTGGCCTGGCCGCGCATTTTCTGCACCTGGATCTTGCGCACCATGGAGTTGCGCTGCACGTTCTGCTCCAGCGCCAGAATGCCGTCGGCGATGGTGAACACCGGGTGGGGGTCGCTGTGGGGCGAATATTCACCGATCAAAAAGCTGGTGGTCTGCCAGCCCGCCAGCGTAGTGCCCAGCTGCTGGGTGAAACGGCGCAGACCCATATTGCCGATGTCTTTGCCGTTGTCTTGCCGGTGGACCTCGGCCAGCACGGAGCGAAACGAGTCCACAAATACATAGGCCGGGCCCAGGGCCTTCACCTCGGCGGAGATGCGGGCCAGCACCTGGTCGAAATCGCCCTGGGCCAACTCGCCGCCCAGGTCGATGAAATGCACCGTGCGGCCGACCTTGTGGGTGTCAAAAAATGAAAACTGTTGCTGGTAACGCAGCATCTTCCAGGGGGGCTCGCCCAGGGCGGTGAAAAACAGCGCGGGCTGCTCGGGCGTGGCCAGGGCAAACATCAGCTGGTGCGCCAGGGTGGTTTTGCCCGAGCCGGGCGGGCCGGTCACCAGGTTGAAGGAGAACTCGGGCAGGCCGCCGCCCAGAATGGCATCCAGCCCGGGGACACCGGTGGCGAGTCGGCGCAGAGTCACGGGTTCAGGCATGGTGGGCATCCTCTTCGGTGGTGGGTGGGGCATCGAGCCAGACCGAGGCCAGCAGGCGTTCGGTCAGCGAGTCGCCAATCAGGCTGGCCAGCAGCTCGGTGAACGTGACCAGCAGGGCGCAGCCCGCCTCGGCGGATTCCTTGGCATCGCGGCTGGCGAAGCGGGCCTGCAGGCGGACCAGCCGGTCGGCCTGGTCTTGCGGCGGGGCGGTGTGCGCCAGCCAAGGGTAGTTTTTGCCGGTGAGGTGCACGGCGCGGTCTAGCAGCACGCCCACGCCGCGCTCTCCGATCACCGGCACCAGTTGGGCTGCCATGAATTGCCAGGTGCGGCTGACCGCATCCACCACGGCATTGGCATCGGGCGCGCCACCGGCACGCTGGGTCAGCGTTCCCTGGATGGACTCGCTCACGGTGGAGTGCTGGGAGTGCGGCATGTCGGGATCTCCAAAGCGGTGGCAGCGCAAGCTGAAATCCGTGGGTCAGACGGCAGGGGAGCTGTGTGCGACCGGCGTTGTACCGAAATTGCATGCAGTTTCAATGCCACTCTAGCCCTGGCGCTGGCATCGGTCTGTGCGATAGACCGCATAGTGCCGTCGCAAGTCCGGTAAGTACTACTGTTTTTATAGCTGCTTGCGCTTACGGGATAAGCGCGGGAGCATGATTTGGCTTGAACCCTTAGCGCAAGCCTTTCCACCACAGCACATTGCTGCGCGGCTGGCCTACGGTGAGCACCTCGCCGATTTGCGGCGTGGCCAGATCCACCTGGTGCTGTTGCGCCAGGGCGGCCAGGCGCTCCAGCGGGTCTTGCCAGGGGTGGAAGGCCAGGTCGAAGGTGCTGTTGTGCACGCTGTACAGGGTTTTGGCCCGCAGCTGCTGGAAGGCTTGCAGGGTGTGCTCGGGGGTCATGTGGACGGCGGGCCAGTAACTGTAGTAGGCGCCGTTTTCCATCAGTGCCAGGTCAAAGCCGCCCAGCCGTTCGCCGATTTGCGCAAAGCCGGGGAAGTAGCCCGAGTCGCCACTGTAGAAGATGCGCTGCTCGCCGCTTTGCACCACCCATGAGGCCCACAGCGTGCGGTCGCGGTCGCGCAGGGTGCGGCCCGAGAAATGCTGCGCCGGGGCGGCGGTAAAGCGCAGTGGGCCCACCTGCTGGCTCTGCCACCAGTCCATCTCGGTGATGCGGTCTGCGGCTACGCCCATGTCTTGCAGGCGCGGGCCCACGCCCAGGGGCACGAGAAACCGCTGCACGCCGGTTTTCAAAAAGGCTATGGTGGCGGTGTCCAGGTGGTCGTAGTGGTCGTGCGACAGCACCACGCCTGCGATGGGTGGCAGATCGGCCAGCGCGATGGGGTTGGGGTGGAAACGCTTGGGGCCGTACCACTGCACCGGCGAGGTGCGCTCGCTGAACACCGGGTCGATCAGCCAGTACTGGCCCTGCAATTTGAGCAGGTGCGACGAGTGGCCCAGGCGCACCACATGGTTGTGCTGCGGGTCCAGCGCCTCCAGCTGGGCGCGGGTGAGCGGCAGCATGGGGATGGGGTCGACCGGCACCGTGCCCACCTTGGTCTCGGTAAACATGCGCCAGAAAATCTTGAACGTGCTCTGCGAGGGCAGGGCCGCCGGGTTGTCCATGTTGTGAAAGGCGCAGTCTTTGAACTGCGGCGAAGCGGTGTAAGGGCTGTCGCAAGACTTTTCGGTGGGGGTGCTGCAGGCTACGGCGAGGGCGGCGGTGGCCAGGAGGAGAGTGGTGCGGTGGAGAAGGCGCAAGAGCATGTGGATCAGGGGTATTGTTTGGCGACGTGGAGCAATGCCAGGGCGATCACCGTGCTGGCGTTTTGCTCCAGCACCACGATGTAGTTGGGGTGCACTACCAGCTCCAGGGTTCCGGGTTTGCGGCCTCTGCGGCGGGGGAATTTGGGGTCGGCCAGGTGGGCCACCTGGTCGTCAATGTCCAGAAACATGTCCATGGCGGCATCGGCGTTGTCCAGCGCGATGGTGTCGTGCATGGCCATCAGGTCCAGCAGGTACTGGTCGGACCGCACCACGCCCAGCCAGGGCTTCATGCGGCCTGCCGGGCTTTGATGCGGGCAATCATGTCGGCACGCAGGACTTTCCACTCGGCCTCGTTGTAGAGCCGGTTGCTGCCGTCTTGGACGCCGTCCTGCGATTTCTGCACCTTGGCCCGGAACCAGCGGTCGTAGTCTTCGTCGGCTTGGGCGGCTTCGTGGGCGGCTTTGAGGGCGATGCTGCGGTCGGGGCGGGCGGTACGCTCCAGGGCGCTGTCTTCGGGCCGCCACTGGGTGGCATCTAGGCGGCACTCGTTCCAGCCGGTGCTGCGCAGCACCTGCAGGGCTTTGCGGGGGTCGGCAAAGCGGCGCGGCTGCTGGCGCGAGGTGACCATGATGGCTTCGCCCCGCTGGGTGTGCACGTTGACCACAAAGGCCGCACCGTCGCCGCGCAGGGTGATGCCGGTCACGCCACCGGCCAGGGTGGCGGCTTTGAGTTGTTCAAGGTTCAGGGTTTGCATGCAGCGCTCCGGCAGGGGGGGTGGGCCTGTAGTTTAATTATTATCTGGATTTCAAACAACTGTTGTTTGAAATCCAGGCAAATATTAAATGGCTTGGCCCCGGTCCAGCCTTTGCCGCTGCACCTGTTTGGGTGCAAACAGGGCGATCAGGCCGTCCAATAGCGCCTGCGCCTTGGCTGAGTGGTCGGCACCGAAGTTGCACACATACACGTCCAGGGTCACGGCGCGCAGCTCGGGCCAGGTGTGCACGCACAGGTGCGACTCGGCCAGCAAGATGGTGGCCGTCACCCCACCAGGGCCCTGCGCTGTGGCCGGAAAACCATGGAACAGCTCGGCCACGGCCTGCAGCCCGGCGGCTTGCACCGCATCGCGGCAGGCCACGCCCAGCAGGCGCGCGTCCAGCAGCCAGGCGCTGTCGCACTGGCAGTGGTGGAGATCGGCGGTGAGGTGCAGGCCTTGCATGGCTGCCACTTTAACCCGGCATTTAGCTCGGCTGGACCCGCGGCGGGCAGGTGCGCAGCCCGGCAATCAGCATGTCCACCATGGCCGGGGCGGCGCTGGCCAGCGGGTAGCTTTGCGTATCCAGCAGCCATTCGCGCATGGTGCCCATCATGAAGTTGTGCATGGTTTGCAGGCTCAGCGGCACATCGGTGTCGGCAGGCAGCTGGCCTTGGGCCACGGCTTGCCGCATGATGGTTTCGAACCGCGCCATGCATTCGTCGCGGCAGGCCAGCTCGTGCTGCAGCACGTCGGCCACTTCCCCGACATTTTCACATTTGTGGAACAAGATACCGAACACGCGCTGTTGCTTGGGCGATGCGGCCAGCATGGTGAGTGCATGCACGCTCATGTGGCGTAGCACGGCCAGGGGGTCGGTGGCGGTGCAGGCGGGCAGCTCGGCCAGCATGGTTTCCATGGGCAGCTTGGCTTGTTCGAACAGGGCTTTGAGCAGGGCGGACTTGTCCTTGAAGTGCCAGTAGATGGCACCGCGCGTCATGCCTGCGGCGCTGGCGATATCGGCTAGTGTGGTGTGTGCAACACCCTTGTCGAAAAACACTTGTTCCGCTGCTTCTAGCAGGGCAGCGTATGTATGCTCTGCGTCTTCTTTGGTTTTTCTGGCCATGGCGGGAAAGTTGCTTGCGGGTTATTACTTAACTAAAGTAAACATTCACGAATGTATGTGATACTACACCAACCTCATTAAACCTTACTATGTTTATGTCCATCGCACCGTCTCGCGTTCCCTCCATCGACCCCCTTCACCACCCTTCGCAGCCTGCTTCTGCGACGCGCTCTTTGCGCCAGCGGTGGATGTCGCCCTTCCTGCTGGCGGCACTGCCTTTGGCCCTGGTGGCCTGCGGCGGCAAGCCTGCCGATGGGGCGGGTGCGGGTGCCCCCGGTGCCATGCCGCCACCCGAGGTGTCGGTGGTCACGGTGAAGGCCCAGGACCATGCGGTCGAGCTGGAATATGTGGGCCAGACCGCTGGCTCGCGGGAAACCGAGGTGCGGGCCCGGGTGGCAGGCATCCTGAGCAAGCGCCTGTTTGAAGAGGGTGCCAGCGTCAAGGCGGGAACACCGCTGTTCCAGATCGACCCGGCCAATTTCCAGACCCAGGCTGCCTCTGCCGAGGCCGCCGTGGCCGTGGCCCAGGCCAAGGTCAACCAGACCCAGCGCGACCAGGCCCGTTTGGCCCCGCTGGTGGCCGAAAAAGCCATCAGCCAGAAAGAGTTCGACGATGCCAAGTCGGCTGCCGAATCCGCTGCCGCGACATTGAAGCAGGCCCAGGCCCAGGCCAATGAGGCCCGCCTGAACCTGGGGTACACCACCGTGGTGGCCCCCATCAGCGGCACCACCGGCATAGCCGCCAAATCTGACGGCAACCTGGTCTCGGCCACCGACAGCCTGCTGACCACCATCGTGCAAACCAACCCGATGTATGTGAACTTCAGCGTGTCTGAAGCCGACATGCTGCGCATCACCAAGCAAGTCGGTTCGGGCCAGATGGCCGTGCCCGGCAAGAAGGCCGCCAACGGCAGCCTGGGCTTTGGCGTGAACGTGAAGCTGGCCGACGGCAGCATCTATCCGCTGGCAGGCAAGCTCAATTTCTCGGGCGAACGGCTCAACCCCACCACCGGCAGCTTTGATGCCCGGGCCGAAATCCCCAACCCCGATGGCGTGCTGCGTCCTGGCCAGTTTGTGCGCGTGCTGCTCAGTGGTGCCAGCCGCCCCAATTCCATCAGCGTGCCGCAGCGCGCGGTGATCGACAGCCCCATGGGCAAGATGGTGTTTCTGGTCACGCCCGACGACAAGCTGGCACCGCGCCCGGTGGAGCTGGACGGCTGGACCAAGGGCGAGTGGATCGTCACCAAGGGTGTGCAAAGCGGCGACCGCGTGCTGGTCGAGGGCTTTATCAAGGCCCACGAGCCGGGCATGACGGTCAAGCCCGTGCCCTACGTGGCCGTGGCCGCCACCAATGCCGCCTTGGGCTCGGCGGGCAAGGCCCCCGGTGCCGCTGCTGCAGCTTCTGAGCCTGCAGCACCCGCTGCGCCCGCCAGCGCTGCATCAGCCGCTGCAAAATAAGGAGCAACACCCCCATGTTCTCCAAGTTTTTTATCGACCGTCCGATCTTCGCGACGGTGTTGTCTCTGTTCATTGTGCTGGCCGGTCTGGCCGCCATGCGCGTGCTGCCGATTGCCCGCTATCCCGAAATCTCGCCTCCCGTGGTGAGCGTCAACGCGGTGTACCCCGGGGCCTCGGCCGAGGTGCTGGAAACCACGGTGGCTGCGCCCATCGAGCAGTCGATCAATGGCGTGGAAAAAATGCTCTACATGAGCTCCACCTCGTCTGGTGACGGCGCGGTCAGCATCAGCGTGACGTTTGACGTGGGCACCGACCTGGACATCGCGGCGGTGAACGTCAACAACCGCGTCAACCAGGTGTTGAACAAGCTGCCGCAGGAAGTGCAGCGCCAGGGTGTCACCGTAGCCAAAAGCTCGTCCAGCTTCATGACGGTGGCGGCGATTTACTCGCCAGACGACCGCTACGACTCGCTGTTCATCTCCAACTACGTGACGCAAAACGTGCTGGACGCGATCAAGCGCGTGCCTGGCACCACCAATGTGCAAATTTTTGGTGCCAAAGACTACGCCATGCGCATCTGGCTGCGCCCTGACCGCATGGCGGCCATGGGCATCACCGTGGCCGACATCTCCAGCGCCGTGACCGAGCAAAACGCCCAGTACGCCGCAGGCAAGATCGGCTCGCCACCCGGCAACAGCGAAGAGCTGACCCTGACCGTTACCGCCAAGGGCCGCCTGCTGGAACCCGAGCAGTTTGCCAACATCATTCTGCGCACCGGCGACAAAGGGGCCGTGGTGCGCCTGAAAGACGTGGCCCGGGTCGAGCTGGGCTCCAAGGACTACAACTTCTATGGCCGCGTCAATGGCCACCCCACCGTGCCCGTGGGCGTGTTTTTGCAAACCGGTGCCAACGCACTGGACACCCGCAAGGCCGTGGAAAAGGTCATGGTCGAGCTCAAGTCCAAGTTCCCCGAGGGCCTGACCTACGCCACCCCCTACGACACCACGCCGTTCGTCACCGAATCCATCCGCGAAGTGATGATCACCCTGGTGGAAGCCATGGTGCTGGTGTTTGTGGTGGTGTATTTGTTCCTGCAAAGCTGGCGCGCCACCATCATTCCCACGCTGGCCGTGCCGGTGTCGCTGATCGGCACCATGGCGGGCCTGCACCTGCTGGGCTACAGCATCAACACCCTGACCCTGTTCGGCATGGTGCTGGCCATCGGTATCGTGGTGGACGATGCCATCGTGGTGCTGGAAAACGTGGAGCGCCTGATGCACGAGGAGGGCATGAGCCCGCGCGAAGCCGCGATTGAAGCCATGCGCGAAGTCACCGGTCCAGTGATTGCGATTGTGCTGGTGCTGTGCGCCGCCTTTATCCCGGTGGCCTTTTTGGGCGGCCTGGCGGGCGAGCTGTACCGGCAGTTCTCGGTCACCATCACCATTGCGGTGGTGCTGTCCGGCATTGTGGCGCTGACGCTGACCCCGGCCCTGTGCGCCGTGCTGCTCAAGCCCGGTGCCGAGCGCAAGAACGCGTTTTTCAACTGGTTCAACCGCAGCTTCGAGAAGCTCACCTACCGCTACACCCGTGGCGTGGCCTTCTTTCTGAAGCGCGGCTTGCTGGGCGTAGTGCTGTTCGTCTGCATGGCCGGGCTGACCGGGCTGCTGTTCAAGATCGTGCCCGGCGGCCTGGTGCCCGACGAAGACCAGGGCTACTTCATTGGCGCAGCCATCCTGCCCGAAGGCTCTTCGCTGGACCGCACCAACGACGTGGTGCGCAAGATCGAAGCCATTGAATCGCAAAACAAGAACATCGATACGGTGTTCAGCCTGGTGGGTTTGAACATCCTGGGCGGCGGCGGTCTGAAGTCGTCTACCGCCACCATGTTTTTCCCGCTCAAGCCCTGGGATGAGCGCACCCAGTCGGCCAAGGAGCTGGTGGGCGAGTTCTATATGAAGACCGGTGGCATCAAGGAAGGCCTGCCTCTGGCCTTCAGCCCACCGTCCATCCAGGGCCTGGGCCAGACCGGCGGCTTCGAGTTCAACCTGCAAAACAAGGGCGACGGTGGCGTGCGCCGCCTGGCGCAAATCCTGCCCCAGTTGCTGGAAGAGGCCAACAAGCAGCCCGAGCTGCAAGGTGTCAAATCCCTGTGGCAAGCCAACTCGCCCCAGCTGTATGTGAGTGTGGATACGGAAAAAGCCCGCTCCATGGGCATTGCCGTGGCCGACATCTACAACACCCTGGCCGCCACCCTGGGCAGCTACTACGTGAACGACTTCAACAAAAGTGGCCGTATCTACCAGGTGCTGATGCAGGCCGAGGGCCAGTACCGGTCCAAGCCGGACGACATCGGCAACCTGTATGTGCGCACCAACACCGGCAAGATGGTGCAAATCCGCACCGTATCCGAGGTGAAGTTTGTCTCGGGACCAGATTCGGTGCAGCATTTCAACGCGCTGCCATCGATCCAGATCCTGGGTGACCCGAAACCCGGCTTCAGCTCGGGCCAGGCGATTGCCGCCATGGAACGCGCCGCAGCCAAGGTGCTGCCCTCCGACATGGGTTACGACTGGGGCGGCACCGCCTTCCAGGAAAAGCGCAGCAGCGGGTCGAGTGGCCTGGCCATAGGTGCAGGCTTTGTGATGATCTTCTTGATCCTGGCCGCGCAGTATGAAAAGTGGTCGCTGCCGTTCTCGGTGCTGCTGGCCTTGCCGTTCGGCATCTTTGGGGCGCTGGTGGCGGTGTACCTGCGCAACTACACCAACGACGTGTACTTCCAGATCGGCCTGGTCACGCTCTTGGGCTTATCGGCCAAGAACGCGATTCTGATCGTCGAGTTTGCGACCATGAAGGTGCAGGACGGCCTGAGCCCGGTGGCCGCCGCGCTGGAAGCGGCCCGCCTGCGCTTCCGCCCGATTCTGATGACCTCGCTGGCCTTTATTTTGGGCGTGGTGCCCTTGGCCTTTTCCAGTGGCGCGGGTGCGGCAGCACGCCAGTCCATCGGTACCGGTGTACTGGGCGGCATGCTGGCAGCTACCTTCCTGGCGGTGTTTTTGGTGCCGCTGTTCTTTAAATTGGTCAACGACTGGAACTTCCGCAGCACGCCGGAGGACTTCGAGAGCCTGAACAAACCCGCCCATGGGCAAGGAGCGCAGCATGCTTAAGCGCAACCTGACATCTTTTGCTATTACTTTGGTAGCTGCTTGCGCCCTATCTGCTTGCGGTATAGCCCCATTAGGTCCAAATTACCAGCGCCCGGCGCTGGACCTGCCCACCACCTTGACCAGTACCGGTACGGCGGCCAATGTTGATTGGCTGGTGTGGTGGAAGGGCTTCAACGCCCCGGTGCTCGACGGCCTGCTGCAAGAGGCTGCCGCCAACAGCCAGGACCTGGCCCTGGCCACCGCCCGGATTGCCGAGGCCCGCGCCACGCTGGACCAGAACGCGTCCAACTTCTACCCCACGGTGGATTTGAACGCCAGCGCCTCGCGCCGCCGTGCCAGCGAAGACACGGCCAGCTTCAATCCCGGCTCCAACCCGTACTCGAACGACCGGCAACTGGCCCTGAGCGCCAGCTACGAGCTGGACTTCTGGGGCAAATACGCCCGTGCCGACGAAGCCGCCAAGGCCCGCCTGCTGGCCCAGCAAGCCAGCCGGGGCACGGTGCTGACCACGCTGTACGCCAATGTGGCCCAAAGCTACTTTGCCCTGCGTGCCCTGGATGCCCAGCTGGTGCTGGCCGAGCAAACCCAGGCCACCCGCACCGAAAACCTGCGCCTGCAAAACCGCCGCTTCGGTGCCGGGGTGATCGGCGAGATGGACCTGCGCCAGGCCGAGTCGGAAGCCGCAGGCATCCAAAGCACGTTGCAGCAGACCCAGCAAGCCCGCCGCAATGCCGAATCCGCGCTGGCCGTGCTGCTGGGCCGCAAGCCCAGCGACATCGCCAACCCGGTGTTGCTGCGCGGTGCCGACCTGGGCACGCTGTACGCCGCCCAGGCGATTCCGGCCGATCTGCCGTCGGATGTGTTGACCCGCCGCCCCGACGTGGTGGCTGCCGAGCAAAGCCTGATTGCGGCCAACGCCGACATCGGCCAGGCCCGCGCCGCCTACTTCCCCAAGCTCAGCCTCACGGCCGGCCTGGGCTACCAGTCGCGCGAGCTCAAAGACCTGTTCGACCCGGCCTCGCTGCTGTGGAACCTGGTGGGCAACCTCACGCAGCCGATCTTCCGTGCCGGGGCCATCGATGCCGTGGTGGCCGCGTCCAACGCGCGCCAGCAGCAGGCATTGGCCACCTACACCCAGACGGTGCAAAACGCCTTCCGGGATGTGCACGACGCGTTGAACAACGTGGCTGCGGGGCGCGACATCACCGCCACCACGGCCCAGCGCATCGCCGCCCTGCGCAGCACCCTGCGCCTGGCCGACCTGCGCTACAAGAATGGCTACTCCAGCTACCTGGAGGTGCTGAACGCCCAGCGCGACCTGGCGCAGGCCGAGTCGGGCCTGATCGATACCCAGCGCAGCCAGTTGGCTGCCGTGGTCAGCCTGTACAAGGCCTTGGGCGGCGGCTGGGATGCCAGCAGCGTCACTGCGCAGACCACAAAACCGTAGTTTTTGCTGGCGCACAACGCCCCCACGCTTTGCAGCTGGGGGCGTTGTGCCGTCTCCAGCACGCCAGCCGCGCCTGTGATACCTTCCACGCCCGGTCAAGATTTATGAACGACTGGATGCAGTGCCCAGACCGTGGGCGAGCCGCCCAAGGTTTGGGCGCTGCGTCCTGTCTCTAACGGATACCTCCAAGATGCCCAGCTCCCTTCCCAACCCCGCTTTGCTAGAACGCCTGCAGGCCCTCGCGCCCGAACGGCTCCAGGGCATCCGCCGTGGCCTGGAGAAGGAAAGCCTGCGTGCGCAAACCAATGGCAATCTGGCCCTCACGCCGCACCCGGCCGCTTTGGGTTCGGCCCTGACGCACCCGCACATCACTACTGACTTCAGCGAGTCGCAAGTTGAACTCATCACCGGCGTGCACCAGGGGGTGGAGGCCTGCCTGGACGAGCTCACCGAAGTGCACCAGTTCACCTACCGCACCCTGCAAGCCCAGGGGGACGACGAAATGCTGTGGGTGTCCAGCATGCCCTGCGGCCTGCCCACGGATGAGACCATTCCTATTGGCCGCTATGGCAGCTCCAACGTGGGCCGTGCCAAGAGCGTGTACCGCATGGGCCTGGGCCACCGCTATGGCCGCCGCATGCAGACCATCTCGGGCATCCACTACAACTGGTCGCTGCCGGGCGTGAGCAGCGACGAATACTTTGGCTTGATCCGCAACTTCCGCCGCCACGCGTTCTTGCTGCTGTACCTGTTTGGCGCGTCGCCCGCCGTGTGCTCCAGCTTTGTGGCCGGTCGCCAGCACGAGCTGCAACAGCTCAACGACCGCACCATGTACATGCCGCACGGCACCTCGCTGCGCATGGGCCGCCTGGGCTACCAGAGCGATGCCCAGGCCTCGCTGGCGGTGAGCTACAACAGCCTGGAAGGCTACGGTGCCTCCCTGCAAGACGCGCTGACCCGCCCGTACCCGGCCTACAAGGCCGTGGGCGTGCGCGGCACCGGCGGCGATTACAACCAGCTGGGCACCAGCTTGCTGCAGATCGAGAACGAGTTCTACGGCACCATCCGCCCCAAGCGGGTGATTTACCCCGGCGAACGCCCGCTGCACGCCCTGCGCGAGCGCGGTGTGGAGTACGTGGAAGTGCGCCTGCTCGACCTGGACCCGTTTGTGCCGGTGGGCATCACCGCCCAGACCATGCGCTTCATCGACGTGTTTTTGCTGCACTGCCTGTTGAGCGACAGCCCGCCCGACACCCCGCAAGAGATCACCGAACTGGCGCACAACCAGCACCGCGTGGCCGCCCGGGGCCGCGAGCCCGGCCTGACGCTGGAGCGCGCAGGCCAGGAAGTGCCCTTGGTGGAGTGGGGCAGCGACCTAGTGGCCCAGTGCCGCCCCATCGCTGCTGCGCTGGATGCGGTGCACGGCGGCAGCTTGTACAGCGACGCGCTGGCCGCCGCCGATGCCGCCCTGGCCGACCCCAGCCTGCTGTCGTCGGCCCGCGTGCTGGCCGCCATGCAAAACACCGCGTGTGGATCGTTCGTGCCCTTCATCGCCCAGCAGTCGCTGCAAACCCGCCAACACCTGCTGGACCTGCCGTTCAGCGCAGCGCAGCAAGCCCGCTTCGAGGCGATGACCACCGCGTCGGTGGCCGCGCAGAAAGCCATCGAAGCCGCCGACACCATGCCTTTTGATGTGTACCTGCCGCAGTATCTGTCGCCCGAGCGTCTGGTGGTGAAACACCGCCGGGTCGAATCACCCTCTGTGGCGGCTTAATTTTAAGAGCCAAATTGGACTCCAGCGCTTATTCCATAAGCGCAAGAAGCTACTTAAATGATAGCATTCAAGGCGCAGGCACACCCGCCCACACCAGCGTCTGCCCGGCATCGGAGAGCAGGCGCAGCACCGGGGCCGGGCCGCCGTCCAGCCGCACCTGCAGGCGCTGGGCGAGCAGGGCGCTGAGGGCCTGGTCGGCCTCCATCAGCCCGCCCGCACAGGCCATGCGGGTGGACATCAGCGGCCCCACCTGCAAACGGCTCGCCGCGTCGATCTGGTAGCTGCCGCCCATGGCGTTGCAGGCACCCCGGATGCCCACGCGCCCGTCTTTGAACTCCACTGTAAATCGCGGGTCAGCACGCGGAAACAGTGCCTTGATCGCCTCCCCCTGGCCATCGGTGGCCGACTGCAGAGTCCAGCGGTGGGCGCTGAGCCGCGCCTCCAGCGCCGGGCCGGCAGGCGCGGACTTGGTGGCGCACGCCGAGAAGGCGAGGGCGGCGAAGGCCAGCACAACAGCCAGGCGGATAGACATAAAAATCTCCTGTTGGGTAAATATCCGAGTGGGGCCATGGTAGGCGCATTCCGCCGCGCCGGTGCTTCGTGCAAGTTGCCTAAATATTAGGCAATGCAAGCTTTGTCTTTTGAAAACAAGCACTTAGGCTGGGCATACAGGGGTTTTCCCGGCTTATCCACAAGCTTGTCCCGGATTGGAAGGGTTAACTTTTGCGCGGGAATCTGCCATTACGCAACACCGTGCGGTGGTGCAGCATCGGCATGTTTGACCCAGCGCAAAGTTATTCATATAATTTTAATGATTGAAATTTCAGTAATTACTGAAATTTCAATCATTAAAAGATGCAAAACACCCAGCCCCCCTCCCGTTTGCGCAGCCTGTCCCCTTGGGGCCTGGGCGGCATGGTGCAGGGCCTGGCCGCCGTGCTGTGGCTGCCGCAAGCCGCCTTGCTGGCCTGGGCCGTGCACCGCCTGGCCGATCCTGCGGGGCACGCCGACGCAACAGCGGTGCTGTGGCCCGCCGCCGGGGTGCTGCTGCTGGGCGCGCTGCGTGCGGCGGCCGAGGCCTGGGGCCTGCGGCGGGTGTTTGCCGCCGCCCGGTTGTATGTGTCGGACCTGCGCGCACGGGTAGCTGCCGCGCTGGCAGCGCGGTCGCCGCTGGATGCCGCCCGGCCCGCTTCCGGCCTGGCCGCCAGCGTGGTGGCCGAGCAGGCCGAGGCGGTGTTGCCCTACCTGGTGCGTTACCAACCGGCCCGCTGGCGGGCCATGGTGGTGCCGCTGCTGATCCTGCCCACCGTGGCCTATTTTTCCTGGGCGGCAGCCCTGGTGCTGCTGTTGGCCGCCCCGCTGATTCCGATCTTCATGGCGCTGGTGGGCTGGCGCGCCCAGGCGGCCAGCGCCGCCCAGATGGTGGAGATGGGCCAGATGAACGCCTTTTTGCTCGACCGCCTGCGCGGCCTGGCCACCTTGCGCGCGCTGGACGCGGTGGATGCCACCGCCCACCGCCTGGGGGCTTCGGCGCAGTCGCTGCGCCAGCGCACCATGGCGGTTTTGCGGATTGCGTTCTTGTCTTCTGCGGTGCTGGAGCTGTTTGCGGCCCTGGGTGTGGCCATGGTGGCGGTCTATGTGGGCTTTCATTTGCTGGGCAGCATCCCCTGGGGCAGCTGGGGGCAGCGCCTGGGCCTGGGCGAGGGCCTGTTCATCCTGTTGCTGGCCCCGGCCTTCTTTGAACCCCTGCGCGAACTGGCTGCGGTGTGGCACGACCGCGCAGCGGGCGAGGCCGCCCTGGCGGCGCTGGAAGAGCTGGCCCAGGACGGCGTGCCCTTACCGGGCGCTGCGGTACCACCTGCGGGGCTGCACAGCCTGGGTGCGCCTGCGGTCCAGGTGCAAGGCCTGCACTTTGGCCATGCGGGCGAAAACCCGGTGTTTGCCGGTCTGTCGCTGCGGGTGGCTGCGGGTGAACATGTGGCGCTGATGGGGGCCAGCGGCGCGGGCAAGACGGCTTTGTTACACCTGCTGGCGGGCCTGGTGCCTGCGCAGCAGGGGCGCATCCGCATTGGCGGCGTGGTGCTGACCGAAGCCTCCGCGTCGGCCCTGCGCCAGCGCATCGGCTGGATAGGGCAAAAGCCGCATATTTTTGCGGGCTCGGTGCAGGACCATGTGGTGCTGGGCCGCTGCGACGTGGCGACGGACGATGTGCTGGCGGCGCTGCAGCAGGCCGGTCTGGGCCGCGTGGCGCAGGCGGGTGTAGATGTGGCGCTGTGCGAGGGCGGCACCGGCTTGTCGGGTGGCGAGCTGGTACGGCTGGCGCTAGCGCGGCTGGTGTTGCATGCCGACGCCGACCTGCTGCTGGTGGACGAACCCACCGCCCACCTGGACACCGAAACCGCCCAGGCCGTGGCCGATGCGCTGCTGCAGTTCGCCCAGGGCAAGACCCTGATCGCCGCCACCCACGACCCGGTGCTGGCCGCCCGCATGCACCGGGTGGTGCAGCTGGACGCTGGTTTGGTGAGGGCCGCCGCATGAACAAACGCTGGCACGATGTGCGGGTGGTGTTGGCCATGTTCTGGGCCACGCAGCGCAACCGCCTGGCGCTGGGGGCCGCGTGTGCCGCCCTGACGGTGCTGGCCGGTATGGCCTTGCTGGGCTTGTCGGGCTGGTTCATCACCGCCACCGCCCTGGCCGGGCTGCAGGCGGCCACCGCGCTGCATTTTGATGTGTTCATGCCGTCGGCAGGTATCCGCCTGCTGGCCTTGGGGCGCACCGGCTCGCGTTATGCCGAGCGGCTGGTCACGCACGATGCCACCTTTGCCGCGCTGGCCGATTTGCGCGAGCGCCTGTTTCGCGGATGGGCGCGGCCTGATGCGGCACGCCAACTGCTGGCGCAACCCGCCCGCCTGCTGTTTCGCCTGACGGCCGATATCGACGCGCTGGAGTCGCTGTACCTGCGCCTGCTGGTGCCCGCGCTGGCGGCGCTGGGCGCGGCCTTGCTGGCCGGGCTGGTGCTGGGTTTTTTGCAGCCCTGGCTGGGGGTGTTGGTGGCCCTGTGGCTGCTGGGCGCAGGTTGGGGCATCGCCCTGGTGGTGGCGCAGCGCGCCGGGCCTGCGGCGGTGCGCCGGGCCCACGCGCTGGAGCTGCTGCGGGAGCGCGCCGTCGATCTGGTCGCCGGGCAGACCGAGCTGGCCATGGCCGGGCAACTGCAGGCCCAGCGCGCCGCTCTGGCTGCGGCCGACCAGCATCTGGCCCGGGCCGATCTGGCCCTGAACCGCCTGGAGGCCCGCACCGGCGCGGCCTACGGCATGGTGGGCAGCTTGACGTTGGTGGCGGTGCTGCTGGCCGCTGCGGCGCTGGTGGAGCAGGGCCGCATCGGTGCCCCTGCTGCCGCGTTGGCCCTGCTGCTGGCCTTGACCGCTACCGAACCCTTTGCGGCGCTGCGCCGGGGCGCACTGGAGGCGGGTCGCAGTTGGCGTGCCGCCCGGCGGCTGGCTCCGCGCATGGCGCAGGCCGAGCAGCCCAGCCCGCCTGTCGGCGGTGGCCCCGATTTCGCCGTGCAGTTCACAACGGTCAGCGTGGCCTATCCCGGCAGCCCACTGCGTGCCTTGCAGCCTACGTCGTTCACGCTGGCCCAGGGCGAGCGGGTGGCCTTGGTGGGGCCCAGCGGGGCGGGTAAGTCCACACTGCTAGCCCTGGTGGCGGGCGAGTTGGCGGCGGATGCGGGCACGGTGCAGGTGCAAGCACACAGCCTGCTGACCCAGCGCAGCGAGCTGTTTGCCGACACGTTGCGCGACAACCTGCGGCTGGCCGATCCGACCGCCCTGGATGCCCAGCTGTGGGCCGCGCTGGAGGTGGCGGGCCTGGCCGACGCGGTGCGGGCCATGGCCGCAGGGCTGGATACGCGGCTGGGCGAGGGCGGGCTGGGCTTGTCGGGTGGCCAACTGCGCCGCCTGGCCTTGGCACGGCTGCTGTTGCGCCCCGTAAGCCTATGGCTACTGGACGAACCCACCGAGGCGCTGGATACTGAAACGGCCCACGATGTCTTGCAGCGCCTGCAGGCGCAGGCCCACGGAAAAACCCTGTTGATTGCCACCCATTTGCGCCGCGAGGCGGCGCTGGCCGACCGTCTGCTGTGCGTGCGCGGTGGCCGCGTCACCGCCGATCTGCGGCGCGGAACCGCCGAATTTGATGCCGCGCTCCAGGCGCTGCGACCCGATTGAATTGAAACGAAGGAAACCCCATGGACCTCGATATTGTGGATCTGTCCCGGCTGCAGTTTGGCTTGACGGCGCTGTACCACTTCTTGTTTGTACCGCTGACCATTGGCCTGGCGGTGCTGCTGGCCATCATGGAGACGGTCTACGTGATGACCGGCCGCCCCATCTGGCGCGACATGACCCAGTTTTGGGGCGGGCTGTTTGGCATCAATTTCGCCATGGGCGTGGCCACCGGCATCGTGATGGAGTTCCAGTTTGGTATGAACTGGAGCTACTACAGCCACTACGTGGGCGACGTGTTTGGCGCACCACTGGCGATTGAGGGGCTGATGGCTTTTTTTCTGGAAGCCTCCTTTGTGGGCCTGTTCTTTTTTGGCTGGGACCGGCTCTCCAAGCTCGGGCACTTGGCCGTGACCTGGGCCGTGGCCCTAGGCACCAATTTGTCGGCGCTGTGGATTCTGATTGCCAACGGCTGGATGCAAAACCCGGTGGGTGCGGCGTTCAACCCGCAAACCATGCGCATGGAGGTGACCGACTTTTATGCCGTGCTGACCAACCCGGTGGCCCAGGCCAAGTTTGTGCATACGGTGTCGGCGGGCTACACCATGGCCTCGCTGTTTGTGCTGGGCGTGGCGGCCTGGTATGTGCTGCACGGCCGGCATACCGAGCTGGCCAAGCGCTCGATGACGGTGGCGGCATCCTTCGGTTTGGCTGCCGCGCTGTCGGTGGCGGTGCTGGGCGATGAAAGCGGCTATCTGTCGACCGAACACCAGAAGATGAAGCTGGCCGCCATTGAGGCCATGTGGAAGACCGAGCCTGCGCCTGCGGCCTTCACCGCGTTCGGGTTTCCGGACCAGGAGGCGCGTGAAACGCACTACGCCGTGCATATTCCGGCGGTGATGGGGCTGATCGGCACCCGCTCGCTGAACACCGAAATCCCCGGCATTGACGAACTGGTCTTGCATGCCGAGTTGAATATCCGGGTGGGTATATCGGCCTATGACGCGCTGCAAAAGATCCGTGATCCGGCCACCGACCCGGCAGCCCGCGAGGTGGCAACCAACATCTTCGAGAAAAACGGCAACGCCATGGGTTATGCGCTGCTGCTCAAGCGCTATGTGGACGACCCGCGCCAGGCCACGCCGGAGCAGGTAGCGCAGGCCGCCCGCGACACGATTCCGCCAGTGGCGCCCTTGTTCTGGTCCTTCCGGGTGATGGTGGGGCTGGGCATGTTCTTCATTGTGCTGACCGGCACCTTCTTTGTGCTGTCGGCGCGCCGCAAGCTGGATGCCTACCCTTGGCTGCTGCGGGTGGCGGTGTGGGCGATTCCGCTGCCTTGGGTGGCGGCGGAATGCGGCTGGATTGTGGCCGAGCTGGGCCGCCAGCCGTGGGTGATCGAGGGCGTGCTGCCCACCGCCGTGGCGGTATCCAACCTGGGGGCTGGCACGGTGCTGGCCACGATCGTGGGGTTTGTCACGCTGTACACCGTGCTGTTTGTGATCGAGATGAAGCTGCTGCTCAAGGCCATCCGCAAAGGGCCGGAACCGCACCCTGCGCTGCCGTCTTCGCCCCCGCCAGTGGGCAACCCCCGTACCGCTGCCATCTGAACCGAGGAATACCAACATGGTCTTGCACCAACTGCTTTCGTATGAAACCCTGCGCCTGGTCTGGTGGCTGCTGCTGGGTGTTTTGCTGATCGGCTTTGCCATCACCGATGGTTTTGACCTCGGCGTGGGCATGCTGCTGCCGTTTGCCGGGCGCGACGACCTGGAGCGCCGCGTCATCATCAACAGCGTGGGCCCGGTATGGGAGGGCAACCAGGTCTGGCTGATTTTGGGCGGTGGGGCCATTTTTGCGGCCTGGCCGCCGCTGTATGCGGTGTCGTTTTCGGGCTTTTACCTGGCCATGTTTGCGATTTTGCTGGCCTTGATCCTGCGGCCTGTGGCCTTCAAGTTCCGCAGCAAACGCGAAGAACCCGCCTGGCGCGCCCGCTGGGATGCCGTGCTGTGCTTCAGTGGTTTCGTGCCGTCGCTGATTTTTGGTGTGGCCATCGGCAATGTGCTGCAGGGCGTGCCCTTCCGCTTTTCCAACGACATGCACATCTTTTACGAAGGCACTTTCTTCGGCCTGCTGAACCCGTTTGCGCTGCTGTGCGGCCTGGTGTCGGTGGCCATGCTACTGCTGCACGGCAGCGCCTGGCTCATGCTGAAAACCGCGGGCCCGGTGGCCGAGCGGGCGCGGGGCATTGGCAGCGTGGCCGCCATCGCCAGTATGGTGCTGTACGCGCTGGCGGGCTGGGTGATGTGGGGCTGGGTGGCGGGCTACCAGGTCACCAGCGCCTTGCCGGTGAACGGGCCGTCGAACCCGCTGCTGAAAACCGTGGCCTTGCAGTCTGGTGCCTGGTTTGCCAACTACGCCGCGCACCCGGGGCTGTGGCTGGTGCCGGTACTGGGGCTGGTCGGGCCCTTGCTGGCCCTGGTGTGCCTGCGGCTGCGCCGGGGCGGGCTGGCCCTCTTGGCCAGCGGGCTGTCGATCGCCTGCATCATCTTGAGCGTGGGGGTGTCGATGTTTCCGTTCATCCTGCCTTCGTCGCTCGACCCGCGCTCCAGCCTGATGGTGTGGGATGCATCCTCCAGCCATTTGACGCTGTTCATCATGCTGGTGGTGACGGTGGTCTTTATTCCGCTGATCGTGGCCTACACCAGCTGGGTCTACAAGGTGATGTGGGGCAAGGTGGATGCCGATGCCATCCGCGACAACCGTGGCCACGCGTACTGAACGCCGCGGCGCTCTCTTATTCTTAAAGGAACTCAGATATGTGGTACTTCTCCTGGCTGTTAGGCCTGCCGCTGGCCGCGACTTTTGCGGTGCTCAATGCCATGTGGTACGAGCTGATGGACGATGCCGCCACGCGGCACGACAAGCTCGACAAACCACCGCACGTGTAAAACGTATCAGGAGGCTTTGTCGGATTTGAAAGCCTGCTTCACCCGGTCTTTGACCTGGATGAGTTTTTGCACCTGGGAGCCCATTTTCATCAGCCGGGCGAGTGAAGCGGAGTCCATCTTCTGCACCTCGTCTAGCCAGGCGGTGCCCAGCTCGATCAGGTCGTGCATTTCCTTCATGCGCGCCTGGGCGTGCACATCCTCCTCGGCGGTGGGTTCTTCCAGCAGCGCATCGCGCAGCATCGACAGGGTAGGGTCGATCTCGCGTTTGCGCCGCTCGGCGGCCAGGGTGCGAAAGATGGCCCACACGTCTTCGGGTGCCTGAAAGTACTCGCGCCGGTCGTTAGGCAGGTGGTGCAGACGCACCAGGTTCCACGAGGCCAGCTCTTTCAGTCCCATGCTGACATTGGAGCGCGAAAACGCCAGCGCCTCGGCAATTTCATCGGCATTGAGCGGCTTGGCCGACACAAACAGCAGCGCGTAAATCTGCCCCACCGTGCGGTTGATGCCCCAGCGGCTGCCCATCTCGCCAAAGTGCAGAACAAAACGCTGGGTCAGGGGCTGCAGGTTCATATATGGATTCCTTTGATTCCCGAATTTTCAGAATTTACGGTACTGCGTGGCCATGCGGCTAAAAAAAAACCCCTTAACTCGTGGGAGTTAAGGGGTTTTTTGGTGTGTGGTGCCCGGGGCCGGAATCGAACCGGCACGCCTTGCGGCGGGGGATTTTGAGTCCCCTGCGTCTACCAATTTCACCACCCGGGCAATGCAGAAGCAAGACCAATATTATGGCACAGTGCAGGGTATGAAATATCCAACCATTGAAGATGTCATCGGAAAAACCCCGATGGTGGCGCTGCAACGTATCGGCGCAGCAGGTAACGCCGAGCGCGGCAACGTGGTGCTGGGCAAGCTGGAGGGCAACAACCCGGCCGGCTCGGTGAAGGACCGGCCGGCGCTGTCGATGATCCAGCGGGCGCAGGAGCGCGGCGAGATCAGCGTGGGCGACACCCTGATCGAAGCCACCTCGGGCAACACCGGCATTGCGCTGGCCATGGCCGCCGCCGTAAAGGGCTACCGCATGGTGCTGATCATGCCGGAGGATCTGTCCATTGAGCGGGCCCAGACCATGAAGGCCTTTGGTGCCGAGCTGATCCTCACGCCCAAAAGCGGCGGCATGGAATACGCCCGCGACCTGGCCGACCAGATGCAGCGCGAGGGCAAGGGCCGGGTGCTCGACCAGTTTGCCAACGCCGACAACCCGCGCATCCACTACGAGACCACCGGCCCGGAAATCTGGGCCGACACCCAGGGCCGGATCACCCATTTCGTCAGCGCCATGGGCACCACCGGCACCATTACCGGCGTGTCGAAGTTTCTGAAAGAAAAGAACCCTGCCATCCGCATCATCGGTGCCCAGCCCAGCGAGGGCTCGCGCATCCCTGGTATCCGCAAATGGCCGCAGGCGTATCTGCCGAAGATTTACGACCCCTCGCACGTGGACGAGCTGGCCTATGTGAGCCAGGACGATGCCGAAGAAATGTGCCGCCGCATGGCGCGCGAAGAGGGCATTTTTGCGGGTATCTCTGCCGCGGGTGCCTGCTGGGTGGCGCAGCAGATTGCCGAGCGCGAGACCCATGCCACGGTGGTGTTCATCGTCTGCGACCGGGGTGACCGGTATTTGTCCACCGGCGTGTTTCCGGCTTAGTAATTTATAAGAAATAGGGCTTTCGTGCTTATTCCATCAGCGTGAGAAGCTCTTTTTTCTGTAGCAATGGCGGTATCGCTTCCCTATGCCCTCAGCCTTTCAATTTTGCCCCCAGTGCGCCACGCCGCTGGCCCTGATCAGCCAGCTGGAAGACGGCGGCCCCAAGCAGCGGCTGCGTTGCCCGGCCTGCGACTTCACGCACTGGAACAACCCCACGCCGGTGCTGGGGGCGATCGTGGAATACGGCGGACAGATCCTGCTGGCGCGCAACGTGGCCTGGACCAACGCCATGTACGCGTTGATCACCGGCTTCATGGAGGCGGGCGAAACCCCGCAGGAGGGCATTGCCCGCGAGATTCTGGAAGAAACCAACCTGCAGACCTCGGCGCTGAACCTGGTGGGCGTGTACGACTTTCAGCGCATGAACCAGGTGCTGCTCGTCTACCACGCGGTGGCCCACGGCGAGGTGCGCCTGTCGCCCGAGCTGGTGGATTACCGGCTATATGACCTGGCCGATGTGAAGTGCTGGCCCGCCGGAACCGGCTATGCGATGGCGGACTTCTTGCGCGGGCGGGGTTTTGAGCCGCAGTTCATGGAGCCCATGCTGCCCAACCCGGTTGAGAGTGCCAGCCACTAAAATCAAAACCCATCCTAGGACACCCGCCCCATGCAGACAGACAAAGAAATCGACACCCGCGGCCTGAACTGCCCGCTGCCCATCCTGAAGGCCAAAAAGGCGCTGACCGACATGCAAAGCGGCCAGTTGCTCAAGGTGGTGTCTACCGACGCGGGCTCGGTGCGCGACTTCCAGGCGTTTGCCAAGCAAACCGGCAACGAGCTGGTGGACCAGCAGACTGCGGGCGCGGACTACATCCACGTTTTGCGCCGCCGGTAATCCCCTTCCGCGCAGGAGGGGACACCGTCCTTAGCCCAGACGGGCTAGTTGCTCTTTCAGGCGCTCCAGCGTTGCGCCGAAGTCGGTGATACGCCCCCGCTCCAGGGCGATCACGGCGGGCGGTGCCTTGGCCACAAAGGCTTCGTTGCTCAGCTTGTTGTGCGCCTTGGCGATTTCGCCTTCCAGACGCGCCGCTTCCTTGCCCAGGCGGGCTTTTTCGGCGGCCACGTCGATCTCCATGTGCAGGCACAGGCGCGCGTCACCTGCCACCACGGTGGGCGCGGCTTGCGCGGCGGCTTGCCAGGCGGCTTCGTCGTCGAACAGCTTGACTTCGCTCAGCTTGGCCAGCGACTGCAATACCGGGGCCACGGACTGCATGAAGGCGGCATCGCCTACGCAGTACAGCGGCATGCGGGTAGCGGGCGACACATTCATTTCGCCACGCAGGTTGCGGCAGGCATCGACCAGGCCCTTGAGCTTGGTGATATGCGCAATGGCCGCCTCATCAATGCGCTCGGGCTGGCTCACGGGATACACGGCGATGCTGATGGATTCACCGGCACGGCCCGCGACTGGCGCTACCTTCTGCCACAGCTCTTCGGTGATGAAGGGAATCAGCGGGTGCGCCAGGCGCAGCAGGACCTCCAGCGTGCGGATCAGGGTGCGGCGGGTGGCGCGTTTTTGCGCATCCGTGCCGGTGTTGATCTGCACCTTGGCGATTTCCAGGTACCAGTCGCAGAACTCGTTCCAGGCGAAGTCGTAGATGGTGTTGGCCACCAGGTCCAGGCGGTAGTCGGTGAAGCCCTTGGCCACTTCGGCCTCGGCCTGCTGCAGCTTGGAGACGATCCAGCGGTCGGCCTGGCTGAAGTCCAGGTAGCCGCCGGGGCCGCATTCGGCGGGCGTGTGCTCGGCCACGCCGCAGTCCTGGCCCTCGCACTGCATCAGCACGAAGCGGGTGGCGTTCCACAGCTTGTTGCAAAAGTTGCGGTAGCCCTCGCAGCGCTTGCTGTCGAAGTTGATGTTGCGGCCCAGCGAAGCCAGCGACGCAAAGGTGAAGCGCAGCGCGTCGGCACCAAAGGCGGGGATGCCCTCGGGGAACTCTTTTTCGGTGTTCTTGCGCACGGCAGGCGCGGTTTCGGGCTTGCGCAGGCCTACGGTGCGCTTGTCCAGCAAGGGTGCCAGGGCGATGCCATCGATCAGGTCCACCGGGTCCAGCACATTGCCTTCGGACTTGCTCATCTTTTTGCCCTGCGCGTCGCGCACCAGGCCGTGCATGTAGACGTGCTTGAACGGCACCTGGCCGGTGAAGTGCTTGGTCATCATGATCATCCGGGCGACCCAGAAGAAGATGATGTCGTAGCCGGTGACCAGCACGCTGGAGGGCAGGTACAGGTCGAAGTCCTGCGTCTTTTCTGGCCAGCCCATGGTGCTGAAAGGGACGAGGGCGGACGAGTACCAGGTGTCGAGCACGTCTTCGTCTCGCTTCAAGGTTTTGCCGGGGGCTTGCGCCTGGGCTTCTGCTTCACTGCGCGCCACGTAGACTTGGCCGTCTTCGTCGTACCAGGCCGGGATCTGGTGGCCCCACCAGAGCTGGCGGCTGATGCACCAGTCCTGGATGTTGTTCATCCACTGGTTGTAGGTGTTGACCCAGTTTTCGGGCACGAACCGGACTTCGCCACTCGCTACGGCATCGATAGCGCCTTGCGCAATGCTGGTGCCCGTGGGGCCGGGTTTGGTCATGGAAACAAACCACTGGTCGGTCAGCATGGGTTCGATCACCTGACCGGTGCGGGTGCAGCGGGGCACCATCAGCTTGTGCTTCTTGGTCTCGACCAGCAGGCCGAGTTCGGTCAGGTCGGCGACGATCTTTTTGCGGGCGACGAAGCGGTCCAGGCCCTGGTAGGCGCTGGGGGCGTTCTCGTTGATCTTGGCATCCAGCGTCAGCACGCAGACCATCGGCAGCTTGTGGCGCTGGCCCACGGCGTAGTCGTTCTGGTCGTGCGCGGGCGTGACCTTGACCACGCCGGTGCCAAAGGCCTTGTCCACGTAGTCGTCGGCAATCACCGGGATTTCGCGGTCGCACAAAGGCAGCTTCACTGTTCTGCCGATCAGGTGGGTGTAGCGCTCGTCCTCGGGGTGCACCATCACGGCCACGTCGCCGAGCATGGTTTCCGGGCGGGTGGTGGCCACCGTCAGCGCGCCCGAGCCGTCGGCCAGGGGGTAGCTGATGTGCCACATGTGGCCGTCTTCTTCCTCGCTCTCCACTTCCAGGTCGCTCACCGCGCTTTGCAGAATCGGGTCCCAGTTGACCAGGCGTTTGCCGCGGTAGATCAGGCCTTGCTCATACAGCTGCACAAAGGTTTCGGTCACCGTTTTGGACAGCTTGGGGTCCATGGTGAAGTATTCGCGCTCCCAGTCCACGCTGTCGCCCATGCGGCGCATTTGGGTGGTGATGGTGTTGCCGCTTTTTTCCTTCCACTCCCACACCTTTTCCACAAAGTTCTTGCGGCCCAGGTCGTGGCGGCTGACTTTTTGCTCTTGCAGCTGGCGCTCCACCACGATCTGCGTGGCAATGCCTGCGTGGTCGGTGCCGGGCACCCACACGGTGTTGTGGCCCTGCATGCGGTGGTAACGCGTCAGGCTGTCCATGATGGTCTGGTTAAAGGCGTGGCCCATGTGCAGCGTGCCGGTCACGTTGGGGGGTGGCAGCTGGATGGCGAAGGCCTCCACACCGGCCTGGGCCTGGCCCGTACCCCGGTAGCCCGCCTTGGCGTAGCCGCGCCGCTCCCATTCCGGGCCCCAATGCGCTTCCAGCGCGGCGGGCTCAAACGATTTGGACAGGGATTGCAGGCCGGGCTGGGCGGGGGCGGTGGCAACGGTGGGAAGGGTGTCGGTCATGGTCTATCGGGGTTCTTTCTGGGAGGGCGCGATTTTACCGGGCAGGGTGGATGGGTTCTGGTTTGCTATAAATTAAGTAGCTGCTTGCGTTGGTGGTATAAGCGTGGGAGGCCTATTTTCCATATAAACCTCTGGCATGGGGTTGCGCACGCGCGGCGGCTTGGCATGTGGCTGTGAACTAAACCATTGCAGTCCGCATCAGAGCGGGCTCATCCACCACTTTTTGAAAATGCATATGCAATATTTACCGCGCAAGATGATCGCCGCCGTGGCTTTGTGCCTGCCGCTTTGGGGCCAGGCACAAGAGGCCGTGCAAGCCAACCCCGACCACGCAACGATGCTGGCCAGCGCCGACCCGCAGTTGGCGGCCAACAAGCGCCTGGTCTATGATTTTTGGCGGGAAGTGTTTGAAGCCAAGCACATGGACCTGGCCGATAAATACCTGACCGAGTCGTACATCCAGCACAACCCGAATGTGGCCAGTGGCCGCGCGCCGTTTGTGGCGTTCTTTTCCAAGTTCGGCGGACCCCAGCCTATCGATGCGCGCATCAAGGCCCCGGTAGTCAGCATCATGGCCGAGCGCGATCTGGTCACGCTGAGCTTTGTACGCGAGTACCCGGACCCGAAGGACGCGACCCAAAAGTACACCACCACCTGGTTCGACATGTTCCGCATTGAAGGCGGCAAGATTGCCGAGCACTGGGATGGCGCGCTGAAGCGCTAGGCCGCAATGGGCGGTGGCTGCCACGGCCACCGCCTTGGGTTACTTTGCGTCGACCAGGGCCGAGATGTCCAGCAGCGTGAGCTCGTTGTCATCCGGCTGGCCAATGGTGCGGCCCGACGAGAATGGGAAGTTGTTGTCGTTGACCAGCACGATGTGGCGGGTATCGACCACGGTCAGCCCCTCGGGGCCGAGGTGGGGCAGCACAAAGTTGGCTTCGTTCGGCCCGCGCTTGGCCAGCATTTTGGGGTTGCTGATCTTGGTCAGGTCGATGAAGGCCACTTTTTTGACAAAGCCATCGGCATCCAGCTGGCCGAAGTCGATCTTGTAGACGCGCTTGAAGCTGGCCGGGTGGGTAAAGCAGTCGGTGCGCGGGGCCTTGGGGCAGCCGGGGCCTGCGCCTTCGCTGGCATCGTCGCGCTCGATCACCAGGCCGGTGGTGGCGGTGAGCATCTGGAAGTCGGCGGCCACGTTGCCTGCGGCTTCAAACTGGTACTTCCACTGGCGATCACTGTAGCGCTGGCTGGCCACGTCCAGCTCCAGGATGCGGGTGAAAGGCTTGCCGTTGCGGGATTCCTGGGCTTTGGCTTGGGCATCCCACATCGGCCATTCCAGCATCGGGTAGACGGTTTTGCCGTCCACAGACTGGGCCATGGGCTCGAAACCGCCCGAGCGGCGTACTTCAAAGCCCGCATCGCCGGGGTAGTTGGGCAGGCGGCTGTTCAGGTAGTGGTCGGGGCCGCGGGCAGGCTTGCCGCCCACCACGGTTTCCACCACGCCCAGTACCTTGCCCTGGGGCGTGACGCGCAGGATGTAGGGGCCAAACTCGTCACCAATCCACCATTCGCCGCCCACCACCTGGATGGATTCGGGGTCGAAGTCGGAGCCGGTGAGGTAGCGGGTGGCGGTGTTTTCGTTGCCGATGTGGAACGGCACCTTGCGGTCCGGGTCGTGCAAAAACGTGGTGCGGGTGCGCGTGACCGTGCCGCTGGCCCAGTCGGCCTGCACGTGGTGGACCATGAGCAGTGCGTCTTGCGAGTTGATCTTGCTGCCAAAGCCGTTGTCGGTCAGCGCCAGAAACTGGTCTTTCCCCAGCGACACGATGCCCGAGAAGCCTTGCACCGACTGGCCTTGGATGGGCAGGCTGCCGCCCGAGTTGCGGGGGTATTTGGGGTCGCCCACAAAAGTCACCCCGGCCACCGTGCCCAGGGCCTCGGTGCGTTGGCGGTTGCCTGCGCTGAACTTGCCAGCGGTGGCAAACAGCGGCCCGGCATCGGCGGGGGCGGCTACGGTGCTGCTCGAGGGCAGGGCGGCGTGGCCTGCCAGCACGGCGGTGACTTCGGTTTGGGCTTGGGCGGTGGTGCAGAGTGCAGCAATGGCTAAAACGGAGAGCGCGAAACGGGACATGGAGAACTACTTTGGATCAGTGGAAACAGCCCCCGAGCCTAGGCACCGTGCGTGAATTCCCTGTGACAGCGGGGGCGCTCTCAACTAGTATCCCGGTGTCTTTGACTGCGTTTGTGCAAGGAGCGTCCATGATCAAGCCCGCTATTCCGCCTGACGAGTCGTTTCGGCTGGGCACCTTGCGTTCGCTCGACCTGCTGGACACCCCGCCCGAGGAGCGCTTTGACCGGCTCACCCGCATGGCCCGGCGCATGTTTGGTGTATCGATAGCGCTGGTCAGCCTGGTGGACGAGAACCGCCAATGGTTCAAGTCGGCCCAGGGGCTGGAGGACAAGGAGACATCCCGCGACATTTCCTTTTGCGGCCATGCGATTTTGGGCGACGGCCTGCTGTTGGTGCCCGATGCCAAAAGCGACCTGCGGTTTTTTGACAACCCGCTGGTCACCAGTCCACCCTACGTGCGTTTTTATGCGGGCTGGCCGCTGCAGGCCACGAACGGCAGCAAGCTGGGCACCTTGTGCCTGCTGGATCCGCAGCCCCGTAGCTTTGCCGACGAAGACATCCAGCTGCTGGGCGACCTGGCGGCCATCGTGGAGCAAGAAATTTCCACCTACCAGTTGGCCACGCTGGACGAGCTGACCCGCCTGCACAACCGGCGCGGCTTTCTGGTGCTGGCGCAGCACGCGCTGCACCTGGCGGCGCGCAAGGCCTTGCCGTGTGCGCTGGTGTTTTTTGACCTAGACAAGTTCAAGGCCATCAACGACAACTTTGGCCACGCCGAGGGCGACAAGGCCCTGCTGGCCTTTGCCGACCAGATGCGGCGCAGTTTTCGGGATGCCGACATCCTGGCCCGCCTGGGCGGCGACGAATTTGTGGTGCTGTTGTTTGACTGCCCGCATGACCTGGCCCAGGGCATCGTGGACCGCCTGCTGACCGCCCTGGACCGGCGCAACCAGTTCAGCAACAGTGGCTACGCGATTGCCTGCAGCCACGGCATTGTGCCGGTGGCACCCGATGCCCATGCGCCTATCGAGGCCCTGCTGTCCCAGGCCGACGTGCTGATGTACCAGAACAAGCGCAGCCGCAAGTAACGCAAGCGTCTATTTGGCGCAGCCGTTGGCGAAGGTGATGCCCTGGGTGATCTTCTGGAACTGGCCGCTCTGCTTCATTTTCTTCAAGGCCAGTGAGAACTTGTCGGCCAGGTCTTTGCCCTCGGCCGTGTTCTGGAACGCGTAGTACACCTCTTGGCGCGACACCGGCACCTTGGGCGCGTACTGCATCTGCGCCGCCAAGCCCAGTTTTTCAAAGGCCTTGAGACCGGTTTTTTCGTCCAGCACAAAAGCGTCCATGTAACCGGCCACCAGCTTCTGGATATTGGCCTCGTCGGTGTTGGCGGTTTCCACCGTGAAGGTGGTGCTCTCGGTGACCTCGCGGGCATAGGGGTAGCCGCGCGTGATGCCGACGCGCTTGCCTTTCAGGTCTGCCAGGGTCTGCAGGAACGGACTGCCTTTTTTGGTGAACACAAAGTCTTCTTTGCAGTCGATGGCTTCGCTGGTGCGGGCGATGGGCTGGTTGGTGGAAAAATTGACATCCAGCGCCGGAAACAGGCCGCCAAAGCTGCCGCCCAAAAAGCCTTGCACCGCCCGGGGCGGCGGCATGACCTGGATCTGGATGTCGGTCTGCGCCTGTTTCGCCACTTCGCGGACCAGTTCGACAAACAGGCCCTTGGTGTCGCTTTCCACATGCACCGGGATGGGAAAGGTGGCCATCTGCACCGCGGTATGCCCCGCAGTCGACGCGCCCAGCAGGGCCAGAGTGAGCAATGGGACGCGCATGGAGAGCTCCTTGGGGTAGGTGGCAATGGGCGACAGCTTACGCTTCCAGGCCCTGTTGTAAACACTGGGTGGCCGCGTCGAAATCGAAATCTTCGATGGCCCGCTGCAGGGCTTCAAACTGCGCCCCCAGCACCTGGCGCAGGCCGCTGGCGTGCTGTTGCAGGAAAACGAGGCTGTCGGCATCGCTGTCTTGCAGCAGGGCTTCGAGTTGCACGCACAGATGGCGGGCCTGGCGCGCATCCACCGGCGGCGGGGCGGCGGCGGTTGCTGCGCTCTGCATGCCCAGCTGGGCCACCAGGTCTTGCAGCGGCATGCGCATAGCCTGTAGCAGCGAATCAATCTGCGCGCGCGGGCTGTGCGCAGCAATCGCCGCTTCCAGCGGTTGGGCGAGTTGCTGGATCTGCACGGCCCCGATGTTGGCAGCCACTCCTTTGGCGGTGTGGGCCAGGCGCTCGGCCAGCGCCCAGTCGTCGGCATCCAGTGCCGCCTGCAGATCGGCCACCAGGGTCTTCTGGCCATTGGCAAACCGGCGCAGCAGCGATGCGTACAGCGTGCGGTTACCCGCCACACGGTTCAGGCCTGCCGCCGTGTCCAGGCCGGGCACGGCGGGCAGCTCGGGCGGCGGTACGGCCAGGCGCGGCGGGGTGGGTGTGGTCGGCGGCAGCACACCCAGTGGCAGCTTGATCCACCGTGCCAGGGCGGCCCACAGGCGCTGGGGCTCTATCGGTTTGGTCACAAAGTCCTGCATGCCTGCGGCAGCGCAGCGCTCGGCATCCTGCTGCATGGCGTTGGCGGTCATGGCGACGATGGGCAGGGCATCCAGGCGGCGGATCTGGCGGATGGCACGGGTGGCGCTCAGGCCGTCCATCACCGGCATCTGCATGTCCATCAGCACGATGTCAAAGGGCTGGGCCTGCACCATGTCCACCGCAATCTGCCCGTTGTCGGCAATGGCCACCACAAAGCCGGTGGAGCGCAGCAGTTCGGCGGCCACCATCTGGTTGATCTCGTTGTCTTCTACCAGCAGGATGCGCGCACCCGCCAGCGCTGCCAGGCTGGGGGGGCTGCTGTCCTCGGTGAACCCCGCCGTGTGCGGGCCGGTAGACGGCTGGGCATTGACCACCCCCAGCAGGGCGGTAAACCAGAAGCGGCTGCCCTGGCCCAGCGTGGAATCCAGGCCCACCGAGCCGCCCATCAGCCCTGCCAGGTGCTTGCAAATCGCCAGCCCCAGCCCGGTGCCGCCAAAGCGCCGGGTGATGGATGCATCCACCTGCGAGAAGCTTTGGAACAGCTGGCTTTGCTGCGCCGGTGTCATGCCGATGCCGCTGTCTTCCACGGAGCAGCGCAGCAGTACGCTGGTGGCCGATGCCATCTTGCCGCGCGCTACCAGGCGGATGTGGCCGGTTTCGGTAAATTTAAGGGCGTTGTTGCAGTAGTTCAGCAGAATTTGCCGCAGCCGCAAGGGGTCGCCCACCAGCATGGGCGGTACGCTGCCGTCGATATCTACCGAGAACTCCAGCCCTTTGAGCTGGACCTTCTCGGCCATCATGTCGGCAATATCGTCCAGGATGCTGCCCAGCGAGAAGTCGATGCTTTCGATGTTGAGCTTGCCGGCCTCGATCTTGGAGAAGTCCAGAATGTCGTTGATGATCCCCAGCAAATGGTTGCCCGAGCTCTGGATCTTCTGGATGTAGTCCAGCTGCTTGGGGTTCAGCGGGGTTTGCAGCGCCAGGCGGCTCAGGCCGATGATGCCGTTCATGGGCGTGCGGATCTCGTGGCTCATGTTGGCCAGAAAGTTGGCCTTGACCTCGGCGGCGGCTTCGGCGGCTTCGCGGGCCTGGCGCAACTCGGTCACATCGAAAAACCAGCCCAGCGAGCACGCAGTGTCGTCGTAATCGACCTTCACCACCGTGGTCATGGACCAAAAGGTCGAGCCATCGGATTTGACAAACTCCAGCAGACGCGGCGGCCCGGCGCTGCCCGAGGTTTTGATCTTGTGGGCCAGGTCGAAATAGTCTTCCTTGTTCTTGTAGATGTATTCCATGTCGGTGCGCGACATGCTGGTGCTACCGCCATTGAACAGGTCGTAAAACCGCTTGTTGGCAAACACAAACTGCTTGTCCAGCGTCAGGATGCGCACCGCAATCGGGCTTTCTTCCAGAATGCGCCGCAACTGCTCGGCGTTGCGCTCCAGTTGCCCGGCCCGCAGCGCCAGCTGCTGGCTGGTGGCCTGGAGTTCCAGGGTGCGGCTGTGCACCGTGGCTTCCAGCGATTCCTTGGCCTCCAGCAGGCGCAGCCATAGGCTGTTGAGGGCGGCCACCAGCACCCCCAGCTCGTTTTTGTCGGGGTAGTGGATGTTCTGGTACTTGGACGGGTCTGCGGCCATGTTCAGTGAGGTGACCGCCTGGGTCAGAGCCACCAGCGGGCGCGACAGCACCCGGTTGATCGATAGGGCCAGCACCGCCCATAGCCCCAGGCCTACCAATATGGCATTGGTGGCCAGGGCCAGCAGGCTGGCGGTCAGCCGCTCGGCAATCACGGAAAAATGGGTGTAGATGCGGATGCTGCCAATGGCATCAAAGTTGCGAGTATTGGCGGCATCCAGCGAAAGCAGGGGAATGCTGTGCAGTGCTGTTCTTTGCCAAAAGGGCAGGCTGCCTTGGTCGGCAGCCGTGGGCACCGTGCCCTGTGTGTTCTGGACCCGGCCATCCTTGTCCAGCACCACCAGACCCGTGACCACAGAGGCGTGGGCTGCGCCGCGGGCCAACACCTCTACCATCTGCGGGTCAAAATTCCACACCGCCTGGCGCAGGCCCGGGATAAATGTGGTTTCTATGTTGCTGATTTCGGCGGCAATGTCCTCGTTGATGGACCGGTAGACCCCATACAGCTGCACCACCGAACTCGCCAATACCAGCACCAGGTACCACGCGAAAACGCGCCTCAGCAATTGGCGGGATAGAGATGTCATTTTTCGCAGATGGACAAAGGCAACTCAGCGCCGAGGGGGCTCCAAAGATGGATGCAAAGATCGTAGCACCTTGCCTTGAAATGTTACATCCAGACAGAGGCGGCGGGCATGCGCGCATGCCCGGACCGGCCCCCGGAGTTGCGTCCGATAATGGCGGCAAAGGATGTTTGCCCATGTTGTTTTTGCTGTCGCCTGCCAAGGCCCTGGATTTTGAAACGCCCGCCACGGGCCTGCCCCATACCCAGCCCTTGTTTACCCCGCAGTCGGCCGAACTGATTGCGCTGCTGCGCGCCCAGTCGCCCCAGCAGATTGCCGGGCTGATGCACCTCAGCGATGCCCTGTCGGCCCTGAACGTGGCACGTTACCAGGCCTGGAGCCCGAAATTCACCGCCAAAAACTCCAAGCAGGCCGTGCTGGCCTTCAATGGCGATGTCTACGGTGGTCTGAACGCCGCCACCTTGCCCGCCGATGCCCTGGCCTGGACGCAGGAGCACCTGTGCATCCTCAGCGGCCTGTACGGTGTGCTGCGCCCGCTGGACTGGATGCAGCCCTACCGCCTGGAGATGGGCACCCGCCTGGCCAACCCCCACGGGGCCACGCTGTACAAGTTCTGGGGCAGCCGCATTTCTGACTACCTGAACCAGCGCCTGCGCAATGACGCCACGCCGGTGGTGGTGAACCTGGCCTCGCAAGAGTATTTCAAGGCGGTGGACCGCAAAACCCTCAAGGCCCTGGTGGTCGAATGCGTGTTTGAGGAGCTACGCAGCAACGGCCAGTACAAGGTCATCAGCTTCATGGCCAAGCGTGCGCGTGGGCTGATGGCCCGGTTTGCCGCCGAGCAGCGCCTGAGCCTGCCCGGGCAGCTGCAGGGCTTCAACCTGGAAGGTTACGGCTTTGATGCCGCCACTTCCGAGCCCGACCGGCTGGTGTTTCGCCGCAGTGGAGCCGCCCATGCCTAATGCCGCCACGCCCGTGCAAACCGTGACACCCGCCCTGCGCCGATGGATCATCGAGCAGGCCGAGGCCGGGTTTGCACCGGACGTGGTGCTGGCCTCCATGCTGGCATCGGGCTGGGATGCCGCGGTGGCCGCCGACGCACTGCAGGCCACGCTGGCTGCGCACCTGCTGGAGCACGCACCGGGGGCCCGGCCCGACGCAGTCGCCGTACCCAGCCCCGATCTGGACGGCGCGCCCCTGTGGCTGGATGCAGGCGACCGCCAGGTGGCCGTGCTGTCGGTACTGCGCAAGCCCCGGCTGGTGGTGCTGGGCGGCCTGCTCAGCGACGAGGAATGCACTGCGCTGGTAGAGCTGGCCCGCCCGCGCCTGAGCCGCTCGCTCACGGTAGAGACCCAAAGTGGCGGCGAAGAAGTGCACGTGGACCGCACCAGCGACGGCATGTTTTTCCAGCGCGGCGAGAACCCGCTCATCCAGCGCATCGAGGCCCGCATCGCCCGCCTGCTGCACTGGCCCGAGGCGAACGGCGAAGGCCTGCAGGTGCTGCAGTACCAGCCGGGTGCGCAGTACAAGCCGCACTACGACTACTTCGACCCGCATGAACCCGGCACGCCGCACATCCTGCAGCGCGGCGGCCAGCGCGTGGCCACCTTGATCCTGTACCTGCAGTCACCCGAGCAAGGCGGTGCCACCCTGTTCCCCGATGTGCAGCTGGAAGTGGCCCCGCAGCGCGGCAACGCCGTGTTCTTCAGCTACGACCGGCCCCACCCCAGCAGCCAGAGCCTGCACGGCGGCGCGCCGGTGCTGGCGGGCGAAAAGTGGATTGCCACCAAATGGCTGCGGCAACACGAATTTAACTAGTCAAGTTGGCATCTTGCGCTTATTCCATAAGCGCAAGCAGCTATTAAAAATGAGTAAATCGCTATGAATATCCCCAACACCCCCGACCAGTCCCAGCTGGGCAAATCCTCGGCCTACATCGACCAGTTTGATGCCTCGCTGCTGTTCCCCATTCCCCGCGCCACCAAGCGTACTGAAATCGGCCTGGCCGACAGCACCACGCCGTTCTTCGGGGCCGACCTGTGGACGGCGTTCGAGCTGAGCTGGCTCAACCTGCGCGGCAAGCCGCAGGTGGCGCTGGCGCACATCACCGTGCCCTGCGAAACCCCCAACATCATCGAGAGCAAGTCCTTCAAGCTCTACCTGAACAGCTTCAACAACACCCGCTTTGCCGATGCCGCTGCGGTGCAGGCCCGCATCCGCACCGACATCAGCGAAGCCGCCTGGCGTGGCAGCGACACACCGGCCACGGTGGGCGTGCGCATTTTGCTGCCCGAGATGTTCGACCGCGAACCGGTTCATGAGCTCGACGGCCTGAGCCTGGACCGGCTGGACATGGACTTCGACACTTACAGCCCCGACCCCACGCTGCTCAGCGCCGCGCTGGACGAGGCCCCGGTGTCCGAGGTGCTGACCAGCAACCTGCTCAAAAGCAACTGCCTGGTCACCGGCCAGCCTGACTGGGGCAGCGTGCAAATCAGCTACAGCGGCCCGCAGATCGACCAGGCCGGGCTGCTCAAGTACCTGGTGAGTTTTCGTAACCACAACGAATTCCACGAGCAGTGCGTGGAGCGCATCTTCATGGAACTGTGGACCCGCTGCCAGCCCATCAAGCTCACGGTGTACGCCCGCTACACGCGGCGCGGCGGGCTGGACATCAATCCGTTCCGTACCAGCCACCCGGGCGCGCTGCCCGCCAACATCCGCAACGCGCGGCAGTAATTGCGACTGCTATCAAAAAAGAAGCTTCTTGCGCTTATGGAGTAAGCGCTGGAGGCACTTTTTACTTAAATATCCCCAGGGTGCGCAAGGACGATGCCACCAGGCCCAATCCCACCAATGCCAGCAGCAGGCAGACGATGCGTTTGACCGTGGCAGGCTGCAAGCGGGACGGGTGGTGGGCCATCCACCAGGTTTGCAGCAGTACCAGCGGCACCGTCTCCAGGCTCAGCAGCAGGGCGTTGCGGCTCACATGCCCGGTGGGCAGCATCATGCCCAGGCGCAGCACCGCGTTGGCGGCAAACACGGCCACCAGGGTGTCGCGGATGGCGCGCAGCGGCAGGGGTTGGCGGTACAGGTGGTACACCAGCGGCGGCCCGGCGGTAGAAAAAAGCCCGCCCAGTACCCCGGATACCGCCCCCACCGCCATGAAGCTGGCGGCGGACGAGCGTTGTGCCAGGGCCTGTGCGGTGCGGGCCAGCATGCTGGCGCAGGCGATGATGGTCAGGCCCAGCAGCAGGCTGAGCACCACCACCAGGCCGCTGCTGAGCCAGTTCACCAGCAGCACACCCGCCACCACGCCCACCTGGCTGGCTGCCAGCGTAGGCAGCAGGATGCGGGTTTCAAACTTCGGTCGGGTGGCACAGAACAGCACGACGGCGTTGACCAGCGTGAGCACGCTGACCACATTGGCCACGTCGGCGATGGAGGCCACGCCCAGCAGGCCCACCAGGCCCAGCAGCACCAGCCCGAAGGCGAAGCCGGTGAGGTTCTGCACATAGCCTGCGGTGGCCGCGCAGAGCAGAAACAGCAGGTGCTGCGATAGCGTCATGGGCTCAGGATGCCATGCCCGCCAGGCACAGGTACTTCAGCTCCACATAGTCGTCCATGCCGTGGCGCGAACCCTCGCGGCCCAGGCCCGACTGCTTGACACCGCCAAACGGCACCTCGGCGGTGGAGATCAGCCCGGTGTTGACCCCCACCATGCCGTACTCCAGCGCCTCGCCCACGCGGAAGATGCGGCCGATGTCGCGGCTGTAGAAGTAGCTGGCCAGCCCGGCTTCGGTGGCGTTGGCCAGGGCGATCACTTCGGCCTCGGTGCGGAAACGGAACACCGGCGCCATGGGGCCAAAGGTTTCCTCCCGGGCGCACAGCATGGCGGCGGTGGCATCGGCCAGCACGGTGGGGGCGTAGCTGCGTTCGCCCACGCGTTCGCCACCGCACACCAGGCGTGCGCCCAGGGCCAGCGCGTCCTGCACATGGGCTTCCACTTTGGCCAGCGCGTCAGCATCGATCAGCGGGCCCTGCTGCACGCCCGCATCGAAGCCGTTGCCGACCTGGATGGCGCGGGCCTTGGCGGCGAGCTTCTCCACAAACGCGTCGTACACGCCGTCTTGCACATAAAAACGGTTGGCGCAGACGCAGGTTTGCCCGGCGTTGCGGTATTTGCTGGCCATGGCGCCTTCCACGGCGGCATCCAGATCGGCATCGTCGAAGACGATGAAGGGCGCGTTGCCGCCCAGCTCCAGCGACAGCTTTTTGATGCTGGGCGCGCACTGGCGCATCAGGATGCGGCCCACCTCGGTGCTGCCGGTGAACGACAGGTGGCGCACGGCATCGCTTTCGCACCAGGCGCGGCCGATGGCGATGGAGTTGGCACCGTCGCCTGGCACCACGTTGATGACCCCGGGCGGCAGACCGGCGCGCTGTGCCAGCCCGGCCAGCGCCAGCGCGCACAGCGGGGTTTGTTCGGCCGGCTTGAGCACCACGGTGCAGCCTGCAGCCAGGGCCGGGGCCAGCTTGCGGGTGACCATGGCGATGGGGAAGTTCCACGGTGTGATGGCCGCGCACACGCCGATGGGCTGGCGGATCACCAGGTAGCGCTTGTCAGGGTCGGTGGTGGGAATGGTCTCGCCGTAGATGCGCCGCGACTCCTCGGCAAACCATTCGATGAAGCTGGCACCGAAGGCCACCTCGCCGCGCGATTCGGCCAGGGGCTTGCCCTGCTCGGCGGTCATCAGCCGGGCCAGGTCGTCGGCGTGCTGGTGGATCAGATGGAACCAGCGCAGCATCAGGCTGGCGCGTTCCTTGGCGGGGCGGGCGCGCCAGGCCGGGCCTGCGGCCTCGGCGGCGGCCACGGCCTGCAGTGCGTGGCTTGCACCGAGATTCGCGACTTCGGCCAGCGGCAGGCCGGTGGCGGGGTCGTGCACGGTGAAGCGCTCTGCGGCGCTGGTCCATTCGGCACCGATCAGGCCGTCGGTTTGGAGCAGGGTGGGGTCGTTCAGCAGTGCCAGGGGGGAAGTCATGGTGGTCATACAGTTTCAGGAAATCACGGATTGCTGGGCGATACCGGCATCGACCAGCACATGCTGGCCGGTCATGCCGTCGCTGTCGTCGGCGGCCATGAACAGCGTGGGGCGGGCCACGTGGCCGGGGTCGAGGCGGATCTTCAGGCACTGCGCGTCCAGGAACTGCTGGTCGGCGGCGGGGTCGCGGTGCAGCGTGGTTTGCCGCTCGGTGACGATGGCACCGGGCACGATGGCGTTGACGCGGATGTTGCGCGCGCCCAGTTCGCGCGCCAGGGTGCGGGTCAGGCCCAGGATGCCGGCCTTGGCGGTGGTGTAGCCCACCAGATTCGGGCGGCCACGCATCCACGACACCGAGCCCATGTTGATGATGGAGCCACCCCCAGCGGCGGCCATGCCGGGGGCGACGGCCTGGATGGCAAAGAAGTAGTGCTTCAGGTTGAGCGCCAGGCGCTCGTCCCACATCGCCGAGGTCACGTCTTCCATGGCGTGGCGGTCGTCGCGCCCGGCGTTGTTGACCAGCACGCGGACGGGACCCAGGCGCTGGACCACATCGGCCAGCAGGGCCTGGTAGGCCTCCACATCGCGCACGTCGCACGGGGCGAAGAACGGGGTGGGGTGCCCCGCAGCGGTGATTTCCTCGACCAGCGGCTGGCCGCCGTCGGCACGCAGGCCGCAAAAGGCCACCTGTGCGCCCTGGGCGGCAAAGGCGCGCACCAGTTCGGCACCGATGCCAGAGCTGCCGCCCGAGATGAAGACGACGCGGTTTTTGAGGGAGGGGTAGTAGGTGGTGGCTTGGGTCATGGTGAATTTACACAGTGGGTGGCAAGGCCGGGAACCGCCACGCGCAGGTGCAGCACCTGGCCGGACAAAGGCATGTCGGCCAGTTCCTGCGCGGGTCGCTTCTCGCGGGAGGTGGTGATGAAAAGAGTGCGCAGGTCCGGCCCGCCAAAGCAGGGCATGGTCGGGCAGCGCACCGGGAGGTGCAAGATTTGCAGCAGTTCGCCCTGGGGTGTGAAGCGTTGCAGGCAGCCGCCTTCAAACATCGCCACCCAGTAGCAGCCCTCGGCATCCACGGTGGCACCGTCCGGGCGGCCACCGTAGTGCGCCAGGTCTTTGGCTGCGTCGCGCGGGGCGAACCGGGCAAAGGGCCGCCGGTGCGACAGGCTGCCCTGCTGCGCGTCGAAGTCGCAGGCATAGACCACATGCGCCGGGGTATCGGCCCAGTACAGGGTGCGGCCTGATGGGCTCCAGGCCAGGCCGTTGCTGACGGTGATGTCGCCTGCGGCCCGCTGCAACTGGCCATCGGCCCAGCGGTACAGGCTGGCGCTGGGTGCATCGCGCGGCTCGTGGATGGTGCCGCACCAGAAACGGCCTTGCGCGTCCACCTTGCCGTCGTTGAAGCGCTCGGTAGCCTGCGGGTAGGGCGCGGCTGCCACCTGGCTGCGGCTGCCGTCTGCTGGGTTGAAATGCCACAACCCGTCACGCAGGGCCAGCAGCAGGCCGCCTTGGGCGAGCGCTGCGCAGCATGCGACTTCGGTGTGGAAAGCCCATTGCTGGTGCTGCTGGGATACCGGGTCAAAGCGGTGCAACTGCCGCCCCGGAATGTCGCACCAGTACAGCACCTGTTCCTGCGGGTGCCACAGGGGCGATTCGCCCAGCAGGTTGGCGGGCACGGGCAGGGCACCGATGGGGGGGTGGAGATCCATCACAGCGCCTCCACGTCCAGCGTCAGCGATGCGGTAGCCACGGCACCCGGTGCCAGCGCCACCAGCCCCTGGCTTGCCGGGTCTGTGTGCTGGAGGGCGTTGTTCACATGGCCGACCGGCTCCACACAGAAATGCGGCTGCCCCGGCGGCGTGAACACCACCAGGTAAGGCAGGGTGGACGACAGTCGTAATGCGAACTGTGCGTCTCGGATGTGGGCTACGCCCGGCCAGCCGCCAAAGCAGTGGTCCAGGGCCAGCGACCGCACCGGGGCATCGATGCCCTGCTGGGCCGTGGCGTGCGTCGGCAGCATAAGGGCATCGCGTTCCCAGCGGCTGGCCACATCCACCTGCAGATGGCTGCTGTGGCGTGCGGGGAAGTAGGGGTGCCAGCCCAGGCCCACGGGCTGCTCGCGCGCATCGGTGTTGCGCAGCCGCAATGCCAGCGTCAGCGCCTGTGGTGTCAGGGTGATGTCCTGCTCCGCCTCGAATGCGAATGGCCAGTGTCCGTCTGGAGTGTGGCTGTAGCGCAAAACCATGTGGTCCGCGGTCTGCTGCTGCACTTGCCAAGCCCGCAGCCAGCCCACGCCGTGCAGCGAGTGCGGGCTGTCGTCGAAATTGGGCTCGGTGGTGTAGCTGTGCCCCTGCCACGCAAAGCGCCTGTGCCCCAGCCGGTTGGAATAGGGCAGCAGCGGAAAGCAGGCCGACTGCCGCGGCCCGGCCAGCAGGTCCGGCTCGGTGGAGCGCAGCACCGGCCTGCCCAGGTGCCACAGCCCGGCCAGGCTGCCGCCCAGGTCGGGCCGCACAGCCAGGCGCAACGGCCCGGCCAGCAGTGTGATGCCGTGGTTGTCTGGCATTACCAGCCCGCAGGCAGCACTTCGCTCATCAGCACGGCGCGGCCGGTTTCGATGCTGCGGTGCGCAGCCAGGCCGGTGGCCACGCTGCGCAGGCCTTCTTCCAGTGTGATCTCGGGCGGTGTGCCGTTGCGGATGGCGGCGGCGAAGTGCTGGTGCTCGATATAGGAGGCACCAAAGTGCTGACCCGCGTATTTGATATTGGTATCCCACACGCGGCGCACCGCCACGCCCTTGCCGGTGCCCGAGGGCTGGCCCCAGGTTTCGCGCCGTCCCCAGTCTTCGCGGCGGCCATGGCGCAGGGTGAGCGAGGGCAGCAGCGACTCCAGCTTGCCCTCGTCGCCGACGATGACCACATGCTCGTTGTCCACCGAGTTCTCGGCAAACATGCACAGGTCGAGCATGGCGCGGGCACCGCTGGCGTATTCGACGATCACGTAGGCGCTGTCCAGGATGTCGGGGCGGCGGCCACCGTATTCTTCGCTCAGGTGGTTGACGCGCTGGCCGCCAGACGCAAATACGCGCACCGGCTTTTCACCCAGGATCAGGTCCATCAGGTTGAAATAGTGGCAGCACTTTTCCACCAAGGTGCCGCCGGTGTTGGCGCTGAAACGGTTCCAGTCGTCCACCTTGGGGTAGAAGGGTTCGCGGTGTTCGCGGATGGCCACCTGGTGCAGTTTTCCGACCTCGCCCGCGTGCGCCATGCGGATCATCTCGGCCACCGGCGGCATGTAGCGGTACTCCTGCGCCACCCAGACGATGCCTTTGCGGCCCTGGGCCTGTTGGACCATCTCCACGCCGTCTTCGATGCGGGTGACCAGGGGCTTTTCGACCAGGATGTGCAGGTCGGTTTTCAGCGCGGCGCGCATCATCTCGATGTGGGTGAAATTGGGCGTTGCGATCACCACCGCGTCGCACAGGCCGCTGTCGAGCAGCGCCTGGTGGTGCTCAAACACCTGGACACCTGCGGGCAGTATCTCCAGCGCCGCCGCGCGGCTGGCCGGGTGCGGGTCGGCGATGGCGGTGACCTGGGTGCCCGCCAGGGCCTTGAGGTTTTCAATGTGTTCGCGGCCCATGCTGCCGCAGCCGATGATGCCGTAACGAATGGTCTGTGCCATGGCTTAACTCTTTATCTGAAAAGGGATGGGGATAGGACTTACGCAGCGCCCCTGTATCGCCCTTCGGGCTTACAGGGGGAACTTGCGTAAGTCCTGAGGGTTAGAACTGGTGCGCTATGCCTGCGCCGATGCCGCGTACCGCAGTGCCTGCCGCGGTGGGCGCAAAGCTGTTGAGGCTGTTAGCGGCGTTGCGGTCGTTGTTGACGCGGCCATAGGACACATAGACATCGGTGCGCTTGGACAGCAGGTGGTGGTAGCCCACGCCGAAGCCGCGCGAGCCGCAGTCGGTGCAGTTGTTGACCGATTTGTCGGCGTAGTTGGCCCACAGCTGGCCGGTGGGCAGTTTGTAGGACACACCGACCATCGCGTCATGGCCCTTGAACTTGGTGCCTGCGACGGCACCGGTTTCCAGCTCCCAGCCGTGCAGGTTGCCCCATACGTTGAACTCTTTGGTGACGGAGTACATGCCGCCCACCATGGATTCGTTGATTTTCTGGGTGGCTGTGCCACCGGTGACCTGGCCTTGCTTGCGGTTCCAGCCTGCACCCAGGTACAGGTCGCCCTGGCGGTATTCGGCATTGGCACCCATGACCTTGGCGCTGTCGGCATAGCCTTCTGGGGCACCGTAGGCGGCGCTGACGGTGAGCCCGCCCATGCTGGGGGTTTTGTAGACGATCAGGTTGTTTTCAAACGCGGACGTGATGCCTACGCTGTAGATGCCGCTGCCAGCCGATGCCAGGCCGCCATTGGCCACAGGCGTGTTCAACGCGCTGCTGTTCGCCTTGAACAGATTGCTGCGCTGGATGGATTGCACCGCGCTGTAGCCGTGCAGGCGCAGCGGGCCCGCGTCGTCGGCAAACAGGAAGGGCCAGAAGATCGGTACGTACTGGCGGCCCAGCGTGACGGTGCCCGCGCTGGTGCTGGACAGCCCCACATACGAGCCCCGGTTGAACATGCGGGAGCCGCCTGCGGCTTCGCCCTTGTCGGCGTTGATGCCCATTTCCATAAAGAACAGGGCCGAGAGTCCGCCGCCCAGGTCCTCCGTGCCGCGAAAGCCCAGGCGCGAGGCGGTGTAGGTGCCGCTGTCCACACCGGTGCGGGTGGTTCCATTGTTGATGTTCTGCAGGCCTACATCGACGCGACCGTACATGGTGACGTTTTGCGCCATGGCGCAGGTGCTGAATGCCATTACGGTAGCGGCCAGCAAGCCCAGTTTGGGGGTGGAATGCATGGTGGTTTCTTTCAGTGGGTTGGGTATGAATGGAAGCGGGTTAGCCTTTGAGGCCGCCCTGGGTCAGACCGCCGACCACGCGCTCCTGGAAGGCGGCAATCAGCACCGCGATCGGTACGATGGCAACCACCAGGGCGGCGGAGATGACGGGCCAGGGAAAGGTGAATTCGCCCTGGTACAGCGAGATGCCCACGGGCAGGGTGCGCATGGAGGCGCTGGCGTTGAGCGACAGGGCCAGCAGGAACTCGTCCCAGGCGTTCACGAAGGCCAGAATGCCCGCCGTAAACACACCTGGCGCGGCCAGCGGAACCACCACCCGCCACAGCGCGCCCATGCGGGTGCAGCCGTCGATCATGGCGGCGTTCTCCAGGTCCTTGGGGATGCTCTGGAAAAAGCTCACCAGCACCAGGGTGCACACCGGCAGGCTCAGCACCGTATAGGGCAGCACCAGGGCGGTGTAGGTGTTGAGCAGGTTCAGGTTGCGCATGGTCTCGAAGATCGGCACCAAGAGCGTCACCAGCGGGAACATGCTGGAGGCGACGATGCAGGTCAGCACCAGTTGCCGGTACTTCATGTTCAGCCGTGCGATGGCGTAGGCTGCAAACGCGGCCACTACCAGCGACACGAGTGTGGACATACCGGCTACGGCCAGGCTGTTGCCCAGGTACTTCAGCAGTGGCTGGTCGGCAAAGGCCTGCACGTAGTTGCTCAGCACCAGTTCGTGCGGCAGGTAGGTGATGGGCTTGTGCACCAGCTCGCCCTCGGTTTTGAGCGAGGTCAGCAAAATCCACACGGCCGGGAAGAAGCCGTTGAGCACCACGATGGTGGCGGCGATGAAGCGCAGCGAGCGCCCCTCAAAGAGCGTGTTCATGCGTTGTTTCCAATCCGTTTGAGGTAGACACCGGTGACGCACAAGGACAGCACAAACATGAACACCGCCAGGGTGGAGCCGTAGCCCACGTCCAGGTAGTCGATGGTGGTCTTGTGGATCAGCATGGCCAGCGTTTCGGTGGAATTGCCCGGCCCGCCCTTGGTCATGGTGTAGGGGATGTCGAAGGTTTGCAGCGCGGTGATGGTGCGAAAGATCAGCGCCACGATGATGGACGGCATCAGCATCGGGATGGTGATCTGCCAGAACTGCTGCAGCTTGGACGCGCCATCCACCTCGGCCGCTTCGTACAGCGACTTGGGGATCATCTGCAAACCCGCCAGCAGAATCAGCGCCATGAAGGAGCTGGTTTTCCAGACGATGGTGATGCAGATGGCGGCAAAGGCCCAGCTCGGCTCCAGCAGCCACATGCGTGGCTCGGTCTGGCCGGCACGGCGCATCACGTCGTTGACCACGCCGTATTCCGAGTGGAAAAACCACGCGAAGATCAGGCCGCAAAACGCCAGGGGCAGCGCCCAGGGCAGCAGCAGCGCCAGCCGCACCGGCCACTGCCGCTTGAACGGCAGGTTGGCCAGCATCGCCAGGCCCAGGCCGACCACCAACGCACCGGGCACGGTGACCAGGGTGATCAGCACGGTGTTTTTGGTGGCGTTCCAGAAGTCCGGGTCCTTCAGGACCAGGGCGTAGTTTTCCAGCCCGACGAATTTCGCTTCGCCGCCGCCGGAGAGTCGCAGGTCAAAGAAGCTGTTCCAGATCAACCTGCCAATCGGATAGACCACGATCAGTGCGAGTAGCAGGAAGGCCGGAGCCAGCATCATGACCGCCAGCGTCTTGTCGCTGGGGTCGCGCAGACGGTTGATCAGTGACACGGTAGTTCCTTTTTCGTGTGCATCAACGCAGCCATTAACGCATCACCCGGCGCAGGCGGGCGTCGATCTCGGCCACACCTTCTTCGGGTTTCTTGGTGCGGGCCAGCACGGCGCTGGTGGTGGTGCGGATGATGTCGCTGACCTGGCCGTAGTCTTTCGACTGTGGGCGGCTGCGGCCTGCGGCCACCACGACGGAGGCTTCCTTGAACCAGGGCACGGCTTTCACCACCTCGGCATCCTGGTAAACGCCCAGCGCGGTCGGCAGCAGCGAGCCCTGCACCGCCAGGAACTTGCTGGCCTCGGGGCTGGACAGGAACTTGATCAGCTTGGCGGCTTCGGGCTTGTTTTTGCTGAACGCGCTCAGCGCCCACTGCCAGCCGCCAATGCAGGTGGCGCTCTTGCCACCCGCCACGGCGGGTAGGGGCATCACACCGACCTTGCCCGCCACCTTGCTGTCGGCATCGTCTTTGAAGCGGTCCCAGGCAAAGCCCCAATTGACGGCAAACACCACCTGGCCCGCCTTGAATTCGTTCACCGTGTCCGGGGTCTTGACCTCGGCCACGTTTTTCTTGACGACACCCTGGTCCACCATGGTCAGCCACTGGTTCAGCCCCTTGGCGGCGGCGGCCTTGTCCAGCGTGAGCTTGCCTGCGGCGTCGTTGAACTCGTGGCCCTGGCTCCAGTAGGGCAGCAGGAAGGTGCAGACCGCGCCTTCGATGGGCGCGCCCTGGATCGACAGGCCTTGCAGGTTGGCATCGCCTTCGGCCTTCTGGATCTTGGTGGCGGCAGCGGCCAGCTCGTCCCAGGTTTTGGGCTCGGCGATTTTGTGTTTTTCGAGCAGATCGCGCCGGTAGTACATGAACATCGCGTCGGCAAATGCAGGCATGGCCACGATCTTGCCGTCGATCACATTGGCCGATGCATAGGCGGGCAGATAGGGTTTCATCGCCGTGGCGGTGTCACCCATGTAGCTGTTCAAGGGTTCGATCCAGCCCGCACCTGCGTACTGCGCGGGGTTCACGATGTCGATCATGAACACGTCGATGGACGGGTCCTTGGCGTTAAGCACGGTGCCCAGGTACTGGCGTTGCAGCTCGGAGGTGGCCCCACCGGTTTCCATCTCGATGGTGACGCCGGGGTTCTTGGCCTGGTACTGGTCAAACAGTTTGCGCATCAGGTCGGGGCGCTGCCCGGACCCGCCCGCGAAAGCGCGGATTTTGGTGTCTGCCAGGGCGCTGCCGGTGGCCAAGCCGCTGACCAGCAGGGCCGAGCCCAGCAGTCCGAGAAAGGTGTTGCGTGTGTGCATGGTTGTCTCCTTAGGGTTTTTCAGTGGCTTAGTTCAGGGCTGCGCCGTTTTGTGGGTTGAACAGGTGCAGGTGGTCGGGGTGTACGTGCACCGGCATGGTGGTGCCCGGTGCTTCACGGAACGAGGCCGACACCCGGGCAATCAGCTCCGAGCTGCCCACCTTGAACGACACCAGCGTTTCCGAGCCCAATGGCTCCAGCAGGGATACGCTGGCGGGCAGCACGATGTCGCCCGCCTGAGGGGCCAGGCGCAGGTTCTCCGGGCGCACGCCCAGCTTGCAGGCACCGCCATGGGCCGCCAGGCGGGGCGGCAGGGTGATCTGCACGCTGTTGCCCATATCGGCCACACCGTGGGCCAGGTTGGCATCGACCAGGTTCATCGGCGGCGCACCGGTGAACCCGGCCACAAACAAGGCAGCGGGCCGGTTGTAGATGGCATCGGGCGTGTCGTACTGCATTTTGTGCCCGGCGCTGAGCACGGCGATGCGGTCGGCCAGGGTCATGGCCTCTACTTGGTCGTGGGTCACGTAAATCATGGTGGCGCCCAGGCGCTGGTGCAGGCGTTTGATTTCGGTGCGCATCTCCTGGCGCAGCTGGGCATCGAGGTTGGACAGGGGCTCGTCAAACAGGAACACTGCAGGCTTGCGTACGATGGCCCGGCCGATGGCCACGCGCTGGCGCTGGCCACCCGACAGGGCGGCGGGGCGGCGGTCCAGCATGTGGTCGATGCGCAGCAGCTTGGCGGCATCCATCACACGGCGCTTGATCTCGTCCTCGGGCGTTTTGCGCAGCCGCAGGCCAAAGGCCATGTTGTCGTACAGCGTCTTGTGCGGGTACAGCGCGTAGTCCTGGAAAACCATGGCGATGTCGCGGGCGCGTGGGGGCTTGTCGTTGACCACCTCGCCACCGATGCGCACCTCGCCGCTGGTGATGGTCTCCAGCCCGGCAATCATGCGCAGCAGCGTGCTCTTGCCGCAGCCGGAAGGGCCGACGAAGACGCAGAATTCGCCCTCGCGGATATCCAGGTCCAGGCCATGGATGATGGTGTGTTTGCCGTCGTATGTTTTGACGACGTTGCGTAGTTCTACAGCAGCCATCAGTAGCCTCCGTTGGTGGGTGTGGTTGATGTGGTGGGTGTGGTGGCGGCAGCGCCCGTGTTGCGTACGCTGGCCAGCGCGGCCTGGGCGCTGCGCATCAGCAGGCCCAGGTCGGAGGCAATGGCGATGAAGTCGAAGCCGATGGCGCGGTACTGCGCTACCACTTCGGTGGTGCCGCCCACGGTGCCGATGGGCATGCCCAAGGCCTTGGCGCGGGCGACGGCATCGGCGGTCACAGCCAATACCTCGGGGTGGGTGAGTTGTCCTACATGGCCCATGGTGGCCGACAGGTCGCCGGGGCCGATGAAGAGCGCATCCACGCCTGGCACGGCGGCGATGGCCTCCAGCTGGGCGATGGCCTCGGTGGTTTCCAGCTGCAGAATGACCGTCATCTGCGCATTGGCGGTGGTCAGGTACTGGGGCGTGGTGCCGAACTTGGAGGCCCGGCTCATGCCCGCCATGCCACGGCGGCCTTCGGGCGGGTAGCGGGTGGCGGCCACGGCAGCGCGGGCTTCTTCGGCGTTTTGTACAAACGGCACCAGCAAGGTGGTGGCACCGGCATCGAGCACGCGCTTGATGTTCACGGTGTCGTTCCACGGCACGCGTACTACTGGCAGCAAGGGGGTGCCCGATACCGCCTGCAGCATGTGCACCAGGTCCATCAGGTCCAGCGGCGTGTGTTCCATGTCGATCACGCCCCAGTCGAAACCGGCGTGGCCCATCGCTTCGGCGACGAGGGGGCTGGCCGACATGATCCAAGTGCCGACCGGCATGGCGGCACCGGTGGTTTGCAGAAGTTGCTTAAAAGGGTTCATCGGGGACCTTTAGTAAATAGGAGGCTGCGGCGTGGGGGCCGTGCCTTGGAGAAAGTCGAAGTCGCAGCCCTCGTGGGCCTGGGTTACATGCTCTTGGTAGAGCCGGATATAGCCACGCGGGTAGGTGCGCGGGGGCGGCACCCACGCGGCATGGCGTGCGGCCAGCTCGGCCTCGTCCACTAGCAGTTCAAGTTTGCGGGTGGTCAGATCGACCAGGATTTCGTCGCCGTCGCGTACCAGCGACAGCAGGCCGCCCACCGCCGCCTCGGGGCTGACGTGCAAGATGCAACTGCCGTAGTGGGTGCCACTCATGCGCGCGTCCGAGATGCGCACCATGTCGCGCACGCCCTGGGCCAGCAGCTTTTTGGGGATGGGCAGGCCGCCCCATTCCGGCATGCCGGGCGCGCCCACCGGACCGGCATTGCGCAGCACCAGTACGGTGTTTTCATCGCAGTCGAGCTCGGGGTCGGCGCAGCGCTGGTTCATCTCGGCGGGTGAGTCGAACACCAGGGCGCGGCCCCGGTGGTGGAAGAATTTGGGGCTGGCGGCGCTGGGCTTGATCACCGCGCCATCGGGGGCCAGGTTCCCGCGCAGCACAGCCAGCGCGCCGGACGGGCTGACCGGATTATCGAGCGGGCGCACGACACTGTCGTCCAGGCTCTCGCGGCCTGCGATGTTTTCGGCCAGGGTCTGGCCGGTGACCGTCATCTCGTCCAGCGACAGGTGCGCGCGCACCCGGTTCAGCAGGGCAGGCATGCCACCGGCGTAGTGGAAGTCTTCCATCAGCTTGTCGCCGCTGGGGTACAGGTTGGCCAGCACCGGCACCTGGTGGCCGATGGCGTCCAGGTCTTCCAGTTGCAGGTCGACCCCGGCACGGCGGGCCAGCGCAATCAGGTGCACGGCGGCATTGGTGGAGCCGCCCAGCGCCATCTGCGCCACGGTGGCGTTGCGAAACGAGCCCTTGGTGAGGATCTTGGCCGGGGTCAGGTCGTCCCACACCATTTGCACGATGCGGGTGCCGCAGTCGGCCGCCATGCGGCTGTGGCCCGCATCCATGGCCGGAATGGAGGTGGAGCCCGGCAGGGCCAGGCCCAGTGCTTCGATGATGGAGGTCATGGTGCTGGCCGTGCCCATGGTGTTGCAGGTGCCGGGCGCGCGGGTCATCTTGGCTTCCAGGCCCACCCATTCCTCTTCGCTGATGTGGCCCGCCTGGTATTCGTCCCAGAACATGCGGGTGTGGGTGCCTGCGCCCACGGCACGGGTGGGTTCGCCGCGTTTGAGGTAACGGTCGCTGATCATCGGCCCGGCGGAGCAGAACAGCATGGGCAGGCCCGCGCTGATGGCCCCCATCACCGTGCCGGGGGTGGTTTTGTCGCACCCTGCCAGCAGCACCACGCCGTCCAGTGGCAGCGAACGCAGCAGCTCCTCCACCTCCATGGCCAAGAAGTTGCGGTACAGCATGGTGGTGGGCTTGACCATCACCTCGCCCAGGCTCATGGCGGGCAACTCGAACGGCATGCCACCGGCCATGAGCACACCGCGCTTGACGCTCTCGGCGCGCTCGCGCAGATGCGCGTGGCAGGGCGACAGGTCGCTCCAGGTGTTGATGATGCCGATGATGGGGCGCTCCAGCACATCTTCGCGGCGCAGGCCCATTTGCTGGATGCGCTGGCGGTGCGCAAAGCCACGCATGTCGCCAGCGGTGAACCACCGGCGGCTGCGTAAATCTGCGAGGGATTGGGTCATGGGTAGGGGCTTTCGGAAATAGGGTGATCGGTTTTGCTGTTACCGGTAACATTAACGGCAGTGGAAACTTCGTGCATTAGCAAAAACCCTAGCGCACATAAAAAAATGAACCCGGACCCGACCAAGCGCCAGCGGCGCGGCCATGGGCGGCCTACGCTGCACGATGTAGCCGATGCGGCAGGCGTGACCCGTATCACCGTTTCGCGCTTCATCCGCCAGCCCACCCTGGTGGCCGAAGCCACCGCCCTGCGCATCCGCGAGGCGATAGAGCAGACCGGCTACGTGCCCAACCAGCAGGCCGGGCAATTGGCCAGTGGTGCCTCGCGTCTGGTGGCGGCGCTGATCCCCAACGTGGGCCATTCCATCTTTGCCGAAACCATCCAGGGCCTGACCGAGGGCCTGCGCGAGAGCGCCTACGAGTTGTTGCTGCTGTCCACCGGCTATTCGCAGGAGCGCGAGGAAGAGCAGTTGCGCGTGCTGACCGGCTGGGCTCCTGCGGCCATCGTGGTCACGGGCCGCCACCACACGCCGGGGGCGCTGCGTTTGCTGCGCGATGCCCAGACTGCGGGGATCCCGGTGGTGGAAATCTGGGACCACCCCACCACGCGGGCCGATTCAGAAGGTTTTGCGCAAATTGGTTTTGACCACTTTGCGGTGGGCGGGGCCATGGCCCGGCACCTGCTGGACCTGGGTCATACCTCGCTGGCCTATGTGGACAGCGGCGTGGCCGAAGACTTTCGGGCCCACGAGCGCGGCGAGGGTTTTGTGGCCGCAGTGCAGGCCCAGGGTGCGCGTGCCACGGTACTGCGCGCCGCCATGGGCGATGCGTTTGACGCGGGGCGGGCGGTGCTGCCCAAGATACTGGCGGCCAAGGGCCCGCGGGTGACGGCGGTGGCCTTTGCCACCGACCACCTGGCCTGCGGTGCGCTGATGCAGGCAGGCCGCCAGGGCATCGCCATTCCCGGGCAACTGGCACTGCTGGGGTTCGGCGACTTTCCCATCGGGCGGCAGCTGGAGCCGCCCCTGTCCACGGTGCGACCACCCACCGCCGATATCGGTCGCGTGGCGGCCAAGGCGATTTTGCAATCGTTGGCCGATGGCCCCGAGCCCAGCAGCAGCAAGCTGCCTTACCAGCTCATCGGGCGGGAGAGTACGGCCTCGCCCTGACCGCCGTGCTCAGCCCTGCGGCTGCAGCATGTCAGCCGGTCCGGGCCGTCCGAAGTAGTAGCCCTGGAAAGCGTCGCAGCCTATGCCGGCCAGAAAGTGGCGTTGTTCGGCGGTTTCCACCCCTTCGGCAATGACTTTCAGGCCCAGGTTGTGGCCCAGGGCCACGATGGTGCGGGCGATCACCGCATCGCTGGGGTCGGTCAGCACATCGCGCACAAACGACTGGTCGATCTTCAGCTGGTCCAGCGGCAGGCTTTTGAGGTGCGACAGCGACGAGTAGCCGGTGCCGAAGTCGTCCAGCGAGAAGTTCACGCCATAGGCCTTGAGGGCGTTCATCTTGGCGATCACGTCGTCCACATCGTTGACCAGCATGCTCTCGGTCAGCTCCAGCTTGAGCAGGTGGGGCCGGGCACCGGTCTTGGCCAGCGCCGCCGTCACATGGGCCACGAAGTCGGCCTGGGCGAACTGCCAGGCGCTGACGTTGACGGCCATGCTCCAGTGGGCGGTGGCGGGGTTTTGGGCCCAGGCCTGCAGTTGGGCGCAGGCGGTCTCTACCACCCACTGGCCCAGCGGCAGGATCAGGCCGGTTTCTTCGGCCAGCGGGATGAAGTCGCCCGGCGAGATACGGCCCCGCAGCGGGTGCTGCCAGCGCACCAGGGCTTCGGCCCCGGTGGGTACGCCCTTGCTGTCCACCTGGACCTGGTAGTGCAGCACAAACTGCTGGGTGCTTAGGCCCTGGCGCATATCGCGCTCCAGCTCGGTACGCGCCATGGCTACGGCCTGCATGGCGGGGTCATAAAACCGGGCGGTGTTGCGGCCTGCCGACTTGGCCTGGTACATGGCGACATCGGCTTTTTTCAGCAGGTCTTCCATGCTTTCCCGGTCCTGGGCGAACAGCACAATACCGATGCTGGGCGTGCTGTCGTACACCAGGCCGCGCAGCTTGTAGCTTTGCCCCAGGGCATACAGGATCTTGTTGGTAATCGACTCGGCCTGGGTGGCCGCCTCGGGGGCCAGCGGGCTCAGGGCCTCCAGCAGCACCACGAATTCGTCGCCGCCCAGTCGGGCCACGCTGTCGGCTTCGCGCACACAGGTGTTCAGGCGGGCGGCTACCTGCTGCAGCAGCTCGTCGCCCACATCGTGGCCCCAGCCGTCGTTGAGCTGCTTGAAATGGTCCAGGTCCAGAAACATCACCGCACCATGCTGCTGGCTGCGGCAGGAGCTGGCCATTGCCTGGTGCAGGCGGTCCATCAGCAGGCGGCGGTTGGGCAGGCCGGTCAGCGGGTCGTAAAAGGCCAGGCGGCGGATTTCTTCGTCGTGCAGGCGGCGCTGGGTGATGTCGCGCACGATGCCGATGAAGGTGGGCTGGCCGGAACGCGTGATCTGCGACACCGACAGGCTCATCGGGAACACCTCGCCGTTCTTGCGCACGCCTTCCACCTCGCGCGGCTTGCCGATGACGCGGGCTTCACCGGTGTGCTGGAAGTGCTGCAGGTAGCCATCGTGGTGGCTGCGGTGCGGCTCGGGCATCAGCATGGAGACATTGCGCTCCAGCACCTCGCCGGGCGTGTAGTGGAAGATCTGGCTGGCGGCCTGGTTGAAGGACTGGATCCGGCCGCGCACATCGATGGTGATGACACCGTCCACCATGTTGTCCAGCACTGCCTGGCTGTGCAGGGCTGACTCCTCCAGCGCCGCCTGGCCCGCCAGCAGTTGCTCCTTGCGCCGTGTGATGTTGTGGTGCGACACCACGTACAGCCCCGGGTGTGCGTGCAAAGGCACGATCCGCATGACGAACCAGCGCTTCTCGTCGGGGCTGTGGCAGGCGTATTCGCAGTCAAAGGTGGGCACCAGGCCCTGGAGCACGTTGTGGATACCCTCTTCAAGAGATGCGTCTTGGCCCGACCCGGCGGCGCTGAAGCATTGGCAGGCATCCAGGTAGTCGCTGCCGACCCACGGGTAGTCTGGAGCAGCACCGTTGCGGACACCGAATTCGACCCAATCCCGGTTGACGTAGGTGATGACTCCGCGCTGGTCGATGATGGCGATCTGGCTGCCCAGCGAGTTCAGCGCCGGTTCGAACTGGCAGGTCCAGGTGGCCGCCAGCGCCTCGGCCAGGTTGCGGGCGTTGCGCCACGGCTTGCAGGGCTGGTATTGCGGGTCTGGCAGGGTGGCGGCGGTCCCCGATGCCTCGGTCTCGATCACGCCAGGTGGAACACTTGTACCGAGCGCGCCAGCGCCAGGCTGCTGCCGCTCAGGCCCTCGGCGGACGCGGCAGACTCTTCGACCAGGGCGGCGTTTTGCTGGGTCACGGCATCCAGCTGGTTCACCGCCTCGTTCACCTGGGCGATGCCGCCCGACTGCTCCACCGTGGCGTGGGTGATCTGGCGGATCAGCGCGCCCACCTCCTTGACCGAAGCCACCACCTCGTCGATGGTGCGCCCGGCATCCTGCATCTGGTGGCTGCCTGCGGCAATCTGCTCGGCCGATTCGGCAATCAGGGTGCGGATCTCGCGGGCTGCCGTGGCACTGCGCTGCGCCAGTGAACGCACCTCGGAAGCCACCACGGCAAAGCCCCGCCCCTGTTCGCCCGCGCGGGCGGCTTCCACGGCGGCGTTCAGCGCCAGGATGTTGGTCTGGAAGGCAATGCCTTCGATCACGCCGATGATTTCCTGCACCTTCTTGGACGACTTGTCGATGTTCTGCATCGCCACGCCCACCTGGTGCACCGCCTCGCCGCCCCGGGTGGCCACGTGGGTGCTCTTGTCGCTTTGCTGTGCCACCTGCAGGGCGGTCTCGGCGGTCTGCTGCACCGTGCCGGAGAGCTGCTCCATGCTGGCCGCAGTTTGCTGCAGGCTGCTGGCCTGGGATTCGGTGCGCTCCGACAGGTCCATGCTGCCCGAGGCGATTTCGGCAGCCACCTGGGTAAAGCCGTGGATTTCGGTGTTCACATCGCCAATTACGGCCCGCATATTGATCTGGATCTGCCACAGGCAGCGCACCAGCGAGCCCAGCGGGGCGGGGTAGTTCAGCGCAATCTGGGTGTTCAGGTTGCAGCCCGAGAGGTCGCTGGCAAAGCGCTCGGCATCACGCACCACGTCGGTCACCCGGCTTTTGAACCACAGCACCATCACCGCCGCGCAGCCCAGTTGCAGGCCCACCTGCAGCAGCCAGCCCGTGGTGCCTTGCACTCCCAGCAACATCGGAGCCAGGCCCGCGCCGATCAACACCGCCAGCACCAGCATGTAGCGCTGGGTCATGCCCACGCGGGCCAGGCCTGCCAGCGCGCCGCGCCAGCCCAGTGGGCGCACCGTGCCGCCGCTCAAGGTGAAAGTAGGGCGGTTGGCCGCGCGCTCGCTGCGCATGCGGGCGTACAGGGCTTCGGCATCCTGCACCTGCTGGCGGCTGGGCTTGGTGCGCACCGACATATAGCCGCGCGGCTTGCCGCCTTCCATGATGGGGGTGACGTTGGCCTCAACCCAGTAAAAGCTGCCGTCCTTGCGGCGGTTTTTCACCATGCCGGTCCAGGGGCGGCCATGGCCGATGGTGCTCCACATGTCCTTGAATGCCTCGGCCGGCATGTCCGGGTGGCGGATCAGGTTGTGCGGCTGGCCCACCAGCTCGTCGTAGCCAAAGCCGCTGACCTGCACAAACGCGCTGTTGCAGTGGGTGATATGGCCCCGGGTGTCGGTGGTGGACACCAGCATCTCGGCCGACGGGTAGTCGTACTCTTGCGGGGTGACGGGCAGGTTGGATCGCATAAATCTCTTTCGGTGCAGCGGTAACTACATTTAGTAACAGGCTGCGATTAGGCGCGAGCTGCCGTCAGGTTTCAAGCCGCAGGCGGCGCTGTTCGCGGCTTGCTTGATGTAGATCAAATAAGTGGGGGCTGGCCCGGCTACGGCCCGGGTATTCCTGTCTATTTGCATGCAAAAACAGCCTCCAGCGCTTATTCCATAAGCACAACGAGCTATAAAAATAGAAGCACTCAGCCGCGGGGTGCGGGCCGATGGCGAGAAATAGTTCACGTTTGTGAATCCACGGTAAAGCCGCCTGCGTATCCACAAGGCCAATGGTTTTCATTGGCACCAATGGACATGACCCCCAGGAGATCACCATGCAATTCAAACGCAATCCCATCACCGCAGCCTGCCTGCTGCTCGCGCTGACCGGTGCGGCATTCGCATCCAGCCACCGAGAGGCGCCGTTCATCACCACCAGCCCGAAGGTGGACGGCACCGACTTCTACATGTTCCGCAGTTACGAGGGCGTGGCCAGCAACGGCAGCGGTGGCCGCTCGGACTTTGTCACCATGATCGCCAACTACCAGCCCCTGCAGGCTCCGTACGGCGGCCCCAACTACTTTGCGATGGACCCGAACGCGCTGTACGAGATCCACATCGACAACGTGGGCGACGGCAAAGAGCATCTCACCTTCCAGTTCAAGTTCAACAACAAGCTCAACAACGTGGCCCTGCCCATTGGCAACGCCAGCGTGGCGATTCCGCTGATCCAGGCCGGTGCGGTGGCGAACGTGAACGATGCCAACCTCAACCTCAACGAGACCTACACTGTCAACGTGGTGCGCGGCGACCGGCGCAAAGGCGCGGCCGCCGCCGTCACCAAGGCCAGCGGGGGTGCCACCTTCGAGAAGCCGGTGGACTACATCGGCGTGAAGACCCTGGGTGGTGCCGCAGCGTACGAAACCTACGCCCAAAAGCATATTTTCAGCATCAAGGTGCCTGGCTGCCCCGCCGGTATGGATGACGGCAAGGTCTTCGTTGGCCAACGCCAAGAGGGCTTTGCGGTCAACCTGGGCCCGGTGTTTGACCTGGTCAACGCGCCTGCCTCCGTCTTGCTCGACCCGGCCAACAAGGACGCGGCGGGCATGGGCGGCCAGGGGGTGGTGCAAAAGACCAACATCACCACCATCGCCCTGGAAGTGCACAAAGGCTGCCTGACGGCGGGCAATGAGTCCGTCATCGGCGGCTGGACCACCGCCAGCCTGCGCCAGGCCCGTTTGCTCAACAGCAAGCCCAAGTCGGGCCACCAGGCCAGCGAAAAAGCCGGGGGTGCCTGGGTGCAGGTCTCCCGCCTGGGCAACCCGCTGGTCAACGAGCTGGTGATCGGCCTGCCCGACAAGGACAAGTTCAACGCCTCCAAGCCGCAGGACGACGGCCAGTTCCTGACCTACGTATCCAACCCCACGCTGCCCGCGCTGCTGGGCCTGGTGCTGGCCGGTAACCCCGCCGCCGTGGCCCCCACCAACCTGCCGCGTACCGACCTGGCCACTGTGTTCCTCACCGGCATCACCGGCGTGAACAAGCCTGCCAACGCCACCCCGTCGGAGGTGCTGCGCCTGAACACTGCCATCGCCCCCGTGCCGTTTGCCCAGCAAAACCGCCTGGGCGTGGCCGGTGAGGTGTTGCGCGTGGGCGGCACCGCCAACCTGGCGCAAGCGGTGGACCTGGCAGGTTTCCCCAATGGCCGCCGCCCCAAGGACGACGTGGTCGACATCGCCCTGGTAGCCATGCTCGGCGGCCTGTGCGTGATCAACGGCGACAACAACAGCCTGGGCCTGAACGGTGTGCCCGGCGTGCCCAGCCTGACCTCGGCCTGCAAAGCCTCCAGCGTGCCGCTGGGTGCCCAGTCGGCCAGCATCCACGATGCCGTGGACCAGGCCACCGTGCCCTTCCTCACCCGTTTCCCCTACCTCAACACGCCCAATTCGGGCTCCAACTGATAAGGACCCGCACCATGTTGCACTTCAAATGGACAGCGCCCACCGCCGTGGCGGTGGCATTGTTAGCAGCCTGCGGCGGCGGGGGCGGGGATGGCCCCGTGGCCGCCCAGTTCGTGGCCGGCACCACCGAAGTACCGGTGGGCGTGGAAACCCAGGTGGACGATGTGGTCGCCTTCGCCAAGGCCCAGATCGGCAACACCAGCGACAGCCGCGACCCGGTGGTCCTGGCCGACACCCAGCTGGCCACCAGCGACTCGGCTGACCCGGCAGACATCTGATCTGCCCCCCCACCCTCTCCCGGCGGGGGAGGGTGGGGGATTTATAAGAAATCGGCCCCTCGCGCTTATTCCATCGGCGTAAGCAGCTATTTATTGCATAGCAAACCAGTGAATCCACCATGCGCCTTCCACCCATCCTCTGGCTTGCCTGTTTGCTGCTGAGCGGTACGGCCTATGCCGCCACCGCGCTGCACCCCAGCCGGGGCGACGAGGTGGTCGAGCGCCTGCCTACTATCACCCGCGTTCGGCCTGCCGCTGTAGCCCCGGCCATTGCCGACCCGGTCACCGCCGCCACCCAAGCCCGCGCCCACATCGCCACCGCCCGCCAGACCGGCGACACCCGCTACTGGGGCCGCGCCCAGGCCGTGCTGGCCCCCTGGTGGGACCAGGCCAATGCACCGGTCGACCTGGCGGTACTGCAGGCCACCGTGCAGCAGGGCCGCCACGACTTCCTGGCCGCCCGCCGTATCCTGCAGGCCGCCGTGCTCCGCGCCCCCGGCCACGCCCAGGGCTGGCTGAACCTGGCCTCTTTGGAGCGCCTGTCGGGTCGCTACCCCGAGGCCCTGCGCGCCTGCGAAGCCGTGGCCCGTGCCGGGCAAAACCTCTACGCCTTGGCCTGCCAGCTCGAAACCCAGTCGCTGCAAGGCCAGTGGGATGCCGCCCGCAAAGGCCTCACCCAGCTGCTGGCTGCCACGCAGGATCCGGCGCAAATGAGCTGGCTGCAATCCTTGCTGGCCGAGAGCGAAGAACGTGCAGGGCGCGACGACGCCGCCCGCACCGCCTACCAGCGCAGCCTGCAGGCCCAGCCAGACCTCTACACCAGCATCGCCCTGAGCGACCTGCTGCTGCGCACCGGCCAAACCGCCCAGGCCCTGGCCGTGCTGCAGCCCCTGCCGCCCACCGATGCCGTGCTGCTGCGCCAGGCCACCGCGATGCGCCGCCTGGACAACCCCGCATGGAAAACCCTGCGCGCCACCCTGGGTGAGTGGAGCGGCGAACTCGCCCGCCGGGGCGACGACCTCAGCTTGCATGGCCGCGAGCAGGCCCTGGTCGCCCTGTGGCTGGACGACGACGCACCCGCTGCCCTGCGCATCGCCCGCCGCAACCTGGACCTGCAGCGCGAACCCATCGACTGGTGGGTGGCCCTGCAAAGTGCCCGCCAGGCCAAAGACGTGGCGGCGGTGCAGCAGTTGCACAAAGACATGCAGCAGGTCGGCATAGTCGATGCGCGGAGCCGCCCATGAGTAAATGCACACCCCCAGGCTGCAGTGCTGCGCATCTTTCGCCAACCCCCTTGCAGGGGGCAACACCAGCAGCCTGGCGAAGCCAGTTCTGCGGTGTTTCTGGAAGCTGCATCCTGACCGCCATGAAAAATGTGTTGGCTATCCTGTTGGCTCTTTTTGTGTGCGCCCCCGCCTGGGCCCACAAGGGCAGCGATGCCTACCTCGACGTGCGCCAGCAGGGCAGTGCGCTCACCCTGCAGCTCTCCGTGGCCCTGAAGGACCTGGACCTGCTCATCCCCGTCGATGCCAATGCCGATGGCCTGGTCACCTGGGCCGAAGTGCAGGCCGCCACCCCCGCCGCGCTGGCCCTGCTGCAAAGCCATACCGGGCTGGTCAGCGTCAACCCCAACCCGCACCCCGGCTGCATGCTGCACTGGACCTATGGCGGCCTGGAGTCCCGCAGCGACGGCGCCTACCTGCGCGCCACCAGCCCCGCCGCCTGCCCGCCCGGCACCGCCCTGGACCTGCGCTACACCCTGTTCAAAAATGAAGACAGCAACCACCGCCTGATCGTCACCGGCCAGCTCGACGGCCACGACCTGCTGGCCACCGCCGCGCCCCAGCAGGCCGTGCCCCTGGCGTTGCGCCAGGCGGTGGCCGCCGCGCCTAGAGGTATTGCCGGGACGGTGTGGGACTACCTGCAACTGGGCATGCACCACCTGCTGCAGGGCTACGACCACATGGCCTTTCTGCTGGCCCTGGTGCTGCCGCTGCAGTTACGTTTGGGCCGGTCGGCGGGACGGGTGGAAGGCCGCAGCCCCTGGTGGTCGCTGCTGCGCACCATCACCGCCTTCACCGTGGGCCATTCCATCACCCTGGTGCTGGCGACACTGGGCTTTACCAGCGCGTCCCCGGCATGGGTGGAGCCGGTCATTGCCGCGTCCATCGCCTTCACCGCGCTGCTGAACATCTACCCCGTGCCGGTGCTGCGCCCCGAACGCCTGGCCCTGGTCTTCGGCCTGGTCCACGGTTATGGCTTCGCCGGTCTGCTGATCGAAGCCGCTGCCCCCGCCGGCCTGCTGCCTTGGGCACTGGCCGGTTTTAACCTGGGCGTGGAAGCCGGGCAGCTCAGCGCCGTGGCCGCCTGGGTGCTGCTATCGCAGGTGGTGGTGCGCCAGCCCTGGTACGGCAGCGTGGTGGTGCGCGGTGGCTCGTGGCTGTTGGTGGCGCTGGCGGCGTATTGGTTTTGGTTGCGGGTGGTGTAGTTCTGCTGTATTTTTGATAGCTGCTTGCGCCGACGGAATGGGCGGTAACGGCTTTTTTCTCTTGCAGAATTCACTGCAAATTACATAGCATTTACGCCTTCACCACATCAAACCTCAACCCACTAGCCCCTTCACCCCGCCCCACCGACTTGCTCCTCCCAATCCACAGCAAAGCCCGTCCCTGCGCGTCGCGGGCGTAGTTAAAGCGGCGCTGCAGGCTGATGCCGTCGCGGGGCACCTCTTCTTCGGCGATGCGCAGGAAGTCGGTTTTGACATCCACATTGGGGTCTTGCCGCAGCAGGCTGCCGCGCGGGTGGAACATGAAGCCTTCGAGCTGGTGATCCAGGGTGCCCAGCGCGCCGGTGGTTTCCACAAAGGCGTTGTCGCGCAGGCGCAGGATGAAGGCGTTGTAGCTGGCGTTGACCGGTTCGGCCATGCGTGCAGGCGTGGTCTGGTAGTGGTGGGTGACCACGCCGCGCTGTAGCTGGATGCTCCAGTTCAGCACACCAGCCCCTTGTTTTTTGACCGGCAAAAATGGCACCCAGTGCGCGGCCACCGGGGTTTGCAGGGTGTACTGCAGCAGGGCACCGGCGCTGGCGGGGGGCGCGTCGGCCACCACCGTGGGCCGCAGGGTTTGCGTGGTGGACAGGCGGGTGCTTTCAAACTTGCGGTCGATGGGCTCGCCGGAGCTGCCCTGCACCCGTTTCTCAATACCCCAGACCATGTTGGCCATTTCGTCGCGCACCAGCATCACGTGCTCCAGCGGCGGGCCTTGCAGGCTGTGCAGGGCGGGGCAGAGGTAGAGGGTGTTGTCCAGCCGCTGCGGCGCGCCGGGCTGCAGGCTGAGTTCAAACATGTTCCAGCCCGCTGCTGGGATGGCCAGGGTGATGCCGAAGTTGTCGCGCACATCCAGCTTTTGGATGGTGTACAGCGCGTTGGTCGGCAGGGTCAGGGGCAGGGTGAACCAGTCGTTGCTGAACACCAGCGCGTATTCCAGCACCGCCAGCCGGGCCAGGTCGCTTTTGGCCGCACCCAGCATGCCGAAGTTGACGCGGCCATCCTCAAATTCCCAGTAGCGGTCGGCGGGCATGCCGGGGTAGCGGGCGGTGGTGGGCAAGGGCAGGTGTTTGGGTGGCTTGGCGGGGTAGGGCAGGGTTTGGTCCGGCCCGCCTGCGTCGGCGTGGGCGGCACCCAGGGTGAAGCTGTGCCAGTCCAGCCGCCCGTCGGCGTATTCGTCGGCCACCAGCCGTACCGGCGCGCCGCTGCCTTGGGCCCCCAGGGCAAAGCTGTACTCCAGCCGCTCGGGTTTCCAGTAGGGGCTGGCACCGGGCGCGGCACCGTCCAGCGCGAATTCCGCCAGCCAGTCCACCCAGTGGTGCAGCAGCGCCAGAAAGGCATCCATTTGCGCGATGCTGGCCCCTACGATGCTGCCAAACGCCTCTTCGGCTGCGCGGTCGGGCAGGTCGCGGATGGCCTGGGCCAGCGCTTGGGCATGGATGGCGCGCTGGTCTAGCAGGGTGTGCCACACAAATCCCGCGTTGTCGGCGGCGGCATCGTCGGGGGCAGGCAGCGGGGCGGGAAACTGCTTGCGCAGTGCCTGGGCCAGCGGGGCCAATCCGGCAGCGCGCAGGCTGCGCATCAGCTGCTGGCCGGCCTGGGCGTTGAGCTTGGGGTGGATCTGGAACACCTGTTCGTGCTCTACCAGTGCCTCCAGCGGGGCCGCGCCGGGTGGCAGGGCGATGCCGCCCAATGCGTCCGGGCTGGGCAGCAGGCTGCTGACGGGCAGGCCCGCTACCGCCAGCGCGGCAGCGATGGGGCTGCCCGCGTCTTCCCCCTGGAACTCGTTGAACTGCCATTGCCGCGCCAGCATCCACAGCGGGTCGGCAATGCGGGCCTGCAGGCTGTCGGCCACGTCGTCGCTGGTGGGCAGCGGCTCCAGCCGCGACCATGTGGTGTGCGAGGGCTCGGGCTGCGCAATCAGCGCCGAAACCACCGAGATGCGGGCGGCGGTGAGGGAGATGGGCATGGCAATTCCTCAGGATTTGGTGGCGAACTGGACGGTGCCTGCGGCCATGGTGGCTTTGCCGGTGCCTACACCGCTGGCGGCGCGCAGGGCGTAGAGGTTTTTGCTGACCATGGTGGCGAAGTCGATGGACGGCACGTCCTGCTTGAAGTTGTTCGACAAAAAGATGCCCGGCAGCAGCAAGCCCAGGCCTTCCAGGTCCTGCGGGCGCACGGCGCGCAATTGGGCCAGGGCCATGGCCTCATTGACGGTGTCCAGCAGGCTGTCCAGCGTCCAGTGGTCGGCGGCGGGGTCGGCGGGCACGGCCAGCAGAATGCTCTGCGGCGGGCGGGCTCCGGGTGCGTCGAAGTGGAAGCCCACGCCGGTGGTTTCGGTATCTGAGGGTATGGTTTCCATCCATTCATCGACAAACAGGCCCGACAGCGTGGTGGCCGCATCCAGCGCCCGCAGCCCGCCGGGGGCGTGGGCCGCAATGGCCACCACGCCGCGCAAATCTTGCAGCTTTTGCTGGGGCGCGGGGGGCAGGGCGGCCCAGTGGTTCTCCGGGTTGCGCGGGAACTGCAGCAGCTGGAAGTCCAGCGGGTTGTCCAGGTAACCGCTGTCTTCGCCCAGGGCCTCAGCCGCCAGCAGGGTGTCGGACAGCAGGGCGCTGGCTTCGCGCACACAGGCCAGCTTGGGCAGCCAGCCCGCGACCGCCGTGTCGTCGTTGCCCAGCGTGGCCTTGCCCAGCAGCATGTCGCGGTCGGCCAGGGTGGCGGCCGCATCCGTGGCGAATGCGCCCAGGGTGAACAGCGGCAGCACCGGGAAATCCTTGCCCATTACCGCGTGTATGCGGTCCAGCAGGTGTTGCAGTTGGCCGCCACGACCATCCGACACGGGGGCGTTGCGGGCAGCCGTGCTACGGCCCCCGATTTCCAGCAGCAGGGCGCGGGCGCGGCCTACGGCGCGGGCTGCCGTGTCGTCGTCGGTCAGCGGCTGGCCTTGGCCATCGCCAGCGGCCACGGGGGTATGGCCTGCGGCGCTGCGCCAGCCCAGGGCGTAGGCGGCGGCCAGGGCTGCTTGGGCTTGGGCCAGCAAGGCCGGGGTGGCGGAATCGAGAGTGTCCAGGTCTTCTGGCGCGGCAGCACTGGCGGTGGCTAACAGGGCCAGCACCGCGTCGGTCTCAGCTTCTGCATCCTGGCAGCGCAGTTCCAGCTCGGCCAGATCCACACCGGCGGCTTCGCCGTCGTCTTGCGTGGCGACGCTCTCCACGCCGTCGCGGGCCTGCACCATGTCCATGCGGCGCAACGGGCGGGTTTTGGCCAGCAGGCGGCGTAGCACCCAGGCCAGCGACTCGAAGGCCACCAAGCCGATCTGCCCAGCCTCGGGCGCATCGGTCTGCAGCACCACGGCCAGGCCGTCGGCGGCAGCGCCCAGTTGGGCCCGCAGCTTGTCGCCCATCAGCTGCCCCAGGCGTTCCTGCACGCCGCTTTGGCCTGCGCCCTGCTGGGCTTCGCTGTGCAACACCAAAGCCAGCGGCGACAGGCCCAGCTCGGTGATGCGGGCGGTCAGTACGGTGTCGGTGACGACCCAGTCGCCATTCATCTCGGTGGGAGGGCTGAACACCTGGGCGCGGAACTGGTAACGGCTGGGGTCACCCAGCAGCCGGGCCAGCCAGGCGTTCAGGCGCGGCTCCATGCGGGCGATCAGCTCGCCCTCCGCCGCCCAGGGGCCAGGGTCGGCGGACTCCAGGGCCACCACCAGGCGCTGGGTGTAGCCCCGGGTGCTGTGCGGGGTGTCGGCCACGCGGGGCTCGGGCGGGCGGGTTTGTTTGTCCAGGGTCATCATGGCGGCCCCGGCACCGTCCAGATTGCCGCCGACCATCTGGTACACGCTCTCGGACACCAGCAGGTCAGACACCGCGTCCATCTGCTCCAGCAGGTCGTCGATCAGCACGGCGATGGCGGCGTGGGGCAACAGCAGCGCATCGGGTACGCCCGGCACTTTGAAGGCCGTGCCTGCGGCCCGGGCGGTGCGGTAGGCGTCCATCAGGCGCACGCCGTCCACCACGTCGCGGGCGGCAATGCTTTCGCTGGCTTCGTCTTGCGGCGTGGCCCCGGCGGGGCGCAGCGGGAAGGCCTGGCGGCATTCCAGGATGTACTGGGCCAGCGCCTGGCCCGCGCTGTGGGTCATACCGCGCTCGAAGCGGTAGCCCAGCAGGGCCGCCATGGACTGGCCGTTGGCAATGCCCTCCAGCAGGTGCTTGGCGCGCTGCACCCGCTGGGAGCGCAGGTCGATGTCAAAGGCCTGGCCGGGGGCTTGGCCGTTGGCCAAAAAGCCGCTGCGCAGCACGGCGGCGGCGGTGGCCTGCTGTACCGACGGCGCATGGATAAAGCCTAGGCTGTCCAGTGCCTGGCTTTGACCGGGCGGCAACTGCCTGCGGCGCACGGCATCGGGCAGCAGGTTTTCCACCACGCCAAACGCGCCCAGGTGCAGGCCCTGGGGCCTGGCGGTGCGCAGTGTGTCGAGCCGGTCCGTGGCCAGCGCGGTGATCCAGGCATCCAGCCGGTGGGCGTACAGGTCCAGCGTGGTGCGAAAGGCGTGCTGCAGTTCGCCTGCGTTGCAGTCCTGCAAGAACGCCAGGCTGTCCTTGAAACTGGCGATGTTTTGCATCTGCTGCGGCCACAGGGTGGACGACTGGCCCAGGAACTGGGCGATGTGGCCCTCGACGGAGCGGTTGGCGGTGGTGCCCTCCAGCCGCACGCCCATCATGCTGCGGGCGGTGTTGACCTCGACCTGGTCACCCACCAGGGTGCTGGTGGCCACGCCGATGTACTCGGCCAGGCCCATGCGCTGGAACTGGCTTTTGACCAGCGGGCTGACGGTGGCGCTGTTTTGCACATGCGCGTAAAACAGCCCGTGGCCCGACTTCAAGATTTCCTCGTCGGCGGCAAAAGCCAGCATGGCTTCCAGCAGCGAGTTGCCGTTTTGCATGGGCACGATGCGCGCGCGCAGGTCGCTGGCCGGGTCGCCTAGATGGTTGTGCAGGGTGGCAATGTAGTTGGGCTCCAGCAGGGCTGTGCCGTCGCGTTCGCGGGGCATGTTGTCGGGGTCGCGCTGCACCCAGGGCACGGCATCCAGCGAATTCTGCTTGGGCCGCATGGCGCACAGCGACAGGTAGGGCACCTGCACGGCGGCACCCTTGCGACCCAGCAACTGCCCCATCAGGCCGCGCAAAAACGCGCCCTGGAACTGCACCAGCTCGGCAAAGGCCGGGTTGTTCTGGGTGGTGGCCGGGCCGATGACTTCGTTGTAGCGCTTGGCGCAGGCCCAGGGCTGCATGGACAGCACCTGGTGCAGGCTCTCGGCGCTGGGGTTGCGCAACGTGGGCACCTTGTAGACCACGCTGTCCCAGTGCGGGCGCAGCCAGTCCAGCGCCTCGGTGAGTTCGCGCTCCAACGCGGAGCGCGGGCTGGGCACGAAATTGCGCGCGCAGATGGGCAGGATGCCGTAGGGCTGCTGACCCACGCGCAGGGTGGACAGCGGGCCGCCGGGGCGCAGGTAACGCACCGACCAGGCGCGCAGCTGCTCCACCGCCGCATCGCTGATCAGCGCCTGGGCCGTGTCGCGCGGGTTCCAGAAGTAGCGCAGGGTGTAGCCCAGGGTGGCGCTCCACAGTGCGTTGACCATGTGGCCCGCGCTGGCCGATTCGCGCAGCGTGGCACCGGGGACGGTGCCTGCGTCGAACACCTCCACCGGCAGGCCCAGCAGGCCTTGCAGGCGGCCCCCGGCGGTGGTCAGCTCGAAGGCCCCGTCTGCTGTGCGCTGGCTGGTGGTTTGCGGGTCCATGTCGGCCAGCAGGTCGGCCCCGTTGGCGGCAAAGGCGGCGCGGGTGCTGCTGGTGTTGTTGGTGGGCGTGCCCTGGGCCACCAGCTTGAGCCCGGCGCTGTGCTGGTGGTTGTCCAGCAGACTGGCCAGCAGGGTGGCGGCGGAGTCGGGGGTCTGCGTCCAGTCCACGCCCAGCACCACCAGGCGGTCGATGGGGTCGGTCATGCGCGAACCCGGCTGCAGGTGGCTTTGGTTCACGCTGATGGCCATGCCGGCCTTCACGGCGGCGGGGTAGTCCACCAGCCAGGCGCGGTCGCCCCCGAAGGGATCGCGCCCATCTTCGGCCTCGTCGGTAGCGGTGAGTGGGTCGAAAGCCGGGGTCATGGGCAGCAGGTCGGCTACCGGCTGGCCCCAAACGCGGAACACCTCGCGGCCCTTGCTCTGGCCCAACACCACAAAGCGGTCGGGCAGGGCGGTGGCGTAGACGGTGGCACCGACGCGGCTGGCCTGGGGAATGGCTGCGTCGTCGAACTCGGGGCTGACCAGCACTGCGTCGGCATCGTCGATACGGCGGCCCAGCAGGTCGAAGTTGGTGGGCGTGGTGCTGCGCACAATCCAGGCGGCGCGGGCCGGGGTGTAGATGCGGGCAATCTGCAGCCAGGGCGATGTGGTGTCGCTGGGGGTGGCAAAACGTTCGGCCCAGTAACGTTTGCCCTCGGCGGTTTCGGCCTCGCTCAGGCCCGGCTCGTGGCCAAAGGTGTGGATGGCATCGGGGTAGATGCGCACCATCAGTGTGCTGCCATCGGCCGTGTAGCGTGTCTGCACCGCCACCGGCAGCAGAGCCACCGGGTGCGCGGCATCCAGCGCTTCTACCAGCGGGGCCGGGTTGTCTGGCGGCAACTGCAAATGGCCCAGCAGGTCTTGCGACAGGTTCTGGATGCCTTGCAGGCGCTCTGCCGTGCCTCGCAGCGCCGATTGGGCGGTACGGCGCAGGTCGGCGGCAACCTTGGCCTGCTCTTGCAAGGCATCGGCACTGGCACCCGTGCGGGCCAGGGTGTCGAGCGTGGCCTGGGCCTGCTGCCAGGCCAGGGTGGCGCTGCGCTGGGCATCGCGCTGGCTTACCAGCTCGGCGCGGGCGGCCTGTAGCGCGTCCAGATTCAGGTTCAGTGCGGGCATGGCAGCGTCCTCAGGTAATCAGGTCTGCGCCCACAAAAAAGGCGCGGAACGGTTGTTGCAGCAGGGCGCGGGCGATTTCGGCGGCATTGGCCTGGGCCGTCAGCATGGGGAAACTCGCAAATGCGGGAGGCGGTGCCTGGCGCAGCCCGGCCAGCGTGACAAAGCCGCCGGGTGGCACGGCCAAGTTGCTCCACGACAAGGCCTTGTAGGCGTTGTACTGGCTGTGCAGGGGCGTGACCATGGCATTGAGCACGGCGTTACGTAAAGCATTGCGCCGAGGTGGGCCGGTGCGGGCCTGGCCGGGGGCCGGTTCTTCCACATCGAAGCCAAAGCGCGGCTCGGTCATTTGCTCTTCCAGCACAAAGCACCAGTCGGCGGCTTTCTCGTCGTCGATGTCAAAGCCGAAGAAGCTGATGTCGTCGCCAATCGTGCCGCTGAAGCGCGGCGTGGCCAGCGCACCGTCGGGCGGCAGGCCTTGCGCGTCTTTCAGCAAGCTGTCGGCTCCCGGGGTTTTCTTCCAGGCGTAGACAGCGGTGTTGGGGTAGCGGCGCAGCAACTGGCCGCGCACCAGCAGCACCACCGGGTTGATGCGTTCGCCCCCGATGCGCCGGATGAACGGGCTGACCTGGTCGCTGCGCAAGCCCAGCGGCTGCGCGCCCCACTGGTGGATGGGCTGGATGTCGTCCAGCGGGGTGTAGGTGTAGGTGGGCGCGGGGCCGATGCTGCTGCGGTCCCAGAAGCGCTGGAACGGGGTGCCGCGCAGGTCGGTGGGAAAGCCGCGCCACAGCAGCTCGCGGTTCATCTCGCAGTTGGCCCCGGCCATGAAGCTGTCGATGAAATGCTGGTTCACCTTGGCCAGCATCACCAGGTCTTGCGGAATGCCATCCACCCCCGGCATGAAGGCGTTCTTGTTCCAGCTGGACAGGCGCTGGTACAACGGCTCGGGCAGGGTGGGCCAGGCCATCACCCGGTCGAACAGCGCGGGCACCATGAAGCGCTGGCGGGCAAAGGCATCGGTGGTGGACAGATAGGCCGATACAAAGGCATTGCCCTCGGTGGCGGCCAGGTGTGCCACCGACACGGTGCTGGCCAGCCGTGCGCGCAGCGTGGTGTCGGGCTGGGTGGCCACGGCGATGGCGTTGCGGGCGGCTACCAGGCTGAAGTCCACCGGCTGTACCTGCACCTGGCTTTGCGCGAAGCCATCGGTCCAGAGTTGCTGGCTGCCCCGGGTGGCCACGGCGTAGCGGTTCAGTATGGCGCGCTGGCGCAGGGCGGGCGGCAACGTCAGCGTGGCTACGGCCAGGGCGGGCGGGGCGGCCAGCGAGCCGACGATTTCAAACCCGGTGTTGACGCTGAAGTGCGGCTTCTCGGCATCGGCCACCACCGACTGCACGGCATTGATGGGCAGCGCGGCAAACACGCCGGCGGTGCTGAACTTGCGGCTGTCGGCAATGCGCAGGCTGCCCAGGGTGGTGCCGGTCAGGGCGCGGGTCGCCGTGCCTTTGCGGGCAGCGGGTGTGAGATCGCGCCGGGCGCTGTCGAGCTCGCGCACCAGGGCCCGGTTCAGGCGCAGGCTGCCGCTGCGGGCATCCAGCTTCAGGGTGCTGAACTGCAGGCTGGCCTGCTGCTGGTCGGTGGCGGCGCGCGCCTCGACCAGCACCCCCTCCACCCCCCGGTGGCCCAGCGACTCGATGGTGCTGGCCACCACGCCCCAGTCGGTGGATTGCACCGTGGGCATGGCGCTGGCCAACTGGCTGAAGCGCTCCACGTGCAGGTCGGTAAACACACCCAGGTGCTGGCCCGCGCGGATCTGCAGCCCGGGCATGCCGCGTTTGGCCAGCGCCATTTCGGCCCCCTTGCCTGCGGTCTGCAGCGCGCGTGCCTGGCCCACCGTGGTCTGGCCCAGCCCCAGGCTGCGCAGGTCCAGCAGGCGGTCGGCGGCACCGTCCAGGTTCATGGCATCTAGCATCTTGCTGCTAACAATGCCGTCGGGCAAAAACGCGTTCACGGTGAAGGCGGCACTGCGCTGGGTGGCGGCGGCCATGGCCCCCAGGTAGCGCTGGGTGTGCCCGGCCAGCGCGGGCAGGTCGGCGTTGAGCCGGGCGGCCATGCGCAGGCTGCGCCGCTGGGGTGTGGTGGCGCGGCGCATGGCGGTGTCGGCCAGCGCGCCGGGCAGGCTGCTGCGGGCGATTTGCCCGCCCACCGAGCCAGCGGCACTGCCAATGCGGCAGGCCGTGCCGTTGACGGCCTGCGCCTCGATGCGGCCCAGTGCAGGCCCCATCACCTGCAGCAGCCGCTCGGGCGGCAGGGTGTCGAAATGCTTGGCCTTCAGGGCCCGCTGCGCCTCGATGGCCAGCCGGGTCAGGTTAAAGCGCATTTCAGCTTCCTGGATACGGCCAATCTGGCCCCAGGCCGCGTCCATGAAAATTTCCTGGTTTTGCCGTACCACCTCGGCCCCATAGCCTGCCGCGCCACGGTAGCGCGGGTTCAGGTTCAGCCCGGCCACCCAGTGGGTCGCGGCCTCGCCCACCGCCACCTGGTGCTTTTTGGCATGCCAGCCGCCCACCATCTGCGCCTTGACCTCGATACGCCGCCCGGCGGCATTGGTGGGGCCGTCGGCCACCGGGTCGGCCACGTTGGCCTGCGGGGTGTTGACGATCAGCGCCAGGCTGTCGGCCTGCGTCGGGTCGGGCGCGGTGCCGGGGGTGTAGCGGATGGGCACCAGCGCGCCTTCCATGGTGGCTACAGCGCCCTGCACATAGCCGGTGAGCACCGGGTCCACGCCCATGGGTGCGGTGCCCACGCGGCTGAGCAGTGCGGCCACCTCGGCGTTGCCTGCGTAGGCGGTGGGGGTTTTGAGCCGCCGCGCCAGCGATTCGAAGTCGCCGCCCGGGCCGGTGGAAAACTCCCAGTGGTAGTACACCGGCAGCAGCACATCGCGGGCCTGTTGCACATCCCAGGCCGGGCCCAGGGTGGCCATGGCCGCAGGCTGGGCCTCGGCCAACCCTAAACCGCGCAGCCGCCCCGGCTCGAATGCGGGCACCACACAGGCCACGTAGTCGGTGAGTGGCAGCAGGCGGCGCGGGCTGACCAGGCGCGAGGCGTTGGTGGTGGGGTCGGCTTGCAGATCGGCCTGGATGCCGGGCTTGTCGTCTTTGTGGCTAACCACCTGCGCGTGCGCCCAGGACCAGGATTCACCGAGTGGCGGCAGTTCGGTGGCCACATCGGCGGCGGCAATGCGCACCGTGGGCAGCGGGCCCTGGGGCGGCATCTTGGGCGTGCCCACCTTGGATTTTTCCAGCACCAGCAGCACCAGCCAGGGCCGCAGGCGGTCGTCGGCATGGGCCAGGGCGGGGGTCAGCATCCACGGGAAATCGGGCGGGTCGAAGTCCACGATGGCCAGGTAGTTGGGCTCGAAGTTGCGCGCGTGGGGCTTGGGGTCGGTGCGCAGCACCAGCCGCGTATCGATCGCCACCACATCGCCGGGGCCGTGCAGTTGCAGGGCCAGCGGGTCGATGGGGGTGCCCGCGTGCGGCCCGGCCAGGGCCACGTTGACCTGGGCGGTGGCGCGGGCCGGGAGCAGCGGGCCTGCTCCCAGGGTGTCGCTGGCGGTCAGGGCCACGCTCAGGCCCCGGCGGACCCAGGGCATGAACTGGTAGGCAACTTGGGTAGAGGTGGCCATGGGGGTGTCCTAGAAAGCCTGTACGGTTTCAAACGATTCGACGATCTGCAGCGCCTTGCCGCTGGCACCCACCAGGTCGTGGGCAGCCCAGTACGACTGCGCGGCAGCCCCGGCCAGGGGTGTGCCCGCCAGGGTGCCGCTGGCCGGTGCGATGGTCTGCAGCGGGGCCGGGTTGACGGCAATCTTGACCTCGGTGGCGGGCCGCAGCCGGGCCGGGCGGCGCAGCTCCGAACGCGCCGCCGCACCCAGCGAAGTAGCCCAGCGCGCATAGCCCGCGTCCACCAGCACGCCGCGCGACAGGATGGAACTGGTGGCGGTTTTGGGCGTGGACAGGTTGACTTCTTCGTAATCAAACACGTCCTTGGCGGTGCGGCCAAACTGGTACTGGTGCTGGCCCACCTGGAAGCCCGCCTCGAAGCTGTCGAACGAGGGGCGGCTAAAGGTTTCGTCCTCGTTCAGGTCCAGGAACTGGGCGGCCGAAAACTGGTCGTTGAGCTTTTTATCCACCGGCGCGGTCTCGCTGCCGAAGCGAATCTCGCCGATGTTGATCTGCATCGCGTCACCTGCGCCTTCGATGCCATCGGTGCCCAGCTTGGCCAGCTTTTTGTTCAGCGGCATGCGCTTTTGCACAAACTGCAGCACGGCATTGGGGTGGGCCAGAATGCCGGCACTGGCAGGCAGCTTGGCGAAGCTGGCAAAGGCATCGCCTTCTTGCGGCAACTGGGCCGACCAGTTGCCGGGCTTTTGCAGCTCGGCCTTGAGCTCGGCGGCCAGCGACAGCTTGCGCACCGTGGTGGCGCGGTCTTCGCCCCAGCTCTCGTCCACATGGAAGCTGAAGTCGGGCAGCGGCCAGGGGGTGTGGATTTCGGCCCGGCCTACGATGTGCCAGCGGCCCGGCCCGGCAAACAGGCCGTAGATGTCGATGCTGGCAAAGTCGATGCCAAACACCTCCACGCTGGCCCAGACGTGCAGGTCCACCTCAAACCGGAAGCGCGGCACGATGTAGACGATGGCGTTGAACTCGAACCCGCCCTCCACGGCGGCAATGCCGATGTCGGCCCAGATGCGCATGGACGAGCCCGCCTGCACCGTGGCCGAGGTGACGGCAAAGTAGCCCTTGAACTGCAGGCCCACCGGGCCAATCGACAGGTCGGCCCCGATGCGCTGGAACGGGCTGGGCAGGCCGGGCGGCAGGTCGGTAAAGCGCGGGTGGAAGCCGCCTGCGCTGATCAAAAAGCTGGGCCGGTCGCCAAAAATCGCGCGGAACGCAAACTGCCCCGTGAGCGAGATAAACACCACCCGCGAGTCGCGCAGCACGCCGTCGAACCAGATTTTCAGCGGGTCAAACACAATGCCGCCCGCAAAGTCCACCTGCAGCCGCAGGATGGACAGCGACTTGTCCACCAGCGGCGGCAGTTGCACGATCACCTGGCCCACAAACACGATCTGGCTGGCCTCGATGAGCACGCCCACCCGGGCAATCACCAGGCTGGGCGTGCCCCAGCCCAGCTCCAGCATCGGCCCGATGACAAAACCCCCGGCCTTGAACGGGAAGATGGTGCGCAGCTGGTTGATGATTTGCGGCGCGTTGGCCACCGGGTTCTGCGGAAACAAAAAGCTGTCCAGCGAGCCGCTGGCCAGGCCCTGCGACAGCGTGTCTACGCTCACGGTGTGCTGCACGCCCAGCAGCCCGCCGATGCCGGTGAGGGTGAAACCAAAACCCAGCTGGATGGGCGGCAACTGCGCGGTGATGATCAGCAGCAGCGACCAGCCGCCGGGGTTTTTGGTGCTGAGCAGGCCAATCGCCTTGACCCCGATCACGCCGATGCGGATGTCCAAAATGCCGCCGTACTCGCCCCGGTCGGGGTCGAACAGCAAAAAGCCGCCGCCCTTGACGATGCCCGCGTCGATGGCCAGGCCCGCGCCCGAGGGCGGCTTCAGGTCAAAACGTGGCGCGGTCACACCCGCCAGCAGGTCGTCCAGCGTAAGCAGGGTGCCCAGCCGCTCGATGGCACCCGAGAACGGCCCGATCTCCACCTGGAACGAGCCCGACAGCTCCACCTCGATCTTGTTTAAATCGTCGGCTTTCTTCAGCTCGAAGGTCAGAAACGGAATCTGCACCGGGCTGTTGGGGATGCGCTCCAGCGGGATGGTGGCCTTGAGGCCGGTGCCGTCTTTGAGGCGCAGGCCGCCGGCCATGTCGGCGATCAGCCCGAAGGTCAGCGCCACCTCGATGGTTTCGCCCAGCACCGCGCCCAGGAAGGGGTCGTCGCCCACCTTGAGTGACAGCACGCTCTCGGCCAGGTCAAATTCCACCTTGGGCTGCAGGTTGTCCAGCGTGAAGCCGCCGGTCATCCGGCCGATGGTGAAGTGGGTTTGCGCCGGGTCGCCCAGCACCAGTGGCTGGTTGCGGCTGAACAGCAGGCCCAGGGCCGTGGTGCCGGTGAGCACCGGCGCGGCCAGCGGTGGCAGCGGGATGGCCAGTTGCGGCAGGTCTATTTGCAGCGTGACCTTGCCATCGGCCTTGAGCTCCAACGCAAAACCCTGGTCGACTCCGGTGCTGGATCGGAGCGTAGAGGTCAGCTCGGCATACAGCTTGTGCAGGGGCAGGTCGTAGCCCAGCAGCAGGTCCAGGCTGCCGTTGGGGCCTCCGGCCAATTGGAAGGCGCGGCTGGCCACCAGCGGCGGCAGTTCGATGCCGGGGCCCCGGGGCACCAACCAGCCCTTGGCATCGTTCAGGTTGGGTGCGGCAAAGGCACGGTCCAGCAGGGTGCCGATGGCCATGACCACCAGGCCCAGGGTCATCTGCGCCTCGGCAAAAGCGGCGGGGGTGGGCGGGATGGCGGCATCCCTGCCCAGCAGGCGGTAGACCAGCAGCTTGGCGGGCGGGTCGCTGGCGGGCTGGTCGGCATCGCCGCTGACGATCAGCAGCAGCTTGGCAATCGAATACGCGCTGGGCGGCTTGCCGGGGCTGGCCGAGGTGATGCGGTGGATTTGCTGCACCACCTTGGACAAATCCCCCAGCCCCACCGTGCCGTCACCGATATTGGCCAGCAATTCGCCCACGGTTTTCAGCGCCGCCAGCGTCTCGCCCACCACCATGGCCGCTGTCGCCAGCGACTGGGCTTCGGCGTTGCTGGCGTGGAAGGTGTCGGGGTTGATGGTGGCGGCGGTTTGGTCCAGCGCCAGCCCGAGCCGGGTGCGCAGCGCATCGGCCAGCGGTGTGGCCAGCGCGGGTGGCTGGATGTCGGCCTGCAGCGCGGCCACGCTGCCCTGGAGCCACAGAAATGCGCGCAAAAAAACGGTGTCAGCAGTGCCAGCCATGCGGATTCCTTCACGGATGAGCCAGTAAGCGCATTTTTGGCTCGACAGGCTCACGCGAGGTTAGGCGGGGTGGCGGTCTACGTCAATTGCCCTTTTGCGGCGGGGTGGGCAGATGTACCTAGTTTTGTGGATGAATGAAGAAAGAGGAATTTTTAGACGCTAAAAATACCTGTAGCGCTTTCCAAATATTGATTGATAGCTATATTTTATATAGCGGTTTTAGTTTCAAGAAGACTTAATCCGATACGCTTTCAATAGTGCGTCATAGGTAAATCCTGCGACATCATCGCCGCGACGGCCATTGAGCACCGAGTCATAAAAGGCCTTGACGGTGGGGTTCTTGACCTCTCCCCATAGTTGGTGTTTTTTACCCACGCCTTTGCCTTGCGTAAAGTCGAAATACTGGGCTTTGGTGGAAACTAAATTTGCAAGCGTTTTACCCAAGCGTGGTGGGCTCACGTTTTCTGACAAACTCAGGATCTTGTCGTTTTCATTGATGGTGATATAGATTCTTTGGCCCGTAACCAATTTCTCTACCCATTTGGTATGGTCGTTGCTGTTCACATCGGCCTGGCTCAAAATGATGTTGGTAAATAGCCGGGTTTCTTCTTGGTAAGCCTGGCTTAGAACGTAATGCTCAAATAAATAATTGCCCAGGCTGTGCGCCATAAAGTTGATGGTGGTGTTGCAGGCCAGTAGTGATTTTTCACTTTGTTTGATGGCCCAATCCTTGGTAAATAAAGAGAACTTTTCCAGCAGAGAATCCAGCGCGCCAAAAGATGCCTGCGCAATTCTGCGGGCTGCGCGGTACTCAATGGGCGGAAACCCCCCGGTGTTGGACGGCCATGAAAATAAAACCACTTCCACCCCATACCGCTCCTGGATCAACCAAGCTTGCTCCAGTGTCTCCCAAAATGGTTTGTTGTAGCCATGGGTGTATAAAACGCAATTTTTCTTGTGGGTGAAGCACTGCTTGGCCACATTCTCAAACTCTGCCTTGGAAGGTGCAGTTTCGGGGGTAATGTCTTTGGGCTCTGGTACCAATGCAAGCGTCCATTTGTCGCCTGCTTTTTCGGCACGCGCAAAGCGAAGTTCGTTGGAGCCTTTTTCATTTTGTTGCTCACCAAACCCCTTTTCATCGCCAACACCATTTTTGAAGTTGTCTTTATTGATATTGCGATTGGTTGCGACAAGCATGGTTTTCTCCTGGTGGGCGCACGTGCGGAAATGCACGGCGCATTTGAGGGTAGAGACCGTCAATAGGTGCGTCAATTCCGCTTGGGCGATGCGGCGGCGTAAACGTACTTAGTTTTGTGGATGCGTGCAGCTAGCGGGCACCGCTATTCTTTAGGTATTGAATAAGCCCGTAGCGCTTATATAGAGGGCGTGAATAGCTATTATTTGCATAGCAAATCTGTCGGCACTGCCGCCCAGGTTGCTAGGTCACTTTTTCCTCTAGCCACAACGGGCAGGAACCGTCTTGCCGGATGCGGCCCTCCAGGCTGAATCGGGCCCCTTGCTTGACATTGATCTGCCCCGCTCCGCTGCAACTCACCTGCATGGTTTGGCCGTTTTCGGTTTGGTTTACCGCGGTTTCGATTGCATAGCTGTGCATGCCTGGGCCAGCAACCGTTACCGGCAGATCAAGCGCTGGAAAATCTGGGGTCACGATCAGGTAGCCCACCAAAATGCCATTGATGACGATCCTGGTTTTTTCAGCTTGCAGCATGTGCAGGCCTTCCTGGCTCAAAGTTTGGAAAACGAAAAACTGCACCTCGGGGGCGTCCTGCTTCGCCTCTTGTGGCCCGACTTTGGATTGCGAATCTTCGTGGAGACGGACACCCAGCAGCACCAGCACCACACCGGCTGCGCCGCAGAACAAGCGCGCCAAGCGCTCGATCTTGGGAATTTGTAGCCACCCTTTGACCTCCATACCACCACCCACCAGGGCGATGAGCAGGAGCAGTCCACCAATCAGAAGCAATACAACGGGCGTTTCCATGGCCAGCCTTTCGGTAGTGCGTGCGCGTCAGTCCCCCGCAGGGCTGTGCCGCAACATGCACATGGCAGCGGGATGTGCGGTCTGCCATGGCTTGAATGTAGGTGCGTCAGGAGCGGTGCGCATCATAGGTTTGGGGGATGTCCAGGCTGCCGCAGGGATGCCCCACGCCAAACTGAAATATCTGAACCAAATAGACCTCTCGCGCTTATTCCATAAGCGCAAGCAGCTATTTTTTATATAGCGAATGCCCCGGGGTCCGGCACAGCGCCACATGGCTGTTCATGGCCCGTCCCGCCGCCAAACCGGCCCGCGTCACGTCCGCCAGCAGCAGTTCGGCCCCGCGCCCGGCTTGCACCAGGCCTGCCCCGGTGGGTGCGGCCACACAGCTCAGCCCGTTGTAGGCCAGGTCCCCCTCGCTGCCGCAGAAGTTCGCATACGCCACGAACAGCTGGTTCTCGTAGGCCCGCGTGGGCACCAGGTGCTGGGCCACGAAGTCGAAACCTTCCATGTTGGCCGTGGGCACCACGATGAGGTCGGCACCTAGCAGGGCCAGGCGGCGGGTGTTTTCGGGGAATTCCACATCAAAACAAATCAGCAGGCCCAGCTGCCAGCCGTGGAATTTAAACAGCGGCTCGTTGCCCGGGCCGGGGCGGAACATGCCCAGGTCCAGGTCGCCGAAGAGCTGGGTTTTGCGGTAGCGGCCCAGGGTGCGGCCTTGGGCATCGATGCACTGGGCGGCGTTGAAGACGGCTCCGGTGCCGTCGTGCTCGGGGTGGCCGAAGGCGATGGCGATCTGGTGTTGCCGGGCGATGGAGGCTACGGCCTGGGCGCGCGGGCCGTCGGGAGCTTCTGCCAACTGGCTGGCCTGGCTACTGCCGATGTTGTAGCCGGTCAAAAACATCTCCGGCGTGACCAGCAGCTGCGCCCCGGCGGCAGCGGCCTGGACGGCGAAGCCCTCCAGCCGCGCCAGGTTGGCGGGCACGTCCAGCGGCAGCGACGCGCACTGCAGCAGCGCCAGGCGCAGATCGGTCATTCTGGCAACTCCATCGGCCCGATTTCCTTGAACACATCCCCGGGGCCGGGGTTCTCGGCATGGGTTTTTCCGCCGAAGTGGTGCAGGATGCCCCACACCGCGTTCAGCGAGGTCTGCACCGCGCCTTCCACCCAGGCGGGGGTCCAGGACACGTCGTCGCCCGCGATGAAGATGCCGCGTTCGCTGGCGGGTTTGTCGTCTTGCATGAAGTGGGCAAACATGCGCTGGTTGTAGCGGTAGTGGCCGGGCAGCGCGCCCTTGAACGCGCCTAAAAAGTGCGGGTCGGCCTCCCACGAGATGGTGATGGGGTCGCCGATGATGTGGCTGGCAATGTCTACGTTGGGGTAGATTTTCTTCAAAGCATCGAGCGCTAGCTTGACGCGCTTTTCGGGCGGCTGGGGCAGCATCTTCAGCGCGTCGCCCATCCAGGCGTACGACAGGCAGATCACGCCCGGTTTGCCGGGGCCGTTGTCGAACAAATAGGTGCCACGGGTGAGGCGGTCGGTCAGCGTCATGCTCAGGGTGTCGCGCCCGGTGACGGGGTCTTTGTCTTTCCAGAACGGGCGGTCCACCATGACGAAGGTTTTGCTCGACTGCATGTAGCGGGTGCGGTCCAGCGCCATCCACATTTTTTGCGAAAACAGCGATTCGTCGCAATCGATCTGGGTGGTCAGCAGCCAGCTTTGGCAGGTGGTGAGCACGGCGGCATAGCTGCGGGTGTCGCCCCAGCGGTCGGTGACCGCAATGTTGCCGTCGCTCTGGCGCTGGATGGCCGCCACGCCCGCGCGCGGTGCGCCGCCGTGCAGGCTGGCCAGGGTGGTGCCTGCGGGCCAGTGGGCCAGGGTGTCAGGCACCTGCTGCCACAGGCCCAGCGGCACCTGGTCGGCCCCGCCCACAATCAGCCGCTGCTCGTCGTCGCAGTTGGTCATCACCACGCGCAAGATCTCCAGCATGGAGTTGGGGAAGTCCGAATCCCAGCCGCCGGTGCCAAAACCCACCTGGCCGAAGACCTCGCGGTGCTGGAACGACAGGCCCGCAAATGCCTTGGAGGTGGCCACAAAGTCGTAGAAGGTGCGGTCGTCCCACAGCGGCACCAGCTGGTTCCACAGCGCCTTCAGCGCAGGCACGTCGCGGCTGCGGATGGCGTTTTGCACCGCCTCGAACTGGGCACCGTCTTCCAGCGCGCGGGCCCAGGCATCGGCCACTTCTTTGAACATCGGCGGCAGGTCGGCCAGCTTTTCGGCGTAGTAGGTCTGGCCTTCCAGGTCGACCACGGTGCTGCCGCTGGCGGGCGTGAGCGGGTTGGGGAAGGGCTGGCTTTGCAGGCCCAGGGCGTTGACGTAGTGGTAGAACGCGGTGCTGGACACCGGGAAGCGCATGCCGCCCAGCTCGGCAATCACGCCCTGGCCGCCCTCAAACGGCTGCGAGCGCAGGCGACCGCCCATCTTGGAGGCCTCGTACACCACGGGTTTGAAGCCCAGCTTCATCAGCTCATAGGCCGCCACCATGCCCGCCATGCCCGCGCCGACGATGGCGACCTCGGCCCCATGGTGCTGGGCGGGCAGGCTGCCCAGCCCGGCGGGGTGGGCGATCCAGTCGTCAAACGGAAACGGAAAATCGGGGCCGAAAATGGTGACGGGCGGCTTGTTGGCGGCGGTGGGGGCGTGGTCGAGTGGCATGGAAAATTCGCAAGTGATCGGTATAAGTGTATATTTTGCTCAAAATATTGAGCGTTTGGGGAAATTATTTATGCTGGATGGTCCGTTTGATGTGGGGAGCCGCTTGCGCCAGGTGCGTACGGTGGCGGGCTGGTCGCAGCGGCAACTGGCGGAACGGGCGGGCGTGCCGTCCAGCCAGATTTCGACCATCGAGCAGAACAAAAGCAGCCCCTCGGTGGCCTCGCTGCGCAAGATTTTGAGTGGCGTGCCGCTGACCATGGCGGAGTTTTTCGAGCCCGACCAGCCCCAGGCCGATGCCGTGTTCCACAGCCCGGCTGACCTGGTGGATTTGACATCGCGCCTGACCCAGCACGCCCCCGGTGCCAGCGGCGACCGCACCCTGACGCTGCGCCAGGTGGGCAATGCCCGCGCCCACAACCTGCAAATCCTGCAAGAGCGCTATGCCCCCGGGGCCGACACCGGTGTGGACATGCTGGAGCACGCATCGCACGAGGGCGGCATTGTGCTCAGCGGTGAGATCGAGCTCACCGTGGGCGCGCAGGTGCGGGTGCTGAAGGCGGGCGACGCCTATTTGTTCGACAGCAGTCTGCCGCACCGATTTCGCAATACCGGCGACAGCGTGGTCGAGATCGTCTCGGCCTGCACGCCGCCGTATTTGTAGATTGCTCAGGACTTACGCAAGTTCCCCCTGCAAGCCTGAAGGGCGATACAGGGGCGCTGCGTAGGTCCTGTTGCTATCTAATGTGTAGCTTCTTACGCTGATGGAATGGGCGTGAAGTGCCAATTTGGCCATGAATTCTGTAACATGGTACTTCGCATGTATGCATCTATTGGATGGAGTTTCGTGCACTATCATGGTGCACTCACCTGGAGGCCATGGGATCCACGGAGTGCTTGCCACGGGGCCTGCATGGGGTTATAAGTAACTTCATGTTACAAACGGAGGCGATGATGCAGAAACGCAAAACTCCCTTTTTTCTTTCGCGCAGCAGGCTGTTGGGCCTCTGGTTGTTTAGCGGTGCAGGCCGCTTGCGAAGGGTGGCCGGATGACCCCGGCTTCTACCGACACGCTCTGGGCGTTGAACCCGGACGCGGTGTTGGCGATTTCGCTGACCGGAGAGGTTTTGAACTGGAACCCGGCGGCCGAAACCATTTTTGGCTATAACGAAAGTGAGGCTTTAGGGCGTTCGATTTTTGATCTGATTGTTCCGCATGACCGCGCCGACGACGAGCGGCGCCTACAGGCCGAGGTACTGCGCAAGGGCATGGTGGTTTACGAGGATGTGCGCCGCCGCAAGGACGGCACCTTGGTGCACACCAGCATCTCCACCAAAGTGGTCAAGGATGCCCAAGGCCAGTTTGCCTATTTTCTGTCCAACAAAAAGGACGTGACCCACCTGAAGGTGTTGCGCGACGCCAAACTGGTGGAAACCCGTTTCCACGATTTGCTGGAATCCACGCCGGATGCCATCGTGATGGTCAACGTCACAGGGCGGATCGTGCTGGTCAACTCCCAGGCCGAAAAGCTCTTTGGCCACGAGCGGGCAGAACTGCTGGGCCAGCCGATTGAGGTGTTGCTGCCCAAGCGTTTTCGCGCGGCCCATGTGGGCCACCGCAGTGATTTTCTGGAGCAGCCCCGTACCCGCACCATGGGGGCCGGGCTGGAACTGTTTGGGTTACGCAAGGGCGGGGTCGAGTTTCCGGTCGAGATCAGCCTGAGCCCGATCGCCACCGAAGAGGGCACCATGGTCATGAGCGCCATACGCGACACCACCGACCGCAAGAAGGCCGACCAGAAGTTCAAGGATTTGCTGGAGTCGGCCCCGGACGCGATGGTGATCGTCAACCGTGAAGGCACCATGGTGCTGGTCAACTCCCAGGCGGTGAAGTTGTTTGGCTGGAGCCGGGAAGAGCTGCTGGGCGAGCAGATCGAGATTCTGGTGCCCGCGCGGTTTCGCCACCAGCACCCGAGCCACCGCCGTGGCTTCTTTGCGCAGCCGCGCGCGCGCTCGATGGGCGCAGGGGCCGAACTGTACGGGCAGCGCAAGGATGGCTCGGAGTTCCCGGTCGAGATCAGCCTGAGCCCGCTAGAGACGGAGGACGGGTTGTTTGTGTCCAGCGCCATCCGCGACGTGACCGAGCGCAAACGTTTTGAGCAAACCTTGCACGATAAAAACCGCGAGCTGGAGACAGCCGCTTTGGTCAAGGATCGGTTTTTTGCCAGCATGTCGCACGAATTGCGCACGCCCTTGAATTCCATCATCGGTTTTACCGGAACCCTGCGCATGCAGTTGCCCGGCCCGCTCAATGAAGAGCAGGACAAACAGCTGCGCATCGTGCAGACCAGCGCCCGCCATTTGTTGTCCTTGATCAACGACCTGCTTGATCTGGCCAAGCTGGGGGCCGACAAGTTTGACCCTTCCCGCGAACCGGTGGAGTGCCAGGCCTTGCTCGACGAGGTGGCTGCCGCCTTGCGGCCCGAGGCCGAAAACAAGGGGCTGGAGTTCACGCTGCGGCTGGCCCCGCGCCCCGTGGTGCTGCAAACCGACCGCCGGGCACTGAGTCAGATCGTCATCAACCTGCTGGGCAATGCCATCAAGTTCACCGAGCGTGGACGGGTGTGCCTGCAGCTGGAGTGCGGCCCCGGCGCGGACGGCGAGGCCGTGCGCATCAGCGTAGAGGACACGGGCCCTGGCATTCCTGTGTCCGACCAGGGCCGCCTGTTCGAAGCGTTTTCCCGGGTCGAGGCGGCCGACCGGCGCCGGTTCGAAGGCACCGGCCTGGGCCTGCATCTGAGCCGCAAACTGGCCCAGGAGCTGGGCGGCGACATCACCCTGCGCAGTGTGCCGGGACAGGGCAGCATGTTCACCCTGCAACTGCCACTGGAGTAGCCTATGTCCGCACGTATCCTGGTGATCGAAGACGATGAGTTCAGCCGAGAACTGGTCCGCTACCTGCTGGACCGGCACGGCTATACCGTGCTGGAGGCCGCCGACGGCGGAGCTGGCCTGGACCTGGCGCTGAACGCCCATCCCGACCTGGTACTCTGCGACTTGCAGATGCCGGTGCTTAACGGGTATGAAGTGGTGCAGCGACTGCGCAGCAATCCGCTGTGGCAGGTGGTGCCGGTAATCGCCGTGACGGCTTTTTCCATGCCCGGTGACCGCGACATTGCGTTGGCGGCAGGTTTTGACAACTACCTGACCAAGCCCATTACCCCCGAGATTTTTGTACAGCAGATCGCGGCCTTCCTACCGCTTGGGCTGCGGGCGAACGCCCCGCCAGGCGCATAACCCCTACGGACTGGTCCATGGCGAAAATACTGGTTGTTGACGATCTGGCTGAAAACCGCGAACTGCTGGTGGCATTGATCCGCCATGGCGGCCACCAGCCACTGGAAGCCGCCGACGGTGCCCAGGCACTGGCGTTGGTGCGGGCTTCGCGCCCGGACCTGGTGATTTCGGACATCCTAATGCCCACCATGGACGGCTACGAGTTTGTCCGCCAACTGCGCGCCGACCCCCTGTGCGCGGCCACCGAGGTGATTTTCTACAGCGCGCACTACCTGGAGCGCGAAGCCCGCAACCTGGCCAAGACCTGCGGCGTGTTGCGGGTACTGGTCAAGCCCTGCGAGCCCGAAGAGATTTTGCTGGCGATTGCCCAGTCGCTGGCGCACCTGCCCGTGTCCCAGCCCATGACCGTGCCGGACACGCTGGAGTTCGACCGCGCCCACATGCGGCTGATGAGCGATAAGTTGTCAGAGAAGCTGGAGGACTTGCGCGGCACCAACCGGCGTCTGGCGGCCCTGACCGACCTCAATCTGCACCTGGCCTCTGAGCACGACCCGCTGGCGCTGCTCGACAAGGTCTGCCGGGGTGCCCGTGACCTGATGGGGGCCAAATACGTGCTGCTGTGCGTGCAAGGCAAGTACCAGGCTGAGCCGGTGTTTTTTACCAGCGGCATCGATGCGGCGGTGGTGAAAACGCTGCAGCGTCCGGCCATCGACCACGGTGTGCTGGGCGAGGTGCGGGCCCAGCGCCGCCCGCGCCGCACCCGCTGTGCCGACGGCGACGCCACCACGGTGGGCCTGCCGCCGGGCTACCCGCCGCTGTACGCCAGCCTGGTGGTGCCGGTGGTGTCCTTGTCCTATGCCTACGGTTGGATGTGCCTGGTGGACAAGCTGGGCGCGGTCGATTTCAGCGACGAAGACGAGCAGATCGTGACCATTCTGGCCGCGCAGGTGGGCCGGATTTTCGAGAATGGCAGCCTCTACAAGGAGGTGCGGGTGCACGCCGAGCAACTGCAGGCTGAAGTGCTCGAGCGCAAACGTGCGGCAGAGGCGCTGGTGGAGAGCAACCGCCGCTTTAGCGACATGCTGGGCCACCTGGAACTGGTGTCGATGATGCTGGACCGCGAAGGGCAGATTACCTATTGCAACGACTACCTGTTGCGGCTGACCGGCTGGCAGCGGGAAGACGTGATGGGCGGCAATGTGTTCAGCATATTTTCGACCCATGGACGGGATGCCGCATACGAGCGGTATTCGGCCCTGCTGGCCAACCAGCAAGGCGCTACCCATTTTGAGAGCGAAATCCTGACACGCCAGGGGGGGCGTCGCTTGATCCGCTGGAACCATACCCTGCTGCGCTCGGTCTCTGGCGAGGTGGAGGGTACCGCCAGCATCGGCGAGGACATCACCGACCAGCGGGCCGCCGAACGGCGGATCAAGCGGCTCAACCGGGTGTATGCGGTGCTCAGCGGCATCAACGCCTTGATCGTGCGCGTGCGCAACCACGAAGAGCTGTTCCATGAGGCCTGCCGCATTGCCGTGGAGTTGGGCCAGTTCAAGATGGCCTGGATCGGCATCACCGATTGGGAGGCGCTGCAAATCCTGCCCATCGCCTCGGCGGGGGTGGAGCCAGAGTTTCTGGCCTACATCCAGAACAGCTTTTCTTTGCAGGATGGTGCGCCACATGCCAACTCCATGACCGTGCGGGCCATCAAGGGCAAGAAGCCCATGGTGCTTAACGACATGAAAGACTTCTCGGGCAGCCAGTACCTGAAAGCCCACATGGACCAGGGGATTTGTGCCATGGCGGTGCTGCCCCTGCTGGTCGGCGACACGGTGGTGGGAGTGCTGGCCCTGTACGCCGATGAAACAGGCTTTTTTGACGACGAAGAGTTGACGCTGTTGACCGAATTGGCGGGCGACATCGGCTTTGCGCTGGACCACATCGAGAAGGCCGACAAGCTCAACTACCTGGCCTACTACGACGAAATCACCGGCCTGCCCAACCGCACCCTGTTTCTGGAGCAGGTGAGCCAGCAGTTGCGCATGTTCGACGGGGGCCGCAGCAGCCTGGCGCTGGCCCTGGTGGATATCGAGCGCTTCCGGGCCATCAATGACACCCTGGGCCGGGCGGCTGGCGACGATCTGCTCAAGCAACTGGCGCAACGCTTGCGCGCCGGTAGTGTGGCACTGGAGGCGGCGGCGCGCGTCGGCGTCAACTGCTTCGGTGTGATCCTGCAGGGGCCGCGCGATGTGGGGCGCGTGGCACTGGAGCTGGAGCAACTGCTGCGCGACTGTTTTGCCCAGCCCTACCGTTTGCAGGAATCGGACCTGCGCATTGCCGGCAAGATCGGTGTGGTGCTGTACCCGCTGGACGGCGAAGATGCCGAAACCCTGCTGCGCAATGCCGAGTCGGCCTTGAAGCGGGTCAAAGGGTCGGCCGAGCATCTGATGTTCTATGCGCCCGAAATGGACACCCGGGTGGCTGCCGCGCTGGACCTGGAAAGCCGCCTGCGCACCGCCCTGGACCTGGAGCAGTTCGTGCTGCATTACCAGCCCAAGGTCGATCTGGATACCGGCAAAGTCACCAGCGCCGAAGCGCTGATCCGTTGGAACGACCCGAAAACCGGCCTGGTGCCACCGGGGCATTTCATCCCGATTCTGGAAGAGACCGGCCTGATCTACGAAGTCGGCCTGTGGGCCCTGCGCAAGGCGCTGGAAGACTGCCGCCGCTGGCGTGCCGCAGGCCTGGAGCCGGTGCGCATCGCCGTCAACGTCTCGCCGCTGCAATTGCGCCACCGCAACTTCGTGTCCGCCCTGGAGCAGGTGATCGGTGCCGATCCCCTGGCGGCGCAGGGCCTGGAGCTGGAGATCACCGAAAGCCTGATCATGGAAGACGTGCAGCGCAGCAGTGCCAGCCTGCTGGCCATCCGAGCCATGGGGCTGACCATTGCCATCGACGACTTTGGCACCGGCTACTCGTCGCTGGGCCAGTTGTCGCGCCTGCCGGTGGACACGCTGAAGATCGACCGCAGCTTTGTGGTCGATATGGTCTCCGGTCCGCGCGGGCTGTCGCTGGTGTCCACCATCATCAATCTGGCCCACGCTTTCAAGCTCAAGGTGGTCGCCGAAGGCGTAGAGACCGAGGAGCAATCGCGCCTGCTGCGTTTGATGGGCTGCGATGAAATGCAGGGCTTTCTGTTCAGCCGCCCGGTGCCCGCCGAGGTGTTCGGGCAGAACTTCCTGCTGCCCGGCAGGAGAGCCCCCTGAACACGTTCTTGGCCGTTCACTGGGTGAAGTAGTCGTCCTTGCCGGATACCTTGTCCTGGGCCATTCGGTCGGATGCTGTCCGGTTGTAATGGCGCTGCATTCCTCCACACAGGGCCCAGGTCAGGGTGAGGGTGCCGATCCACAGCGTGACATAGCGCAGTTCGCCGGGCATTGCGCCCAGCGGCGTGCCTGTGATAGTGGTGTTGAGCAGCTGCAGAAAAATGCGGTGTGCGACAAAGGTGGCCAAGGCGAACTTACCTATGAGTGCGATCGGAGCGACCAATGGCCTGTAGCCCGAGCGCGTCAAAAGGCCGGCACACAGAAAAATCCAGGCAAATTTGCCTGTGGGGCCCAACGTGTTGCGAAAAATGCTCCAGGACAGGGCTGGCGGCGCAAAAGTCGATGCAAACACGCACAGCTGTACCAGCAAGAGCAAGGCAATGCCGTACAGCCACAGGGGCTCGTTGTGGTGGCGATAGATGCCCAGCCAGCAACCCAGGCAACCGTTCAGCACGAAAGGCAGTACCGGAAATCCGCCCAGGCCTTCGGTCAGGAAGAAGCGCACTGCCCAGTGCTCCGCAGAGCCCGATGCCAACAACGCCTGTGCGGCCACGGTCACGGCGATTTGCGCCAACAGCAGCGCTGACAATGTCTGCCAGGGCCAGGTACGGCAAAGTTGAACCAAGGCCGGTGCACACAGCAACACCAGGGCCGTGGGCAGCAACACCCCGGAAATCGACCAGGGCGTGGTCAGCGTCACGAAACCGATCCACCAGCCCCAGGTGAAGGCCTGCGACAGGTCACCGTGCTGGGCCAGGGCACCGATCGCAAAAATGCTATTGGACAGCAGCATCACTACCAAAATGACGGCGCTGCGGTGGCGCAACAAGGGGCCGTACATGGCGGGTGGGTGCCGCACCGTGAATATCCACCCAATCCCGTAGCCCGACAGGATGACATACACCACGGTGGCCCAGCCATTGGGTAACCAGAAATCGCCAAATAGCCAGTGCGAACTGTCCAGACCGGACAGCGTCATCGCATGGGTGTTCGCCATCAGGACAAATAACAACCCCCGAAATACGTCCAGTGTTTTGGATCTTTTTATAGCCATCTGATTTTGCGGGTGGATTACGGGACCATTAACAGCACTCCCGCGGGAAAACCCATGCCAGCCCTGGATAGTTGCCGTCGCTCCCCTTGGCCTGGAGAGACGAACGGGTATGAGGAATTAACTTTAATGAGATGGGCGCAAAGGATGTTTTTAATGGTTGTTAAATGTTAATAAATGCATCAAATGCGAAAGAGGTTTTATGTAACTTTATGAACGGAATTAATCCATTCCCGCCACAAGCAAGGGTGAATCTGGGGTGGGTGACAATGGGGTTTGATTTACTTTTGGTCACACGCAATGCAGCCCACTGCCATCCACATCGCTGCCGCCGTACTGTTCGGGCTGGCACTGCTGCACACTTTTGCCGCCAAGTGGTTTGAGACCCTGGCCCACCGGCACCCGCGCCATGCCGACTTGTTCCACATCCTGGGCGAGGTAGAGGTGGTGTTTGGCCTGTGGGCCCTGGTGCTGGTGCTGGTCATGGCGCTGCTGGGCAGCGGGGCCGATGCGCTGGCCTATGCCGAGTCGCGCCAATACACCGAACCGTTGTTTGTGTTTGTGGTGATGGTGGTGGCGGCCTCGCGCCCGGTGCTGGAGTTGGTGCAGCGCTGGCTTACCGGCACGGCACGGGCATTGCCCCTGCCCACCCCGCTGGCCATGGCCTGGCTGGGGCTGGCCCTGGTGCCGTTGCTGGGCTCGCTGATCACCGAACCCGCGGCCATGACGCTGGCTGCGCTGGTGTTGGCCCCGCTGGTGTTCCGTCCCGGCCTGCCCGAATGGCTCAAATACGGTGCCTTGGGCGTGCTGTTTGTCAACGTGTCGGTGGGCGGCACGCTCACCTCGTATGCCGCACCGCCGGTGCTGATGGTGGCATCCGTCTGGGGCTGGGATAGCGCTTTTATGGCTCGCACTTTTGGCTGGCGCGCCTGCATCGCGGTGCTGGTCAATGCCAGCGTGGTGGTGGCACTGCTGAGCCCGTACCTGAAGAGTGCGACCCCGGCCGAGCCCACGGCAACCCCGCCTGTGCCTCTGCTAGTGAGCCTGATCCACCTGGCATTTCTGGCCGGCGTGGTGGTGTTTGCCCACCATCCGGTGGTGTTCATCGGGCTGTTTTTGTTCTTCATCGGCTACACCGAAGCCTACAAGCGGCACCAGAGCCCGCTGATCCTGAAAGAGGGTCTTTTGGTGGGCTTTTTCCTGGCCGGGCTGGTGGTGCTGGGCGGCATGCAGCAGTGGTGGCTGCAGCCCATCGTTTCCAGCCTGGCCCCCACGGCGCTGTTTTTTGGCGCGCTGGGCCTGACGGCACTGACCGACAACGCGGCATTAACCTACCTGGGCTCCTTGATCGTAGGCATCAGCGAGCCGGCCAAGTACATGCTGGTGGCCGGGGCGGTGGCGGGCGGTGGCTTGACGGTGATTGCCAACGCGCCGAACCCGGCCGGGGTGGCGCTGCTGCGCAAGGGGTTTAACGACGAGTCCATCGGGGCGCTGGGTTTGCTGGCCGGTGCGGCCCTGCCGACGGTGGTGGCTGCGGTGCTATTTTTGCTCTGATTTCAGTAGCTTGTTGTGCCGGTGGAATAAGCACGGGAAGCTGTTTTTTCTTGTATTTTGGATGGAGATGCATTTGTGAGTTGATGTAAGTCTGGATAGCATCTGTAATGCATGGACTGACTTAAAAAGGTGAATGGGATGACCGTCTCTTCTTCTTTAGCCCGCCGCACGCTGTGCCGCGTTATCGGGGGCGCTGGGCTGGCGTGGGCAGTTGGGCCCGTTGCGGCTCAGCAGGTGTTGCAGATTGGCCGGGTGGAATTCCCGTCGCCCTTGTCCGACATTGCCGAGGGCGTGGTCCAAGAGGCGTTCAAACGCAGTGGCCTACAGCCCGAGTTCAAGCGCTTGCCGCTGTCGCGCTCGGTGGCCATGGCCAACGAGGGCAGCCTCGACGGTGAGCTGATGCGTATCTCTGATGCGGTGAAGAACTTCCCCGACCTGGTGCCCGTGCCCACGCCGGTGGTGATGGCCGACGTGGCGATCTACAGCATGGATGAAAAGGTGGCCAAGCTGCCCCGTGCCGAACAGCGCAAGCGCAAGGTGGGGCTGACGCGGGGCACGCTCATGCTGCTCAAGCACAGCCAGGGCATGGAGATTGTCGATACGCAAAGCATCAGCACGGCTTTCGAGATGCTGACGAACGGTCGCTTTGACATGACCATGATGATTTTCCTGGATGCCGAGCTGGAAATTGCCCGCCGGGGCCTACGCGGTGCCCACCGTCGCCCGCACTATTGGGCCAGCGAGCCGCTGTATTTCTACCTGAACAAAAAGCACGCTGCGCTGGTGCCCAAGATCAACGCCGCCATGTTGGCCATGCAAAAAGAGGGACTGGTCCAGAAGATCTATCGTGACAAGTTGACCGAGCTGGGTATTACCCCTTTGCTTCCTGCCGATTGAACCGAGCGCCTGTGTTTGCTTTTTTTATAGCTTCTCACGCCTATGGAATCAGCGCAAGAGACTGTTTTGTATTACAACAAGATGTCGCGTTGGGTCGCGTCTGTAGTGCTTTGATTTATCCGATGAGGTGGCTGTGATGACCCTCTCTGTTTTTGCCCGCCGTACGCTGTGCCGCCGTATCGGGGCCGCTGCTCTGGCCCTGGCGGTCGGGCCTGTTGTGGCCCAGCAGGTGTTGCAGATTGGGCGGGTCGATGTACCGTCGCCCTTGGCCGCAGTGGCTGAAGGCGTGATGAAAGAGGCGTTCAAGCGCAGTGGCCTGTCGGCTGAGTTCAAAGGCATGCCGTTGGCGCGCTCGATCATCATGGCGGATGAGGGCCGGCTGGATGGGGAGCTGGTGCGCATTGCCGATGCGGTCAAGACCTATCCCAATCTGGTGGCGGTGCCCACACCGGTGGTGTGGCTGGACGTGGGTATCTACAGCCTGGACGAGAAACTGGTGCATTTGCCGCGTGCCGAGTTGCGCGCGCACACGGTGGGGGTGACGCGGGGTACCTTGATTTTGACCAAATACAGCCAGGGCATGCATGTGACCGATGCCCACAATGTCGCCGCTGCCTTGGATATGTTGACCCACGGCCGCTTTGACATCGCGATGATGATTTATATCGATGGCGAGCTGGGCATCGCCCGCCAGCAGCTGCAAGGCATCTACCGCCGCCCGCGCTACTGGGCCAGCGAACCGCTGTATTTCTATCTGAACAAAAAGCACGCCGCGCTGGTGCCGAGGATCAACACCGCCCTGCAGGCCATGCAAAAGGAAGGGCTGCTGAAAAAAGCTTTCCAGGACAAACTCGCCGAGCTTGGTATCACCCCGTTGCAACCCGCCGACTAAACCGGGAGCAAGGCGGAACATGCCGAAAAAGCCATCCATCCGATTCCGATTCGTCGTTCTGTTTGTACTGATCGTCTCGTTGGGCCTGGCGGCTTTTGGGGCCTGGAACTATGTCACCCGCAAGCACGAGAAAGAGGCCGATCTGGCTCAGCGGCTGGGTCATATCGAGGCGCGTATCCAGACCAGCCTGCCAATAGCCATCTGGCAGTTCAATCGCGAGCAGATCATCAACATCGTGCGCTCCGAGATGAACGATCCGGTCGTTACCGGCATCACCATCCGCTACAGCAACAAGCAGGCTTACGGCCTGCAGCGCGCCAACGGCGTGCTGGTGGGCCTGGAGGGGGCGCTGCAGGCCGACATCACCCGCCAGTTTGACGTGTACTACGAGCCCGGCGAGCCCAAGGTGGGCACGGTGGCTATTTACGCCTCGGAGCGCAGCATCCGGGAAAGCCTGCAGCAAGACCTGGTGCTGCTGGTGCTGCAGATACTGGCGATTAACTGCATGATCGTGGCCGCGCTGTACGCCATCGTCACCAAGCAGGTGCTCAGCCCGCTGGGCAAGATCCGTGATGCGCTGGACGCGATTGCCTCCAGCGGCAGCAACCTGCAACGCCATCTGCCGCCGGCCGACACCCGGGAATTCCAGGCGGTGACCGACAACGTGAACCGTTACATCGACCAGCTGCAAACCCTGATGGGCGGCACCATCGAGCGGGTGCACACCACCATCCAGCGCATTGCCGATGGCGACCTGGGCTCGGCCATCCACACCGAACAGGAGCAGGGCGACAGCGTGCTGCACCGGCTGGTGCAGATGCGCGACAAACTCAGCGCCGTCCAGCTCTACCAGCAAAGTGCCCAGGCCCAGCTGCAGGCGGCCAACGAGCGGGCCAACCTCGCGCTTACGCTGACCCGGTCGGGCGAGTGGCACATTCGCGCCGACCAGCCTGACTGGCTGGTGTCCTCCGAGCGCAATGCCGTACTGTGCGGCGAGCGGCCGGGTGCGGCGGAGTGGCGCTTGCCTATCGCCGAGGTGCTCCAACGCATAGACCTGTCGGATCCGGTGCTACTGGCCCGGTTTCGCCAGCAATTTGCCGATGCACTGGCCGGGCGGCTGGAGGCGTTCGAGATGACCTACCCGTTTCGCCGCCCCATCGACGGGCGGCAGATCTGGCTGCGCACCCTGGTGCAGGCAGAAAACCATCCCGATGGCCGACTGGCGCAACTGTTTGGCGTGAACCAGGACATCACCGCCGTCAAAGAGGCCGAGATCGCTATCCGCCAGGCCCAAAAAGCCGCCGAAGAGGCCAACCAGGCCAAGTCGGATTTTCTGGCCAACATGAGCCACGAAATCCGCACCCCCATGAACGCCATCATCGGCATGTCCGGCCTTGCGCTGGCGGGCGAGCTCAGCCCGCGCCAGGCCAACTACATCCAGAAGGTCAACACTGCCGCCAAGAACCTGCTGGGCATCATCAACGACATCCTCGACTTCTCCAAGATCGAGGCGGGCAAGATGACGATTGAATCCACCTCCTTTGCGCTGGACGAGGTGCTCGCCACCCTGGCCAGCCTGGTGGCCGAAAAAGCCCACGCCAAAGGCCTGGTGCTGCGCGTAGAGCCCGCCGCCGACATCCCCGCCATGCTCCAGGGCGACCCGCTGCGCCTGGGCCAGGTGCTGCTGAACCTGGTGGGCAACGCCATCAAGTTCACCGAGCAGGGCGAGATCGTGGTGGCGGTACGCCGCCTGGCCCCGGGCGACCCGCTGTGGTCGGCCACTGGCGAGCAACTGACGCTGTACTTTGCGGTGACCGACGCGGGCATCGGCCTCACGCCCGAGCAGCAAGGCAAGCTGTTCACGGCCTTCACCCAGGCCGACTCGTCCACCTCGCGGCGCTTTGGCGGCACCGGGCTGGGGCTGACCATCTGCAAAACCCTGGTCCAACTGATGGGCGGAACCATTGGCGTGCACAGCACCGCCGGGGAGGGCAGCCGCTTTTTCTTCACCATCAACACCACCCCCGCGCAGGACCAAAGCCGCACCTTTGCCGCGCCGGGCCCGGCCAGCGACCCGGCGCAAGGCCTGGCGGGCCTGCGGGTGCTGCTGGTGGAAGACAACGAGGTCAACCAGGAGCTGGCGCTGGACCTGCTCACCGGTGCAGGCATGTTGGTGGACGTGGCCAACAACGGCCAGGAGGCGGTAGAGCGTGTCGGCAGCGGCGCATTCGACCTGGTGCTGATGGACTGCCAGATGCCGGTGATGGACGGCTTCACCGCCACCCGCCTGCTGCGCCAGGAACCGCGCTGGGCCGATCTGCCCATCATCGCCATGACCGCCAACGCCATGAGCGGCGACCGCGCAAAAGTGCTGGCCGTGGGCATGAACGACCACATCGGCAAGCCGCTGGATGTGGCCGTGATGTTTGCCACCATTGCCCGCTGGGTCCACCCTAGGACTTCGGCCATGGCCTCCGGCCCGCCACCGGGTGTTCACCCCGAGGCCACCGACCCCGCGCAGCGGTTCCAGGGCCTGCAGGGCGTGCCCGGCCTGGACTGGGCCGCCGGGCTGCGGGTGGCGGGCGGAAAAGGCGATTTGTACGCCCGCCTCTTGCTGCGGTTTGCGGCCACGCAGCGCGACTTCACCGCCCAGTTCGACCAGCTGCGGGCCGATCTGTCCAGCCCCGCCCGGCAGGAAGCCCTGGTGCGCCATGTCCACACCCTCAAGGGGCTGGCGGGCAATATCGGCGCGCAGGACTTGCAGCGCATCACCCACAGCCTGGAACTGCTTTGTGCCGCGCCGCCGATCCCGTCGGCCGAGTTGATGGTGCTGCGTGGTACGGCCGATGCCGCCCTGCGCGCGCTGCTGCAGGGCATAGCTGCCTGGGAGCAGGGCGTGCAGCCTGCGCCTGCAGTGGCCCCTGCGTCCAGCGCGGTCCTGCCGCCCGACCTGTCTCCGCTGCTGGCCGAACTGGAACGCCTGGTGCACGACAGCGATGCCCAGGCGTTGGAAGAGGCCGACCGCTGTGCCACACTGCTGGCAGGCACCCCCTGGCATCCGGCCATGGCCGAATTACTGGCCGACCTGCAAAATTTCGACTTCGATGCCGCCGCCGAGGCGCTGGACCGTTTCAAATCGGCCATCGCCGAGGCCTGACCCACCCAAGCATCGCCATTCTTGCGCCCTCATTGCCGCCCGTGCAGGCGAGGCTCAGGTTTTCCACCTTGGTTTGCTTCACTTTTAATAGCTGCTTGTGCTCGATAGATGGGCGCAAGCAGCTATTTTTTATGCATTTCGGATAAGTCGGTATTTGTTGTTTTCTGTAAGTTTGTATAGCATCTACAAAGCTTCGACTTTGCCAACAAGGTGTATGCGATGGAGTTCTTCTTTTTCGGCCGTAGGCAGTGCCATGGGTTTTGGGCCGCATTGCTCATGCTGGCGGCCATGCCTGCCTTGGCCCAACAGGTTCTACAGATTGGCCGCACGGATTCGTCCTCGCCTTTGTCCGATATTGCCGAGAGCGTAGTGAAAGAGGCGTTTAAGCGCAGCGGCCTGAAGTGTGAGTTTCAGCGCGTTCCTCTGTTGCGCTCGATGATTCTGGCCAACGAAGGCCGCCTCGACGGCGATGTGATGCGCATTGCTGATGCGGCCAAAACGTATACCGATGTGGTGGCCGTGCCCACCCCGGTGGTCTGGGCTGACCTAGCGGTCTACAGCATGGACGAAAAGGTGGCCAATCTGCCGCGTGCTGAATTACGCCAGCGCAAGATAGGTTTGACACCGACCATTTTGATGCTGCCGAAGTACAGCCAGGGGATGAAAGTCTCTGACGCATTGAATGTCCGCACTGCGTTCGAGATGCTGGCCCATGGGCGGTTTGAGGCGGCCATACTGGTCTACCTCGCTGCAGAGCCGGAACTGGCCCGCCAATACCCGCGCAAGTTCTACCGTGGACAGCGCTCCTGGGCCACCGAGCCGCTGTATTTCCACCTGAACAAAAAGCATGCCGCGCTGGTGCCCAAGCTCAACGCCGCCATGCAGGCCATGCAAAAGGAGGGGCTGGTCGAAAAGATCTTTCGAGATAAGCTGGCCGAGCTGGGTATTGCGCCACTGCTGCCCGCGGACTGATCCGGGCAGAGAGCCGCGCATGCCGGACAAGCCATCCATCCGACTTCGTTTTGTCGCATTGTTTGTATTGGTCGGGCCAGAAGGTCTGGGGGCGTGCGGGTTCTGGAACTACGTGACCCGCAAGCACGAGAAAGAGGCGGACTTGGCCGACCGCTGTGCCACACTGCTGGCAGGCACACCCTGGCATCCGGCCATGGCCGAAGCTTGACTGACCTGACTAAATGCCCTTCTTGCGCCTCTTTACCACCGCCCTGGTGCTGCTTCTCGCCCTTGCAGGCTGCTCCACCGCGCCGCCGTCCCGGCCCACCGTGGCGGCTCCGTCCCGGCTGTCGGTGGACGAGGCCAATGATGTCACCTTGCGCGCCATCAGCCTGGTTGGCACACCCTACCGCTACGGCGGCAACACACCCGCGTCGGGGTTTGACTGCAGCGGCCTGATCGGTTTTGTGTACCAGACCCAGGCGGGCCTGGCGGCTCCGCGCACCGTGGCCTCCCTGGTCAACTGGGGCCAGGCTGTTCCTGCCGATGCCGTGCGCACTGGCGACCTGGTGGTGTTCGCCCCGCGCGGTACCGCCACCCATGCGGGCATCTACGTGGGTGAGGGCCGGTTTGTGCACGCGCCGTCGTCGGGCGGGGTGGTGCGGCTGGACCTGCTGGCATCGGCGTACTGGGCGAAACAGCCGGTGTCGTTTCGGCGGCCCTGAGCTGGGCAAACGGGTAACCCCACAGGGCATTCTGTAACCACCCGTTCCTACAATCGCCCCCATGCGAAAAATGAAGCGATGGATGTGGGGACTGGTGGCCGTGGGTGCGCTGGGCGGCGGTACGTGGTGGTGGACCCAGAACCGGGTGGCAGACCAGCCCGTGTACCGCACCGGCACCCTGGCACGTGGTCCGTTGCTGGCCACGGTGGCCGCCAGCGGGGCAGTGAATCCGGTGACCCAGGTGTCGGTGGGCACCCAGGTGTCGGGGCAGATCAAGGAGCTGTACGCCGACTTCAACGACGAGGTCAAGGCCGGGCAGCTCATCGCCATGCTGGACCCGGAAACCTTCGAGTACCGTGTGCGCTCGGCCCAGGCCGATGTGGACGCAGCCCGTGCTGCGGTGCTCACCGCCCAGGCCAACGTGGCGGCCAGCCGCGCCGCCATCTCCAAAGCCCAGGTCGACCTGGCCGAGGCCCAGCGCGATTTCGAGCGCAAGCGCGACCTGGCCGAGAAACAGTTCATCGCCCAAAGCGAGGTGGACCGCACCCGCGCCCTGGTCAATACCAGCGGCGAACTGCTCAAGCTGGCGCAGGCGCAGCTCAGCGTGACCGAGGCGCAAACCAAGACCGTGCAGGCCAATGTGGCGCAGCGCGAGGCGGTGCTGGGCCAGGCCCGCATCGACCTGGGCCGCACCCGCATCACCTCGCCGGTGAACGGCATCGTCATCAAGCGGGCCATCGAGCGCGGCCAGACGGTGGCCGCCAGCCTGCAGTCGCCCGAGCTGTTCGTCATTGCCCAAAACCTGCGCGATATGCAGGTGGATGCCAGCATCGACGAGAGCGACGTGGGCCGCATCCAGCTGGGGCAAAAGGCCAACTTCACGGTGGATGCCTTCCCCGGCCAGACCTTCGAGGGCGAGGTGCGCCAGGTGCGCAAGGCCGCGCTGAATGTGGCCAATGTGGTCACCTACGTGGCGGTGGTGCGTTTTGCCAATGCCGATGGCCGCCTGCTGCCGGGCATGACGGCCAATGTGCGCATCGTCACCGACACCCGCCAGGACGTGCTCAAAGTGCCCAACGCCGCACTGCGCATGCGCATTACTGAGCCCGCAAATGCTACAAAAAAAGTAGCTGCTACCGCCAGTGCTACCTGCGCAAACGGCACTATTTCTATAAATTCTGCACGCCGGGGCCGGATCTACCTGCTCGACGCGGCGGGCCAGCCCGTGGCCGCCCCTGTCTGCCTGGGCATCACCGACGGCAGCAGCACCGAGTTGCTCAGCCCCGATGCCGCCCTGCAGGACGGTACGGCGGTCGTCACCGGCAACCCGCTGGCCGGAGCCCCGCGCGCCAGCGCACCCAGGTTGCCTTTCTGATGCAAGCCATGGCTGTCATCTGGTCCATCGCGGTGTTTGCCCACAACGAGGCCCCGCGCATTGCCGCCACCTTGCGCAGCATCGAGGTCGCTGCCCAGGGCATGGCGGTGGAGGTGGTGGTGCTGGCCAATGGCTGCCAGGACGGTACGGCGCAGGTAGTACGCGATCTGGCCGCGGCACGGCCCTATCTGCGCGTGGTCGAGATCGAGATGGCCGACAAGGCCAACGCCTGGAACACCTACGTGCACACCATTGCCACCACGCCAGCCCTGCATGTATTCGTAGATGGTGACGTGCAGGTCGCGCCAGATGCCTTGCGGGCGCTGGCCGAGCGGCTGGAGCAGGTGCCTGAGGCCCATGCCGTGGGCGGCTTGCCCACCACCGGCCGCGACCGCGCGGGCTGGAGCCAGCGCATGTTGAGCCAGGGCACGCTGGCGGGCGGGCTCTACGCGCTGCGCGGCAGCTTTGTGCAGACCCTGCGCCAGCGTGGCATCCGCCTGCCGCAGGGCCTGATCGGCGAGGACTGGCTGGTGTCCCTGTGGGCCGGCCGCGACCTGCTGCCCATCGCCATGGAGGTAGGTGGTGCCGAGCACGTGGTGTTTGCGCCGAGTGCTGGGTTTGCGTTCCGCTCGCTCAGCCCCTGGCGGCTGCAGGACTACCGCATCTACCTGCGCCGTCTGTGGCGTTATTCCCAGCGCGGCGTGCAGTACGAAATGGTGTGGCAGTGGCTGCGGCTGCGGCTGCCGGAATCGTTACCGCCGGATGTGCAGACCCTGTACGCCCAGGCCCCCATGCCGTCGCGCCTGCTGTGGACCGGCTCGGCCCTGGGATCGCTGCTGCGCTGCCTGGCGGTGCAAAAAGTGCGCCGAGTGCGGGCTGTGCGGGGGCCAAACTGATGCCGGTAGTCCATGCCCAGGCCCTGGTGAAGAGCTACGCCATGGGCGGTGACGTGGTGCATGCCCTGCGCGGCGTGTCGCTGGATATTGCCGAGGGCGACTTCGTGGCCATCATGGGCACCTCGGGCTCGGGCAAGTCCACGCTGATGAATATTCTGGGTTGCCTGGACACGCCCAGCAGCGGCCGCTACAGCCTGGCGGGCGAGACGGTGCAGGGCCTGGATGCCGATGCCCTGGCCCAGGTGCGCAACCGCCGCATCGGTTTTGTGTTCCAGCAGTTCAACCTGCTGCCGCGCGCCAGTGCGCTGGAGAATGTGGAGCTGCCCCTGGTCTACGCCGGGGTGGCGGCAGAGCAGCGCCGGGTACGGGCCAGCGCCGCCTTGCAGCGCGTGGGTTTGGGCGACCGCATGCACCACACCCCCGCCGAGCTGTCGGGCGGGCAGCAGCAGCGGGTGGCGATTGCGCGGGCCCTGGTGAACCAGCCGCAGCTCATCCTGGCCGACGAGCCCACCGGCGCGCTGGACAGCCAGACCTCGGAGGAGGTGATGCAGCTGCTGGCCGACCTGAACGCCCAGGGCATCACCGTAGTGCTGGTCACGCATGAGGCCGACATTGCGGCCTGGGCGCGGCGCAAGATCGTGTTTAAGGATGGGCAGATCGTGGAGGATTCCGGGACGGCCCCCACCCCGGCCCTCCCCCGGCAGGGGAGGGAGGAAAGCAAGGGCGCGGCGCGCATGAACGGCATCGCCGCGCTGCGCAGTGCCTGGCGGGCGCTGGCTTCGAACGCGTTGCGCAGCCTGCTTACCATGCTGGGCATCATCATCGGCGTGGCAGCCGTCATCACCATGGTGGCGGTGGGGCGCGGTGCCACGGACAGGGTGCAGGAGCAGATGAAGGGCCTGGGCTCCAACATCATGCTGGTGCTGCCCGGCGGGGCCACGGCAGCGGGCGTGCGCCAGGGCGCGCAGACCCGCAGCCGCCTGACCGAAGAAGATGCCACCGCCATCCAGGTCGAGGTGCCCGAGGTGCAGGTGGCCGCGCCGTCCTCGCGCACCACCGCCCAGGTGGTGGCCAACAACGCCAACTGGAGCACCACCATCTTTGGCACCAACAACGACTACCTGGAGGCCCGCGAATGGCCGCTGGTGGCGGGCCGGGCCTTCGAAGAGGCCGAGCTGCAGGGCTCGGCCAAGGTGGCGCTGATCGGCAGCACCGTGGCGCAAGAGCTGTTTGGCGATGCCGACCCCATCGACCAGACGGTGCGGGTGCGCACTGTGCCGGTGAAAATCGTTGGCGTGCTGGCCCGCAAGGGACAAAACTCCATGGGCCAGGACCAGGACGACGTGTTGGTGCTGCCCATCTCCACCTTCCGCAACCGGCTGCAGGGCGGCTCGCCGGGCAATGTGAAGCGGGTCTGGGCCATCAATGTGAAGGTGCGCGAAGGCCAGAGCATGCAGGTGGCCGAGGAGAACATCCGCGAACTGCTGCGCCAGCGCTTCAAGGTGGAGGCCAGCGCCGACGACACCTTCACCCTGCGCAACCTCAGCGAGATACTGGAGGCGCAAGAGCAGTCCAGCCGCACCATGACCTTGCTGCTGGCTGCGGTGGCGGGCATCAGCCTGCTGATTGGCGGCATCGGCATCATGAACATCATGCTGGTCAGCGTGACCGAGCGCACCCGCGAAATCGGCCTGCGCATGGCGGTGGGGGCGCGCGGGCGCGATATCCTGGCGCAGTTTTTGGTCGAGGCCGTCACTTTGAGTTTGCTGGGTGGCGCGGCCGGCGTGCTGCTGGGGGCGCTGGCCACCTGGGCGGTCGGCCAATGGGCGGGTTGGCAAGTGAGTATGGCGCTGTCGTCGATTGCGCTGGCCGTGGGGTTTTCGGCGGCGGTAGGCGTGTTTTTTGGTTTTTACCCGGCGCGGCGGGCATCGCAGTTACAGCCTATTACAGCATTGCGGTACGCGTGACACCGCTTTGCGGTGTGCCTGACGATTACAGTTCATTTCAATTTCAGGAGATAGCTATGGGACGCACATGGAACAGGCTGGGCCTGCTGGCGGCGGCGGGTGTGGTGGCCGGTTGCGGCGGCGGCAGCGGTGGTGGTGGTGGGGACAGTGGCGGCGGCGGTGCCGCGGTCTGTCCGGCGGTCAGCACCGTGACCGCCAAGTCTGCCGTGGTGGACATGCCCGCGCAGGCCGGGTCGCTGCGCCAGACGGCGGGCACGGCGACTTCGGCCCTGCAGCCGCGCACTGCGCAGACGGTGCTGGCCCGCGCCATCGCCCTGGGCGACGTGGCCCAGGCCAAGGTGGCGGCGGTCAAACCCCTGCTGGCGCAGAAGGGTGTGCCCCAGCAGATCGGCTTGCCGCGCGATGTGGCGGCCACCGGCACGCTGGCCGCTACCAGCGCCTTGCTGCAATGGCAGGCCACGGCGGCGGGTGGCAAGGTGGCGGCTATCAGCATCCATTCCGGCCTGGCCGTGGGTGTGCGCCTGGGCGTGCTGGTGAAGAGCCTGCCGGCTTCGGCCACGCTGCGGGTCTATGCCCAAGGTGCGGGCACGGCCTACACCATTCCCGCGCAGGACGTGCTGGCCACCCTGGCGCGCAACCGCGCGGCGGGCGACACCAGCGATGCTGCGCGCACCTATTGGGCCCCGGTGGTGGACGGCACCGAGGCCACGCTGGAGATCGAGCTGCCCGCGCAGGTGCCTACCGCCGGTGTGGAAATCGCCATTCCCAGCGTGTCGCACCTGTTCAGCAGCCCCCTGGTGGATGCCAAGGCGGGCGGTACGGCCAAGGCGGCGGTCGGCAGTTGCGAGATCGATACGGCTTGCGAACCCAGTTACGCTTCTGAGAGCAACGCCGTGGCCCGCATGAGTTTTGTCGAAAACGGCTTTTCCTACCTGTGCACCGGCACGCTGCTCAACGATGCCACCGGCAGCGGCACGCCGTACTTTCTGGGGGCCAACCACTGCATTTCAACCCAGGTGGCGGCTTCGACGCTGGAAACCTGGTGGTTCTACCGCGCCAGCAGCTGCGGCGGCGCGGTGGGCGACACCAACGCCACCACCCGCATCGGCGGTGCCACTTTGCTCTACAACAGCACCAGCACCGACACCGCTTTCATGCGCCTGGCCGACACGCCACCCACCGGGGCGGTGTTTGCGGGCTGGTCGGTGGCCCCGCCGGTGCTGGGCGATACCGCCGCCAGTCTGCACTTTCCGCAGGGCAGCTGGCAGTCCATCAGTACCGGCGTGATCAACTCGTTCCTGCGTTGCACGCCGCTCACCCCGACCTCGCTGGACTTCAGTTGCAGCACCTCCAACCAGGCCAACAGCAATTTCGTCAACACCCTGTTCACCCGTGGCTCCACCGAAGAGGGCAGCAGCGGTGCCCCGCTGTTTACCACCATCGGCGGTGGCCGTTACCTGGTGGGCCAGTTGTACGGTGGCAGCTCCAGTTGCAGCAACCCTTCGGGCACCAACGCCTATGGTCGGTTCGACGTGGCCTACAACGCGCGCTTGCGCCAGTGGCTGGCGCCATCCTCTAACTGCCCCTGAGCGTTTGCTATGGAATAAGGAGCTGCTCGTGCTTGTCGAATAAGCGCTAGCGGCTGTTTTTACTTAAATTTCAAATGGGCCGCGTTGGGGGCTTTTGCAGGTAGGCACCCGAGGTGAAAAGCTGGTTTTCCGCCGCCTCGATACGCTCTACCACCGCACTGCCCGACTGGGCCACCACCAGCTCCAGCAGCGCCTCCACCAGGGCCATACCGGCAGCGGTGGACGGAAAGAATGACGGGCTGCGCACCGAGAACAGCAGCGTCTCGTCGGCCAGCAGCGACAGTGGCGAAGCCGTGCTGTCGGTGATGGCCACCAGCTTGCAGCCGCGCTGGCGGGCGGCCTGCGCCACCACCTCGGCCTCGCGCGAGTAGGGCGCAAAGCCCACCACCAGCACCGTGTCGGCCGACTGCAGGGCGCGCAACTGCATCTCCAGCCCGCCCGCATGGCCGTCCAGCAACTGCACCGAAGGGCGGAATAGCCGCAAGCCATAGGCCAGATGGAAAGCCAGCGCATAGCTGGCCCGAAAGCCCGCCACATGCAACTGCGGCGCGGCCACCAGCAGCGCGGCGGCCCGGCCCAGGGCCTCGCTGTTGTGGGTTTTGGTGAACTGCAGGTTCTGCGCCTGCACCGCAAACAGCTCGTCTTGCAGCGCCGTGTCGCCACCCAAATGGCCACCGCGTGCAATCAGGCTTTGGGCGCGCTGGCCGTACTGCTCGGGTGCCAGGCCCAGCTCCAGCGCAAAAGCCTCCTTGAGCTGCGGCCAGCCCGCAAAACCCAGCGTCTGCGCAAAGCGCACCAGCGTGGCCGGAGGCACCTCGGCCCGCAGGGCGATGCTGCGCATCGACACGGTGACGATCTCGTTCGGGTGGTCCAGCGCGTACTTGCCTGCGCGCTGCAGGCCGGGGCTGAGGGTGGGGAAGCGGTCTCGGACCAGGTCGCTGGCGTTCATGGAACAGATGTTACGTGCTTTGTTTTGTGGATCATATGTTGCAATAAATTTTAATTTTGGTATATTTGTTCCAGTTTCTATTTAACTGCAACACCTGGACCACTTGCCATGACCCACGTTTTCCACCGCCACCTGCACCACACCCCGCCCGTCGCCGCCTCCGCCCAGGGCATGCGTATCCGTGACACGGCGGGGCGCACCTACCTGGACGCATCGGGCGGTGCCGCCGTCTCCTGCCTGGGCCACGGCCACCCAGACGTGCTGGCGGCCATGCACGCGCAGATCGACCAGTTGGCCTATGCCCACACCAGCTTTTTCACCAGCCAGGTGGCCGAGGAACTGGCCGACCACCTGGTGCAGCACGCTCCTGAGGGTATGGACCAGGTGTATCTGGTCAGCGGCGGCTCGGAGGCGGTGGAGTCGGCGCTGAAGATGGCGCGGCAGTACTTTGTAGAGATCGGCCAGCCCCAGCGCAGCCACTTCATCGCCCGCCGCCAGAGCTACCACGGCAACACCCTGGGGGCCCTGGCCGTGGGCGGCAACGCCTGGCGGCGCGCGCCGTTTGCACCGCTGCTGGTGCCCGCCACCCACGTCGCCCCCTGCTACCCATACCGCGAAATGGGGGAGGGCGAAACTCCGGTCGCCTACGGTCTGCGCCTGGCCGCCGAGCTGGAGGCGGCCATCCTGGCCCAGGGGCCGGAGACTGTGATTGCCTTCGTGGCCGAAACCGTGGGCGGGGCGACTGCCGGGGTGCTGACCCCCGTGCCCGGCTACTTCCAGGCGGTGCGCGCGGTCTGCGACAAGTACGGCGTGCTGCTGATCCTGGACGAGGTGATGTGCGGCATGGGCCGTACCGGCACGCTCTACGCCTGCGAGCAGGAAGGGGTGGTACCGGACCTGCTGACCATCGCCAAGGGCCTGGGCGGCGGCTACCAGCCCATCGGCGCGGTGGTGGTGCAGCGCAAGATCACCCAGGCCATGGGGCAGGGCAGCGGCTTTTTCCAGCACGGCCATACTTACCTGGGCCACCCGGTCGCCTGCGCGGCGGCGCTGGCGGTGCAGCGCGTGATCCAACGCGATGGGTTGCTACAAAAAGTGCAGCTGGATGCGCCGGTGCTATCAGCGCTACTGCATGAAAACATGGGCCAAAGCCCCTGGGTAGGCGACATCCGTGGGCAGGGCTTCTTTTGGGGCATCGAGCTGGTGGCAGACCGGGCCCGCAAGACCCCGTTCGACCCGCGCCACAAGCTGCATGCCCGCATCAAGAAGGAAGCCATGGCGCGCGGCTTGCTGTGCTACCCCATGGGCGGCACGGTGGACGGCCAGGCGGGCGACCATGTGCTGCTGGCCCCGCCCTTCATCGCCACGCACGACGACCTGGCCGAGATCGCCAGCACCTTGGCCTTTTCCATCGACGCGGCTGTCGCCAGCCTGCCGCGCTGACCCCCTTTCCCCGTTCGCTTCCTTTCACCCCCCTAGGAGTTTTGCCATGCAAACCTGTGCCCCCTCACGCCTGTTTTCTGCCGTTCTGCTGCTCAGCATCGGCCTGCCCACTCTCGCCCAGGAGGCCAGCGACACGATCAAGAAAGTCAAAGACACGGGAGCCATTACCCTGGGCCACCGCGAGGCTTCGTTCGGCTTCTCCTATGTGGACGGTGGAACCAAGCCAGTGGGTTACAGCATCGACATCTGCATGAAGATCGTGGACGCGATCAAGGCCGAGGCCAAGCTGCAAAATGTAGAGGTTCGCTGGCAGCCGGTCACGTCCAGCAACCGCATCCCGCTGGTGGCCAACGGCACGGTGGACATCGAATGCGGCAGCACCACCAATCTGGTCGAGCGGCAAAAGCAGGTGGCGTTTTCGCCGGACATCTTCCGCTACAACGTGCGCATGGCGGTGAAGGCCAACGCGGGCATCAAGAGCATTGCCGACCTGCAGGGCAAAACGGTGGTGACCACGGCGGGCACCACCTCGTTTCGCCTGCTGAAAGAGGCCGACAAAGCCAAGAACCTGGACATCACCAATATCGGTGCCAAAGACCATTCCGAGTCTTTTCTGATGCTCGATACGGGCCGTGCCTCCGCCTTTGTGTTGGACGACATCCTGCTGGCCGGGCAGATCGCCAACGCCAAGAACCCCAAAGACTTTGCCATCGTGGGCGAGTCGCTGCGCACCGAAAACCAGTCGCTCATGTACCGCAAGGACGACCCGCAGCTCAAGGCGCTGGTAGACCGCGTGGTGGGCGGCATGATGAAGTCGGGCGAGATGGAAAAGCTCTACACCAAGTGGTTCATGTCGCCGATTCCACCTAAAAACGCCAACATCAACTACCCGCTGAACGCCGAGACGCGCGACGCGTTTGCCAACCCGTCCTCCAAAGGCATCTGAGCATGCGCATCGCCCTGATCCACGCCCTGGCCCTTTCGGTGGAGCCCATCAACCAGGCCTTCGCTGCACTGTGGCCCGAGGCGCAGGTGGTAAACCTGCTGGACGACAGCCTGTCTGCCGACCTGGCGCGCAACGGGCGGGGGCTGGATGCGGCCATGCACCAGCGCTTTGCCCGGCTGGCGCAGTATGCGGTGGACACCGGGGCCGACGGCATTTTGTTCACCTGCTCGGCCTTCGGGCCCTGCATCGAGGCGGTTGCGCGGGCGCATCCGCAGATGCCAGTGCTCAAACCCAACGAGGCGATGGTGACCGAAGCATCAAGGCAGGGCGGCACGCTGGGCCTGATCGCCAGCTTTGGGCCGACGCTGCAGTCCATGCCAGCTGAATTTCCCCCCGCTCAGCGGCTGGAGCTGGCATTGGCCGAAGGCGCGCTGGAGGCCCTGAACCGGGGCGATGGTGCGCGCCACGACGCCTTGGTGGCGCAGCAGGCGCTAGCCTTGCAAGCCCGGGGCTGTGACCGCATCGCCCTGGCCCAGTTCAGCATGGCCCGGGCAAGGGTGGCCTGCGTGGCGGCTACGGGTTTGCCGGTGTTGACAAGCGTGGACAGCGCGGTACGTGCTTTACGAAGGCGGTGGGCCACCCAGTGATAATCGCGCCATCTAATTTTTGGGAGTGCGTGTGGATACCATTTTGCTGATCAAGGCTGCCATCATGGGCATCGTCGAGGGGCTGACCGAGTTCTTGCCGGTGTCCAGCACAGGGCATTTGATTCTGGCGGGCGCGCTGCTCGGCATGGACGATGCCAAGGGCAAGGTCTTTGATATCGCCATTCAGACCGGGGCCATCCTGGCGGTGGTGATGGTGTACTGGCAAAAAATCCGCGACACCGTGCTGGCCCTGCCTACCCAGCCCAACGCCCGCCGCCTGGCGCTGAACGTGCTGATCGGCTTCTTGCCCGCCGTGGTGCTGGGCTTGCTGTTTGGCAAAGTCATCAAGGAGCATCTGTTTACCCCGGTGGTGGTGGCCAGCACCTTCATCATCGGCGGCTTCATCATTTTGTGGGCCGAGAAGCGCGCACCCTCGGCCACCCGGGTGCACAACGTAGACGACATGACTGCGCTGGATGCCCTCAAGGTCGGCCTGGTGCAGTGCTTTGCCATGGTTCCTGGCACCAGCCGCAGCGGCTCCACCATCATCGGCGGCATGCTGATGGGCCTGTCGCGCACAGCCGCCACCGATTTTTCGTTTTTCCTGGCCATCCCCACGCTGGTGGGGGCTGGGGCCTACAGCCTGTACAAGGAGCGCGCGCTGCTGTCGATGGCCGACGCGCCCATGTTCGCCGTAGGCTTGCTGTTTTCCTTCCTGAGCGCCTGGCTGTGCGTGCGCTGGTTGTTGCGTTACATCTCCACCCACAACTTTGTGCCCTTCGCCTGGTACCGCATCGCCTTTGGCATTGTGGTGCTGGTCACCGCCTGGAGCGGCATGGTGGTGTGGGCGGACTAACCATGCCCATCTACGCCGTCATTTTTGATGCCGATGGCACGCTGGTCGACAGCGAAGAGCCTGGCATGGACGTGCTGCACGCGTTGGCAGTCGCCCACGGCGTGCAGGTCACCCGGGCCGAGGCGCACCAGCGGTTTCGGGGCGCGCGCATGGCCGACTGCATTGCCTGGATCACGTCCCAGTTGCCCGCCCAGGCACCGGGCTTTGAAGTCGCCCTGACGGCCCAGGTGCGCCAGCAGTCCGAGATCCGCTTTCGCCAGGGCCTGCAGCCGCTGCCGGGCGCGCTGGCACTGCTGCAAAGCCTGCAAGTCCCGTTTTGCGTGGCCACCAACGGCCCGCGCGAAAAAGTCGAGCTGACCCTGGGCCTGACCGGCCTGCGTCCTCTGCTGGGCGAGCGTATTTTTTGCGCCTACGAGGTCGGCCATTTCAAGCCCGACCCCGGCCTGTTTCTGCATGCCGCCCAGGCCCTGGGTGTGGCACCCGTCCACTGCGCGGTGGTGGAAGACAGCCTGCCTGGCGTGCTGGCCGGCTTGGCTGCGGGCATGCAGGTGTTCAGCCTGCACCCGCGCGCTGGCATGGCGGCGGAGGTGGCGCAACGGGTGACGTTTATCGATGGCCTGGAGGCTCTGGGGCCGTTGCTGGCGGGGAGTTGAGCGGGCCATCCTTTGTTTAGGGGATGTGGCAGCGCGGAGATTGGATTGAAATTGGACTGCACCCGCTGTGGCGGTGTTGCCTGTCTTATTCAATTTCAACCAGGAGTTGCCATGAAAACCGCTTTGCTTACAAGCTGTGTGCTGGGGTTGGGCTTGCTCACCGGGTGCGCGAGTATGCGTGACAGCACGGTATCCAAGTTTGGTCCGGGGGGCTTGGTCACCCAGCCCATCGAAAAAGTAGATTTAATTACCTTGGTCAGCAACGGGGCATCCGTGCCAGAGCTTGTGGCGGACAAGGACTTCCCCGACCGGTTTGACCGGGCCTTGGCGGATCTGCGCAAAAAGCCCAAGGACGCAGAAATCCTGTCCAAGGAGGATATCAAGTACCTGCGCAACCGCATCCAGGACCGCCTCATCATGGTGTCTAACGACCTCTGCGAGGAGTACAAAACCGTGCTCAAGCGCAAGCAGTCGAACGCCAATTTTTTCTATGGCCTGACATCCGTGCTGGCCGGCGCTGCTGGCAGTGTGGCCTCCGGGGCGCGGGCGGCGGGTAACTGGGCGGCGCTGTCCGGGGTTTCCAGTGGTGTGCGGGCCGAGCACAACCAGGACTATTACGCCGACATGGCTGCCCATGTGATCACCAAAGGCATCGTCCAGAAGCGCCGGGTTATTGCCGATGCCTTGCAATGCGCCCGCAAGCGGGAGGAGGCCGACTACACCATTGAACGGGCGGTTGCGGACACGGTGGTCTACCACGGGGCCTGCAGTTTGGTGGGGGGGCTGGAGAGCATTGACCATGTGATGTCTACGCTGAACGTCAATGTCGGCACCGATGCGTTGTCGGCCAACCAGTTTTACCGTCCCTACCTGCTGCAGCGGGATAAAGACCTGGGTTTTGTCACCAAGGACGTGAAGCCGGATGCTGTGCCCGGCAGCGGTGAAGCCGTATCCACCAGCGGGCATACCGAAGTGCAAAAATGTGCCGACGGCTCGTAAGTGGCGGCCTGCAACGTCCCTGTCAGCCCGCCATATTGCGCAGCGCCGCTTCCATCGCCGCCGCTGTGGCCAGCGGTTTTTCCATGGGGAACAGGTGGCTGCCGTCCAGCATCATGGTGCGGCCCTTGGTGATTTTGGTGGTCAGGCCCATGCCGATCTGCCGCATCTCGGCTGAATGCGTGCCACCGATGAAAGCCACCGGGCACTTCAGCGGGCTGCGGCGCAACAGGCGCTCCAAGTTGTCGGGAAAGCTGTTGTAGATGGCGGTTTCCACCGCGCGGTCGAAGCCCAACACCCGCTGGCCGTCCTCGTCGCGGGTGCCATGGGTGATGTAGTCCTGCAGCACCTGCGGTTCCCAGCGGGCAAAGGCCTTTTTGCCTTGGAAGTGCGCCAGCGCCGCGTCTTGGTCGGCCCAGTGCTGGCGGCGGGTGCGGCTGATCTTGCCGGGCGACACCACTTCCACCATCTTGGCCCGCTTGAAGGCCCCCAGCGTGGTGGCGCGCCAGCCACCGACGATGGGCGCGTCCAGCAGCAGTACGCCACGCGCCAGTTCCGGGTGCCGGGCAGCCACCATCAGGCTCAGGAAGCCGCCCAGCGAATGCCCGACCAGAAACGCCGGAGCACCCTGGCGCGCCACCGCGCCACGCGCAAAGTCGGCCAGTTGCTGCACCAGGTGCGGCCAGTTGTTGGTCACCGGGTACTGCGGGTCGTGGCCGAGCTGGTCGATCGCTTCTACCGCGAAGCCGCGTGCGCGCAGGCTGGCGAACAGGACGCTGTAGGTGGCGGCGGGGAAGCTATTGGCGTGGGTGAAAACGATGGGTGGCATGAGCGACATTCTGTGACTTTTGCCCGCCACGGAGAGTCGCCCATGTTCAGCCCATTAAATCAAGCGTTCTTGCGGTGTGGTGATCTTGCGCAGCGGCTTGCCCCGGGCCGACTCGACCATCAGCGGGATATCGGTCTGCTCGCCTTTCCACATCGGGTCTTCGATGCTGTCAAACACCTCGCGCAGCTTTTTGCCCCAGCTGCCGTGCAGCATCTTCATGTAGGGGTTGTTCTCGTCGATGCAGACCACCTTGTCGGTCTGGAAGGTATCGGCTTCGTACACCACCAGGTCCAGCGGCAGGCCGACGGACAGGTTGGATTTGAGGGTGGAGTCCATCGACACCAGCGCGCACTTGGCGGCTTCGTCCAGCGGGGTGGTGGGGGTGATCACGCGGTCCAGCACGGGCTTGCCGTATTTGGATTCGCCTACCTGGAAGTACGGGGTTTCGGGCGTGGCTTCGATGAAGTTGCCGGCCGAATACACCTGGAACAGGCGCATGCCTTCGCCCTGGATCTGGCCGCCAAAGATCATCGACACATTGAATTCCACCCCGGCCTGGCGCAGCGAGGCCGCATCGCGGTCGTACACATGGCGCACGGCCGAACCCAGCACGCGGGCCGCGTCGAACATGCTTTTGGCGTTCCAGATGGTGATGGGGTCGCTGTCATCGGTTTCCTTGACCTGCTCCACCTGCAAGATCTCGCGGATCGACTGCGAGATGCTCAGATTGCCCGCCGACAGCAGCACCATGAAGCGGTCTTGCGGCTTCTCGTAGACGATCATCTTGCGAAAGGTGCTGATCTGGTCCAGCCCGGCGTTGGTGCGCGAATCGGACAGGAAAACCAGCCCGGCATTGAGTTTGATGGCGACGCAGTAGGTCATGGTGGTATGGGTACAGAGATGGGAATGGGTTAGGCCGATGCACTCAGGCTGAGCTTTTTCAGGCTGTACAAGGCCTCCAGCGCTTCGCGTGGAGACAGGGCATCCGGCTGGATGGCGGCTAGCGCTGATTCTAAAGCGCTGGGTCCGTCGTCGGGCTTCTGGGGCGGCGGCGCAAACAAATCCACCTGGGCCTGGTTGCCCAGCGCGTGGTCTTCCAGGGCGGCCAGGGTGTGGCGGGCGTGGTTGAGCACTGCTGCAGGCATGCCGGCCAGACGGGCCACCTGGATGCCGTAGCTGCGGCTGGCCGGGCCGGGCTGCAGCTCGTGCAGAAACACGATGTCGCGGCCCGACTCGGCCGCGCTCACGTGCATGTTGACCGCGCCATGGTGCTGGGCCGGGAACTCGGTGAGCTCGAAATAGTGGGTGGCAAACAGGCAGAAGGCCTGGGTTTTGTCGTGGAGATGGGCGGCAATGCCGCTGGCCAGCGCCAGGCCGTCGAAGGTAGAAGTGCCGCGGCCAATTTCGTCCATCAGCACCAGGCTGTGGGCGGTGGCGCTGTGCAGAATCTGCGCGGCCTCGGTCATTTCCACCATGAAGGTGGACTGCGCATTGGCCAGGTCGTCCGCCGCGCCGATACGGGTGTGGATGGCATCGATGGGGCCCAGGCGGCAGGTACTGGCAGGCACATAGCTGCCCATGCTGGCCAGCAGCACGATAGTGGCCACCTGGCGCATGTAGGTCGATTTACCGCCCATGTTGGGGCCGGTGATGATTTGCATGCGCTGGCGGTGGCCCAGGGCGGTGTCGTTGGCGATGAAGCTGGCGTTGCTGGTCTCGGCCAGGCGGGCTTCCACCACCGGGTGGCGGCCCCCCTGGATGGCGATGCAGGGTTCCTTCACAAACACCGGGGCGCACCAGTTCAACGTGAGCGAGCGCTCGGCCAGGGTGCACAGTACGTCCAGTGCGGCCAGGGCGTAGGCCAGTTGGCCCAGGCGCGGCACAAAGGCCTGCAGGGCATCCAGCACCTGCTCGAACAGCCACTTCTCGCGGGCCAGGGCGCGCTCCTGGGCGCTCAGGGCCTTGTCTTCAAAGGCTTTGAGCTCGGGGGTGATGAAGCGCTCGGCGTTTTTCAGGGTCTGGCGGCGGCGGTAGTCGGCGGGCACTTTGTCGATCTGGCCCTGGGTGACTTCGATGTAGAAGCCGTGCACCTTGTTGAACTGCACCCGCAGGTTGGCAATGCCGGTGCGGGCTTTTTCGCGGGTTTCCAGGTCCAGCAAGAACGCGTCGCAGTTGGTCTGGATGTCGCGCAGCTCGTCCAGCTCGGCATCGAAGCCGCGGTTGATCACGCCGCCGTCGCGCACCAGGGCGGCGGGCTCGTCCAGGATGGCGCTTTGCAGCAGGGCGGCACAGCCCTCGGGCGGCTGCAGTGCCGCAGAAATTTGAGCCAAAAGTGCCGCTTGTGCTGGTATAAAGGGTGTGAGCAGCTCTGCTTTTTGTAGCGTGTATTGCAAGGCCACCAGCTCGCGGGGGCGTACCTGGCGCAGCGCGATGCGGGCGCTGATGCGTTCCACGTCACCGCTGCCCTTGAGCTGCTCGCGCAGGCGCTGGCCGTGTCCGGCTTCACGCAGCAGGTGAACAGCTTGCAGGCGCAGCGTGGCTTCGCTGCGGTCGCGCTGGGGTTCCAGCAGCCAGCGTTTCAGGGCGCGGCTGCCCATGCTGGTGCTGCAGGTGTCGAGCAGCGAAAACAGCGTGGGCTTGTCCTCGCCGCGCAGGGTTTGCGTCAGCTCCAGGTTGCGCCGGGTGCTTAGGGGCAGGTGGATGCTGGCATCGCCTTTCTGCACGCGGATGGTCTGCACGTGCGACAGGGCGCGGCCCTGGGTGTGCTCGGCAAAGGTCAGCAGGGCGGCGGCGGCCGCGTGGGCCTGCGGCAGGTCGTCGGCCTGCCAGGCGGCCAGGGTGGCGGCGTGCAGTTGCTCCAGCAGCTTGCGCTGGCCCAGGGCGGCATCGAACTGCCAGGCCGGGCGGGCGGTGGTGGACAGGGCTACGCCGGGCGCGGTGGTGCGCTTGAGGGCCTGGATGCGCTGCTCCAGGCTGGTGCTGGCGTCCGCGCTGTGCAGCAGTTCGCTGGGGGCGATGCGGGTGACCCAGGCTTCCAGCTCGTCGCTGGGGCACTCGGCCAGGTGGATTTCGGCGCGCGTCACGCTCAGCCAGGCCAGGCCGCAGGTATTGCGTGGGCCCTGGTGGATGGCCAGCAGAACGGACTCGGTTTTGTCGGACAGCAGTTCGGCGTCGGTGAGTGTGCCGGGCGTCACCACGCGCACCACCTTGCGTTCCACCGGCCCCTTGCCCGTCACTTCGCCCACCTGTTCGCAAATCGCCACCGACTCGCCCAGCTTGATCAGCTTGGCCAGATACCCTTCCATGGCGTGAAAAGGCACGCCGCACATGGGAATCGGCACGCCCGCCGTGTGGCCGCGCTTGGTCAGGGTGATGTCGAGCAGGGCCGTGGCCTTCTCGGCATCGCTGAAAAACAGCTCGTAGAAGTCGCCCATGCGGTAGAAAACCAGCGTGTCAGGGTGCTCGGCCTTGATGGCGAGGTACTGCTGCATCATGGGGGTGTGCTTTTCAAGCTCTGTGTTGACTAGACCTATTTTTGAATTTTCTTTTGACATCAACAACTTAGCGAATTTCGCTTCCTTCATTTGCCAGCATTTGGCTTCAAGTTACAGCATTCATCCCATGCGAAAAGGGGGCTGGCAGGGGACTGCTTGTTGGGAAAAAGTGACATCACAGGATTTCAGTCCCCTTTGTTTATGGACTGAAATTAACATTTATATTTCAATAGGTTACGCAAAATTTCAGTCCCCCGAACGGGGCAATTCACTAGAAAGATCCAATGAAAAGCGAGCTCAATCTCAAGCTGATCAAGTCTTTGTCTCTGGAACAAATTCCTGTCGGTGTGGATGTGAACGGGAAAATGGAGTTTGCAGCCAATCCGATGCATCTAGCGAACGGGCAACCTAACCCTGCCTATAAATCAAGCTATATCTTATGGGACAGCAACCGTGCAGCTCCGCCGGGCTTCGGTGTGCGGGTCGCTGGCAAGAAGACCTATATCTTGCGGCGCAAGGTGAATGGTAAATCCATCATGCCAACCGTCGGCAATGTGGCTGACTTCAATGTGATTGACGATGCCCGAGCCAAGGCTGCCAGCTTGGCGCGTATTGTCGTTGAGACTGGGCGTAATCCGAACGAGCTTGCGCGCAGGGCCGCCGAAGCGGAGCTGACGCTTGGACAGGCCATGGCCAAGTACCGTGAGCACATGGTGACGCGGCAACAGAAGCGGGCTGGTGCAGAGACATTGAAGGTCTATGACCGCGCTGTACGCAAACTCAAGGCTTGGGGATGGTGTGATCGCAAGGTCAAAGACGTTACAACAGCAGAGATCGAGACCAAGTTCCTTGAGGGGAGGGCGACCCCAGAAGCTACCGAACAGGCCTTTCGCTGGCCATCCCGCGCTGTGCGCTGGTGCATTAGCCAAGAAGCCCTTGCTGCCAGTTCTGAGGGTCGCGAACCAAGAATTGTTGTCAGTCCGTTTGAAATTCTCACCCTCAATCGACACTACCGTTCCCAGACACAGAAAAATATCGAACGCGAAGAACAGAGCAAGCGCAATCCGTTAAAGCCCAGCAGCACCCTGGGGCCGTTTCTGGAGGCCGCATGGTCAAAACGTCTGACAAACGACAACGAAACCGGCGTGCACTATTTGCTTCTGATGTTGCTCTGGGGATGTCGGCAATCAGAGCATGCAAAGTGCGTGTGGGGTGAACTATTACAGGCGCACGGTGCGGCAGGGGTGGGGCGGAAGACAACCAGCCATGTCTGGCTTGGCGAGCACGAAGAATACGGTCCCCATGTGTTCTTTTATCGCACGAAGAATGAACTCAACCATCGGTTGCCGATCACGCCAATGGCGTTGCGATTGCTTCGGCTGCGGCAGGAATCCTCTGCCAAGGAGGTGATTCAACGGGGTTTCGGTGCGAAATCTCGTCCCTTCGTGTTTCCTGCTCGTAGTCGAACGTCGAGCACGGGGCACTACCGCGATGCAACAGACTTGCTCGGGCGCTTGAAAAATGAGGCCGGTCTTGAGAAGTTGACCAGGCATGATTTGCGTCGTTCCTTTGGCTCTGTCATGACAGCACTTGGCGTGCCTGAATCGATCAAGCGGCGGATGTTCAATCATGCGGATGTCAGCGTTACGGACATGTACACCAAGGCGGAATGGGAACTGCTGCGCGACTGGATGACGCGCATCGAGGAGGCGATTTTGAGCAAAGCCCCAAACGTCTACAACGATCTCAGGCCAGTCGATTGGCCACCGCTACTTGCGCCGGAGCGGCATATTTGCAAACCGCCGGCTCCCCGCAGCGGTCGTCCTCGAAAGCAGCTGGTTGTTGCCCCGATGCCCGTCTGAGTCCAGGTTATTGGGGCCTACTGTCTTTCTAAGGAATCAGTCAATCTTTGGTTGTGCAAGTACCTCCGGATCAAGCGAATATATGATGCCATCAAGCACTTGGCTGATGTTGCGCAGAGTGTGTCGCACCGAAGCGGCGTAGCGCAACTGCGCATCATGCTTAAACCAGGTGCTGGTTGCTGCATGTATTGGTTTTAACCATGCAATTTCGGATGCGCCAAGACGATTTAGGACAACTGCCAGCGTTACGTCATCGACGGAGTGGATGATGCAACGCTTGTGGTCGATATAAAACGGTCGTTTCCTCGCAAGGTAGACGGTTGAGTCTTTGAGCCAAGGGTGCTCCAGATGCATGAAGGCCTGTCCCCTGCGCACCGCCGCGCCCATTGAGCTCGTTACCCTGAGCGATTCCTGGTACTTGATGAGATCCTTCTTCAAATACGAGCACTTCTGATTTACGCCTTTGGCTCCCTTTTGGCCCCCCTGCATGTATGTCGGGCCCGAGTCTTGTCGTCGTAATCGCTCCAGCGTCGACATCGACATGCGCAGGAAAATGGCAGCTTCATCCGGCGTCAGCGCTACGCTCTCAGGCAGTCGGTGCAATGTATCCAAGATGGTGTAGTCGCTCAACAAGCCATTCACTTCGAGTGCTCCTTCCCTGAGAGGCTGTGCATGGTCGCCACTGCGGGTTTTCTGCTGATGGCTGTGTATTCGTGTGCGTTTTGAGTTTCGTGCATCAATGTCCTTGGCGGAAAGTCCGGTCCCTAGTCGGTTCTAAAGCTTGGGGGTGGGGCGAGGCTCTATTCCTATCGATCACGCTCACCGCGTATGTGTTTCTAAATTTTTCCCTTGGGTGCTTCGCTGATCGAGGCAGCCGAGCTATGGGCGTTGCACATTAGATGGTCGGGGAGGTTCTGGCCGAATATGCTGCCGTGGTCGGACCGCGTCACCCCTGGCATGAGCGAGGCAACGCTCGTAGCGGATTGCAGTTCGGATTTTTCAGTCGACTTCAGAGCTTAGCTCCCGTGGTTGCCGCCGTGTCCGTCTGCATCCGTCATGGTCGTCATGTCGGCGGTCGAGATCACGCCGTAGTTGAGGCGGTCATTGATTGATCGTCTTACTTTTCGTGGGTGTCATCTCACCCTCGAACTGCTTCACCAACGTTGTCGCGGTGCAGCCCAACGCTGCGGCAATTTTCACTACGCCAACTAGGTTGGGCACGTTCTGGCCGCGCTCCAGGCGCCCCAGGTAGGAGCGATCCACGGACGCTTTCAGAGCCAGTCCTTCCTGCGATATGCCTTGGGTCGTTCGCAGGGTAACAACCGCTTGACCAAATGCATGCGCTATAGCTGGGTCGGTGGAGGTTGCGCCGACCGGTCTTCCAACCTTGATGGACTTTTTTTGCGGTGTTGCCATCTGTGGCAGCTTCGCAACCTGGTGTAAAAAAGACCACGGTAAATTAATCCCATTTGGATTACAGTGACTGTCTGAATGCGACCCATGTTGAAGGTCGCCGACTCCAAGGAAGAATAGGCATGAGGTTGTATTCACATCGAGCATTTGTCACAAGCGCTCTGGTTCTGCTGGTCACGCAAAGCGGATGTTCTGCGCAGGGAGATGAGGAACGGTCGCTCCCGTTAACCGGGTATACAAAAGGCGATTCGCCCAGTCCCTCGTTGCAACAAATCAAGTCCGCTACCGATGATGCTGCCATTGCAGCCCGACGAGACAGTGACCCTGTGCTCAATGGATCGGTTGCCAATGCGCCTGGCGCGATTCAGGCATCTTCGCCCAAGCGCTGAACGACGAGGTAGATCATGCTGGAAACCGTGCTTCTCGTCTTCTATGCCATCGCGTCGATTGGGGTGGCCATCTGGGTCCGCCGGACCTTCAAACAACGCATCGACTGGTCAGATGCGTCCATGCGCCAGCCGGTCGGCGGTCCGGTGGGTCACGTGCTGGGCACGGGAGCGCTCGGATCGGCGGAGGCCGTCAGTACGGCTGCGCTGAGCGGCGCTACGCCCGGCATCGTCATGATGAGCATCGTCGCGATCTGCGGCCTGTTCGGCGGATTCCTAGGCGCGGGCGTGCTGCCGGCCTTCGCCGGGGGCATCACGACTCCCACCTTCGCCGGCATGCTGGCTCTCGCTGTCGCCACGTTGGCATGGACCTACATTGGCGGCCGCCTGGCTTTGCCTGCGCTGATGTTCGCCTTTGCTGCGGCACCTGTGCTCATCGGCATCGGCGTGGTCGGCTTCGGCATTGCGTTCTTCGCGTCTAACGGTTCTGGGAACCCAGGTCCCAACTGGTTCGGCGACGGGGGCTGGAAGGCGGGTTTCGAATCTCGGATGGACTACAACCTGTGCGCGGCGGGCACGAGTCTGATCAGTATGGGGAGTCTGACCGAAATCGGGCGCAAGTGCCGCCTGAAGGTCGTGGGCACCCACCCGGTGGAAGGGCGATTTGCTGGTGTTTATAGCTGCGGCGGTGGTCGGCGGATTACCGCGATCGTGGAGATTCATCCGTTCGGGCCGTATCGAGACGGACTCAAAGATGCGGAGCTCCAGTTCAGCGACAAACCCCAGGAGGTGTTCCCGCTCGGCGCATTTGCCGGCTTCATCCGCCCGGACAAAAAGTCCTCCGATTTCCGCTCGGACGGGCTGAAGTGGACCCAGAACCCGGGAAATGGGTGGGGCATGCCACCGCAACTGGTGATCACGCCGCAACCCTCGGGAGCCTTGAAGGTTCAACTCGCGGGCACTCCGTGCACGACATTCGAGGCAAAGCGCTGTCAGCCAGATGTGGCTGGCAAGTTCGCGAGCTGCTCGAAAGAACTGGCGTCGATGCGAGGATGATGCAGGGCGATCTTGCCGTGGCTGTCCGGTGTTCACGCCCGCGGACATCCTTAGTTGCGGAGACAAGTCGGTCGACCCATTGAGTTTTTGCATGACTCTTATGAGTAAAGTCGGCACTCCACGGAGAAAAGTCGGCACAGTGACTGACTTTGGTGGGACGCGTCACGAGGAAACTCGTCACATCACCTGAGACTGGCCTCGGGTCCGTCCGCGCAGGGCTGCGAGCGCGGCGCTCAGCTGGGACTATCGTCGGGACTTCCGGCGCAAGTTCTTTTTAGAGTTCCGCCTTTTCTCAAGGATTTTTATGGTTGTCAGCGATGAGGCTATTCTGGATTCTGTAGGCCCGTAGCGCCGCTGCAGCGAGGCTGAGAGATCCAATGGATTTTCGGTGGCCTGGGTATTACGATGGCCGGATGACTTGGCGAAAACTCAACGATGACGAACGGCTTCAATTCCAAAAAGGCAAAGAACCGCCACCAGGCAAGGCGTGGTGGACGTCGCCTTGCCTTGTGATCGTCGAGCTAGATAGCGAAGGGGACGAGGCGACGCTGCTGGAGCGACTGGACGATATGCCTCTCGAGGTTGCCCTGGAAGGGCTGGATCCCGACCCGTGCATGCTCGCCGACTTCTTTTGTGCGGACGGTATGCATGCTCAGCTCGTCGATGTCCTAAAGCGTAGCCCGTTGGCCACCGCGTACGTGCTCGATCTACCCGAGCGAGAAGACGTGAGTGGAAATGACTGCTTTGAATACGTTCGTCGCGTACATGATCTGGCGCGCTCGATCGCGGCACGACGTGCCGCACTCGACGCGTTGGAATGACGTAGGCGATGCACGGCACCTGACCGGCCTCAACACGGAATGCTGAAATGACTTCCCAGCAGAACGCTCCGAAGGACAGCGGCACCGCTGCGCCGTCTGCAAATGTACGGCTGTTGATCAAAGAGTTCTTGGAGCGATCCGGCGGGGTACCTCCTCCGGAGGCTGCCGTCGACATCGATAAGCGCCACCTCCGGCTTAACGACCGTTGCGACGACAACCCTTTCTAGGTTCTAGATATGAGTGAGTTTTCTCGCTGCTGCAACTGTGGGCTTGAAAGCTTGCTTCATTTCGAGCCGTTGCCCTTCTTCCTTCTGCCGCATCATTGAATTGCCCCCTCGACAACGACTTCTGACCTTGGGGTCAAGGTCTGCAGGTGGGCAACAACACGGACCCAGGCCCGTATCACGGAACCCAAGTCCGTGTCATGCGGCCCCAGACCCGCTTGACATGAGGCCAGCCCCTTAATTTTCGGACTTGAGTCCTGCAATCTCGCGCTCCAGCGACTCGATCCGCTGCATGGCCTGGGCATTCACCGCCCGAAGGTCACGCAGCTTCTTGTTTGAGACGATCAACCGGTCCCTCTCGTCGGCTAACTGGTGCGCTGCGGCCAGCACTTGCCGGTAGTCCCGCTGCAGTTCAAGGAAACCCTGGATCGTTGCCTCGTGAATCGATCCCATAGCGTATTCGCGGGCAGTATTGACCGCTCCGCCAAGGCCGGTTTCAAAGCCGCCCAGCAGCGCGTCTACGCTCTGGCTTGCGCTGATGAAATTGCTCCGATCGCCTGATTGAAAGAACACCGCTTGCCACCTTTCTAGGTACAAACTTTGTACCCACATTTGTACCCAGAATTTGTACCCGCGCAACGTCACAGTAACGTAACCACTGAGCCAGGAATCGGATACACCGATTCCTGGCGTTGCCAGAGGAGACTAAGCACTGGGCTGCGGCGGTGCGTATCGGGCTCGATGCTTCGGTTTCGTAGCTGCTGCGCGAGCGCAGGCAGAACACGATGACGAAGAAACCAGGCCCGTAGTCCAAGGGCCTTTTGAACCACACAACGAGATGTGGTGATACGCATGAACAGTGTGCGTCATGCCAGCGAAATCGCCAACGTTTTCGAAGATATTGGCCAGGTCGCGTTGCCGCCGTTCAACACGAGCCCCAAATGATCTGCAGGCCGTTGCCAACGCTTCGGGACCGATGCCCAACGGAATCGTGAGAGTTTCGGCTTCGATGTCGGGACGGGGTTCCGGGATCGAAGATTTCGCTCGCGTGAGGGCTGCGATGACGAAGCGGCGCTGGTGCCAGTCACCGATGATGTGCAGGCCAGGTACGGCGCCTGTCGCCCGGAGTTGGGCCATTGTCTCGCCGCCCAACCAGGCGGCTGCGCGCTTTGGGGTCATTGAGGAAAAAGCGATGCTCACGGTTTTAGCCCCTCCGCCTCCGGCGGGCATTTTTCCAGCCGTTCGCGCAGACGTTCGATGTGATCGAGTCGTGCCGACCAGTTCTCATCAAGCTGGGGATCCCATTGGTCGGCAAACTGGGTAAGACGGCTCAGGAGTTGCTTCTTGAGTCGGCGGTTTTTCCCTTGGTTCAGTCCGACGGTGGTGTTTTCCGGGCCTACCAGCGCGTCGAGTTCAAGCTGGCTGTAGCCACCCCCAAGAAAACGGGGGAGCAGGTGATGGCGGATGAACCGGGCTGCCCACATGGTTATCTCTTCGTGGCTTGCCGATGTGGCGAGTGGAGGAAAGGAACTCCTGAACTCTGGCAACTGTTCCGCACCCCTGAGCCCCAGTCTTTTAAGCAATTCGGCAGGTGTTTCACCAGCTTTGGCCTTGTCGACATCGGGGGTGTCACGCCTTCGCAGTAGAAGTTCTGTCAGGTGTCTAGGGGAAACGCTCATGCAATGGCTCCTGTATGACCGCGCCCGGTGCATATCTGCGAGACGGAGCAGTCCTCTATTGAATGCCTTTACTGTAGAGCTTTGATTGATGATCTGGGGTGATCTCCCATGATCGAAGGCCCTGTTATGTGCCGACCGGCTGTTTGAATGTGACGCAGCGTTGCTGCGGCGCTCTGGCCATCGCGCTACGAGCTACGAGTTAGACATCGATGGCAAACACCGGACGGGCCCTGCGTGTCTGCCCAGCGGGCGAGCCAGTTGAGCAAGTGCTCGCCGTCCTTCATGCAGCCACCCCATGCCTCCTTGGCTGCTGCAGCGACAGCGTATGGGACCAGACTTGACACACGGTGAGTGGCCCAGGCGAACACCCAAGCCACTTCGATAGCGTTGGCATCGATCCCGAAGGCCACGCCATCGCTGAGCACCGCGAGACGACGGGGATTCGCGTGCACGAGGTTTCGTTGGCGGATTTCTTCATCGACAGCGTTGAATGTGTTGGCGAGGCAGTCCATCGTTGCCGTGGTAAGCCGGCCTTCGGGAAGCCGAGACATCGATGCAAGCGCAACGACTTCGTCAACGTAGCTGAATTCGGCAACGGAAACACCGCTCCTGAAACCATCGATAACGATATGAACGGCGCGAATGCCGGCCGCTGCTGCCCGTTTCTGCATATCGCGCACGATGCCTTCGCTTACGGTGAAGACCAGCATGCCTTCGTGAACCTTTAATGGGTTGCTCATGGCGCGCTTCCTCTACTGGACCAGGATGTTCTGGGCGCCAAGGGCCGGTTCGGCGCCATACGAGATCACGACCATGCGGTCTGCGATCAGCCGTGCCACCGCAGCAGGACTGGCGTGCCCACTGTGGATCACCGGCCAAGCGTGGGCAAGCACGCTAGCTGTGGCTGTCACACGTTCGGCATCGGCACCATGCAGGCGGATATGCGCGGGCGCGTTGACGTTGAAAACAGCATCGATGGCATCCTCGATCTGCCGACACAGATGTAGTGCCTGGCGGTGAATTTCATTGGCATTCATGTGGATTTCCAAGAGCGTTGATTGGTTTGCCGGCATGCGAGACCCGTGACCATCGCATGCGGCTTGATGTTTTGATGTTTTGGATTCAGTGCGGCGCATGGGTGGACGGCAGATAGCCTGACCCGCTCAGCACGGCGTTGAATGCATCCCAGTCGAGGGTGTGGCCGTCTGTTTCGATCAATTGGGAGCACGCACTGTCGCGACGGATGAGCGCCGTTAGTAATGCGTGCAGGTCTTCTGGTAGCGTCTCGACGAGGATGTCGCCTTCCTGAGTAAGGAGGGAAGGACGAATCGCCGAATTTGCGGTTGAAGTCCTCACTCATGGCGGTGGTCATGGCCACAGTGCCGGGTGCGGCGTTCTTCTGGGGGGCAGAGGATCTCGAGCAAGTCACGCTGTGCCTTGAGTGCGCGATCCCTGCGTTCGCGCTCCAGTTTGCGTGCCAGCCGGCCGGCTCGCCGCGCAAGCCAGTAGTTGGTCAGCCACCGGATCATGCAAGCCTCGGAAAGAAGCAGTGAGACGCTGCCATGTCGAGGTTCAAACGCCGGCAGTGCCTGCAGCATCGAGCAGTGCAGGATTGACGCACGCGTGCCTCAATGCAATTACTGCCCCTGTGGTTGGCGCGTAGAAGTATGGTCATGAAAGCCCCTTGTGTGGAATACGCTGGCCGACGCACGGGCGCGCGAATGCGGGCCGGCGGGCTGCGTTACAAGGGGGCCGCGCAGAATTGACGGCACTGAGATGTGAAAGTGCCAGTCTAAAGTGGTCGGATGCTGTGGCCAAGAAATAAATGCGCGGTCGTCGCTTCTGGTTCACGCTCTTTTTGCTACAACGTCTCGAGGCACGCTGGGTGCGGGCAAGCGCATATGTTCACAAAGCTGTCTGCCAGGCTGGCGAGGTCGATGCAGCCGAGACTAGGGCGCAGTGCTTGCAAGTGTGTGGGCTGTGGGCGACCCGCACGAAAAATCGGCAGAAGTGTTGCCCCTTTGCCTGTTGGCTCTTATCGAGTCTACAAGCCATTCGTGTCCATTTCAGCGCAGTGAACAGGCTAAAATGGAAGGCTGCAAAATTTTTGGTTGATGTGTCAGTTCGGGCCGCTTGGCGCTTTATATCGGGGTCCCTGATGCTTCCGTTGATGGACTGCGAGAAAAAGAATTGATGTCGCGCCGCAGTGAGATTCCAGTAATCGACTTGTTCGCAGGGCCGGGAGGGCTTTGCGAAGGCTTTTCTTCCATCGTTGACGAAGCCGGCGCGCGTCGCTTCGCGGTCAAAGTCTCTGTAGAGAAGGACCCCGTCGCCCACCGGACCCTGTTGCTGCGCGCGATTTTTCGCAAGTTTCCCAAGGGCAACGTCCCAGCCTGCTACTACGAATACGTCCGGGGGACGCTCTCCCGTGAGGAGTTTCTGGCGCATCCGGCTATCAAAGACGCCGCCGAACACGCCGTCAAGGAGGCTCGGTGCGCCGAGCTTGGGCTGACCCCACACGAGGAGATCGACGGGTGGATCCGGGAGGCTCTGGGCGACAAGACCGATTGGGTGCTCATCGGCGGCCCGCCGTGCCAAGCCTACTCGCTGGCCGGCCGGTCTCGGCTGCGCAGCAAGGACCCGAAGAAGTTCGAGGCCGACGCCAAGCACTTCCTCTACACAGAATACCTGCGGATCATTCAGGAGTTTGCGCCGGCCGTCTTCGTGATGGAGAACGTCAAGGGAATGCTCAACTCCAAGAATGCCGGAAAGCACATCTTCGAGCGCATCCTGGCCGACTTGAAAGCGCCCCGCGAAGATCTGAGCTATGTGGTCAAGTCGCTGGTAGTCGACAAGGACGAGCTCGAACCCAACGACTATGTCATCGAGGCCGACGACCACGGCGTGCCGCAAAGCCGGCACCGCGTGATCCTCTTCGGCATTCGCTCGGATGTGGCGGATGCGACCTCTGCGCTTGTTGAGAATCCAGATCGTTTTTTGCTCACGAAGTTGAAGAAGAAGGTGGGCGTGAGCGCCGCACTGGCTGGCTTGCCGGCACTGCGCAGCCGTTTGTCCAAAGAACCTGACTCGCAGGAGGCTTGGATCAAAGCGGTGCGCGAGTCGCCGCTTTCACTCATAGGTTGGCGCCTTCCAGTGCGAAGCCAGATCGAGACCGCGATGGAGAAGTTCATCAAGCGAGCCGAAAAGCAAACATCGTTTGGCGCCACGTTCATTCCCATGGATGTCGCTCCAGGGGAGGCTATGCCCAAGGACCTTCGCGAGTGGTATTTGGACTCGAAGGTTGGCGGGGTCCTCCAGCACGAGACGCGCAGCCACATGCGGTCGGACCTGCACCGTTACATGTTCGCGGCGTGCTTCGCTGCGACTCAAAAGTATGCGCCGAATCTGCACAACTTCCCGCCCAAGCTCCTGCCGGACCATGTAAACGTGGACGAGGAGACAATCCCGTTCAAGGATCGATTCAGAGTGCAGATGGGCAAGTTTCCATCGTCCACGGTGGTGGCCCACATCAAGAAGGATGGGCACTACTACATCCATCCGGACCCTGCGCAGTGCCGCAGCCTGACGGTGCGCGAGGCCGCCCGCTTGCAGACCTTCCCCGACAACTATTTCTTCGAGGGAAATCGCACCGAGCAATACGGCCAGATCGGCAACGCGGTCCCGCCGCTGCTCGCCAAGCAGATTGCCGAAATAATCTTCAACTTCATGTCGTCGCCTCGCAAGTGAGCCGCGGCGCCGAGAGCGCCGGCTCAGTCCGCGATTCGAAATTCCCGCGACTTGGCCAGGTTCCAGGCCTGGTCCCACAATGGACCGTGCCGCTCCATGCCGTCCTCGGTCGCTGGGTCCATGACATGCTGCGGGCGCTGGAAATCGCCGACTAGCATTCCGGCTGTCACTGACCAGTGATGCTGGTGATGACCACCGAATGTCGGCTTCGGAGAAGAATGAGCTTGCCCTTGGGGCCCATTGCGGGCTCAGTCAATGCTCGAATTGCTCCCCTACAACCGCCGCTCACGCCGATGTAGCGCGGATCGCACGTTTGCCCCGGATCGTCGGGATTTCCGGCGTCACTAGACCTCGTTTGCACCCATTCTAAGAAAATCGATAAAACTGGAGAAAATCTGAGCACTCCTGAGCGTCACGCCGCCTTACAATGTCTTTGTAAACTATGTCAAGTCGTTGATTTAATTGAATTTGCCCCTATTTTTCAGGAATATAAGGAGTAGGAACAAGTGGAGCTGCCAAGAATCACAGACCTAGCCGCCCGACAGGCCATCGACTCGACACGCTTGTTTCGGGAGTTCGTGCGGGTGCGGCGCGAATTAGAGGCCTTCGAGGGGAGCCTGTTTTTCAAGAAGGTGGGCACCTACGAGTACCTGCTACACAAAGTGCGCGGCGTCATCCACCGCAAGGGCAAGAGGTCGCCGGCTACCGAGGCGGAGCGCGCCGAATTCCAGGCGACAAAACACCGCCTGAAGGCACGCTTCGAGATCCTAAAGAGAAACGTCGAGACCAACCAACGCATGAACAAGGCTGTCCACGCCGGTGTGGTGCCCACGGAGGTCATCGAGGTCCTAACGCAACTTGAGCAGCACGGGCTCGCCGACAAGTGCGTCATCCTGGGTTGGCCGGCGCTTTACGCCTACAGTCAATCGTCCGGGGTCAAGCTGGACAGCGTGAAGCTGGAGGGCCAAAAGGGGAAGCTGCTGGCGAGCCATCCCGACGCGCTGCGCGTTCTCGTCCAATCCCCGAAGGACGGGCCGGCCGATCTGCTGCGGCAGCTGAAACATTCCCTGAGGGCAGTCGCGGAGGTCGAGGCAAACGCGGCGCGTCATTCCCCCTGGTGGGATTTGAACGTCCGCTTCGCGCCTTCGATGCCCAAGGCCACCGCCAAGACGAAGGCAAGTGGCAAGGCCAGGAAGTCCTCTGAGGACGACCTGACCGCAGCGAAGGCGCAGAAGGTGATGCTCTTCCAGGACAAGGCGGCCGCGTCGCAGCATGCGATGCATATCGACGCCTGGGCCAAGGTGCTCGCGCGCGCGCCCACCTATGAGCAGGTGGTCGTTGGCAAGACCGGGAGAATGGCCGTGATGCGCACCCTCGATCCGAAAGTCTTTGTGAGCTGGGAGCACGCGCGTCAACTGCGCATGGGCATGTGCGCAGACAGCGAACAGACAGAGCAGCAAATTCGGCTCGTGGAGGGATTGCTCGAATCCTCGATGGTGACCACCAAGCTTGACGACGCCGCCAGCGAAGCCCTGAACAACGAAGTCCTTGCCCTCGCCGCGGCCGGCGAGGTCGCCCACGATCGCGTCTGAAGCGCGGCCGGCCAGCGAGCAAGAACGATCCGCCGCCGGCTACTCGAAACCCAATGGAGACTCCGCTTTGACGTATGCCCTTCTCGAAGACGATGCAATTCAGCAGCTCGCCGCGTCGGCGGCGGCCTTCGACCGGCACGCCGCCGCGGTCAAGACGCTGCAAAGCCGCTACTCGGCGGAGATGAGCTGGCAGGAACGCGACGGCGTCCTGCAGCTGATCAAAACGCAGAGCGGTGGCCGAGAACACTCGCTCGGCGATCAAACCGACGAGCGGGTCGCCCTGCACAAAAAATACTTGGCGGACCAGCTCGCAGCCAAGCAGACGCTCGAGCTGTCCACCAAAGACTTGCGAGTCGCGCAAGGCCGCAACGTGTCGATGGGGACCGCCCGGGTTCCTACCATCGTCATCCAGATCCTCAACGAACTCGAGAACAAAGGTCTGGGCGGTTACTACCGTGTGATCGGCACGCACGCACTCTATGCCTACGAGGTCGCCGCAGGCGTGGCATTCGATGCGGAAAGCACGGCGACTCGGGATGTGGACCTGCTCTGGGATGTGCAGCAGCGCATCAGGCTGGTGGCCAACTTGGACGCCGCCGGGCTGACCATGCTCCAGCTGTTGCAGCTCGTCGACACTTCGTTCGAGCGCATGGAAGATCAGATGGAATCGGCTATGAATGCAGAGGGCTTCGCCGTCGACTTCCTGAGGCGAAGGGGGGCAGACGACAAAGTGGCAGATTCCATATCTGGCAAGGAAGGAGACATCCTCCCGGTTCCAGCAGAAAACTCCCAGGAATTTCTGAACTCACCTCCCTACGAGCAGGTGGTCATCGGCGGCGACGGCTCCATGGCGCGGATGCGCACGGTGGACCCCCGCATCTTCGTGGACTTCAAGCGGTGGCTGGCCAAGCTGGATACGCGCGAGCTTATTAAGCGCCGTCGTGATCAACTCCAGGCCGACGCAGTCGAGCAGCTGCTCTGCGAGGGACGCTTGGTGTCCAGCGTCAGGCCGTGATCGGAAGGGGCACGGCGGCCAGGGGGCAAGCTCTGGTTGCCCGGAGGGCCTCACCTGCCGAACCGGCGTGACCAAGCAGATCCTTGGCAAGTTCCAGGCAGCAACGAGCACCTCGCGGACGCATGTTGGTAGGGTATCCAAAAGCTGACCTTGGTCACTGGCTGCTGGTGGCCGATAGTACCAATTCGGCTCCGGCGCGCAATTGACGTCATCCTATAGGGTCGCTTCGATGTTTCAGTGGTCAGCACCAGAATCTTGCATATTGCTGGTCACCAATGCCCGACACAGATGGTCAAGTAGACCGGATTACGCACCATGCAGCAAGAAGACCTCGTAGAGGACCACGTTCGCGTCGCAAAAGTCATGAGAGTGGCAGACGCCGGGAACCGTCTCTCTGCGGTTGCGCTTGACGATCTCCCTCATTTGCTCCGGCGTCAGGTGGGCATGGAGCCCCTGGCTGAATTCGAGGGCAAGGGTGTCGGCGGTGGGCGTCATGGCGGCGTGGGCTATTCGGGCTGATAGGCCGTCATAGCGCGCGGATTGGCGGCCCCGCGCCGTCGCACGAGGACTCGTTGTCAGTTCGATTCCAAAAATCGTGGATGTGAATCGTCGCGCCGGCGATTCGCAACAAGGCAGGCATCGGCTGGACGTTGGGCACCTGCCCGTGTTCTTCGAGCAGCCGCGCGTGAACGTCTCGCATGGACCAAGCGGAAGGGCCGATTTCCATGCGGGCGCGAACAAACTGCGGCCAGACCGCCATGGCCAAATCAGGCGCCTCGGTCTTGACGCCGTAGCCTTGCGTGCGGACAGACGACCTTGAAATGGCAAAGAGCAGGACGCTCCTGACGGCTTCGCGCCGCTTTTGTTTGAGCCGCAGCGACTTGTCGAGCGCCGAGACGCCGTTCTCCTCGATCCACGACTTGACCTTGCCGGACCATTCCACCAGCTCGGCCGAAAGGTTCGCGGCCTTGCTTCGGAGCTGGCGCACGTCATTGGTGGAGTAGTCCTGCCACTTCAACTGGAAAAACCCAACGTCGCCGGTGAACCGGTCGTAGACGACCGCGTCGATGTCCGTCAAAAGCGCGCCGCCGCGGCGCAATTTGAGGTTGCCGGGAAAGCGGATGTATCGCTTGCCGCCGAACATGTTGTAAAGCTGCTCGCGCATCCAATCCTCGCGGTCGACCGCGACGGCGTGCTCGGTGCGTGAGTCCAGCCACTGATGCTGGGTTCTGGCCGCCGTGAATGGGTTTCGGGTCAGGCACGACACCGGCCGCAGGATGAAGCCATTGCCCAAGTCGAAGAGCAAGGGGATCAGAGGCGTGGAGTGGTCCGCCAGCTTCTTTGCCTGCTCGGATGTCATCGCCAACGCATTGAAGACAGCATGGACCACAGGTTCGGAGCGCCCGCTCATGATGGAGATCGATTCTTCAAGTGCGGCCCTTGGCCCCCAGATGGTCAGGCTCTGCGCAACCGACACTTGGTCAAACAGCTTCTTCGCTACCGACACGCAGCTGAAGTGCTTGGCGTGAAGGCTGATGAGCGCGGCGCCCACGCCTGCGATGTCGGCGCCGGTGATGGAGCCCAGCTTTGCGTCGGCGTGAATGCCTGAGTCCTCGCGCCAAGGAGTCGCAAGGGCCAATGCTTCGGCCATGTAGTGCTTGTCCACTTCAATTCGGGCGTCGTAGGCCACCATGAAGCCGTGTCCGGTGTCCCATGGCCGAACGAGGGGCTTGATGAGATTCTCGATGTCGGGCCTCAGCCAACGCTTGACCGGCGCGTCGGCCAAGGCCCAGTAGTTGCCGGGCATGCCGGGGAAGCGCAAGGCGTCGCGCATCGAAGCCATCGTCCAGCCCGGGCTCGACGAAGGCATTCGCGCTTCTGCGGCCTTGAGGCGGTCCAACTCCGTGGCGTCGGCGAACTGCGCCCGCGCGTCCTCGCCCATCCGGATTTGGAACTCATCGCCATCCCGGGCGCTCTCCATGATGCCCCGCTCGCTCATGTCGGCCAAGCGGCGCAGCAGCGATACCTTTCCGAACTCCTGCATGAGTCCGGCAGCGAATACACGCGATTCTTGCGTGCTCTCCATCATGGGGAAGGCGCCAGGCTGTTCCAGTGGCTCAAAGAGCTCGGCGACAGCCCTGTTCCATCCCCAATACATGAGGTCGAACGATTGCGAGACTTTCTCGCTGTCGCCTATCAGGGCCGTGGCCTGTGTCCCCCAGTAGTCCATTGCTCGGACGACTTCGATAAACAGGACGAACCGGCCCATGCGGTCGTGGGGCAGTCGCTTGAGGACCGCTGCCAAGTGGACTTCGGCAAGGTCTCGGAGGGCTTGGGCGTTTGAGTCGGCCATGGCTCAGCTTCGCGATGGGGCGCCGATCTCGCCAAGCCGCTCGTCGCCCTCGATCCATGCGCGCATGGCCTCTTGAAAGTCGGCCGCGGCCTCGACATCGCGCGTCGAGCATTCCCAGACGCACAGCACCCGCCATCCCAATGCTTGGAGCTTCTCGACCGCGCGGTGGTCGCGCTCGACATTCGCCTCGAGCTTGGCCTTCCAGAAACCTGGTCGCGTGGCGGGCATCTTGGCGTATCGGCATCCCTGGTGGAGGTGCCAGAAGCAGCCGTGGACAAAGATGGCGACCTTGCGGCCGGGCATGACGATGTCGGGCGTGCCCGGCAGGTCGCGCCGATGCAGCCGGAATCGGTAGCCCGAGGCGAACAGCAGCCGGCGGACAAGGAGCTCGGGTTGCGAGTTCTTGCCCTTGATGCCGGCCATCATCCGGCTACGGTCGGCGGGGGACACGACATCAACCATTGGCTTGTCCTGAGGAGGCTGCGCGTCGCATGGTGGATCGGCGGCCTCGCCGGCCTACTTCACTTCCGGAATGTTGGTCGCAGGGGTTGAGTAGCTCGCGCCTATCACGGCCTCCTTGCACTCCGGCCGCTTGGCCCACTCCGAGACCATCTTGCCGCCGGAGGAGGAGTGCAGCACGTCGTTGACCTCTTTGGCCCAGACTGTGATTTGCGTGAGCAGCTCGGGCGAGGCCGCCTGCTTGGCCCAGATGCGGTCGAGATCGATGCGGTCGCCGAGCTTCTCGGCCACCAGCGACACCGTGTAGGCGGTGACGTTGGCTTGGAAAGCTTGGAACATCGGCCGCAAGAGCTTCTGCGCGTCGCGGTAAATCTTGGCCTTGGCGATCATGGCCTTGAAGTCGGCGACGGTGGGCAGCGGCGCCTCTTGTCCATCGGCGGGCGTGAGGCCCGCCATGAACTTGTCGAAGTTCTTCTGCGAGCCCAGGCTGACGATGTCGGGCTTCTTGTCCCAGGCGGTGATGTATTTGGCGAGGTCCGTCTTGGTGATGCGGCGCGTGGTGGGGATGGCGTCCTTCAATGCCTTGAGCTTGGCGACGGTAGTCCCCTCGCGGGCGAGCAGCGTGTTGTAGCTGCCGGAGGCGCGCTCGTAGAACCATTGGCCGACCCCATCGGGGCAGTACACCGTGCGGGAGAGCTTTTCGATCTCGACGTGGAAGGGCTTGTTGGCCGACAGGTCCGATTGGCGCACAGCGTTCTGGCTGTTGGCGAAGCGGGAAATGTCCGAGACGAGCGCCTCTTCCTTGGCCGAGTCCTGGGCGCGCATGACAATGATCTTGGCGGGAACGCGAACGCGGCTCAGGTCCGTGTCGGGATACTTCTTCTTGGCGAAGTAGATCGAGGCGGTGGTTTGCCCGCCGTTGACGATTTGCAGGCCTTTGAGCCAGGCGATGCCGGCGGAGCCGTCGCCGGGCTTGCCCAGGCGCATCTCGTCGGCCACGATCACGATGCCGTTGTTGTAAGCCATGAAGCGCTCGGGGGCCGAGCGCAGCGTGTTTTGGATGCCGGCGTTGACGCCCTTGCCCTTGACGCTCAAAAACGACCGCACGTTGGCCTCCAGCAGGCGGGCGCCGAACTTCTCATAGAGCAGCCGGAGCGCCTCGGCCGGGATGGCCGTCAGGGCGTAGTCGTAGTCATCGTTTTCGCCTGGCACGAAGACGCAGGGCAGGGGCGCGCCGGAGACCTCGGCGAAATCGACCACCAGCTCGTCGCGAGGCTTGCCCTCGGACCAATGCCGGTGCAGGCGCTCGATGTCCATGACTTCCAGGCGCACGGCCTTGCCGCCGATGTCGCGGGTCTTGAAGCTCTTGGACTTGGCGACGCGGTCGGTGATGACGTAGACGCGAATCTGCTCCAAGTCGTCATAGATGGCCTGCAGCGTTTCGGCCAGCGAGCGCACGTCGCTCGACGGGTCGAGCTTGGGCGCCATCTTGCCCTCGGCGCACAGCGTCAGAAAGCGCAGGCACTGCTCGACAGCGGTCTTGGTCTCGGCGTCCGGGACAGGCGTGGGCGCATCGACGTTGGCGTAGAGGCTCACGAACAAGTCGAGCTGGTCGTTTTCCTCGGACAGCGAATAGCCGCTCAGGCGCAGGTTCGCGTTGCCGACCTTGCCCTCGAAATGGCATTCGACGGGCTCGAAGGTCATGCCGATTTCGGACATGTGGTCCATCACGATGCCGGAAAACACCAGCTCCTCATACAGCGCGCCGTCTCGCATTTGCGAGCGGACGGCGGCCTGCGTCTCGCGCAGGAATTCAGGCAAATTCATTCTTAGATAGCTCCCATTTTCTTTAGCGCGCCCTCGGCGCCGACGTTGTCGCCAGGCGCCTTGTCGAGGTCGATTTCATACATGGCCCTCATGATGCCCGCTGGCACCGTGCCCGATGTCATGCGGGGGAAGTTTCCGGCAACTTCGACAACGCGCGTTCCAGCCTGCTCAAACTTCCTTGGGTAGCGGTCGGAGTGCGAATCAATGTAGCCCGCGGCGAGCAGGCGCTCAGAGAGCAGCCTCTGCGCCTCCGCGTCGCCCTTGATCGCCACGCGCATCGCCTCGACGAAGCCCGGCAGGTTCTGCCCGCTCTCCGTTTGCCGCAGCCGAGCGCCGGCAACAAACAGCGGCTGGCGCGTCGAGTCGTCGAGCTGCTCGAGCGAGCCGATCCTGGCGGGAAATCCCGCCGCCGACAGCGTGGCCTTGACCTCCAAGGCGCCTGTGCCGAGCTCAAAGTCCTGGATGCCGTCGAGCGGCCCCACCCACGACTCGACGGCGAGCGCCGCAGGGACGCCGGCATCAATGATGGCTCGCAGCAGCGTGAGCTCGCCAATCAAGCCGATCTCGGCCTCGGGACTCAAGGCCTGGCTTCCCTTGCGCATGAACTCCTGCCAAGCGCCGACGCGCCCGATGAACACGCGCATGAGCTTGGCTTCATCGGAGCCGGCCGCCACCGCGTCGTCGAGAGCTCCGACGACATCGCAGGCCATGGCGGCGAAGAGCTCCGCGCTGCCAGCAGACTTTCGGGTCAAGGCGAGCCAAAGCCTGCCGTTGCCTTCGGGGTCGGCGCGCTCGACCGCGAAGCCTTGGCCCTCGGGGAGCTTGTCGGCCGCAGCCAGCCGCGCGGTGGGAAAGCCCACCAGGACCGCTTCGGCGTTGTCAGGTGAGCGCCGTCCGGCCATCAACTGGAGCGTGCCAGCGGAGGGCAGGGAAATGGCTTGCCATCCTGGCTCGGCGTCGGCGCCGGTGAGCGACGACCAGGCCATCAGAAATTCGTTACTCGGACGGGCCATATTCTTGCATCCAGTAGAGGAGGTTCACTTCGTATTCGACGCGGATGCCGTTTTCGGCCGACGGGAAGGCGATGGCGAACGCCATGATGGGTTTGTCCCAGCCCGGCACGATGAGGTTCTCGGTGATCTTGGCTTTGCCCTTGTATGGGGCCAGCGTGTAGAGCAGCAGCAGGCCTCGGTCGGCGTCGCCGCCTAGACGGTCGCGGGCCTCCCGGATGCCCTTGCCGCTGGGGCTCGTGGGCGGGTTGATGCGGTCCCGCGCAGGGTCTGGCTTCCACGCCGCGCGGGTGCGGACGAGGGCGTCGCGCCACATATCGTCGTCGATGTCGATGCCCTCGTCCTTGGGGTCGGTGAGCACGCCGATGGCGAACATCGTCGGGTCCTTCACGCCCGGTGGATCGGGATCGTCCGTCTTGCGCGTTTGCAGCGACTTCGATTCGAAGTCGCCAGGGAAAGCATGGGGCTCGCCAACGCCATCGCCGCCAGAGAGCAGAGCGACGCTCCACTGCTTCAACTTGCCGATGTCGAGCATCTTAGTGATGAAGTCGGAGAGAACTGCGGCTTTGGCGCTGGTGGCGTTCGGGTGGGTTGTATAGGCAGCCAGGAACGCCAGAATGTGGGGCGCGTCCACGTCCTGCCAAAGGCGCGCGCCGGGCCAGGAGTCGGCCTCGCCGTCGCGCGGGTATTTCGGCGCGTCCACGAACTTCGTTCCGAGGGTCGCGACCAGCGCGTCGGTCGCGTCGAGGTTCGCCTGTTGGATCGCCGCGTTGCGGTGGAAGAGGATGGTTTGCGGGCGCGTGCCGCTGTAGGTCAGCGACAGCGTCTGAGCGTTGCGCATCTTCAAGGGCGACGTGACCGTGAGAGTCTCGTGCGACATGACCTTGAGGCCGTATTGCTCGGGCGTGAGCTTGGCCTTGGCCATGAAGTCGAACTCTTCACGCAGCTCCTCGGAGGCGTCGGCGATGTGGCCGAACCACTTGACCAGGTCCGGCGACGTGTAGAGCCGACAGAGGTCCAGGTATCCCGGGCGGTAGCCGAACCATCGGCCCATCTGCATCAGCGTGTCATACATCTTCGTCGTGCGCACGAAGTAGCTGGTGCAGAGGCCTTCGAGCGTCAGGCCCCGCGCGAGCTTGTCGCCGCCGACCGCGATGACCTTGAGCGCGGCGCCAGGCGTGGCGTAGTCCAGGGCATCCTTGGCTGTGCCATTGATGGAGCGAACGTCGATGTCGTCGAGAACGTCGGGCAGCTTCGCTAGCACTTCGTCCCATGACGGCAACGCGGGCGGGCGCTCTTCGGCCGGCGAGAGGTCGGCGACCTTGTCGCGCGTCGGGACGAAGTCCTCGTCCCAGAGCTTGCGCATCTGCGCGAGCAGCTCGTCGGCATCGCTGCCGCGGGTGATTTTTTGGCGCATCCGGCGCACGGCCTCCTCGACCTGCTCGCGCACATGGTCCTGCACCGCCACGTAGCGGGTGACATGGATCAGCATGGAGCTGTGCTCGAGCCCTTGGCCGCGCAGCTCGCGAACCGCGCAGGCCAGGACGAAGGAATGGATCGCCTCGCGCAGGGACCGGGGAATCGTCTCTTGGCCGTTGTGGACCGGAACGTGGGTCTTCTTGTGCTTGGGCGGCATCCACCCCGCCTCGGCCTCCGGGTCGTAGTGGTCGAGGATGCTGCGCGAGAGCGGCAACGCGCCGACGCGGCCTTCCTTGGTCAGCTTGCCGAACATGCGGGCGGGGCCGACGTAGTTCGACGGCGCCGCCAGGTTGATGATGAAGGCCTTGGGAAAGAGGTCGGGGCCTTCGGCGATGGTCGCGCCCTTGTGGTGGATGTAGATGTTGGCAAAGGGCGTGGCCGTGTAGCCCACATAGGCCTTGCGGCTGAACGAGTGCAGGACCCGCCGGATGAGGCTGTTGATGGTCTTGGGCGAGTGCTCCTCGTCCGGCGTGCCGTCCTCGTTGAAGAGCTGCTCGCCAGTGTCCACCGACGCGTTGTCCGCCTCGTCGTCGATCACCAGCAGCGGCAGCTTGGTCACGAGCCTCCACTCCTTCCCGTCCGGGAGCGGGTGCTGGAGAGGGAGCGTGTAGGGGAGCGGGTGGGGCGTGTCGGCCACCCGCTTCTGAATCCACTTGAGCAGCTCCGTGAGCACGGTCTTTTGCTTCTTGACCACGAAGACCCAGGGCCGCTCCTCGGGCGAGATGCCGTTGAAGTGCTTGGCGATGGCCTTGCTGAAATCTCCGTTCTCCGCGCGCGTCGTCGCCGAGTTGGTTTTGAGGTCTTCGCCGAACGCGGCCACGCCGATGGCCGCTCCGGGGTCGCCGCCTTGCGTCGTCTCGTAGCCCAGGAAGCCCTCCTCGAGGCGAATCTGGGTCTGCGAGCGCAGGTTGTTGTGCAGGCCCGCGAGCACGATGATGATCTTGTAGCCGGCGTCCGCGGCCTTGTTGATGAGGCCCGTGTAGTTGCTGGTCTTGCCCGACTGCACATGCCCGACGACCAGGCCGCGCCGATCCCACGGGTCGGCCCGCAGCGGGTCTTCGAGGAGGCCCAGGATGTCGCTGGTGGATTCGTCGAGGCCGTCGACGACCACGTCCGAGAGCTTCGACTCCTGATAGTCGCGGTAGCGGCGCCAGTAGTGCCAGTCCTTCTTGCGGGCGGCGTTGAGCCACTCGATGTGGCCGGCGTCGTCCTTGAGCGTGGTGGCCTTGCCCATGCGGTGGCTGAACCGCTGGATCAGCGTGGAGACCGCCTTGGCCTCGTCCAATGGAACCGGCGGATCGCTGGCGAACATCGCGGCGGCGAGCTTCACCTTGTCGGCGATGTAGGCCGGCGTGATCTTGGAGGAGTCCTTCTCCGCCTTCACCAGCCGCTGCGCGGTGGCGATGACATCTTCAAGCAACTGGGCTTGGGCTGCGGCCTCTTCTGCTGCGGTCATTTCTTGCTCCCTAGTTTTGCGACAAGCGCTGGATATTTTTGGAACGGCTCGGTGCGCGCCATGGACTTGCGCGCCTCTTCGACGCTCAGGCCCTTGCGCTCGATCAGGTCGTTGAAGAGCACGCTGGCGACTTCGACGACGGCCGCGTTGGGCTCGCCCTCGAAGCCCGTGCGCGGCGTCTCTTTGTTCTCGGCGGTGTCGAGCCAGATGCGCTGGACGGGCACGGTCTCTTCGATCACCCGAAGCATCGACTTGATCAGGGGCGCAAGCGTTCCCGCGCTCTCCATGACGGCAGCGACAGACGGGTGCGTCTCCTCTATGCGATATCGCATGCCGGCCTTGACCCGCTCGACACGCCACGCCTGTTCGATGGGGACGTTGCCTTTCGCGGGCGCTGGCGTGCCCCGATAGGCAAACACGCGCCGGGCGCGCTCGCGGGTGTTCTCGGCCAAGAGGGTGAGCCAGGGCCGGAGCGACACGGGCGGCCGGGCCGTGGATTTGCGAACGTCGATCTTCCAATCGGCGTCGGCCGTGTTCGGGATGTCTAAACGGATGCGGGCCAGGCGGTGCGCCTCTTCGCGGTTCCACGCGCGCGAGTTTCCCAGCCCAAGCCAGCCGCCCGCGACCAAGAGGCGCTCGTTCCGGTAGACGTAGAACCCTTGTTGGGCGGTCCATCCGGCGGGGCCTGCGTTGTCGTCGAACTCGGTGGCGGTCAGCTTGTCGCGGTGCGGCAGGACGTGGGCCTGCACCGTGACAATTCCGTAGTCGGTCGGATGGTTGGTGGGCGGCGATGCCCACGGCTTTGCGGGGTGGCCCATCATGAAGGGGTCCCACGGCGCGACGGCCCGACCGTTGAGGAGCAATTTGAGCTTTGCGCGCGGCGCTTGGAGGAGGCGGTGGAAGACCATCGCCAAATGCGACTCGACGGCGTCGATGAGGTCGTGGAAGTCGTCGGAGGTGTAGCCGGCGGTCACCACGCGGTCCATTGCCTCCCAGAGCACGACGGTGCCGGCCTTCTTGCCCTTCAAGCCAGCGATGAACGGCTTTGATCCTTGCGCCGGCCCCTCGAACAGGAGCCATCCGCCATCGGGATCTGCAGCGAGCTCGTCGAGGTCCCAGCGCAGGCAGCTTGTGGCCCCTTTCTTGATGCTGGCGACGGTGAGCCGGCGGCACTGCGAGAAGGATGCGGTTTTCAGGCCCATGCCGAAGCGCCCAAGGTCATGGGCTGCCCGAGCGTCGAGTGGGTTCTTGTCGCCAAGGCGCATGGCGCTCTCGAGCTCGGCGTCGTCCATGCCGCGCCCGTCGTCGAGGACAGTGATGCGGCTCGCCGGTCCGTGCCAAGCGAAGTCGATGCGGACTTCCTTCGCGCCGGCCGAGATGCTGTTGTCGATGATGTCGGCCAAGGCGGCGCCGGTCGAGTAGCCCAAGCCCCGCAGGGACTCGAGCATCGCCATGGCGCGCGGCGGCGCGCTTCTTGTTTTGGATTTCATCGCCAATAGCCTTTTCCTGGCCAGAATTCGAATCCCAGTTCAATCAACTTTCTGACGAGCCTGCGGGAGCGGTTGTCGGGCGCTTCTGTGATGTAGACCCACATCCTTCGCGCGTCGCCCTCGGTGTAGTCCTCGACGGTGACGCCAGCCTTTCGCGCCTGGTCGAGAAGCTTGTCGAGAGCCGTGGGCTCGGAGCCCTTCGGTCGCTCGGGTCTCGGGGCCGCCTGCGGGGCCGGCTTGGACGGACGAGGGCTGGCGGCCACTACGGATGGCGCGGTGCCCTCCGAATCGTCGTCGGCCTCGTCGGAGTCCTCATCGCGGGCGTCGCGCAGCGGGGGCGAGGCGCCGTTGAGCTCACGCAAGAGCCGGTCGAGCCGCGCGGGATGCTTCAACCGCCGAATGGCCGCTGCCTCGATTTGGCGAATGCGCTCGCGCGTCACGTCGAGGCGCGCACCGACCTCTTCAAGTGTCATCGACTCCTGAGTGCCGATGCCAAAGCGCATGCGCAGGACATTCTCCTCTTTGAGCTTGAGCGTGCCCAGGAAACGGTCCACCGAGCCGATCAACTGCATGTCCTCGACGATCTCCATCGGGTCGCGGGCCGTGAATTGGTCCTTGGCGTCGGCGGCGATGAGGTCGTCCAGGTCGTCGAGCTCATGAAGCGACAGCGGGTCCAAGGATGCGCGGGCGAGTGCCACAACCTTGTTAATGGGCAGCTCGACCAGCGCGGCGATCTCTTCGACAGTGGGGGCGTGCCCGCGCCTCAATTCAAAGGCGTGAGCGGTCTGGGCGATCCGCTGGGTCTTCACGTAGACGTGGACCGGCAGGCGGATAGTCTTGCTCTTGTCTGCGACGTGGCGCCCGACCTGCTGGCGAATCCACCAGGTAGCATAGGTCGAGAACTTGAAGCCCCTACGCCAGTCGTAGCGGTCCACGGCCTTGATGAGGCCAATGTTCCCCTCTTGCAGCAGGTCGTCCAAGGGCTGGCCGCTGAACAGGTATTTCTTGGCGATGGAGAAGACGAGCTTCAAGTTGGCGACAGCCATTTGGTCGCGCGCGCATCGATAGGCATTCATCGCCTGGGTGAACGCAAGTGCAGGCTCGAGTTCTCCGGCTAATCCTGAGTCGGCCAGCTCCATGAGAAAGCCCCGAGTCAAGCCCAGCGAGGCGAGGGCGCCTCGGCAAGCGCTCCATTCGGGATCGTCTGGGCTGACATCGACGGCGAGCCCTGACAGGATCTTTGCGTTGGCGCAGAACTCCGCCAGTTCGTCGATGGACTCCTTGGCATAGGGACCAAATTGGGATTCGCCATCGTCTTCAACGTCAACGTCAACGGCTTCGATCGGCAGATCAGACTCGGCGTTTGGAGCCGATTCAGAGTCTTGGAGCTCGCCCTGCGGGCCGGACGACAGCCAGCGCAACGGCTTCGCGCCCGTCGCCACCTTCTTGGCCGCGTCCAGCACTGCGCCGATGCCAGAAGGCCATGCGGTCAGCGCGTCGAGCGCCTTCTCCAGGCCGCGCTCCATGGCTTGACCCAAAGCGACCTCGGCCTCGGCCGTGAGAAGCGCTTCGCGCTGGAACTCACGTTGGTAGATACGCAGGGGCTCATTGCGACGGCCAGCCAGTTCGTCCACGAACGCCAGGGCTTCGGCGACCGCGTCTTCCTCGTCAGGCTTTTCTTCGGGGGCGACGCACACCTCAAAGTTCTCGTCGGGAGCCGAATACTCGAATCGCTCGTCAGTCTCGGCGCCCAGGTCGTTGATGACCATGCCTAAGAGCGCCCCCGCCTCATCGTTGGGCTTGCCGTCATCGTCGCGCGTCAAATCCTCAACCGCCGCATACGGGACGCTGCCCTCGCGGATGGCGCGAAGTAAAACCAGGCGCAGCCGCTCGCGGGCCTCGGCGTCGTCGGCGCGTGGAAGCGGCGTCGCCCGGTCAGGCAGGAATGCCTCAAAGTCATCCCAATCGGCGGACGTATCGATGGGCTGGTGCTCGGAAATTTCGCTTTGGATTCCAAACGCAGCCGCGGAGAGGGTGGGGTCTCCCTCGGGCGGCGGTTGGTCTTCTTCGGCCTCCCATCCAGTCAAGTCGAACGAGTCGCCATCCTCGTCAGAGGTCCATTCGATGCTGGATGTGGCGGCTGTCCCAAGTCCGGCGATGACGGGGGGAGGCTCAGTGGGGTGCGCTGGGGCGGCATCGACGAGGAGGCTGGCTGGCGGATCGCTGGTAGCCTGCCCCTGCCCATCGAGTGCGACATGCGAGGGCTCACAAAAGACATCACCGTTGCACGAGCTCGCCGGCGATATACAAGCGGCCTCGATGGCCGAGGCCGCTTCGCAGGAGCCTGCAGCCTGCGCGATGCCCAGAGCGTTGCGCCCCGAAGGATCGAGCAAGGCGGCATCGGCGCCGGCAGCAAGGAGAAGTTTGCAGATGGCGGTTTTATTACGGGCCGCCGAGAGCATGAGGGGCGTCTGGCCCTTGTCGTCTCGGGCGTTGAGGTTGTCGCCACGGTCGATGTGGATTTGGACTGCACTCTCGACGCCCGCGACGACGGCCATTCTGAGGAATCGGCTCAGGGGCGGGACATCTTGAACAGACATGTCCATCACGCGCGCGCACTTTCCCGGGTCGCCTGAACGGCGATTTCCGTAATCGGCCGAAGGTGTCCTCTATCCCCCGGTTCAAAGCGCCGACCGTAGCCGAGCAGCGCAGTCATCCCTGCGGCCATTGTGGCTCTGTTGAGTTTGAATTGTTACAAATTCTACAGGGCCGCATAGGGGGCGTTCTGCGCCGCCACCGCAGCGTCTGACAGGCGCGTCTTTCCAGCACCGCAGCCTTGAACTCACCGTTGTATTCACGCCGCCTCGGGCATGCATCACTCAATACTCGATCCATCGTCCTCATAGTCTCCTTCGTGGAAACGATCCTTGATTGCGGCAATCGATTCAAGGTGGGTTCTGGCACCGATGTTTTTCATCGAACCGGAACGGCTCATTGCCATGCCATCCACGGCTACGAAGGAGCTGCGTTTTCGATGCACATCGAAAGCTTCAAACCGTACAGTTGACTCACATGGACGAAGCCTCTCTGCTAGCACGGCTCTTGCTGATTTTCATCCTTAAAACAGATGAAAGAGGCAGTGGCTCTTGCCTTGACGCGGCTTGCTTTCAAATGTGTAATTAATTCGCAGTAATAGAGAGTTCTCGGGCTTGAAAACTTGCGGCTCGGGATGTTCTGCTGACCGCCGCCTGCGAGATTTCGTCAACGCGGATTGAAGTCGCCTTGGCGGAAGGGCTGCCGTTTTCCGTGGCAAGCAGAATTACACAAGGGGACTTTCGCATGACTGTTCAAGTAAGCACGAGCAGAGTTGCTCTTTGCCTGCTGGCGACACTCTGGTTAGCGGGGTGCTCGACCCCGCTTCACTTGCATAGTGCTGCCCGCGAAGAACGCGGCAAGACTGCTCAGAAGGATTGGACGGCAGCCAGTTCCGCTGCCCTGGATATCGTCAAGGTAGAGCGAGAAAATTCTGCCGCACTCTTGGCCAAGGAAACGAGCTTGGTGCAGGGCGCTTCGGGCGTGTCCAGAGACTTGAGCCTATATGGCCTGACCGTGGGCTCCGTGGCGGACAACTTGGTTAAGCCTGTACGCACTGGCGGGGAGGCATTGCAAGGACCAATGGGCCCCGCTGACTTCTTGACGCGACTCGGAGCGGCCAAGGACCGGGAAATCAGCTTCAAGGACCAAATGAAGCAAGCTCAGGTGGAGTTGCGCCGAGTTGGCCTTGAAACGTTTTCTTGTGCAGACATGACAAGTGGTAAGGCGGGGCAGGTTTTAGCGGAATTGGTAAATTCTGGGGGCTTGAACCCGAATTTGGCAATAACGGCCAAGGGTGGCTTGAGCGCTGCCAAATCTTTGTGCGAGAACAACTTGAGCGACAGCGCGGCTGTGCGCGACTTGGTGAAGCAGGAGAACGCGGCCTGGGCCGTCAAGGTGCCTCGGCTGATTGGCGAGATGCAGGCGCTGTATGTCGCAGAGGATACCTTCGCTGAGAAAAATGGCACAGCTCGCGGCGGCGACCGCAACGCCTACCGAGTCGCGCTGCTCGAGTATCAACGGGTGCTAGACGCGCCGGACCGCAACGAGCCCACAGCGGCCGCACCCGCTGCAGCAGCTTCGGCCGCGGCATCCGCAGCAAGTGCAGCATTGGGCACTGCCTCCACTCCGGCCAGCGATACGGCGGCCAAGCCCAAGACTAAATTGGACGCCGCCTTCGAGAATCTGCGGGCCTCCATTGCGAAACTCAAGTCGTTTGACGATAAGGTTTCTTTGAAACTGTTGTCCGAGGAACGGTACGACGCCATCGGTGAGACGCTTACCGCGCTGACGAATCCCAAGGCAGCCGACGATGCAACAGCCACTGACAAGGACCGTGCGGGCCGTGCTTTGAGGCGGCTGGCCGAGACTTATGAGAACTGGAAGGCCGTTGAGGCCAGTGCTCAAGAAGTGCGAATGCGCCCCCTCTTGATGCAGCAATCCCTGGACAAGTTGCAGGGAGAGGCGTTGGGCCGAGCCATCGCGCTGGATGAAGTCAAGCTTCAACTTCAACACGACCGCGTGTCCTTGTTGGAGCGCCAAGCAACGCATTTTCGCAACGCCCATCTCTTGCTGGGGCAGGGAGTGAGCTTACCGGAGGCCAGCTTGGCAGAGACGCTGAAGCCCTCAAAGGTCAGCGCAGCAGAACGAACTCGCATCGTGCAAGCGGCGGGGCACTATGGCTATGCGATTGGGGACCTGGAATCTCAAATTCAGGTGAAACGCTTGCAGGCAAGCGCTTTGCAGCAAGAACACTCGTTGGCCTTGTCCGAGAACAGCATTCGCCAGTGGAACATTTTGATAGGTGGCAATGTCGATTTGTTGACCGCATGGACTGAAACCGGTGTGAAGGAGGAAACCATTTCACGCTACGTCAACACGTTGCTCTTGTTCGCGTTGCTTTGGAAGGCCTATTGATATGAAGAGCTTGCTCGCAATGACCGTGGTTGGTTTGTCGCTCTTGCCGTTGTGGGGTTGCTCAACCCCCCCCGTGGTGACGACCACGGCCAATCACACCGCTTCGATGATGGGACAACTGCAGGCGGAGACCTCGCGCTTTAAGCAGGCCACGGTGGTCAGCGACGAAAGTGTTTTGGCAACGGCGAAGGGCCTGCAAGGTCGAGTGGCGCAGCAGCGCTCGTCGCTCAACTCGCAGCTGCGTGCCGAGGAGGCTGCAGGCAACATTGAGACGGTTCAGCTGTTGGGGCGGCTCAAGGCGTTGGCCGACGGGCTGAAGCAAGACGATGTCGAGCTCGACGCGTTGTCGGCCAAGACCGATGCCGAGATGGCAGCCTTGTTGAAGCCGTTGCCCAACGCTCCGGCCCGGTTGGCGACTGCTGCGGGGGCGGTGGCGGCAATTGGCAAAGACTTGTCGTCGGAGACCCAGGTCAAGGAGACTGTGACTCTTTTGCAGGGTGTATTCAAGTCGGCCAAGGAAGACCACGACAAGCTGAAGAAGACCACCCCCTGAGCGGCGTCGTTCAGGTGAGCCCCTCTATAACGCGACAGGAGTGAACCATGGCTGAGAAGAATTCTCTCGAAACCTACATCATCACCTACCTGGGAGCCTACGAGGCCTTGCGCCGGGCGGGTGACCAGACTGCGGCTATGTCGCAGAACATGGCGCTGGCGTCAGATGTGCGAGCGCGAGTGGGCGCGCTGTCCCTGGATTTCGGGGTGCAGTTGCTGCAGCTCAAAGTCGCGCATGAGGCCTTCATGAGCACGTTCACCGTTGTGAAGCCGCCTTCGCAAGCCATCATCGACCAAGCCGTGGCCAATACCAAGGCCCTTGCTGCCGAGGTGGCTGATAACCTGTTGGCTCAGGGCAAGCTGGAGGCTGTGTTTGGCTTCATCGGCGCCTTGAATGAACTGGCCACAAAGCCTGAAGGTGCCGCGGTGCAAGCCGGCTCAGCAGAAATGGCGGTGCTCACGGCTCTCCGGATGGAGGGCAGCACGAGCGGGTGGCTGCAAGGGATGCGGGCTGCTGGCAAATAGGTTTTGGCAGCCTGTGAACATGGGACAGTCGACCCTCTTTCTTCTGCGAGGTCTTGTTGGTACCTTGTTGGTGGCCTTGCCTGGGGCATGGAGTCAAGCCTCGGCGCCGGCTGCACAACCCGTGACAGCTGCGGCGGGAGCGCTCGTGCTGGTGTCGCTGATGGAGCTCAATGACCCTGCCGCCTATGTCCTGCAAGCGGGAGGAGAGCAGTTCCGCCGACGGCTGACACTGACCTACGACGGTAAGAAAATTTCGGGGCCACTGGAGGTTGAAGTCAGCACGCTGGATACAGATAGCGGCTTGGTCGTCGAGCCCGTATTGGCCCTACCGATTGCGGCGGGGGCGTCCGCCGTCACGCCGACGGCCCGTCTTTCCGTACCTGTGCCGGTCACCCCGGTATCCGTCGATTTGTCGGTGAGGTTGCCACGTGTGGGTGACTACATTGGCTATTTGCGGTTCAAACTGGGAAACCAGGATTACCAATACAAGCGGCTTCGCATCACGCGGGCGGCGCCGGTTGAGTTACCAGTTGAGGTGAGTCCACAACAGCGCTTGTCCGGTGGATTCAATTCGGACCTGGTCACGTTTACTGTAAAGGGGCTGGTCGACAGGTCGGTGTGCGTCACGCCGACCTTGTTCGGTTTGTCGTTGAAGAATGGCGCCAACGCTACGTTCGAGGGGGCCACATTCAATCCCGCCTCCCTGGATATCCCACCAGGGGGAGTTCGCACTGTGACCATGACGCTCAACGGCCTCGGCCCGGGTGAGTATCTCGGCAAGGTGACGCTGGCGTCGGAAGCTTACCGCAGCAAGGAACACTCGTTCGTGTTCGGCACCCGATATGGGTGGTGGTGGGCGTTTCTTTTGACCGCCCTCGGCGCTGTCTTGTCTCTGTGCCTGAAGCGCTTATCCTCGCGTGAGCGGCCTCGATTGGTGGTCCGCACAGCGGTGTCCCGCCTGTTGTGGCAGGCGCATGCCTTGGGTCAGAAATTCATGCTGGAGCACGGTGAGTCGGAGCTGCTGTTTGCGATATGCGCCCGCATTCGCAAGGTCTACGACGAGGCCATGCAGCCGGGTGAGCCTGCCGCGGAATGGAGTGCCAACGCAAAAACAAGTTTGACCACCGAAGGGAGCAAGCTGTCCGCATTTGCAGATTGGGTCAATTCCGGTCGCGCGCTCAAGGGCATCACAGGGCTGGACAAGGCACTGCGCGACGGTTTCGAAGCCCGGTTGGACCGGGCACGGCAGTCCCTGCGCGTTGATTCCAAGATGGAGGCCGCCGCGCTGGCTGACGTGGCCAATCTGCCCGGCGACATTGAACGTGAAAAGGACAAGCTCGCGCAGGCCTCGCTCATCGTTGTGACCGGAGAGATTGCACGGCAGGTGTTGGCGGGAGGGGCCTCGGACCCGGCCAAGCCGATGCTGGACGGCGCTAAACAGCGTGTTGAGCAGGCGAATGAATTACTTGCCGCACGAAACTATGCCGGGTTTAGGCTGGAGTACGCCGCCGCCGGCGTGGCGTACTACCAAGGCCTGGGGCAGCGGCTGGAAGCGAAGGTTGCACAGGGCGCTGCGGATGCAGCCGATGTGATGAAGGTCTTTGCGCCGGGCCAGGCAGGCGCGACGGCTCATCTGCAGAAGCTCTCGGACACCGACGACTTGGAGGTTGCTCGCACACACTACGACGCGGCCGTCTCGGCCCTCCAGTTCGCTGCTGGCGCAGATGTCATGAGCATCCACTTCTATCCGGGCCAGGCACAACCCCCGGGGGACGTTCCTGACTCCGGCATTGGTGTGCAAATGCCGGAGATGCCCCCGGTGGACACTACCTTCGTCGAGAACACGTCCGCCCTGTTGGCCAAGACGGAGCAGCTGGATATGTTGATTGACTGGTTCGCCGTGGGAACCTCTGGCTTGTTGGGTGTGATGCTGGTCTGGTCGCCCAATCTTGGCTGGGGCCAGCCGTCGGACCTGCTCGCCGCGATCTTGTGGGGCTTGGGTTTGCAGCAGGTGGGGGTGTTCACATTCGAGGGTATTTTGGGGCTGCGGACCAGGCTGTCGAGTCCCTGATCGGGCCTTGAGGGCCGTAAAGTCGCGGCTGCTGGAATCGCCAGTAAGGCGTCATCTGAAGACAATAGAGGTGCTTATGCGTGCTTGGCTTTGTCTGTTTTTCGCAAGTGTTTACATGGTCGGTTGCAGCACCAAGCCCTATGACCCCCCGGTCATAGTTAAAGGCGCTCCTGAGTTTCAGGGGCTCGCGCACCTGTTGGACCCGGCGCGGCCCCTGGACGTGGTGTTGGTTCATGGGATGTGTACGCACAAGGATGATTGGGCCTATCGGGCAATGGATGGCCTGCTCTACGCCGTCGACGTCAATTTGAAGCCTGCGGCGCCGCAGCTGACGGTGGCCGGCGCCGGGCCGGGCCCAATGATTCAAGTCATTCAGCGCGAGGACATAATTGCCGGTAGCAAAATTCGCTTCACGGCGATTATCTGGTCTCCGCTGACTAGGCCGTTGAAGGAACAGTTGAAGTTCGACAAAACCGACGAGCCCCTAGATTGCGCTCAGAACCTGGAGTGCAAGCCGGTGCGCGCGAAGTACAACGGTCAGTTCAAGGACGGGCTCCTGAACGACTGCTTGGCGGACGCGATGATTTATGAAGGCGTCAGTCGACCTGTCATGCGCGGTGCGATGGTCGCCGCGTTGTCCAAGGTTCTGGACGGCAGCCCGGCAGGAGTTCCCTTGGTGCTGGTCAGCGACAGCTTGGGCAGCAAAATGGTTTTCGACGCGTTGTCAGACATGCTGAGCGATGCCGACAGCTCCGCGACCAAGGCCTCCGGCGTGACCGCGGCAGCGCGCCTTGCCCAGGTGTTTATGAATGCCAACCAGATGCCGCTCTTGGGCTTGGCGGACCAAAACGTTTCGCAACCTCCGCCGGATTTGATGAAGGATGACGGACCACCCGTTGATGTCCTTCAGAAGTACCTGCGCCTTCGGAAAAAGAATGCGACCGTCGCTGAACTGCAGAACAAGATGTGGCCCAAGCCCCAGCCAACGCTTTCAGTGTTGAAGCTGGTGGCATTCATAGACCCCAACGACTTGCTTTCGTACCGCTTGAGGCCCTCCCGCTATGTGACAGAGAACGTGCTCATTACAGACGTCCTCGTGTCGAACGCCAAGACGTACTTTGGCTTGTTCGAGCGACCCGACACTGCTCATCTTGACTACGACAAAAACAAGGCCGTGGCGACGTACATCGCTTGTGGATGGCCCAAAAGTGCTCTGTGCAAATAAAAAGGCTCGATGTCGGCGACAGCCAAGCCCGACGGGTGAACTAAGGTGCGGTTCAGCTGTCCTGTTCGTCGCGAAAGCGGAACAAATCAAAAGAGGGCGGGCTGACCTCCGCATAGGAGGGCAGTGTTACATCCCAATCAGTGGACGTCATCAGCCGGGGAACCTGCGAGTCGTTTACCAGGGCCTCGACCAATGTGCTGGTCTTCGGAGTTAGCACGACGCCAGGTAGCTGTTGTCGCAATCTCTCCATGGCCGGGCCCTTCAACGAGGCCAAACCTTTGAACTGAAGAATGACAGGGGTCACTTCAATACTCCAAATCCGTCATAGTTGCCCGGCCATCCGGGCTTGCGGGTCGCCTGGGCAAGCATCGCAATGATGGCATCCACCCGGGCTGGGCCACGATCCATCATAAGCAAAACTGGTGTCCGTGACAACAACCGCGCTGCCATGCCGGTGGTAAACGGTGTAGCCATGGATGTTCCTGACATCATGGCATACCGGTCGTTCGGGTAGGTGGATAGCACCGCCACACCCAAACCGATGAAATCGGTGCCGACTCCATAATTCGAAAAACGCGCAACAAACTCATTATTGACGCGAATTTGACTAGATTGGTGCTTTTCTGGGCTGTTCAGCGGGAACGAGGAATCCCGCCCCAGCGCTCCCACAGCCAGAGTGTGGCTATATCGAGCTGGATATCGCAAGACCTCTTGCCCGTCATTGCCCGTAGATGCGAACACAACCATGCCAGCGTTGCGGGCTTTCTCCAGCAGACTGGGAAGCTCGGGCATAGCCTGGAGGCTCCCGAGGCTGATGTTCACCAGGTCGCACTGGTCGGTGATGGCTTGCTCCAGGGCGGCAGCTACGTCGATGGACTGGGCGCGACCGCGCAGACCAGTTTTCGGGCACACCCGGTAGGCCATCAACGTGCAGCCGGGTGCTACGCCGTAAAGACCGTTGGCCCCCTGCTTGGCAGCGATAATTCCTGCCACATGAGTGCCGTGGCCGATGCCATTATCGAGAAAGTCTGTCAGGGGTTCGCCCGTAACGAAGCAACCGCCTCCCGCCACGGCTAGGTCGGCGTGTGGCCCCACGCCGCTATCGATAACGCCGACGCGAACTCCGGTACCCGCTAGGGGGTCATGGGCGGCATAGGCCGGCATCAGTGCGAAATCGTCGGGCACGAGGGGCTGGAGGGTGAAGCCTACCTCTTGCGGGGCAATAGCAACGACGAAACCCTTTGCGAACTGCGACCAATGGGTGTGGTCCGGCTCGACCATGAGCAGTTCGACCCGCGGGTGCGTCATGGGAATGGCAAGCTGGGCCATGCCCTGCGCATCGGACACGGCGGCCACGTTGGTTCCCAGCCAGTCCACCATCGCACGTACACTGACATCTGCAACTGGGTTGCCCAGAGCGTCCTGGATGCGCACTACGACTTTTTGAACAGAGGTGCCGGCCGTCACAGCCAAGGTGTGGTCTGATAGCTCTTCGCCCAATGAGCGCAGGTACTGCGGATATAGATACGCCGACGCGAACATGCGCAGACCCGGGCTGCTGCGACGCACAAGGCGCAAGGCGGTTTCGTTGGCGCGCATCGCCATGCCGGCGCCCAGCTGTCGAACAATCTTTATTTCTGGTTTGGGCCCGGGTTCCCCATCGGCCACCATGGCTGCGAACTGCCCCAGGTTGAGAGCTGCGACTGTTTGCATCTCGAGACTGTCTGCGGCCAAGCTATCGTCAGCGGCGACGATTACGATGTCCGACAGGGCTACTTCTGAAGACAGACGCTCGGCACGCGCGCGATAGAGCAGGTCTGCCAAGTTCTTGGTCATCGCAATACCGAGGGGCTGGGCCTTGACGGTCTTGAATTTCTTGGACGGTGCGTTCTTGGCAGGAGGTCGGGCCTCCTTATTGGCCGGCTGCTTCTTCGGCGGCGCTTGTTTTAAGGCCGTCTTCGTCGCCGCCGTCTTCCTCGCAATGGAAACAACAGATTTTTTGGCGACAGGCTTGGTCTTAACCTTCGAGTCAACCGATCTAGCGATCACTGTCTCCTTGGGGGGGGGCTTGTTCTGTGACTTTTTGGCGACTCCCGCTGCCCGAGATGGTGTGGCGCGGTCAGCCAGTGTGCTTGCAGTAGCCATGGTCAGTCCCCTCGGGTGCGTTGTACAGGCATCATTATGGAGAGTCGCATCCGTTTTGCGAAGATGCTTTTTGTGGTGTTGACCAATGGAAGCGCTGGGGTTCGCTCTTTGCTGAAGCCATTTCGTGTTGCGGCCGATAAAAATTGCCCTTTGCCCAGCGGAACTCCGTTCGTTACATTACGCTGTAATACAGGTGTAGCGTTACATCCAGCTAGGCGAGGCAGGTCAGTCACTTTGCTGGCGTTGATACGATCTTGTCGGCAAATCTCTTTCGATGTCGCAGCTGTCACTGCCGGGCGCGGTCGCGCGTTGAATGTACGACCGCTTTGTGCTTTTTACCCAGCGTCGAGGATGACATGGGTAGTCCATGGGCTTGTGCGAGGTTTCTGGCAATGGATCGCAGGGTCGACGGGTTGCGGGCATGAATGCGGCACGGTGGCGAGTCGGCCACATGATGGGCAACGACGACGTGGCAGTGGAGATGACGGCGATCCCCGTGCATGACGGCAATCATGGGGAAGTGTTCGCCTACCCCAAGGTTTTCGAGTGCATCCAGCACGATGCGCAGCGCTTTGGCGAAGACGGAATGCCGGCCCAGTCCAGGGCGAACTTTGGGGTCTAGGGCGGCCCTCCGACTGAGGCGAGGCGAAAAACTCAGCACGATGTGCGAATAGACCTGCCGCGGCAATCCTTGCTCCTTGCATCCGGCCCGGATGTGCTCGAACATCTGGTGCGCCAGATCATCAGCCGACAGCCGGCTATCCGCGCCCCAGGGAAGGGTGCGCTGGACTAAGCGACGCACGAACGGTGGCCCTGCTAGCCGGAGGGCCGCGTCAACGTCGGGTGTCCCGACTTTCGCATCGAGCATGTAGCGAAGCAGGCGAGCCAGATCACCCGGTTTTTGCGGTTGCGCAGCCGTGTAGGACATGACCTTGATCATCATCGCGGACCGCCGGCGATCTTCTGCAACTGTTCCAGGACGTCCGTGAGCTGTGCGCGGGCTTCGAGTCTTCGATTGCGCGAAACATGCCCATCCAGGGTCTCGACGACGAAGCCGAGCGCGATCACTATGTTCGAAAGTGCGACGACGTCATCGTGGATCGTGGCAGGGTAGATTCCATCCACGATGCCCACAGTGGATGGGATCGCTTCGCCACCATCCTCGGCCAATGCCTTCTGTGCCATGGTCCGCAGGAGGTGCGACAAGCTCACATTTCGCTTCTTTGCCAGTGCCGCCAGGGCGGACTTCTCCTCCGCGGTCAAGCTAACGCTTGTCGGTGTTGTTGCGCCGGCCGCGCGGCGGCCAGACACGATCCTGCCAGATCGTTCCTTTGGGTTCGCAGCGGGCTTCCTGTTGAACATCTGATGGCTACCTCTTGTGTTCCATTCTCCACTAATTATTCTTGGAGCTTCCTCAAGACTCAGTCGGTCCGTTTGCGACCTTCGCTGGCGAGCAGGAGCTGGAGATCAGTGACTACGAAATGTCGCCAGAGGACCCCTGCGCAGCCTCCGTGAGGCGATATGCAGCCTGGAAGAAAACGTGGCCGAAGCCTGTGATGGTGTCACGACTAGGTGTCACGTTTTTTCGTCGAATCCCACCGCGTTGCAAAAAATGTCTTTGAACATCAACGGGTTAGTGTCGTGGGCTGAGAGCCCCTTCAGCCACCCCAAAAAATGCTGTGAAAAAACAAGAACCTACGTGTCTTTGTTTCGTTTCAGGGGTACCCAGGGGCGAAAGTTGAAATCCGCTGGCCGTCGCCGTTTGATTGCGACCTCGGCTCTAGCCCGTTTGCTACCGGCTAACTTTCGCGACATTGCTTCGTTTGCGATACCAGGCGGCCTTCAGGCCGCCGTCCTCCCTGTAGCGCAAATCAAATCTGCGCGATTCGTTGATCACCTGACGCCAGGTCCGGCACCCGTACTGCTCCGGAGTCTGGTCCGGATGCTGGGCGCTGATCCAAGTTGTCGCAGCAGCAACGGAGGTCCAGCCGTCAATGGCAAGCGCAGCAACGGCTTCGCGCAACGCGCTGACACAGCCTGCCGTTCCCCAATCCACGGTTCCGTCCGGTGCGATCCCGTTGACGACAAAATCGTGATACGTGGGTGATTGCATGATTGACGCGGCGAGCTGTCGTGCTTGGTCCATATTCTCGGCCCAGGCCCGCAGCTGCTCATAGTGCTCATCGATGCGGGAATAGGAGGTCAACAGGTGATCTCGCGCCTTGATGCATCCATCAGCCTGCTGAAGATCATGTTGCTCGATGAAGTGGTGGACCAGCCCATTGCGCAGGTCAACCAGCTCTTTGAGCCCATCTCGGGTATGGGCGTAGTCCTCCTCCGTCATCTGGATATTCATCCGGAATCCGAAGGAAATCACATCGTCGGGCGTGTTGTCACCGAGAAGTTCGCGCTCGACGCGATCCGTCACGATATAGCTGTCTAAAAACTTTCCAATCAGCGTTCCGAGGGTTTTTGTTGCCGCATCTTGGATGCGTGCATCCCGAATCCCCTCCAGCGAGTGGGCCGGGCCGGCGAGTTCGTGGTGCGCCACGATCGCCTTGAGGAGGCGTTCGTACTGTTGCAAGCGCAGTAAGCAGCTCCCCAGCAGCCGCTGGACCTCGCGCTGCAGGCTGGGCACGTCGTCTGGATGTGCAGGAGTCTCGAGTTGATAAGGAGCTTTGGACATGGGCGGTGCCAAGCATAAAGCCTGGCACAGCTCATGCTGGCATGGTTCTGTCGGAGTGTGCGTAATTTGGTCTCATCTGCGAGGCACTCTTTTCGCAGGCAGGCGAGCCACTGCCTGGGGCTTTATTTGGGGTTTTACTGGCGTTTCTAGGCGGTCACTGGCGGGTAATCACAAGGGATTGATGTTGCCCCCGTTTTGTGTAGCTCTTAGCCCACGGTTTACGCGGCGTTTTTGCGCTGTGCCTCGTACCAGCGTTTCTCGTACTGCATTGGACTGAAATAGTCCAAAGATGAATGCAGCCTGCGATGATTGTAGAAGGCCATCCAGTCCATCACGGTTTGCCTGGCCTGCTCTCTGGTGGCGAATTTCCGGCCGTGCACACTGGCGGTCTTCAATCTCCCCCAGAAGCTTTCCGTTGGGGCGTTATCCCAACAGTTGCCCTTCCTGCTCATTGATGAGCGCATACCCCAGTTCTTCAATGCACCCTGGAACTCGTGGCTGCAGTATTGGCTCCCACGGTCACTGTGGAATATCAGGCCAGCCGAGGGGCGACGCCTGAACCATGCCATGGCCAGCGCATCCTTGACCAGGCTGGTCTGCATGTGCGGCTGCAGGCTCCAGCCCACCACCTGGCGGCCAAACAGGTCGATGACTGCGGCTAGATACAGCCAGCCCTCGTCGGTGGCGATGTAGGTGATGTCGCCACACCACAGCTGGTTGGGTGCCTCGGGGTTGAAGCGCCGCTGCACCAGGTCCGGCGCCACTGGCAAGCTGTGTTTGCTGTCGGTGGTCACAACGAACTTGCGCTTGGTCCTGGCACGGATACCGTGCTGTTTCATCAATGTGGGCCAGTAGGGCCTCGTCGCTGTAACGTCCAGCAGGCCCGCTGCGACCATCCTCACGCCGGCGCAGCCAGTTGAAGTACCCGCTGGCACTGACTTCCAGCACCTCGCAGGCCAAGCTGACCGGGTAGCGATACCTCACTTGGTGAAGCCAGGCGTACCTCGCAGCGTGTCCTGCGCGAAGTACGCCGCGGCTTTTTTTGCGATGTCGCGCTCCATACGAAGGCGAGCATTCTCAGCCCGCAAACGGGCTATCTCCATTTGCTCAGGCGAGACCTTGGATGCCTTGTCATCGCCACCGGTACTGCCCAGTTCCCCCTTGGCCTGAAGTCGCACCCAGTTCCCCAAGCTGGCCTTCGGGATACCCAACACCTTGCCCACCACCCCGATGGCTTGGCCTGCGCGCACTTGCCGGACCGCCTCCAATTTGAACTCCTGCGTGTACTGCGCACGCACCTGCTTTGTTGTCATCTCTTGACTCCTTGTCGATATTTTCAACAGAGCCAAGAACTCCACTTTTCAGGGGCAAGGTCAGATCTCTACAGAGAAGCTCTAGGAGCCCACACATTCGAGTCCAATCGCGGCTACCAACTAATCATTGGTACAAAGCCTTCTAGGAGTCTGTCGGGCTTGAGTCCGAACGAGGGGGTTGATTGAGCGGGTCGCGGTTTTCGAAGCGATTTTTCGTGGCTCGGGCGTTGTTGACGGGTGGATGAGCGCCTTGAGGGCTCCACCGCCACCTTGGGGGCTCGG
>CAUPNG010000006.1:0-253210 GCA_963512605.1 uncultured Albidiferax sp. | reverse complement strand
GTGCAATTCCGCACCCGCCAACCCTGTGCTGTGGACTAGGAAAACCATGTCAGAATCATTTGCAGACCTCTTTGCCGAATCGCTAACCCGCACGGAAACGCGCATTGGTGAAGTCGTCACCGCCGAAGTCATCCGTATCGAACACAGCTTTGTGGTCGTCAACGCTGGCCTCAAATCCGAAGCCTACGTGCCGCTGGAAGAGTTCAAGACCGACAAGGGCGAAGTGGAAGTCCAAGTTGGCGAATTCATTTCGGTTGCCATCGTGGCCATCGAAAACGGCTACGGCGACACCATCGTCAGCCGTGACACCGCCAAGCGCCTGGCTTCCTGGATGTCCCTGGAAAAATCCCTGGAATCCGGCGAATTCGTCACCGGCACCACCTCCGGCAAGGTCAAGGGCGGCCTGACCGTTCTGGTCAACGGCATCCGCGCATTCCTGCCCGGCTCGCTGATCGACACCCGCCCCATCAAGGACTTGTCTCCCTACGAGAACAAGACCATGGAATTCAAGGTCATCAAGCTCGACCGCAAGCGCAACAACGTCGTGTTGTCGCGCCGCGCTGTGGTCGAAGCTTCGATGGGCGAAGAACGCGCCAAGCTGATGGAAACCCTGAAAGAAGGCTCCGTGGTGCACGGCGTGGTCAAGAACATCACCGAATACGGTGCGTTCGTGGACCTGGGCGGCATCGACGGCCTGCTGCACATCACCGACATGGCATGGCGCCGCGTGCGTCACCCCTCGGAAGTGGTGACGGCTGGTCAAGAAATCACCGCCAAGATCCTCAAGTTCGACACCGAAAAGAACCGTGTGTCCTTGGGCCTCAAGCAAATGGGCGACGATCCATGGATGGGCGTGAACCGCCGCTACCCCCAGTCGACCCGCCTGTTCGGCAAGATCACCAACATCGCCGACTACGGTGCATTTGTGGAACTCGAACCCGGTATCGAAGGCCTGGTGCACGTGTCCGAAATGGACTGGACCAACAAGAACATCGCTCCCGCCAAGCTGGTTTCGCTGGGCGACGAAGTCGAAGTCATGGTTCTGGAAATCGACGAAGACAAGCGCCGCATCAGCCTGGGCATGAAGCAGTGCAAGGCCAACCCATGGCAAGAATTCGCGCAAGACACCAAGCGTGGCGACCGCGTCAAGGGCCCGATCAAGTCGATCACCGACTTCGGCGTGTTCGTGGGCCTGGCTGCCGGTATCGACGGCCTGGTGCATTTGTCTGACCTCTCGTGGAACGAAACCGGCGAAGCCGCCGTGCGTAACTACAAGAAGGGCCAAGAAGTCGAAGCCATCGTGTTGGCCGTGGACGTGGACCGCGAACGCATCTCTTTGGGCATCAAACAGCTCGACAGCGATCCGTTCACCACCTTCACCACCATCAACGACAAGGGCCAGATCGTGACCGGCAAGGTCAAGACCGTGGATGCCCGTGGCGCTGAAATCGACCTGGGTGAAGACATCATCGGTTACCTGCGCGCTTCCGAAATCAGCCGTGACCGCGTCGAAGACGCTCGCAACGTGCTGAAAGAAGGCGACGAAGTGACCGCTGTGGTGGTCAATGTGGATCGCAAGACCCGCAACATCCAGTTGTCGATCAAGGCCAAGGACGCTGCCGACCAAGGCGAAGCCATGGCTGCACTGAGCCAGGCTTCGGCCCGCGAAAACGCTGGCACCACCAGCCTGGGCGCCCTGCTGCGCGCCAAGCTGGACAACAACAACTGATAAGTGGAACACCCCCAGGCTGCGCCAACCCCCTTGCAGGGGGCGGTACCTACGGCCCGGCAAAGCCGGTTCCGTGGTACCCCTGGCGAAGACAGGGGTGGCCATTGAACAGTATTTGTTGACTGTCTAGTGCCAGGCCGATCCGACTCGCAGGGGCGAGCGGGTCGGCTTTATTTCTAAGCCAACAGGCTTTGCGCAAAGTTCTCCCTTCCGGGGTGCATTGCGCAAATCTTTTTGAAACCACACCCCTCCATGACCCGATCCGACCTTGTTGAAGAACTGGCCGCCCGATTCAGCCAGCTGACCCACCGCGATGCCGAGCACGCCGTGAAGACCATCCTGGATGCTGTCGGGGACGCACTGGTGCGTGGGCACCGGGTCGAGATCCGTGGTTTTGGCAGCTTCTCCATCAACCGCCGCCCGCCGCGCATGGGCCGCAACCCGCGCAGCGGCGAAAGCGTGGCCATCCCCGAAAAGCGCGTGCCCCACTTCAAACCCGGCAAAGCCCTGCGCGAAGCCGTGGACCTGCACACCGCCGAGATCGAAGCCCGTGAGTTGCGCGAATCCCGTGAGTGAGGTTTTTGCCTAGATAGAATGCCCAGACGATGGAGGACACCCATGAAGAATCTGGTCCGGCTGCTTAAGTGGTTACTTAAGGCAGCCATTTTTTTTACCCTGTTTGCCTTTGCGCTGAACAACCAGCAAGACGCGGTGGTGCACTTCTTTTTTGGCACGCAATGGCGCGCGCCCATGGTGCTGCTGATCCTGAGCGCCTTTGCCGCCGGGCTGGCCCTGGGCATCCTGGGCATGGTGCCGCGCTGGTGGAAGCACCGCGTGGTCGCCATCAAGGCCCAGCAGCCTGTGCCGGTGCCCGCCCCCCTCGACACCCCCCGCACGGAACCCATCGCCCCACCCCATGGACTTTGACCTCAGTTGGATTTTGCTGGGCCTGCCCATCGCCTTTGTGCTGGGCTGGCTGGCATCGCGGTGGGACTTTCGGCAGCTGCGCCTGGACAACCGCCTGGCCCCCAAGGCCTATTTCAAGGGCCTGAACTACCTGCTCAACGAGCAGCAGGACAAGGCCATCGATGCCTTCATTGAGGCGGTGCAAAAAGACCCCGACACCTCGGAGCTGCACTTTGCCCTGGGCAACCTGTTCCGCCGCCGGGGCGAAACCGAGCGCGCAGTACGGGTCCACGAGCACCTGCTGTCGCGCGGCGACCTGAGTGCCGCCGACCGCGACCGCTCCCAGCACGCGCTGGCGCAAGATTTCCTGAAAGCTGGTTTGCTCGACCGCGCCGAAGAGGCCCTGCGCAAGCTCGAAGGCACGGCGTACGAAGCCCAAAGCCGTCTGGCCTTGCTGTCGATTTTTGAGCGCTCGCGCGACTGGCCCGATGCGTCCGAGATCGCCCACAAGCTGGAGTCCTCGGGCCAGGGCAGCTTCAGCGGCCGCCAGTCGCACTACCTGTGCGAACAGGCCGCCGCCCAGCCCGAAGCCGCCCAGGGCCTGCTGGAACAAGCCATCGCCATAGCCCCGCAGGCCGCCCGTCCGCGCATCGACCTGGCCATCCTGCAGCACCAGGCAGGCCAGCTAGATTTGGCATTCAAAACCCTGCTAGCGCTTTCTGAATCAGCACCAGCAGCTATACCTTTAGTAGCAGAACGGATTGCTACCATCGCCACTGCCGCAGGGCTCACCGACCCGGCCCTGGCACTGCTGGAAGCCAGCTACAGCCACAGCGCCTCGCTGGATGTGCTGGAAGCCATCCTGACCCTGCAACTGCGCTCCGGTACGCCCATGGCCGAGGTACGCATGCGCTACATCCAGCACCTGGAACGCGAGCAGTCCCTGGTGGCCGCCGCCCGCTGGATCGCCGGGGAGAAGCTGGAGCACGAAGAATTCCACCCCCAGATCCAGCGCGCCCTGGACCACGCCGCCAACCCCTTGAAGCGCTACCGCTGCGCCGCCTGCGGCTTCGAGGCGAAACAGCATTTTTGGCAATGCCCCGGCTGCCAGGCCTGGGACAGTTACCCCGCCCGCCGAGTCGAAGAACTATGACCAAACTCTCAATCCTTTCCCGCGACCAAATGGCCCAGGCCCAGGTGCTGGTGGTCGGCGATGCCATGCTGGACCGCTACTGGTACGGCGCGGTGGACCGCATCAGCCCCGAAGCGCCGGTACCGGTGGTGCGCGTGACCCGCGAAGAAGAGCGCATGGGCGCGTCGGCCAACGTGGCCTACAACATCGTGTCGCTGGGCGCGCAGGCCTCTTTGCTGACAGTGGTGGGCGACGACGACGCCAGCCACAAGCTGGAAAAACTGGTTGCCCAGACCGGCATCCGCCCCTACTTTGGCCGCGACGCGGAGCTGCAAACCACGGTCAAGCTGCGCGTGATTGGCCGCCAGCAGCAACTGCTGCGCATGGACTTCGAGAACACGCCCAAGAGCGAAATCCTGGCCTCGCAGTCCGCCACCTTCGCCACCCTGCTGCCCGCGCACCAGGCGGTGCTGTTTTCCGACTACGGCAAGGGCGGGCTGGCCCACGTGGGCGACATGATTGCCCTGGCCCTGGCCAGCGGCAAAAAGATCCTGATCGACCCCAAGGGCAGCGACTATTCGCGCTACAGCCAGGCCAGCGTCATCACCCCCAACCGCGCTGAACTGCAGCAGGTGGTGGGCAGCTGGAACAGCGAAGAACAACTGCGCACCAAGGCACAAAACTTGCGCAAAGAACTGCAGCTGGAAGCCCTGCTGGTCACCCGCAGCGAAGAAGGCATGACGCTGTACGACGATGCGGGCGAACTGCACGCCAGCGCCCAGGCCCTGGAAGTGTTCGACGTAACCGGTGCAGGCGACACGGTGATTGCCACCATGGCCGCCCTCGTAGCCGCGGGCCTGAGCCTGCGCGAAGCCATGCCGCTGGCCAACCGGGCGGGCAGCGTGGTGGTGGGCAAATTCGGCACCGCCACCGTCAGCTATGACGAACTTTTCACCAAGGAAACCCCATGACCCGCATCGTCGTCACCGGAGCCGCTGGCTTTATCGGCAGCAATATCGTCAAAGGCCTGAACGCACGCGGCATCACCGACATCATTGCGGTAGATGACCTGACCCAGGGCGACAAATACCGCAACCTGGCCGATCTGCAGATTGCCGACTACGTGGACGCCGACAGCTTCTACGAACGTTTTGCCCAGGGCGGCTACGGCAAGGTCGAGGCCGTGTTCCACGAGGGCGCGTGCAGCGACACCATGGAAATGAACGGCAAGTACATGATGGACAACAACTACACGCTGTCGTGCAAGCTGTTCGATGCCTGCCACGCCCAGGGCACGCGCCTGCTGTACGCATCGTCGGCGGCCACCTACGGCGGCTCGGCATCGTTCGTCGAAACGCCGGAATTCGAGCGCCCGCTCAACGTCTACGGCTACTCCAAGCTGCTGTTCGACCAGCGCATGCGCCTGCTGTGCGGCAAGGGGTTCGACCGCAACCCGCACCAGGTGGTGGGTTTTCGTTACTTCAACGTCTACGGCCCGCGCGAACAGCACAAGGGCCGCATGGCCAGCGTGGCGTTTCACCAATTTAACCAATTCAAGGCGGACGGCAAGGTCAAGCTGTTTGGCGAATACGGTGGTTACCCGCAGGGCGGGCAGATGCGCGACTTTGTGTTCATCGACGACGTAGTGGCGGTGAACCTTTGGTTCTTCGACCACCCCGAGAAGTCCGGCATCTTCAACCTGGGCACGGGCAAAGCCCAGCCGTTCAACGACATTGCCCACGCCGTCGTGAATGCCCTGCACAACCAGCCCATGACGCTGGCAGAGGCCGCCAGCACCGGCCTGCTCGAATACGTGCCCTTCCCCGACGCGCTGCGCGGCAAATACCAGTGCTACACCCAGGCCGACCTGACGGCCCTGCGCAGCACCGGCTGCGACCACGCGTTTGCCGACGTGCACACGGGAGTGACGCGCTACGTGCAGACCTTGCTGCAGGGCTGAGCCATGTACGCCGCCTCCGTCCCCGTCTTCCAGCGCTACCTTGGCCAACTGGCCAGGATGGTGGATGCGGGCGCGGCCCAGGGCTGCGACCTGCAGGCCCGGCTGGTGCCCGACATGCTGCCGCTGGGGCTGCAGATCGACATCGCCACCCAGTTCAGCCTGCGCGCCTGCGCGCCCCTGGCCGGGCTGGAGGTGCCGCCGTTTGGCCAGGGCAGCGCCACGTTTGCCGACCTGCATGCCCGCATCCACCGCGCCCAGGCCTTTTTGGCCGCGCTGACCCCGGCGCAGATGGCCGGTAGCGCCCAGCGCCTGTGCACCGACCAGGCGGGCCAGGCCACAGTGACGCTGCCGGGCGAGGCTTTTCTGGCGCAATACGCGCTGCCCAACTTCTTTTTCCACCTCACCAGCGCCTACGCCCTGCTGCGCCAGCAAGGCGTGCCGCTGGGCAAGGCGGACTTTGACGGCTGGCACCAGTACGGGTAAATTGCTATTTAATTAGTAGCTTATCACGCTGACGGCATAAGCACGAACGGCCTATTTCATTCAGAGTTTTTTGCTATGGAAACATTCACCACCCTGGCCAGCATCCTGGCTGTGTTGTTCATCGGTGTGATCAGCCCCGGCCCCAGCTTTGTGCTGGTAGCGCGCACCGCCATTGGCAGCTCGCGCCAGGCCGGGGTGGCATCTGCCCTGGGTATGGCCGCCGGAGCCTGTGTGCTGAGCGTGGTGGCCTTGCTGGGGCTGCACGCGCTGCTGCAGCAGGTGCCGTGGGCCTACTGGGGGCTGAAGCTGGCGGGCGGTGTATACCTGCTGTATCTGGGCTTCAAGATCTGGCAAGGGGCCAAGACACCGCTGGTGCTGGCCGACACAGGCCCGTTGACCAAGACGGGGGTGCTGCGGCATTTTCTGGTGGGCGCGGGCACCATGGTCAGCAACCCCAAGGCTGCTGTGGTGTACGGCGTGATCTTCGCCGCACTGTTACCGCACACGCCCTCGCTGGCGCTGAGCCTGGCCCTGCCGCCCAGCGTGTTTGTGCTGGAGGCTAGCTGGTACCTGCTGGTGGCGCTGGCTTTATCTTCGGCGCGGCCCCGGCAAACCTATTTGCGGGCCAAGACGGCCATCGACCGGGTGACCGGGGCGGTGCTGGGGCTGCTGGGCACCAAGCTGCTGCTGTCCTCGCAGTAGCTGCAAGAAAGACCCCAGCATCCACGCCATTGTTTGCTACGCAATAAGTAGCTTCCCCCGCCCATCCTATGGGCAGTAGTGGCATATTTCATGCCTTATTTTTTGCGTTGTTTTTTGCCCTTGGCAAGCAGCACGCCGCAGGACTCGCGCACCACCAGTTCCACCGCCCGCTCCGGATAAGGTGTGGCGGGGCCGGGCTCGCGGCGTAGCAGGGCCAGCAGCATGGCCATGGCATCGCGGCACAGGCCGATGGTGTCGGTGCGTACCGTAGTCAGTGGCGGGGTGGCGAACTCGGCCATGGGGATGTCGTCGTAGCCCACCAGGGCAACGTCTTCGGGTACCCTTAAATTAGCCTCCTTGAGCGCCTTGATGGCCCCAAAAGCAATGGTGTCGTTGCCCGCAAACAGCGCGGTAAACGGTACTTTGCGGGCCAGCAGCTCCTGCGTGGCGCGGTAGCCGCTGGCGGCGCTGATGTCGGCGTAGGCGCACCAGGCGGGGTCGATGGGCAGGCCGTGGTCGGCCATGGCCTCGCGCCAGCCGCGCTCGCGCTCGTTGACGGCCAGGTATTCAGGCTGGGCGAAGTTGACGAAGGCAATCTGCGTATGGCCCAAGGCCACCAGGTGGTTAACCAACATCTTGGCGGCCACCGAGGTGTCGTTGCCGGTGGTGTGGTAGCGCCCCATGTCGGGCAGGCCGGTGCCAAACACCACCAGGGGGATGCCCGCATCGGAAATGCTGGCCAGGTACTGGCGGCCCGCCTCGCTAGGGTTGACCACGATCAGCCCGTCGATGCTGCGGCTGCGCACCAGGTCTACAAAGGCCCCGGGCTCGCGGCCCTCGTCGTCGCTGGACTCGATCAGCATCTTCAGGCCGTGGCGGTGGCATTCGTCGTTGATGCTGGCCACCAACTGCGCCAAAAACACGTCCACATACAGGTGTGCGGCCTTAGGGATCACCAGGGCTACGGTGCTAGTGGAGCCACCCGCCAGCGTGCGGGCTGCGGCGTTGGGCTCGTAGCCGATGTCGCGGGCTGCGGCCAGTACCTTCTCGCGGGTGGCCTCGCTGATGCCCTGGTCGCGCACGTTGTTCAGCACAAACGACACGGTGGTGCGCGAGACCCCGGCGCGGCGCGCGACCTCGCTGCTGGTGGGGGGAGATTTGAGAGAAGCTTTCATGGAAGGGGTCGATCGTAGCGGATGCGCAGGTCGCTTACGAATTCCTACATTTGAATCCGAACTTTGCGGAAAAACCCGTACTTTCCCTAGTACTAAACCGCGTCAGTAAATTTATCATACAAATACTAACCCGCGTTAGATACCTAAAAAAGGAGACTCCGTGACCATTCCCACTCCGACTGCACCGCACGCCCTCAGCCCGACCAGGCGGGCGGAGACCCTCACCGCCTGGGCCCTGGTGCTGCCCGCCTTTATCGGTTTCGCGGTGTTCTACGCCTGGCCCACGCTGCGCGCCATCGAGATCAGCTTTACCGACTGGAACCTGCTGCGCGAACCCAAGTTTGTCGGCCTGGCCAACTACGCCACCATGCTGGAAGACGGCAAGTTCTGGCAGGGTATGAAGCTGTCGGCCTACTACGTGGTGCTGAACATTCCACTGCAGGTGGTGCTGGGCCTGTTTCTGGCGGTGTCCATGGACCGGCTGACCAAGTCGCTGTTCGTCAAGTCCATCGTGCTGCTGCCCTACCTGCTGTCCAACGTGCTGGTGGCGATGATGTGGCTGTGGATGCTGGACCCGCTGCTGGGCCTGGTCAACAGCCTGATCGAAGGCATCGGCCTGGAGCGCCAGCCCTTCTTTGGCGGCGCAGACCAGGCGCTGCTGACGGTGGCTGCGGTGAATATCTGGCGGCACATGGGGCTGGTGGCCATGCTGTTTCTGGCCGGGCTGCAAAACATTCCCCGCAACCTGTACGAGGCCGCCGCGCTGGAGGGTGCCAGCGAGTGGCAGATGTTCTGGCGCATCACGCTGCCATTGCTGCGCCCGGTGATGGTGTTTGTGCTGGTGACCAGCGTGACGGGCTCGTTCCAGATCTTCGACACGATCGCCGTGACCACCAACGGCGGCCCGCTGGATTCGACCCGCGTGATCGTGCACTACATCGTGCAAAACGCCTTCAGCTTCTACAAGATGGGCTATGCCTCGGCCATGTCGATGACGCTGTGCGTGGTGATGATGATTTACACCGTGTTCCAGATGCGGGTGATGAAGGCTTCCGAGAACGACCTGGCTTGACAAGGTAACCCCATGAACACAATCGCCTCTCCCGCTGTGGCCAATGCCACACCCCACCGCATCCGCATCTTCACCCCCGGCCGCATTGCCGCCTGGGTGGCGCTGGCCACCATGCTGGTGATCACCCTGGCCCCGCTGTGGATGGTGGTGAAAACCGCGCTCATGCAGTCGGCCAACCTGTACACCGAGTCGGCCCAGTTTCTGCCCTCCGAACCCACGCTGGCCAACTTCCAACGTGTGCTGGGTTTCATGAGCGCCGATGAAAGCCGCGCCCTGGGCGGCTCGGGGGCCGAAATCAACTTTCTGCGGGCGCTGGGCAACTCGGTGCTGTTCACCGGCATCATCGTCTGCACACAGGTTTGCTTTGCGGCCATGGCGGCCTACGCCTTTGCCCGGCTGCGGTTTCCGGGGCGCAATGTGCTGTTTGCGATGTTTGTGGGTTCGATGATGGTGCCCGGCGTGGTCACCTTCATCCCCAACTTCATCCTCATCAAAGACCTGGGCCTGCTCAACACCATGGTCGGCATGGTGGCGCCGTTTTGCCTGATGCAGGGGTTTTCGGTGTTCTTCCTGCGGCAGTTTTTCCTGTCGATCCCGCGCGACCTGGAAGAAGCCGCACTGCTGGACGGGGCCTCATACACCTACATATTCACCCACGTGGTGCTGCCGCTGAGCATCACCCCGCTGGCCACCATCGCCATGCTGACCGGCATCAACATGTGGAACGAATTCTTCTGGCCCTACCTGGTGGCCAAAGACGAAGTCCAGCAGGTGTTGCCGGTGGCGCTGCAAAGCTTCAAGTCGCAAACCGCCCAAGGCCAGCCCGACTGGACCGGCCTGATGGCCGCCACCGCCATCACCGTGATGCCCACCATTTTGCTTTTGGTGGTCCTTGGCCGCCGAGTAGTGGAATCCGTCCAGTTTTCTGGCGGCAAGTAAGTTTTCCCATAGACCAACCCACCATAACGGAGACAAGCATGACCCTCAAACTCAGCACACTCGCAGCGGCCGCAGCCCTGGCCTGCATAGCCAGCGCCCACGCCGTCGAAGTCAAATACATGCTCTGGGACTCCAACCAGATGCCCGCCTACAAACAATGCGCCGCCGATTTCGAGAAAAAGAACGCGGGCATCACCATCAAGATCACCCAGTCCGGCTGGGACAACTACTGGACTGCCATCTCCACCGGCTTCATCTCCGGCACCGCGCCCGATGTGTTTACCGACCACCTGGCCAAATACCCCGAATTCGCCAAAAACAACCAACTGGTGGACCTGGCCCCGCTGATCCTGCGCGACAAACTGGACACCACCGCCTACACCAATGGCCTGTATGAAACCTGGGGCCGCGACGGCAAGCAATACGGCCTGCCCAAAGACTGGGACACGATTGGTTTCATGGTCAATATGGACATGGCCAAAAAAGCCGGTGTCACGCTGGCCGAGCTGCAAGCCATGACCTGGAACCCCAAGGACGGCGGCAGCTTCGAAAAAATCGTGCGCAAACTGAGCGTGGATGCGGCGGGCAACAATGCCACCGCAGCCAACTTCGACAAGAAAAAGGTCGCCGTCTACGGCTACCAGAACCCCGGTGCGGGCGGCATGATGGGCCAGACCGAATGGGGCCACTTTGCTGTCTCCAACGGCTTTAAATACCAGGACAAACCGTGGGACCCCAAGTTCTACTACGACAGCCCCAAACTGGCCGAAACCCTGGACTACCTGGCCGGACTGCCGGGCAAAGGCGTATCGGCCAGCCTGGAAAACACCAAATCCCTCGGCCCCGATGCCATGTTCATCGCCAAGAAGGTCGCCATCGTGCCGCAGGGCTCGTGGATGATCACCTACTTCAAAGACAGCGCCAAGTTCGACAACGCCTGGGTGCCCCTACCCACCGGCCCCAGCGGCACCCGCGCCACCATGCTCAACGGCCTGGCTGACTCCATCTGGGTGGGCTCCAAGGTGCAGGCCGAGGCCTGGAAATGGGTCAAGTACCTGGGTTCGACAGATTGCCAAAGCGTCGTGGCGGGCTACGGCGTGGTGTTCCCCGCCATCAAGGGCATGGCGGAAAAGGCCATGGAAGTGCAAAAGACCAAGGGCGTGGATTCCTCCGCTTTCCTGACCATGGCCAAGTCCAAAACCTACCTGCCCCCAATTGCAGACAGCGGCTCCGAAATCGACGAAGTCATGAAAGCCTCGATCGAAGGCGTGCTAATGGGCAAATCGGATGCCACCAGCGCCCTCAAAGCCGCCAACGCCAAAGTCAACCAACTCGCTAAGAAATAAGCACACCCCCAGGCTACGCACTTCCCCGGGCTCGGCTTGGAAAGCCGAGAACGCAAGTCTCCGCCAACCCCCTTGCAGGGGGCGATACCAGTGGCCTGGCAGAGCCAGTTCCACGGTATCTCTGGTGAAGACACGTTCTGTACCCAGGCGTGCGTAGCCACCCACACACCACCTACTAGAGAGACTCCATGACACGCCGCATCAAAATCACCCTCATCGGGGCTGGCAGCATTGTTTTTACCCGCAACCTGCTGGGCGATATTTTTTCTTACCCCGAGCTGGCCGATTGCGAAGTGGCCTTGCACGACATCGACGAGCACCGCCTGCGACTGGCCGAAATGGTGGCGCAGCGCCGGGCCGCAGCCCTGGGCGTAAAACCGCTGATAACCGCCAGCACCGACCGCCGCCGCGCACTCGACGGCGCGCAGTTCGTCATCAGCACCATCCAGGTCGGCGGCTACAAGCCCGCCACCGTGACCGACTTCGAAATCCCCAAGAAATTTGGCCTGGAGCAGACCATTGGCGACACCCTAGGAATTGGCGGCATCATGCGCGGCCTGCGCACCATCCCCGTGCAACTGGCCATGCTCAAGGACATGGAAGACGTGTGCGCCCCCGGTGCCATCCACCTGAACTACGTCAACCCCATGGCCATGATCACCTGGGCGCTGAACCAGGCCAGCAAGCGCATCCCCACCGTGGGCCTGTGCCACAGCGTGCAGCACACCGCGCACGAGTTGGCGCACGATCTGGGCATTCCGGCAGAAGAAATCGACTACACCTGCGCGGGCATCAACCACATGTCGTTCTACACAAAGTTTGAGCACAAGGGCGTCGATCTGTACCCGCGCCTGCGCCAGATTTATGCCGACGGCCAGGCCCCTGACTGGAACCGCGTGCGCTACGAGATGCTGAACCAGCTGGGCCACTTCCCCACCGAGTCCAGCGAGCACTTTGCCGAATACGTGCCATGGTTCATCAAAAAGGGCCGCGAAGATTTGCTGGCCAAATACAACATCCCGCTGGACGAATACCCGGGCCGCTGCCAGATTTTTGAACACGCATGGCCCTACATCGAGCGCGAGCTGCAAGCCCCCGGCACGCAAGACGTGCAGGCCCTGAAAGCCGAGCTGGAAGCCGCCAACATCCATGTGATGCCGCGCAACATCACCGAAGCCGCCCGCCTGCTGGAGGGCCTGAACGCGGTCAACCGCTCGGTCGAATACGGCGGGCAGATCATCCACTCCATGGTCAGCGGCACGCCGCGCGTGGTGTATGGCAATGTGCTGAACCACCACCTGATCGACAACCTGCCCCAGGGCTGCGCGGTGGAAGTGCCCTGCCTGGTCGATGCCAACGGCGTGCAACCCACCCGTGTGGGCAAGCTGCCCATCCAGCTGGCGGCGCTGATGCGCACCAACGTCAACGTGCAAGAGCTGGTGGTGGCCGCCATCACCGAGCAAAAGCGCGAACACGTCTACCACGCCGCCATGCTCGACCCGCACACCGCCGCCGTACTCGACCTGTCGCAAATCCGCGCCATGGTGGATGAACTGCTGGTGGCGCACCGCGCCTTCCTGCCCGACTACCTGCAAGCTTAATAAAAACCACCGGACTGATGCGAAGACCCCTGTGCGCCCGAAGGGCGACACAGGGGAGCTTGCATAAGTCCTCAACAAAGAGGCACCACCATGGCCAGCATCGAACTGCGTTCCGTCAACAAAACCTACATGAACGACGTGGCGGTGATCCGCGACGTGAACCTGCACATCCAGCAGGGCGAGTTTTGCGTCTTCGTCGGGCCGTCGGGCTGCGGCAAGTCCACGCTGCTGCGCATGGTGGCCGGGCTGGAGGACATCACCAGCGGCGACCTGCTGATCGACGGCCAGCGTATGAACGACACCCAGCCCGCCAAACGCGGCGTGGCCATGGTGTTCCAGAGCTACGCGCTGTTTCCGCACATCAGCGTGTACGACAACCTGGCCTTTGGCATGACGCTGAACAAGGTGGACAAAGCCGAAATCCGCCGCAAGGTGATGGAGGCCGCCAAGGTGCTGCAGCTCGAACATCTGCTGGACCGCAAGCCCAAGGCCTTGTCCGGCGGACAGCGCCAGCGGGTGGCGATTGGCCGCGCCATCGTGCGCGAGCCGGGCGTGTTTTTGTTTGACGAACCGCTGTCCAACCTGGATGCCTCGCTGCGGGTACAAACCCGTTTCGAGATCGCCAAGATCCACCGCGACTTCGGTAAGGCCAGCACCATCTACGTGACCCACGACCAGGTGGAAGCCATGACTCTGGCCGACCGCATTCTGCTGCTCAACGCCGGGCCTGCCGTGCTCACCGAGGGCAGCGTGGCCCAGTGCGGCAGCCCGCTGGAGCTGTACCACCGGCCCCGCAACCTGTTTGTGGCGGGCTTCATCGGCTCGCCCAAAATGAACTTCCTGGAAGGCCGCCTGGTCGAGGGCCGCAGCGACATCGCCAAGGTGCAACTGACCGGCGGCGAGGTGGTGGAAGCCATGGTGGACGGCAGCGCGCTGCAGCCCGGCCAGCCCGTCACCATCGGCATCCGCCCCGAGCACACCCTGCTGGGCACCGCCACCCAAAGCATCACGCGCCAGGTGCATTGGCAAGAGCGCCTGGGCGAGTCCACCTACCTGTTTCTGGACAGCGGCGTGGCCAACCAGCCTCTGGTGGTCAAAGCCCCCGGCCAGTTCCACGCCGACCCCGGCCAGCGCGTGGCGGTATCGCTGCCCGCTGCCGCCATGCATGTGTTTGACGACAAGGGCCACGCGCTGGAGCGCCGCATCCCCATCGCCGACATGTTGATCCCACACGCCGCCTAACCGAAAAAAATGACCGCCGAATTCCTCACCCTGCACAGCCGCCACAGCTCCCTGGTCCTCGAATGCCCACCCGGTGAAGCCCCCCTGTGGCGCTACTGGGGCCCGCGCCTGCCCGATGCAACCACCCCCGGCCAGGCACTGCGCGGCACCCGCCCGCTGCCGTCCTTCATGCTCGACTTCGACCAGCCGCTCACGGTATTGCCCACTTTCGGCGTGGGCTGGTTCGGCCAGAGCGCGCTGCTGGCGCACCGGGCCGGGTTGGACTTCGCCCAGGCCATCACCCAGTGCGAGGTGGAATGGACCACGCCCGGCAGCGGCCTGGTGCTGCACCTGACGGACGCGGTAGCGCAGCTGCGCTTTGACGTGTCGATGGCGCTGGACGCAGACACCGACGTGCTCACGCTGCAGACCACGCTGACCAACCTGGGCGGTGCAGACATCGACGTGCAATGGCTGGCCGCAGGCACCCTGCCCTTGCCCGGCGACGCGGCCACGGTGCGCTCGTACGCGGGCCAGCACAACCACGAATTCCTATTGCAAACCGATACCCTGGGCCGCAACCAGTGGCGGCGCGAAAACCGCCGGGGCCGCACCTCGCACGACTGCTTTCCCGGCGCGGTGGTCACCACGCCCGGCAGCACCGAGCACACCGGCCTGGTCTTCGGCGCGCACCTGGCCTGGTCGGGCAACCACCAGCAAACGATAGAGTGGCTGCACGACGGCCAGTACCAGTGGCAAATGGGCGAATGGCTGGCCCCCGGCGAAGGCCGCCTGGCGGCAGGAGCCCGCCTGCACACGCCCGAAATCATCGCCACCTGCTCCACCGGGGGCCTGAACGGGCTGGCCGCCAACTTCCACGCCGCCCTGCGCGCCCGCATGGCCTGGCCCGACGGCGAAATGCGCCCGCGCCCGGTGCACCTCAACACCTGGGAGGCGTTTTACTTCGACCTGGTGCCCGGCGACGTGATGGCCCTGGCCGATGCCGCCGCCAAGGTGGGGGTAGAGCGTTTTGTGCTGGACGACGGCTGGTTCCACCGCCGCCACCACGACCGCGCCGCCCTGGGCGACTGGTGGCCCGATGCCGACAAGTTCCCATCCGGCCTGGGCCCGCTGGTGGCGCACGTCAACGCCCTCGGCATGGAGTTCGGCCTGTGGGTCGAGCCCGAAATGGTCAACCCCGACAGCGAGCTTTTCCGCACCCACCCCGACTGGGCGCTGCAGATCGCCGGTCGCCCCCTCATCACCGCCCGCAACCAGCTGGTGCTGGACATCTCGCGCCCCGAGGCGGCCGACTACCTGTTTGCCAAGATCGACACCCTGCTGGCCGCCCACCCCATTCGTTACCTCAAGTGGGACCACAACCGCGACCTGACCACCGCCGCCCTGGCCGGTGGCATGGGCAGTGCAGGCTACCGTGCCCAGGTGCACGCGGTGTACGCGCTGATGGCGCGACTGCGTTCTGCGCACCCGGAGGTGGAAATTGAAAGCTGCTCCGGCGGCGGGGGCCGCATCGACTTTGGCATCCTGCGCTACACCCACCGGGTGTGGGGCAGCGACTGCATCGACGCGATGAGTCGGGTGCAGATCCAGCACGGCTTTGGCCAGTTCTTCCCGCCAGAAATTTTGGGCTCGCACATCGGCACCGCTCCGGCCCACACCACCGGCCGCAGCCAGTCGCTGGCCTTCCGCGCCGCCGTAGCCCTGACCGGCCACCTGGGTGTGGAGCTGGATGTACGGCATCTAGACGAAACCACGCTTACCGCCCTATCCGCCTGGATAGTTTGCTATAAAAATTGGCGAGACCAGCTCCACCATGGCCGCGTCTGGCGTGGCGAAGCCGCCGACGGTCTGGTGTGGCAAGCGCACGGCGATGCCGATGACCTGCTGTTGCTGGTCTACCGCTGCCAGCCCACCAGCCACCGCTACACGCCGCCGCTGCGCCTGCCCATGCTGGATGCCGCCGCCCGCTACCAGGTGGCGCAACTGGTGCCGATTGCTGGCGACGGCGCAGTGCAGTCGCCCGCGCCGTTCTTCACCGCCCTGCAAAACGGTGGCGTGGCGCTAGACGGTGCCTGGCTGGCCCAGGCCGGTCTGCCCATGCCACGGGCCACAGCAGAGACCTGCTTCATCGTGCGTTTGAAAAAGGTGCTGCCATGAACATCCTGGTCACCGGCGGCACCGGCTACATCGGCAGCCTGACCAGCCTGCGCCTGCTGGAGGCCGGGCACCGCCCGGTGCTGCTGGACAACCTGTGCAACAGCAACCCGGCGGTGCTGGACCGCATCGCCACCCTGGGTGGCAGCCGCCCGCAGTTTGTGCAAGGCGATGTGCGCGACCGCGCCTTGCTGGAGCGTGTGCTGGCCGAGGCGCAGATCGATGCCGTCATCCACTTCGCGGCCCTCAAAGCCGTGGGCGAGTCGGTGGCCCAGCCGCTGGCCTACTACGACAACAACGTCAACGGCACCCTGGTGCTGCTGCAGGCCATGCAGACCGTGGGCGTGCGCAGCCTGGTGTTCAGCTCGTCGGCCACGGTGTACGGCGCAGCCGAGCACATGCCGCTGCGCGAGGATGCACCCCTGTCGGCCACCAACCCCTACGGCCAAAGCAAGCTCATGGTCGAGCACATGCTGCGCGACCTGGCCGCCGCCGACCCGCGCTGGTCCCTCACCGCGCTGCGTTATTTCAACCCGGTGGGTGCCCACCCCAGCGGCCTGATGGGCGAGCACCCCCAGGGCGTGCCCAACAACCTCATGCCCTACATCGCCCAGGTCGCCGTGGGCCAGCGTGCCAGCCTGCGGGTGTTTGGCAACACCTACCCCACGTCCGACGGCGCCGGCGTACGCGACTACATCCACGTGATGGACCTGGCCGACGGCCACCTGGCCGCCCTGCAACACGGCGTGGGCCGCCCCGGCCTGCACGTGTTTAACCTGGGCAGCGGCCAGGGCCACAGCGTGCTGGAAGTGCTGGCCGCTTTTGGCCAGGCATGTGGCAAAAACCTGCCGTACGACATCGTGCCGCCCCGCCCCGGTGACGTGGCCAGCAGTTGGGCCGATCCCCATCGCGCACGCGAGGTGCTGGGCTGGCACACTACCCGCCATTTGGCCGATATGTGCGCCGACACCTGGCGCTGGCAATCCACCCATCCCCAAGGCTATTCCGTATGAGCACCACCCCTTTGGACACCGCCACGTTTGACGTGGCCGAGCACTCGCACCGCCGCTTTAACCCCCTCACCGGCCAGTGGGTGCTGGTGTCGCCGCACCGCGCCAAGCGCCCCTGGCAGGGCCAGCAAGAGCAGGCCGACACCGCAGAGCGCCCGGCCCACGATGCCAGCTGCTTTCTGTGCGCGGGCAACCTGCGCGTCACCGGCGAGCGCAACCCGGCCTACACCGGCACCTTCGTTTTCACCAACGACTTTGCCGCCATGATGCCCAGCGCCCCCGACGCACCCGCCGAGGCCGACCCGCTGTTCCAGGCCCGCACCGCGCGCGGCACCAGCCGGGTGATCTGCTTCTCGCCCGACCACGGCAAAACCCTGCCCGAGCTGCCGCTGGCCGCCATCGGCGAAGTGATCAATACCTGGTGCGCCCAAACCGCCGAGCTGGGGGCCACCTACCCCTGGGTGCAGGTGTTCGAGAACAAGGGCGCGCTGATGGGCTGCTCCAACCCGCACCCGCACGGCCAGCTCTGGGCCACCGACTTCATCCCCAACGAGCCCGCTGCCGAAGACCTGCGCCAGCGCGCCTGGCACGCCGAGCACGGCACGCCCCTGCTGCTGGACCTGGCCGCACGCGAAGCCGCGGACGGCAGCCGCGTGGTGGTGCAAACCGAACACTGGCTGGCCATCGTGCCCTTCTGGGCCACCTGGCCGTTTGAAACCCTGCTACTGCCGCGCTTTGCGGTGCAGCAACTGCCGCAGCTGGATGCCGCCCAACGCGCTGACCTGGCCCTGGCCATCCAGCAGCTCACCTCGCGTTACGACAACCTGTTCCAGTGCTCGTTTCCCTACTCCATGGGCTGGCACGGCGCGCCGTTTGATGGCAACGACACCGCGCCCTGGCAACTGCACGCCCACTTCTACCCGCCGCTGCTACGCTCGGCCAGCGTGCGCAAGTTCATGGTCGGCTTTGAAATGCTGGCCGAAGCCCAGCGCGACCTGACCCCCGAGCAAGCCGCCGCCCAACTGCGCGCAGTATCCGACGTTCACTACCGACAAGCCCCCTGACCAACATGACCGCCACCCTGCAAACCCGCATCGACACCGCCTTCGCCCAGCACTTCGGCCACACCCCCACACTGCACGTGCGCGCCCCGGGCCGCGTCAACCTGATAGGAGAGCACACCGACTACAACGACGGCTTTGTGCTGCCCTGCGCCATCGACTTCGAAACCCGCATCGCCATTGGCCCACGCAGCGACCGCCAAGTGCGCATCTGTGCCTGCGACTACGGTGACGCGATCGACCAGTTCGACCTGGACGCGCCCATCACCCCGCGAGCCGACGCGCAATGGGCCAACTACGTGCGCGGCGTGGTGCAGGTGCTGCTGACCAAAGGCCTGGCCTTGGGCGGCATGGACATGGCGATTGCGGGCAATGTGCCCCAGGGCGCGGGTTTGTCGTCGTCCGCCTCGTTGGAAGTGGCGGTTGGCCAGGCCTTTAACGCGCTATACAATTCAGAGCTGCTCACGCCCACGGATATTGCGCTGGCGGCCCAAAAGGCTGAAAACAGCTTCGTCGGTGTGAACTGCGGCATCATGGACCAGCTGATCTCGGCCTGCGGCGAAGCCGACCACGCCCTGCTCATCGACTGCCGCAGCCTCAGCACCCAGGCCGTGCCGGTGCCCGCCGGGCTGGCGGTGATGATCGTGCACTCCCACGTGCAGCGCGGCCTGGTCGGCAGCGAGTACAACACCCGCCGCCAGCAGTGCGAAGCAGCAGCCGCCCACTACGGTGTCAAAGCCCTGCGCGACATCAACGTGGCCCGCCTGGAGCGCGATGCCGCCGGGCTGGATGCCGTGGTGCTGCGCCGCGCACGCCACATCGTCACCGAGAACCAGCGCACCCTGGACGCCGCCCAGGCCCTGGCCACCGGCGACCTGCAGCGCCTGGGCCAGCTCATGGCCGCCTCGCACGACTCCATGCGCGACGATTTTGAGATCACCGTGCCCCCCATCGACCACCTGGTCGCCATCCTGCAAGCCGCCATCGGCCCCCAGGGCGGTGCCCGCATGACCGGCGGCGGCTTCGGCGGCTGCGTCGTCGCCCTGCTCCCCGAAGCCGGAGTCCCCGCAGCCCGCGCCGCCGTAGCCGCCCAGTACCGCGCGCCCAACAGCGATGCGGCCACGGTGTATGTGTGCCATGCTTCGTCGGGGGTGGGGGTGGTGTGAGCCTGGTGGGGTCGGATCACGATTGCGCGTGGCCCAGTTCGTTTTCATACGGCTGCGAACCCGCATTCGTGCTCCGACCCCTCCTGGCGGTTCTCAGTGACGGACGGTGGCGGATTGACGTTTTCTGGGTGCCTGCCAGCATCCCTGGCCGGGTGATGCGCCCGGCGGCGCAGTCACTTTCTTTTGCGCAGCCAAAAGAAAGTAACCCAAGAAAAGGCTGCCCCAACTGTCTGCGCCCTCCGCTTTCGCTACGGGAACCTGCGGTGCTCGCCCAACGGGGGCATGACGCAAACTCGCTGCGCTCAAACACGCGTCCTGCTGATCCCCGTTGGACTGCGCTCCTCGGCGCACACAGATGGGGACCCCAAATGCGGGATCGGCCCGGCTGCGCCGGGCATGGCGCCTAGGGTGCTAGCTGGAGGCGCGTCTGGCTTGGGGTGGTTTATCTCGCTAATCGCAGACTTTTAGGCCGTTTTCCAGGTGCCAAATCGACCTCTTGTGCCTATGGAATGAGCACGAGCAGCTCCTATTTTTTACTATCAAAAACGACACGGTCTGTGCCGACTGCAGGGTATTGCACTTGATGCGTCAATTTAAGCTGATGACGGATGGCTGATGCTAAAACGAACCATCAGCATCGCGCCGAATTTCGGTTGCGATGATTTCTTGTTCTTGTTGCGATAAAAACTTGACACGCAATTCTTTAGTTGAAGGTGCTCCATTTCGATGGAAAAAAATGTCCCCGAGGCGCTGAATCCAGGAGGTCAGTACTTCATTGTTGTAGCGATACTCGTCGAAGGAAAAGCATGCCCATCGATGTCCTTCTCGTGCGGCGTATTCATCCGGCGTTATGTCGAGAGGGAATGTTTCCAGCGCTATTTTTTCTCGGCCTGGATCGGCCATAGGTAATTCATTCATGGGCATGTAATTTTGAGGCGTAACCCACTGTAATGTCCGAGCACAGTAATCGTGCCATCGGCCACCCCATCTCGCGCCCTAGGCGCCATGCCCGGCACCGCCGGGCCGATCCCGCTCCCCGGGGCCCCCATCTGTATGCGCCGAGGAGCACAGCTTTGGGCGGATCAGGGCTGGCGTCTGTTTGAGCCGCAGGCGAGTTTAGCCAGACCCCGCCCAAAGCGAGCACCGCAGGTTCCCGTAGCGCCAGCGGAGGGCGCAGACAGTTGGGGCGCCTTTCTTTTGGTGTCTTTTCTTTTGCGTAAAAGAAAAGATACTGCGCCGCCGGGCGCACCACCCGGCCGGGGATGCTGGCAGGCACCCAGAAAACGTTAACGCCAACCCGCCAATAGGGGTCGGAGCACGCACGCGACTGGGCGGGAGGGTTGGCATCCATTTTTCGGCGCGCGTGGATGATCCGACCCCCATTGGCTGCCGCTCGTACAGCCCCACAGTTCGCTTCACTTTTAATAGTAAAAAACAGGAGCTTCTCGTGCTTATCAAATAAGCGCAAGAGGCCGATCTGGCACCCTAAAAACAGCCTGAAAATCTAAAAGTGGCAGGCTGCGAGTTCCCAACACTGCTGCCCGGCCCTCAACCCCTCGACTTCACCGAGCAGGTATTCCACCCAAACAAGGCGTACGGCGGGCACCAGCCGATCAGGCCGGTGGCCAGGGGGACGACACCGACCCAGCCCCACAGGCCGACGGTGCCGGTGGCGGCCAGGGCGACCAGGGCGACCCCGGCGACGATGCGCAGTGTGCGGTCAATGCCGCCGACGTTGGTTTTCATGTCTGGTCCTTTCATGGTGAAGATACCGACATTGGGCTACCAGACCGGAGGGCGGTTTCTGATCTAGATCATGGAAAGGCCAGACAACGCAGCTGCCTCAATCGGCAGAAGCGACCCCATCCATCCGCAAACCCTTGGGCAGTGGGAACTTCACCGTCTCCTCGATCCCTTCCATCTTGCGCACCGACACCGCGCCCAGGGCGCGGATGCGGTCGATGACCTGCTGCACCAGCACGTCGGGGGCGGAGGCACCGGCAGTCAGGCCGACGCGGGTTTTTCCTTCGAACCAGGCGGGGACCAGCTCTTCAGCGTTGTCCACCATGTAGGCCTCGGTGCCCAGCTTTTCGGCCAGCTCGCGCAAGCGGTTGCTGTTGGAGCTGGTGGGGCTGCCGACCACGATGACGATGTCCACCTGCGGACTCATGATCTTGATGGCGTCTTGCCGGTTTTGCGTGGCGTAGCAGATGTCTTGCATCTTGGGGGCACGGATCAGCGGGAAGCGGGCTTTCACGGCGGCCAGAATCTCGGCGGCATCGTCCACGCTCAGGGTGGTTTGCGTCACCACGGCCAGTTTGTCGGTCTGTAAGGGCTGGGCATGGGCCACGTCGGCCACGTCTTCCACCAGGTGGATGCCGCTTTCCAGTTGGCCCATGGTGCCTTCCACCTCGGGGTGGCCTTTGTGGCCGATCATGATGAACTCATAACCTTCTTTATGCAGCTTGGCCACTTCGACGTGCACCTTGGTGACCAGCGGGCAGGTGGCATCGAAAATCTGGAAACCCCGCGCCCGCGCCTCCTGCTGCACCGCCTGGCTCACGCCGTGGGCCGAGAACACCAGGGTCGCACCGGGCGGCACGTCGTCCAGCTCTTCGATGAAGATGGCACCGCGCGACTTCAGGTCGTTGACCACGTAGGTGTTGTGCACGATTTCGTGGCGCACGTAGATGGGGCGGCCGAACTTGGCCAGCGCCTTTTCGACGATCTCGATGGCCCGATCCACTCCCGCGCAAAAGCCGCGCGGCTCGGCCAGGATGATTTCTTGAGGGGCGCTCATAAAACACCAATCAGTTGCACTTCAAACGTCACCGGCTGGCCCGCCAGCGGGTGGTTGAAGTCAAACAAGACCGCATCGGCACTGTCGCCATTGCCCACCTGCTGCACGGCACCGGCGTAGCTGCCCAAACCGTCGGGCGTGGGGAACTGCACCACATCGCCCACGTGGTACTGCTCCAGCGGGTCGCCCATCTGGTTCAGCAGCTTGCGGGCCACCCACTGCTGCATGTCGGGCTGGCGCTCGCCAAAGGCCTCCCCGGCGGGGATGTCGAACGAGGTGCGCGTGCCCTCGGGCAGGCCCAGCAGGCGCTGCTCCACGGCGGGCGAGAGCTGGCCGGTGCCCAACGACAGGGTGGCGGGCTTGTCGTTGAAGGTGTTGATGATGTCGCCCGTGGGGCCGCCCAGGCGGTAGTGCAGGGTCAAAAACGAGCCGGGCTGGACGGTGGGGATAGAGGTAGAGGGCATTAGGAGTCTCGGTAAACTGGGCTCTATTGTAAAAGTGCCCCATGCCGCTCAAAGATTTACCTCCCGATGCCCGTCCGCGCGAAAAGCTTTTGGCGCGCGGCGCTGCGGCCCTGAGCGATGTGGAGCTGCTGGCGATCCTGCTGCGCACCGGCATCGCGGGCAAAGGCGTGCTGCAGATGGCGCAGGAGCTTTTGCAGTTGCCGAGCAACGGCGGCTTTGACGGCATTGCCGGGCTGCTCCACGCCACGGCGGATGACTTGAAGCGCATCAAGGGCCTGGGCCCGGCCAAGCGGGCCGAAATCGTGGCCGTGCTGGAACTGGCCCGCCGCGCCATGGCGCAAAAGCTGCAAGAGCGCGCCGTATTTAACGACCCGCAGGCGCTCAAGCACTATGTGCAGCTGCATCTGGCGGGCAAGGCCCACGAGGTGTTTGCGGTATTGTTTTTGGATGCCAGCTTCCGGCTGCTGGCCATGGAAGAGCTGTTTCGCGGCACGCTCACGCAGACCAGCGTGTACCCGCGCGAAGTGGTGCTGCGCGCCTTGCACCACCAGGCTGCCAGCGTGGTGCTGGCGCACAACCACCCCAGCGGCTCGGTGCAGCCTTCGCCCGCCGACGAAGCCTTGACCCACAACCTGCGCGCCGCGCTAGCGCTGATCGACGTGCGGGTGCTGGACCACATCGTTGTGGCTACCGGCGAGGCGTTTTCCATGGCCGAAAAAGGCATGCTCTGATGAAGATCACCTCGCTGCAGGATCTGAAAAAGATCCAGAAATCCATTGCCGAGGCGGCAGCTTTGGCTGAAGCCCAGCGCGTGGCCAAGCTGGAAGCCCAGCGCCGCCTGGCCGCGCAAAAGAACCTGTTTGTGCAGGCTGCTGGTGCCGTACACCGCCTGCCCGACAAACGCCAGGCGCTGCTGAAAAAGCAGCCGCCCGAGCCGATTGCCACCCAGCTGAAGCTGGACGAGCAGGCCGTGCTGGTCGAGGCCATCAGCGACGGCTTTGATGCCAGCAGCCTGCTGGAAACCGACGATTCTCTGAGTTACCGCCGTCCCGGCATCGGCATCGACGTGCTGCAGCGCCTGCGCAAGGGCGAGTGGGCCATCCAGCGCCAGCTCGACCTGCACGGCCTGCGCAGCGATGCGGCGCGCGATGCCTTGTCGGGCTTTATCCGCGACGCGCACAAGCAGGGCATCCGCTGCGTGCGTGTGGTGCACGGCAAGGGCCTGAGCTCGCCCGGCAAAACCCCGGTGCTCAAAGGCAAGGTGCGCAACTGGCTGGTGCAAAAAAACGAGGTGCTGGCCTTTGTGCAGGCGCGGCCCATGGAGGGCGGTGCGGGGGCGCTGCTGGTGCTGTTACAGCCCGGCTAGCCGATGTATAAGAAATCGACGGCCTGTGCTTATCCAGCAAGCACAAGCAGCTATTAAAAATAGAGCAATCGGGTTTCAGGCCGAGATACCCACTACCAGCGATGCGGCATAACCCGCGCTAGTGCTGCCCGTGACCGTGGCCATCTGGGTGCCGGTGCCGTCGCTGAACACGTTGTCCCTGGCAAAGCTGGTGGCGGCCAGGTTGGCCACGCTGGTCGCATAGCCGCTGGTGGCGTAGACGGCGCTGCACACGTCAGTGGGCAAGGCAATTTGCGAGGTGCGCACCTGGTCGCCCACAGGGGTGTTGCTGACGGCGGCGGCCAGGCTGGCATACACCTCGAAGTGGATGTGTGGCATGCGCCCGCTGTAGCAACCGGGAAAGGCGGTGGTGAAGGTGACGCTGCCGTTGCTGTCGGTCACCTGCACGCCGCGCAGGTAGTTTTCGGTGGGCAGGTCGTACATCGAGTATTTGCCATCGCGGTCGCAATGCCACAGGTAGATGGCGTAGCCCGCCAGACTGGCGCAACTGGCGCTGGTGTTGACTAGGGTGAGCGTGACCGTCAGCACGATGCCCGCCGCTGTGGTGCTGGAGCTGACAATGCTGGAGCGGATGTCGCTGCGGTGGATGCCCGACAGCAGCAAGGCGTTTTGCACGCTGCCATTGGCGCTGTTGGTGCCGTCGCCGGGGTACGGGCCCGCGGTTTCGCTGTTGATGTTGCTGCAGGAGCCGACCGTGGTGGTGGTGCCGGAGGTGGTCCCTGTTGTTGTGGTGGTAGCTGCCACACTGTCGCCGCCGCCGCAGGCCATCAGGCCCAGCGGGGCCACGCTGCCCACGGCCAGCCAGCGCAGGGCGCGGCGGCGCTCGGCCAGCATCTGGCCCAGGGTGTGCAGGTCGTGGCCGAGGCCATGGTCGTGTTGTTGTTGGTGTTCGATGGGCATGTTTTCTCCTTCGTGGGTGGTGAATTAAGAGGGGGGATTCAAGGTGCCAGGCGCACGGTGCGCAGTTGCAGGGTGCTGCCGCTGAGCAGGCCCTCGGCCTGCACCGGGATGCCGACCAGGGTTTCGGGGCTTTGGGCAAAGTAAGTTTTGCTGTCCCAGCTGGCGGGGATGTCGCCCTGGGCGGTGCGCAGCACCAGGCTGCGGGTGGTGGTGTTGACGCTGAGCACGCTGCCCTGGCGCTGCACCACCGCGTCGGCGGCCACCGCCAGGCTGCAGGTGACCTGGGTGGCGGTAACCGGCTGGCCGGGGGCCTGCACCTGACCTTCCACGCGCACCGACACATCGCTGGCCAGCGGCACGCTGCGGCAACTGCTGGCAATGGTGGCAGCCTCGGCTTGCACGTCCACGCCGCGCAGTGTGAAGCGCACACTGCTGGCCGTCCAGTCGATGCCGCTGGTCACACCCATCAGCACTTTGGTGCCGCCCAGGTCGCCGTGGTCTGCGCTGCCGCTGCGGCAGGTGGCGGCACTGGCCACCAGACGGTCGCCCACGCGCTGCACCTGCAGACTGACGAATTCGCCGCGTGCCAGGGCCGCGGTGTCGACCACCACATCGGTCGCCAGTTGCACCAAAGTGCCCTGCACCACCACGGTCCGGGTGGCCGCATCAAATTGGGTGGCCAGGCCGCTCAGGCGCAAAGATTGCTGCCCAGCCAGGTCGGCCACAGCCAACTCGGAGCGCAGCACGCGGCTGGCGATGACCGGGCTGGTGGCAGCAGAAGTCGTCCACACCTGCACCACCTGGCCATTCGCCAGGCCGGTGGGCAGCGCGCTGGACGCTACCCGCGTGCCACCCGGCGCATTCAGCCGGAATGCACTGCCCGACAGGTCTTGCACCACGCCGCCGAGTTGCACGCTGGCGGGCATGGTGGCGAGCTTTTCGACACGGGTGGCCACCAGCACATAGGCCGATTTGCTGCCGTCCCACACCCAGGTGCCAAACACTTCCACCGGGTCGGCGCTGGCGATGGCACCGGTGCTGCCGTAGCCCGCCAGCACCGTGGGGTCGCTGCGGGTGGGGTCCAGCGTGGTGTTGACCAGGCGCACCCACTGGCCCAGTACCTGCATCCAGCCATGCACATCGGGCGCGGCGGTCACTGGGCCTACCAGTTGCGCCACCACTTCAATCGTCTGCGCGGTGTTGTCGGCTTGGTAGCCCAGGCGCACGCGCTGGCCCAGGGCCACGTCGGCGTTGCGCAATGTGCCGCTGGCATCCTGGCGCTGCACGCTGGCGCGGGTGTCGGCGTATTCCACGCCGTCCACGATCACGCTGCCAAAGCCGCTGACGGTGCCACTGGCCACGCCGGTGCCGCCGCTGCCCACGCCCGCCACGTCCAGCCCGCCGCCGCAGGCATCCAGCAGCAGGCTGAGGACCAGCACGGCCAGGCCCATGCTGATGGCGTAAAGCCAGCCTCTGGGGCGGCGGGAAGGGTTGGTATCCATAGCGGTCGTCTCACTCGGGTTTTTGGATGGGGGGTGGGGTGTTGTCCATTGGCGCGGTCAGGCAGAACATGCCCAGGCGGATGCGTTGGTCGCCTCCGGCGGGTTCGTCCTGTTCGCACAGCGGTACGGCGGCCTGCACCATGGCGGCCAGTACGTCGCGCCACAGGCTGTTGGCCAGTTGTTCCAGTTGCCGGGCCGAGGCGGCGCTCAGGCCGTCGGCAAACACGCTTTGTTCCAGGTAGGTTTTGCCGTCGCCGGCGCTGAGGTTGTGCACCCCGGCTTCGATGTGGTCGGCCACACTGCCCGCCAGCAGGCGGCGCGACTCCTCCAGCGCGGGGTTGGGCACAAAGGCCTGGCGGCACAGGCGCACGCTGCCGTCTGTCAGCTCATCGGCCACGCCCAGGCGCAGCAGCTCCAGCAGCACGGCGCGCGGGTGCGTATCGGTAGATACAGAGCGGGCCAGGGCTTCAAACGAGGGTGCCGGGCCACTGAAAGGCAGGTTGTCGGGTAGGTCGGTGGCCAGCCAGCGCGTCATCACCTGGCTGGCGGGGGTGGGCTTGCCCAGCTGGGCACGCACGTCGACTGCCCTGGCAGTCTGGCCCGAGGCCCGCACATCCTTGCGGTGCACGCCCGACAGCAGGCTGATGGCCGAATCGGTCTGCTTGGCCCCGGTGCGGGCCAGCTCGGCGCGCGCCGCCTCCAGAAACACCGGCTTCAGCGCCGCCGTCAAATCGCTATACCCCACCCCCGAGCGCAGCAACCACACCACCAGCGGCTGCAGCATGGCCAGCACCTGCGTGAGCACCGGCTGACCGGGGGGTGGGATGGGGGTTTCGGACATATTTGAATCTTATATGGGAATATTTCCCATATTAATGCAAATATGTATCCTGGTGTATTTTTTGCTATTTATTTAGTAGCTTTTATCGCTGATGGATAGAGCGCAGGGGGTCTTTTTAATGCATTAAATGTTTACTCATACAAGCGATCAAAATTGTCATACTTGCATTGACCGGAATAGCTAAGGTATGCGCATTCGCGGTTGACCTCCCTCCCCTCACCCCAACCCTCTCCCTGAAGGGGCGAGGGAGCAAGACAGGGCACCACAAGCCTCCCTCTCCCTCCGGGGGGAGGACTAGGGTGGGGGCGATTGTTTTACTTGGTTGCAACCCGGTCTATTTTTAAGGAGTCTGCGATGAGCAGTTTAAGCACCTACCCCTTGCGCTTGCCCCGCTCCATCCGCGCGGGGGTGGAGCGCATGAGCAAACAGGACGGCACCAGCATCAACCAGTTTGTCAGCATTGCCGTGGCGGAGAAATTGGCCATGATGCAAGCCGAGGTCTACTTTACCGAGCGCAGCGCACGGGCCGACCTGGCTGCGTTTGACCAGTTGATGGCCCGCCCGACGGGTGAGGCGCCGCGCACAGGCGACGAAGCCTAAGAAAGTTACCGCAAATCCCCCGTCGCCACCCAGCTCCCCTGCCCCGCGCTCTGCGTGCCACGCTCCAGCATCGCCATCACCTGGCGCACCTGATGCGGCGGGACTGGGGCGGCGCTGGACTGGCCCAGCAGGTAGTCGCGCACATCGGCGTAGTACTGCAAATAGTTGCCGGGCGTGTCGGGCGTGGTGGAGCTGATGTGCTGGCCATCCACGATGCGCAGCAGTTGGCCGGGCAGCGGGTCGCCACCCCAATCTTCCAGCTTGCCGAGCTGCGGGCGTGCCCCGGCCTTCAGCGTGTCTTCTTGCGTGTCCAGCCCGAATTTGGTGAACGAGCCCCCCGTGCCGTGCAGCACAAAGCGCGGCCCGCTGGCGGCCACGCAAGAGCTGGCGTGCAACACCACGCGCAGGCCGGGGTGGGTGGAGGGGTAGCGCAGCTGGGCGTGAAAGTAGTCGTTGGTTTGCGTGCCTTCGCGCTGGCGGGCCACGTCGAGCAGCAGGCCGTCGGGCACGCCGAAGAGTTGCAGGGCCTGGTCTACCAAGTGCGCGCCCAGGTCCATCCACAGGTCAGAGCCGGGAATGTCCTGCTCGCGCCAGCGGCCCGGGATGACCTGGCGGAAACGGTCAAAGTGCGATTCAAAGTGCGTGATGCGCCCCAGTTGTCCGCTGGCCAGCACCTGCCGCAGCAGGAAGAAGTCGCCATCAAAGCGGCGGTTCTGGTAGACGGTGAGCATGCGCTGGTGCTGCGCGGCCACGGCCAGCAAGTCTTCGGTCTCGGCCAGGGTGACGGTGCAGGGTTTATCCACCACCACGTGCTTGCCCGCCAGCAGCGCGGCGCGCGCCAGGGCGTGGTGGCTGGCGTTGCTGGTGGCAATGACCACCAGGTCGATGTCCGGGGCGGCAAATGCGGCCTCGGGGGTGGGCACCACTTTGACATCCGGCCAGTCTTTGTTTACCGCCTCGGGCTTGCTGGAGCAGATGCACGCCAGTTCCAGGCCGGGCACGCCGTCAATCAGCGGCGCATGGAAGACGCGGCCCGCGAGGCCGTAGCCGATGACGGCGACGCGGATGGGGGCGGCGAGTGAATGGATGTGGGTCATGGCTTCTTGGTGGTTGTCTATAGCCCCAGCGTACACCACCGCCAGCTCACTGCGTCGCCTTGTGCCAGGCGTTCAGGTAGGCCGGTACCTTATCGGCGGGCATGGCCGGGCTGTACAGCCAGCCCTGGAAGAAGTCGCAGCCCAGGGCTTGCAGCATGTCGCGCTGGTCGGCTTGTTCGACGAACTCGGCCACCACGTACACGCCCTGGGAATGGCCCAGGCGGCATACGCAGCGGATGATGTCCTGGTCTACCGGGTTGTGCAGCACATTGCGGGTCAGTACGCCGTCGAGCTTGATGGCGTAGACCTTGAAGCGGTGCATGTACAGCAGCGAGGTGCAGCCCATGCCGAAGTCGTCCATCGACAGCGACAAACCCATGGCCTGGAGGTCGGCCAGGGTTTTGTCGGCCTGGGCGGTGTTGGCCAGGGTGCGGCCTTCGGTGATTTCGATGTCGATGTCCTTGCTGTGGATGCCGTGGGTGCGCAGGGCATCGGCCACGGTTTGCGCCCAGGTGCCGGACTGCAGCTGCACCGGCGACATGTTGACCGACACGGTAAAGCCCGTGTGTGCGGTGAGGCCCGCCTTTTGCCATACGGCCAGGTCCTGGCACACCCGCTGCACCACCCAGGCCCCGATGTGGTGGATCAGGTCGCATTCTTCGGCCACGTTGATCAGGGCGGCGGTGGGTACCGGCCCGTGGCTGGCGTGGGTCCAGCGCAGCAGCGACTCCAGCCCGACCACCCTGCCCTGGGCATCGTGCTGGGGCTGGTAGGCCAGGGTGACGCGCGACGAACCGATATCGGCCCGGAAGTCGCGCACCAGGCAACGGGCCACTTCACCCACCGCATCCGCGCGGTCCAGCGCCCCGGTCTGGGCCTCCACCTCGGGGGACATCAGCACGTCCAGCGCCGACTTGAAAAACGCCTGGTTGCGCTGCATGCGCGCGTTCTCCAGCTGGCGCACAAACGGGGCGTACACCAGGGTGCTGCACACCAAACACAGGGCCTGTACGCCGACGCCGCTCCAGCCGCCGGACATGAGGTAGCCGGAAACAAACACCGGGGTGGACCAGATCACCGGCTGGCCGTCCAGCGGCATGCCAAACACCGAATAGGCCAGGGTCGCGATCAGGCAATTGAGCAACGGCGCGGCGATGAACGGCAACAGCAGCGTGCGGCTGAGTACCAGCGGAATGCCAAACAGCAGCAGCTCGTTCATGTTCAGCAGGGCGGGCAGCACCGAATACCAGGCCAGCCGCCGCAGCGAAGCGTCTTTGCCCTGGGTGATGCAGTACAGGATGAGCCCCCAGGTCGCACCCGCCCCGCCGTTGTGCACAAAGGTGTTCAGAAACATCAGCGAGATCAGGCTGTCCGAATGCAGGGCGGTGGCCGGTGCTACCAGGCCCGAGGCGCTGGACACCGCGTACAAATACTGCCCGCCGTTGATGCCCACCATCCACAGCAACTGGTTGAGCAGCACCATGCCAAAGTTGAGTACGTCCCCGCTGGGCCCCAGCTGCAAAAACCACGCCCATCCCTGGCCCCACAGCGGGCCGACCACCGCGTCCGACAGGCCGCGCCATAGCCCATGGGCCAGCCAGACGGCCAGCAGCGTCAAGGCCGCCGTGCCGGTCATGTGCAGCGCACTTTGCAGCGAAACGCCACCGTCCACCCCGGCCATGGTGGTGTGGCTGGGCAGCCAGCGGCCCAGCAGGCGCATCAGCTCGGCGGCGGCCACGCCCACAATGATGCTCTGGAATGCGCTGGCGTAGCCGAGCACCTGGAAGTCGGGCGGGTCACGCAGCACCACCAGCAAAAACGCGCTGGCCGCCACCATGGACACGGTGACGATGGAGCGGTCAACCCGCCGGTCCTGGGCCCGGCTCAGGGTGGTGGTGCGTGCGGCAATCACCACCGTGCCCATCAGGCCCATGGTGCCCAAGGTGGCGTAGTACAACAGCATGGCGGTGGCGTGCCAGCCCGGGCCAAACTGGGCGTTCATCCACTGCACATACGGGGCATACGGAAGCTGCGCCACGGTATTGCCCATGACCCCCAGCACCGTGACCGGCAGCAGCGTTACATAGGCCTCACGGATGGCCTGTAACCACAGGCGCAGGCGGCGCTGCAGGGCCTGGGACTTGACCGCCGTGCCATCTTGCCGTTCCCCCGTGTTGCCCATTTCCATGTGCTGTACCTCATCAAAGAGGTCACCAGCTTAGCCCATACTTTGTGTTGCGATGCATACAAAATAAAACGCGTAATCGGTTCAACGGCGGGGCGGGTGGGGCTGCGTGCCGGGTGACAACGCCAAGCGCCGGACCGACGCTTGCATCAAAGCCTGCAGCGCAGCCATGCGGGCCGGGTCGACCGGCTGCGGGGTGCTGCTGCCGGGCGGGGTGACCGACTCCATCGCCTGCATTTCGACCATCCATGCCGCCTGTTGCCGCACCGCTTGCAGCAGTGCGTTGCGCGGGTCCTGGGGGGGCAGCCAGGCGGCGGCCAGCTCGGCCTGCGCCTTGCGGAAAGCGGGAGCGTGCACGCGGCGGCTGCGCTCGTCCGCCTGCTGCACGGTCAGCTTGCCGGCCCGCAGCCATTGCGACTCAATGCCCAGTTGCCGCATCGCTGCGTTGAAGCTGCGCATGCCCTGCTCAAAGGCCGCCGCGCCGGTGTACTTGCGCTGAAAATCTACCGCGGCTGGCGGTGCCAGCAGCACCAGCCCGCCGACCAGCATGGCCAGGGCGGCCCCGGCCAGCAGGGCCCGCCCCCGCGCCTGGGCAGGCGGACCCTGCGGGTCGGGCCGCACCGGCAAGATGCACGCCAGCAGCGCCCCGGCCAGCAGCCCGCCGACATGGGCTGCGTTGTCCACGCCCGCCTGCAGGAACCCCTGCGCCAGCGAAAGCACCACAAACAAACCCATTCCCCGCAGCATCTGCTTGCCAAACAGCTGGGGCATGCTGTCGCGGTGGCGCAGCACGGCTACCAGCACCACCCCGGCCAGCCCGAACACCGCCCCCGAAGCCCCGACAGACACGGTGGTCTGGGCCGCAAAATGCAGGCTCAGGGCGCTCCCGGCCAAGGCCGACCCCAGGTACATGGCCAAAAACACCCGGTGGCCGTAGATGCGCTCGGCGGTCTGCCCGATGGCCCACAGGCCTAGCATGTTCATCACCAGGTGCACGATGCCGCCGTGCACCACGGTGGCGGTCAGCAGCCGCCACACCTGGCCGCGCTGCACCTCGGAAGTGGCATTGCCGCCCCAGTGCAGCAGCAGCTCGGCCGGGGGAGTAAACAGGTTCGCCCCCTGCACCACCATCAGCACCCACACCGCCACATTCAGCGCGATCAGCCCGTACGTCACCCAGGTCTGGGGCACCAGGGCGTGCAGCCAGTCCTGGAGCTGGCGCTCTTCGCCTGCAGCGGAAGGGGTGGGCTGCAATCGCGGCACCGTCACACGCCCTGGTTGCGCATCCAGTCGGCGGTCTGGAAAAAGCTGTCGCGCAGTCGGGCGCGCAAAGCCGCGTCTACGCCGGTCTCGCCCATCGCCTGGTCCATGCAGGCCAGCCACTGGTCACGCTCCAGAATGCCGATCTTGAACGGCATATGCCGGGCCCGCAGGCGCGGGTGGCCAAACTGCTCGGTGTAGTACTGCGGCCCGCCCAGCCAGCCGCACAAGAACCAGAACAGCCGCTGGCGCGCGTTCTCCAGCTCCGGGCCGTGGGCGGCTCGCAGCGCGCAATAGCCGGGCTCCAGTTCCATCAGGTCGTAAAACCGCTCCACCAGCGCCCGCACCGGGGCCTCGCCGCCGATCCATTCAAACGGGGTGGCGGCGGGAGGTTTCTCTTGGATCTGCATAGTGAAAAAAAATTTATAAGAAATACGGTGCTAGCGCTTATACCAAGGGCGCAAGAAGCTATAAAAAGCAGAGCATTCAAGGTATGGGGAGTGATAAGCAGTGTACGGGCCACATGGTGCGTTGAAATAAGAATGCCCGCCAGGATGCATCCCGGCGGGCATGGTGTGTAAGCGGGCTTGAAGCGACGATTGGCCAGATTATGGAACTCCAAATTTGACCGTTACGCCACTGGGTTTACTGAGATTTCTATCCACCAAATCGTTCAACGTATTGGTTCTATTAATAGTATCCAGCCCCATCTGCGTAAATGTATTTGCATTGTAAATATACATTGACAGCAGCGGATTGGTATGGATATGTGTCATGGCATCGTAAGCCACCATCGCGGTCATCAAATCCCCGTAAAGACGGGGTTTGCTGGGTTTCTCGGCGTACAACCCCACAAGGAACTCCAGCTTGTTAATATCGCCGCCATACATAGTCTTTAATTTATCCCGCAGCACCACGTCATCTGTTAATGCTTCAAAACTGACTATATACGGCAAACTGAAGTTTTTACGGTATTCGTTATAGGGCTGCAGTCTAATGTCTCGACCCATTTTCAAGGCAGCATATTCAGCCCCTATCAGGTAAGAGGGTGAATTTTCCAGGGTGATGGCCCCGGCCATTTGAGAAGACGCATCGGACAACAGCCCTTCCAAACCCGCCTGCTCAAACAGCGCATTGTTGCAGCGGTAATCTATGTGCCCCAGGTCATCCTTGCCCAACCTGATGGTGTCCGGGATCAAACTATGCCAGCGGTATAGCAAGTCAAACTCGGCAGCAATCCAGTTGGTGCGGTACCAGGGTTCTTTTTCCGCAAAGCCCACCTCCAGCTTGATCAAGTTGTTGCCCGTGAGGTGTGCTATATAAACTTCCGTTACCAGCTTGATTAATATCACAATATTGATGTTTCTGGCGGTCTGGAATAAGCGCTCTTCACCCCAAGCAGGGTTTTCAGTTCTCAACTGCCGCACAAGCCGATTGTGTTCGCGCAAAAACAAGGTGTTGATGGCCACATAACCTACGGATGAATTACCTTGCTCCAGCCCCGTGGCATAAAATTTTGAATACCGGTGCGTGAATTTAGGGAATAAGCGCACCATCTCTGTAACACACGACAATCCTGCATATTGGGTTTTGACGCCCTTTGAAATGTCATTTTCATCTATATGGATGTAATCTGGATACTCCTCACCCCTCACCAACCGACATGCCAGGGTCGCCAACACCTCGCCTTGGGTGCCGCGCGCACGCAGGGCAGTGGTCGAACCTTCGTCTAATCCATAAATCTGGCACAGGTCGATTTCATGGTTGGACGTGTTTTGCCGCCGGTCATCCCATTTGAACCGCAGGAAGCTATCGGTAAACCATTGGGCAAAAAACATGAAAAGCACCGACGACCGGCTTGGCTTCATGGCCCCGGGAGGCCGCAAGAACAGCGCGGTCACCTGGCCCACGGTGGCTGCGGTGGTTCCGGTAGGCGGGTCATCCGGCGGCAGGGATTGCACATAGGCCGGGTCGGCGGGCTGCATGTGCCGCCCCGAATAGTCACGCCGGGTCAGCGACGGCCAGGAGGTGTAGTCCGACACATAGCCCGCATCGCCTGGGGCCGTTCCGGGCACGCCGGGCCACAGGCTGTACGGTCGGGGTCGGGGGTTGGTCGCCCGGGCCAGGCGTTTCACGATCTCTCTGCTGATGAAGCCCTTCGGCATGACCGGGGGTGGCACGGTGGTCAAAAGCAAGCCGATATTCGCACTCAAGTCCCTTCTGGGATCAAATGCCAACGAGGCGGTGATGGATTCCTCGTCAAAAACCACTTTGGTGACAAAAGCACTGGGGCCGGTACCTGCAGTCCCCGTGGCCGGGATAACCCCGCCTGCGGGGCCCTGGTAGTGGGTGGCTTGCGCAAAGTTTTTGTAGAAACCGACCCCGTCCGCCATTGCATCGTCGGGTACAAGCCAAGTCTCCTGTGTGGGGACATTCAACATCAAATCTCTCCTTCTTGGGCCATGGAATCGCATGGGTAGTCCAACGCAGGACGTGCGATCTTCCAGCCTGCCAGGCCAGTATCTCCCCCGCTTCCCTACACCAACATCCCCAAAACAGAGGATGTAATTGCACACAAAAAACACTAAATTACATACGCTTTACAAAAAAATGCGAGGGTAACCATGGTCTGCGCCTCTATGCGGATACTTTTGGTGGACGACCACCAGCTTTTCTCCAATGGCCTGCGCATGCTGCTGCATGAGCTGGCACCGGGCGTAGAGATCCTTACCGCGCAAAGCGTGGCGCAGGCGCTGCGGGTGCCGGGGCCGCTGGACCTGGTGCTGCTGGACCTGCACCTGCCCGATGCCCGGGGTCTGGACGGGCTGGCGCGCATCCGCCAGCAGAGGGAGGGCACGCCGGTGGTGATCGTCTCGGCCGACGACAACCTCGCCCACATCCGCCAATGCATACAGCAGGGGGCCATGGCGTTTGTGTCCAAAACCGCCCCGTCGTCCGAGCTGTTCATCGCCCTGCAACGCGTGCTGGCGGGTGAAACCTACCTGCCACCCGGCAGCATGCTGGCAGCTTGCGCACTGGCAGGCCCGCAAGTGCATTTGTCGCCACGCCAGCAAGAGGTGCTGGGCAAGGTGGTGCAGGGCAAGTCGAACAAGGTGATTGCGCGTGAGCTGGGCATTTCGGACACCACGGTGTGCAGCCACGTGGCGGCGGTTTTGGCCGCGCTGGACGCGCACACCCGTACCGAGGCGGTGTACCGGGCTGCGTCCATTGGGCTGCCGATGGCGATGGCCTAAAAGCTCAAGAACCTGTTCAAGAGGCGCTGGCCTGGCGAATGTGCGCCACCAGCGCATCCAGCGTGACCGGCTTGTGCAACAGCGGGTAGCCCGCCTCGTGGGCCTGTTGTAGCCGGTCGGGGGCGGTGTCGCCGGTGATGAGCAAGGCATACACCGCAGGATGCGCGCTGCGCACCGCCTGTATCGCGTCAAACCCGGTTTCATGGTTGCGCAGCCGCAGGTCGGAAATCACCATATCTACCGCATGGCTGCGGGCCTGCTCAGTAGCCCTGGCCACGCTGTCCGCCAGCAGCACCTGGCAGCCCAGCTCTTCCAAGAGCAGCAGCATGCCCTGGCGCACATCCACCTCGTCGTCCACCACCAGGATGGTGACCGATGGCAGGCTGCCACTCGCCGCACTGACTCCCGCCAATTGGACTTCGGCGATGGCCTCTGCCAGGGGCAGGCGCAGCGTGAAGCGGCTGCCATGGCCCACCGCCGACTCCAGCCCCAGCGCGATGCCCAGCAAGGCGCATACCCGCTGCACGATGGCCAGCCCCAGCCCCAGGCCCTGGGAGCGGTCGCGTTCCGGATTGCTGACCTGGTAGAACTCCTGAAAAATCAGCTGCTGGTGGTCTGGCGCGATACCCATGCCCGTGTCTATCACCTCCACAATCGCATGGCCCGACTGCACCTTGACAACCACATTCACGCCTCCGTGGGAGGTGAACTTCAAGGCGTTGCTGGTCAGATTGCCCAGCACACGCTGCAGCAGATGGGCATCAGTCATGACCAGTACGGGCCCTTCGCAATAGGTCCGCAGCGTCAAACCCTTTTGCTGGGCCAAACCCGCCTGCACGGCCACGTGGGCCTGCACCAGCTGGTCCAGCCGGTGGGCCTGCATATCGGGCACCACAATGCCCGCGTCCAGTTTGGAGATATCCAGCAAGCCGTCCAACTGGCCCGACAGCGACTGGTTTACGCTGCCCAGCATGTTGACGATTTCACGGCTGCGTGGGTCCAGCGTGCGCAGCCCCAGCGCGGCCAGCAGCACGCCCATGGAATGCAGGGGCTGGCGCAGATCGTGGCTGGCTGCGGCCAGAAACCGGGTTTTGGCGCGCCCGGCCTGGCGCGCCTCTTCCAGGGCCGCCTCCAGTTGCTTGTTCAGCGAGTGTTCGGCAAATCGGATGCGGCAGGACGAGTCGAATAGTCGGAAAACGTCCTTGCCCAGCGCTGCAAGGTACAGCTGGTAGATCACGATGAGGGCACCCATCATGGGCCCTTCCCAAGCCGCGTCACCCGATCTTGTAGACAAGGTCCACCCCAAACCCAGTGACAACAGCTGGGGCATGGAAATAAAGAGATACAAGCGCCGGTACCCGCCGGTAGCCACGACCGCGGCAGTGGACGTGGACATCATGATGAGCGACACCAGGGCTTTCTCTGCATCACTGAATCTGCCGAATGCCAGAACCTGTAGCGCCAGCGTGGCACTGGTTAGCAACATCACCAGACCAATGCGAAACGGCGCTTCGCTCCCACTGCCAACAAACCGTTCCGCGAAAACATACCGCCAGACCATGACCAGCAATACCGCCGCCATCCATGCGAAGGGCAAGGGGCCCGGGAAGCGGTAGTGCATCAAGCCAAAGCCCATCAGTGCACCGCACACCATGGTCACGGTTCCCCGTTTGTTCTGCTGGAGATAAATCACCACAAACTGGTCGCGCACAAAGGCCAACTGCGCGGCCTCGTCAGCGCGCCCTGGTGGCGCTGTGGTGGGGCTGGGGGTGGTGGCCATGGGCACAGCATAGCCAGACGTGCCGGGGTTTTCACCCTCCAAATGGAGGAGGGATCGTTTGCAAACATCTGCTAACGGTGGCGGCGGCTACACGGGTTTTCATGGCAGAAATAGGCCCTCTGCGCTTATTCCACAAGCACAATAAGCTACTAAAATAGTAGCATACAATGTTTGTATACGACACCCAGACATCCCAAAGGACTCCGCAATGACCCAACCCACCCCGGAGCTGCCAGACCCGGGCGCTCCCGTTCCCTCGGCGGAGTCCGACCGGTCACGCCGCGTGGTGCTGCACATGCCGGTGGATGTGCGCAGCTTTTCGCTGGGGCTGTTGGCCCTGCTGGCCAGCATCTACACCCTGCACTGGGCGGCGGCGGTGTTTATTCCGATCATGGTGGGCATTCTGTCCAGCTACGCCTTGTCGCCGGTGGTGGACTGGTTCCATGCGCGCCGGGTGCCACGCGCCCTGAGCGCGGCGGTGCTGCTGCTGGGCATCCTCAGCGGCGTGGGCGGGCTGGCGTATTCGCTCAGCGACGATGCCAGCCAACTGGTCGAGCAACTCCCCACCGCCGCCCAAAAGCTGCGCAGCGCCCTGCGCACCCTGCCCGGCGCGCCGCGCAACACACTCACCACCGTGCAGCGCGCGGCCTCGCACCTGGAGCAGGCCGCCGAGGACGCCAGCCGCGCCGTGCCCACCGGCCCGGGCGTGCAGCGGGTGCAGATCGTCAAGCCCCGGTTTGACATCCGCAACTACGTGTGGGACGGCAGCCTGGGCATCGTGGGCCTGCTGGGGCAGTTGGGCACGGTGTCGCTGATCACCTTCTTCCTGATGGCCTCGGGCGACAGCTTCCGGCGCAAGCTGGTCAAGCTGACTGGCCCCACGCTCAGCCGCAAAAAGATCACCCTGCAGGCGCTGAACCAGATCAACGAGCAGATCCAGCGCTACATGCTGGTGCAGCTGTTCACCAGCGCCCTGGTGGGTGTGGTCACCTGGCTGTACTTTCTGGCCATGGGCCTGGAGCAGGCGGCGGTGTGGGGCATTGCCGCCGGCGTGCTGAACCTGGTGCCCTACCTGGGCAGCGTGGTGATTGCGGCGGGCACGGCGATGGTGGCGTTTTTACAGTTTGGTTCGCTGGAGATGGTGCTGCTGGTGAGCGGAGGCTCCCTGGTGATCCACGCCATCGTCGGCTTCCTGCTGACCCCCTGGCTCACCAGCCGCGCCAACCAGATGAACCCGGTGGCGGTGTTCGTGGGCATGCTGGCCTGGGGCTGGCTATGGGGTTTGTGGGGCCTGCTGCTGGGCGTGCCCATCCTGGTGGTCGTGAAGGCGGTGTGCGACCGTATCGACGACCTGAAACCGGTGGGGGAGTTTCTGGGGAATTAGGCAAGAAATCGGCCTCTAGCGCTTATTCCATCAGTACAAGAAGCTATTAAAAATATAGTACGGATGGGCCGTACTCTTCAAGCGCGGTCGTCGCCCCCCTGGGCACCAAAAGGCCGGGGAAACAGCGTGGCCTGGCTGCGGTCGCGCAGGCGGTAGGCCACGGCGGGACGGCCCTGCGCGCCGGGCAGCACGCCCGCCTCTTGCATGAACTGACCGTCCAGCATGCGTTTGCGAAACGCGCTTTTGTCGATAGGCCGCGCCAGCACCACCTCGAAGCTGCGCTGCAGCGCGGGCAGGGTAAAGGGCTCGTCCAGCAAAAAGGCGGGCAAAGAGGTGTATTCCACCTTGCTGCGCAGCCGGGCCAGGGCGGCGGCCAGCAGCGTGTGGTGGTCAAACGCCAATGGCAGGTCCAGCGCCGTATCCGCATCCCACCACTGCGCAGCGCCTGCGTTTGCATCCGTTTCCAGCCGCACCGCCGCTGCCGGAATCAGCGCGTAAAAGCAGTGCGTGGCCGACCAGCCCCGGGGGTCGCGGGTGGCACTGCCCCAGCTACCCAGCTGCTCCAGGTAGGGCGTGGCGATGCCGGTTTTGTCCTGCAGCTTGCGCAGCGCGCAGTCCAGCAGCGTGGCATCGCGGTGCACATCCACAAAGCCGCCGGGCAGCGCCCACTGCCGGGCAAACGGCTCGTCCGCCGTGTCGGGGCGGCGCACCAGCAGCACCTGCAAGGCATCGTCGCGCAGCGTGAAAATCACCACGTCCACCGTGACCAGGGGCCGGGGGAAGTCAGGTGCAGCGGTGGGATTTTTGGGCATGGTGCGTGGCGTTTTCAATATTTAGTTGCACTATACAACTCAATTTGTTGTACAGTGCAACTTACTCTTTTTCAAACCGACGCTTATGGACCTCCTCGCCCCCCTCACCCAACCGGTTATCACCCTCGCCCACATGCCCATGTCGGTGGGCGACATGCTGGGCTTTGCCACCGGCGTGCTGTGCGTGTGGCTGACGGCGCGGGCGCATATCTGGAACTTCCCCGTCGGCATCCTCAGCAGCGCGGTGCTGGGCCTGGTGTTTTTGCAGCAGCGGCTGTTTGCCGAGGCGGCCTTGCAAGTCGTGTTCATCGTGCTGTCGGCCCAGGGCTGGGCGCGGTGGCGGCGCTCGTCGGCAGGCCCGCACACGCCAGGTTTTGCCCGCACCAGCCTGCGCGAACAAGTTCTGTTGCTGGCCGTGGCAGCGGCCACCACGCTGCTGCTCTGGCAGGTACTGCGATGGATCCACGGTGCTGCGCCCGCAGTGGATGCCCTCATCAGCGCCATGAGCCTGTGCGCCCAGTGGCAACTGAACCGGCGCAAAACCTCCAGCTGGGCCTGGTGGATTGCGGTGGACCTGGTGGCGATTCCGCTGTACTGGAGCCGGGGCCTGCCGCTGATTGCGGGCCTGTCGCTGGTGTTTTTGCTGATCTGCCTGCGCGGCTGGTGGAACTGGCGCACGCCCGCACCCCGCCTGGTACTGGGAGCCACCGCATGAGCCGGGTGCATTACCAACACGGCCTGGTGATCGGCAAGTTCTACCCGCCACACCTGGGGCACATCTACCTCATCCGCACGGCGGCCGCACATTGCCAGCAGGTGACGGTGGGCGTACTGGGCTCCAGCGTGGAGACCATCACCGTCGCCGAGCGCGTGGCCTGGCTGCGCGAGACCTTTTCCGATGCGCCGCAGGTGCGCATCGTCGGCGCGCTGGACGACGTGCCCATCGACTACACCAGCCCCGCCATCTGGGCCGCCCACGTAGCCATCATGCGCGAGGCGGTGCAAGCGGCGGACCAGCACTTTGGCCGCGCTCCGGCCGTGGATGCGGTGTTTACCTCCGAGCCCTACGGCCAGGAGCTGGCGCGCCAGTTTGGCAGCGCCCATGTGTGCCTGGACCAGGCCCGCGCACTGTACCCGGTGTCGGGCACTGCCGTGCGCGCCGACCCGGTGGCGCAATGGGCCCTGCTGCCGCCCGCCGTACAGGCCGGGCTGGCGCTGCGCGTGGTGGTACTGGGAGCGGAATCCACCGGCACCACCACCCTGTCGCACGACCTGGCCGCCGCCCTGCGCCAACGTGGCGGCGTGTGGGCACGCACCGCCTGGGTAGCAGAGTACGGCCGCGAGTACAGCCACAACCTGCTGGCCCTGGCGCGCGCCACCAACCCCACAGCGGGCGTGGCCGATATCGATTGGCAGCCCAGCGATTTCAGCGCCGTAGCCATCGCGCAGTGCCGCCTGGAAGAGCAGGCCGCCCGCCACGGCGGCCCGGTGCTGGTGTGCGACACCGATGCCTTCGCCACCCGCCTGTGGCACGAGCGGTATAGGGGTGGCCCCAGTGCCGACGTAGCCGCCATCGCCGCCGCCATGCCGCCGCGTTGCCTGTACCTGCTGACCAGCGACGTGGGCGTGGCTTTTGAAGACGACGGCCTGCGCGACGGTGCCCACCTGCGCGGCTGGATGACCGGGCGTTTCCGCGATCTGCTGGGCGCACAAAGCGTGCCCTGGCTGGAACTGACAGGCACCCCCGCCGAGCGCTGCCACCAGGCGATGGAGGCGGTAGATGCCTGCCTGTCCACCGCTTGGCAGTTTGCCAAACCTTTATAAGAAATCAGCCTCTAGCGCTTATGGAATGGGTTCAAGCAGCTATTAAAAATATAGTATTGGGACTTACGCAGCGCCCCTGTATGCCCTTCGGGCTTACAGGGGGAACTTGCGTAAGTCCTGGGTCCTAAGCCGTAGCCCGCCGCAGCGTTTCCACCACCGGTCGGCGCAGCACGTCGCGCAGGCCCCACCAGCCTGCGGCCAGGGCCAGCAGGGCACCGGCGATGGCGCCGAACACGGGCACCCACAGGGAGCCGTGCCATTCGAACTCGAACACAAAACGGGTCAGCGCCCAGCCCACGGCCACGGCCACGATGCTTGCCAAGAAGCCCGCCAGCAGGCCCACACCCGCCAGCTCGGCGCGCTGCACCTGGCGCAGCAGGCTGCCGGGCGCGCCCAGGGCGCGCATGATGGCGAACTCGCGGGCCCGCTCTTCGCGGGTGGCGGTGATGGCGGCAAACAGCACCACCAGCCCGGCGGCCAGGGTGAAGCCGAAGAGGAATTCCACCGCGCGGATCACCTGGTCCAGCACGCGCTGCAACTGGCCCAGGGTGCTGCTCAGGTCCACCGCGGTGATGTTGGGGAATTGGCGCACCAGGGTGTTGTCAAAGCCCTTGGTGGCCGGGGCCTTGAACGCGCCCAGGTAGGTGATGGGCACCTCTGGCATCTGGCTGACCGGATAGATCACGAAGAAGTTGGCCCGCATCGAGCCCCAGTCCACCTTGCGCAGCGAGGTGATCTTGGCATCGGTTTGCGCCCCGCCGATGTCGAAACGCAGGCTGTCGCCCATTTTCAGCTTCAAGGTTTCGGCAATACCTTCTTCGACGCTGATGGCTCCGGCTTCTTCGGCCGTCCAGTTGCCTGCCACCAACGGGTTGTGCGGGGGGCGGGTGGCGCTGTGGGACAGGTTAAATTCGCGGTCCAGCAGGCGCTTGGCGCGGTCGTCCTCGTAGTTCTCGGGGGCCACTGCCTTGCCGTTGATGGCCACTAGGCGGCCCCGGAACATGGGGTACCAGTCGTAGTTTTTCACGCCTGCATTGGCCAGGTTGGCCTGGAAATCGGCCGCCTGGTCGGGCATGACGTTGATGACGAAACGGTCGGGCGCGTCGGGCGGTGTGGCCTGGCGCCAGCTCTGGATCAAATCGGTGCGCAGCAGCACCAGCAAAATCAAGGCCAGCAGGCCCACGGCCAGCGCGCTGATCTGCACCACGGCGTAGGCGGGTCTGGCAGATACCTGGCGCGTGGCCAGCACCAGCCAGCGCGGGGCGGTGGCCTCGTTCACGCTGCGGCGCAGCAGCTTCACCGCCACCCAGCCCAGGCCCGCAAACACCAGCACGGCGGCGGCAAACCCGCCCACCGCAATCAGGCCCAGGGTGATGTCGCTGCTGGCCGCCAGCAGCAGTGCAGCAAAGCCCAGCACGCCCAGGCCCAGCACGCCGATGGAGGTGGGCTTGAGGCCGCCCACGTCGCGGCGGATCACCCGCAGCGGCGGCACGGCGGCCAGTTGCAGCACCGGCGGCAGGCCAAAGGCGAACAGCAGCGTCAACCCCATGCCCATGCCCAAAGCGGCAGGCCACCAGGTGGCAGCGGGCAGGCTGGCATCCACCAGGCCCGCCAGTAGCAGCACAAACAGGTAATGCACGCCAAAGCCGATCGCCAGCCCCAGTGCGCTGGCAAAGATGCCGACCAGCGCAAACTCGAACGCGTAGCTCAGCGCGATGGTGCGCTGGCCCAGGCCCAGCACGCGCAGCATGGCGCAGTCGTCCAGGTGGTTGGCCGCAAAGCCGCGCGCGGCCAGGGCCACGGCCACGGCACTCAGCAGGGCCGAGAGCAGGGCCACCAGGTTGAGGAACTTGTTGGCCCGGTCCAGGGTTTGGCGCATTTCGGGGCGGCCACTCTCCAGCGACTCGATACGCACGCCCCGGGTGTCGGGCTTTTTGACCTCTTCGGCGGCCCACTGTACGTAGCGCTGCACGGCGGGGTCGGCCCCGGCCACGGCAAAACGGTAGTTGATGCGGCTGGCGGGCTGGATCAGGGCGGTGGCGGCCATATCGCTCTGGTTGAGCATGGCGCGGGGCGAAAAATTCAGGAAACCACCGCCCCGGTCGGGCTCAATCGCGATGGTTTGGGTGATGCGCAAACGGCTGTCGCCCAGCAGCAGGCTGTCGCCGATGGCCAGGCCCAGCGCGTCGAGCAGCGAGGCATCGACCCACACCGTGCCGGGCGCAGGAATGTCGCGGGTGGGGTGCGGTGCGGCACCGGGTGCGTCGGTTATCTGCAGGCTGCCACGCAGCGGGTAACCGGGCACCACGGCCTTCAGCGCCACCAGCTTGCTGGCCCCGCCCTGCGCGTCGTCGGCCCGGGCCATGGTGGCCAGGGTCAGCGTGCCCACGGTTTGCAGGCCCTGCGCCTGCGCCTGGGCCAGAAAGGCGGCGGGGGTTGGGTTGTCGCTGGAGACTACTGCATCGCCGCCCAGCAGTTGGCGCGCATCGCGCTGCAGGCCGCTTTGCAGCCGGTCGGCGAAGAAACCAACGGCGCTGAGTGCGGCCACGGCCAGTGTCACGGCCACGATGAGCAGGCGCAGTTCGCCAGAGCGCAGGTCGCGCCAAAGGGTGCGCCAGCCAAGGCGCCAGAAGGTAGTTTGCATAGGGCCGTACCTTAGTCGATTTCGCATCCACCCCGCAGTTTGTCGGCTATAGGGCGGGCGGGTCAGGCCGCTACCGGCAAGGGTGCGGCGGCGGCCACGTCGGCCACGAAGGCATGCCCGGCCCGGCCCCGCTGCTTCACGTGGTACATGGCGCGGTCGGCGGCACCCATCAGGTCCGGCAGGGTGGCACCGTCTTTCGGATAGCAGGCGATGCCCACACTGGCGGCCACCTGCAGCAGCTGCCCCTGGTACGGCACCGGCTGGGAGATCAGCAGGATCAGGTTTTGGGCCTGCACGGCCAGCTTCCCCGGGTCTTGGGTACCCGACAACAGCACCGCAAACTCATCGCCACCCAGACGCGCCACGATGCCGCGGCCCCGCAGCTCGGTGTCCAGCCGCTTGGCCACGCTGCACAGCACCTCGTCCCCGGCCGCGTGCCCATACTGGTCGTTGACCGGCTTGAAATGGTCCAGGTCGATCAGCAGCACGGCGGCACTGCCGCCATGGGCCATCACCCGGGGTGCATGCTGGGTCCAGCCTGCACGGTTGTAGATGCCGGTCAAGGGGTCGGTGTGGGCCGCCACGCTGAGCTGCTGGGTGCGCAGTCCCAGCTCGCCGTTGAGCTGGTGGATGCGCAGGATCCGGCTGCCAATGGCAATGGCAAACACCAGGGTCTCCACCACCGCGCCCATTTGCAGCGGCAGGTAGGGGAACGACAGCTTCAACACGCCGTAGTTGTTCAGCACCGTGCCCACCGCCGAAAGATCCAGCAAGGTCAGCCCCGCAAAATACCAGCGGGCAGGTGCACCGCCACGGCGCAACACAATCATTCCGCCCAGCAACATCAGGCACGGCACGGATACACCGACGCATTGGGTCAAGGGAAGCGAGAGGTGAAACTGCCCCGCCAGGCCCAGCACTGCGGCTACCGGCCCCAGCACCAGCAAGCGCCGGACCCACCACGTCAGGCGCGGAGCGTACTTCTCCAGGGCCAGAAAGCGCAGGGTGAACAGCCCCGCAAACGTCACCCACAGCGGAATCACCGCCGCCAGGATGTAGGGCAGCCAGGCCCGGGCCTCGGGCAGGAAATAGCGCCCCAAATGGCCGTTGATCGCCGTCAGCGTGAGCAGTGCAAACACGCTGGCCAAAAAGTTATGGCTGTACATGGAGTCGCGGAACACCAGCAAAAGCACCAGATTGGTCACCACCATAGCGACCAAAATGCCGTAGCAGATGCCGTGGAACAAAGACCAGCCCTGCTCGGCCTGCCCAAACTCCGCCGCATTCCAGGCGGTGAAGGCAAAATTCTCTGGAAACTCCGAGGCCACCCGCAGGTACAGCGTGTAGTCGCCGGGCCGCTCCAGGGCAAACCGAAACACCGCCCGGTTGCCCCCCAAAGTGGACTGGGCGAACGGCGACAACAGGCCTATGTCCATGGGCGCAGCCAGGGCCTGGCCCTGCGCATCAAAAGGGCCGAAGGCCTGGATGTGTCGCACGGCAGACAGGTTGCTGTCGATCAACCACAGGCCGGCCCCGTCGGCATGGCGCAGCCGGAACTTGAACCAGCGCACATGCCCGTCCAGGCCCGACTGCTGGACCAGCTGGGTCGGCACGGTAAAACGGGCATCGACGGTCGGCGTTCGCACGGTGGCGATGTCCAGCCCGCCCTGCGCGTCCACCAGCAAACCGGTGCGCCCCACCAGCGGTATGCCGCCCGCCACACCGGTCAGTTCCACAACCGGCACCTCGGCCCCCTGCCCCGGGCTGCTCCAGAGGCACAGCCAGGCCAGCGCCCACAGGCCTATCCAGTGGCAAACGCGGTACCGGGTTGCAGCACAAACCATAGGCCCTTTCAACAGGCGATGAGCCTGTAGTTACCCAATTTCACCAGGAAATGCCCTGCGCCGGTAACAAAAATGCAGCACCAGCATGAGCCTCTGGGTGCGGGTCAGCGGCTGCCGCATGCATACTGGTGTTCCAAAAACACAGAGGCATCCCATGTGGCAACCCAGCACCCGTTACCCCGACCCGGCCATCACCGTGCTGGACCCGCGGTTCGAGGCCTACCACCTCTTCAACGCCGCCGTGGAACGCATCGCCACCGGCATGCGCTGGGCCGAGGGGCCGGTGTGGTTTGGCGACGGGCGCTACCTGCTGTGGAGCGACATCCCCAACAACCGCACCATGAAGTGGGAGGAGCAGACCGGCACGGTCAGCGTGTTCCGCCAGCCGTCCAACTATGCCAACGGCCACACCCGCGACCGCCAGGGCCGCCTGGTGGGCTGCGAACACGGTGGCCGCCGCGTGGTGCGCACCGAGTACGACGGCAGCCTTACCGTGCTGGTCGACCGGTTCAACGGCAAGCCGCTGAACTCGCCCAACGACGTGGTGGTCCACTCCGACGGCAGCGTCTGGTTTACCGACCCGCCCTTTGGCATCCTGGGCCACTACGAAGGCCATGCCGCCACGCCCGAGCAGCCCACCTGCGTCTACCGCTTCGACCCCGCTACCGGCCAGTGCACCGTGGCCACCGACGCGGTAGACCGGCCCAACGGCCTATGCTTTTCGCCCGACGAACGCCTGCTGTACGTGGTCGAGTCCGGCACCACGCCCCGGCGCATCCGGGTGTTTGGCGTGGACGGCACGCGCCTGGTCAACGACCGGGTGTTTGTGACCTGCGCCGATGGCGAGAGCCCCGACGGCTTTCGCTGCGATGTGGATGGCAACCTGTGGGCCGGTTGGGGCGGCCCCCCCGGTCGCGACGGCGTGATGGTCTTCGCCCTCGATGCCACCCCCCTCGCCCACATCGCCCTGCCCGAGCGCTGCGCCAACCTGTGCTTCGGCGGCCCGGCGCGCAATCGCCTGTTCATGGCGGCCAGCCAGTCGGTGTATGCGCTGTATGTGGGGGTGCAGGGGGCGTAGCTGGTGGGGTCAGATCCCCATTGCGCAACGGGTGCTGGCGGTAAAAGAGCGGTCGCCCACCGCATTGGGGCTCTGACCCCTCCGGGCGGTTCTCCGTGACGGACGGTGGCGGGATTGCGTCTTCTGGGTGCCTGCCAGCATGCCCGGCCGGGATGTGCGCCCGGCGGCGCAGTCACTTGTTCTTTTGCGCAATCGATGCGTAACCAAAAGAAAGGCCACCCCAACTGTCTGCGCCCTACGCTGGCGCTACGGGAACCTGCGGTGCTCGCTTTGGGCGGGGTCTGGCTAAACTCGCCTGCGGCTCAGACAGACGCCAGCCCTGATCCGCCCAAAGCTGTGCTCCTCGGCGCATACAGATGGGGACCCCGGGGAGCGGGATCGGCCCGGCGGTGCCGGGCATCGCGCCTGGGGCGCGAGATGGGGGGCGTTTGGCTCCTGGCTGGCCTTTCACCAATTTCAGACTTTCAGGCCATTTTTCAGGTACCAAATGGGCCTCTTGTGCTTACCGAATCAGCACCAGCAGCTCCTATTTTTTACTATTAAAAAGAAGTAATTTGTGCCGCCCCCTTTGGTAGGTTAGGTGGCAGCGCGCACAAGCTTTGGAAAGCCTTCGTATCGCTGCTGGTACCCGGACTCGGTGGGGGAACCTTTGAACAAGGTGCCTTTCGGTTCGATAAAGCTGGTCACGGAACGTTTCGGTTCTTCATGCCAGCCGATGTTGAAAGCACACAACTTGGGAAAAAACTGTAGTTGGCTATAGGGCAGATTGTCATGAATCCAGTATGCGAGCGCGCGCCAGTCGGTGCTTGGGCTGGACCGGTCCGTGAACCAAGGAATGACGATACAGGCCATTGCGCCTGTGAGGCCCTGCGCGTCCCGTTTATCCCAAATATGTGCTGCGTAGTTGCTCTCGTTCGAGCCGCAGTTGTGTCCCTGCTCGTTTCCGAACTGGTTGATGGCTGGTGAACGGTATGCTGAGCGGATCGCCAATCGACCGAAAGTCGCCTGCAATGGCTCAAGGAGTTCTTGGCACAATTTTCGACCCACACGCAGCGCCAAATCAGGGTCTTCAGGGATATTCGGCTTACCGTAAAAGTTCGCGATCTCGCTGTACAAAAAGTCGCGCATGAAAAAGTTGGGGGAAAGGCGCTCGCGACCAAGTTCCTCAAGTGATTTCACGGACTGCGGTGAGCGCATAGTTCTCCTTTACGTTGCCAAACATGGCATTGATTTTTGTGGTCCGTTCCATGCTTGAACTTCTTCGGTTTTTGCAAAAGGTTGATAGCCATAGCGATTTCAGAGGAAGCAGCACGTGGACGCGGCACTATAGCCAGGTAATCCGCCCAGCGTATTCGCCGCAGTCTGATCGGATTCCACTATCCCAAACGCCCCCAACCTCGCGCCCTAGGCGCGATGCCCGGCACCGCCGGGCCGATCCCGCTCCCCGGGGTCCCCATCTGTGTGCGCCGAGGAGCACAGCTTTGGGCGGATCAGGGCTGGCGTCTGTTTGAAGCCGCAGGCGAGTTTAGCCAGACCCCGCCCAAAGCGCGCACCGCAGGTTCCCGTAGCGCCAGCGCAGGGCGCAGACAGTTGGGGCGCCTTTCTTTTGGTTACTTTTCTTTTGCGCAAAAGAACAAGTGACTGCGCCGCCGGGCGCATCACCCGGCCGGGGATGCTGGCAGACACCCAGAAAACGTCAACGTCAACCAGCTACTTAATTCGTAGCAGGCTGCAAATCCGCCCGGTGCTTGCGCAGCGCGGCCTGGACGATGTCGTGCATGCCTTGGGCCTCTTCGGTGTCCAGGGCGGCCAGCAGGGCGCGGCGCATGCGGGGTTCCCAGAACTTGCGGATGTGGCTGGCGAGGTCGTCCAGGGCTTCTTCGCGCTCGGGCATGGTCTCGAAGAAATCGCCAATCTGGTTGGCCATATGGATGAGGTTGTTGGCTTTCATGGGGGCGGTTCCAGTTGGATCTGTTCGGGGTGGCTGTAGACGCTGGCGTTGTCGCCGCGTGCAAAGCCCAATAAGGTGATGCCTGCGGCCTGGGCCACGTCGATAGCCAGGGCGGTGACACCGGAGATGGCGGCCAGCAGGGCGACACCGGCGCAGGCGGCTTTTTGCACCATCTCGAAGCTGGCGCGGCTAGTGACGACGATGAAGCCACCAGGCGTATCCAGTTGGGCAACCGACAAAGCGCCCACCAGCTTGTCCAGCGCGTTGTGGCGGCCTACGTCTTCGCGCACCAGGGCAATCCTGCCGTCAGCATGGCACCAGGCGGCGGCGTGGGTGGCACCGGTAGCGTCCAGCAGGTGCTGCTGGCTGCGCAGGGCGGCCAGGGCGCGGGCGACTGCCGCTATGGCGAAGGGGGTGGCAGGCGCGGCCACCGGCGCGGGGCGGCGCACGGCGTGGGCCAGGCTGTCGGTGCCGCACAGGCCGCAGCCGGTGCGACCTGTGAGGCTGCGGCGGCGGTTTTTGAGGCGGGCGAAGCAGGCAGCGGCTATCTCGATCTGCAGCGTGTGGCCCTGGGCGGACACCACCAGCTCGATGTCGCGGATCTGGTCCACCGTGTCGACGATGCCCTCGGTCAGCGAGAAGCCGCGCGCAAAGTCTTCCAGGTCGGCCGGGGTGGCCATCATCACCGCGTGCGAGATGCCGTTGTATTCCAGCGCCACGGCCACCTCGTCGGCCACCCAATCGGTGGCGGCAAACACCTGGCCCGCGCGCACGCCCACCACGGCGGCGGGGCGGCCACCGGGGACGGGGTGCAGGGGCTCGGTGCGCTGCATGGCTTACTTGATGGCGTCGGCCAGCACAGGCGCTTTGGAAGCCGCCTGCAGCAAATCGAGCTGGTTCTGGTTGAACGCCGCGTAGGACTTTTGCCATTCCGACGGTTGCGCCACCGGCATCACCTGCACAGCAGTGACCTTGTACTCGGGGCAGTTGGTGGCCCAGTCGGAGTTGTCGGTGGTGATGACGTTGGCCCCCGACTCCGGGAAGTGGAAGGTGGTGTAGACCACGCCGGGCTGCATGCGCTCGGTGACCAGGGCGCGCAGTACCGTGGTGCCCGCACGGCTTTGGATGCCCACCCAGTCGTCCGCCTTGATGCCGCGCTCTTCTGCGTCGTGGGGGTGGATTTCCAGCCGGTCTTCGCTGTGCCACTGGACGTTTTCGGTACGGCGGGTTTGCGCGCCCACGTTGTACTGCGACAGGATACGCCCGGTGGTCAGCAGCAGCGGGAACTTGCGGGTGACCTTTTCTTCGGTAGCCACGTACTGGGTGATGATGAACCTGCCCTTGCCACGCACAAACTGGTCTTGGTGCATGGTCTCGGTGCCCAGCTCGGCCGTGTCTTCGTTGCAGGGCCACTGCACGCTGCCGTGCTGGTCGATCTTCTCGTAGCTCACACCGCGGAAGGTGGGGGTGAGCGAGGCGATCTCGGCCATGATGTCGCGCGGGTGCTTGTAGGCCATGGGGTAGCCCAGAGCATTGGCCAGCTTGACGGTAACTTCCCAGTCGGCCAGCCCGGCCTTGGGCGGCATGACCTTGCGCACACGGGAGATGCGGCGCTCGGCGTTGGTGAAGGTGCCGTCTTTTTCCAGGAAGGACGCGCCGGGCAGGAACACGTGGGCGTACTTGGCGGTTTCGTTCAAGAAGATGTCTTGCACCACGATGCATTCCATGCCCGACAAGGCCGCCACCACGTGCTGGGTGTTGGGGTCGGACTGCACGATGTCCTCGCCTTCGCAGTACAGGCCCATGAAGCTGCCGGCCAGCGCGGCCTCGAACATGTTGGGAATGCGCAAACCGGGCTCTGCCTGCAGCGACACGCCCCAAGCGGCCTCGAATTCGCCGCGCACGGTGGAGTCGGAGATATGGCGGTAGCCCGGCAGCTCGTGCGGGAACGAGCCCATGTCGCACGCGCCTTGCACGTTGTTCTGGCCGCGCAGCGGGTTCACACCCACGCCTTCGCGGCCCACGTTGCCGGTGGCCATGGCCAGGTTGGCAATGCCCATCACCATGGTGGAGCCCTGGGAATGCTCGGTCACACCCAGGCCGTAGTAGATGGCAGCGTTGCCACCGGTGGCGTACAGGCGGGCCGCAGCGCGCATGTCGGCAGCGGGCACGCCGGTGACCTCTTCCAATGCCTCGGGCGAGTTCTCGGGCTTGGCCACAAAGTCGCGCCACTGCTGGAAGGATTTGTCGTCGCAGCGCTCGGCGATGTAGGCGCTGGCCAGCAGGCCCTCGGTGACCACCACGTGGGCCAGGGCGGAGATGACCGCCACGTTGGTGCCGGGCTTGAGCTTCAAGTGGTAGTCGGCCTGTACGTGGGGCGAACGCACCATGTCGATGGTGCGCGGGTCCACGATGATCAGCTTGGCGCCTTCGCGCAGGCGCTTTTTCATGCGCGAGGCAAACACCGGGTGGCCGTCGGTGGGGTTGGCACCGATGACCATGATCACATCGGCCTGCTCCACCGACTTGAAGGTCTGCGTGCCCGCCGAGGTGCCAAAGGTCTGGCCCAGGCCGTAGCCGGTGGGCGAATGGCACACCCGGGCGCAGGTGTCCACGTTGTTGTTACCAAAGGCGGCGCGCACCAGCTTTTGCACCAAGTAGGTTTCTTCGTTGGTGCAGCGCGACGAGGTGATGCCGCCGATGGAGTCGCGCCCGTGCTTGGCCTGGATACGGCGGAACTCGCTGGCGGCGTAGCCAATGGCTTCGTCCCAGCCCACCACCTGCCAGGGGTCGGTGATGCTCTTGCGGATCATCGGGGTGGTGATGCGGTCTTTGTGGGTGGCGTAGCCCCAGGCGAAGCGGCCTTTGACGCACGAATGGCCGTCGTTGGCCTTGCCGTCTTTCCAGGGCACCATGCGCACCACTTCGTTGCCCTTCATCTCGGCCTTGAAGGCGCAGCCCACGCCGCAGTAGGCGCAGGTGGTGATCTTGCTGTGCTCGGGCTGGCCCATCATGATGACGGTCTTCTCCGTCAGGGTAGCGGTAGGGCAGGCCGAGACGCAGGCGCCGCAGCTCACGCAGTCGGATTCCATGAACGGCTGGTCTTGCCCTGCCGACACGCGGGATTCAAAGCCCCGACCCGAGATCGTCAGCGCAAACGTGCCCTGGGTTTCTTCGCAGGCGCGCACGCAGCGGTTGCAGACGATGCACTTGGCCGGGTCGTAGGTGAAGTACGGGTTGGACTCGTCTTTTTTGGCATGGAAATGGTTGGCCCCTTCCATGCCGTAACGCACTTCGCGCAGGCCGGTGACCCCGGCCATGTCTTGCAGCTCGCAGTCGCCATTGGCGGCGCAGGTCAGGCAATCCAGCGGGTGGTCGGAGATGTACAGCTCCATCACACCCTTGCGCAGCTCTTGCAGCTTGGGGCTTTGGGTGCGTACTTTCATGCCGGATTCGACCAGCGTGGTGCACGAGGCCGGGTAGCCCTTGCGGCCCTCCACTTCCACCAGGCACAGGCGGCAGGAGCCAAACGGCTCCAGGCTGTCGGTGGCGCAGAGCTTGGGCACGTTGATGCCCGCGTCCACCGCCGCCCGCATCAGCGAGGTGCCCGCGGGCACGGTGACGGACTCGCCGTCGATCTCCAGCGTGACCTCTTGCGCGGAGGTGCGCAGGGGGGTGCCGAAGTCAATTTCTGTGTGGTTGTGCATGGTGTGCTCCAGGCGATTAAACAGGCAGACCGAAGTCTTGGGGGTAGTGGTTCAGTGCCGACAGCACCGGGAACGGCGTCATGCCGCCCATGGCGCACAGCGAGCCGTGGACCATGGTGTCGCACAGGTCGCGCAGCAGCGCCACTTGCTGGGGCCGGTTTTCACCATCGCGGATGCGGTCGATCACCTCGACCCCGCGGGTGGAGCCAATGCGGCAGGGCGTGCACTTGCCACAGGACTCGATGGCGCAGAACTCCATGGCGTAGCGGGCCAGCCGCGCCATGTTGGCCCGGTCGTCGTGCACCACGATGCCGCCGTGGCCCACCACCGCGCCTACCGCTGCGTAGGCCTCGTAGTCCAGCGGAATGTCCCACTGCGATTCGGGCACGTACGCGCCCAGCGGCCCGCCCACCTGCACCGCCTTGATGGGGCGGCCACTGGCCGAGCCGCCGCCAAAATCAAACATCAGCTCGCGCAGGGTCACGCCAAAGGCTTTTTCGACCAGGCCGCCGTGCTTGATGTTGCCCGCCAGCTGAATCGGCAAGGTGCCGTGCGAACGGCCCACGCCATAGTTGCGGTAGAAGGCCGCGCCGCGCGCCAGGATGATGGGCACCGAGGCCAGCGTGATCACGTTGTTGATGACGGTGGGCTTGCCAAACAGGCCGCTGAGCGCGGGCAGCGGCGGCTTGGCGCGCACGATGCCGCGCTTGCCCTCCAGGCTCTCCAGCATGGCGGTTTCTTCGCCGCACACATAGGCCCCGGCGGCCATGCGTACGTGCAGATGGAAGCTGTGCGCGCTGCCCAGCATGTTGTCGCCCAAGAAGCCTGCGGCGGTGGCCAATTCAATCGCGCGGCGCATGGTGGCCACGGCGTGTGGGTACTCGGAGCGGATGTACACATAGCCCTGGGTAGCCCCGGTGGCGATGGCCGCAATGGCCATGCCCTCGATGAGCATGAAGGGGTCGCCCTCCATGGTCATGCGGTCGGAATAGGTGCCCGAATCGCCCTCGTCGGCGTTGCAGACGATGTACTTTTGCGTGGCCTGGGCCGCAGCCACGGTTTTCCATTTGATGCCCGCAGGAAAGGCCGCGCCGCCCCGGCCCCGCAAGCCCGAGTCCAGCACCTGCTGCACCACCTCGGCGGGGGCCAAAAGCAGGGCTTTGCGCAGACCGGCAAAGCCCTCAAACGCCTCGTAATCGGCCAGCGACAGGGGCCGGGTGATACCCATGCGGGCGAAGGTGAGGCGCTCCTGCTTTTGCAGGAAAGGCATGTCTTCCGGGCGGCCCAAATGCAGCGGGTGGCTGGCAGACCAATCGGCATCGAACAGGCTGGCCACGTCTTCCACGGCCACCGGGCCAAAGGCGATGCGGCCTGCGGGCGTGACCACCTCTACCAGCGGCTCCAGCCAGAACAGGCCGCGTGAGCTGTTGCGGCGCAGCTCGATGGCCAGGCCACGCCGGTCGGCCTCGGCCTGGAGGGTCAGGGCAACTTCGTCGGCACCCACGGCCAGCGATGCGGAATCACAGGGGATGTAGAGGATCATGCGGCACTCCCGGCCTGGGCGACCAGGCGGTCGAATTTTTGGATATTCATGCGCGCATGCAGCTTGGCATCCACCACCATGGCCGGGGACGAGGCGCACAGGCCCAGGCAGTACACCGGCTCCAACGTCACCGCGCCGTCGGCCGTGGTGCCGGGGTGGTCGCCGCTCAAGCCCAGCCGCAGGCAGGCGTGGGCCCAAAGCTGCTCGGCCCCCATGGACTGGCAGGACTCGGCACGGCAGATCTGCACCACTTTGTGCCCGGCAGGCGCGGAGCGGAAGTGGTGGTAGTAGGTGACCACGCCATGCACCTCGGCGCTGGACAGGTTCAACGCTTTGGCGATGCTGGGCACGGCATCGCCGGGGATGTAGCCCAGCGCATCTTGCACCGCGTGCAGGATGGGCATGAGCGCGCCGGGCAGGTGCTGGTGGGCAGCCGCGATGGCCTGCACCGTTTCAAGGGTAGATTCAGATGGCATGTGGGGCTGGCGCTGGGCGCTCTTGTGGTGGGTACAACAAAAGAGTGTCCCGCCAGACCGGGGGCAGGTCCAATGGAATTTCTACATGCGGTGATTCAATTGGCGAATGCTGCACTGCAGCAGCACACAAAGTTAGGCATCAAATTGGCCTCCAGCGCTTATTTCATAAGCGCAAGCAGCTATCAATTTAATATTAACCGAGCTGCAGCCAATCGGATGACTCGGCCAGCACCAGGGCGGCTTGCAGCGCACGCGAGGGGCGCACCGCCGCCGGGGCCATGAAGCCGATGGGGGTGCGCACGTCGGGCTCCACCAACGGCAACGCCTCCAGTTCGCGGTAGGCGCGCACAGCAGCCAGCAGGCCGCCGGGCAGCACGCTGCACACGCTGCCGTCCACCACGCTCAGCACCAGCGAAAAAACCGAATTCGTCTCGATGGCGGGCACCACCTGGATGCCTGCCGTGGCAAAGGCCGCGTCCATGATGCTGCGGTTGTGCATCTCGGGGCTCAGCAGGCACAGCGGCAACCCGGCCAGGCTGTGCCAGCGCACGGGTTCGCGTATCTGCAAACCGTCGGGGTGCGGCTGGGCCGCGCGGCGCAGCAAAAAATAGGTTTCGGTGTACTGCGGCCAGGCCTGCAGCTTCACGGCGCGCTGGTGCATGCGGTCGGTGTAGCCCAGGGCCAGGTCCAGCGACAAGTCATCCAGCCGCGTCTCCAGCTCCAGCGAACTCAGCGACAGCACCACCGGCTGGATGCCCGGGTGCCGGGCCTGCAGCAGCGCAGCAAAGCGCGACAGCCGGGGCATGGCGGTAGGAATCGCCCCCAGCCGCAGGCGGCCCCGGGGGTGGTCTGCATCGCTTTGCAGCGCCTGCTGCAGCACCTCGTGCTCGTGCAGCATGCGGTGCGCGGCCAGCAAGACCTGTTCGCCCTCGGGGGTCAGCCCCTCGTAGGTACGACCCCGGCGCACGATGACCACGCCAAACTCGTCTTCCAACGCCTTGAGCGCGTTCGACAGCGCGGGCTGGGTGATGTGGCAGGCCTGGGCGGCGCGGCCAAAGTGCTTGTGCTCGTGCAGCGCCGAGAAGTAGCGCATGGCGGCCATGAGGTTCATGGCTTAGATCACGTATCTTTGCTGATCGAAATCGTTGGAAACTTCGACGAGAAATCCTTGTTTTTGCCCGCAATCGACACCGCCACCTGGCGGGCGATAGCCTTGTACAAGGCGGCAATCTCGCCGTCGGGCTCGGCCACCACCGTGGGCTGGCCACCGTCGGCCTGCACGCGGATCTGCATGTTCAGCGGCAGCGCGCCCAGGTAGTCCATGCCGAATTCAGCGGCCATCTTCTTGCCGCCGTCGGCTCCGAAAATGTGCTCCACATGGCCGCAGTTGCTGCACACGTGCACGGCCATGTTTTCCACGATGCCCAGGATCGGTACGCCCACCTTCTCAAACATCTTGATGCCTTTGCGCGCATCCAGCAGGGCAATGTCTTGCGGCGTGGTGACGATGACCGCGCCGGTCATGGGCACGCGCTGGCTCAGGGTGAGCTGGATGTCGCCGGTGCCGGGCGGCATGTCGACGACCAGGTAGTCCAGGTCTTTCCAGTTGGTTTGGCGCAGCAACTGCTCCAGCGCCTGGGTGGCCATGGGGCCGCGCCAGACCATGGCCTGGTCCTGGTCTACCAAGAAACCAATCGACATGGCCTGCACGCCGTGGTTTTGCATGGGTTCCATGTTCTTGCCATCCAGGCTCTCGGGTTTGCCCTGGATGCCCAGCATCATGGGCAGGCTAGGGCCGTAGATGTCGGCATCCAGCAGGCCCACTCGGGCGCCCTCGGCGGCCAGCGCCAGCGCCAGGTTCACGGCGGTGGTGCTCTTGCCCACGCCGCCCTTGCCCGAAGCCACGGCCACGATGTTCTTCACACCGGGCAGGAGCTGCACGCCACGCTGTACGGCGTGGGCGGAGATTTTGGTGGTGATGTTGACGCTGACCTTGCCGATACCGGGCAGGGCCTGCACGGCGGCGACCAGTGCGGCCTGCAGGGCGGCGTGCTGGCTTTTAGCGGGGTAGCCCAACTCGATGCCGAATGACACATCGGCCCCCTGCACGCTCAGGCCGCGCAGGGCTTTGGTGGATACGAAATCGGTGCCGGTGTTGGGATCGATGACGCTTTTGACCGCGTCCAGCACCTGTTGTTCTGAGAAAGGCATGCATAACTCCTATGGGGCGCGTAGTCTATGCCCAAACCTGCGCGCCCCTTCCCCGTAGGCTTATTCGTCGCCGCCACCGATACCGAACAAGCTCAACAAGCTGGTGAACAGGTTAAAGATCGACAAATACAGGCCCACCGTGGCCATCACGTAGTTGGTTTCACCGCCGTTGACGATGCGGCTGGTGTCCATCAGGATCAAACCAGCGGAAAGCAAGGCCACCATGGCCGACACGGCCAGGCTCAGGGCGGGGATCTCCAGGAACACGGCGGCCAGACCGGCCAGGATCGCAATCACCATACCGGCAAACAAAAAGCCCGCCATGAAGCTGAAGTCGCGCTTGGACGTGACCGCCCAGGCCGACAAGGCCAGGAAGGTGGCACCCGTGGCGGCCAGCGCCAGCATCACCACCTGCGCGCCACCGGGCATAGACAGCGAGCGCGCCACGATGGGGCCCAGCGTGTAGCCCATGAAGCCGGTAAAGGCAAACACGGCCGGAATCGCCCAGCCGCTGTTTTTGAGCTTGTTGACCGCAAACAGCAGGCCAAACATGCCCACCAGCATCACGATCAAGCCGGGGGCGGGGGCCTGCAGCACGATGCCTGCGGTGGCCACAGCGGCGCTGAACAGCAGCGTCATCGACAACAGTGCGTAGGTGTTGCGCAGCACCCGGTGGGCGGCGGTGGGCAGCGTGGAGGGGGCCTGGGTGATCAGCGGTGAGTCCGGGCGACCGGAGGGGGAAATATGTTCCATGGATTACTCCTGAGTGACAGATGGCCCGACCATACGCGCGCATCCACTTCCAAAAAAGCAGAGAATCGTGAAGTATTCATCTCTTAAAAGTTGACAATGACCGAAGCCTTCAGCTACCGCCACCTGCATTATTTCTGGGTCGTTGCCCGCGAAGGCGGCATGGCCCGCGCCGCCGACCGCCTCGGCATGGCAGTGCAAACCGTGAGCACCCAGGTGCGCGAACTGGAGCGCTCGCTGGGCGTGACCCTGCTCAAACCCGTGGGGCGTGGCCTGGTGCTGACCGAGGCCGGGGTGGCCGCCATGCGCCAGGCCGACCTGATCTTCCAACTGGGCGAAGAACTTCCCAGCGTGGTCCACGATGCGGTGAGTGCGCCGTCGGTGCGGCTGGCGGTGGGCATCTCCGAAGGTTTGCCCAAGCTGGTGGTACACCGCCTGCTGCAGCCGGTAATGCCCGAACCGCACCTGCGCCTGCTGTGCCATGAAGACGAGTTCGACGACCTGCTGGGCGACCTGGCCCTGCACCGGCTGGACGTGGTGCTGGCCGACCGCCCCGCTGCCCCCAACCCCAACATCAAGGTGTACAGCCACTCGCTGGGGTCGTCGGCCATGGCCTGGTACGCCCCCCCGCACCTGGCAGAGGCGGTGCAGCAGGACTTCCCCCGCTCGCTGGCCCGCGTGCCCGTGCTGCTGCCCACCACCCACGCGGCGGTGCGGCCCCGGCTGGACCAGTGGTTTGAGCGGGTGGGGGTCAAACCCAACATCGTGGGCGAGTTTGAAGACAGCGCCTTGCTGGTCACGTTTGGCGCGGGCGGCATGGGCGTATTTGCCGCCGCCGAATGGGTACACGAGCAACTGACCGCCCGCTACGGCGTGACGTACATTGCCCCGTGTGAGGGCGTGGAAGAGCGCTTTTATGCCATCGGCACCGAGAAAAAAGTGCAGCACCCGCTGGTGCAGCGGCTGCTGCCCGGCAAGCCATAAGCACGCCGTAGTCAGGCCGCACCCATCGCCCCGGCCATGTTGGGCGCAATCCGCAACAGCCGAATACGTGGTGTGCGCCGCACCGCAGCAGGCTGCGCAATCTGAAAATCCACCGACGGCTCGGCGCTCAGCCGCACGCTGACCGCTTGCGGCGCGGTCCAGCTGCCATGGGCCTGCAGCCACACGTCTTCGCTGCGGCCCTCCTGCGTGAGCCACAGGCGGCCGGTGCTGACGCGAACCACCGCGCCAGCGGGCAAACGCAGCGCCACCACGTCGGGTGTGCGCAGTTCGAAATGTTCAACTCTGACCATCGCCGTCTCCTGAAAAATCCCCCACCACGGCTTGCGGTGGAGTGGCATTCACTGTAATCTTGCCACCTGTACAGTACCAGTACAGTTAACCGAATACATATTGCCACTGGCCTGCCAATGCCACCAATACAGTCGATGCCCGCCGCCACGCTCCCAACCGACCAAAGCGCCACCCTGGGTGCGCAGACCACCCTGGTAGACCAGCTGGTGCAGTGGGCCGAGCAGCGCATCCAGCAGCAGGTGTTTCGCCCCGGCATGCGTATGCCCTCGGTGCGCGAACTGGCACAGGAGCGCGGGGTATCGCGCTTTACCGTGGTGGCTGCCTACGAGCGGCTGGTGGCGCGCGGGCATCTGCTGGCGCGGCGCGGGGCGGGGTTTTTTGTGCGCGAAGCAGCAGCCCCGGCCAACCCGCGCGCCAAGTCGGCCCCGGCCCGCGCCAAACCGCAGCAGGCCATCAACATGGGCTGGATGGTGCGCAACATGACCAGCGGCATTCCGGCCCACCTGTCGCCGGGTTCGGGCTATTTGCCGCCCGACCTGTGCGGCGGCGACCTGCTCAAGCTGGGCCTGCGGGCACTGGCCAACCACAGCACCAGCCAGCAGTTGGCCCAGGGCGCTTCGGCCCAGGGCTACGCCCCGCTGCGGGCACAAATCCAGCGCACGCTGGCCGAGCGCGACATCGAAGCCCACCCGTCGCAAATTCTCACCACCACCGGCGCAGCCCAGGCCATCGACCTGGTGTTTCGCATGCTGCTGCGCCCGGGCGACACCGTGCTGGTGGGCGAGCCCGGCTGGTGCAACCCGCTGCTGTGGCTGCGCGGAATTGAGGTGGTGGGCGTGCCCTACACCCCGCAAGGCCCGGACGTGCAGGCCCTGACCGCGCTGGTGGAGCAGCACAAGCCCAAGCTGATGTTCCTCAACCCCGTACTGCACAACCCCACCGGCACCCTGCTGAGCGCGGCCACGGCCTACCAGATCCTGCGGCTGGCCGAGGCCCACGACATCCTGGTCATTGAAGACGACATCTACTCTGACTTTCTGCCCCAGGGCATGGCCGTGACCCGACTGGCCAGCCTGGACCAGCTGCGCCGGGTGGTGTACGTGAACAGCTATTCCAAGATGCTCGCGCCCAACATCCGCGTGGGCTACCTGGCAGGCCCGGCCGAGCTGGTAGACACCCTGACCACCCACAAGCTGCTGACCGCGCTGACCACCCCCGAGATCAACGAGCGCATCGTCTACAAAGCGCTGACCGAGGGCAGCTACCGCAAGCACTGCCAACGCGTGCACGCCACCCTGGACAGCCTGCGCGAGCCCGCCTTCAAGCGCATGCAAGACCTGGGGCTGCAGGCTTTTTGCCAGCCGCAGGCCGGGTTTCTGGGCTGGTTTAACACCGGGGTGGACACCAACCACCTGGCCGCCCTGGGACTGGACGCGGGCTACCTGCTGCGCCCAGGTGCGCTGTTTTCGCTACGGCAAACCCCCAGCCCCTGGATGGGCATCAACATCGCCACCAGCCAGGACCCTGGCATGCTGGCCTGGCTGGCCACCACGCTGGAGCAACTGCGCCAGCGCGGTGGCCCGCTGACATAAGGCCACCATGTCAGACAACACCCCACCCCCTACCGCGCTCCTGCTCACAGGCGGCGGTGCCCGCGCCGCCTACCAAGTGGGCGTGCTCGAAGCGATTGCCGACCTGCGCCTGGCCTGCGGTGCGGGTGGCACGGGCAACCCCTTCCCCATCATCACCGGCACCTCGGCAGGCGCGCTGAACGCCGCTGCCCTGGCCTGCGGGGCGGACGACTTCGACACCGCAGTGCGGCGCGTTGTGGGTGTGTGGCAGAACATGGAGGCCAGCCAGGTCTACCGCACCGACCCCATCGGGGTGATGCGCAGTGGCGCGCGCTGGCTCACGCTGTTGTCGGTGGGCTGGATGCTGGCCCAATGGCGCAAAGTACAGCCCCGCTCCCTGCTGGACAACCGCCCGCTGCGCGAGCTGCTGGCGCACCTGGTGCCGCTGGAGCGCCTGCCCGGCCTCATCCAGCAGGGCCACGTGCAGGCACTGGCGGTCACCGCATCCAGCTACAGCTCGGGTGAGCACATGACCTTCTTCCAAGGCAGCGAGGCCCTGCAACCCTGGGCCCGCACCCAGCGCCAGGGCCTGCGCGACCGGCTCACGCTGGACCATTTGCTGGCCTCGTCCGCCATTCCCTTCGTGTTTCCGGCCATGCCGCTGGCCTTGAACGGCCACCAGGAATACTTTGGCGACGGCTCCATGCGACAGTCGGCCCCGGTCGCCGCCGCTATCCATTTAGGAGCAACAAAGGTCCTGGTGATAGGCGCTGGGCGCATGGTGGAGCCCAAAGGCGAAGCCCCCACCATGGCGGTAGACAGCTATCCCTCGCTGGCGCAGATCGCGGGCCACGCCCTGTCCAGCATCTTTCTGGACGCGCTGGCGGTGGACGTGGAGCGGGTGCGCCGCATCAACACCACACTGGCCCTGATACCGCCCGAGCTGCGCCACAACAGCCCGTTGCGACCGGTGGATCTGCTGCTGATTGCGCCTTCTCAGCGCATCGACACCATCGCCGCCCGCCACGCCCACCACCTGCCACCCGCCATCCGCACCCTGCTCGGCGGCCTGGGCGGTGCCCCCCGCACCGATGCCGCCAAAGGCTCGGCCCTGGCCAGCTACCTGCTGTTCGAAGCCGGTTTCACCCGCGAGCTGATGGCGCTGGGCTATGCCGATGCGCAGGCGCAAAGGGCGGAGGTGTGCCGGTTTTTTGGCTGGGCCGATGCCCCACAGTGACCACCCCAATTGGGTCAATTGATAGAATTACCCCAACTGTAGGAGTCTGACCATGCAACGCGAAGCCACCGCCATGACCGTGCGCCAAAACCTGGGCGAGCTGCTCAACGAGGTGCAGTACCGGCACGACAGCATCGTCATCACCAAAGCGGGCAAGCCCGTGGCGGCGATGGTCGATATGGATACCTACGAGCGCATGCGACGCAAGGACAGCGGCGAGTTCGAGCGGCTGTGGGCTGAATTTGCCAAAGGGTTTGAAGACCTGACGGAAGACGAAGCGCAGGCCCTGGCCGATGAGGCCGTGGCAGAGGCCCGCGCCGAACGGGCCGCCCGCCTCAAAGCCGCATGAACATCGCCATCGACACCAACCTGGTGGTGTCATCGACCTTCAAACTGGACACCACCCCCGCCAAACTGCTCGCCGCCTGGCGCATGAAGCGCTTTACCTGGGTGACCTGCCCATGGCAGTTGGATGAACTCGCCGATGCCCTGGTGCGCCCCCACGTGGTGGCGCGCTCCGTGGGCGGCCTGGCCGCTGCACAGAACCTGTTGCAGGCCCTGCGCAGCAACGCCACCTCGGTGGCCCTGCGCGAACCCTGGCCCGGCGTGTGCCGCGACCCGGATGACGACTTCTTATTTGCCTTGTACGACCAGGGGCACGTCAATACCATTGTCTCTGGCGACAAAGATGTGCTGGCCCTGCGCCCCCGCTACCCCGTGCTGACTGCACGCGAATTGATCGAACGACTATGACCTCCCCGCACACCTCTCCCCATACATCCCCCCGCCAACTCTTCGTCACCACCGCCCTGCCCTACGCCAACGGCAACTTCCACATCGGCCACATCATGGAGTACATCCAGGCCGACATCTGGGTGCGGTTCCAGCGCATGCAGGGCAATGCCGTGAACTTCGTGGGTGCCGACGACACCCACGGCGCGCCCATAATGATTGCCGCCGAAAAGGCGGGCATCACGCCCCAGCAGTTCGTGGCCAACATCGCCGCCGGGCGCAAGCCCTACCTGGACGGCTTCCATATTGCCTTTGACAACTGGCACAGCACCGACGCGCCTGAAAACCACGCGCTGGCGCAGCAGATCTACCGCGACCTCAAGGCCAACGGCCTGATTTCCAGCAAGGTGATCGAGCAGTTCTTCGACCCCGCCAAGAACATGTTCCTGCCCGACCGTTTCATCAAGGGCGAGTGCCCCAAGTGCCATGCCAAGGACCAGTACGGCGACAACTGCGAAGTCTGCGGCTCGGTCTATGCGCCCACCGACCTGATCAACCCCACCTCCACCCTGTCCGGTGCCACGCCCGAGCTGAAGAGCTCGGAGCACCTGTTCTTCCAGCTGTCCGACCCGCGCTGCGTGGAATTTCTGGAGGGCTGGACGCAAGACGGCCGCCTGCAGCCCGAAGTGGCCAACAAGGTCAAGGAATGGTTCACCGTGCGCACCAACCCCGACGGCAGCACCAGCGAAGGCCTGGGCGACTGGGACATCAGCCGCGACGCGCCCTACTTCGGCATCGAGATCCCGGACGCGCCGGGCAAATACTTCTACGTGTGGCTGGACGCGCCCGTGGGCTACCTGGCATCGCTGAAAAACCTGCTGGACAAACGCGGCGAAGATTTTGATGCCTACATGGCCCAGCCTGCGCTGGAGCAGTACCACTTCATCGGCAAGGACATCGTCACCTTCCACACCCTGTTCTGGCCCGCCATGCTGAAGTTCAGCGGCCGCAAGACGCCGGATTCGATCTTTGTGCACGGCTTTTTGACGGTGAACAACGGCGAAAAGATGAGCAAAAGCCGCGGCACCGGCCTGGACCCGCTCAAATACCTGGGCCTGGGCATGAACCCCGAGTGGCTGCGCTACTACATCGCCGCCAAGCTCTCGGCCCGCAACGAAGACATCGACTTCAACGCCGACGACTTCATGGCCCGCGTGAACAGCGACTTGATCGGCAAGTACGTAAACATCGCCAGCCGGGCCGCCGGTTTCCTGGCCAAGCGTTTTGCTGGAAAGTTAAGTGCTTTATCGGCATCCAGTGCTGATCTGATCAGCGCAATAAGCTCTCAAAAAGAGAGCATTTCCAGTTTGTACGAACAGCGCGAATACGCCAAGGCCCTGCGCGAAACCATGCTGCTCACCGACCGCGTGAACGCCTACGTGGATGCCAACAAGCCCTGGGAACTGGCCAAGCTCGAAGGTGCCGACGCGCGCCTGCAAGACGTGTGCAGCACCTGCATCGAAGCCTTCCGCCTGCTCACCATCTATCTCAAGCCCGTGCTGCCCGCACTGGCGGCGCAGGTGGAAGCATTCTTGAACGTCGCGCCCCTGGGCTTTGCCGATGCCGACACCCGCTTAAGCGCCGGCCACGCGATTGGCGACTACAAGCACCTGATGCAGCGCGTGGACATCAAGCAGCTTGATGCATTGTTTGAGCCCCCAGCGCCCACGGAATCAGCACAAGCAGCTACAGAAACTGTAGTACCGGGTGGCGAGGCCATTGCCCCCGTCATCACCATCGACGACTTCGCCAAGATCGATCTGCGCATCGCCAAGATCCTGAATTGCGAAGCGGTGGAAGGCTCCACCAAGCTGCTGCGCCTGACGCTGGACGTGGGCGAGGGTTCGACCCGTAACGTGTTCAGCGGCATCGCCGCACACTACCAGCCAGACCAACTCATAGGCAAACTCACCGTCATGGTGGCCAACCTCGCCCCGCGCAAGATGAAATTCGGCCTCAGCGAAGGCATGGTGCTGGCCGCCAGCCATGCCGACGAAAAGGCCCAGCCGGGCATCTACGTCCTGGAGCCCTTCCCCGGCGCGCAACCCGGTATGCGCATTGGATGACCGCTCACCCCCAGGCTACAGCGCAAGCGCTTTCCGCCAACCCCCTTGCAGGGGGCAACACCAGCAGCCTGGCATAGCCAGTTCTGCGGTGTTTCTGGAAGGCTTGTTTACCACGATGCGTGGAACCTGGGACATTGTTAATCTCAAGCCTTCACCGGCCTAACTCCTATGTCGCTCGCCCGCTTCCACCCTCGCCTGATCGATGCCTTGCGGGGCTACAACCGGGAAAGATTGGGCAAGGATGTGGGCTCGGGCCTGACGGTGGGCATCGTCGCCCTGCCGCTGGCCATGGCGTTTGCGATTGCCAGCGGCCTCAAGCCCGAGGCCGGGCTGTGGACGGCCATCATCGCCGGGTTCATCATCTCCGCGCTGGGCGGCACCACGGCGCAGATTGGCGGTCCGGCGGGGGCCTTCATCGTCATCGTCTACGGCATCGTCGAACGCTACGGCGTGGCCAACCTGCTGATTTCCACCGCCTGCGCGGGCGTTCTGCTGTTTGCGCTGGGCCTGTTCAAGCTGGGCACGCTGGTGCGTTATGTGCCGGTGAGCATCGTGATTGGTTTTACCAACGGCATTGCGGTGCTGATTGCGCTGTCGCAGGTGAAAGACCTGCTGGGGCTGGAGATCGCCAAGATGCCGGGCGACTTCTTCTCGCAGCTCAAGACCCTGGCCGCCCACATCCACACCCTGAACTTCTTCGCGCTGGCGCTGGGCACCGTGTGCGTGCTGGGGCTGATCGTCTGGCCCAAGGTGTTTGTGCCAGGCTCGCCGCTGATCCGCCTGCTGGAAGGCCGCTCGGTTCGTACCTTTGCCCGGGTGCCCGGCCCCATCGTGGCGCTGGTCACTCTGTCATTTCTAGCCTGGGCGCTGGGCCTGCCGGTGCAGACGCTGGGCACCAAATTTGGCAGCATCCCCAGCGGCCTGCCGGTGTTTGAGCTGCCCGAATTCACCTGGGACACGGTGCGCCTGCTGGTCACGCCCACGCTGACCATTGCCCTGCTGGGCGCGGTGGAGTCGCTGCTGTGCGCCCGGGTGGCCGACCAGCTCGCCAGTGACCCGCACCACCAGAAGCACGACCCCAACCAGGAGCTGATGGCCCAGGGCGTGGCCAATTTCACCGTGGCCTTCTTCGGCGGCATGCCCGCCACCGGCACGATTGCCCGCACCGTCACCAATATCCGCTCCGGGGCCACCTCGCCCATCGCGGGCATCGTGCACGCCCTGGTGCTGGCCGCCGTGGTGCTGGTGGCCGCGCCGCTGGCGCTGTACATCCCGCTGGCAGTGCTGGCGGGCATCTTGCTGTTTGTGGCCTGGAACATGGGCGAATGGCACGAGTTTGTGCGCCTCAAGCAGTTCAGCAACCACTACCGCATGCTGTTGCTGGGCACCTTCTTTCTCACCGTGGTGTTCGACCTGACGGTGGCGGTGGAGGTGGGCATGCTGCTGGCCTGCGCCTTCTTCATTCGCCGCATGAGCACGCTGTTCCATGTGGATGCCGTGGCCGAGGCAGAGGGCGCGCTGGTCTACAAACTCTACGGCGCGCTGTTCTTCGGGGCGGTAGCCAAGATCGACCCCATCGTCCAGGCCGTGGAAAGCCGCCACAAGGGCACGCGTGTAGTGCTGGACGCATCCCAGCTCATCTCACTGGATGCCAGCGGGCTGGACGCGCTAGAGCAGCTGTTCAAAGCCATCACCCACCGCGGCGGCCAGCTCTACATCAACGACCTGAACGACCAGCCCCGGGGGCTGATGGAGCGCTCGGGCTTTGCGGGTCGGCTGAAAGACTTTCAGACCAGCGCAGCCGCTGCGCTCTGAGTGCGGGCCCGGTCCAGGCTGCCGCTCCAGGCCGTCAAGGCCACAGCACCCAGCACCACCAGGCCGCCGATCCAGGGTGTGTGGGCCAGGCCCAGGTGGCTCACCACCCAGCCGCCGCCCCAGGCTCCCCCGGCAATGCCGAGGTTGAAGGCCGCGATGTTCAGGCCAGACGCTACGTCCACCGCCTGCGGTGCCACACGCTGGGCCTGCTGCACCACGTAGACCTGCAAACCCGGTACGTTGCCAAAGGCAAAGGCACCCCACACCAGCACGGTGGCCACGGCCAGCCAGGGGCTGGAAGCGGTGAGCGACAGCACCAGTAGCACACCCGCCAAGCCCAGAAACATGATCTTCAGCGCGCTGATCGGGCCGCGCCGGTCGGCCAGCTTGCCGCCCCAGATATTGCCAAACGCCACCGACACGCCGTAGACCATCAGCACCAGGCTCACCGCATTGGTGCCAAAGCCCGACAGCTCTTGCAGGATGGGGGCCAGGTAGGTAAAGGCCACAAACGAGCCGCCGTAGCCCACGGCCGTCATGGCGTAGACCAGCAGCAGGCGCGGCTGTTTCAGCACCTGCAACTGCTGCAACACGCTGGCGGGTTTGCTGTGTTTCAGCGTGGACGGGATGAAAAACAGGCTAATCAGCATCGCCACCACGCCCAGCGCGGCCACCGCCAGAAACGTGGCGCGCCAGCCAAAATGCTGGCCGATGAAGGTGCCCAGCGGCACGCCGGTAACCAGCGCTACCGTCAGGCCCGAGAACATGGTGGCAATCGCGCTGGCGGCTTTCTCCTTGGGCACCAGGCTGGTGGCGATGGTGGAGCCGATCGAGAAAAACACGCCGTGGGCCAGGCCGGTCAGCACCCGCGCCACCACCAGCGGGGTGTAGCCCGGTGCCTGCCAAGCCACCAGGTTGCCGATGGTGAACAGCAGCATCAGGCCCAGCAGCAGCATTTTGCGCGGCACTTTGCCGGTGAGTGCGGTCAGCACCGGCGCGCCTACGGCCACGCCCAGGGCGTACAGGCTGACCAGCAGGCCCGCGGAAGGGATGCTGACGCCCAGGTCGGCGGCCATGGTGGGGATCAGGCCAACGATCACGAACTCGGTCGTGCCGATGGCGAAGGCGCTGATGGTCAACGCGAGCAAGGCAAGTGGCATAAAGCACCTCAAATGGAAACAGAAGCCTGGATTCTGGATGCCTTACCCTTGCAGAAAAAGCGCTGTATCCGCACAAGATACTTGCTTATGATTCAACAATGAAAACCACACTGGACGAACTGCAGGCCTTTGCCACCGTGATCGACGCGGGCTCCATCACCGCGGCGGCAGAGCAACTGGGGCAAACCGTGTCGGCCATCAGCCGCTCGCTGGGTCGCCTGGAGAAAAAGCTGGACGTGACCCTGCTGCGCCGCACCACCCGCCGCCTGGAGCTCACCGAAGAAGGGGCCATGTTTCTGGCCCAGGCCCGCAAGATCCTGGGCGCGGTGGAGCAGGCCGAGGAGCAGATGGCCCAGCGCCGCAACCGGCCCGCCGGGCGCTTGCGGGTCAATGCCGCGTCGCCCTTTATGCTGCACGTGCTGGTGCCGCTGGTAGCGGGCTTTCGGGCGGCCTACCCGGACATCACGCTGGAGCTCAACAGCAGCGACCAGATCATCGACTTGCTGGAGCACCGCACCGACGTGGCCATCCGCATCGGCCCGCTGGTCGATTCCAGCCTGCACGCCCGCCCCCTGGGCAGTTGCCTGCTGCGCGTGCTGGCCAGCCCGGCCTACCTGAAGGCCGCAGGACGGCCCCGCACGGTGGAAGACCTGGAAAAACTCAGCCTGCTGGGCTTTACCCAGCCCGACAGCCTGAACGCCTGGCCGCTGCGGAACCCCACGGGCGACCGGCTGGTGATTGCGCCCACGCTGCGCGCCTCCAGCGGCGAGAGCCTGCGCCAACTGGCCCTGGCGGGCGCGGGCGTGGTGTGCCTGGCCGACTTCATGACCGAGGGCGACCGTGCGCGCGGCGACCTGGTGCAGTTGCTGCCCAGCGCCACGGTGGAAGTGCGCCAGCCCATCCACGCGGTGTACTACCGCAACACCGCGCTGGTGTCGCGCATCGCCTGCTTTCTGGACTACGTATCCGCCAATTTCACGCCGGGTTAACGATTGCGCTCCGTCTCCGGGTCGGGCACAGACATGGTGCGCAGCACCCGGTAGTCGGGGTCGAACACCACGGTAAACACCATGGAGGTGTTCGGTGGCTCCAGGTACCGCCAGTCGTAGTGCACCTCGTTCTTCAGCTTGAAAGGCGTGGTCTTCATGGGCTTGCCCAGCATCTTGCGCACGTCTTCCATCATCATGCCGGGCTGGACCTTGGCGAAGTTTTGCGGGGTCAGCACCTGGCGCAGGGCGCTCATCTTGCCGTCGGGGCCGATGGTGATCATGTAGTTCACATGGCCCGCTGGCTGGCGGTTGTACTCGAAGGTGCGGCCACCATCGGGTGCGTCCCAGATTTTCTCAGGCTCGCCAAATTGGGCACGCACATCGGCCTCGGTGGCCACGCCCTCTTCCAGTTTTTCAATGCGCTGCGGGTCACAGGCACTCAAAGCCAACGCCACACACACTAAACCTGCCCACTTTTTCAACATCGCTTGTTGCCCCCGTAAAATCAAGCCAACCAAAGGTCCCAAGTCTATGTCCATCTTCGCCCGCCCCCACTACCAATCCGATGCCACGCTGTTCATCGACCAGCTCAAGGCCCAGAAGCCCGAACTCGAAGCCCAGCAGCTCGCAGGCCGCGCCCTGCTGTGGGAGCAAAAGGTAGACCGCAGCGCCCAGGAAGAGTACCGCGAAGGCCGCGTGGCGCAAAACCCGTACGTCTACCAGACCCTCAACAAATAAATAGCCAAATTGACAGCTAGCGCCCATTCCATAAGCACAAGCAGCTATTTAATTTATAGTGAATGCAGTGGTTGAAGCGTTAGCACTTCCCGACACACTAGACCCGGTGGCGCGGGCCCGCCTGTACGGCGAGCCGATGTTTGCCATGCCGGTGGATTTGTACATTCCGCCGGATGCGCTGGAGGTGTTTCTCGATGCTTTCGAGGGCCCGCTGGACCTGCTGCTGTACCTGATACGGCGGCAAAACTTCAACATCCTCGACATCCCCATGGCGGCGCTGACGCGCCAGTACCTGGTGTACGTGGACGAGATCCGCAGCCGCAACCTGGAGCTGGCAGCCGACTACCTGCTGATGGCGGCCATGCTGATCGAGATCAAGTCGCGCATGCTGCTGCCGCCCAAAAAGGTAGCCGAGGGCGAAGAGGCCGAAGACCCTCGCGCCGCCCTGGTGCGCCGCCTGCTGGAGTACGAGCAGATCAAGCTGGCCGCAGCCCGGCTCAACGCCCTGCCCCAGTTTGGCCGCGACTTCCTCAAGGCCCAGGTATTCATCGAGCAGGCGCTGCAGCCGCGCCTGCCCGAGGTGCACGTGGCCGACCTGCAAGAGGCCTGGCGCGACATTCTGCGCCGCGCCAAACTCATCCAGCACCACACCATCACCCGCGAAGAACTCTCGGTGCGCGAGCACATGAGCTACCTGCTCAAGACCCTGCAAGGCCGCAAATTTGTCGAGTTTGAAGAGCTGTTCGACGCCGCCAAAGGCATGTCGGTGCTGGTGGTGACCTTCATCGCCCTGCTGGAGCTGGCCAAGGAGACGCTGGTAGAGATCGTGCAGGCCGAGGCCTTTGCACCCATTTACGTGCGCCTGGCCTACTCGCCCGTCTCGGTGGCTTAACCGCCGAAATGCTTGCGGTAGCGGGCGGGTAAGTCCGCAATGCGTAGCAGCATGGGCAGGTCGGCGGTGTTGAAATCCGGGTCCCAGGCGGGCGCGCCCAGCACCTTGGCACCCAGGCGCAGATAACCCTTGATCAAGGCCGGTGGCTCGATGGCCAGCGTGCTGTCGAACTGCTCAATCGGCAGCGGCAAGCGCGGCTGCACGTGGTATTCGATAGGCGCCATGTGGGTTTTTTGCAACTGCTGCCAGATGCTGGCTGCTGCGTCGCCGCCCACCACGCCGTTGTGCAGCATGGGGATGCTGGCGCAACCGACCATGGTGTCGAGCTGGTTGCGCTGCATGAACTCGGCCAGCGCGCCCCACAGGGCCAGGATCACACCGCCATGGCGGTGGTCGGCGTGCACGCAGCTGCGGCCCAGCTCCACCATGCGGCTGCGCAGGTTACGCAGGCGCACCAGGTCAAATTCCATATCGCTGTAGGTGCTGCCCACGCGCTTGGCCTGCACCGGGGTCAGTACCCGGTAGGTGCCGATCACCGCGTTGCTGGCCACGTCGCGCACCAGCAGGTGCTCGCAAAAGTCGTCAAACAAATCCACGTCGTGCCCGGGCAGCTTGGTGGACAGGCGTGCACCCATCTCCACGGCAAACACCTGGTAACGCAGCCGCTGGGCTTCGCGCACCTCGTCCTGGTGCCGCGCCCAGGACACGGCAATGCCGCCCGCAGCGGCCACAGGCTGGGCCTCGACACGGGGGATAGGCGCCACTACCCGCTCGTCGCGCCGGTGCAGCGCCCCGCGCAGCAGATGGGCCGGGTTGAACGCCGACACCAGCGAAATAGGCGACAGCGCGAAGGTGGGGGTGGGCAGTTCTTTCATGGACTTCTCCTGTGTGTGCAGCAGAGTCTGAAAGTGGGGTGTGACACGGCTGTGAAGCTGGTGTGGCGCTTGTGTGACAGTGCTTTCAAATCAATAGCGCCTCACGCCCATTCCATAAGCGCCAGGGGCCTAAAACGCTTACATATTTCAGCGCAGAGCCACGGTCATCTGTTTCCACACCGGGTCTTGCCATTTGCCAAACAACACCAGCAGACCGGGGCTGCTGGCCTGCTTTTCCACCGCCAGGGTGTCGAGCTTCCAGACTTCAAAGCTGCGCTTGGCACGGCCCTCCACCACGGCTTCGCGCAGGGCCAGCAGACGCTCGCCGCCGGGCACCCAGCCAGCAAACTCCAGCGTCCCCAGGCCGGGTGCGTTGCTGCCGGGGGGCACGGTGTCCAGCGTCCAGCCCTCTGCGGTTTGCCGGTACAGCCACAGCTCGCGCCAGCCCGCCAGGGGCTGCACCGCCAGGGCCACCGCCTTGCCGTTGGGGCTGGTGCTGGCCGATGCCGTCCAGGCCACGCCAAAGGTGCAGCGCTGGTGCAATGGGCGGGCGGCGGGGTGCTGGGCATCGACCAGCAGCACACAGGTCTGCCCGGGCTCGCCGGGCTGGGTCACGATGCGCGGGCGGGAGCCTGCGGCGTTGGTTTCTGCAGCGGATACAGCGGATATGGCAGCCCAGCGGGAGGCGCTGACGCGGATGGCGGCCTCGCTCTCGGCGGCAAAGTCTTCGTCGGCCAGCTCGGCGCGGTTCAGTGCGGCCAGGGCATCGACGGCGCGCTGGGCGGCGGCCACGGCTTGGGGAGCTTCCTGGCGGCGGGTAGCGGCAAAGGCCAGCGCCGACTGCACGGCGGCGCGGCGCAACTGGATACGGTTGGCCAGCACGGGGCTGAGGGTGGCGGTGTCGATCTGCTCCAGCAGCCGGGCCCGCTGCTGGTCCTGGCGGGTTTGCAGGGTGGGCGACAGGTTCGGGTCCTGGCAGTCGCTGCGGCTCAGGGCCAGGGCGGCGCGGGCGCGCTGCTCGGGGCTGGCGGCGGGTTGGGCCAGTACGCGGGCGAAGGCATCACCGTCGTAACAAATCTGCATGCTGCCGTCGCGCTCGGTGCTGGTCATCTGGATGCCGTAGGCGGCCACGGCCTCCAACTGCGCGGCCAGCCGGGTATCTGCTGCCGTAGGAGCCGCACCGGCGCTGTTGCCCTGGCGGCTGGTGGCGCGGCGGGCCAGGCGGTCGGCCATCTGGCCCAGGGCATCCTGGGCTTCGGCGGTGTTGCTGCCTGCCGGGGCGGCTTGCAGGTAGGCGGCGGCGTAGGCCACGCCCAGCGCTTCGGAGCCAGGCGTGTCGCGCACAAAACGCAGCACGGCCAGCAGCTCGGGGGCTTCCTGCGGGGTGGCCCGGGTGGTGCGGACCTGCGACTGCCGCACAAAGCCCGCCCGCTCGCGGCGGTAGTCGTAGACCTGCAGGTAGTCCATGCGCTGGCCACGGATCTCCAGCGTGTCGCCCTGCGTCAGCACGGCCTGCACCGGGGCGGCGTCACGCGCGGCACCGCGCAGCGCCACCTGGTCTTGCACCACGATGGCCAACTGAGGGGCGGTGGCGGCCACCGCGTGGGCACACATAGATGCCAAGGCCAACAGAGCAGCTACAACGCGCATTATTCGGCTCCCTTGTCGGCGGCTTCGGTGGCTTCAGCTTCGGGCTCTGCCGGGTTGCCGCTCTTGCCTGCCCCCAGCAGGGCGGAGCCGATGAAACCACCATCGGTGGGTGGCGCGGCGATGATGACCTGGACCTTGTCGGACAGTTTGTCGGCCATGATCTTCTGGATCAGCAACGGGTGGCGGGTGACCAGCGCGCCATCGCGGGCCATTTGCTCGCTGGTGATCTTGCCCACCCGGTCGAGCCGGTAGGCTTCGGCATCGGCCAGCTTTTGCCGCGAATCGGCTTCGCCCTGGGCTTCGATGCGGCGGGCAGCGGCGGCACCTTCGGCGGTGCGGATGCGCGAGACCTTGTCGGCCTCGGCCTCCAGCTGGCGCTGCTCGATCTGCTTTTGTTTGAACGGCAGCACGTGGCGCATGGCTTCCTCCTGGGCCTTGGCGGCAATGACCTGCTCGGAACCGGCGGCTTGGGCCGACTTTTCGCGGCGCACACGTTCGGCATCGGCATCCAGCGCGGCTTCTTGCACCCGCTTACCCTTGAGCTCCAGCGTGTAGCGCATCTTTTCGGATTCCAGCTCTTCAGACAGCAGGCGCTCCATGCCGCGTTTGTAGTCTGCCGGCAAATCCACCTTACCGATCTCTACCGAGCGCAGCAGGATGCCGTCGGCGGCCAGCTTGGGCTTGAGCTCGGCTTCGATCAGTTGCTGGATCTCGCCGCGCTTGCTGGAGAAAATCTCGCGCACGGTGTAGCGGGTAAAAGTTTTGTAGACCACGCCTTGCACCGCGGGCTGGACGATGTCTTGGCGGATATCAGCAGGCAAGTCTTGCGATAAGCTGGCCAGGCGGCGCGGGTCCAAGGCATAACGCACCCCCACATCCACCCCCACCGACAAGCCTTCCACCGACTGGAACTGCGCGCTGCCATCTGCGGACACGGGTCGGTAAAGCTGGTCGCGCAGGTTGTATTGGCGCAGGCTGTGGATGCCGGGCAGCACCAGCACCGAGCCTTCGGCCCACTGGGTGGTGTCGCCGGTGAAACGGTTGCTGCGGATGCCCACCTCGCCGCGCGCCACAGTTTGCAGCGGCGGTTGGCTCCAGACCAGCGTGCCTGCAGCCACCAGCACGGCCACCGCCAGTACGGCGCGGCCAGCGCGGGGGGTGGCTACCTGGCCCAGGCCCTGGGCACTGTTGCGCCCCAGGCGGCGCAGGGCGAGGGTGATGGAACGGACAAGGCGAGAGGGGTGCAGGGACATGGCAGGCTCCAAAAGTTGTTGAATCAGGCCACCCGGTGGGGGTGTGGCTGAATTCTTTTCCGCACCCCCTGGAGCAAACAACGCAGCCCTGGTGGCAGTTGCTTCCGGCGGCGGAAGAAACACTCACACCGGCGGCCAGGGCGGGCTTGGATAATCGGCCTCTCAACCAAACTCTAATACCCGCAACTGCTCCCCACCCAACATTCAGGCTGAACGCATGCCCACCAGAAACACCGCAGAACTGGCTTTGCCAGGCTGCTGGTGTTGCCCCCTGCAAGGGGGTTGGCGAAAGATGCGCAGCACTGCAGCCTGGGGGTGAGTAATTTTGAGAATCTGCACCATGGAAAAAGTGGCTGTCATCGAAGACGACCAACCCACCAGCCAGCTGTTGCGCGGCTGGATCGAGGCCGCGCAGCCGGGCATCCGGGTGGAGCAGTGGTTTACCCGCGACAGCGCCGAGGCCGCCATTGCCCGCGAGCAGTACGACCTGGTGGTGCTGGACATCGAGCTGGGCCGCGAGCGGCATGCGGGCGTGGCCATCATCAACGCCATCAACAAAACCCGGCCTGGCACGCCGGTGCTGGTGGTGTCGGCCATGCCCGCCACCATTTACCGCAGCATCATGAAGGCGTTGGATGCCTGGGACTACCTGCAAAAAACCACGTTTGAAGAGGCAGACTTCATCGACACGTTTCTGGAAATCCTACGGGCGGGCCGGGCTACCGCCAAAGCCCCGCCCCAGGCGCCGTCGGCGGACGCCGATGCCTTGTCGCTGGACCCGCTACGGCAAAACTCCGCCCTGTGGCGTGGCCAACGCATCAACCTGCCGCTGACAGCGCAGCGCATTCTGGCCACGCTGTACCAGCGCCGGGGCCAGGTGGTGTCGTACGACGATCTGTACCAGGTGGTCAAGAGTGGCCGCAACCGGGACAACGTGCGCAAACACGTCAGTACCATCCGCGAGGCCTTCCGCGAGCTGGACCCGGAATTTGACGCGATAGAAAACGTGCCGATGCGCGGCTTTCGCTGGACGGTGCCTGCATGAAGCCCTTGGGGCGGTTGCCGTTCCAGGTGCCTTTTCAGGTGCCGTTCCGCATTCCATTTGGCCTGCGGTTTTTCTTTCGCACCGCCTTTGCCCTGCTGGCCCTGGCCACCCTGGCCCTGGCCCTAAGCGTGCTGCAAGAAGAAAAACAACGCGGCCTGCGCAGCTACCAAAACAGCTTTCAACAAAACCTGGCCCAGATCGCCCAGCGCCTGCGCCACCCCACCGGTCAACTGGCCTTGCTCAACCCCGGCCTGGGCAGCAGCCCCGACCAGCCGCTGTACCCGGTCGTGCTGCCGTTTGCCGCCATCGACTTTGACGACCGCAGCAAGGTGCAGCAGGCGGTGGAGATGGCGGGCTGCGGCGTGCAGTACCCCGACGGCTCCAGCCTGTGCGTGGCGGTGGGCAACAACCCCTGGGCAGGCGGTTTCATCTACCTGGTCGGCAGCTATGCCACCGCCGAGCCCTTGGTCGCCCACAGCCGGGGCGACCCAGTGCTGGACCAGGCCCACCGCCTGCAGGTCGCGGTGCAATTGCCTGGTGGCAGCAACTCCCAGTGGCTGGCCCCATTTGAAACCGATGCCGATACCGGGCCCCAAAGCGCCTCGGGCGTGCCCACGGTACGCGGGCGTTTGACCGGGTTTGCGCTGGACGCGCAAGGCCAGACCGGTGGCCGCCCGGTACGCGACTTTCGCGGCTGGCTGTGGCAAGACGGGCGCTGCCTGCCTGCAGACACCCCCAGCACGGCCATTGCGTGCAGGAAGCAGGTGTTTTTCTCGGTGCGCCTGCCCATCGACCTGTGGCGCGATGCCGTGTTTACCGCCAGCCGCAGCGCCAGCAAGACCGCCCCGACCTGGCCGCCGCCAGACCTGGACCAGGTGCGGGTGCAGTTGCAGATGCTGGCCCCTGGCAGTGCCACCCGCGTGTTCGACAGCCTACAAATCGGTGCCACCCCGCCATTCACCCTGGCCAGCCTGGTGCCCCTGCTCCAGCCCGGTGAAACTTTGCAGATTCGCCAACTGGGTGCGGGCGCTCAGCCAGCGCGGACCCTGGCCACGCTCCAGGCACCCGCTGCTACCGAGCCCGCCCCGCGCTGGCTGGACCGCCTGGTCGCCCGGCTGCCGGTGGCCAACTACGACATTCCGCTGCAGGCTTCGGAGACCATCACCACCAGCCTGGGCAGCTTTGGGCTGACGCTGCACGGCGACCTGCGCAGCGTGAACCAGAACCTGGCCCGTGTGGCGACCCGCATGTCGTGGTTTGTGGGGGCCATGCTGCTGGCGATTGCGCTGACCTGGGCAGCCATCGAGCTGCGCATCATCCGCCGTATCACCCTGCTGACCAAACGCTCGGCGGCCGTGTCACACAGCATGCGCAGCGCGGATGGCGTACTGGCACTGGACCTGGTGGATGTGCGCGGCCATGACGAACTGGGCGTGCTGGCCACCGCGCTGGCCGAGCTGCTGCAGCGGGTGCACGACGACCTCAAACGCGAACGCATCCGCACCGCCCAGGAAAAAGACATGTGGCACGCGGTAGGCCATGAAATCATGTCGCCGCTGCAGTCCCTGAAGGCCTTGCACGGCACGGCCCAGGACCCCAGCAACCGCTACATCCAGCGCATGCAGCGGGCTATCCAGGTGCTGTACGGCAGCGCTTCGCCCAGCGAAGCCTTTGAGGCCAGCCTGCTGGACACCGAACGGCTGGACGTGAATGCTTTCCTGACCCAGGTGGCCGACAACGCGGCCAGCGCGGGTATCGGCGGTGTGCAGTTCAGCCCGCTGGCAGACCCGCTATGGGTCAAGGCCGACAACCATTCACTGGAAGACGTAGTCACCCACGTGCTCACCAACGCCCAGCGCCACCGCACCGTGGGCAGCCCCATCACACTCACCCTGGAGCGCCTGGGCCATGAAGTGCTGGTGGGTATCTTTAACCAGGGGCCGCCCATCCCAGCGGAGCTCCTGGGCAAGATATTCGAGTACGGCGTGTCCAGCCAGGCCGACACCGCCGCCCTGGGCAGCCGGGGCCAGGGCCTGTTTGTGGCCAAAACCTACATGGCCAAGATGGGCGGGACAATTGCGGCGCAGAACACCGGCGACGGGGTGCGGCTGGAACTGCGCCTGCAGGCGGGGTGACCGCCCACCCCCCATGGACCTAGCGCAACGTGGCTGCGATCCGCTCGGCGCAGGCCTTGGCCTGGGCGGCGTCCCGGGCCTCGACCATCACGCGGACCAGGGGCTCGGTGCCGCTGGCGCGGATCAACACGCGGCCGTTATTGCCGAGCTCGGCTTCAGCGGCTTTTGTAGCCAGCGGAAGCTGGGCGTTGGCTTTCCAGTCTTGGCCGGGCTGCAGGCGCACATTGATCAGGGTTTGCGGGAACAGGGTCAGGTCGGCCAGCAGCTCACCCAGGGTCTGGCCGGTGCGCACGCAGGCCTGCAGCACCTGCAGAGCGCTGACCAGGCCGTCGCCGGTGGTGTGCTTGTCCAGCGCCAGCAGGTGGCCAGAGCCTTCCCCACCCAGCAGCCAGCCGCGCTTTTCCAGCTCTTCAAGCACGTAACGGTCGCCCACCTTGGCGCGGACCAGTTCCACGCCCTTGTCTTTCAGTGCCAGCTCGACGGCCATATTGGTCATCAGCGTGCCGACCACGCCTGGCACGGCATCGGCCGCGCGTTTGCTCGCATTTTTGCCCCCGCGCGACAGGCGTTCCTTGACCATCAGGTACAGGATTTCATCGCCGTTGAACAGGCGGCCGTCGGCATCGACCATTTGCAGGCGGTCGGCATCGCCGTCCAGCGCCACACCGAAGTGGGCACCGTGGACTTTGACGGCATCGACCAGGGCCTGGGGATGGGTGGCACCGACGTTTTCGTTGATGTTGATGCCGTCGGGCGCGCAGCCGATGGCGATGACCTCGGCACCCAACTCGTGGAACACCTTGGGCGCAATCTGGTAGGCCGCGCCGTGGGCACCATCGACCACGATGCGCACGCCTTTGAGCGTAAGGGCATTGGGGAAGGTGCTTTTGCAGAATTCGATGTACCGGCCAGAGGCATCTTCGAGGCGGCGGGTCTTGCCCAGCGACGCGGAATCGGCCCACACGGGCGGTGTTTCCAATGCGGCTTCGACGGCCAGCTCCCAGGCATCGGGCAGCTTGGCACCTTCGGCGCTGAAGAACTTGATGCCGTTGTCAGGGTACGGGTTGTGGCTGGCGCTGATGACCACGCCCAGGCTGGCGCGCTGTGCACGGGTCAGGTAGGCCACACCGGGCGTAGGCAGGGGGCCGAGCAGCACCACATCCACACCGGCGGAATTGAAGCCGGATTCGAGCGCGCTTTCCAGCATGTAGCCCGAGATGCGGGTGTCTTTGCCGATCAGCACCGTGGGGCGGGCTTCGGTTTGCTTGAGCACGCGGCCCACCGCATGGGCCAGGCGCAGCACGAAATCGGGGGTAATGGGGGCCTGGCCCACGGTGCCACGGATACCATCGGTGCCGAAATATTGACGAGACATTGTTTTCCTTTTTATATGGACGCAGCCTGCACAGCGCGCTAGTGAAGCCGGTGGGAGATTACACCGCAGCTTGCGGCAACTTTGAAAAATGGTGAGCTTACCCGCCCGCCGCAGCCCACACCTTCAAGGCTTGCGCGGTGGCGGCCACGTCATGGACCCGCACCGCGCGCGCGCCCCGCTCCACGGCCAGCAAGGCCGCTGCCACGCTGGGCACCAGGCGCTCGGTAGGGCCAAGGGGGGAATCAGCCATGCCAGCCAGCGAAGATTTGCGCGACCAACCCACCAGCAAGGGGTAACCCAAAGCCAACAGTGCCTGTTGCCGGGCCAGCAGAGCAAAGTTTTGCGCCACGGTTTTGCCAAAACCAATGCCAGGGTCCAGCACGATGCGGGTCTTTTCTATGCCTCGTGCTGATAGAGCCTGCGCATGCTGCCCTAAAAATAATAGCACCTGAGCTACCACGTCGCCTTGCATGGGCTCGGCCTGCATGGTTTGCGGTTCGCGGTGCATGTGCATCAAACACACGCCGCAAGATGGGTGCCTTGCCACCACATCCGTGGCGGCCAGCGGATGGGCCGGGTCGGTCCAGCGCAGGGCCCAGATGTCGTTGAGGATGTCCACCCCGGCATCCAGCGCGGCCTGCATGACCTGGGGTTTGTAGGTATCCACCGAAATCGGCACGCCCAGCGTGGTGGCGGCGTGCAGTACCGGCAACAAACGGGCCAGTTCCTCCTCCACCGGCACCGGCTGGGCACCGGGGCGGGTGGATTCCGCACCGATGTCCAGGATGTGGGCTCCGTCGCGCAGCAACTGCTCGCAGTGGGCCAGGACGGCGGCGGTGTTGGCGTGCTGGCCGCCATCCGAGAAGGAGTCGGGGGTGGCATTGACGATGCCCATCACCCGAGGTTGGGCCAGATCAATCTGAAAGCGGGTGGTTTGCCAGAGCATGGGAGTTGCGAAATTGTCAGAAATGAAAACGGGGCCTGAAAAGCCCCGTGATCGCGATCACCTATCAACGCGGTGACACGCCCAGTGGTTTACACCGCAGTTACGCCGCCGTAGGTGCGGGTTCCACCGTTGGCACGACCGGTGCACCGCCACTGCCACCGTTGCTACCGCCACCGGTAGGCGTGCGGGGTGTCCAGTCTTTCGGTGGACGCGGTTCGCGGCCCGCCATGATGTCGTCAATCTGCTCCACGTCGATGGTTTCCCATTCGAGCAGGGCCTTGGCCATGGCGTGCATCTTGTCGCTGTTGTCCTCGATCAGCTTGCGCGCCAGGGCGTACTGCTGGTCGATGATGCGGCGCACTTCGCTGTCGACCTTTTGCATGGTCTGCTCGCTCATATTGGTGGTCTTGGTGACCGAGCGGCCCAGGAACACTTCGCCTTCGTTCTCGGCATAGACCATGGGGCCCAGCGCATCGGTCATGCCGTAGCGGGTGACCATGTCGCGGGCGATAGAGGTGGCACGCTCGAAGTCATTGCTGGCACCGGTGGTCATCTGGTTCATGAAGACTTCTTCGGCGATACGGCCACCAAACAGCATGCTGATCTGGCTCAGCATGTATTCGCTATCGTAGCTATAACGGTCTTGGGCGGGCAGGCTCATGGTGACACCCAGGGCACGGCCACGGGGGATCACGGTGACCTTGTGCACCGGGTCGCACTTGGGCAGCAGCTTGCCGATCAGGGCGTGGCCAGACTCGTGGTAAGCCGTGTTGCGGCGCTCTTCCTCGGGCATGACCATGCTCTTGCGCTCGGGGCCCATCAGGATCTTGTCCTTGGCCTTCTCGAAGTCTTGCATCTCCACCACACGGGCACTGCGGCGGGCGGCCATCAGCGCGGCTTCGTTGCACAGGTTGGCCAGATCGGCACCCGACATGCCGGGCGTGCCACGGGCAATCACATTAGGGTTCACGTCCTGGCTGACCGGAATCTTGCGCATGTGGACCACCAGAATCTGCTCGCGGCCCCGGATATCGGGCAACGTGACATAGACCTGGCGGTCAAAACGACCGGGGCGCAACAGGGCGGCGTCCAGGATGTCAGGGCGGTTGGTGGCAGCCACCACGATCACGCCCAGGTTGGTTTCAAAGCCGTCCATCTCAACCAGCATCTGGTTCAGGGTTTGTTCACGCTCGTCATTGCCACCACCCAGACCGGCACCGCGTTGGCGGCCCACGGCATCGATTTCATCGATAAAGATGATGCAGGGTGCGTTCTTTTTGGCGTTTTCGAACATGTCGCGGACCCGGGCTGCGCCCACGCCAACAAACATTTCCACAAAGTCGGAGCCGCTGATGCTGAAGAAAGGCACTTTGGCCTCGCCTGCAATGCTCTTGGCCAGCAGGGTTTTACCGGTGCCGGGGGGGCCGACCAGCAGCAGGCCGCGCGGAATGCGACCGCCTAGCTTCTGGAACTTGGCCGGGTCTTTCAGGAAATCGACGACTTCCTTGACTTCTTCCTTGGCTTCGTCGCAACCGGCCACGTCGGCAAAGGTCACCACGTTGTTGTTTTCGTCCATCATGCGGGCTTTGCTCTTGCCGAAGCTGAACGCACCGCCCTTGCCGCCGCCCTGCATCTGGCGCATGAAGTACACCCACACGCCGATCAACAGCAGCATGGGACCCCAGCTGACCAGCAAGGTCATGAGCAGGGAGCCTTCCTCACGGGGTTTGACATCGAACTTGATGTTGTTGGCGATCAGGTCGCCCACCAGGCCACGGTCGAGGTAGGTGGCGTTGGTGCGGATACGGCGGTCATCATTGGTGATGGCGACAATCTCCGTACCGCCCTGGCCTTCCTGGATGGAGACGGATTTGATTTGTTTGTTGCGCACTTCGTCCAAAAAGTCCGAATAGCCCACATAACCAGAACTCACACCCGCGCGGGTGTCGAACTGTTTGAAAACCGTGAATAGCACCATCGCAATGACGAGCCAGACGGCAATTTTGGAAAACCACGGATTTTTCAAGCAACGCTCCGGTAGGAAAGACTTCAACGTAAGTGCGCACTATTTTAGGCGTTTCAAGGGCCGGTACGGCAATTCTTGACTATGGCGGCCATTGCAGCAACAAGGGTTTAGGGGTTTCCCTGGCCGTTTTCAGGCGCGATTTGTGCGGTTTTGGGTGCTACTTTCAAGCCCACGCCGACCAAAAAAGTTTCGGTCGACTTATCGCGCGAGGCTTTGGGTTTGATGGGCTTGACCATGTGGAAGGTCTGCTTGAACAGCTTCACCAGTGGGTCGTAGGCCCCACCGTGGAACAGCTTGACCACCAACGCGCCCTGCGGCTTCAAATGGTCTTGGCAAAAATCCACCGCCAATTCAACCAAGCCTTCGACGCGCGCGGCATCGGCGGCATGGATGCCCGACAGGTTGGGGGCCATGTCCGACAGAATCACGTCGGCCAGCCGCCCGTCCATGGCCTGGGTCAATTTGCCCAGCATCTCGTCTTCGCGGAAATCGCCCTGGAAAAACACCACACCCTCCACAGGCTCCATGGGCAGCAGGTCGATGGCGATGATGCTGCCATTGAGCGCACCCACCGCCGCGCCGCCGCCCGCCGCCGTCTTGGGCGACAGTTTGCGCCGCACGTACTGGCACCAGGCCCCCGGGGTGGAGCCCAGATCGACCACCAGGTGGCCGGGCTTGATGAGGTGGAAAGTCTCGTCAATCTCCTTCAATTTATAGGCTGCGCGGGCCCGGTAGCCCTCGCGTTTGGCCAACACGACATAGGGGTCGTTGACGTGGTCGTTGAGCCACGCCTTGTTGACTTTTTTACTTTGTGTTTTAACTTTCATCTTGGCCTTGATAATACGCACATGTCTCAAATACAACTTACCCCTGCCCAGCGCAAGGTGCACCGCGCCGAAGCCCACCATTTAAACCCTGTGGTGATGGTGGGCAGCGACGGCCTGACCCCCGCTGTTACCAAAGAAATCAACCTCGCGTTGAATTCCCACGGCCTGATCAAGGTCCGCGTTTTCTCGGACGACCGCGTCGCCCGCGAAGCCATGTTCCTGGCCCTGGCCGACGAACTCGGCGCGGCCCCCATCCAGCACATCGGCAAACTGCTGGTGCTGTGGCGCCCGCAACCCGAAATCACCAAAGAACGCAAGGTGGACGAAGACCGCATGGCCGGTCCACGCGATTTCAAGGTGCTCAAACACAGCACCCGTGGTGGCCAACGCCCTGAAGTAAAAACGCTGCGCGTGCTGGGCAACCAGCGTTTGACAGCAGGCGGCACCGTGAAACGCGCCAAGCCAAAGCCAAAGACCAGCCTCAAAAAGCGCAGCCAGACCTGATCTAGCTCCGCTGGGCCGACACCTTCCACAGTGTCGCGCCCGCTGCCAGCCATTGCAGCAAGTACAGGGCACTGCCCAGACCGTGCCACAGCTTCAAATTCTCCCGCGCCACGATGTGCGGCGAGATGGCAAATTCCACCAGCACCGCCGCCAAAAAACCGAATGCTATAAAAATAGTAGCTGCTTGCGCTTGTCCGATAAGCACAGAACCCTGTTTTGACCTGGAAAGCATCAACAGGATCAGCGTGCAGGCCATGGACAGCCAGGTCTGCGCGGTGAACAGCTTGGCAGCCATGCCACCGGCCATGGCCGGGGTGGGCAGCACCGCAAACAGCATCGGCACCACCATGAAGCCCAGCGTGCTCAGGCTGCCCCACCACAGGGCGGCCAAAAACACGGGCAGGCGTTGGCGCATGGGTGTCAGATGTAGCTGACGGCTATGACTTCGTAACGCTTGATGCCGCCGGGTGCGTTCACCTCGGCAGTGTCGCCCACTTCCTTGCCGATCAGGGCGCGGGCAATAGGGCTGGAGACGTTGACGCGGCCCAGCTTGAGGTCGGCCTCGTCTTCGCCGACGATCTGGTACTGCACGGCCTGGCCGCTGTCTTCATCTTCCAGATCGACCGTGGCACCGAAGACCACACGGCCACCGGCATCCAGCGTGGCGGGGTCGATGATCTGGGCCACCGACAACTTGCCTTCGACCTCCTGGATGCGGCCTTCGATGAAGCCCTGGCGGTCTTTGGCGGCTTCGTATTCAGCGTTTTCGCTCAAATCGCCCTGGGCGCGGGCTTCCGAGATGGCGTTGATCACCCAGGGGCGCTCCACCGTCTTGAGCTTGTGCAGTTCGGCTTTGAGGGACTCTGCGCCACGTTTGGTAATGGGTAGGGTAGACATGGTTACAACTCCAAATACGGCTTAAGCCAACAACTGCGCATGCATTTCCTGTACCGAGATGACATCCAGGTCGTCCAGGTACTGCATGCCTTCCACCGCCGCTTCGGCACCAAAAATGGTGGTGAAGGTGGTGACGCGGGCCAATAAAGCCGAGGTGCGGATGTGGCGCGAATCGGCAATCGCGTTGCGGCGCTCTTCCACGGTGTTGATGACCAGGGCAATCTCGTTGTTCTTGATCATGTCCACGATGTTCGGCCGACCTTCGGTAACCTTGTTGACCGTGGTGCAGGCAATGCCAGCAGCCTGGAAGGCCGCCGACGTGCCCTTGGTGGCGATCAGGTCAAAGCCCAGCGCAGCCAAGCCCCGCGCCACTTCCACCGCACGTGCCTTGTCGTTGTTCTTCACCGACACAAACGCCTTGCCCGAGCGCGGCAGCTTGGTGCCCGCGCCGATTTGCGACTTCACGAAGGCTTCGCCAAAGGTCTTGCCCACGCCCATCACCTCGCCGGTGGACTTCATCTCGGGGCCGAGAATTGTGTCCACGCCGGGGAACTTGACGAACGGGAACACGGCTTCCTTGACGCTGAAATACGGCGGGGTCACTTCCTTGAAGATGCCCTGCGCGTCCAGCGACTGGCCGACCATGCAGCGCGCAGCCACCTTGGCCAGCTGGATGCCGGTGGCCTTGCTGACGAAGGGCACGGTGCGCGAGGCACGCGGGTTCACTTCCAGCACATAGATCACGTCTTTGCCTTCCACATGCTGGATGGCGAACTGCACGTTCATCAGGCCGACGACCTTCAACGCATGCGCCATGGCCGTGGTTTGGCGTTTGATCTCGGTCACGGTCTCTGCCGACAGGTAGTACGGGGGCAACGAGCAGGCCGAGTCACCGCTGTGCACGCCCGCTTGCTCGATGTGCTCCATCACGCCGCCGATGAACACGCGCTGGCCGTCGCAGATCGCGTCCACATCGCATTCAATCGCGTCGTTAAGGAAGCGGTCCAGCAGCACCGGCGAGTCGTGACTGACCTTGACGGCCTCGCGCATGTAGCGCTCCAGGTCGCGCTGCTCGTGGACGATTTCCATAGCCCGGCCACCCAGCACATAGCTGGGGCGCACCACCAGGGGGTAGCCCAGGGCGGCGGCTTTTTCCAGCGCTTCGGGCTCGGTACGGGCCGTGGCGTTGGGGGGCTGGCGCAGGCCGAGTTCATGCAGCAGCTTCTGGAAGCGCTCACGGTCTTCGGCCGCGTCGATCATGTCGGGACTGGTGCCGATGATGGGCACGCCGTTGGCTTCCAGGTCGAGCGCCAGCTTCAACGGGGTTTGCCCGCCGTACTGCACGATCACGCCAAAAGGCTTTTCCTTGTCGACGATTTCCAGCACGTCTTCCAGCGTCAGCGGCTCGAAATACAGGCGGTCGGAGGTGTCGTAGTCGGTGGACACGGTTTCGGGGTTGCAGTTGACCATGATGGTCTCGTACCCGTCTTCGCGCATGGCCAGCGCCGCGTGCACACAACAGTAGTCGAACTCGATACCCTGGCCGATACGGTTCGGCCCGCCGCCCAGCACCATGATCTTTTTCTTGTCGGTGGGCGCGGCTTCGCACTCGGCACCCTCGGCCTCGTAGGTCGAATACAGATAGGCGGTGTCGGTAGCGAACTCGGCCGCGCAAGTGTCCACGCGCTTGTACACGGGGCGAACGCCCAGGGCGCGGCGGGCATTGCGAATGGCCGTGTCGGTGGTCTTGAGCTGCTTGGCCAGGCGGCGGTCCGAGAAGCCTTTTTGCTTCAGGGCGCGCAGGGTGGCCGCGTCGATGTCTTCCAGGCTCTTGGTTTCCAGCTCCAGCTCGATCTTCACGATCTGCTCGATCTGCACCAGGAACCAGGGGTCGATCTTGGTCAGCGAGAACACTTCGTCCACCGTCCAACCGGCGGCAAACGCGTCACCCACGTACCAGATGCGGTCGGGGCCGGGCTCGCCGAGTTCTTTTTCCAGCAGCTCGCGGTCCTGGGTTTTCTCGTTCATGCCGTCCACGCCCACTTCCAGGCCGCGCAGGGCTTTCTGGAAGGATTCCTGGAAGGTGCGGCCCATGGCCATGACTTCGCCAACCGATTTCATCTGCGTGGTCAGGCGCGAATCGGCGGTGGGGAATTTCTCGAACGCAAAACGCGGGATCTTGGTGACCACGTAGTCAATGCTGGGCTCGAAGCTGGCAGGCGTGGCACCGTTGGTGATTTCGTTACGCAACTCGTCCAGCGTGTAGCCCACGGCCAGCTTGGCCGCGACCTTGGCAATCGGGAAACCGGTGGCCTTGGAGGCCAGTGCCGAGGAGCGCGAGACGCGCGGGTTCATCTCAATCACCACCATGCGGCCATCGACCGGGTTGATGGAGAACTGCACGTTGGAGCCGCCGGTGTCCACGCCGATTTCGCGCAACACGGCCAGGCTGGCGTTGCGCAGCAGCTGGTATTCCTTGTCGGTCAGCGTTTGGGCCGGGGCCACGGTGATCGAGTCGCCGGTGTGCACGCCCATCGGGTCCAGGTTTTCGATCGAGCAGACGATGATGCAGTTGTCGGCGGTGTCGCGCACCACTTCCATCTCGTACTCTTTCCAGCCCAGCAGCGACTCTTCGATCAGCAGCTCGTTGGTGGGCGAGGCTTCCAGGCCGCGCTTGCAGATGGTTTCAAACTCTTCCGGGTTGTAGGCAATGCCGCCGCCGGTGCCGCCCAGGGTAAAGCTGGGGCGGATGACCGTGGGGAAGCCCATCTGGCGTTGCACGACCCAGGCCTCTTCCATGCTGTGCGCGATGCCGGACCGGGCCGAACCCAGGCCGATCTTGGTCATCGCGTCCTTGAACTTCAGGCGGTCTTCGGCCTTATCGATGGCTTCGGGCTTGGCACCGATCAGCTCCACCGGCTTGCCGGTAGCCGCGCCGGTGTACTTGGCCAGCACGCCGTTGTGCCACAGGTCGAGTGCGCAGTTCAGCGCGGTCTGGCCACCCATGGTGGGCAAAATCGCATCGGGGCGCTCTTTGGCGATGATCTTCTCGACCGTCTGCCAGGTGATGGGCTCGATGTAGGTGACATCGGCGGTGGCCGGGTCGGTCATGATCGTGGCGGGGTTGCTGTTGATCAGGATGACGCGGTAGCCCTCCTCACGCAGCGCCTTGCAGGCCTGCACGCCGGAGTAGTCGAACTCACAGGCCTGGCCGATGATGATCGGGCCTGCGCCAATGATGAGGATGGATTGAAGGTCTAGGCGTTTAGGCATTAGTTTTTCTCCATCAGCACGATGAAGCGGTCAAACAGGTAGCTGATGTCGTGCGGGCCGGGCGAAGCCTCGGGGTGGCCCTGGAAGCAGAACGCGGGCTTGTCGGTACGGGCCAAGCCTTGCAGCGTGCCGTCGAACAGACTGATGTGGGTGGCGCGCAGATTGGCGGGCAGCGTGGCCGCATCCACCGCAAAACCGTGGTTCTGGCTGGTGATGCTGACGCGGCCATCGTCCAGGTCTTTCACCGGGTGGTTGGCACCGTGGTGGCCGAACTTCATCTTGAAGGTCTTGGCACCGCTGGCCAAGGCCATGATCTGGTGGCCCAGGCAGATACCGAAAGTGGGGATGCCGGACTCGATCAACTCCGCCGCAGCCGCAATCGCGTAGTCGCAGGGCTCCGGATCGCCAGGGCCGTTGGACAGGAATACGCCGTCAGGCTTGAGCGCCAGCACTTCTGCAGCGCTGGTTTGCGCGGGCACCACGGTGATATGGCAGCCACGGCTGGCCAGCATGCGCAGGATGTTGAACTTGACCCCAAAGTCATAGGCCACCACGTGGAAGCGCGGCGCGTCTTGCTGGCCGTAACCGCCCAACAGGTTCCATTCGGTCTGGGTCCAGGCATAGGACTCTTTGGCGGAGACCACCTTGGCCAGGTCCAGCCCGGCCATGCTGGGCGCAGCCTGTGCAGCGGCCACGGCCTGGGCGGTGTTCTCGGCATTCACGCTCTGGCCTGCGGACAGCGCCAGGATGCAGCCGTTTTGCGCGCCATGGGTGCGCAGGTGGCGGGTCAGCTTGCGGGTATCGAGGTTGGCGATGGCGACCGTGTTTTGCTGGACCAGGTAGTCCGACAAGGTGAGGTGGCTGCGGAAGTTGGAGGCGACCAGCGGCAGGTCTTTGATGACCAAACCGGCGGCGTGGACGCGGGCGGCTTCCACGTCTTCCACATTGACACCGGTATTGCCGATGTGCGGGTACGTCAGGGTGACGATCTGCTGGCAGTAGCTGGGGTCGGTGAGGATTTCCTGGTAGCCGGTCATGGCGGTGTTGAACACCACCTCGCCCACGGTGGAGCCGGGGGCTCCAATGGAGTTGCCAACAAAGACCGTGCCGTCTGCGAGCGCCAGAATGGCGGATGGGAAGGTTCCCTTGAGAGACAAAAGCACTGGGTTCTCCGAAATAGTTACGGGTACGCCCAAGCGGTCCAAAAGTTTCACGTTAAGTAAAACTCTTGCAAATGCTCTGGAAGGGGGTTCGGTAAGACCGGCGCTAGGCGTACGTGGATGCGGGAAAGCCCACGATTATAGCCGAGCACTGTTGCAGATCCTGGCCCAAACCGCGGGCAAACCCTTGAACGATCAGCGCCCTACCGACGATGCATGCAGGCAAATCGCCGCCGCTGCGGCCACGTTCAGCGACTCTTCGCCGCCCGGCTGACCAATGCGCACCGACACTTTGGCGCGCGCCAGCAGGGCCGCGCCCACGCCCTGCCCTTCGTGGCCCATGGCCCAGGCGCAGGGGTACGGCAGCTTCTGGTCTTGCAGCAGCGCGCCCTGGTGGGAGCTGGTGACGACCAGCGGCACGGTCAGGGCATCCAGCGCATCCGGCTCCACGCCTTCGACCAGACGCAGGCCAAAATGCGCACCCATGCCGGCGCGCAGTACCTTGGGGCTCCACAGCGCCGCCGTGCCCTTGAGGGCGATGATTTGCTTAAAGCCAAACGCCCCGGCGCTGCGCAGGATGGAGCCGACATTACCGGCATCCTGCACCCGGTCGAGGATGACGCTGGCCGCCGCCGGGTCCAGCGAGGCGCTGGCGGGCAAATCGACCACAAAGCCCATGGGCGCGGGCGACTCCAGGCTGCTGAGGTCGGCCAACAGCGCATCCTTGATTACTATTACTTTCGTAGCTGCTCTCGCCCATTCCGTGGGCGCTAGAGGCCAAAAAGACTCTGAAAAAATCGCCATGACGGGCTTCCAACCCCGGGCCAGCGCGGCGCGGCACAGGTGGTCGCCTTCCAGCCAGACGCGGCCCTGCTTGCGGTAGGCGGTGCTGTCTTGCGACAGGCGGCGCAGCTCCTTGAGCAGCGGGTTGTCGCGCGACTGGATGTGGGTGATGGGATCCGAGCTCATGCCAGCACCGCCGTTACCGGCGCAAAAGTCTTGCGGTGCAGCGGGCAGGCCCCGTGCGCCTGCAAGGCGGCTATATGCGCCGCTGTGCCGTAGCCCTTGTGCCCTTTAAACCCGTACTGCGGGTAGTCGGCATCCACCTGGGCGCACCAGCGGTCGCGGGTGACCTTGGCCAGGATGGACGCGGCGGAAATCGCCGGTACCAGGGCATCGCCCTGGACGATGGCCTCGCTGGTCATGGCCAGCACCGGCACGCGGTTGCCGTCCACCAGCACATGGCCGGGCTTGAGGCGCAGGCCTTGCACGGCCCGCTGCATGGCCAGCATGGTGGCTTGCAGGATGTTGAGCTTTTCGATTTCTTCCACGCTGGCCTCGGCGATCGAGCAGCACAGGGCTTTGGCCAGGATTTCGTCATACAGCTGGGCGCGGCGCTTGGCGGTGAGCTTTTTGGAGTCGGCCAGGCCCGCAATAGGCTGGCGCGCGTCCAGGATCACGGCGGCGGCCACCACCGGCCCGGCCAGCGGGCCGCGCCCGGCCTCGTCCACCCCGGCGACCAGACCCCGGGTAGGCCAGGTCAACTCAGCTTGCACGGGTGGCGATAATTTTTTGGATGGCATCGGTGGCTAACTGGGCGGTGTCGCGCTGCAGGCTGTGGTGCAGCGCGGTGAATGTGGCGTCAAGGGCCGCGATTCTCGCAGAGGCGGACGGCGCCAGCCACTGCAGGCAGGCATCGGCCAGGGCTTGCGGTGTGGCCGCGTCTTGCAGCAGCTCGGGCACCACGAAATCACGGCACAGAATGTTGGGCAGGCCCACCCAGGGCTGGAGCTGTTTGCGCTGCATCATGCGCCACGAAAACCAGTGCATGTTGTAGGCAATCACCATGGGCCGCTTGAACAGCGCCGCCTCCAGCGTGGCCGTGCCGCTGGCGATCAGCGTCAGGTCGCAGGCGGCCAGCACGGTGTGCGACTGGCCCGCGACGATCTGGATGCGCCCGGCCATGCCCGCCTCGGCCGCCAGGGCTTCGATCTGCGTGCGCAGCGTGGGCACGGCAGGCACTACAAATTTAATAGCTGGTCGTGCTTGTTGAATCAGCGCTGCAGCCTGAAAGAACCTTAAAGCCAGGTATTTGATCTCTGACTGGCGGCTGCCGGGCAGGATGGCGACCACGGTGTCCTCCGGTGCCAGCCCCAGCGTCTGCCGTGCGGCGACGCGGTCGGGCTGCAGGGGGATCACATTGGCCAGCGGGTGGCCCACGTAGGTGGCGGCAATGCCGTGCTGGGCCAGCAGCTCGGGCTCGAACGGAAAGATGCACAGCACGTGGTCGGCCGCGCGGCGGATTTTTTCCACCCGGTCGGCGCGCCAGGCCCAGATAGACGGGCAGACGAAGTGCACGGTGGGGATGCCCTGCGCTTTCAGCGCCGCTTCCAGCCCCAGGTTGAAGTCGGGCGCATCCACACCGATGAACACGCCGGGCCGCTCGCGCAGCAGGCGCTCACGCAACTGTTTGCGGATGCCCAACAGCTCCCACAGGCGGCGAAACACGTCCATGTTGTAGCCATGCACCGCCAGCCGCTCGCTGGGCCAATGCGCCTGGAAGCCGCGCCGGGCCATCTGCGGGCCGCCAATGCCACTGGCCTGCAGGTCCGGCCAACGGGCACGCAGGCCGTCCAGCACCAGGCCTGCGAGCAAGTCGCCAGAGGCCTCTCCGGCCACCATGGCGACGCGGGGATCGGACATCAGCGGGCGATGCCGCTGACGGAAGTGGCGAGAAAGTCGTCCATCAAGGCAATATCAGCTGCCGCCTCGGGAGCATCCAAGGCCTGGATGGCAGCACGGGCCTCGTCCAGGGTCTTGCCCTGACGGTAGAGCAGCTTGTGCATTTCGCGGATGGCTTTGAGGCGCGCATCCGAAAAGTCACGCCGCTTCAGGCCCACCAGGTTGACGGCACGCACCGCCAGCGGGTTGCCGTCCACCACCATGAAGGGCGGCACATCTTTGCCAATGTGGCTGGCAAAGCCGACCATGGAATGCGCGCCGATGCGCATGCGCTGCAGCACGCCGGTGAGGCCGCCCACGGTGGCCCAGTCGCCCACCTGCACATGGCCGGCCAGGGTGACGCTGTTGGCCATGGTGATCTGGTCGCCCAGCAGGCAGTCGTGCGCAATGTGCACGTAGGCCATGATCCAGTTGTCGTTGCCGATGCGGGTCACGCCCGCGTCCTGCACCGTGCCCAGGTTAAAGGTGCAAAACTCGCGGATGGTGTTGCGGTCGCCAATCACCAGCTCGGTGGGCTCGCCTGCGAACTTCTTGTCCTGCGGGTCGGCCCCGAGGGAGTTGAACTGGAAAATACGGTTGCCCTGGCCAATGGTGGTGTGGCCCTGGATGACGCAGTGCGGCCCCACCGTGGTGCCCGCGCCGATTCTCACATGCGGGCCCACCACCGTGTAGGGGCCGATGCTGACCGAGCCGTCCAACTGCGCGGACGGATCAACCAGGGCGGTAGCGTGGATGGCGGTCACGCGCGCAACACTCAGGCAATGGTGCGCATGGCGCAGGTCAGCTCGGCCTCGACCGCCAGCTCGTCGCCCACGGTGCCCTTGCCCTTGAACTTGAAGATGCCGGACTTCATTCGCACCAGCTCCACGTCCAGCATCAGCTGGTCGCCAGGTTCCACCGGGCGCTTGAAGCGGGCGTTGTCGATGGCGGCAAAGTAGTACACGGTGTCGTCCTCGGGCGACTTGCCCAGGGCATCAAAGGCCAGCAAGGCGGCGGCCTGGGCCAGCGCTTCCAGCATCAGCACGCCGGGCATGACCGGGCGGCGCGGGAAGTGGCCCTCGAAAAACGGCTCGTTGATGGTGACGTTCTTGAAGGCCCGGATGGACTTGGATTTTTCGATGCTCAGCACCCGGTCCACCATCAAAAAGGGATAGCGGTGGGGCAGTTGCTTGAGGATTTGGTGGATGTCCATCATGGTTTTGGAGTGCTCTGTTGGAGTTGTTCTAGTGTTTTCTCAACCGTTTTAAGACGGTCGCGCAGGCTGTGCAACTGCTTGAGGGAGGCGGCATTTTTTTCCCACTTGGCGTTGTCGTCAATCGGAAACATGCCGGTGTAGTGGCCGGGTTGGCTGATCGAGCGGGTGGCGACCGTGCCCGCCGAGATGTTGACACCCTCGGCAAGGGTCAAATGCCCCAGCACAATCGCGCCGCCGCCCACGGTGCAGTGCGCGCCGATATGGGCGCTGCCTGCCACGCCGACACAGCCCGCCATGGCGGTATGGGCACCCACGAAGACGTTGTGGCCGATCTGGATCAGGTTGTCGAGCTTGACACCGTCGGAGATCACGGTGTCATCCAGCGCGCCCCGGTCGATGCAGGTATTGGCACCAATTTCCACATCGTTACCGATGCGCACCGCGCCCAACTGCTCGATCTTTTCCCAAGCACCGGCGTTGGGCGCAAAGCCAAAGCCGTCGGCACCGACCACCACGCCCGCATGCAGCAGGCAACGCTCTCCGATGCGGCAGTCCTCGCCCACCGTGACGTGTGACTTGAGCACCGTGTCGGCACCGATGTGCGCCCCACGTTCGACCACGCACAGCGGGCCAATGCGGGCGCTGGGGTCGATCTGGGCACTGGGGTCGATGACGGCACTGGGGTGGATGGCCGGGCCGCTAGGTGCGGGCCGCTGGCGCTTCCAAAGCTGGGTGACTTTAGCGAAATACAGGTACGGCGCATCGGCCACGATGCAGGCACCGCGCGCCAGGGCCATCTCAGCCTGGGCCGGGCCCACAATCACGCAGGCGGCCTGGGAGCGCGCCAGTTGCTGCTGGTATTTGGGGTTACTGAGGAAAGCCAGTTGCGACGAGCCCGCCGACTCCAGCGGGGCGATGCCGTCGATCGACAGCTCCGCATCTCCGTGCAACACCCCCCCGAGGGCTTCCACTATCGCGCCTAGACGCAGCGCCATGCTGGAGTCCTCTGCTGGGTTTACTTGGCGGGAACGCCATTCAAGGCCTTGATGACCTTGTCGGTGATGTCGTACTTGGGATTGATGTACACGGCTTCTTGCAGCACGGCATCGTATTTTTCGGTTTCAGCCACCTGCTTGATCACCTTGTTGGCTTTGTCCAGCACCTGCTGCAGCTCTTCATTCTTGCGGGAATTCAGGTCTTCCTGGAATTCACGGCGCTTGCGCTGGAAGTCGCGGTCCTGGTCGACCAGCACCTTCTGGCGCGAGGTGCGCTGGCTTTCGGCCAGGGTGGACGCTTCGCGTTCGAACTTGTCGGAGGCGGTCTTCAAAACCGTTCCGGCATCGCTGAGTTCTTTTTCACGCTTGGCAAACTCCTGCTCCAGCTTGGCCTGGGCTGCCTTGGCGGCGGCAGACTCGCGGAAGATACGGTCGGTATTGACGAACCCGACGCGGAACTCGTCCGCCTGCGCATGGGCAGACAGGAGCATGGCTCCGAACAAAATGCCGGACCCGAATTGGCGTAGAAAGTTCTTCATTAGAAAGACGTACCTATTTGGAATTGCAAGGATTGGATTCTATCGCCAGCAAACTTGCGGATGGGCTTGGCATAGGCCAAACGCAAGGGGCCGACGGGTGAAATCCAGCTCAGACCCACACCGGCCGAGGCCCGCATTTCGCCGAAGCGGATTTTTTCATTTTCACCGTACACATTGCCTACGTCGGCGAAGGCAAACATACGCAGGGTTCGGTCGTTGCCCGCACCGGGGAATGGCGACTGGATTTCAGTGTTCAGGGTGAATTTCTTGGGGCCGCCAATCACCGAACCGGTCACGTCACGCGGACCCAGGGTGCCCTGCTCAAAGCCACGTACCGAACCCAGACCACCGCCGTAGAAGTTCTTGAACACCGGGAAAGGCCGACCACCCAGGCCCTTGCCAAAGCCCACTTCGCCGTTGAAGGCCAGCGTGAACTGCTTGGTCAGGGGGATGTACTGCTGGTACTGGTAGTTGGCGCGCAGGTAATGCGCATCGCCAAACAGCCCGGCTTCGGTGTTGAGGCGCTGGTACACGCCGGTGCTGGGGGCCAGGGTGCTGTCGCGGTCGTCGCGCGACCAGCCGATGGTCAACGGAACCGCCAGACTGGTGTAGCCAAACTCTTCGGCGTAGGCCAGGTAGGCGGCAGGGATGTTGGTGCCCGGCTTGATGGTGGTACGCTCCAGGCTGCCGCCGAAATACACCGTGTCCAGCTCGCTGAACGGCACGCCAAAGCGCAGGCCCGCACCCTGGGTGACCAGCTCGTAGTTGCCGCCCTGGTCGTTATAAGGTTTGGTAGCGCGGTGGAAGACATCGATGGAACGCGAAATACCGCCGTCGGTGAAGTACGGGTCGACTGTGCTGACCACCACAACCTGGTTGAACTTGCTGGTGTTGACTTCCAGGCCCAGGTAATTGCCCGAACCAAAGGCGTTTTCCTGCTTGATGCTGAACGACAGCGAGAGTTTGTCGGCGCTGGAAAAACCGGCCCCCAGCTGGATGCTGCCGCTGGATTTTTCTTCCACGTTAACCTGCACATCCACCTGGTCGGGCGAACCGGCCACGTCTTGCGTTTCCACGTTGACTTCCTTGAAGAAGCCCAGGCGGTCCACCCGGTCGCGCGACAGCTTGATCTTGTCACCGTCGTACCAGGACGACTCCAGTTGGCGGAATTCGCGGCGGATGACTTCATCGCGGGTGCGGCTGTTGCCTGCCACGTTGACCTTGCGCACATAGGCGCGGCGCGAGGGCTCGGCCTGCATCACCAGGGCTACGCGGTTGGTGGTGCGGTCGATTTCGGGTTTGGCCTCGACCTGGGCGAAGGCAAAACCGAAGCTGCCGAAGTTGTCTTTGAAAGCCTTGGTGGTCTTGGCCACCAGGTCGGCGTTGTAGGCCTCACCGGGTTGGATACTGACCAGCGACTTGAACTCGTCGTCCTTGCCCAGGTAATTACCTTCCAGGCGCACGGCCGACACCACGAAACGCTCGCCTTCGGTGATGTTGATGGTGACCGACATGTTTTGCTTGTCGGGCGAAATCGCCACCTGGGTGGAGTCCACCTTGAACTCCAGGTAGCCGCGCGACAGATAGTAGGAGCGCAGGGTTTCGATGTCGGCGTTGAGCTTGGCGCGGGTGTAGCGGTCGGACTTGGTGTACCAGCTGAGCCAGCCACCGGTGTCCAGCTCGAACTGGTTGCGCAGCGTGGATTCGCTGATGGCCTTGGCACCCACGATGCGGATATCGGTGATCTTGGCGGGTTCGCCTTCGGTGATGGTGAAGGTCAGGTTGACGCGATTGCGCTCCACCGGGGTCACCGTGGTCTGCACTTCGGCGGCGTACAGGCTCTTGTTGATGTACTGGCGCTTGAGTTCCTGCTCGGCGCGGTCGGCCAGGGCTTTGTCGAACGGGCGGCCATCGGCCAGGCCCACGTCGCGCATGGATTTCTTCAGCGCGTCCTTGTCGAACTCTTTGGAGCCGACAAATTCGACATCGGCAATCGTGGGGCGCTCTTCCACCACCACCACCAGCACGTCGCCGCTGACCTCCAGGCGCACGTCCTTGAACAGGCCCAGGGCAAACAGGGTGCGGATGGCCGCAGAGCCCTGGTCGTCGTTGTAGGTATCGCCCACCCGGAACGGCAGCGACGCAAAGACAGTGCCCGGCTCCACGCGCTGCAAACCTTCGATACGGATGTCGCGCACAGCGAAAGGAGTGACGGCCCAGGCCGTATTGGCAGCCAGCACCAGCGCCACAGCAGCCGACAAGGTACGCAGGCGAAAGCTATTAAAGTGATTTTTCATGGAATGTGGTGGGACTGGAACCGCGCCAGGCGGCAAGTCGGGTGAATATTAGCCAAACAGGCGGTGGACATCGTTAAACAGTGCAATGGACATCATCAACAACAGCACTGCACCGCCTCCGCGCTGCAAGCGTTCCATCCAGGCATCGGATACGCGTTTGCCTGTGACAGCCTCCCAAAGATAATACAACAGGTGCCCACCGTCCAAAATCGGGATCGGCAGCAGGTTCAAGACCCCAAGACTAACGCTGATCAGGGCCAAAAATACCAGGTACTGGGTAAAGCCCAGGCTGGCCGACTTGCCTGCGTACTCGGCCACCGACAAAGGCCCGCTCAAATTCTTGATGGAAGCCTCGCCCACCACCATGCGGCCTATCATGCGCAGGGTCAGGCCCGACACCTCCCAGGTGCGCTCCACGCCGCGCCACAGACCGTCCCACGGGCCATAGCGCACGGTCAGCATCTCGGGCATGGCCCCCACAAAAGCGTTGATCCGGCCAATCGACTGCAGGCCGTCGGGCATCACATCCGGCGTGACCGTCAGGGCCAGCCGCTGGCCGCTGCGGTCGATCTGCCAGACCTGCGCCAGCGCCTGCCCGCCGGACAAGGAGCTGCGGATGGTGTCGCGCAACTGCTGGCCGTCCACGATGGGCGTATTGCCTACCCGCAACACCAGGTCGCCGCTGCGCAGACCGGCACGGGCACCCGCACCCTCGGGTTTGACCTCGCCCAGCTCCGGACGCGTCCAGGGACCCAGCACGCCGATCGTGCGAAACAGCTGGGCATCGGCCTCCTGGACGTTCAGCGGGGCCAGGGCCATGACCACTTCGCGCCGGGCTCCCTGGGTGGACGTGGCCAGTTCCAGGCGCACGTCGCGGTTGTCCAGCGCGCCCCGGGTCAGCAGCCAGCGCAATTCGTCAAACGAGGCCACATCTTCCAATTCTTCGCCGTCCCAGCCCGCACGGGTCACGGTCTCGCCACCCTGGATACCGGCGACCTCGGCCACCGAGCCGATGGTGGGGCTGGCCAGAATGGCTTTGGCTTCCTCCACCCCGCTCCAGTTGACCAACGCGTACAGCAGCACCGCCAGCAGCAGGTTCGCCGCCGGGCCGGCCGCTACGATGGCCGCGCGCTTGGGCAAAGACTGGGTATTGAAGGCCAGATGGCGTTCCTCGGGCGCCACCGGTGCTTCGCGCTCGTCCAGCATTTTCACGAAGCCGCCGAGCGGAAACGCGCTGATGACAAATTCGGTGGGCGAACCCTTGGGTTGCCAGCGCAGCACGGTCTGGCCAAAGCCGATGGAGAACTTCAGCACCTTGACCCCGCAGGCCACGGCCACCCTGTAATGGCCGTACTCGTGCACCGCAATCAGCAAAGCCAGTGCAACGATGAAAGCGACGATGGTCAACATGGCTGTCCTTGGTTCAAAGGGTCAGACGGGATGCGGTCTGCTGCGCCACGGCGCGGGATTCCGCATCCAACACCAGCAAATCTTCCAGCGTCTGCGGCTTGGAGGGGCTGACCGCCGCCAAAGTTGCAAGATTGATCGCATGGATCTGGTCAAAGCGGATGCGGCGGTCCAAAAAGGCGGCTACGGCCACCTCGTTGGCCGCGTTCAGCACCGCGCAGGTGCCCGAGGGGGCACGCAGGCTCTCCCAGGCCAGTTGCAGACAGGGGAAGCGCTGGAAATCCGGCACCTCGAAGGTCATGGCCGCCATTTGGGAAAAGTCCAGTCGCGCCGTACCACTCTCGATGCGCTCGGGCCAGGACAGGCCATAGGCAATCGGTACCCGCATGTCGGGCGTGCCCAGCTGGGCCATCACCGATGCGTCGTGAAACTGCACCATCGAATGGATGATTTGCTGCGGATGGATCACCACCTCGATCTGCTCGGGGGTGACACCAAACAGGTATTTGGCCTCGATCACCTCCAGCGCCTTGTTCATCATGGTGGCCGAATCCACCGAGATCTTGCGACCCATGGCGAAATTGGGATGGGTGCAGGCCTGCTCGGGGGTCACATCGCGCAGGGTGGCCGGGTCGCGCGTGCGAAACGGGCCGCCCGACGAAGTCAGCATGATCTTCTCGATACGCCGGGGCCAGACCGTCGGGTCTTCGGGCAGCGACTGGAACACGGCCGAATGCTCGCTGTCGATAGGCAACAGCAAGGCCCCGCCTTGCTTCACCGCCGCCAAAAACACCTCGCCGCCCACCACCAGCGCTTCTTTGTTGGCCAGCAGCAGGCGTTTGCCCGCACGGGCTGCGGCCAGGCACGGGGCCAGGCCCGCTGCGCCGACGATGGCCGCCATGACCGCATCGACCTCGGGATGCGACGCTACCATTTCAATAGCTTCTTGCGCTGATAGAACAAGCGTGGGAAGGCTATTTTGCTTAATTTTTTCGGCCAGCAGTTCGGCATGCTGCGGACTGGCCATCACCGCGAAACGGGGCTTGAACTGCGCGCATTGCTGCAACATCAGGTCTACCTGGGTGGCGGCGGTGAGTGCGAACACCTCAAACCGGCCTGGGTGGCGCGACACCACGTCCAGTGTGCTGGTGCCCACCGAGCCAGTGGAACCCAAAATCGTCAAATTCTGTTTCATGCTTGCAGCCTAGCCGACGATGGCTACCAGCATCATCGCCAGCGGCAGGGTGGGCAGCAAAGCATCCACCCGGTCGAGCACGCCGCCGTGGCCAGGCAGCAGACCGCTGCTGTCTTTGACCCCGGCGCTGCGCTTGATCAGTGACTCCACCAAATCCCCCACCACACTCATGGCCGCCATGAACAGCGCGGCCACCACCAGCAAAATGCCGCTGTGCTGCGCCAGTCGGGTGTACAGGCTGGCCACCGGAGAAGCCCAGGCGGCATCGGCCCAAACCCACAGCCCCGCCAGCACCAGCACGCCCAGCATGCCGCCGCACACACCTTCCCAGCTTTTACCGGGACTGATGGCGGGGGCGAGCTTGTTTTTGAAGAACTTCGTGCCGAAAGCCCGGCCTGCAAAGTAGGCCCCGATGTCGGCCACCCACACCAGCAGCAGCACCGACAGCAAGAAGTTGGTGCCAATCACCCGGGCCTGGCAAATCGCCAACCACGCCAGCCACAAGGCGGCAAAGCCGACCAGTCCGCGCACGATCTTGTCGATGTTCGCCCAGCCGCTCACACCATTGCGCAGCAGCCAGCCGCCGACCAGCACCCAGGCTGCACCGGCGATGGTCCACAGCGTGGGCGTGCGGGCCGTCAGCAGGCCCATGATCCACGACAGCAGGCAGGCAAACACCATGGCCATGGCCAGCGCTACCGACTTGGGCTGCGACATGCCGTTCATGCGGCCCCACTCCCAGGTGGCGGCAGCAATCGCGATGATGGCCAGCAGGCACAGGGGCTCGGGGGCGGGATAGAACAACGCAGGCAAAAGTATGGCCAGCAAAATCAGGGCCGTGATAACGCGTTGCAGCAGCATGGATAAGCCTCAGGAGGACGGGTCGGCGGCTGCAGGTGCGACCTGGGCCGAGGTTTTGCCAAATCGGCGCTCGCGGCTGTTGTAGACGGCAATCGCCTCGTCCAGCGCGGCTTCGTCAAATTCGGGCCAGAGCTTGTCGCTGAACACCAGCTCGGAATAGGCCGTTTGCCAGAGCAGGAAGTTGCTGATGCGGAACTCGCCGCCGGTGCGGATCAGCAGGTCCGGGTCGGGCGAATGGGCCAGGGCCATGGCGCGGTCCATGCTTTTTTCGGTGATGGGCTCGCCGCTGGCCGCCAGTTTTTGCGCCGCCTGGGTGATGTCCCAGCGGCCACCGTAGTTGAAGCAGATGTTGAGCACCAGCTTGCGGTTACCCGAGGTTTCTTTTTCGGCTTCGAGCAGGCCGTTGCGCACCTTGTCGGACAGCGCCGACAGATTGCCCACGAAATGCAGTTGCGCGCCATTGGCTTTGAGCTTGACCACCTCTTTGGCCAGCACGCTGACCATCAGCGACATCAGGCCCGAGACTTCTTCGGCAGGCCGATCCCAGTTCTCTGACGAGAACGCAAACACGGTCAATACGCCCACATCCCGGTCCAGGCAGGCCTGCACACAACGGCGCAACGCATCCACCCCCTGGTGGTGCCCGGCCAGGCGCGGCATGAAGCGCCGGTTCGCCCAGCGGCCATTGCCGTCCATGACGATGGCGATGTGGTGCGGAACAGGATTAGCCATCGGCGATGCCAGGCCTAGACGGCCATGATGTCGGCTTCTTTCGCTACGACCAACTGGTCCACTTCGGCAATGTAGCGGTCGGTCAATTTTTGTACGTCGGCTTCGGCGCGCTTCTGGTCGTCTTCCGAGGCCAGTTTGTCTTTCACCAGCTTTTTGATGGCTTCGTTGGCATCACGGCGCACATTGCGCACGATGATCTTGGCGCTTTCACCTTCGGTGCGGGCCAGCTTGGTGAGCTCCTTGCGGCGCTCTTCGCTCATGGCGGGCATGGGCACGCGGATCAGGTCGCCCATGGACGCGGGGTTCAGGCCCAGATGGCTGTCGCGGATGGCTTTTTCCACCTTGGCCGCCATGCTCTTTTCCCAGGGCTGCACGCCGATGGTGCGCGAGTCGATCAGCGACACATTGGCTACCTGGCTGATGGGCACCATGGAGCCGTAGTAATCCACGTGCACGGTGTCCAGCAGACCGGGATTGGCGCGGCCCGTGCGGATTTTGGATAGGTTGTTCTTGAATGCCACGATGGATTGGTCCATCCGGGCCTGCAGATTGGTTTTAACGTCGGCGATAGTCATTTTTGATGCTCCTCAGTAGTCCGTATCAAGCGTGGACCAAAGTACCTTCGTCTTCACCCATGACCACGCGTTTGAGCGCACCGTGTTTGAAGATCGAGAACACCTTGATCGGCAGCTTCTGGTCACGGCACAGCGCAAAAGCGGTCGCGTCCATGATGCCCAGATTCTGCGACATCGCCTCATCAAACGTCAGCGTGGTGTAACGGGTCGCGCTGGGGTCTTTCTTGGGGTCGGCGGTGTAGACACCATCGACCTTGGTGGCCTTGAGCACGATCTCGGCACCGATTTCGGCACCGCGCAGGGCCGCAGCCGTGTCGGTGGTGAAAAACGGGTTGCCGGTACCGGCCGCAAACACCACCACCTTGCCCTCTTCCAGGTACTGCAAGGCCTTGGGGCGCACATAGGGCTCGACCACCTGGTCGATGGCAATGGCCGACATGACGCGGGCGGTCAGACCGGCCTTGTTCATGGCATCGGCCAGGGCCAGCGCATTCATCACCGTGGCCAGCATGCCCATGTAGTCGGCGGTGGCGCGGTCCATACCGACCGACCCGCCCGCCACACCGCGGAAAATATTGCCGCCGCCAATCACCACTGCCACCTGCACCCCCAAACGGGTGATCTCGGCAACCTCTTCGACCATGCGCACGATGGTGTCGCGGTTGATACCGAACTGGTCGTCGCCCATCAACGCCTCCCCCGACAGCTTGAGCAAAATGCGCTTGTAGGCTGGTTGGGCTTGGGTCATGGGGACGGTCCTCGTAATGGTGGAAAAGTGGCTAATGGTAGGGGCAAAATAGGTCAGTATTGCGTCAGATGGATCAGGCCGTAGCCTTGGCAGCGGCCACTTGGGCTGCCACTTCGGCAGCGAAGTCGTCGACCTTCTTCTCAATGCCTTCACCCACCACAAACATCGTGAATGCTTTCACGGTGGTGCTGGTGGCCTTGAGCATCTGCTCCACCGTTTGTTTGTCGTTCTTGACGAACGACTGGTTAAACAAGGAGACTTCTTTCAGGTACTTCTGCACGCCGCCTTCGATGCGCTTGGCAACGATTTCGTCGGACTGCACCGGCTTGCCAGCGGCCACGGCCACGGCTGCGTCTTCTGCGGCCTTGGCGGTTGCCACCGAGCGCTCTTTGGCGATCAGGTCGGCAGGCACGTCGGCGCTGGACAGGGCCACGGGCTTCATGGCTGCGATGTGCATGGCCACGTCTTTGGCAGCCACGTCGTCACCTTCAAACTCGACCACCACGCCAATGCGCGTGCCGTGCAGGTAACCGGCCAGCTTGGTACCGCTGCTGAACTGCTTGAAACGGCGGAAAGTCATGTTTTCGCCGATCTTGCCGATCAGGCCCTTGCGCACGTCTTCCAGGGTGGGGCCGAAACCGTCCTGGGCGTAGGCCAGGGCGCTCAGGGCGGCCACATCGGCAGGGTTGTGCTTGGCAACCAGTTCAACCGCACCCTTGGCCAGTGCCAGGAAGCTGTCGTTCTTGGTCACGAAGTCGGTTTCGCAATTGACTTCGAGCAGAGCACCGGTATTGCCATCAAAGTAGCTGGTGACCACGCCTTCGGCGGTGATGCGCGAAGCAGCCTTGCCCGCCTTGCTACCCAGCTTGACGCGCAGCAGCTCTTCAGCCTTGCCCATGTCGCCTTCGGCTTCGGTCAAAGCTTTCTTGCACTCCATCATGGGGGCATCGGTTTTGCCACGCAGTTCAGCGACCATGCTTGCGGTAATTGCAGCCATATATTTCTCCGTCTTGAATAATTAAAAAAAAGGGGGCTTGCGCCCCTCTTTGATCGCGGCAGTGCGCCGCGCCATGGGGAACGCTTAGGCTGCAGCAGCCTCGTTCACTTCCACGAATTCGTCGGCGCTTTCAGCCGCAGCCACGGCCTTGACCACGTCATTGCCAGCGCTGTTGCGGCCTTCGATGATCGCGTCGGCGATGCCACGGGCGTACAGAGCGACAGCCTTGGAGGAGTCGTCGTTGCCTGGGATCACGTAGTCGATGCCTTCTGGGGAGTGGTTGGTGTCGACCACGCCGATCAGCGGGATGCCCAGCTTGCGGGCTTCGAGGATGGCAATCTTGTGGAAGCCCACGTCGATCACGAAGATCGCATCAGGCAAGGTGACCATATCCTGGATGCCACCGATGTCTTTTTCCAGCTTGACCATTTCGCGGGCGAACATCAGCTGTTCTTTCTTGCTCATCGCGTCCAGACCGGCTTCTTGCTGGATCTTCATGTCTTTCAGACGCTTGATCGAGGTCTTGACGGTCTTGAAATTGGTCAGCATACCGCCGAGCCAGCGCTGGTCGACATAAGGCACACCGGCGCGGGCAGCTTCACCAGCGACGATTTCGCGGGCTTGGCGCTTGGTACCAACCATCAGGATGGTGCCGCGGTTGGCGGTCAGTTGCTTGGCGAACTTGGCCGCTTCCTGGAACATCGGCAGCGATTTTTCCAGGTTGATGATGTGGATCTTGTTACGGTGACCGAAGATGAACGGGGCCATCTTGGGGTTCCAGAAACGGGTTTGGTGGCCAAAATGGACACCGGCTTCGAGCATTTCGCGCATGTTGACGGACATGGAATTTTCCTTAAGGTTGCGTCTAAAATTCAGTCCGATTTGCCACTGGTATGTAAAAAATACGACAGGGCAACACCTTGAATGGACTGGTTTGCGATTTGTTCTACCAGAGCAGTCAAAACGCCGTTTGACCGATCAGCAAAACCCAAGGAGTCTAGCACACTCCCACCCACCAGCATGCGCCCAGACCTGACCTCCACTCTCCAGTCCCTGCACGCCGGGCACACCACTTCGGCGGCAGAGATGGCCCAATCCATCGCCATCGCCCAGTCGTCCGCCTGCCGCAATGCCTTTTTGCAAACCCGATTCGACACTGCCCAGGCCCAGGCAGCGCAGGCCAACCCAGCCAGCCCGCTGGGTGGCCTGGCGGTGTCGGTGAAAGACCTGTTCGACGTGGCCGGTGACATAACCACCGCAGGCTCGCAGATCCTGGCCAGCCATGCGCCCGCCGGGGCCGACTGCCCGGCCGTGGCCCGGTTGCGGGCGGCGGGCGGCGGCATCCTGGGCCGCACCAACATGACGGAGTTTGCTTTCTCGGGCGTGGGCGTGAACCCGCATTTCGGCACCCCGGCCGCCTGGGATGGGCGCTACGACCAAGCCGCCGGTGCGCGCATCTATGGCGCGGTACCCCGGATTCCGGGCGGCTCGTCATCCGGCGCAGCGGTATCGGTGGCCACCGGGGCAGCCTTCATAGCGCTGGGTTCGGACACGGGCGGCTCGATCCGCATCCCGGCGGCGCTGAACGGCATCGTCGGCTTCAAAAGCACCGCCCGCCTGGTGCCCACATCCGGCGCGGTGCCGCTGTCTACCACGCTGGACACCGCCTGCGCCCTGACCCGCACCGTGCGCGACGCGGTGCTGGCGCATGAAATCCTGGCCCAGCGCCAAGTAGTGCGCAGCGCCGCTCCGCTGTCCAGCTACCGGCTGGCGGTGGCACGCAGCGGCTTTCTGGACAGCATGGACCATACCGTGGCCCACGCCTTCGAGCGCAGCCTGCAGCGCCTGCGCGATGCGGGCGCCACCCTGGTGGATATCCCGCTGGAAGAAGTGCGCGAACTGCACGCCATCCAGGCCACCGGCGGCTTTTCGGCAGTCGAGGCCTACATCTGGCACCGTCCGCTGCTAGCGCGCGGCCCCCATGTGCGCGCCGCCTACGATCCGCGCGTGCTGGCCCGCATCGATCGCGGTGCGCACATGCGCGCCTTTGAATACGCCGAGCTGGTTGCCGCCCGCGCCGCCTGGGTCACCAAAATGGAAGCCGCGCTGCAGGGCTTTGATGCCGTGCTGTCACCCACGGTGCCTACCGTCGCCGCGCCCATCGCCAATGTGGCGCCCGGTATGGAGCGCGACGATGCCTTCTTCCACACCAACGGCCTGCTGCTGCGCAACCCCAGCGTGGTCAACATGCTGGACGGCTGCGCCATCTCTGTGCCCTGCCACACCGCCGACGAGTTGCCCGTTGGCCTGATGCTCTGGCACGCCGCCATGCACGACGACACCCTGTTGAACCTGGCTTTGCACGCCGAGGCTACACTACAGTTTTAATAGCTGCTCACGCTCACTCCATGAGCACGGGCGGCATTTTTCTTATAAATCTAGGGTTTGCATGTTGTTTGAGAAGATGCGGGTGTTTGCCGCATGAAGGTCGCCGTCATTGGCGCAGGTGTGGTGGGTGTCAGCACCGCGTACGAGCTGGCCGCCGACGGCCACGAAGTCACCGTTTTTGAGCGCCGCAGCGCGGCCGCCGAAGAAGCCAGCTTTGCCAACGCGGGCCTGCTCACCCTGGGCACCGCCCTGCCCGGCCCGGCCTCCGGCATGCTCGGCACCCTGCTGCAAGGCCTGTTCAGCCGCAACGCCCCCATCCAGCTCGGCAGGGGCCTGACCGGCAGCGAACTGGCGTGGCTGTGGAAGCAGCGGCGCGCGCAACAGCCCGCCATCCACCAGGAGCACCAAGCCCGGCTGCAGCGCCTGGCCGGGTACAGCGCAGAACGCCTGCAAGCCCTGACCCACCATCTGCACCTGGATTACGACCGCAGCGAGGGCAGCCTGCTGCTGCTGCGCACCGCCAAAGAGTTGGCCCAGGCCCAGCCTGGCCTGCAATGGCTGCGCGAAGCGGGTGTGGCCTGGCAGCAGCTGGATGCCGAAGCCGCCCACCGGCACGAGCCCGCCCTGAACGCCGACACCCCGCTGGCCGCCGCCATCCACCTGCCCGGCGATGCCGTGGGCAACTGCCGCCAGTTCACCATGCAGCTCAAAGCGGTGGCCCAGCAGCTCGGCGTGGCATTTGAGTTCAATCGCACGGTAGCGCTTATAGAACCAGCGCCAGCAGCTACGGTTTCCATAGCAAATGAGCCTTCGCCCCGCCGCTTCGACGCAGTGGTGGTCTGCGCCGGCGTCGCCTCGGCGGCGCTGCTGCGGCCGCTGGGCGTGCAGATTCCACTGGCGGCGGTGGTGGGCTACTCCCTGTCGGCCGCCATCCGCGAACCCCTGAACGCCCCGGTCAGCGCAGTGGTGGACGGCCAGCACCAGATCTCCATCGCCCGCATGGGCCAGCGCGTGCGCGTGGCGGGCGGCATGGCCATCGGCAGCCGCACCGACACCAAAGACCCGGCCACCATCGCCCGCCTCTACAAAGTGCTGTACGACTGGTTCCCCGGCGCAGCCCAGCTCGCCAGCAATGTACAAATCTGGAAAGGCGCCCGCCCCACCCTACCCGACGGCAGCCCGCTGATCGGCCCCAGCGGCCTGCCCGGCGTGTGGCTGAACCTGGGCCACGGCGCCTACGGATGGGCCCTGGCCAGCGGCAGTGCCCGCGCCACCGCCGACCTGGTGGCGGGCCGCGCGCCCGAGGTAGACATGGAAGGCCTGGGGCTGGAGCGCCTGCGGCACTAAAACCGCACAATCGGGCCATGCACCGCATCACTCCTGACCGCGCCCACCCCCTGTTCGACACCGCCGCCACGCGCCGCATCGAGCAGGCCGCCATGGCCAGCTTGCCGCCCCACACCCTGATGCAGCGCGCCGGGCTGGCCGTAGCCCGGCTGGCCCTGGCGCTGGCACCGCATGCACGCAGCGTGTGGATCGCCTGCGGCCCCGGCAACAACGGCGGCGACGGGCTGGAAGCCGCCACCCAGCTGCATCTGCGCGGCAAAGCGGTGGTGGTCACCTGGCTGGGCACAGAGGCCAGCGCGCCCGCCGACAGCCTGGCCGCCCTGGCCCGCGCCCGTGCCGCAGGCGTGGCGTTTGCCGATGCGCCGCCCACCGGTCTGACTGCCCAGGACCTGTGCATCGATGCACTCCTGGGCATTGGAAGCAGTCGTGCCCCGGCGGGCACCATGGCCGCGTGGATCAGCACCATGAACGCAAGCTCCGCCCAGACGCTAGCCATCGACCTGCCCACCGGGCTGCAGGCCGATACAGGCAGTTTTGCTATTCAATCCGTAGCTGGTAGCGCCGATGGAATAAGCGCTAGCAGCATAATTGATGCCCAAAATACCTTATGCCTTCTTAGCCTGAAGCCAGGCCTGTTCACCGGCCATGGCCGCGACACCGCAGGCCAGGTGTGGTTGGACGACCTGGGCATCACCACGGCCCATGCCCCCACCGCCCAACTGGTCGGCGCACCGGTGTCGGCCAGCCGTACCCACGCCAGCCACAAAGGTAGCTATGGCGATGTGGCCATCCTCGGCGGCGCGCCGGGCATGGCGGGTGCCGCCCTGCTGGCCGCTAGCGCCGCGCTGCACACGGGGGCCGGGCGCGTTTTTGTGGGCCTGCTGGACGGTGGCAGCCTGGGCGTACACCCGCAGCAGCCCGAGCTGATGTTCCGAGCCCCCAGCGCCCTGCCCTTGCACGCCCTGGCGGTGGTGTGCGGCTGTGGCGGCGGCGAGGCGGTGCGCGCCCTGCTGCCCCGGGTACTGGCCGAGGCGGCCCGGCTGGTCCTGGATGCCGACGCACTGAACGCCATCGCCGCCGACACCGCCCTGCAAGCCCTACTGCGTGCCCGCGCCGCCCAGGGCCTGCCCACGGTGCTCACCCCGCATCCGCTGGAAGCCGCGCGCCTGCTGGGCTGCAGCACCGCCCAGATCCAGGCCGACCGGCTCAGTGCCGCCCAGCAACTGGCCGACCGCTTCGCCTGCGTGGCGGTGTTGAAAGGCTCGGGCACGGTCATCGCCGCGCCCAGCCAGGTGCCATGCATCAACCCGACGGGCAATGGACGGCTGGCAACTGCAGGAACGGGCGATGTATTGGCCGGCATGGTCGGTGCCCGGCTGGCGATGGGCCAGTACGCAGTGGTTGCCGCTTGCGAGGCGGTGTTTGCGCACGGCCAGGCGGCAGACGATTGGCCAGCGGGCCAGCCGTTGACGGCCAGCGCGCTGGCGAGAACCTAACCCCGACCGACGAAGGGCATCTTGGTGGCCATAACGGTGTGGAACAGCACGTTGGCCTCCGGCGGCAGGCTGTCCATATAAAGCACCGACTTGCCGACGATGGCCACGTCCATCACCGGCTCCACCACCATTTCGCCATTGGGCTGCAGAACGCCGGTGCGCATGCGCTGGGTCATGTCGGTGGCAGCATTGCCGATGTCAATCTGGCCCACGGCGATGTTGTATTTGCGGCCATCCAGCGCCGCGGCCTTGGTCATGCCGCGCACGCCATGTTTGGTGGAGGTGTAGGCAATCGAATTGGGGCGCGGCGTGGTGCTCGAGATGGAGCCGTTGTTGATGATGCGGCCACCCTGCGGGCTTTGCGTCTTCATCACCCGAAACGCCTGCTGGATGCACAGGAACATGCCGGTGAAATTCACGTTCACCACGCTCTGCCACTGGGCCAAAGTCAGGTCTTCCAGCAGCACGGCAGGCGTGCCGGTGCCCGCGTTGTTGAACAGCAGATCGACCCGGCCAAACCGGGCCACCGCCGCTTCGAACAAGGCCTGTACGGCGGCGGGGTCGGTCACGTCGGTGGGCACGGCCAGGGCCCGCTCTGCCGCGCCGGACTCGGCGCACACGGCCTGCAAGGCTTCTGCCCGGCGGCCCGCCAGCGCAACACGGTAGCCATCGGCCAGCAAGGCCAGGGCGACCGCGCGGCCAATACCGCTGCCTGCGCCAGTGACGATGGCGACTTTGGGTGGGTTCTGCATCGTCTGCTTTCTTCTAGCGGCGGGTACGGGTCTTCTTCTTGGGCGCACCGCCCTTGGCGGGGGCCTTGCCCGGGGCTTTGGCAGCGGCGCTGGCCTGGATGGGCCCGCGCTCGGCATGGTCGCGGTCGCGGGGCGCACCGGCTCCGGCCTTGCGGCCCGAGCGCTTAGGCGCGGGGGCATCGCCACCAGAACGGTTGCCACCTTCGCGCTGCACGCCCTTGTCTTTCATGGCACGGTTGACCAGCTCTTCGCCTTCACGGATCAGGCGGAAGTCGATCTTGCGGCCATCCAGGTCCACGCGGCTCACCTGGACCTGCACGCGCGTGCCAATGGCGTACCGGATGCCGGTGCGCTCGCCGCGCAGCTCCTGGCGGGCTTCGTCGAACTTGAAGTATTCGCCGCCCAGCTCGGTGATGTGCACCAGGCCTTCAACGTACATCGCGTCCAAGGTGACGAAGATGCCGAAGCCAGTGGCGGCGGTGACCGTGCCACCAAACTCCTCGCCCAGGTGTTCGCGCATGTATTTGCACTTCAGCCAGGCTTCCACGTCGCGGCTGGCCTCGTCGGCGCGGCGCTCGTTGGCGCTGCAGTGCAGGCCCGCCGCCTGCCAGGCCAGCGTTTCGGGGCTGACCTTCTTGATCTTCATGTCGGGCTCGCCGACCTTGCCTTGCAGCTTGGAGGCCGCGCCCTTGCTCAGGCGTTTGGCCAGCTTGGCATGCGCCTCGCCGGGGGTGGGCAAAGTAGGCAACTGGTACTTGCGGTGCGCCAGAATGGCCTTGATGACGCGGTGCACCAGCAGGTCGGGGTAGCGCCGGATCGGGCTGGTGAAGTGGGTGTAGGCCTCAAACGCCAACCCGAAATGCCCGCCGTTCGTCGGCGTGTAGATCGCCTGCTGCATGGAGCGCAGCAGCATGGAATGGATTTGCTGCGCATCGGGCCGGTCTTTGGTGGCGTTGGCAATAGCCTGGAATTCGCCGGTTTTCGGGTCGTCGCTGATCGACATACCCACGCCGGTGGCCTTCAGGTAGTTGCGCAGCATTTCGATCTTTTCGGGCGTGGGGCCTTCGTGCACGCGGAACAGACCGGGGTGCTTGCCCTGGGCGATGAAGTCGGCGCTGCAGACGTTGGCGGCCAGCATGGCCTCTTCGATCAGCTTGTGGGCCTCGTTGCGGGTGCGGGGCACGATCTTTTCGATCCGGCCACCTTCGTCGCAGACGATTTGCGTCTCTACCGTTTCAAAGTCCACCGCGCCGCGCACCTTGCGGGCGACCAGCAGGGCGTGGTAGACATCTTGCAGGTTCAACAGGTCGTTCACGCGGTCTTTGCGGCGCGTGGCTTCAGGGCCCCGGGTGTTGCCCAGAATCGCCGCCACTTCGGTATAGGTGAAGCGCGCGTGGCTGAACATCACTGCCGGGTAGAACTGGTAGGCGTGCACATCGCCCTTGGCGGTGACCAGCATGTCGCAGACCATGCACAGGCGTTCCACATCGGGGTTCAGCGAGCAGAGGCCGTTGGACAGCTTTTCGGGCAGCATGGGAATCACGCGGCGCGGAAAGTACACGCTGGTGGCGCGGTCGTAAGCATCCACGTCGATGGCCGAGCCGGTTTCCACATAGTTGCTCACGTCGGCAATGGCTACCAGCAAGCGCCAGCCCTTGCCGCGGCCCACCTTGGCGGGTTCGCAGTAGACGGCATCGTCAAAGTCGCGGGCATCTTCGCCGTCGATGGTGACCAGGGGCACATCGGTCAGGTCGACACGGTTCTTTTTGTCCTGGGGGCGCACCTTGTCAGGCAGGGTACGGGCCAGGGCGATGCAGGCATCGGAGAAGATATGCGGCACATCGTATTTGCGCACCGCGATTTCGATTTCCATGCCGGGGTCGTCCACCTCGCCCAGCACCTCTTTGACGCGGCCCACGGGCTGGCCAAACAGCGCGGGCGGCTCGGTCAACTCGACCACCACCACCTGCCCGGCTTTGGCGCTGCCGATGCCGGCCTTGGGAATGAGTACATCCTGGCCGTAGCGTTTGTCTTCAGGTGCCACCAGCCAGATACCGCTTTCTTGCAGCAGGCGGCCAATGATGGGCTGCGGGGGGCGTTCGACAATTTCCAGAACCCGGCCTTCGGGGCGGCCTTTGCGGTCGCTGCGCACAATATTGACCTTGACCCGGTCCTTGTGCAGCACAGCACGCATTTCGTTGGACGGCAGGTAGATGTCAGACTCGCCGTCGTCGCGCAGTACAAACCCGTGTCCATCGCGGTGACCCTGGATGGTGCCTTCGATCTCGTCCAGCAGGCCGCTGGTGTGGCTGGTCGTTTTGATAAGTATTCTCTCTTTACAGACTGGAATGCCTAAAGGGTAGCAGAGCCGCAGCGTAGCCCAGAAAAATCCGATGATTTAGCAAGCCTTCGGCCTGCGGTTCAAAACCACCGTTTTTCCCATGTTATACTTTAACTTGTGGGCCCAGATGGCGAAATTGGTAGACGCACTGTGTTCAGGTCGCAGCGCCGCAAGGCGTGCTGGTTCGAGTCCAGTTCTGGGCACCACACCTTATCTTGAAAGAACCGCTATGTAGTTGGCGGTTTTTTTATGGTTAAAAATCTGCAAAATACCTATTGCAGATTGTGAGAGTTTCGTGGGCCCAGATGGCGAAATTGGTAGACGCACTGTGTTCAGGTCGCAGCGCCGCAAGGCGTGCTGGTTCGAGTCCAGTTCTGGGCACCACACCTTTCAAAGAAAAAGCCGCTAAGAAGTTAGCGGCTTTTTTTTGCCCGTTTTTTGGCTTGCCCGATGCGCATCGGGCAAGCCAGGCACAACCTAGATCGGCAGCGCCACCAGATCATGGCCTTGTGTACCCACAATGCGGGCCTTGGTGAATTCACCCACCTTCAAGGTTTTGCTGATTTTCTCGGGCGGCAGCAGGCGCACGATGCCGTCGATCTCGGGAGCGTCGGCGTAGCTGCGGCCAATACCGCCCTTTTTGCCCATACCGGGCGCGGAATCCACCAGCACCTGCATGGTGGCACCCACACGCTTGAGCAACTTGGCGGCAGACACTTCTTCGGCCACGGCCATGAAGCGGGCGCGGCGTTCTTCGCGCAGCTCGAAGGGCAGCATGCCGGGAATGTCGTTGGCGGCCGCGCCGTCCACCGGGCTGTAGGCAAAGCAGCCTGCGCGGTCGATCTGGGCTTCGCGCATGAAGTCCAGCAGATGCGCGAATTCTTCTTCGGTTTCACCCGGGAAACCGGCGATGAAGGTGCTGCGGATCACCAGCGACGGGCAGGCTTCGCGCCAGCGCTGGATACGCTCGAGGTTTTTCTCGCCACTGGCCGGGCGCTTCATGCGCTTGAGCACGTCGGGGTGGCTGTGCTGCAAAGGCACGTCCAGATACGGCAGCACGCGGCCCGTGGCCATCAGCGGGATGATCTCGTCCACGCTGGGGTACGGATACACGTAATGCAGGCGCACCCAGGCACCATAGGGCTCGGCGATGTCAGCCAGGGTCTGCACCAGCTCCAGCATGCGGGTTTTGACCGGCTTGCCATCCCAGAAGCCGGTGCGGTACTTCACGTCTACGCCGTAAGCAGAGGTATCCTGGCTGATCACCAGCAGCTCTTTCACGCCGCCTTCAAACAAGGCCTTGGCATCGCTGAGCACGTCGCCAATATTGCGCGAAACCAGGTCGCCGCGCATCGACGGGATGATGCAGAAGGTGCAGCGGTGGTTGCAGCCTTCGCTGATCTTCAAATACGCGTAGTGCCGGGGCGTGAGCTTGATGCCCGCCGTGCCGAAAGCGTTAGGTACCAGGTCCAGAAACGGGTCGTGTGGCTTGGGCAGGTTGGCGTGGACGGCATCCATCACCTCCTGGGTGGCGTGCGGGCCGGTGACGGCCAGGACGCTGGGGTGCATTTGCCGCACCAGGTTGCCGCCGGCATCGCCCGCCTTGGCACCCAGGCAGCCAGTGACGATGACGCGCCCATTGGTGGCCAGAGCTTCGCCGATGGTGTCCAGGCTTTCCTTGACGGCATCGTCGATGAAACCGCAGGTGTTGACGATCACCAGATCGGCACCCTCAAAGGTCTTGGAGGTTTGGTAGCCTTCGGCGCTCAGCTGGGTGAGGATCAGTTCGGAATCAGTTAAGGCCTTGGGGCAGCCCAGGCTGACGAACCCGACCTTGGGTATTTTGGTGGGGGCTAATGGGGGGGAAATTGCTTCGATCATCCCCATATTGTCGCCGCCCTCGGAAATTTCAGGGTTTCAGGCCAAAACTGCCCAACATTTGGGCGGTTTGTTTCTGCATTTGCTCCTGCATTTGCACAAAGACGTTTCGGGACTGCTCGACGTAGGTGCCCAACATGCCCTGCATGGCGGGCGACTGCAGTTTGAGCATTTGCGCCCAGGCCTCAGGGGTCATGCCCTTGGCCTGTTCGCCCATGGTGGACTGCAGATCGACAAAGGTTTGCACGTTTTTTTCCAAGTACGGGCCCAGAAAGCTCTGCATGGTGTTGCCGTAGAAGCGGATCATGTTGGCCAGCGCCTGCTCGGTGAACATGGGCGCGCCACCGGCCTCTTCTTCCAGGATGATTTGCAGCAGGATGGCACGGGTCAGGTCGTCACCGGTTTTGGCATCCAGCACCCGCACCGGCTCACGCTCCATGACCAGCTTCTTCACCTCGGCCAGGGTGATGTAGGTCGAGGTATCCGTGTCGTAGAGCCGACGGTTTGGGTACTTCTTGATGACGCGGTGGGTGTCGTCAGGCGCGCTGTTCGGAGAATGGCTGGGCACTACTGTCTTTCAAGGTGTTCGTGGCTTTGGCGGTGTGAGTGAACACTTTACTGCACTGCAACATATTTTAGAAATCCATTGCGCAGAAGCCTTTAAGGATTACCCTGAAAGCAGCGGCCACAAAACCAAAAGCCCTGTACATCACCGATGTACAGGGCTTGAATTTGGTAGGCGCGAATGGACTCGAACCATCGACCCCCACCATGTCAAGGTGGTGCTCTAACCAGCTGAGCTACGCGCCTAAAGCTAAACTACTTTAGAGCGCTAGTATAGCATGGTTTTTTCGCCCTTTTTACCGCCTCCGGGCTGAACGTACACCGGCCACGTCCGACACGATGCCCAGCACCTTATTCAGGCGGGCGGCATCGGCCACCTCCACGGTGAAGGTCATCCAAGCCGTGCCTTTGACCGACTGGGTCTGCACGCCGATGACGTTCATTTTTTCTTTGGTAAAGACTTCGGAGATGTCGCGCAGCAGGCCCTGGCGGTCGGCAGCCTGTACCGACACGTCCACCGGGTACACCGAAGCCCCTTCTTTTTTGCCGCTGCCCCACTCCACCTCGATCACGCGCTCGCCGTTGCGCACCGACATCTCGCGGAAATTGCTGCAATCGGCGCGGTGGATGCTGACCCCCTTGCCGCGCGTGATGAAGCCCAAAATCGCATCCGGCGGTGCGGGCTTGCAGCACTTGGCCAGCTGCGTCATCAGCGACTCCACGCCCACCACCAGCACACCGCCCTTGGGCGAACTCTCGGGCCCGCGGGCTTTTTTGAGCAGCAGGTAGTCGTCCGGAGCCAGCACCGGCTCGGGCGGGCGCAGCAGATTTTCGATGGTGCGCAGCGAGAACTCGTCCTTGCCCACCACCTCGAACAAGTCGTCGGCCGATTTAAAGCCCAGCCGGGCGGCCAGGTCGTCAAGTTTGATGGCGGTTTTACCTTCGCGCTGCAGCAGTTTTTCCACCGCCTCGCGGCCCCGCGCCACCGTGGTGTGCATAGCGGCGGCGTTGAACCAGGCGCGGGCCTTGGCCCGGGCGCGGTGGCTGACCAGGTAGCCCAGTTCGGTGTTGAGCCAGTCGCGCGATGGCCCACCCTCTTTGGCGGCGGTGATCTCCACCGTCTGTCCGTTTTGCAGCGGGGTGTTCAGCGGCACCTGCACGCCGTCTACCTTGGCCCCCCGGCAGCGGTGGCCCAGGTTGGTGTGCACGCTGTAGGCGAAGTCCACGGCGGTGGCTCCGGCGGGCAGTTCGACCACGGCGGCATCGGGGGTCAGCACGTAGATGCGGTCGCTGAGCACGTCGGCACTTTGCGGGGCGGCCCCGGACAGGTCGCGCTCCCAGGCCAGTAACTGGCGCAGCACGGCGATCTTCGCGTCGTACTCGCCGCTGGCCGACACCCCCGCGTACCCCTTGGTGCCCGCCTCTTTGTAGGCCCAGTGGGCGGCCACGCCGTGCTCGGCATGGTCGTGCATGGCCTGGGTACGGATCTGGATTTCGATCGGCAGGCAGGCCACGCCGTCTACCATTTGCTGCACCACGGTGTGCAACGATTGGTAGCCGTTGCCTTTGGGCTTGGCGATGTAGTCGTCGAATTCTTCGGCCATGGGGACAAAGCGCGAATGCACCCAGCCCAAAGCGGCGTAGCAGTCGGGCACGCTGGGCACGATCACACGCAGGGCGCGGATGTCGAACAGTTGGTCAAAGCCCAGCGACTTGCCGCGCATCTTTTTGACGATGCTGTAGATGTGCTTTGGCCGTCCCTGCACAGTGGCCTTGATGCCCTGGCTGGCCAGCTCGGCCTCCAGGCTGGCGCGCAGATGCTCCATATTGGCTTCGCGCTCGACCCGCTTTTCGTCCAGCAGGCGGGCCACCTGTTTGTAGGTGTCGGGTTCGGTGAAGCGAAACGACAGGTCTTCCATCTCCCACTTGATCTGCCAGATGCCCAGGCGGTTGGCCAGCGGAGCAAATACCTGCAGCGATTCGCGCGCCAGGCCGGGCGACACCGGGGTCTTGCTGGCGGCGCAATAGCGCAGGGTTTGCAGGCGCGAGGCCAGGCGCAGCATCACCACCCGCAGATCGCGCGAGAAAGCCAGCAGCATCTTGCGCACGTTTTCGGTCTGCACCGCGGGGTCGTCCACCAGGTGGGCCGAGGTTTCAGCCCCGCGCGACAGGCGCTGCACCCGCATCAATTGGGTGGTCTCCACCGCCAGGGCGGCGAAATTGGCACCAAAGGCCTTGGCAATCACCTCCTGCGGCTTGTTCAGGTGCACGCAGGCGTGGACCAGGTAGCTGGCAGCCTGCATGGCCTCGGAGCCGCCCACGGCGCGCAAGATGGCGGCCACCGCATCGGCGTGGGCCAGGGTGTTTTCGCCGGTGTCCAGCACTTCGTTGGCGATCAGCGGTTCGGCGAAATTACGCGCACGGGCCAGCGCGTTGACCTGCTCGGGCAGGGTCTGGGCGGTGGCGGCCACCAGGTCGGGGACACGTTCCTCCAGCGTTGCCGCGACGGGGTGCGCGGTCTGCAAACTTTTCATCCAGCGGACTTTCTCAGATCTATTAGGAATTACGCAGCGCCCCTGTATCGCCCTTCGGGCTTACAGGGAGAACTTGCGTAAGTCCTGTCTGTAAAAAATCGACCACCACGGCCACCTGGTCGTCCGCCACGAAGGTCGGCGCATGGCCTACGCCCGCAAATTCCACCAGCCGGGCTTTCGGGCCGCGCTGGGCCATGGCCTGGGCGGTGGCGGCCGACAGCAAATCGGACTCGGCCCCGCGCAGCAGCAAGGTCTGGGCCCGGATCTGCTCGTACAGCGACCACAGCCCGGCCTCGCCTGCGGCAGCAGACTCGGCGGTGAAACTGCCAAAGGCCAGCGCCAGCGCCGGGTCGTAATGCAGGGTCAGCGCAGGCTCACCGGCCACCAGCGGGCGCACCATGTGCGCGCAGAGCGCCAGCCACTGGGCGGGTGTGTGCGGGCCAAAGCTGCTGGAAATGGACCACATCGCGTCGGCGGCCTGCTGCAGCGTATCGAAGCGACCGGTCTTACCCAGGTAGCTGGCGATACGCTGCAGGGCGACCAGGTCCAAGGTGGGGCCAATGTCGTTCAACACCAGGCGGCGCACCGGCACGGGCAGCGGCAGGTCGGGCGCACCCAGCAGCACCATGCCGATCAGCCCGCCCATGCTGGTGCCCAGCCAGTCCAGCGTGGTGATGGGGGATTCCGCGTGCACCTGGGCCAGCAGGGCCAGCATGTCCACGGCGTAGGTGGACAACTGGTAGGCCTGGGGGTTTTGCAGCCAGTCGCTCTGGCCCCGGCCCACCACGTCGGGGCAGATGACGCGGGCAAAGCGGCTCAGCGACCGGGCCAGCACGTCGAAGTCACGGCCCTGGCGGGTCAGGCCGTGCACGCAGACCACCACGTGCGGGTTCGCCGGGTCGCCCCACTGCCAATAGGCCATGCGGTGGCCGGTCTGGTCGGGGCTATGGGTGTTGGCGGCGGCACCGGGGCAGGGAACATAGCAGAGGCGGGGTTCGGTCATGGCGGAGGGCGTTCCAGGCAAGAGGATGGGTCCATCCTAATCCAAACTGCGGCCACAACTGCCCACAAGGCCTTCTCTGAAAATTTAAGTAAAAAGTGCTTTCAGCGCTTATTCCATAAGCGTGACAAGCTACTTTTTATGTAGCATCACAGTGCACACGAACGAAAGCCCACGAAGCGCACGTCATCGCCGGGCAAGGCAAAGCCACGGAACCTGGGGTGTTTCATGCGGGCGCGGGTGGCAAATGCCGCGCCGCGCAGCACCTTGGCCTGGCCGAACCACGGCACGGAATAGGCCATCCACGGATCGGCACTGAAGCCGGGCCAGGGGCGGAAGGTGTTGGCCGTCCACTCGTGCACGTCGCCCCAGCGAAAGCCCTGGCCTGCGGCCCCCATGGCGGCGCGCTCCCATTCCACCTCGCTGGGCAGCCGCCGCCCGGCCCAGCGGCACCAGGCATCGGCCTCCCACCAGCTCACGTGCATGGCGGGCTGGGTACCGGCCACGCGCAGGCGCTGGCCAAAGCGGGTTTGCAGCACCGCGCCACTGGCCACGCCGATCTGGTCCACATAGCGCGGGCCGCGCCGCCCCTCCCCCTCGGCCAGGGCCTGCAGCCAGGCCCAGCCTTCGGGCAACCACCAGGCGGCGTTGTCGTAGCCGCCGTCTATTACAAACTCGACGAACTGGGCCCAAGTGACGGGCTGCGCATCGATCTCAAAAGCCGGTACGGCTACCGGGTGGGCCCATTTTTCGTTGTCAAACACAAAGCCTCCGGGGGGCGAGCCCAGGGTCCACTCCATGGCGGGCAGGGCCAGCGGGTCGCGCGGCTGCGGGCTGCCCGGCGAGGGCACCTGCAGCGGCACGCCGTGCACCTGGGCCAAAGTAATGAGTTGTTCGCTGCGCAGGTCCTCGTGGAACAGGGCCAGGCGGTAGAAATACAGCGCGTCGTCGCTCTCGGCGGTTTTCTCCAGTAGCTCCAGCGTGCTCTCCAGGGTGTTGAGCAAAAAGTTTTTGGTGGTGGCCAGACCAGGCAAGGCCGGGGGCGCGCGGCGGTCCATCTGCTCGGGGTTCCACCAGCGGTCGGCCTCGGGCTCGATGGAGGCCAGCCGGGTGGGCTGGAACGGGCAGGCCGTGCCGCGCCCGCGCTGGGTGTTGCGGCCCAGCCAGGCCTCGGCCATCCAGCCAATGTGGCCCGCCAGCCAGCGCGGCTGCAGGCTGCTGGCATCGATGGCGGGAGCCGACTCAAACTGGTCGAGCAGGTGCAGGGTGTGGTTGCGCGCGTCCATCAGCGCCAGTGACAGCAGGTCGCGCCCCGCCTGGCGCATGGTGGGCGAATCCAGGTGCTGGGGCAGCACATGCGGTGTGCGGGTAGACATGGGCCATTATTGCCTGGGATGTGGCGAATCCCAACCCCACTGGGTACGGTAGCTAGGCCAGCAAACGCGCGCAGTGTTCGCGCGAATTCACCGCGTACTCCAGCGGGCCGGGCTCCCAGTGCGCCATGTTGGGCGAACCGCTGAGGATGTTGCCCCAGGTTTCGCGCATGGTGTCGCAGTCTTGCTCGGTTTCAGCCATTTGGTGCAGATGGCGGATCTTGCGCATGTCGGCATCGCAGGTCGGGTGCTGCTCGATAAGCGCGACCAGCATCGCCAGCCACTGCCGGGCCGGCATCCATTCGCCTACCGCCGGGTTGAACAGCCGGGCCTGCATGCCGTCGCGGCAGGCCATGAAACGGCTCACGCGCTCGGTGTTGAAAGGAATCGCCACCGGGGCGTAGCCCAGTTGGCCGCGCAGGGCCAGGGCCGCGCAGGCCCGGGTGAACGCGGCCAGGGCCACGGCCTTGCGAACGCTCAGGGGCGTATCGAACACCCGCACTTCGACAGTGCCGAATTCGGGCTTGGGCCGCACGTCCCAGTAAATGTCTTTCAGGCTTTTGGCCAGGCCCAGGTCGAACACCTCCTGGGCGAGGGCTTCAAATTCGGCCCAGCTGGTGGTGCGCGGCATGGGGCCGCCGTAGGGGTACACCAGGGGCTCCAGGGGCCGCGCTGCGCAGAAGCCGGTGTCCACCCCCTGCTGGAACGGCGACGCAGCCGACAGGGCGATAAACAGCGGCCCCAGGCTTTGCAGCACATTGCCCAGCTGGATGGCTTCTTCCTTGCCGGGCACGCCGATGTGGACGTGCATGCCGTAGGTGGAAAAGCGCTTGGGCAAGAAGCCGTATTTGGCCTGTAGCTCGGCGGCACGGTCGGTTTCGGTGAATTCGCGCTCGTTCCAGAACTGCAGGATGTGGGTGCCGCCGCCGCGCACATCGGCCCCCTGGCGGCGGGCGATTTTTTTCAGGGTCAGCACGTTCTCGCGGGTTTCGGCCTCCAGCGCATCGGCATCTTCGTGGATGGAGCTGGTGACTTCCATGGTGGAGCGGGTGGCTTCCAGCGAAAAGCGCTCGTGCTCGGGTAACACCTCCAGCTCGGTCCAGAGTTCTGCGCTGCAGGGCGAGAGCTGGCCGGTATCTTCGTCCACCAGTTGCAGTTCCAGCTCCATGCCGAATGTGAGTGCTTTTGATTGTTTGAAATCCATGCCTTGTCTCCTTGGATGCAATGGGATTGAGGGGTTTCTCCGCCGGGGTGGGAGAGCCGCCCATGGGCGGTGGGAATGCAACAGGATGCCGCGTTACGGCCCCTTTGCTCCACCGATGAGGTGCCGCCCGGATGTAGGACCGGGCCTGCGCAGCGCGCACGGGGCACACACAACATGTAGGTGGGTAAGACCCAGGTTTGCGCGCCGTACCGTACCCTAAAACCGCTCGATCGCAAACCATGGCCCCTAAAACCGCCCGCCAAACGTGGGGATTGCAGCGTAGCCGTACGCGTAATCACTAGCCTGCCATGCCGCTGAACACAGGTGTGCAAAGGTATCATCGGGCGCTTTCAACGCCCCGACCAGGGTCTTGCGTCCATCCTGGCACTACCGGAGACACCCTTGTCCGTACTCCTCAAACTCGCTCTCGGCATGGATTGGATCAGCCAGCAATTGGGCCGCATCGCCGCCTGGGCCGTGCTGGCCGCCGCCCTGATCTCGGCGGGCAATGCCTTTGTGCGCTATGGCCTGGACATCAGCTCCAACGGCTGGCTCGAAATCCAGTGGTACATGTTTGCCACCACGGTGATGTTGGGCGCGCCCCTCGTGCTCAAGCTCAACGAACATGTGCGGGTGGACATTTTTTATGGCCGCCTCAAGGGCAATGGCCCGGTGTATGTGGACCTGTTCGGCCTGCTGGTGTTTTTGCTGCCGGTCATGGCCACCATTGCCTGGCTGAGCTGGCCGCTGTTCATCGGCATGTTCCGCTCGGGCGAGATGTCAAACAACGCCGGTGGCCTGATCCGCTGGCCCGCCATGATGCTGCTGCCCCTGGGCTTTGCGCTGATGTTCCTGCAAGGCCTGGCCGAAGTCATCAAGCGCATCGCCTACCTGCAAGGTAAGTTCCAGATGGACATGCACTACGAGAAGCCCGTGCAATGAACACGCTCCAGCCGCCACGATTTAACGCTTTTCGGGATACAACATGCTGATGGAAAATTTTGCGCCGATGATGTTCGGCGGGCTGGTGCTGATCATGCTGATCGGCTTTCCGGTGGCCTTCTCGCTGTCGGCGCTGGGCATGGCTTCGGGCCTGTTTGCGATCCACATGGGCTGGTTTCCGGCGGTGTTCATGGAGAACCTGCCGATCAACATCTTTGGCATTTTGTCAAACGATTTGCTGCTGGCAATTCCGTTCTTCACCTTCATGGGCGCAATCCTGGAGAAATGCGGCCTGGCCGAAGACATGCTGGATTCGATGGGCCAGTTGTTTGGCACCGTCAAGGGCGGCCTGGGCTATTCGGTGATCATCGTCGGCTTCATCCTGGGCGCGATTACCGGCACGGTGGCGGGCCAGGTGATTGCCATGGCCATGATTTCGCTGCCGGTGATGATCCGCTACGGCTACAACATGCGCTACGCCACCGGCGTATTGGCGGCCTCGGGAACCATCACCCAGCTGGTACCGCCCTCGCTGGTGCTGATCGTGATGGCCGACCAGCTGGGCCGCTCGGTGGGCGACATGTACCGGGGGGCCTGGGGCCCGTCGATCCTGCAGGTGCTGATTTTTGCCGCCTACACCTTCATGCTGGGGGTTTTCAAGCCGCACCATGTGCCCGGCATTCCCAAAACGGCCCGTACGCTCAGCGGTACCAAGCTGTGGGCGAAGTGCCTGCGCGGCATCATTCCGTCGGCGATTCTGATCTTTGCGGTGCTGGGTTCGATGGGCGGCCTGCCGGGCATCGACACCGCCATTGCCACCCCTACCGAGGCCGGTGCCATGGGTGTGGTGGGCGCGCTGATTCTGGCGGGCATCCACAAGCGGCTGACCATGGCCCTGGTCTGGGAGGCCATGGTGGGCACCATGCGACTCACCGCCATGGTGGTGTTCATTTTGATTGGCGCGCGGGTGTTCTCCATGGTGTTCCAGGGCGTGGACGGTGCCAAGTGGGTCGAGCACCTGCTGACCGGCCTGCCCGGCGGCCAGATCGGCTTTCTGATCGTGGTCAACCTGTTTATCTTCTTCCTGGCCTTCTTCCTGGACTTCTTCGAGATCGCCTTCATCATCTTGCCCATGCTGGGGCCGGTGGCGGCCACGCTGGGCATCGACTTGGTGTGGTTTGGCGTGCTGCTGTGCGTGAACATGCAAACCAGCTTCATGCACCCGCCATTCGGCTTTGCGCTGTTTTACCTGCGCGGCATTGCCGACACGCTGTTCAAGGAAAAGCGGATTGAAAAGCCCATTCTGTCCAGCGACATCTACATGGGCGCCATCCCGTGGGTGGTGATGCAGGTGCTGTTGGTGGCCATCGTGATCTTTGTGCCGCAGACCGTCACCATGTTCCTGCCCAAAGAGGTGGTGGTGGATACCTCCACCATCCAGATCGATGTGCCCGACAACGACATGCAACCGTCTGGCGAGGCCAGCGGCGAGAACCCGTTTGGCGATGCACCGACGGACGCACCGGCCGATGCACCGACGGACGCACCCGCGCCCGAAGCGGCGAAGCCCTGATCGTGGGCCCCGCTCCTTTTCGCTTTGTACCAGGCGGCGGCGGCCCGGTGGAAGGCGCGGCGTACTCGCTGCTGTTCAAGCTGCTGGGCACGGCCATCGTCGGCAGTTGCGCCGTCTGGCTGGCGCAGTTGCTGACCAGCGGCGTGCTGGCCAGCAGCCGCACCACCGGCGTGGTGTGGTTTGCCGCCGGGCTGGCCATGATGGCCTGGACCTGGTGGCACATTCTGCGCAGCCGCACCCGCGTCAGCACCGAGGGCCTGCACCAGGCCTGGATCTGGGACAAGCAGATGCCGTTTGACGACCTGGCCTACGCCAAGCTGATCCGCATCCCCGGCCTGGACTGGTTGATCGCGCCCCGCCTGTACGTGCGCACACTGATGGGCAAGTTCACCGTGTTCTACGGCGCAACGCCCGCGCTGGTGGCCGAATTCGAGCGCATCGTCAAAGAGCTGAAGGCTTTTCGCAATCTCTAAACGAAAAAACCGCGCCAAGGCGCGGTTTTTTGTGGGTGGCGTGGCTTACAGCTTGACGCTTTGCATGTAGCTGTCAAACCGGCCTTCGGCCACGCGGAACCAGGCCACCTGGTCGCGCTGGAAGGTGCGGAAGTCGGCGAAGATCTTCTTCCACTCGGGGCTCTTGGCATCGTTTTCGGCGTACACCGCCTGCGCCGCCTTGAAGGATGCGTCCAGGATTTCCTTGGAAAACGGCAACAGCTTGACCTTGGCACCGATCAGTTGCTTCAGCGCCGTGGGGTTGCGGGCATCGTACTTGGCCAGCATGTCCACCGCAGCCACGGTGGTGGCGGCTTCCACAATCGCCTTGTTCTCGGGCGACAAGGCATCCATGGCCTTGCGGTTGATGAAGAAATCCACCTCGGGGCCGCCCTCCCACCAGCCAGGGTAGTAGTAGTGCGGTGCCACCTTGGCAAAACCGAGCTTCTGGTCGTCGTAGGGGCCCACCCATTCGGCGGCATCGATCGTGCCTTTCTCCAGCGCCTGGTAGATTTCGCCACCGGGAATGCTCTGCGGCACCACGCCCATCTTGGCCATCACCTCGCCCACCAGACCACCGCCCAGGCGCATCTTCAGACCCTTCAGATCGGCCACGGTCTTGACTTCCTTGCGGAACCAGCCGCCCATCTGCGTACCGGTGTTGCCACCTGCGTAGCTGACCATGCCGTAGTTGCCGTAGAACTCGTTCATCAGCTTGCGGCCATTGCCGTGCAGCATCCAGGCGTTCATCTGGCGCGCGTTCATGCCAAACGGAATGGCGGCACCGATGGCGAACGCGGGGTTCTTGCCATAAAAGTAGTACGGCACGGTGTGGCACATCTCGACCGAGCCTTGCTGCACGCCGTCGACCACGCCGAAGGGGGGCATCAGCTCGCCACCGGCATGGACCGAGATTTCAAACTTGCCGCCCGACATGGCTTTCACCGCATTGGCAAACACTTCGGCTGCGCCGTAGATCGTGTCCAGCGGCTTGGGGAAGCTGGAGGCCAAACGCCAGCGGATCGCGGCCTGGGCGTGCACTGCAGGTGCCATGCCCGCGGCGAGCACACCCGCGATGCCCGAGTGTTTGATAAGGGAACGACGGTCCATTTGAAATAACTCCCGTAATAGATTGAAATCCACCATTCGGAAAGAACGGCGGAGACTGCAAGTCAGGGCCGATTGTATGAAGTCGCAATTGCCGAATTCGTGCGGGTTTTCCCCTGCGCACAAGCCAGTCTGTTGCTACTTTTTTAGTAGCTTGTTGCGCTTATGCCTTCTGCATAAAACGGCTTTTTCTTCTAAACCATACGGCGTATTTCCGGCACCACGTTGCTGCTTCATATTTGTTCGTAGTTAACAAACTCCGAATCCATCGTTCCCTTTATGCCCCACCCCCACTACATTCGCCGACTTCCCAAGAAAGTGAAACGATGGCAACTTTGATGGATATAGAGGCACCCCGAGCGGTGCAGGCACTGGAAATACGCCCCTTCGATGCCCCGCTGGGTGCTGAAGTGCGGGGCTTGGACCTGTCGCGGCCGCTGGCCGCAGACGACTTTGCGCGCATCCACCGCGCCCACCTGGCGCACCACGTGCTGGTGTTCCGCGACCAGCGCATCACGCCCCGGCAGCAGGTGGATTTTAGCGCCCGCTTCGGCCCGCTGCAGATCCATGTGTTGAAGAGCTTTCAGCTGCAGCACCACCCCGAGATATTGATTGTTTCCAACATCAAGGAAAACGGCGAACCCATCGGCCTGGGCGATGCCGGTGCCTACTGGCACTCCGATCTGTCGTACAAGGAAAAACCCAGCCTGGGCTCGCTGCTGCATGCGCAGGAGCTGCCCAGCGAAGGCGGCGACACCTTGTTTGCCAACCAGCACCGCGCCTGGGACACCCTGCCCGCCGCCCTGCAAACCGCCGTCTCCGGCCTGCGCGCTGAGCATTCCTACCTGGCCAAATACGACGAGCTGCGCGCCCGCAACCCCTGGCGGCCCCAGCTGACGCAGGCCCAGCTCGACGAGGTGTTGCCTGCCGTACATCCCGTCGTGCGCACCCACCCCGAGAACGGCCGCAAGGCGCTGTTTGTCAGCGAGCACTTCACCACCCGCATCGTCGGCATTCCTGAAGACGAAAGCCGCGCTCTGCTGGACGAGCTGTTTGCCCACACCTCGCGCGCCGAGCTGGTCTACCGCCACGTGTGGCAGCCGCACGACATGGTGTTCTGGGACAACCGCTCCGTCACCCACCTGGCTGCGGGCACGCCCGACCACCTGCGCCGCAAGCTCTACCGCACCACCATCGAAGGTGACGCGCCGTTTTAGGAGCCCTATGCCATTCAAAGCCCCCCTGGCGGTCCAGGCAAAAGGCCGCATCTGCATCGCCCAGTAGTTAGGCATCGGCTACTGGTGTCGGTTTACCGCCGAACCGCCGAAGCCGTGCAGGACGGCAAGCTCAAGACGCTTCTTCGATCAGTTCCGCAATACGCCCATGCCCCAGCCGCCGCGCATGCGCCAGGGCGGTCGAGCCGCTGCGGTCGACCAGCGTCACATTGGCACCAGCGGCCAGCAGGCGCTGCACCATTTCCGGGTGGTTGTGGATCGTGGCCAGCATCAGCGGCGTGCGGCCTTCGGTGTCCGCTGCGTCGAGGGGTGCGCCACGCGCCAGCAGGTCGTTCAGCTGCGATGTATGGCCCTTGCGCGCGGCCTCCTGTAAAGCACTGGCCAAGGGCGGGGTTGCGGTGGCGCGGGTACGGCCCGATGCGCTGCCCCCCTCCTCGTCGGCACGGCGCATCTCTGCTGTGGCCGGCGTGGGTGCTGCGCGCAAAGGCGTTGCAGGCGCGTCCATCTCTTGCGCCGGGCTGGACGGTGCTGGTGGTTGGATATTCTCAAAGGCCACCCGCTCGTCCTTGGACTGTGTCCGCGCATGGTTTTCCGTCCGTTTTGCGGCCGCAGCTTTGGGCGTCGCTTGCGCCAGCTCGGGACGGGCTGGCACAGGCATGGCAGGCGCTGCAGGTGCAGCTTTCTCCTGCTGGTTGGCATCCGTAGCGTCGATGGCATCGGTGGCCGCTTTGGCGGATGGCGCAGCGTCGCCCAACACCCGTTCCCGTTCGTCTGCGGGTCCGCGGTCGAACTGGAGCACCAGCAAGCTGGTCAGACCGGCCAGCACCACGCTGGCCAGCAACGACAGTTTCCAGCGCGGCTGGTTGGCCGCAGGCGCAGCGGGCACGGCCGAAACCGTCTGTCGGGCCGCCAGCACCGATTGGGCATGGGCACGCACGGCCTCGCCTACCTGGCTGGCGGGTCGGCGGGGGTCGGCGTCACTGGCTTGGCGGTAACGCAGCAGCAATTCATCGACGGGGCGCTCGGGCTCCGGCCTGGGCTCTTGGGGTGGGCGGATCTCGGTCATGCGAACTCCTGTAGCTGCTGGCGCAGGCTGTTGCGGGCGTAACGCAGGCGGCTCTTGGCGGTCTCGAAACTCACGCCGGTCGCACTGGCAATTTCTTCCACACGTAACCCACCTTCGGCCTGGAGCAAAAAAGCTTCCCGTTGTTCGCCAGGCAATTGTTCAACCGCTTCGATCAGGGCGGCGGCTTGCTGGCGCGACTGCAGCTGCCGCACCGGGCCGAAACCCGAGTCCGCCGCCAGGGTATCGGCCGGCCGGTCGTGGCCATCGCTGCCTTCATCGTCCAACCGGACATGGTTTTTGACGCTGCGGAAATGGTCTACCAGCCGGTGGTGCGCGATGGTGAACAACCATGTCCTGAAACGCGCACTGGGCTGGTAAGCGGTGCCGGGCGTGTCCTGCATGGCACCGCCCTGGCGCGCCACGGAGAACCACACGTCCTGCAGCAAGTCATCGGCCAGGGCCGCCACCCTGACGCTGCGCAGCAAATAGCGCCACGCGCCCAACGCGTGGCGGGCGTACAGCACGTCGAAGGCGGCGATATCGCCCGCCGCATAACGCAGCATGAGCGCTTCATCGGACTCTTCTGCGGGTGGGGTCAGGGGGGACGCGCCGGGCATGCGGTGGATTATCCGATGCAGTGCACCTCGATCTAGCGGCGTGCAGGCGGGTCGGGCGCATACGCCGTGTCGACCGAGCCCGGGAATGGATTGGGCAATGGATTGGGCACCGGCGCGCGTGCCAGCGGCTGGGGAATCACACCGCTGGCCAGCAGGTTTTCGCGGCTGTCATAACGGATACGCACGATTTCGTCCGGCCGCGCTTGCTGGCGCTCGAACTCGGTGTGCGACACCACCGAGCTTTCGCGCGCACCATGGGCCGTGCCCAGTTTGGCGGCGGCGGCGGGGGCAGCTGCGCGTTTTTCAGCGGCTCCTACGGCGGTGCTGTCCGCGTTTTCTTCTTTGGATTCGGCGTTGCGGCGCGTCTGGGGAACAGCGACCTGCTCGGGCACCTGTTCACGGAACAGCGCCACGCCGATGACACCGGCCTGGCCCGGCCGACCGGTGCGCCCGGCATAGGAGTCGCGGGCATCGGCAAACTCAAAGGCCGCCACTTCCTGGTCGCTCTTGCGCCAGCCGGTGATTTGGTAGTTTTGGCGTGCCGAAAAAACATAGCCGGTCTGCTCCCAGGAGGCGGTTTCGCCGCTGAGGACGTTCACGCCATCGACCGATGCCACGGCCAGCACGCGCCCCGCCAGCCGGTTACGCACCGACACGGCGTAACGCGCGCCGGGTCGGCCCGCCACCCAGTATTCGCCGCGGTGCTGATACACCGGCAGACTGGCACCGGAGTCACGGTCCACGATGGTGATGTCGGCGAGACGGCCTACTGCTTGCACGTGCAGGCTAGCGCAGGCCAGCAGGACGGAAAGACCCAGCAATTTGAGTTTCATTGGTCAGCTCCAGAAATAAGTGTTGGAGCTGACTGAAACGTTGCCGGTGCGGTGATGGGGTTAAAGCAGGCTAAAAATAGTGGCCCTGCAACTGCCTTACGCTACTAATTTAAGAGCTGCTTGCGCTTGATGTACCAGCGCTGGATAGCGTTTTTCTATAGATTTTTCGATACCCGCCGCGTCCAGCCCTTGCTGGGCCATCAGCACAGCCGGGTCGCCGTGTTCGATAAACACATCGGACAGGCCCAGCGTCAGTACCGGCAGGGTGATACCCGCAGCCTGCAAGGCTTCCTGCACTGCACTGCCCGCACCGCCCAGGGCGGCACCGTCTTCTACCGTGACCAGGGCGGAATGCGTGGCGGCGATCTTCAGCAGCAGCTCCACATCCAGCGGCTTGGCCCAGCGCATATTGGCCACGGTGGCATCCAGCTTGGTGGCCACGGCCAGCGCGGGGTACAGCAGGGTGCCGAAGGCCAGAATGGCGATGCCCGAATCCTGGCTGGAGCTGCGGCGGATTTCACCCTTGCCGTAGGGCAGCGGCTGCAGGCCCGGCTCCATCGCCACACCGGCTCCGGCCCCGCGCGGGTAACGCACGGCCACCGGGTTGTCTTGCGCAAAGGCGCTGCTCAGCAGGCGGCGGCATTCGTTCTCGTCGGCCGGGCAGGCCACACCCATGTTGGGGATGCAGCGCAGGAAGGGGATGTCATACGCACCGGCGTGGGTGGCACCGTCGGCCCCCACCAGCCCGGCGCGGTCCAGGGCAAACACGACGGGCAGATTTTGCAAAGCCACGTCGTGGATCAATTGGTCGTAGGCGCGCTGCAAAAAGGTGGAGTAAATCGCCACCACCGGCTTCAGGCCTTCGCAGGCCATGCCTGCGGCAAAGGTCACCGCGTGCTGCTCGGCAATGCCCACGTCGTAATAACGCTGGGGAAAGCGCTTTTCAAACTCCACCAGGCCCGAGCCTTCGCGCATGGCGGGCGTGATGCCGACCAGGCGGTTGTCTTGCGCAGCCATGTCGCACAGCCAGGTGCCAAACACCTGGGTGAAGGTGGCTTTGCCCGGTGCAGCGGCTTTTTGCAGGCCCACGGCAGGGTCGAACTTGCCAGGGCCGTGGTAGGCCACCGGGTCGGCCTCGGCCAATTGGTAGCCCTGGCCTTTTTTGGTGACCACATGCAAGAACTGGGGGCCGCTGAGGTGCTTGATGTTTTCCAGCGTGGGGATCAGCGATTCGAGGTCGTGGCCGTCGATGGGGCCGATGTAGTTGAAGCCAAACTGCTCGAACAGCGTGGCGGGCACCACCATGCCCTTGGCGTGCTGCTCCAGGCGGCGGGCCAGCTCGAACAGCGGCGGCGCGCCCTTGAGCACCTGCTTGCCGACGTTCTTGGCGGCGGCATAGAACTGGCCGCTCATCAACTGGGCCAGATAGCGGTTCAGGGCGCCCACGGGCGGACTGATGCTCATGTCGTTGTCGTTCAGGATGACCAGCAGGTTGCAATCGCACACACCGGCGTTGTTCAGTGCTTCAAAGGCCATGCCTGCGCTCATGGCACCGTCGCCAATGATGGCCACGCTGTGCCGCTTGTCGCCCTTTTGCTTGGCCGCCATGGCCATGCCCAGGGCGGCCGAGATCGAGGTGCTGGAATGCGCCGTACCGAACGCGTCAAATTTGCTCTCGGCCCGCGTCGGAAAGCCCGACAGGCCGCCCAACTGGCGCAGGCTGGCCATGCGGTCACGCCGCCCGGTGAGGATCTTGTGCGGGTAGGTCTGGTGGCCCACGTCCCACACCAGCCGGTCTTCGGGGGTGTTGAACACGTAGTGCAGCGCCACCGTCAATTCCACCGTGCCCAGGTTCGAGCTGAGGTGGCCGCCGGTTTTGGACACGCTGTCGATCACGAAGGCACGCAGCTCGTCGGCCAGCGGTTTGAGCTCAGCACGCGGCAAACGGCGCAGGTCGGCCGGGTCGTTGATGGTTTCCAGCAGTGGGTAAGACGCAGGGTTCATAATTTTTTTCTTGGGGCTGGCGCGGTCTTAGCTGGAGCGGTTCACAACCATATCCGCCAAAGCACGCAGGGCCTGGGTGTTAGGCAAATCGCTGGCATCCAGCGCGGTCAGGGCCTGGGCCAGCAGTTCCTGGGCATAGGCCAGGGAGCGGTCCAGCCCCAGCAGGGAGACGTAGGTGGGCTTGTCCTGGGCGGCATCTTTGCCGGCGGTTTTGCCCAGCGTGGCCGAGTCGGCGGTCACGTCCAGGATGTCGTCCACCACCTGGAACGCCAGGCCCAGGGCTGCGCCATAGGTGTGCAAGGCGTTGCGGGTGGCCAGGGGCAGCGGGCGGGCGCTGCAGGCCGCGCCCATCATCACGCTGCCTTGCAGCAGGGCACCGGTTTTCAGGCGGTGCATGCAGCGCAGTTCTTCTTCCGTCAAGGCCATGCCGATGCTGGCCAGGTCGATCGCCTGCCCGCCCGCCATGCCCTGGTAGCCCGCAGCCTGGGCCAACAGGCGGCACAGCGTGGCCTGCACGCTGGCCGGGGCTTCGGCAGCTTCGGGGGTGAGAATTTCAAAGGCCAGCGCCTGCAGGGCATCGCCCGCCAGCAGGGCCTGGGCTTCGCCAAACTGCACATGCACCGTGGGCTTGCCCCGGCGCAGGATGTCGTTGTCCATGCACGGCATGTCGTCGTGCACCAGGGAATAGGCGTGGATCAGCTCGGCGGCGCAGGCGGCGCGCAGAGCGGCATCGTCCAGCCCGGCGGCCACACCCGCAGTGTCAAAGCTGGCCACGGCTTCGCGCGCGGCCAGCACCAGCAGGGGGCGCAGGCGCTTGCCGCCGTCCAGCACGGCGTAACGCATGCCTTCGCGCAGGGCGGCGGGGGCGGGATGCTCGGCATCGACCACGCCACCGGCGGCCACCCAGTCGCTCAGCGCCTGCTCCACCACCGCCAGCGCCTGGGTGCTCCAGGCCTGCAAATCAAAAACCACCGCGCTCATTCTTGGGCCCAGGGTTTGAGAACGCCCTGGTCCAGCACCTTGATCTGCTGCTCCACCGCATCGAGCTTGTCGCGGCAAAACTGTAACAACTGGGCACCGCGCTGGTAACCGCCCAGCAATTGTTCCAACGGCATCTGGCCCGATTCGAGCTGGCCGACGAGTTGCTCCAGCTCCACCTGCGCAGCCTCGTAGCTGGCAGGCAGGGCTGCGGTGGGTTCGGTTTTGGCGGCGGCCTTGGGCATGGGTGGTGCGGTCGGTGGTAGATAGAGTGGAGGCCGATTTTACGGGCAGGCACCGATGTAACGGGTTTGGGCCGCAAAACCGTGCCCGCCGTTACAATGCCCCCTCTTTTCGCCAACGGCTGGAACCCCTTCCAACCCTGCCGGAGCCTCTTCCGCGCGAGTTTCTCGCGCCTACCCTGCCCCTTCATAGGGGGAGTCTTGTCAGGACAACCCATGTCTGATTTAAGTCTTCAACTGCAGCAGGCCGCAAGCCAACTACCAGTTTCAAGCTATTTTGATGACGCGCTGTTCCAGCGTGAAGTCGCCACTATTTTCCAGCGGGGGCCACGCTATGTCGGCCACACACTGGCCGTACCCGCGCTGGGCGACTACTACGCCCTGCCGCAAGAGGGCGAAGGCCGGGTGCTCACCCGCACGCCGCGCGGGGTGGAGCTGGTGTCCAACGTCTGCCGCCACCGCCAGGCAGTGATGCTCAAGGGCCGGGGTTCGCTGAACACCACCCAGCAGGGCAGCGCGGGCGGCAATATCGTCTGCCCACTGCACCGCTGGACCTACAGCGGCGGTGCCCACGCACCCACCGGCACCTTGCTGGGCGCGCCGCATTTCGCCCAGGACCCTTGCCTGAACCTGAACCAGTACCCGCTGCAGGAGTGGAACGGCTTGCTGTTTGAAGGCTCCAGGGACGTAAAAGCCGACCTGGCCGGCCTGGGCCCGCTGGCCGACCTCGACTTCACCGGCCACGTGCTCGACCACGTGGAGATGCATGTGTGCGACTACAACTGGAAGACCTTTATCGAGGTCTATCTGGAGGACTACCACGTCGGCCCCTTCCACCCCGGCCTGGGCGGCTTTGTCACCTGCGACGACCTGCAGTGGGAGTTCAAGGAGCAGTATTCGGTGCAAACCGTGGGCCTGGCCCAGCGCCTGGGTGCAGCGGGCAGCCCGGCCTACCAACGCTGGCAGGATGCGCTCAAGGCCTACAACCAGGGCACCCCGCCCAAGCACGGTGCGATCTGGCTCACCTACTACCCGAACGTGATGGTCGAGTGGTATCCGCACGTGCTGACCGTGTCCACCCTGCACCCGATCGGCCCGAACAAGACGCTGAACATGGTGGAGTTCTTCTACCCCGAAGAAATCGCCTGTTTCGAGCGCGACTTTGTCGAAGCCCAGCAGGCCGCCTACATGGAAACCTGTGTGGAAGACGACGAAATCGCCCTGCGCATGGACGCGGGCCGCAAGGCCCTGCTGCAGCGCGGCGACAACGAGGTCGGCCCCTACCAAAGCCCCATGGAGGACGGTATGCAACACTTCCACGAGTGGTACCGGCGTGCCATGGGTGATTGACGCTCACCCCCAGGCTACAGCGCAAGCGCTTTTCGCCAACCCCCTTGCAGGGGGCAACACCAGCAGCCTGGCAAAGCCAGCTCTGCGGTGTTTCTGGAAGGCTTGTTCACCACGCTCCGTAGGGTCTGGCCAGTAAACTCATTTTTTAACCTTTAGAAAGCAGCCCATGCAGGCACTTTGGATGGTGTTGGCCGCATTTATGTTTGCCAGCATGGGGGTGTGCGTGAAGATCGCCTCGGCCCACTTCAACTCGGCCGAACTGGTGTTTTACCGCGGGCTGATCGGCATGGCGCTGCTGGCCGTGCTGGCCCGCACCCAGGGCGTGGGCCTGAAAACCGCCTACCCCGGCATGCACGCCTGGCGCAGCGCCATTGGCGTGGCCTCGCTGGGCGCGTGGTTCTACGCCATTGCCCACCTGCCACTGGCCACCGCCATGACACTGAACTACATGAGCAGCGTGTGGATTGCCGCCTTTCTGGTGGGCGGCGCGCTGCTGGCCTGGCGGCCCGGCCAGGGCGCGGGCGCGCTGCAGCAGGGCCCGCTGGTGCTCACCGTGATGGCCGGGTTTGTGGGCGTGGTGATGGTGCTGCGCCCCAGCCTGGACCAGAACGAGATGTTTGCCGGGCTGATCGGCCTGCTCTCCGGCCTGGGCGCGGCCTTTGCCTACATGCAGGTGATGGCCTTGTCGCGCATCGGTGAGCCCGAGGCCCGCACCGTTTTTTACTTTGCCCTGGGCTCGGCGATCGCAGGCGGCATCGGCATGCTGCTGGTGGGCCAGCAGTCGGCCTGGGACTGGATGGCCGCACTGTGGTTGCTGCCCATCGGCCTGCTGGCCGCGCTGGGCCAGCTGTTCATGACCCGCGCCTACTCGGGTGCCAAGACCGAGGGTGCCATGCTCACCGTGGCCAGCCTACAGTATTCGGGCATTGTGTTTGCGGCCATCTACAGCCTGGTGCTGTTTGGCGACCGCATCACCGCCATGGGCTGGACCGGGATGGGGCTGATCACCGCCAGCGGCATTGCCGCCACGGTATTGCGCGCCCGCGCCGCACCGAATGCCCCGGCCGAAGAACATTGAAAGAAATTCCTCCATGTACACCACCCTCATCTCCGTTGAGCAACTCCAGTCGCTGACCACGCCCCACATGGTGTTCGACTGCACCTTCGACCTCACCCAGCCCGACGCAGGCCAGCAAGCCTACCTGGCCGCCCACATCCCTGGCGCGGTGTACGCACACCTGGACACCGCCTTGAGCGCCAAAACCGGCCCGGCGATGTCCGGTGGCCGCCACCCGCTGCCCACGCAAGAAGCCTTTGCCGCCTGGCTGGGGAGCAAAGGCTTTGCCAACGGCATGCAGGCCGTGGTGTACGACCGCAACGGCGTCAACTACGCGGGCCGCCTTTGGTGGATGCTGCGCTGGGTGGGCGTGGAGGCGGTGGCCGTGCTGGACGGCGGCCTGCAGGCCTGGCAGGCGGCGGGCGGTGCGGTGAGCGCCGGGGCCGAGCCTGCAAAACCTGCCACCCATTTCGTGCCTGCGCCCTCCCTGGCTAGCTTGGTAGCTACAGAAACTGTAGTAAGCAAGTTGGGCCGTGCCAGCCAGACCATCGTCGATGCCCGGGCCACACCGCGCTTCAAGGGCGAGGTGGAGCCACTGGACCCGGTGGCGGGCCACATCCCCGGTGCACTCAACCGCCCGTTTAGCCACAACCTGGGGCCTGACGGCAAATTCAAACCCGCCGCGCAGCTCCGCGCCGAGTTCACCGCCCTGCTGGGCCAGCGCGACCCGGCCAGCGTGGTACACCACTGCGGCAGCGGTGTCAGCGCCAACCCCAACCTGATTGCCATGGAAATTGCCGGACTGGGCCGCACCGGCCTGTATGCCGGGAGCTGGAGCGACTGGTGCAGCGACCCTACACGGCCAATGGCCCAGGGTTAGGCCTCTACAATCCTGCCATGCGCGCCTACCACATCCTCCCCCTTTTCCTGCTCGGTCTATCCCCAGTGTGGGCCGCCACCCCTGCGGTCCCCACACCACCGATCGACCAGCGCATCCAGCACATTGAAGTGCAGGACGCGGGTGCCCGCATCAACGAGCTGCGCGTGGGCGGCGAGACGCAAACCATCACCGTCAAGCCCAGCAACGGCCTGCCCGCGTACGAGGTGGTGCCTGCCAATGCGGCCCGTAACCGCACCATCGACGGTCGCGACGGCGGCCAGGGCAGCGTGGGCACGCGGGTCTGGAAACTGATCAACTTCTGAGCATGGCGGTTTATACAAACGTCTCTTTGAAAGAGGCCACAGCGCTGCTGCGCCAGCTGGATTTGGGGGATGTCACCGCGCTGCGCGGCATCCAGGGCGGCATCGAGAACACCAACTACTTCGCCACCACCGACAGCGGCGAGTACGTGCTCACCCTGTTCGAGCGCCTGGGCTTCGAGCAGTTGCCCTACTACCTGCATTTGATGAAGCACCTGGCCCAGCGCGGCATCCCGGTGCCCGACCCCATGGGCAACAAGGCGGGCAACATCCTGCACACCGTCAAGAAAAAGCCCGCCTCGGTGGTGACCAAGCTGCGCGGCAAAAGCGAGCTGGCCCCGGGCGTGCCGCACTGCGCCGCCGTGGGCGACATGCTAGCGCGCATGCACCTGGCCGGGCGCGACTTTGGCATGGACCAACCCAATCTGCGCGGCCTGGCCTGGTGGAATGACACCACCCCGGTGGTACTGCCGTTTCTGGAGCCCGCCCAGGCCCAGCTGCTGCAAAGCGAGCTGGCCTACCAAAACCACATCGCCGCCTCCAGCGCCTACGCCGCCTTGCCCCAGGGGGCCATCCACGCCGACCTGTTCCGCGACAACGTGATGTTCGACACGGTGGACGGTGCGCCCCAGCTCAGCGGCTTTTTCGACTTTTACTTTGCGGGCACCGATGCCTGGCTGTTCGACATCGCCGTGTGCCTGAACGACTGGTGCGTGGACCTGCCCACCGGGGCCCACGACGCGGCCCGCTACGATGCCTTTTTGGCCGCCTACCAGGCCGTGCGCCCGCTGGCCGCCGCCGAGCGCCAGTTGCTGCCCGCCCTGCTGCGCGCCGGGGCCTTGCGCTTCTGGATTTCACGCCTGTGGGACTTTCACCTGCCCCGCGAAGCCGCGCTGCTGCAGGCCCACGACCCGACGCACTTTGAACGTGTGCTGCGCCAACGCATAGCCCACCCCGTCACCCTATCGTGAATCTTTAACCCCCATGAAACTCCAAATCGTCCCCGCGCGCACAGGCACCCTGTGGGTGCGGCTGGGCATCCAGACCTTCTTTAAGCAGCCGCTGGCGCTGACCGGGCTGTTCTTCATGTGCATGGCCGCACTCAGCATCATCAGCCTGGTACCCATTTTGGGCAGCATCGCCGCCATGGTGCTCCTGCCCACCATGGCGCTGGCCATGATGGCCGCCAGCCAAGAGGCCACCAAGGGCAAGTTCCCTACCCCCAGCATCCTGCTCAGCGCCCTGCGCGCCGGGCAACAAGGCATCCGACCGATGCTGGTGCTAGGTGCCTTCTACGCCGTGGGTTTCATGGCCGTGCTGGGCATCTCGGCGCTGACCGATGGCGGCGAATTCGCCCGCGTCTTCCTGGGCAACCGCACGGCAGACGAAGCCAGCGACGAGCCCCTGCAGGTGCAGGCGGGCATGCTGGCCTTCATGGTCTTGCACCTGCCGCTGTCGCTGGCCTTCTGGCATGCGCCTGCGCTGGTGCACTGGCACGGCATCAGCCCGGGCAAAAGCCTGTTTTTCAGCCTGGTGGCCTGCTGGCGCAACAAGGGGGCCTATGTGTTGTTTGGCCTGAGCTGGTTTGGCGTGCTGCTGGTGGTGGGTATGGTGGTGCAGGTGCTGGCCGCGCTGCTGGGCCAGCCCGCCTTTGTGGGCGTGGGTGCGTTTGTGGTCACGCTGCTGACCACCTGCATGTTCCTGACCTCCATCTACTTCACCTTCCGCGACAGCTTTAGCGCTGACGAGGTCGAAGAAAAAGCCCCCGACGCTATTGAATAAATAGCTTCTTGCGCTGATGGAATAAGCGCTAGAGGCCGATTTCTTATAAATTATCGGCCGCTGCGCGGGGGCTGAGATAGGCATCAATTTCCAGCGCCGTGCTGCGTGCACTGCGCATCACGCCCACCAGCGTGGCCGAGGCCATGCCCGTCCATTCGCCGTAGCCCACCAGCCACAGGCCGGGCTGGTCCAGCGCCTGGGTGCCTTGCACCGCCACCCGCCCATCGTGCACCAGCCCCAGGCCGTCCAGGTGGTCCAGTGCGGGCGCAAAGCCGGTGCACCACAGCACCCCATCCACCTCGGATGCCGTGCCATCGGGCCAGACCACGCCGTGCGCGGTCATGCGGATGAAGGGCCGCCGCGCCTGCAAAACGCCGCGCGCCCGGGCCTCGGCCACCGAGGCGATCACCACGATGTCGCCCAGGCCGCCCAGGCCGCCTAGTCCGTCGCTTTGTTGCTCCAGCGTGCGTCCCTTCTGGGCCGCCTTCCAGCGCGCGGTGGCCCGCTCGAACAGCACCCGGCCATCCACCGTATCGGGCAAAAACACCGGCGGCTGGGGCGTAACCCACTGCGTGTGCGCCACCTGCGACACCTCGGCCACGATCTGCGCGCCCGAGTTGCCGCCGCCCACCACCAGCACCCGCTTGCCCGCCCAGGCCGCCGGGCCGGCGTAGTGCGCCGAGTGCAGTTGCACGCCCTGGAACAGGTCCTGCCCCGGGTAGGATGGTGTGAACGGCTTACGCCAGGTGCCGGTGGCGCTGACCACCGCCTGGCAGGCCCAGGCGCGCGCCCCGGCCCGCACCACAAAACCCTGCCCGGCCCGCTCTATGCCTGACACCCAGACCGGGCGCTCCACCGGCAGGGCGTAACGCGACTCGTACTGCTGCAGGTAGGCGATCACCTCGGCGCGCGTGGGGTAGGCCCCCTGCACCGGCGGCATGGGCCACCCGGCGATGGAGCTCCAGGCCGCCGGTGAAAACAGTTGCAGCGACGGCCAGGCGTGTTGCCAGGCACCGCCCGCCGCGGTTTCGGCATCCAGAATCACAAAGCTGCGCTGGGCACGGCGCAGAAAGTAGGCCACCGACAGGGCCGCCTGCCCGCCCCCCACAATGACAACTTCCGGGTGTGCAGTGGACATGCGGGGCTTTCGGGTTTAGATCGATTTTTGGTTTACGCGCTGGGACAGGGCTTCGGCACTTTCCTTGCGCTCGCTGTAGCGGTCGACCAGGTAGGCCGACGCGTCCCGGGTCAGCAGGGTGAACTTGAGCAGTTCTTCCATGACATCCACCACCCGGTCATAGTAGGCCGACGGCTTCATGCGCCCGGCCTCGTCAAATTCGAGAAACGCCTTGGCCACCGACGACTGGTTGGGAATGGTGAGCATGCGCATCCAGCGGCCCAGCACGCGCAGCTGGTTCACGGCGTTGAACGACTGCGAGCCGCCGCTGACCTGCATCACCGCCAGCGTCTTGCCCTGGGTGGGCCGCACCGCGCCCTGGGTGAGCGGAATCCAGTCGATCTGGGTTTTCATGGTGCCGGTCATCGCGCCGTGGCGCTCGGGGCTGCACCACACCATGCCTTCGCTCCACAGCACCAGGTCGCGCAGCTCTTGCACCTTGGGGTGCGATTCGGGCGCGCCGTCGGCCAACGGCAGGCCGTGCGGGTCGAAGGTGCGGGTTTCCGCGCCCATGGCGGTCAGCAGCCGGGCGGCCTCTTCACTCAGCAGGCGGCTGAACGAGCGTTCGCGCAGCGAGCCATACAGCAGCAGGATGCGCGGCGGGTGGGTGCTGGGCGACGCGGCGTGCAGGGCGGCCTGGGTGGGCACCTGGAACAGCGCCGGATCGATATTACTTAGCAAGGCGTTCCCCCTGGGCGTTAACCACCTGCTCGCCGTCTTCCTTGGCAAACGCGCCCAATTGCGGCGCGGGCAGGATGTCCAGCACCGCCTCGGACGGGCGGCACAGCTTGCTGCCCAGCGGGGTGGTGACGATGGGGCGCTCCAGCAGGATGGGGTGGGCCAGGATGGCGTCTAGCAGCGCGTCGTCGCTGAGCGCCGGGTTGTCCAGCCCCAGCTCTTCGTAGGGCGTGCCCTTTTTGCGCAGCACGGCGCGCACGGGCAGATGCAACTGGGCCAGCACATCCAGCAACTGGGCGCGGCTGGGCGGGGTCAACAAGTACTCAATCACCGTGGGCTCGATGCCCGCATTGCGGATCAGCGCCAGCACGTTGCGCGAGGTGCCGCAGGCGGGGTTGTGGAAGATGGTGGTGGTCATGGTTTTTCTTTCGTTTCAAATGATGTGGCCAGGCCCAGGCCGATGAGCGCGCCTGCGCATTGGGACAACACAAAGCCGGGCGCGCTGGCCGGGGCGATGCCCGCAAAACTGTCGCTTAAGCTTCGGCCCAGCACGGCAGCGGGGTTGGCAAAGCTGGTGCTGGCCATACACCAGTAAGCCGCGCCGATGTAGCTGGCCACCAGCAGGCTGGCCTTGCCCGCCGGGGCGCGCAAGATGGTAAAGATGAGCCCGGCCGTGGCCGCCGCCTCGGCAATCCACTGGCCGTTGCCGGTGCGCAGCTTGGTACTGGTTTGCACAATGGGAAGCTCGAACATGGCGTGCGCCAGCCAGGCCCCCAGCACTGCGCCCAGCAGTTGAAATACTATAAAAAACAGAGCTGCTTGCGCCCTATCCATAAGCGCTAGCGGCCCTTTTGACCACATAACCAAGGTCACCAGCGGGTTAAAGTGCGCGCCACTCACCGGCCCCAGGGTTTCGATCAGCACATACAGCGCCCACACCGTCACCAGCGTGTTGGCCAGCAGGGCTACCGCCACGTTGCCGCCCGCCAGCCGCTCGGCCATGATGCCGGAGCCAATCACCGCGCACAGCAGCGCCGCCGTGCCCAGGCATTCGGCCAGCAGTTGCTGGGGCAGGCTGTGGGGGTGGACAGCGCGGCTCACGATTTGGACAGCGAGCGCACGGCGGTCTGCAGCATCAGCTTGTCTATGCTGGCGGCGGGCAGGTTGACCAGCAGCTCCAGGCGGCGGCGGATGGCGTGCAGGGTTTGGCGGAAGGCTTCCAGCCGCTGGGCATCGGTGCCCGGCACTTCGGACGGGTCGGGGTAGCCCCAATGCGCGGTAGCGGGCTGGCCGGGCCAGTAGGGGCAGGCTTCACCGGCGGCGTTGTCGCACACGGTGATGACCAGGTCCATATGCGGCGCATTCAAGCCGCCAAACTGGTCCCAGTTCTTGCTGTGCAGGCCCTCGGTGCTGACCCCGGCGGTTTGCAGCACCTGCAAAGCCAGGGGGTTGGGCTGCTGGTTCTCACGCGGGCTGCTGCCAGCGGAAAAAGCGCGGAAGCGTCCGCGCGCAATGTGGTTCAGCATGGCTTCGGCCAGGATGCTGCGGGCAGAGTTATGGGTGCACAGAAACAGGACGTTGATGGGTTTGGCTTCCATGGGAATCTCCTTAGATTAAACAAAGAATTGCTACAAAATAAAGAGCTGCTTGCGCCCATTCAATAAGCACAAGCAGCTTATTTTTTATAAATTTGAAACTAGCAGTCCACGCAGCCTGTCGCTACCACCTCGCAGGCCGCGCCCTGGCAGCAATGCTCGGTCAGGTAGCCCAGCAGGGCATTCATCTGGTCGAACTGGGCGCGGTACACCAGGTTGCGGCCACGCGGCTCGCTGCTGACCATGCCTGCGTGCGCCAGCTCCTTGAGGTGGAACGACAGCGCGCTGGGGGCCACGCCGAGTTGCTCGGCCATGGCACCGGGGGTCAGGCCGTCGGCCCCGGCGACCACCAGGGCACGGAAGGCGCGCAGGCGCTGGGCCTGGGCCAGGGCCGCCAGGGCGCGGACGGCGGCGGTCTCGTCGAGTGGAATTGCTTTCATATTTCAAGTTTAATTGAATTATTGAAATAAAAATCCAGCATCCCAGCGTGTCATTCAAGTTTCACGGTTTTGTCATATCGGACAAGGATGATTGCGGGGTTACCCCACATTCCCCCACTACCCCCACGCATATGACCTCCCCTTTCAACGAAGAAGATTCCAACCGCTCGGCCAACCCGCACTTTGACGCCGTGCTGGACACCCGTCTGAGCCGCCGCAACCTGCTGGTCAGCGGTGCGGGCACGGCCGCCACCACCCTGCTGGGCGCCGCCGCCCTGACCGGCTGCGCCACCGACGGCGCGATGCAGTCCATGGGTGCCAGCAACGAGCGCCTGCTGGCCTTCAACGCCGTGCCCAAGAGCCTGGCCGATACGGTGAGCGTGCCTGCGGGCTACAAGGTTGAGATCATTTACGCCCTGGGCGACCCGATCCTGGGCGGTGCCGCACCGTTCAAAAACGACGGCAGCGATGCCGACATGGACAAGCGCGCGGGCGACCACCACGACGGCATGGAATGGTTTGGCCTGGATGCCAACGGCAAACCATCGGCCAACTCGGTGAACCGCGGCCTGCTGGCCATGAACCACGAAGCCACCACGGACGAAAAGCTGTCGTCCTTCTTCATCCACGCCAATGGCGGCAAGTCGGCCCTGCCCCGCCCTGCGGCCGAGGTGGACAAAGAGCTGGCCATCCACGGCCTATCGGTGGTGGAAGTCAGCACCGCAGGCGGTGCCTGGAAGTACCAGCCCGGCTCGGCCCTGAACCGCCGCGTCACCAGCATGACCGAAGCCGTGCTGCGCGGCCCCGCCATGGGCACCGCCCACATGGTCACCAAGTACAGCGCCGACGGCACCCGTTGCCGTGGCACGCTGAACAACTGCGGCACCGGCAAAACGCCTTGGGGCACCTTTGTGTCTGGCGAAGAAAACTGGTTTGGCTACTTCACCCGCGATGCCAAAGACGACGACAAGCGCGGCAAGAAGGACCCGTCGGTGGCCGGTCTGGTGCGCTATGGCCGCCCCGCCGGTGCTGCCAGCCGCCACGGCTGGGAAACCGGTGGCAGCGCCGACCAGTACGTGCGCTGGAACAACAGCGCCATCGCCGCCAACGCCCAGGGCGACTACCGCAACGAGATGAACACCTTCGGCTTTGTGGTCGAGATGGATGCCTACACCCAGCAGCCCCTGCGCAAGCGCACCGGCCTGGGCCGCTTTGCCCACGAGAGCGTGAGCTTCTCCAAGCCGGTGGTCGGCCAGCCCGTGGTGGCCTACATGGGCGACGATGCACGCGGCGAATACATGTACAAGTTTGTCTCCACCGCCAAGTGGGATGCCGCCGATGCCAACCCCGCCGACCGCCTGGCCGTGGGCGACAAGTACCTGGACCAGGGCACGCTGTTTGCCGCCAAGTTCAAGGCCGACGGCACCGGTGAATGGCTGGAGTTGTCGATGAACAACCCGTTCATCGCCGCCTACCCCGACTTCGAGTTCAAGACCGCTGCCGACATCGCCGTGTTCACCCGCCTGGCCGCCGACGCTGCCGGAGCCACCAAGATGGACCGCCCCGAGTGGGGCGGCATCAACCCGCGCACCGGCGAGTTCTACATGAGCCTGACCAACAACTCCAACCGCACGGTAGACGGCGAGGTGTCTACCGATGCCGCCAACCCACGCAGCTACAGCGACATGAAGGCCGGCAAGGAAAGCAAGGGCAACGTGCACGGCCATATCATCCGCACCGCCCAGGCCACGCCCACCGCCACCGCGTTTACCTGGGACGTCTACCTGTTTGCCGCCGAAGCCGATGCCGACAAGAGCCTGGTCAACCTGTCCGGCCTGACCGACGACAACGACATGTCCGCCCCCGACGGCCTGGCCTTCAGCGAGGCCACCGGCCTGTGCTGGATCCAGACCGACGACGGTGCCTACACCGACAAGACCAACTGCATGCTGCTGGCCGGTATGCCAGGCCGCGTGGGCGACGGCAGCAAAAAGACGCTGAGCTTCCCGCGTGCCGACGGCAGCGTGAAAAAGGTGGACACCTATGTGGGCAAAGCCCCCACCCCGGCCACGCTGAAGCGCTTTCTGGTCGGCCCCAAGGACTGCGAAATCACCGGCCTGTGCGAAACCCCGGATGGCCGCGCGCTGTTCATCAACATCCAGCACCCCGGCGAAGGCACCAAGATGGCCGACGTGAACACCCCCGCCAAGTACACCAGCCAGTGGCCCGCCAACGCGGGATACGGTGCCGGCCAGCGCCCCCGCTCGGCCACCATCGTGATCACCAAGATCGACGGTGGGCGTATCGGGACGTAAGAAGCAGCCTGTAATGCAAAAGCCCGCTGGTGTGGTGCCAGCGGGCTTTTTTCATGCATCTTTTCGCTATTTTTTGTATAGCTGCTTACGCCTATGGAATAAGCGCTGGAGACCTATTTTCATTAAAAAATGCATGCAACCGGAAGAGCTGCACTACCTACTGGCCGAACAAGACGAGGAGTAGTTGACCGCCAAAATCTACCTGACGATGAAACCGTAAGCCCACCAAACCCACAACTTCCCCAGCATTTTTGCGCAAATTTACAGAACAACGGTTGCTTTATCATCTTTGAGGTACGCGTAGGGTGCTGTGCCTTGCGCACACAGAATTCCGAACGGGTTCGGTCACCCAACGCCCTGCGCTGCCAACCTCCACACGATCAGAGGCGCGCCGAGCTCCTTCCCCGCCATGAGGGCACCTTCGGCAGGCATCATTCCCCGCCTAAGCCAGCCAGACTGCCGGCACGGCACCATGCACATCGACACTAGGAAAAAAACCATGGATAGCATTTCACGCAAGCCCAACCTTCAAGCCTACGCGGCCGAGCGCGAAGCGAGCGCAGAGCAGCTCAAGATGCTTTACCACGACAAAATGCGGGCTGCGCGCCTCGCAATGGACGCTGCTGAGTCCAAGATCAAAGCCCACAAGCTGCTTATCTTTGTCGACCTGCAAGGCATGTACCTCGGACTAGTCGAGTGGTTCCATGAGCACCAGGTGCCCATCGATGATGGCGTCCTGCTCGCAGCCTTTGCTCAGCTGCAGATTGAACGCACTGCTAAGGAGGTTGCAGCTCGCGTGGTAGCCGAGCAGCAGTCTGTAACGCACGATCTGCATCAGCTGCTGAGCTCCATCGAGATTGAGTACAAAGAAGGGAAGGCTTACCTCGGCAAAAAACTAAAGGTTGCAGCGCAAACCACGTACCTAGAAATCTCCATGAAGTTCGAGCTGTTCTACGCACCAGTGCCGTTTGACGACATTGAGTGGCACTTGCGCGGAGCAGCGAAGCGGGGCAGCGCGGCTGCGCGTGACCAGCTCGCCAAGATCGCTACAGGTGTGGTTACGCGGGAGAGGGTGTTCGAGAGGAACTACCGTCCGTATGCCGACTTCGCCAGGAACCTTGAGCAGTCCATCTTCCACGCTCAGACACAGCAGGGTTTCTTCAACTTCTATGTCGACCAGAACGGGTTGAAAACCTTCGACGAGAAGGAAGTGGACACCAGGATCGCCGTGAGGGTCATGGACGCGCTCCACTACGCCGAAGCGGACTCTTTGTGCATCGTTTCGTCGGATCAGGACTTCATGCCTCTGCACGCCAGAGCCGAGGACTTCGCCATCTCCTCCTTCCAGGTAGACCTGTCGAAGTTCACGAAGCAGGAAAAAGTCGGTAAGCGAATCAAGGCGCTCGGCCCGCGTTTCATCCAGTGCGGCATCGACCCCGAGTGGCCCCTCCACCTACTTACCAAGGCAATGACCGCCAGGGACATTGGTCACTATGCTGAGCACAGCTTCAGCAGGGCAGAGTGGGATGCCCTAACAGCCTTGCACAACCGCCTTAATGACTTTCAGATCAATTTGGTCGAGGCCGACAATGGGAAGCTCTCGCTGCGTATGTCGCGCCCAGCCGGGGGACAATGACAAAACCAGCCTGACAGAAGTATGCCTAGCACCTGAAACGCGTACCGCCTTTAGGTAGCCTGCTGGGAGGCTGACTCAGAGGTGCCCACCTTTACAGCAACGCCTTGGAAAGTGAGCGGTGGATATCAGCCATTGCTTTTTCGCCTCGTCCGTCGATTTCCACGGTCCACCCTGGGAGCTCGCCGATAGAAACCAAGGTATCGCGCATGCGCTCGCGCCTTTTGCGCGTGGTCTCGGCCTTGGCACTGTCCACACCCCAAGTTCGCGCCGTGAGCTTGTCGATCCCAATCTTCTGTCGATGGCCTTCTCTGATCCATGCCGTCACGTAACTGGCATCCCCGGCCGGGATATGCGCCCGGCGGCGCAGTCACTTTTCTTTTGCGCAAAAGAAAAGTGACCAAAAGAAAGGCGCCCCAACTGTCTGCGCCCTCCGCTGGCGCTGCGGGAACCTGCGGTGCTCGCTTTGGGCGGGGTCTGGCTAAACTCGCCTTCGGCTCAAACAACGCCAGCCCTCAAACAACGCCAGCCCTTTTCCGCCCAAAGCTGTACTCCTCGGCACATACAGATGGGGAGCCGGGATGCGGATACGGGCCCGGCTGCGCCAGGCATCGCGCCTAAGGCGCGAGTAGCCACCGTCCCAACCTTCCCCGGGGAGGGAAGGAGCCCTACCCATCACGCCATCTGCAAAAACGCCACCGGATCGCGGGCCATGCGCAGACCCTGCTCACGGGCGTGGGCCAGGGCCGAGTCTTCGGAGACAAATGGGTTGTCGAAGCTGAAGGTGCGCTCGCTGGGGATCGGCATGCCGTAGTGCACTGCGATGCCGACACGGGCCAACCAGGTGCCGTCCATCAGCGGCTTGGCAAACAGCGAGACGACACAGTCGCCGACGTGGAATTCATTCAGGTCTGACATGGTGGGCTCCAAGAATGGGGTGCCCACCATACTGCACGCCCTGTGTGACGCTATGAAGACAAGCGCATCAGGGCACGGGCGTGAGCTTGGCCACACTCAGCGCCAGCCACTTCACCCCGTGGCGCGGGAAGTTGATTTGCGCGCGGGCATCGTCGCCGCTGCCTTCCAGCAGATTGACCTTGCCCTCGCCAAACTTGGTGTGGAACACCTGCATGCCCACCCGCAGGCCATGGCTGGGGGCGGTTTTTTGCGGTGGCACGGGAGGGCTGGCGAAAGGCGCATTTTCTTTATTAAAAGTGCCTCCAGCGCTGTATCCACCGGCGTAACCAGCTCCTGATTTAGGAGCAAACCCGTAGCCCGAGGGTTTGGAGGTGATCCACTTCAGCGCCGATTCCGGCAGCTCGTCGAAAAAACGGCTGCGCGGGTTGTAACGCGTCTGGCCGTGCAGCAAGCGGCTTTGCGAGAAGCTGAGGTAAAGGCGCTGGCGGGCGCGGGTGATGGCCACGTACATCAGGCGGCGCTCTTCCTCCAGGCCCTGGCGGTCGCTGAGCGAGTTTTCGTGGGGAAACAAGCCTTCTTCCATGCCACCCACAAAGACGGCATCGAACTCCAGGCCCTTGGCGGAGTGCACGGTCATGAGCTGCACCGCGTCTTGCCCGGCCTTGGCCTGGTTGTCACCGGCTTCCAGGGCGGCGTGGGTCAGGAAGGCGGCCAGGGGCGACAGGGTTTCGCCGCTGTCCTGGTCGATAAAGCCGTCGGTGGCAGGCAAGCTGGCGTCCAGGCCCTGGCTGACGGGGGATTGGCTGAGTTCGTCCAGCGGCAGGGCCACGGCATCGCGGCCAAAGCCCTGCTGGGAGACAAAGCTTTCTGCCGCGTTGACCAACTCCTCCAAATTTTCCACCCGGTCTTCGCCCTCGCGGTCGGCCTTGAAGTGGGCCAGCAGGCCGCTGTGGTCCAGCACCAGGTCGATGATTTCACGCAAAGACAGGCCGGCAGTCTGCTCGCGCAGCACGTCCAGCTTGGCCACGAATGCACCGAAGTTGGCACCGGCTTTGCCGGGGATGATGCTGACGGCATCATGCAGCGAGCAGCCGCTGCTGCGGGCGGCATCTTGCAAAATCTCCAGGCTGCGGGCACCGATGCCACGCGGCGGGAAGTTGACCACGCGCAGAAAGCTGGTGTCGTCGTTGGCGTTTTCCAGCAGGCGCAGATAGGCCAGCGCGTGCTTGATTTCAGCCCGCTCGAAAAAGCGCAGGCCGCCAAACACGCGGTAGGGAATAGCGGCGTTAAACAGCGCGGTTTCGATCACCCGGCTTTGGGCGTTGCTGCGGTAGAGCACGGCGATTTCCTGGCGCGGCATGCCGTCGCGCACCAGCTGCTTAACCTCGTCGACGATCCACTGGGCTTCGTCCAGATCACGCGGGTTTTCTACCACCCGCACCGGCTCGCCGGGGCCCTGGGTGGTGCGCAGGTCTTTGCCCAGGCGGTTGCTGTTGTGGCTGATGAGCTGGTTCGCCGAGTCCAGGATGTTGCTGAAACTGCGGTAGTTTTGCTCCAGCTTGATCTGCTGGGTCACGCCGAATTCACGCACAAAGTCGGCCATATTGCCCACCCGCGCGCCGCGGAAGGCGTAGATGCTCTGGTCGTCGTCGCCCACCGCCAGCACGCTGCCGCCGGGCATGGCCGTACCGTTGGCCAAATCTTTGGGGCCGTGGCCGGACAGCATCTTGATCCAGGCGTATTGCAGCTTGTTGGTGTCCTGGAACTCGTCGATCAGGATGTGGCGGAATCGGCGCTGGTAGTGCTCGCGGATGGCATCCTGGTCGCGCAGCAATTCAAAACTGCGCAGCATCAGCTCGCCAAAATCGACCACGCCTTCGCGCTGGCACTGCTCTTCGTACAGGGCGTAGATCTCGATCTTCTTGCGGGTTTGCGGGTCGTGGCTTTCTACCGCGTCGGGGCGCAGGCCTTCTTCCTTGCAGTTGCCAATGAACCATTGGGTTTGTTTGGCGGGGTACTGCTGGTCGTCTATATTGAATTGCTTCATCAAGCGTTTGATGGCGCTGAGCTGGTCCTGGGTGTCCAGGATCTGGAAGCTCTGCGGCAGGTTCGCCAGCTTGTAATGCGCGCGCAGCAGGCGGTTGCACAGCCCGTGGAAGGTGCCTATCCACATGCCGCGCACATTGATGGGCAGCATGGTGCCCAGGCGCAGCACCATCTCCTTGGCGGCCTTGTTGGTGAAAGTCACCGCCAAGATGCCGCCGGGGGTGACGCGCCCAGTTTGCAGCAGCCAGGCGATGCGGGTGGTGAGCACCCGGGTCTTGCCAGAACCGGCCCCAGCCAGAATCAGCGCGTGGCCGGTGGGCAGGGTAACAGCCGCCAACTGCTCAGGGTTAAGGTTGTGCAGGAGCGGCGCGTTGTCGGAGGGCAAGTTAGTATTTACAGAGAACATAGGCCGATTGTAGGAACCCCATGAAACGACCCCTTGCCCTTGGAGCCGCCGCCGTGCTGCTGGCCCTGCACCAGGTGGCCCTGGCCCAGGCATCCTGCTCCAGCGAAGGCCAACCTGCACCCACGGCTTTGCTGGAGCGCTTCATCAGCGCCGACTGCGAGGCCTGCTGGAGCGACGCACACGCCGCCCTGCCCCGCCCCGGCGCGGTAGCCCTGGACTGGATTCTGCCCGGCGCGCAGGGCGACGACGCACCTTTGTCGGCTGCGGCCCGCCAGGACGGCCTGGACAGGCTGCAAACCCTGGGACTGGCCGCAGACCCCGCCGCCGCCCTGCCACCGCCTTTGGCACTGCGTGTGGCCCGTGGCCCGGCGCTGGGCGGCTACATTGGCACCTCCATCGCCTTGCAAACGGAGCCCACAACGGCCCACGGCCCGCTCACGGCCTGGCTGGCACTGGTGGAAACCATTCCGGCCGGGGCCGATGGCACGGCGGTGGAACGCAATCTGGTGCGCAACAGCCTGGTACTGGACTGGAGCGCACCCGGTGCACACGCAGAAATCCGCCCCCTGGGCGTTCCCGAAGGTGCGCAAGCCGCCCGCCTGCGGGTCATAGGCTGGGTAGAAGATGCCAGTGCGCGGGTGGTGGCGGTAGCGCAGTCGGTGTGCGCGGACACAGACGAATAGCACGGAATGTGTTAGTTTGTATACCGCAGGAGGGTACAAGCCATGTTTTCAGTCTATGGGGTCACGGGGCGCGTGTTCACCGGTACGGTGGAGCAACTTCGCCATATCGACAAGGTGAATGCCGTGGCGCGCCTGCACCCCATAGAAGCCAACGACCTGGTGCTGGAGCCCGAGCTGTCGGTCTTGCCGTTTGAGGCCGACACAGCCCACCCCAAGCCCTTGCGCCCCGCCACGGCGGTCGCTGCCTACACCCAGGTGAGCGAGCACTACACGCCGCGCCAACCGCTGGACCGGGTCAGCCTGCTGATGACCCAGCCCGCAGTGACCGTGCGCACCGATGCGCCGCTGGCCATGGCCGCCGCCCTGCTGGCCCGCCACCGCGTCGGCCAGATGCCGGTGGTGGACGCACAGGGCCAGTTGGTCGGGCTGCTTCTGCGGGCCGACATCTACCCCACGCTGGACAGTCCCAGCGCCACCGACTGGGCGGATCGCATGGCCCTGCCCGTGGCCAGTGTGATGTGGACCCCGGTGGCCAGCGTGACGGCAGACACCGACATCCGCCGCGTTGCCCAGGTGCTGCTGGACACCCATCTGCCCGGCCTGCCGGTGGTGGACGACAACGGTACGCTCACCGGATTCATCGCGCGCACCGACATCCTGCGGGCCGTGGCCAACGACCCGCCGCTGGACGTGTGGGGATAAATAGGCTCACCCCCAGGCTTGCCCACTTCGTGTGGCCTCCACCCCCCTTGCACGGGGCAACACCAGCAGCCCGGCAAAGCCGGTTCTGCGGTGTTCCTGGATGCACAACAAAAAGCCCGCAGAAGCGGGCTTTTTGTTGTCTGGGAGCAATGCGCTCAATCAGGCATGGGCGGCGCGCAGCTTCATGGAGAAGTCTTGCAAGGCCTTGATGCCGCTGCTTTCGGCGCGGTGGCACCAGGCTTGCAGGTCCATGGTGAGCTGTTCACGTGACTGCGAGGTATTGAGCCACATCTGGCGCAGTTCTTCGCGCATCACCACCATCTTGTCGAGCACGGGGTGGGCGGCACGGGCCTGGTCCAGGTGCGGCTTGGCGGACGCAGGCACTTTTTCGGCATCGCGGTGCATCCAGCGCCGGGCGGCTTGCAGGGCCGACACATCGCCCTTTCGGGCCTTGATGGCTTCCAGCTCGGCCGTGCAGGCCTGGCGCATTTCGCGGGCGAAACCGGCCATGACTTCATAGCGGTTGGTGATCAGCGCTTCCAGCGTCTTCTCGTCGGCTACGGGCTTGACGGCACCCAGTTGCAGCTTGGGCGGGGTCTTTTTGACCTTGGCCAGGCCGACTTTTTCCAGCGCACAGATGTACATCCAGCCAATATCGAATTCGTAGGGCTTGACCGAGAACTTGGCCGACGTGGGGTAGGTATGGTGGTTGTTGTGCAACTCTTCACCACCAATGATGATGCCCCAGGGCGAAATGTTGGTGCTGGCATCGGGCGCTTCAAAGTTGCGGTAGCCAAAGTAGTGGCCAATGCCGTTGATGACACCGGCAGCCCAGAAAGGCGTCCACACCATCTGGATGGCCCAGACCGTCAAACCGGCGGCACCAAACAGGGCCAGGTTCAAGATCAGCATCAGGCCCACACCTTGCCAGCTGAAGCGGCTGTACAGGTTGCGCTCGATCCAGTCGGTGGGGCAGCCGTGGCTGAATTTGGCGATGGTTTCCAGGTTCTTGGATTCCTTGCGGTACAGCTCGGCACCGGTCCAGAACACGGTCTTGATGCCGTGGGCCACGGGGCTGTGCGGGTCGTCCTTGGTTTCGCACTTGGCGTGGTGCTTACGGTGGATAGACACCCATTCCTTGGTCACCTGGCCGGTCGCCAGCCAGAGCCAGAAACGGAAAAAGTGGGCTGGCAGCGCGTGCAGGTCCATCGCCCGGTGCGCCTGGTGGCGGTGCAGGTAAATGGTGATGCTGGCAATGGTGATGTGGGTGGTGGCCAGCGTGTACAACACGATTTGCCACCAGGACAGGTTCAACAGTCCGTTCGCAAGCCAGTCAACAGCTGCGTTCAACACAGCCCAATCGGGTAACAACATAAGGTAAGAGCCTTGGTCTTTAATATGGGCGAGCGATCAGGAGTGTGCTGGCCAGCCTTCTATTGTATGCAGGAGCCCCAAAAACTCCTAGGGCTCCGTCTCTAGCCGCATACAGTTTGGGCCTTATTTCTTCTGCCAGACCGCCGCAAAGAAGCCGTCCGTGCCATGGCGGTGCGGCCACAGGCGCAAAAATTCGCCGCCGCTGACCGGGCCGCTGCACAGGCTGGCCGCGTTATCCACCTTCAGATGGGTCAGGATGTCGGCGGTTTCAAGGGGGGTGAAGTCGGGATTCGCTGCCGTGAAGGCCAGCGCGATCTCTTCGTTTTCTGCGGGCAGGATGCTGCAGGTGGCATACACCAGACGGCCACCGGACTTGAGCAGGCGGGCGGCGCTTTGCAAAATCGCGGTTTGCTTGACCACCAGCTCTTCCACCGCCTTGGGGGTTTGCCGCCATTTCATGTCGGGATTGCGGCGCAGGGTACCCAGGCCGGAGCATGGGGCATCGACCAGCACGCGGTCGATCTTACCGGTCAGGCGCTTGATACGGTCGTCGCGCTCGTGGGCGATGGCGGCGGGGTGCACATTGGACAAGCCGCTGCGCGCCAGCCGGGGCTTGAGTGCGTCCAGCCGGTGGCCCGATGTGTCAAAGGCGTACAGGCGGCCGGTGCTGCGCATGCCCGCACCGATAGCCAGCGTCTTGCCACCGGCACCGGCGCAAAAGTCCACCACCATTTCGCCGCGCTTGGCATCCAACAGCAGGGCCAGCAGCTGCGAGCCTTCGTCTTGCACCTCGATAGCACCGCGGGTGAAGGCATCGAGCTTGGTCAGCGCAGGCTTGTCGGCCAGGCGCAGGCCGAAGGGCGAGTACGGGGTGGCGACCGACTTGATGCCCACCTTGGCCAGCTCTTTTTGCACGTCGTCGCGCTTGGCGTTCAGGGCGTTGACACGCAGATCCAGGCCTGCGCCGTGGACCAGGCTCTCCACCAGCGGCCAGAATTCGTCCTTGAGCTGCTCTTTGAGCGGCTGCACCAGCCACTCGGGCAGGTTGTGGCGGTGCCGGTCCAGCAGGTCTTCGGTTTTGACCTTGTCGCAGTTTTCCAGCCAGGTTTTTTCCTGGTCGGTCAGTGCGCCGTATAAAAAGTCGCGCGGGCCGTGGAAACCCAAAATGGCCAACCGGCGCTGCTTGGAGCCGCTGCCCGAAGGGGCCAGGTGGTCAAACAGCAGTTTTTTGCGCAAAACCGTGTAGACGGTTTCGGCCAAGGTGGCGCGCTCGCGTGGGCCCAGCGACCGGTTGTCGCGGAAAAACCGCGAAACCACCGAGTCGGCAGGGTGTTCAAATTGGAGGACTTGGCGTACGAGTTCAGAACACTCGTCAAGGAAATCTTTAGGATGCATAACCCCGATTGTCCCACGCCGCTTTTTTGCCCCTCAAATTCCCATGTCCGAAGATACCTTACCGCCTCTCATCACCACCCCGCCTGGCCGTTACCGCCACTACAAAGGCATGCTGTACGACGTGGTCGGCACGGTGCGGCACAGCGAAACCCTGGAGCCCATGACCCTGTACCGCGCCCTGTACGGCGAGCACGGGCTGTGGGTGCGCCCGGCGGCGATGTTTGAAGAAGAAGTGGTGATCGATGGCGTGCGCCAGCCGCGTTTTCGCCTGGTCGAGGCAAACGCAGCATAGGCCTTATCCACCCTCAATATCTATGCATAAAACATAGGTCTAGCGCTTATTCCATAAGCACAAGCAGCTATATTTTTCGCAGTAAATCCGCAATCACGCGCGGATACAGCAGGTGCTCCTGGGTCAGCACCCGCGCGGCCAGCACCGGGGCGGTGTCGCCCGGCAGCACCGGCACCACGGCCTGGCCCAGGATGGGGCCGTGGTCCAGCTCGGCGGTCACCTGGTGCACGGTGGCCCCGGCGAAACAGCAGCCTGCGTCCAGCGCCCGCTGGTAGGTGTTCAAACCCGCAAAAGCCGGGAGCAATGAGGGGTGGATGTTGACCATGCGCCCCGCATAGCGTTCCACAAAGCCCGGCGTCAGGATGCGCATGAAGCCCGCCAGTACGACCAGCGCGGGCTCATAGCGGTCAATCACCTGCGCCAGTTGGGCGTCGAAAGCCGCACGCGGATCGGGCGCACCGGCAAAGGCCTTGTGCTCCACCACCTCGGTCGCCAGGCCCTGGGCGCGGGCCAGCTCCAGCCCCCCGGCACTGGCCTTATTGCTGACAACCGCCACTACTTTGGCCCCCAAACGCCGGGCCCAGTCGTCGCGGATCGAGGTGCGCACGATGGCCGCCATGTTGGAGCCGCCGCCAGAGATCAAAATAACAATGTTCTTCATATTGACCGGAATTATCCCAGTGCCCACCACCCCCCTCCTCCTCACCCCCATCGAAGCCCGCGTCCTGGCCACTTTGATGGAAAAAGCCCGCACCGTGCCCGACAGCTACCCCATGTCCATGGTGGCGCTGCTCAGCGGCTGCAACCAAAAGACCAGCCGCGAACCCACCATGAACCTGACCGAGGCCGAAGTCGCCGAGGCCCTGGGCAATTTGAAAGATTTGACCCTGGTGCGCGAATCCAGCGGCAGCCGGGTCACGCGCTTCGAGCACAACTTCCAGCGCGGCGTGGGCGTGCCCGAACAGTCCGCCGTGGTGCTGGGCCTGCTGATGCTGCGCGGCCCGCAAACCGCAGGCGAGTTGCGGCTGAACACCGAGCGCTGGTACAAGTTTGCCGACATCTCCTCGGTAGAAGGTTTTCTGGACGAAATGCTGGAGCGCAGCGAAGAAAAAGGCGGCCCGCTGGTCGTCAAGCTGCCGCGCAGCGCGGGCGAACGCGAGCAGCGCTGGGCGCACCTGCTGTGCGGCCCGGTAGATGCCAACGCCATGGGCACCAAAGCCCCCGAAGGCGGCAACAGCACCCGGCTGGAAGCGCGGATTGAGGCTTTGGAAGAAGAAGTGGCCCAGTTACGGGCCACGGTGAATAAATTGTGTACCGAGCTGGGTTTGCCGGTATAAAACAGCAAGTTGGACTAGCGGTGCCGCTATGAACGCAGCATGGCGACAAACGCCTTGAGCCCTGCAGGCAGCAGCTTGCGACTCGGGTAATACAAAAAGAAGCCCGGAATCTCGGGGCACCAATCGTCCAAAACTTGGCACAAGCGCCCCGCCGCCAGCCCGGCTGCGGCGTATTGCGAATACACATAGGCGAGCCCCAGGCCGCTTTCGGCGGCATCGACCATCAACCGCATATCGTCCAGGGCCAGCGGGCCATCCACGGCCATTTCCAGCCGCTGCGCACCTTGGGCAAACTCCCAGCTATAAGCCGCCCCACTAGGAAAGCGCACTCGAATGCTCTGGTGTTGCAACAACTCCCTAGGTGACGGTGGCGCGCCATGCGCGGCGACGTAGGCAGGCGATGCCACCACCACAAACCGTTGCGGCGGCCCCAACGGCACCGCCACCATGTCCTGCTGTAGCCGTTCGCCAAATCGCACACCGGCATCGAATCCAGCCGCAACGATATCCAACAAGGCATCGTCCGTCACCAGTTCGACCTGCATGCCCGGATGCGCCTGCAAAAACCGGTTGACCAGAGGCCCCAGTACCAACTCTGCCGCGGCGCGCGGCGCGTTGATACGCAAACTGCCAACAGGCGAATCGCGGAAAGCGTTGATCTCATCCAGCGCCCCCTGGATGTCCAGCAAAGCGGGCGAGAGACGGGCCAGCAAACGCTCGCCAGCTGCCGTAGGTGCCACGCTGCGGGTTGTGCGGTTGAGCAAGCGCACGCCGAGCCGGGCCTCCAGCACACGCAGCGTATGGCTCAAGGCCGACGGGGACACCCCCAGTTCCACCGCAGCACGGCGAAAGCTGCTCCAGCGCGCCACCACGGCAAAAGTGTGCAGATCGTCCAAACGTGGAGTGGTCATATTACTGAAATTTATTCACCAACTCATAAAAACAAAGATGGATTGTTGCATTGCGCCTGCAGCCCTACGCTGCTGAACTTCGCAACCACAGCCACATATCCAAGGAAAAACCCATGCCCTCCATCCTGTCCGACCTATCTGGAAAAACCTATCTGGTCACCGGTGCCTCTTCCGGCATCGGCGCAGCCACCGCCCGTGCTCTGGGGCGTGTGGGTGCCCACGTAGTACTGGCGGCACGTAGAAAAGAGCCTTGCGCAGCACTCGCCCACGAGATCATCGCGTGCGGCGGCAAAGCACTGGTCATACCCACCGATGTACGCATTGAATCCGATGTGCGCCACGCTGTAGAGGCTACTGTGTCCCACTTCGGGAGAATCGACGGGGCCTTCAACAATGCGGGTGAATTGGGCATATCTACGCCGTTACACACCCTGGAATCCGACGATTTCGAGTCCGTGCTACGCACCAACGTGATGGGCGTTTTCTGGTCGATGCGGTACGAAATCGCGGCCATGCTGCAAACCGGGGGTGGTGCCATCGTCAATACGGCATCCATTACTGCACACATCGGTTTTCCCAACTTAGCCCCATACAACACCAGCAAGCATGCGGTGCTGGGGCTAACGCGCTCGGCGGCGTTGGAGTATTTTCAGCAAGGCATCCGCATCAATGCGGTTGCGCCGGGACCAGTGGAAACGCCCATGGCAAACATTGGCTTTGGCAGCACGGAAAACCTGCACGCCGCCATGGTGGGCTTCCCCTCCGGACGGGTCGGTCAGCCAATAGAGATTGCCCAACCGGTGCTATTCCTACTGTCCAGTGCCGCCAGCTTAATCAGCGGCCAGAGTCTGCTGGTGGATGGTGGCTACACGGCGCAATGAGTCCACGCATATGAAAGACACAACCATGTTCCAAACAGGCCACTTCGTCACAGCAGAACTACGGGTCAAAGATCCGCGCAAAGTTGACGATGCCATTCGGGCTCTGTCGCATCTGTGTGTCGCGACCCGAGATGAAGCAGGATGCCAAATCTTCCTACTGCACCAAGATCAGACAGAACCCACCCGTCTGTTGCTATGGGAGCGATTTACCGATGCCGCTGCACTACAGCAGCACTTTAAAGAGCTCCACACAATCGAATATTTGGCGCTGGATCTGACAGAAATCGTGCAAGCCATCCATAGCCGAACATTGGCCTGAAATCCACTCAAATGAGTAGTCTGGACGACTTCGGCACGTGGGCGATCAGAAAGTCCATCTGGTCGGCCAGGATGCGGCGGTTGCGCAAAATAAAGTCTTCCCACAGGCTGGGCACGTAGGGCGTGTACAGCAACGGCATGTGGGCCTGCTCGGGCGTGCGGTTGCTTTTGCGGTGGTTGCAGGCGCGGCACGCGGTAACCACGTTCATCCAGGTGTCGGCCCCCTTCTGGCCCAGCGGCTTGATGTGTTCGCGGGTCAGATCATCCTCATGGAAATGGTTGCCGCAGTAGGCGCAGACATTGCGGTCGCGCACAAACAGCTTGGTGTTGGTGAGGCTGGGGCGCAGGTCAAACGGGTTGATGTTGGGCACGCCGCGCGTGCCGATGATGCTGTTGACCGTGATGATGGACTGCTCGCCGGTGATGGCGTTGTGCCCGCCGTGGAACACCGCTACCTGCGCGCCCATCTCCCAGCGCACCTCTTCGGCAGCGTAGTGGACAACGGCCTGCTCCAGCGATATCCACGACTGGGGCAGCCCTTGGGCTGAGAGCTTCAAGACCTTCAAAACACGCCTCCTGGATCAAATGAACGACCGCTTACTGGAAATGCTATTTGCCTACTAAGTCACAATATACCTTGTTCCATGCGTTATTACGTGACAGCGCTTATTCGACGGGCGCAATCCGCTATCAAAAAGATACCACCCCATGCAGGTTTTCCGTGGCTTCCAACACCCTGGCATCGCGCCCCACTGTGCGCTCACCATCGGCAACTTTGACGGTGTGCACCGTGGCCACCAGGCCATGCTGGCGCTGCTGATCAACGAAGCCCGGCATCGCGGCGTGCCCAGCTCGGTGATGACCTTTGAGCCGCACCCCCGCGATTACTTTGCCCAGGCCCACGGCCAGCCCGACCTGGCCCCGGCCCGCATCGCCACCCTGCGCGACAAACTCACCGAACTGCACCGCTGCGGCGTGGACCAGACCGTGGTGCTGCCCTTTGATGCGCCGTTTGCCGCGCAATCCCCCCAGGCCTTCATCGACGACGTGCTGGTGCGCGGCATGGGCGTGCGCTACGTGCTGGTGGGCGACGACTTCTGCTTTGGGGCCAAGCGCGCAGGCGACTACGCCATGCTGGACGCAGCGGGCGAGACGCGAGGCTTTGACGTGGCCCGCATGAATAGCTACGAGGTGCACGGCACCCGGGTGTCCAGCTCTGCCGTGCGCACTGCCCTGCAGGAGGGCCGAATGGAGGACGTGGCGCGCCTGCTGGGCCGCCCGTTCAGCATCAGCGGCCACGTGGTGCACGGGCGCAAGCTGGGTCGGCAACTGGGCGAGTCGGCACCGGGCCGCCAGGACGGCTTTCGCACCCTGAATTTGCGCTTTGCCCACTGGAAACCTGCCGCCAGCGGCATCTTTGCCGTCAAGGTGCATGGCCTGGGTGAAACTGCCCTGATCGGCGTGGCCAACCTGGGCATCCGCCCCTCGCTGGACCCGAAGGACATCAACGGTGGCCGCGTGCTGCTGGAAACCCATTGCCTGGACTGGCCCGCCGCCCTGGGTGGCGAGGGGGCCTACGGTAAAATTATCCGCGTGGAACTGCTGCACAAACTGCATGACGAATTGAAATACGACAGTCTGGATGCCCTGCAAATCGGCATCGCCAAAGACTGCGATGACGCACGCGCGTACTTCGCCAGCCAACACGCAGAAACCAGCCGCCAGACGACGCGCGACCGAATTTAGACGATCTCAAGGCCCCTGCGGCCATCTGATCCTGCAGCCCACGCCTGTCGGCTGCCTCCCCAACGTGCCCCCAAAATCCCATGACTGAATCTACAGCCCCCGACTACCGCAGCACCCTGAACCTGCCCGACACCCCCTTCCCCATGCGCGGCGACCTGCCCAAGCGCGAGCCGGGCTGGGTCAAGGAATGGGAAGACAAGGGTTTGTACAAGCGCCTGCGCGATGCCCGCCTGGGCGCGCCCAAGTTCGTGCTGCACGACGGCCCACCCTACGCCAACGGCAACATCCACATCGGCCACGCCGTCAACAAGATCTTGAAGGACATGATCGTCAAGGCCCGCCAGCTCAAGGGCATGGACGCGACCTATGTGCCCGGCTGGGACTGCCACGGCCTGCCGATCGAAAACGCCATCGAGAAGCTGCATGGCCGCAACCTGAGCCGCGACGAAGTGCAGGCCAAGAGCCGCGCCTTCGCCGCCGAGCAGATTGCAGGCCAGATGAACGATTTCAAGCGCCTGGGCGTGCTGGGCGAATGGGACAACCCCTACCGCACCATGGACTACGCCAACGAGGCCAATGAAATCCGCGCGCTCAAACGCATCATGGAACGCGGCTTTGTGTACCGGGGCCTCAAGCCCGTGTACTGGTGCTTCGACTGCGGCAGCTCGCTGGCCGAGTTCGAGATCGAATACGCCGACAAGAAATCGCAGACGCTGGACGTGGCCTTTGAATGCGCCGAGCCCGAAAAGCTGGCCGCCGCCTTTGGCCTGGCATCGCTGCCCCAGCCCGCCTTCGCCGTCATCTGGACCACCACCGCCTGGACCATCCCCGCCAACCAGGCGCTGAACCTGAACCCGGCCCTGACCTACGCCCTGGTGCAAACCGAGCGCGGCATCCTGTTGCTGGCCGAGGACCTGGTGGAAAAGGCCATGGCCCGCTACGCCCTGAACGGTACGGTACTGGCCACCACGCTAGGCGAGAAGCTGGCACTGATCAACTTCAAACACCCGCTGTACGACGTGGACCCCGGCTACCAACGCCTGAGCCCCATCTTCCTGGCCGACTACGCCACCGCAGACGACGGTACCGGCCTGGTCCACTCCTCGCCCGCCTACGGCGTAGAGGATTTCAACTCCTGCGTGGCCAACGGCATCAAGACGGACGACATCCTCAACCCCGTGCAAGGCAATGGCCGCTACGTGGACGAGCTGCCGCTGTTTGGCGGGCTGAACATCTGGAAGGCCGCGCCGCTGGTGATCGACAAGCTGCGCGAGCACGACCGCCTGTTTGCCACCGAGACCATCACCCACAGCTATCCGCACTGCTGGCGGCACAAAACCCCGGTGATCTACCGGGCCGCCGCCCAGTGGTTCATCCGCATGGACGAGGGCGAGGGCGTGTTCACCGTGGACAAAGCCCCGCAAACCCTGCGCAAGCTGGCCCTGGCCGCCATCGAGGAAACCAGCTTCTACCCCGAAAACGGCAAAACCCGGCTGCGCGACATGATCGCCGGTCGGCCCGACTGGTGCATCAGCCGCCAGCGCAACTGGGGCGTGCCCCTGCCCTTCTTTATCCATACCGCCACCGGTGAGCTGCACCCGCGCACCATGGAGCTGATGGACCTGGCCGCCAATATGGTGGAGCAAGGTGGCGTGGAAGCCTGGAGCAAGGCCACCGCCGAATCGCTGATCGGCGACGATGCGCCGAACTACAGCAAGGTCAACGACATCCTGGACGTCTGGTTCGACTCCGGCACCACCCACGAACACGTGCTGCGCGCCAGCCACAAAGAACAATCGCAGTGGCCCGCCGACCTGTACCTGGAAGGCCATGACCAGCACCGTGGCTGGTTCCACAGCTCGCTGCTCACCTCCTGCGCCATGTACGACCACGCGCCCTACAAGGGCCTGCTGACCCACGGCTTCACCGTGGACGGGCGTGGCCGCAAGATGAGCAAGAGCGAAGGCAATGTGGTCGCGCCGCAAGAGGTCAGCGACAAGATGGGCGCAGAAATCATCCGCCTGTGGTGCGCCTCCACCGACTATTCGGGCGACCTGGCCATCGACGCGAAAATTTTGGCCCGCGTGGTGGACACCTACCGCCGGGTGCGCAACACGCTGAAGTTCCTGATGGCCAACGTCAGCGACTTCAACCCTGCCACCGATGCTGTGCCCGCAGACCAACTGCTGGAAATCGACCGCTACGCCCTGGGCCGCGCAGCCCAGCTGCAGGCCGACATCCTGGCCCACTACGAGGTGTACGAATTCCACCCCGTGGTGGCCAAACTGCAGGTGTATTGCAGCGAAGACCTGGGCGCGTTCTACCTGGACGTACTGAAAGACCGGCTCTATACCACCGCGCCGAAGTCCCTGGCCCGCCGCAGTGCACAGACCGCGCTCTGGCAGATCACCCACGCCATGCTGCGTTGGATGGCGCCATTCCTCAGCTTCACTTCTGAGGAGGCCTGGAAGATCTTTGGCAGCAGCGACTCCATCTTCCTGGAAACCTACGCCGAGCTGCCCGCGCCCGATGCCGCCCTGATGGCCAAGTGGAGCCGCATCCGCGAGATCCGTGACGCGGTCAACAAAGACATCGAAGTGCTGCGCGCCGACGGCAAGGTGGGTGCATCGCTGCAGGCCAATGTGGACCTGGCGGTGCCTGCCGACGACTTCGCGCTGCTGTCCAGCCTGGGCGCGGACCTGAAGTTTGTGTTCATCACATCTGCTATTACTTTAGTAGCTGATCCCGCTTTATCCATAAGCGCCAAGGCCAGTTTAGACACTAAATGCGAACGCTGCTGGCACTACACGCCCGACGTGGGCGTGGATGCCGCCCACCCCACCCTGTGTGGCCGCTGCAGCAGCAATTTGTATGGAGCCGGTGAAACCCGGGTGTTTGCGTAATGGCGACCAAGAGCAAATCCACCTTCACCAAATCCAGCGCCAGCCTGATCCCCTGGCTGGGCCTGGCGCTGATCATTTTGATCGCCGACCAGTTCACCAAAGTGTTGATCATGGGCTACTACCAGCTCGGCGACAGTACCTATGTGACCAGCTTCTTCAACATCGTGCGGGCCCACAACACCGGCGCGGCGTTCTCGTTTCTGGCGGGTGCGGGCGGCTGGCAGCGCTGGTTCTTTACCGGCATCGGGGTGGTGGCGGCGGTGTTCATCGTTTACATGCTGCGCGCGCACGCCGGGCAAAAGCTGTTCTCGTTCGCCATGGCGAGCATTCTGGGCGGCGCGATCGGCAACGTGGTGGACCGGCTGCTGCACGGCTATGTGGTGGACTTTCTGGATTTCCACTGGCGCGGCATGCACTTCGCGGCCTTCAATGTGGCCGACGCGGCCATCACCATCGGCGCGATCAGCCTGATTCTGGACGAGCTGCTGCGCGTCAAGCGCGGCAAGTAGACCAGGGGGTATCGGAGGGGTGCCTTTAGTCACTTCCCTGCTTGCCAGTGCCGGCCTAAGATGCCTGCACCATGCAAGCCGCCACCGCATCCACCCGCCCCACCGGCATGCTGGTGGTGGACGACCATGGCCTGGTGCGGCTGGGCTTGCGCAGCCTGATCCAGTCCTATGCCGCCGCCGGGGGCCGCAGCGTGGCGGTGTTCGAGGCCGCCAGCCTGGCCGAGGCCCTGGCGCTGTATGCGGCGCAGCAGGCGCTGATCGGCCTGGTGCTGATGGACCTGCACCTGCCCGACGCGCATGGCCTGTCGGGTCTGCGCAGCTTTAGGGAACGGTTCCCGGCAGCGCGGGTGGTGGTGGTGTCGGGCGACAGCGATCCGGCGCTGCAGCGCGAGGCGCTAGCCCAGGGTGCCAGTGCCTACCTGACCAAATCGGGCGATTTGCACCACGTGGTGCAGTACCTGCGCAGCCTGGGGCACTCCAGCGACACCCGCGCGCCCTCCACCTTGCCCGGCACGGCCACCCGCGTGGTCTGCAAAGCGGGCGGCGAACCACTGCAGTTGAGCGTGCGCCAGGCCCAGATACTCGACTGGGTACTGGCCGGCCTGTCCAATCAGCAGATCGCAGAGCAGGCGCGCCTGGGCGAGGGCACGGTGAAAAACCACGTCTCAGCCCTGTTGCTGCTGTTTGAGGTGCGCTCCCGGGCCCAGCTGATCAGCCAGCTGCGATGACCACGGCCGAGCCAGCCCCGGACATCGCCCAGCGCGTGCTGCGCGAACAGGTGGCCCTGCTGTACGCCAACACCGGGATGGCCTTGGCGACCGACATCCTGCTGGCCTGGGCCACCGGGGCCGTTTTTTACTGGCAACTGCGCGACCCGCTGGTGTTGGCCTGGCTGGGGCTGCACCTGCTGCAAAACCTGCGTTATCCGCTGCTGTGGGCCTACCACCGCGACCCGCAGGCGGGTGAACGCAGCGCTTTCTGGGCCCGGCGGCAGTGCCTGGGGCTGCTGCTCTACGGCAGCGTATGGGGCGTGGCACCCTGGCTGCTGCTGCCCGCCGACAACCTGCCCATGACGGTCTTGCTGATGCTATTGATGATGGGCTTGACCAACTCCTGCATCGCCGCCGTGGCCCCGCTGTGGGCCAGCATGCCCTGTTTGCTGCTACCCATGGCGCTGGGCCTGGTGTCCACGCTGGCCTGGCGGGGCACGGCCATCTACGGGTTTCTGGCGGGCTGCACCTGCATGTACCTGCTGACCTGCCTGTACTTTGCGCGCCAACAACACCTGCTGCTCACCCGCGCCTTGCTGGCCCGCTTTGAAAAAGAAGCCCTGGCCGAGCAACTGGCACAGCAGATCGAGGTGAGCGAACGCCTGAGCGCTGAAAAATCCCGCTTCCTGGCGGCCGCCAGCCACGACCTGCGCCAGCCGCTGCACGCCATCGCCCTGTTTGGCGCGGTGCTGGAAAAAGAACTGCACGGCCAGCCCGGCCAGCCCCACGCCCAGCGGCTCATGCATGCCGTCACGATGCTGGGCAGCTCGCTGGACGGCATGCTCGACATCTCGCGCCTGGATGCCGGGGTGGTGGCACCGGTGCTGCAAGACACCCCGCTGACCCCCCTGCTGCAGGCCCTGCAGCCCCAGGTGGCCGCACTGGCCGACGACAAGGGGCTGCAGTTGCGGCTGCGCGCCAGCCCGCTGTGGGTGCACACCGACCCCGCCCTGCTGCAGCGCCTGCTGGGCAACCTGCTGGACAACGCCCTCAAGTACACCCACCACGGCGGGGTGCTGCTGCGCGCCCGCAGCCAGGGTGCGCAGGTGTGGATCGACGTAATCGACACCGGCATCGGCATCGCGCCCGCGCAGCAGGAGCACATCTTTGAAGAGTTCTACCAAATCAACAATCCGGGCCGCGACCGCAGCCAGGGCCTGGGGCTGGGCTTGTCCATCGTGCGCCGCCTGTCTGCGCTGCTGCAGCACCCGGTGCACCTGCATTCGCGCCCAGGCCATGGCAGCCGCTTTCGGGTGGTGCTGCCCCAGGTGCAGCCCACCAGGGTTGCGCCCACACCTCGCAAGCTGCCCATCGCGCGGGCCTTGCCGCAGCAGGTGCTGCTGGTGGACGACGAGGCCGACATCGGCGAAGCCATGGCCTCGCTGCTGGCCAGCCACGGCGTGGCGCTGCGGGTGGCACGCAACGAGGCCCAGGCGCAGGCCGCGCTAGCGCTGCAGCCGGTACAGGTGCTGGTATGCGACTACCGCCTGGCCGATGGGGTGGATGGGCTGGCCGTGGGACTGCGCCTGCGCCAGCGCTTCGGCCCCCAACTCCCACTGCTGATGGTGACCGGCGAAACCGCCCCCGACCGGCTCCAGCGCGTGGCCGACTCGGGCCTGCCGGTACTGTTCAAACCGGTATCCGCCGAGGTGCTGCTGCAGGCCTTGGCCGACCTCGCCTATCCCCAAAACAGAGGATGAAACAGGCCCCCGGGCATGACTTTTGGCACTGTTGGCAGGGGTGCGGCATTCCTATCCTTGGATCTACGTACCACCCACGGAGATCGCCATGTCCCACCCTTCACCCGCTCGCCCGCACCACCAGCCACGCGGATTCTGGAATTTTTGGGCCGCCCTGCTGGCCGCCTGCGCCTTGCTGGTGGCCTGCGGCGGTGGTGGCGGTGAGACCAGCAGCGCGCCCGACCCCAGTGGCGCAGTCACCCAAATTGTCGGTGCCGAGGGCGGCACCGTCACCGGGCCAGACGGGGTGCAGGTCGTCATTCCCGCCGGGGCGCTGGATACCAACACCGCCATCGGTATTGCCCGCAGCAGCGCCGGAGCGCCACCCACGCTGGAAGGCTACCCGCCCCTGGGGCCGGTGTATGCCTTCACACCACACGGCATCCACTTCAACACGCCCATCACCATCCGCCTGCCCATGGCCTCTGCCGACCACAAGCTCTTTATGGCCAGCGCAGACGACGACTGGAACGACACTGCGTTTACCTACAGCGGCGGCATGGCCGAGTTTCCACGCAGGGGCTTTTCCTGGGGATACACCGGTACAGGATGTGCCACCAACCCGAATGACCCCAGCCATGACCCGAACCGGTTCCCATCCCGCTGCGTCTCGCCGAATAGCAATCCCACCGTCAGCGCCACCCCGGCGGCGGCCCTGGTGTCTGTGGGCGGCATCTATGGCAACAGCAACTACACCCTGGACCAGGCCGCGTTGCTGCGCTTCACGCTGGGCTTGTATGTACCGGCAGACTGCATCAACGCCAGCTTCATCCTGACGCGCAGTGACCACCTCTACGGCCAGTGGGGCAACCCCGTCACCGTTGCCCAGCAAGGTGTCGACCTGACCGTCGGTGGCAACCCACCGACCCGAAGCGCCAGAGGCAGCGCCAGTATCGACCTGGCCATGACCGCCCTGGACAACGGCAGGCAGATCTTCGGCCTGCGCAGCGAGTGCACCCGCAATGGCCGCACTGTGCGCACGTACCGGGATATCTACATCACCACCCAGATCGCCTCCAGCCCTCCCCCACCCACCAGCCTGGCTATCGGCGGCACGCTGAGTGGGTTGTCCGGCAGCGGCCTGGTACTGCAAAACAACGCAAGCGACAACCTGGCCCTGGCCGCCAACGGCAGTTTCCGGTTCGCCACCCTGCTGGCCACCGGCCACCCGTACAGCGTGACGGTGCTCACCCAGCCCAGCGGGCAGATCTGCAGCGTGCAAAACGGCAGCGGCAGCGCGCAGGCGGGGGTGACACCGGTGGCCGTGGTCTGTACCGATGTCATCAGCGGTACAAAGACCTGGCAGGGCGTGTTGCCGGTGGTCACCAACAGCTTCACCGCCAGCGGACCGCGGGTGGCCATGGATGCCAGCGGGCATGGAATGGCGGTGTGGATGCAGCAACAAACGAGCGGCGGGGACACACGCCTTTGGGCCATTCGCTACAACCCGCTCAGTGGCTGGGGCATAGCATTTCAAATCGACACCGGCAGCGGCACAACCCAAATGCCGCAGATCGCCATGGACGGCAGTGGCAACGCTCTGGTGGTCTGGAGCCAGATCGACACCAGCACGGTGAACGGCCAATCTGTCAACGCCCACCGCATCTTCAGCAACTACTACAGCGCAGGCAGTGGCTGGGGCACAGCGACCGAGGTAGAGAGCACCCGCAATGGGTCCACCAACAGCCCCCGCGTTGCTTTTGATGCCAGCGGCCATGCCACGGCACTATGGACCAGTACCAACGGTCGCATCTGGAGCAAAGGGTTTACCGCCAGCACCGGCTGGGGCAACGCCACGGCGATCGCCGACACCTTCAACAGCGCGAACCTGGCCGTGAGCGAAAATGGCGATGCCTATGCGGTGTGGCTTTCGAACGACGGCATCCCCTGGAGCCGCTACTACCGTGCCAGCAGCGGCTGGGGCACGGCCACCCCCATCAGCATCGGCACGTCCCAGGGCATACCGAAGATCGCGGCCGATGCCCGTGGCAACGCCACGGCGGTGTGGACGCAGGCTACCGATAACAGCGGCAACAACATCAGCACCCTGTACGCCAACCACAGCCATGGCGGCAATTGGGGTACGGCGGAACACATCGACAGCAGCTACGACGCCCACCTTGTCATTCCCCAGATCGCCATGCAAACCAATGGCGATGCCATGGTGGTGTGGTTCAGTGACCTCAACAATGTGCTGGCGTTATGGACCCGCGCCTACGCCGCCGGTATCTGGGGCACCGCACAGTTGCTGGAGCCCGAAACATCAGACATCGGTATCGGCGAACCGCAGTTGTCCCTGGACAGCCAGGGCAACGCCTTGCTGCTGCTGGCAACAGGCCCCTACCAGAACATCCGGGCCCAATATTACGGGGTGGCTACCGGCTGGGAAGCTGCCACCTGGCTTACCGATCTGACCACGCCCTCCTTCCCGGGCCGGGGCCAGGCCCAGCTGGCCATGAGCCCCCAAGGCAACGCCATGGCGGCGTGGACAGCGGACACCGGCAACGGCTTAGAAATCTTTCTAAATCTGTACCGCGCACCGGCAGCACCGTGACGGCACCCATGGGCAGTCCCAGGCAGCATTTTAGGTTTTCAGGCCATTTTTTAAGTGCCAAAATGGCCTCCCGTGCCCATAGCATAGGCACGAGGTGCTCCTGTTTTTTACTATCAAATCAATGGATGCCCCCATGCCCCACGCCTACCAGCAAGATGCCCCCACCCGCGCCACTATCGACACCACCCCCGGCCCGCTGGTGCTGGAGTTTGGTGATGACTACTGCGGCATCTGCGCGGCGGCTCGTCCGGGCATAGAGCAGGCGCTGGCGGGGCGGCCCGAGGTACGGCATCTGTTGATCGCCGATGGCCCGGGCCGCCCGCTGGGCCGGTCGTTCCGCGTGAAGCTGTGGCCGACCCTGGTGTTTCTGCAAGATGGGCAAGAGGTAGCGCGGCTGGTGCGGCCCATGCAGGCGCAGGCGATTGTCGAGGCGCTGCATTTGCTATCCAAATAGGAGCTGCTCACGCTGATGGGACCAGCACAGGCGGCCTATTTTCCTTATATTTTGGGAGTAGGAGAAAACCATGTCCATCCAGCTCGACCACACCATTGTTCCCAGCCGCGACAAGGTCGCCGCGGCCCGCTTGCTGGCGGAACTGCTGGACGTGCCCTGGGCCCCCAGCGGCATGGGGCCGTTTGCGCCGCTCTACCTGAACGACGGGCTGACGCTGGACTTCATCGACACCGACGAGGCGTTTCCCGTCTACCACTTCTGCTTCCGCGTCACCGAGCCCGATTTCGACACCATCCTGGCGCGCATCCAGGCCAAGGGCCTGGCCTACCGCAGCACGGTGCGCGGCAGCATGGACATGCAGGTCAACCACCAGTTTGGGGGCCGCAACGTGTACTGGAACCAGCCCGACGGGCACCAGTGGGAGATGCTGACCGCCAGCTACGCGCGCCAGCCTTAAAGTTCTATCTGCGTGCCGGGAGCCGGGGCCTCTGTGGTCCAGCCCCGGGTGGTGGCGATGAGGTCGGCAAATCCGCGGGCGGTCTGGGCCTCGCCATGGACCACGAAAGTGCGCCGGGGTGGCCGCTTGAAGCCGCGCAGCCAGCCTAGCAGGGCCGCCTGGTCGGCATGGGCCGACAACCCGCCGATGGTGTGGATCTGTGCCCGGACCACATGCTCCTCGCCGAAGATGCGCACCCGCTTGATGCCGTCCACCAGCTTGCGGCCCAACGTGCCTGCGGCCTGGAAGCCGATGATGACGATGGCGCACTCGGGCCGCCCGAGGTTGTGGCTCAGGTGGTGTTTGATGCGGCCTGCATCGCACATGCCGCTGGCCGAAATGATGACGGCCCCGGAGCGAACCTGGTTCAGCGCCACCGACTCTTCCACGGTAGGGGTGAAGTGCAGGTCTATCCATTGGCGCAAGGTGTCGTGGGGCAGCAGGTAGGCGCGGGTTTCGTCGTCCAGCAGTTCCTTGTGCCGCCAGGTGATCTCGGTGGCCTTGGTGGCCATGGGGGAATCGACGTACACGGTCAGCCGGGGCAATCGGCCTTGTCGGCACAGGTCGGCTAGCAGCCACAGCACTTCCTGGGTGCGCCCCAGGGCGAAGGCCGGAATGATGATGTTGCCCTTGCGTCGGTCGACGGTGCCCTCGATGACCTCCACCAGTTCGTCCACCGTGTCGTGCATCTGCCGGTGCAGGCGGTCGCCGTAGGTGGACTCGACCACCAAGACATCGGCGCTGGCAATGGGCGTGGCATCGCGCACGATGGGCCGACCGGGCTGCCCCAAATCGCCCGAGAAAACCAGCTTGGTGGTCTTCTTGCCTTCCGCCACCCAGACTTCCAGGCTGGCCGATCCCAGAATGTGGCCGGCATCGCGAAAGCGGCAGCGCAGCGTGGAACACGGCCGGATGTCTTTGTCGTAGTCCACAGCCTCCAGTTGCTCCAGACAGGCCTGCGCCTGCGCCACGGTGTACAGCGGCGCGGGTGCGCCTGCCCGCTTGCGCTGCCGGTGGTTCTTGCGCTGCGCCCGCGCCCAGTCGGTTTCCTGGATATGCGCGCTGTCGAGCAACATCACCGACAGCAAATCTGCGGTGGCGGCGGTGGTGACGATGGGCCCCCGGAAGCCCAGCGCGCACAGCCGGGGTAGCAGCCCGCTGTGGTCGATGTGGGCATGGGTGAGCAGCACGAAGTCAATCTGGCGCGGGTCGAAAGTCCAGGCCTGGAGGTTGCGCGCACGGGCTTCGCTGCCGCCCTGGAACATGCCGCAGTCGACCAGAAAGCGCAGCGTGTCGGTCTCCACCAGAAAGCAGGATCCAGTGACTTCCTGCGCGGCACCGATGAATGTGAGTTTCATACGCGTCTCCTAGAGTGGCACCCAGTATGGACCCGCCCTCGGCAGCCGACTTGACCTTGGTCAAACAAGCAGACGCTATCGTAAAAGGAGCTGCTCACGCTCATGGAATAAGCGCAACAAGCCTATTTTTTATAAATCTCCGGGCCTGCAACGCCCTCAGTTCGCCAGAATGGTGTGCGGCACGCGCCCCACCGGCACGGTCTTCAAGGCCTTGCCGTTTTCGGTGTTGATGATGGTCATGTCGTCCGACAGGCCGTTGGCCACATACAGGCGCGCGCTGTCCTTGCTCAAGGCCACACCCCAGGCCCGTTTGCCCACCAGCACGACACGGCGTACGGTGCGGGTGGCCACGTCCACTTCGGCCACGTGGTTGGCGCGTCCCAGGGCCACCCATGCGGTTTTGCCATCGGCCGTCATCAGCATGCCGACGGGGGTGATGTCGGCTGCGCGCATGCCTAGTATCACAAAAGACAAGGTCTGTTTGACCTTCATGCTGCGCGTGTCGATGACGCTGACGCTGGCACCCAGCTCGTTGGTTACCCACAGCTCGCTGCCATCGGGATTCAGCGCAAAGCGCCGGGGCCGCATGCCCACCTTCACCTGGCCTGCGATCTTGCGCGTGGCCACGTCGATGGCGTAGACGGTGTTAGCCCCTTCGGAGGTCACGTAGACAAACTTGCCATCGGCCGATGCCAGCACGCCCTCGGGTTCGGTGCCGGTCTTGACGGTAAACAGCAACTTCTTGCTGGCAACATCGTAGGCTGCCATCAGGTTGTCGTCCTCAATGGAGACGTACACCGTTTTGCCGTCGGGCGACAGGGAAAATATCTCCGGGCTTTCGCCCGTGGGGATGGTGTCGATCTGCTTGCCTGCCTGCACATCGACCACGCCGATCTGGTTGCTGTCGCCACACACCACCATGATCAGCAGCCCGCCCTGCGCCCAGGCCATGTGCCGGGGCCGCAGGCAGGTGCCGATGGTGCGCACGGGTTTGCCCTCCGGGTCCATTTGCAGGATCTGGTTGTCTTTTTCGCTGCTGACAAAAATATCGGCGGCGGCCTGCAGGCTCAGGCTGGACAGGCAGGCCGCCAGGCACAGTGACCAGGCGGTTTTCAATAGTGGTTTCATTTTTCAAATCCTTGGAAAGTCCGGCTGTCACTTTTTGACGCACCTGGGCCAGCGCCTGTGCGGTGTGCTCCAGGCTGCAACAACGGCAATAGAGAAAGATCTGCTCAGGGTGCTGCCAGGGTCAGGCCGCGCGACTGGAACAGCGCCAGCAGTTCACCCTGTTTGCGCAGCGCATCCAGCGCCTCGTCCAGCGCCACGGCCAGCTCTTTGTTGCCCGCCTTGACGGCCATGCCCAGCGGCCAGCCGTTGGGGGGAATGCCCGGCAGCACCAGCTTGGAAAAAGCCCAGTCCTGCCGGTCCCGCTTGGCGGCAAAAATGGCGGCCTCGGCCTGCGCCAGCGACACAAAGGCCACGTCCGATTGCTGCTCCAGCACCGCCTGGGCTGCGACCAGCCCGGTCTTGTAGAGCGACGCCTGCTTGCGCAGCAAGCCACCCTTGTAGCCCATCAGGGCGCTGGCGGCACCACTGCCCTGCTCCACGGCAATCTTCTGGCCGACCAGGTCTTCGGGGTTGTAGACCTGTGCCAGCCGCCGGGGGTTGTGCAGCACCACCAGGTGTTCGCGCGCATAGGGGCCAAAAATGAAGGCCTGCCGGTTCTCTGACATGAAGTGTTTGTCCACCGGCACATGCAGCATCACATCGGCCGGGCCGTAGCCCAGGTAGTGGCCGCGCCAGACCATGTTGCGCAGGTCGTCGTTCATGTTTTCGCCGGAGTCGAAAGGCAGCAGCGCGGCGTTGAGCTGCATCTGCCGGGCCAGGGCCTGGGCCAGGCCCACGTCCAGCCCGGACATGCCCGAGGCGGCTCCGTCGGAATACGGCGCGTTGTCTTTGTAGAGGGCGACCTTCAAGCTGCCACTGGCCCTGATTTTCTCCATGGCCGTGGGTTCCTGCGACCAGGCCTGGGGCGCGGCCCCCAGCAGCAGGGGCAGGGTACACAGCATTTTTCTTCGCGACTGCAGAAGGCCGGGTGCGAGCGTGGGCAGATGTGTCAAGAGTGTCTCCGGTTGTAGTTTTAGGTCTGGCGCAGATACCGGCTTCAGGGCTCGCGGCGGGTTTCCAGGTAGGTCTTGATGGCCCAGATGGCTTCCTGGGTCAGGATGCCTTCGAACGGCGGCATATACACCCGCCCGTCGCGGGTGCGCCCCCGGCGTACCGTGGATACATAGAAGTCGTCCATCTCCTTGAAACAGGCCTGCTTTTTGGCGGCATCGGCCAGCCCCATACAGTCCGCGTCGATCTTGCGCAGATCTGGCGAGATGCCCCCGGAGATGGCCTCCAGTCCGTGGCAGCGCGCGCAGTTCTGGTTGTAGGCGGAAGAGCCTATGCGCAGCGCCTCTTTGTGGCCGTCGCCGGTGGAGTACGGGTTGCTTTCCCGCCACTGGCTGCCCAGTTGCGGCAGGGTGCTGGTATCCACCGATTGCGGCACTACGTCACCGTGCGCCATGGCCGACACACTCCCCAATGACAAGCACAGGGCCAGACTGGCGGCGGCCCAGGTTCCACCACGTTGCAGGAAAGTTTTCATTTGCTGTTTGCCTCGATATTGTGTTGACGATACTGAGGCAGTCAGCAAATACCGCGCCAGTGCCGTGTGTTGTGCATCTGTGCCAATTTGCAGCACCCCGGTGTTCCGTGGCTGGCGAGCATCTTGCGATGCAATAACCGCTGTAACAAAACGGAGCAAAATAGATGGCTGACAACCCCCACAGCGGCGCCGCCGATGCCAGGTTCACGGTGATATGCAACACAGATTGCCCCGAGAACGACAACTGGCGTTGGCAAGAAGAGCCACCCGGAGACAACATGATCGAAAAAAGTTTTTCAGCGGAGCCCGATGCCGCAGGCGGTGTCCATGGGGACAGCCCGCCGTATTCCGAGTTGATCGGCTCGTCCCGGCAGCGCTCACGAGACTATGGCCTGGAAGAGCATGACCGCCCGGATCTTTCGCGGGCGGCACGCGGCCTGATGAACCAGGCACTGGAAGAAAACCGCTTTCTCTACCAGCACGCGGCACCGGTGATGGAAACGCTCTACGAGCAAATCGCCAACACCCACAGCATGGTGCTGCTCACCGCGCGCAGCGGCATGATTCTGCATTCACTGGGCGACGCAGACTTTCTGGAAAAAGCCTCGCAAATCGCCTTGCAGCCCGGCGTGGACTGGTCTGAAAAAGGCAAGGGCACGAATGCCATCGGCACCGCACTGGCCGAGGAAAAACCCATCGTGGTCCACGGCAGCCAGCACTTCCTGGAGGCCAACCGTTTCCTGACCTGCTCGTGCACACCGATATTCGATCCCTACGGCAAGGTGATTGGCGCACTCGACGTAACCGGCGACCACCGCAGCTACCACCAGCACACCATGGCCCTGGCGCGCATGTCCGCGCAGATGATCGAAAACCACATGTTCGCGGATGTGTTCCACACCGAGATCATGGTGCGCTTCCATACCCGAGCCGAGTTTCTGGGCACGCTGATGGAGGGCATTGCGGTGTTTGCCCCGGACGGGCGTTTCATCACCGCCAACCGCAGCGCGCAGTTCCAGTTCGGTATGTCCAGCGGGGCCCTGGCGGCGCACACTTTTTATTCGCTGTTCCGCATCTCCACTTCGCAGTTCCACGACCGCGTGCGCACCGCCAAAGGCAACGTGATTTCGCTGTGCCTGCACAACGGTGTGACCATCTGCTGCCGCGCAGAACACAAGGCATCGCGGGCGTTTGAAACCGTCAATTTCTCGGGTGCAGACATCGTGCGTTCCGATGCCGCACCCAAAGCGGATAACAAGACGTCCAACAGCGATTTGCGGGCACAGCAAAAGGCTTCGCTGTCCAGCCTGCGCTATCTGGACACGGGCGACGCGCAGATTGCAGCAGTGATCGAAAAACTGCAGCTGGTGCGCGGGCGAGACATCCCGATCATGATTTTGGGCGAAACCGGCACCGGCAAGGACCTGCTGGCCCAGGCCATCCACAACGACTCGCCGCGGGCCAACCACAACTTTGTGTCGGTCAATTGCGCCTCGATTCCCGAGACCCTGATCGAGTCCGAACTGTTTGGCTACGAAGAAGGCGCGTTCACCGGGGCCAAGCGCAAAGGCGCGATCGGCAAGGTGCAATATGCCCATGAAGGCACCTTGTTCCTGGATGAAATTGGCGACATGCCCAAGCATCTCCAGGCGCGGCTGCTGCGGGTTTTGCAAGAGCGCAAAGTCAGCCCCCTGGGCGCGGGCAAAGAGGTGGAGGTGGACGTGGCCGTGATCTGTGCCACCAACAAGAACCTCAAGGAAATGATCGCCCGCGGTGAATTCCGCGAAGACCTGTACTACCGCCTCAACGGCCTGGTGGTGCGCCTGCCAGCCCTGCGCGAACGGCAAGACCTGGAGGTGGTGGCGCGCAAAATTCTGGCCAGCGTGAGCCAGGCTCCGGTGCCCATGGGCATCTCCAAGGAAGTGATGTCCATGCTGCGCCAGTACCCCTGGCCGGGCAACTTCCGCCAGCTGTTCAACGTGCTGCGCACGGCGGTGGTCATGGCGGGCAACTCGGAGGAGCTGCTGGTGGGCCACCTGCCCGAGGAGTTTCTGGACGAGTTGAACTACGTGGGTTCTCGACCGACCGAAGCGGCACTGCCCCCCGTCGAGATCCGGGTGGAAACCCCGGCGGGCTCGGTGCCCACACCCGCCCCAGCCCGGGAAAACCACAACCTGGAGAGCGTGGCGCTGGAAGCCATGGCCCAGGCACTGCGCTCGACCCGGGGCAATGTGTCGGTGGCGGCCAAATTGCTGGGTGTGTCGCGCAACACGATCTACCGCAAGAAGGCGCTCTTGCCGGACGACATCTGGGATTGACGTGAAGTAACTTACATGGCTCGGTGTGCTCTGCACCCGAGTCCATGAAAGTTAGGCAAGAGCCGGGCTTCGGCCCGGCTTACTTCCCGCCGGTGAGAATCCAGCGCGAAAGCAGGTTGAGATCGTCCTTGCCCAGAGAGGCATGCGCTGGCATCGGAATACGGCCCCACTTGCCCTTGGAGCCGTACTGGATGGACTGCACCAACGATGCCACGGCATCCTTGTCATCAGCGTACTTGGCCGCCACGCTGGCATAGGACGGACCCAGCACTTTTTCTGCCGCCGAGTGGCAACTGAAGCAGCCGCTGCTCTTGGCCAACTCCATCGCCGACTTGGCATCCGCCTGGCTCAAGGGCTGTGACGCATGGGCTGCACCCAGGGCCAGCAGTAGTGGGATTGCGAGGATTTTCATACAACAGTTCAATCTAAATAAAGCCAGGTTCTGGCCGTTCCCATGGCTTGCGGCCAGAACCTTAAGGCAGGGTTAGCAGGGTTATTTGGGCAGCTTGAAGGTCCAGACCGAACCGCCTTGTTCCAGAAAGTTGACCTTCTTGGCCACTTCACCACCCCACAGCGGCACCGCACCGCCCCAGCCCGACACCACGCTCACGTACTGGTCGGTGCCATCTTTCCAGGTGATCGGAGGCGCCACCACGCCAGAGCCGGTTTGGAACTGCCACAGCACCTTGCCGGTCCGCGCATCGGCGGCTTTGAGGTAGCCTTCGGGTGTGCCCCAGAACACCAGGTCACCGGCGGTGGTCAGCACACCACCCCACAGCGGCGCGCTGTTCTTGACTTCCCAGGCCACATTGCCAGTCTTGGGGTCAATGGCGCGCAGCGAGCCGATATGGTCCTCGAACAAGGGCTTGATGGTGAAGCCCGCCCCCAGGTACGCGCCACCCTTCTTGTAGCTGATAGGCTCGTTCCAGATGTCCATGCCCCACTCATTGGTGGGTACGTAAAACAGCTTGGTTTTGGGGCTATAGGCCATGGGCATCTGGTTCTTGCCGCCAAGGAAACCCGGTGCGGCGAACACCGAACTGCCCTTCTTGCCATCGCCGCCTTCTGCCGTCGGATCCCCTGGGCGGTTGGCGGGATCAAAGTTGGGCCGGCCGGTTTTGAGGTCGATGCTCGTGGCCCAGGTGGTCTTCTTCACGAAGGGGAAAGCATTGAGCAGCGTACCGGCGGTGGCATCGATCACATAGAAGAAGCCGTTGCGGTCGGCCTTGCCGCCCACGCGTTTGCCATCCATGTCGAAGGTCACAAACTCGTTCACGCCGTCAAAATCCCAGGCATCGTTGGGTGTACCCTGGTAGTGCCAGACGATCTTGCCGGTCTTCACCTCGATCGCCACGGTGGACGCGGAATACAGGTTGTCGCCCTTGCGCACATGGCTGTTCCAGGGGCCGGGGTTGCCGGTGCCAAAATAGGCCAGGCCGGTCTTCGCGTCATAGGTGCCGCCCAGCCAGGTGGCGGCTCCGCCGGTCTTCCAGGTTTCACCGGGCCAAGTGGCATTGGTGGTACCGGTGATGCCGTTGTCCTTGCCGTTCAGGGTGCCCATATGGCCTTCGACCATGGGGCGGCTCCAGACCATTTTTCCGGTCTTGGGGTCGCGGGCTTCGACGCGGCCCACCACACCGAATTCACCACCGGACACGCCGGTCAGCAGCAGTCCTTCGGCAATCAGCGGTGCGGCGGTGTAGCTGTAGCCTGCGGAATAGTCGTCGATCTTTTCGCGCCACACCACCTTGCCGGTGTTCTGGTCCAGGGCCACCAGTTGGGCATCCAGCGTGCCGAAGATCACCAGGTTGTCGTACAGCGCTGCGCCACGGTTGACCACATCGCAGCAGGGCATGATGCCTTCGGGCAGGCGGTGCTCGTACTTCCACAGCTTCTCGCCGGTCTTCACATCGATTGCAAAAATGCGCGAGTACGAGGCCGTGACAAACATCTTGCCCTTGTAGATCAGCGGCTGCGATTCCTGGCCCCGTTGCTTCTCACCACCAAACGACATGGACCACACGGGAGTCAGGCGTTTGACGTTGGTGGTGTTGATGGTCGTCAAGGGTGAAAACCGTTGACCCTGGGTACCCATGCCCCAGCTCAGTACGGACTCCGGATGCGTGGCATCACCCGCAATCATGGCATCGGTGACCTGCGCCGACAGCTGCGTGCCTGCCGCCACCATGAGTAAGCCGAGAAGTTTTCTTTTCACAATCGTGTCTCCTGTTTATTTGCTGGCGCGAAACACTGCCTCTTCGAGGGCAGTGGCATCGGTTCCCGCTTTGCAGAGCGCAAAGCCATCAACCGCAAGCTGTTTGCGCAATATGTATGCCAGTGGACAGGCGTGGATTTACGGACGTGGATGTAGTTAAAAGCGGGGCGGATTGCGCCATCTGTTCAATGCGGGTTCAGTCGGCCTGCTGCACCCTGCAACACTGTTCCAATATGAGTCACTACCCGGAGCACGCTTGCTCAAGCGGGCAGCAACGTGATGCCCGGGGTGGCCTGCCACGCGCCTTTTTTATCTACCACCAGCACATCCACATTCCAGACCTTGGCCAGTTGCAAGGCCTGATGGAAGCCCGCCACAAACATCACCTTGGTCAAGGCATCGGCCAGCACGCAGCTCGGTGCCACCACGCTCACGCACGACAGGCCGGTGGGTGAATAGCCGGTGGATGGATCGAAGATATGGTGGTGTTGAAAGTCGGGGCTGAAGCTGCACTGGTTGTCGGCCGATGTCGCCACGCAGCGGCCATCCATGGCGATGCGCGCCAGCACCGCCTGCGCATCGCGCGGATCGGCCACGCCCAACGTCCAGGGCCGCTCGGGCGCGGGTGCTCCCATCGCCGCCCATTCCCCAGTGTCGATCAACGCATGCTGGATGCCCAGCGCCCGCAGGCGCTTCGCCACCAGGTCTGCCGCGTAGCCCTGCGCAATGCCGTTGAGGGTGATACCCATCCCCTTGCGCCTCAGCGTGACAGCTTCTTCGGAGACCTCCAGCAGCTTCCAATTGGCAAGATTTTGCGCGGCGCGCACGGCATCCGGTGCCGGTAGCCGCCCCTGGCTGCTGGCCGCCTGAAACACCGCCCACAGCGGCTGCACCGTCACATCGAATGCGCCACGGCTGCGGGCCGATACGGCCAGGGCCGTCTGCAGTATTGCGACCATATCGGGGTGGGGATGGCGCAGGTGGCCCGTGCGGTTGAGCTGGCAGATCGCGCTGTCGGTCCGAAACAAGCTCATCTGGTCTTCCACATGCCGGATGGTGTCGCGCGCTGCGTCCAGTGCGCGCTCGGCCCGCGCGGCATCCGCGTGGCCTACGCGGATCGCTATGGTGGTTCCCAGGCCTGTCAGCGTGCGCGCATGCCATTGCAGTTGCTCCGCCTGGGCCAGGCCCGCACCGCACAGGCCGATAGCTGTCTGGATAAAGGAGCGGCGCTTCATGGTGTGTCTCCGGCAACGGCAGAGGGGAGCCCGCGGGCGGTGAGTGCAACGATGGGAATCACCGGCTGGTTGGCAGCCTTGCGCTTGCTGTTGAAAACCGGCACGCAAAGCTCTTCGCTCTCGTAGACCACCACACAGTCCATGCACTGGAAGCACTCACCGTAGTCCACCTTTCCGGCTTTGTCGATGGCCTGGTAGGCGCAGTCGCTGCGGCAGCGTTGGCACGGCTGGCCGCATTCTGTGCGGCGCTTGATCCAGTCGAACTGCCGCAACCGGCCCAGCACCGACATGCCCGCGCCCAAGGGGCAGAGGTAGCGGCAGAAGCCTTTGTAGAAAAAGGCACTCAGGCCGACGGTGCACACCGCCCACACCACGAACGGCCAGGCACGTACAAAGTTCAGGGTGATGCTGGTCTTGAATGGCTCTACTTCCACCAGCCTGTCGCTCCACGTGACGGACAGACAGGCCGACAACAGGATGCCCGCCAGGATGAAATACTTGACCCACTTCAAGCGCGCATCCAGCTGCGTCGAGACCCGCACCTGCCGGATGCCAAGCCGTTGGCTCAGCTTGCTGACCAGTTCCTGCAGTGCGCCAAACGGGCACAACCAGCCACAAAAAGTGCCCCGTCCCCAAACAAAGAAAGTCACCGCAGTAAACGCCCACAGCACCACGGTCATCGGGTCGTACAAAAAGAACACCAGGCTCTGCTGGGCCAGCGTGGCCTGGATGAGCGCCACGAAATTCACCACCGACAACTGCCCCTGGGCATACCAGCCGATGAAGCACAGCGTAAACAACAAGTAGCCGGTGCGAAACAGATCCAACCGGCGCTGGCTGGCACCCAGCCACTCGGGCTTGCGCAATGCCCACGCCAACACGCCCAGGCCCAGCAATAACACGCCCAGCTCTGGCCAACGCTCGGTCCAGCTGCTGTGCCAGGTCTTGGCATCGGTTGCCGCGGCCTCAACATACCGGCCCGGCAATTGGGCGCTGAAGGCAAAGGGTTTGCGCACCACCTCGGGATAGATCTGGCCCTTGCTGCGCGTGACCAGCAAGGCAAAGTCCAGCGGCGCTGCCGGGTCCAGACCTGCCGGTGCGATGACCCGGAAGACATTCACTTGCGCTCCCGCCAAGGACTCGGGTAGCAGCAGCCGGGTATCCAGGTCCATATCGCGCATCTCCAGCGGCAAACCCTGTTGGCCCAGGGTCAAACGGTCGGGCACGGTGCCGCGCATGAAGTTATCGCCCAGCACCGGATACCGGCCCGTGCCCACCACCAGCAAGGCATGGTCGCCGGGGTCCAGACGCTTTTGCAGGTACTCCCAGTCTGCCGCACCCAGCAGATTGCGTCCCACCGATGGCACGTCCAGATAGGCAAAGTACAGCTGCTGCAAACTCTGATCCGGCGCGGCCAGGGCCTCGGGGTCCAGCCCTTCACCGACCGTGCCCTGGAAGGCTTTTTCGACATCGCTGTTGCTAAAGACATGCCGTGTGAGCAGCCCGGCGCGCAGCAGGCCATCCCAGTCCATGGCGGTGAAAACATCGGGACGGATGCGGGCAATCAGCTCGGGGTCTTTGCCTGCGCCATAGCCCATTTTGGCCCGCGCCACCTTGAGCGATGCCGCCAGCAGACTTTGGTTGAGTATGCGCACCGACGCAGTGGCTTTGGCCACGCCATCGATGTACACATTGGCGCTGGTGGCCTTGTCGGCACCGCTCTGGTTGGAACCGATCTTGATACTTTGCTTGACGGACAACTGGGGGTACTGCTCGACAAACTTGAACAGCGGCTTTTCACCCAGCCCATCCAGAAACACCGGCTCATGCTGCGACAGCACTTTGACATCCATAAACTTGCCGTCGGTGTCCAGTGCCACCAGCAGGTTGAAGGGCGTACCCGAGAAGCCCGGAATCGCCACCAGGTCGAGCGACTCAAAAGCATAGGCCACGATGGGCGTACTGGTGGCGGCCTGCTTATAGATCGGCCATACCGGCAGGTCGCGGTCTTTCTCGCCCACGATGAGCGGTGGCGGAAAAGCCTTTTGCATGGCGGCCCGGTCCATCGTGCCCGCCTGCGCAAAGTTCAGCCCTAACAGCAGCCATAAAAACGCGAATAGCTTCATGTCAGTAGCCCCTAACCACGCTGCCGGATCCAGCCGCGCTGCGGGTCGTAGCCGCGCAAGGCCAGGGCAAAAAAGACTACGCCACACACGGCTACCACGGCCAGCGAATCGCCCTTGAACTGGCCCTGTAGGGCGAAACGGACCAGCTCCACCACATGGGTGAAGGGGTTGAACTGCGCCAGTTCAAACAACCACAAGGCCCCGGACTCCTGCAACTTCCACAGCGGGTACAAGGCCGAGCTGATGAAGAACATGGGGAAGATCACAAAGTTCATCGCCCCGGCAAAGTTCTCCAGCTGCTTGACATACACGGACAGCATCAGCCCCAGCGCAGCCAGCATGGCTGCTCCCAAGGCCATGGGTGGCAGGGCCCAGAGCCAGCCATCCGAGTCCACCCCGAAGGCCCAGGCGATCACCAGAAAGACCAGCATCTGCAACAGCGACAGCACCGTCGCCGCACCCAGCTTGAAAGCCAGCAGCCACCCGCGTGCCAGTGGTGCTGTGAGCAGCAAGCGCATGACCCCCATCTCGCGGTCGTACACCATGGACAGCGAGCTCTGCATGCCGTTGAACAATGCGATCATGCCGAGCAGGCCGGGCAGCATGTAGACCTTGTATTCGATGTAGGTCTCGTACGGCGGAATGATGGCAATGCCAAACACGTTGTGGAAGCCGGCCGAGAACACCACGAACCACAGCAGTGGCCGCACCAGGGACGAAGCCAGCCGTGCGGGCTGGCGCAAGAACTTCAGCAGTTCCCGCCCCACCACGGCGCGCAAGGCCCGTCCCAGGTGGGGAATCAAAGACGTTTGCTGCATGCGCTCTCCTTCTGGTCCACGCCCAGGGTGTCCAGCACTTCGGTGGGGTGCAGTACGCCCTCGAAAGGCGCAATCCCTGCAACACCATCGGCATGGGCCAAAAAGAGGGGCTGGCGCAACTGCCCGTCCCAGGGCCGGAACGACAGGCGCGGGCCCTTGTAGCCGTCCACATAAACCTGCCCGCCGCGCAGCAGCTTGAGCTGCTCTGCCACCGTGGCCTTGGGCTGTTCGGTCAGCACTGCCACGATGGATTTGACCGCTATCCACGCCGCCCAGTCCTGTGCCGCCATGGGCCGGTGCGCGAGGCGCGTAAAGCGCCGCGACAGTTGCGGCCCACCGTTGCGCTCCCACTGCGGGTGCCAGGCCATGGCGGTCAGCCCGTTGGAGCCCACCACGGGCCGGGGCCATTGCGTGGCGTAGGGCAGCGCGCGGGCAAACTCGCCCTGGCTGTCCAGCACCACCACCACATCAAAGCCCTTGTCGTTGGTGAGCAGACGGGTATTGCTCAGGTCGCGCTCGCGCGGATCACCCGACACTTTGAACTGCGCCGTCTTGTTGACCCGCAAGCCATAGCGCTTGGCCGAACGCACAAAGGCATTCAACTGCAGTTTGTCCTGCGGCTGCTGCCCATACAGCACCAAGGCCTGCGTCCAGGACCGGGCGGCAAGGTACTGCACCAGCGCATCGCTGAGCATCTGGCGACTGGGATAGGTGTGCAGCATTGCCAGCACGCAGGCGTTGCCGCGCAAGGCATCCGAGGACGAGCCGATGTTGAAAAAGATGGGCGCGTCGGGACCGTTGGTGGCGGTGCTGGCGATTTGCTGCAGCTCTGTATCGGGCAGGTCGAGCAGCACATGTTGGATTTTGGCGGTCTTGAGCTGCGCCATCACGCGTGGCAGATCGGCTGCGTTGCTGGCCATGAAGGTTTTGATTTGCACGCGCTGGCCCGCCGCTTCCAGCTCCGCCTCGGACTCCTCCAGCGCCACCCGGGAAGCATCGCTTGGGCGGCCAGCCGGATGGTCAGGGTAGGCGCGCTCCAGTTGGCGGGCCTGGTAGCGTGCGTCGTCATCCAAGCCCACCACAGCCACGGTCCAGGGCGCTGCGACCACCCATTGGCAGGCCAGCAGCGACAGCCCCACAGCTGCTCGCGCCAGACTGTGCTTCACGCAAGTTTTTGTCTCCATCGGCTTCTCTTTTTTAGCGTCACAGAATGTGACATGCAGGCTGGTAACCGCAAGATAAATGCCACCTCGGGAAAGCCCGCCGTGGAACAACACTTGCTTGACAGAGAGATGACACCCGCCTCCAACTGCAGACTCCATGCCATGTCCACACCACCCTGTGCCTCCGATACACCGCCGGTTTTGCTAGCGTGCGATATCTCCAAATCCTATGGCTCCAAGCGGGCTTTGGACTCCATCCATCTGTGTCTGCGACCAGGGCAGTTCGTCGCGCTGCTAGGGCCCAATGGCGCGGGTAAATCCACGCTGCTGCAGATACTGAGCGGGCTCTTTGTGGCCGACAGCGGCCAGTTGTCCATCCTTGGACACAACATGCAGACCCATGCCACCCGCGCCCTCGCTTGCTTAGGCATGGTGTTCCAGCAGTCGTCACTCGACCTGGACTTGAGCGTGCAGGCCAATCTGCTGTTTCATACCGACCTGCATGGCATTCCCCGCAAAACGGCGCTACTCAGAATCCAGGAAGGTCTGGAACGCCATGGCCTGCAAGCCCAGGCCAAAACAGCAGCACGTGCGCTATCGGGCGGTAGCAGACGCAAGGTGGAGCTGATTAGGGCACTGCTGCACAAGCCCCTGTTGCTGCTGATGGACGAGGCCACGGTGGGCCTGGACCCGGCCTCCCGGCACGCGCTGATGGCCGCAGTCGTGCATTTGGCGCGCGCCGAAGGCGTGGCCGTCCTGTGGGCCACACACCTGGTGGATGAAGTCCAGCAGGCCGACCAGGTGGTCGTGCTGAACCAGGGCGCGGTGGTGTTTGACGGGCCACCCAAAGACTTGGTAGAGCAGACGCAGGCGCGCAATCTGGAGCAGGCCTTTTTGCAGCTCTGCCCATCGCTACACGCTGTCTGAACCAGGGGCTTTAAGCCGGGCCGGATTCCCCAAACAGCTCCTGCATTTCCGCCTCGGTGAAAACGCGAGAGCGGGTGTGGAAAGCCTTGCCTTCCGGGCCTTCGAGCGAGAAGGTGCCACCATGGCCTTCAATCACGTCGATGATCAGTTGGGTGTGCTTCCAGTACGCATACTGCGCCAGGCCGATGTAGAAGGGGCAGCCCCCTATATCGCCCAGGTACACATCGCCCGCACCCATGGTGATCTCACCGGGCAGGTAGCAATTGGCGGCGCTGTTGTCGCAGCAGCCCCCCGACTGGTGGAACATCATGGCCCCGTGCTTTTTCTTCAAAAATTCCACCAACTCCACCGCGGCCGGGGTGGCAATCACTTTTTCAACCATAGGGCTCTCCAAGCAATGAAGGGGCCGTTACCGGCCCCTGAAAATTTTTCACACCCCCAGGCTGCAGCGCAAGCGCTTTTCGCCAACCCCCTTGCAGGGGGCAACACCAGCAGCCTGGCAGAGCCAGTTCTGCGGTGTTTCTGGAACGCTCACCTACAAGCTTGTTTGAAAGCTGAGCAAATCTTTTCCCCTAGTCAATCAGTTACTCATCAGAAGAAGCCGAGCTTTTGCTCGCTGTAGCTGACCAGCAGGTTCTTGGTTTGCTGGTAGTGGTCGAGCATCACCTTGTGGGTTTCACGGCCGATGCCAGATTCCTTGTAACCACCAAATGCAGCGTGTGCAGGGTACGCGTGGTAGCAGTTAGTCCATACGCGACCTGCCTTGATGGCGCGACCCATGCGGTAAGCCACATTGCCGTTACGACTCCACACACCGGCACCCAGACCATAGAGCGTGTCGTTGGCAATTTCCAGGGCTTCGGCTTCGTCTTTGAACGTGGTGACAGCCAGTACCGGTCCGAAAATTTCTTCCTGAAAAATGCGCATCTTGTTGTGGCCTTTGAACAGCGTGGGCTGCACGTAGTAGCCACCCGCCAGATCGCCGCCCAGGTGCGCCTGCGCGCCACCGATCAGCACTTCTGCGCCTTCTTGCTTGCCCAGGTCGAGGTAAGACAAGATTTTGGTCATCTGCTCTTTGGAGGCCTGCGCACCCATCATGGTGTCGGTGTCCAGCGGGCTGCCCTGCACGATGGCGGCCACACGCTTGAGCACGCGCTCCATGAACTTGTCGTAGATGGATTCCTGGATCAGCGCGCGCGACGGGCAGGTGCAGACCTCGCCCTGGTTGAACGCGAACAGCACCATGCCTTCGATGGCCTTGTCCAGGAAGCCGTCGTCCTTGTCCATGATGTCGGCAAAGAACACATTAGGCGACTTGCCGCCCAGCTCCAGCGTGGCGGGAATCAGGTTGTTGGCTGCCGCCTGGGCAATCACCCGGCCCGTGGTGGTGGAGCCGGTAAAGGCGATCTTGGCGATGCGCTTGCTGGTGGCCAGCGGCATACCGGCTTCACGGCCATAGCCATTGACGATGTTGAGTACGCCGGGTGGCAGCAGATCGCCAATCAGCTCGGCCACCAGCAGCATGCTGATGGGGGTGGACTCTGCGGGCTTGAGCACCACGCAGTTGCCCGCGCCAATGGCGGGTGCCAGCTTCCAGGCGGCCATCAGGATGGGGAAGTTCCAGGGGATGATCTGGCCGACAACACCCAGGGGTTCCTGGAAGTGGTAGGCCACGGTGTTTTCGTCGATGTTGCTGAGTGCGCCTTCTTGCGAGCGCAGGCAGCCCGCAAAGTAGCGGAAATGGTCGATGGCCAGCGGAATATCGGCGTTCAGGGTTTCACGGATGGGCTTGCCGTTGTCCACGGTTTCGGCGTAAGCCAGCATTTCCAGATTGGCTTCCATGCGGTCGGCAATCTTGAGCAGAATGTTGGCGCGGTCTGCGGCAGGGGTACGGCCCCAGGCATCGGCTGCGGCGTGGGCGGCATCCAAGGCCAGTTCCACATCTTCGGCAGTCGAGCGGGCCACCATGGTGTACGACTTGCCCGTGACCGGGGTCACCACGGCGAAGTATTCACCCTTGGTTGGCGCAACCCACTTGCCGCCAATGAAGTTGTCGTATTGCGCTTTGTAAGCGACTTTGGCACCAGCGGTACCAGGTAGGGCGTAGAGCAAGTTTGTCTCCTTGAAATCTGATCGGATGGGAATGTTTCCCTTGCGGGCAGTTACTCCATCTCACATCCTGTGCCAACTGGCCATCAGTACAGGAAAACCCTTGCTTTCATGGGCGAATGCCTGCGGCAACAGGCTTTGTGAGCAGACCGATGGGAGCCGGGGCTGTAACCCTGCTGTGCCACTGCTCCATAAAGCAACAGTCTGTGCCACAGGCCGTTTCCAAACGAGACAGTGTTACGCCGACACATCAATCAGGCCGTGGCGAACGGCCAGCAAAGTCATCTCGGCCTGGTTGACCAGACCGAGCTTTTGCTTGGTGTTGTACAGGTGGGTTCCCACAGTGGAATTGGAGAGCTTGAGGGTCTCTGAAATCTGCGCCACCGATTGGCCGCGCGCCAGCTGCACGAACACCTCGAACTCGCGGGCCGAGAGCTTGTCCACCGGCCCCTGGTCGCCGCTGATGGCCTGCACCGCGATGCGCTGGGCAATCTGCGGATCCACATAGCGCTGGCCTTTGGCCACGGCGCGGATCGCATCGATCAGCACTTCGGGCGCGCTGCGCTTGGACAGATAGCCCATGGCCCCCGCCTGCAAGGCCCGCATCGGATGGCTGATGTCCTCATGGGCAGACAGGGCCAGAATGCGCACCCGCCCATCCTTGGCCACCAGGCGCTTGATGGCCTCGATGCCGCCCATTCCGGCCATGGCGATGTCCATCACCACCACGTCTGGCGCGGCGGCTGCAAAGGCCTGGCAGGCGGCTTCGCCGCTGTCTGCCTCGGCCACCACCACGACATCGTCCGATGCCTGCAGCAAGAGTTTGAAACCCATGCGCACTACCGCATGGTCGTCCACCAACATGACTTTCACTTTATGTCTCCACCGGTTAGTTTTTCACAGGACTTACGCAAGTTCCCCCTGTAAGCCCGAAGGGCGGCACAGGGGCGCTGCGTAAGTCCTATTTCATCTTCAGGGGCAAACTCACCCGCACCCGTACCCCGGAAGGCTCCATTTGGTCCAGGTCAAAACTGCCTCCCAGTGCCTGTGCCCGCTCGCGCATGCCTGACACTCCGTAGTGCCCCATGGTCTGCCACTGGCCCATATCGCACAGGCGGCCCACACCATCGTCCACCAACTCCATCCGCAACACCGCCTCTAACGCGTGGACCCGTACATCGATACGCTGGGCCTGCGCGTGGCGCAAAGCGTTGCTCATCGCCTCCTGGACGATGCGGTACACCGCGGTGGCCAAGGCATCGTCCAGCCCGTCCAGGGACTGGGGCATGTCAAAGTTCAGCTGCACGCCGGGATGGTGCAACTGGCAGTCGGCCAGCATGTCGCGCAGCGCGTCGTGCAGGCCAAAACGGTCCAGCGCCAGTGGCCGCAGCTGGGCAATCAAGCGGTGCACGCTATCGTAGATCTGGTCCGCGCAGCCCATCACCAGCCTCGCCGATTGCTCGATGGTGGCATCGCTACCCGCCGCCCGCCGGGCAATCGCCAGGCCCACGCTTTTGATGGCAGTGACCTGCTGGCCCAGCTCGTCGTGCAGCTCCCGCGAGATAGCCGCCCGCTCCAATTCAATCCGCCCCTGTATGGTCTGGGTCAGCTCGCGGTTCTCGGCCAATGCCTGCGTGGCCGCCTTGGCCTGGCGCTTCGCCTCAATGCTGTCTTGCACAGACTGTGCCATGTGGTTGAACGCCAAACTGACCAGCCGCCCCTCGCGGCCCGACAGATCCGCCATGCGGGTCGCGTAGTCGCCTTCGGCCATCTGGCGCAGGCCCAGCATCACCCGGTGCAAGGGCTTCAGCACCTGGCCCACCAGGGCGTAAACCAGGGCATTGCCCAGCACAAAGCCCGCCAGCACCATCCACAGCATGGGGCTTAGATCGTCCCAGCCATCCAGAATGGCGCGCGAGGGATCGGCCCGCAGAATGATGCGGCCATTGGGCAGCCGAATCTCCTGCGGCTCCAGCGGGGTTGCCACGATCTGGTTGTACCACTGCGGCGAGGTACGCCCGGCCTTGTACACCGGGGGCGGCGAGCGGTAGATCAGCGCATCCTGCTCGTCACGCAGCTCGACCTCGTTGGCCCGGATACGGCCTACCTGGGTCAAAAATCCGGCCATGCCCTCCAGGCCACTGGAGCCGTACACCCACTGCATGCGCGACAGCAACTGGGTGGCCACCACGTTCGCGCCCAGCACCTCCTCATGCACGCTGCGCCGGATGTTGTCGATCTGCAAGCCGATCAGCACCGAGGCAAAAATGCCCAGCATGGCGGTAATGATCAGATTGAGTTGAAGGCGAAGGCTCATGGGTTCCCCGGTTGCGCTACCGCGACAAATGGGCCGCTAAGCAGCAAGTTGCTGCAAGTCCCATGCCGCCGCCGCATCTCATGAAAATCATGAGGTCCGAATCCAAGATTTCGCGATGCGCCCCAGCCGCCCGGCAGGCACACTGCAAAGCGTACTGGCAGATGCTCTGGCAGTACAGGCTACCGCGACTTGCGGGACACACCAAAGGAAACCTGCCATGAAATGGGAAACACCAACCGCCAGCGATATGCGTTTTGGCTTTGAAATCACGATGTACATTGCCAACCGCTGAACCCTGTGGCCCGTCGGATCAAACCGGGGGGCCATAGGCCTGCCAACGCCACAGCCTGAAGAAGAACACCCCTTGAGAGTCCATGTCCTAGGCTCCGCAGCCGGCGGCGGCTTCCCGCAGTGGAACTGCAATTGCCCCAATTGCGCCGCCTACCGCCAGGGCAGCCCCCACCACACGGCACGTACCCAATCTTCCATTACCGTCAGCGCCGACGACAGCAACTGGGTACTGTTCAACGCCTCCCCCGAAATCCTGCAGCAGATCCGCAACTTTCCGGCCCTGCAGCCCGCACGGCAACTGCGCGACACCGCCATCCGCGCCATCTTTTTGATGGACGCACAGATCGACCACACCACCGGCCTGTACATGCTGCGCGAACACCGCCAGCCGCTGGCGCTGTGGTGCCATGCCCTGGTACGCGACGACCTCATGCGCGGCAACCCCTTGCTCAAGGTGCTGGAACACTACTGTGGCACCCGCTGGCACGATGTGCCACTCGACCACAGCCACTTCCCCATAGACGGCGTGCCGGGCCTGCTGTTCTCTGCCCTGCCCCTGCTGAGCAACGCCCCGCCATACTCGCCACACCGCGACCAGCCCCAACCGGGCGACAACGTGGGCGTGACCATCACCGACGCAGCCAGCGGCAAACAACTGTTTTACGCGCCCGGCCTGGGCACGATGGAGCCGCATGTGTGGACCGCCATGCAAACGGCAGACTGCGTGCTGGTAGACGGCACGCTGTGGACCGACGACGAGATGATCACCCTGGGTGCGTCCAAAAAAACCTCACGCTCCATGGGCCACCTGCCACAAAGCGGCCCCGGCGGCATGCTGGAGTGGCTGGACCAGTTGCCCGCCACCACCCGCAAGGTGCTGATCCACATCAACAACACCAACCCCATCCTCGATGCAAGCAGTCCCCAGCGCCAGGAGCTGGCACGCCGTGGCATAGAAGTTGCCTTTGACGGTATGGAGATCACACTATGACCGAGACTGTCACACCCTGGACCACGGAAGAATTTGAAGCCCAGCTGCGCGGCAAAAGCAGCAGCTACCACATCCACCACCCGTTCCATCGCATGATGGCCGCCGGTACGCTCACCCCCGCCCAACTGCGCGGCTGGGTGGCCAACCGCTTCTATTACCAAATCTCCATTCCCCTCAAAGACGCGGCCATCCTGTCGAACTGCGATGACCGGGAGATTCGGCGCGAATGGATACAGCGCATCCTGGACCACGATGGCCGCAACATCGGCGCGGTCGACGGCAGCGAAGACCCCGGTGGCATCGAAGCCTGGATCGGCCTGGGCCAGGCCGTGGGCCTGTCGCGTGACGATGTCACCTCGCTGCGTTTTGTGGCACCGGCCACGCGCTTCGCGGTGGATGCCTACATCAACTTCGCGCGCCGCCAGCCCTGGCAGGAAGCCGTGGCCTCCAGCCTGACCGAGCTGTTTGCCCCGCACATCCACCAGCAGCGCATCGACACCTGGCCCACCCAATACCCCTGGGTGGACACGCAGGGCCTGCAGTATTTCAAGCAACGCCTGACCCAAGCCCGCCGCGATGTGGAACACGGCCTGCGCTTCACGCTGGCCCACTTCAGCCAGACCCGGGCGCTGCAAGAGCGCGCACTGGAAATACTGCAGTTCAAGCTGGATGTGCTGTGGGCCCTGGCCGACGCCATCATGCTCAGCCAATGCGAAATCGAGATCACCGGAGCCAAGCCATGAACCAAATCTATTCCGGCATCGACCTGGACCTGCGCCCGCGCATTGCCAGCCTGTTTCGCCTGCAATGGGAGGCGGTGCAAAATTCCTGGGTGCTGCTGTACCCGGAAGGCATGGTCAAGCTCAACGGCAGCGCGGGCGAAATCCTGAAACGCCTGGACGGCAAGACCAGCGTCCAGGCCGTGGTCGATGCGCTGGAAAGCGACTTTGGCACACCCGGCCTGGCCAACGATGTGCTGGACTTTCTGGCCATTGCCCGCCGCCAGGGTTGGATCAAGCTGTGAACGCGCCACTGGTGGCACCCCAGCCAGGCCCGCCGCTGTGGCTGCTGGCCGAGCTCACCTACCGCTGCCCGCTGCACTGCGTGTTTTGCTACAACCCGGTGGACTACGCCGCCACCAGCAATGAGCTGTCCACCGACGACTGGCTGCGCGTGCTGCGCGAGGCCCGCGCTGCGGGCAGCGTGCAATGCGGCTTCTCGGGTGGCGAGCCCATGCTGCGCGACGACCTGGAGGTACTGGTGGCCGAAGCGCACCGCCTGGGCTTCTACACCAACCTGCTGACCTCGGGAGTGGGCCTGACCCCGGCGCGGGCCGCAGCGCTCAAACAGGCCGGGCTGGACCACATCCAGCTGTCCTTCCAGGACTCGACCCGCGAGCTCAACGACTTCCTGTCGCACACCAAGACCTTCGACCTCAAGCAGCGCACCGCCGCCCTCATCAAATCCCATGGCTGGCCCATGGTGCTCAACTGCGTGGTGCATCGGCTCAACATCGACTACATCGACAAGATCATCGAGCTGGCGGTGGAGCTGGGTGCCGAATACCTGGAGCTGGCCAACAGCCAGTACTACTCCTGGGCCCAGCTCAACCGCGACGGGCTGATGCCCTCGCGCGAGCAACTGCAACGTGCGGAGCAGGTCACCAACGCCTACCGCGAAAAGCTGGGCAAAGAACAGAAAAACCCGCTGCGCATCATCTTCGTGGTGCCCGACTACTACGAAACCCGCCCCAAGAAGTGCATGAACGGCTGGGGCAATATCTTCCTGACCATCACCCCAGACGGCACGGCCCTGCCTTGCCACACCGCCAAAATGCTCAAGGGCCTGGCGTTTCCCAATGTGCGCGACCACAGCGTCAACGACATCTGGTACCAGTCCGACGGCTTCAACCACTTCCGCGGCAACGGCTGGATGAAGGAGCCCTGCCGCACCTGCCCCGAGCAGGAAAAAGACCTGGGCGGCTGCCGCTGCCAGGCCTATATGCTGACCGGCGATGCCGCCAACCCCGACCCGGTATGCGACAAATCCAGCGACCACCATATCGTGCTGGAAGCCGTGGCCTACGCCCAGATACCCGACAGCCAGCGCACGGTGGTCAAGCCCCTCGTATTTCGCGACCCCAAGACCTCGCGGCAACTGGCCCAGTCGGCTGCTGCCCCGGTGGTGTAATTGCTATATAAAAATGAGCTTGTCACGCTCATTGCATAAGCGCTAGAGGCCTAAAAGGCTTCTAATCTATGCATCCTGCCCGGTAGGACGCAAATAGACCACCGCAAGGCGCTTGCGCGTCAATGGCGGCCACAGGGTCGGCGTATAGTCGCGCGCTTACCTTATGAAGCATTTACTCAATTTATTGGCAGCCATTGCGCTGCTGGTCTGGGGCACCCATCTCGTGCGTACCGGCGTGTTGCGGGTGTTTGGCGCCAACCTGCGGCAGATTCTGGCGCACAGCATGGGCAACCGGTTCACTGCCGCCCTGTCCGGCATCGGCGTGACCGCCCTGGTGCAGTCCAGCACCGCCACCTCGCTGATGACCTCGTCTTTTGTGGGCCAGGGCCTGATCACCCTGCCTGCTGCGCTGGCCATCATGCGCGGGGCCGACATCGGCACCAGTTTGATGTCGGTACTGTTCTCGTTCGACCTGTCCTGGCTGTCGCCGCTGTTCATCTTTGTGGGCGTGGTGATGTTTTTGTCCACCAAGGACGGCACCGCCGGGCGGCTGGGCCGGGTGCTGATCGGCCTGGGCCTGATGCTGCTGGCCCTGCGGCTGGTGGTGGACGCCACCGAGCCGCTGCTGGCCTCGCCGGTGGTGCGCAGCCTGCTGGCGGCGGTGAGCAGCGACCTGCTGATGGAGATCACCCTGGGCATGGTGCTGGCCGTGCTGGCCTATTCCAGCCTGGCGGTGGTGCTGCTGATTGCCGCGCTGGCCGCGTCCCACGTGATCCAGATGGACGTGGCGCTGGGCCTGGTGCTGGGGGCCAATCTGGGCAGCGGCGCGCTGGCGGTGCTAACCACCTCCAAGTCGGCCATCGAGGTGCGCCAGGTCACCGTGGGCAACCTGGTCTTCAAGCTGATGGGTGTGGTGCTGGTGGCCCCGATGGTCGGCCTGTGGCTGCGCCATGTGCAGCCCTCAATGCCCGATGCCACCCACGGCGTGGTGCTGTTCCACCTGGCCTTCAATGTGGCCATGAGCGTGGCCTTCATCGGGCTGACGCAGCTGGTGGCCCAGGCCATGGAAAAACTGCTGCCCAAACCACCCGCCCAACCGGCCGAGCGCACCCGGCCCCAGCACCTGGACCCGTCTGCCCTGTCCACGCCCTCGCTGGCCATCTCCTGCGCCGCGCGCGAGGCGCTGCACCAGGCCGACGTGGTGGAGACCATGATGCTGGGCATCCTGACCGTTATCAAAAACAACAACCTGCAACTGGCCGACGAGCTGCGCAAGATGGACGACACGGTGGACCGGCTGTACTCGGCCATCAAGTACTACCTGACCAAGATCTCGCGCGAAGCCCTGTCAGAAGAAGAAAGCCGCCGCTGGACCGACATCATCAGCTTCACCATCAACATGGAGCAGATCGGCGACATCATCGAACGCGTGCTGATCGACGTGGAAGACAAAAAGATCAAGCCCGGCCGCAACTTCTCCGAGGCGGGCATGGAAGAAATCACCGAGCTGCACGCCCGGCTGGTGGACAACCTGCGCCTGTCGATGAGCGTGTTCTTGAACGGCAATGTGCACGACGCGAAGAAGCTGCTGGAAGAAAAGGCCCGCTTTCGCGACCTGGAGCACGCCTACTCGCGTTCGCACCTGGTGCGCCTGGCCGACAACACCCAGTCCAGCATCGAAACCAGCTCGCTGCACATCGATTTGATCAGCGAACTCAAGCGCATCAACTCGCACATCTGCTCGATTGCGTATCCGATTCTGGATTCCGCCGGAGCGCTGGCGCCGAACCGGCTGCGCACTTCCAAGCTGGCGGATTTGGGTTGAAATGGCGCTTGCCATGGCAAGACAACTCAAGGAGCAATGAACCATGGGCACCCTCAAACTCACGCAATGGGACTCGGCCAAGTACCTCCAGACCGAGGAAGATATCAGCGCCTACTTTGCCGCCTGTCTGGAAGAAGCCCCCGATGACGCGGCCTTTCTGGCGAAGGCACTGGGCAACATTGCCCGCGCCCGTGGCATGGCGCAGTTGGCCAAAGATACCGGGCTGGGGCGCGAGAGCCTCTACAAGGCCCTTTCAGGCGAAGGCAATCCCAGCTTTGACACCATCGTCAAGGTCATGAAAGGGCTGGGCCTGAAGCTGACCGCGCAGACCGTGGTCCACGCTTAGCCAGTCTGCCGAGTTATCCCCCGGTCACTGGCGGAAAAAACGCCACTTCCGCGCCGTCCACCAGCGCGGCTTGCGCGTCCACCATCACCTGGTTCAGCGCCACCCGCACCGAGCGGCCTGGGGCCAGGCTGCTGGCGTAGGCACCGCCTCGGGCCACCAGCTCATCGCGCAGGGCCTGCACGGAGGCAGCAGAAGTGTCCACCAGCTCTTGCCCCGTGCCCAGCGCCTCGCGGATGGAGGCGAAATATTTCACTGTCAGCTTCATGCCTGCAGCTCCGCCAATGGGATGAAGCGCACCGTGTCGCCCCAGGCAATGGTCTGGCCAGGCTGGGTGTCTACCAGGCCGTCGGCCCAGGCGGCGCTGGTGAGTACGCCGGAACTTTGGTTGGCAAACAGGTCCAGCCCGCCCGCCGCGTTGCGCCGCACCCGCAAAAACTCGCGCCGCTTGTCGGCCCGGGGCCAATCGAAGTGTGCGGGCAGTTGCATCGCGGGCGGCGCCACGGCGGTGGCCCCCTGCAGGCGCAGCACAAAGGGGCGCACCAGCAGCAAAAAGGTCACAAAGCTGGCGACCGGGTTGCCGGGCAGGCCGATGAAGTGGCTGCCTTGCACGGTGCCGTAGGCGAACGGCTTGCCGGGCTTGATGGCCAGTTGCCACAGGTGCAAGTGCCCCAAGGCCTGCACCGCGGCCTTGACGTGGTCTTCCTCGCCCACCGACACGCCGCCGCTGGTCAGGATCAGGTCGTGCGTCTGGCTGGCGGCGCGCAGCGCATCCACCGTGGCATCACGCTGGTCGGGCACGATGCCCAGGTCGGTCACCACACAGCCCATGCGTAACAACAGGGCGCGCAGGAAAAAGCGGTTGGAGTTGTAAATAGCACCCGGGCGCATGTCTTGCGGGGCCACATCGCCGGGCATCACCAGTTCGTCGCCGGTGGAGAACAAGGCCACCCGGGGGCGGCGCGCCACATCCAATGCGTTCATGCCAATACTGGCCGCCAGAGCAATAGATGCGGGCGTGAGGCGCTCACCTTTCGATAGCACCACGGCATTTTTAGCCACATCCTCGCCCGCGCGGCGCACGCACTGGCCGCTCTGGGGTGGGCGCAGCACGCGCACCGTGCCGTCGGCCTGCACTTCGCACTCCTCTTGCATCACCACCGCGTCGGCTCCCACGGGCATGGGTGCACCGGTAAAGATGCGGGCCACGCTGCCGGGTTGCAGGGGCTCGGGCGCACTGCCTGCGGCGATGCGCTGGGACACGGGGAGCGCAGCTTCGGCCACATCGGCACAGCGCATGGCGTAACCGTCCATCGCACTGTTGTCGAACGAGGGGACTTGCAGCGGGGACACGGCATCCTGCGCCAGCACGCGGCCATCGGCCTCGAAGGTGCTGACACTTTCCACAGCGGCCAGCGGTACGGCGTAGGCCAGCAGGTTGGCCAGTGCGTCGTCCAGGGGAATCAAAGGGGCGCGGGGGGTCATACAGGAGCCTGGTATTCAAAAAGGGCTGCATGCTGCTGCAACCAGGCCACCACGGCGGCAGGGTTGTTGATGTCCAGCACCGGCAACGCGGAGGGGCTGGGCAGCGGGGAATCGGTGGCGATGGCGACGATGCACGGGTCATCGGGGTACTGCACCGGCTGGTCGGACGCGGCGCGCCAAACTTCGATCTTGGGCAGCTCGCTGGTTTTGAAGCCTTCCACCAGCACCCAGTCCACGCCAGGGTTCAGCTCGGCGATCAGCGCGTGCACTGACAGGCGCTCGGGCTGCTCAAATTCACGCACCAGGGCCAGGCGCAGGTCGGAGGCGATCACCACCTCGAACGCGCCCGCCTGGCGGTGCCGCCAACTGTCTTTGCCCGGCTGGTCGATGTCGAAGCGGTGGTGCGCATGCTTGGCCACCGAGACGCGCAGGCCCTGCTGCTTGAGCAGCGGGATCAGCTGCTCCACCAGGGTGGTTTTGCCCGAGCCGGAGAACCCGGCGAAGACGACGGCCTTCATGGCAGCAACCGGCAAAAACTACACTTTTGATAGCTGCTTACGCCCACTCCATAAGCACGGGAGGCTGTTTTAAGCACAAGTCTTCTCGATCAGGGCCTTGACCTGGGCCACGTCGGCGGGCAGGTTCAGCACGCGTTTGGGCAAGGCTTCGATGCCCAGAAACTGCGGCGGCCGGTCGGGTTCGCGGCCCAGGGCCTCGTTAACGGTGGCGGCAAATTTGATGGGCAAGGCCGTCTCCAGCACCACCATGGGCACACCGGCCTGCAGGTGTTCGCGGGCGACCTTCAGGCCATCGGCGGTGTGGGTATCGATGACCATACCGAAGCGGGCATCGGTGTCGCGGATGGTGGCCAGGCGGTCGGCGTGGGTGCTCTTGCCGCTGGCAAAACCGTAGCGGGTGGCGGCTTGCTGGAATGCCGGGTCGGCGCTCAGGTCGAAGTAACCCTGGGCCGCCAGTTGGGTGCTGAACAAGTCTTTGGTGCGGGCGCCGTCGCGGCCCACCAGGTCGAACACAAAGCGCTCGAAGTTGGAGGCCTTGGAGATGTCCATCGACGGGCTGGAGGTCTCGTGCGTGTCGGCGCTGCCGCGCACGCGGTAGATGCCGGTGCGGAAGAATTCGTCCAACACATCGTTCTCGTTGGTGGCCACCACCAGCTTTTCGATCGGCAGGCCCATCATGCGCGCCACATGGCCCGCGCAGACGTTGCCGAAGTTGCCCGAGGGAACAGAGAAGCTGACCTTTTGGTCGTTGGTCTGCGTGGCCTGGATGTAGCCCGCGAAGTAATAAACGACTTGCGCCAGCAAGCGCGCCCAGTTGATGCTGTTGACGGTGCCAATCTTGTACTTGCGCTTGAAGTCCAGGTCGTTGGACACCGCCTTAACGATGTCCTGGCAGTCGTCAAACACCCCTTCGATGGCGATGTTGACGATGTTCTCGTCCATCAGGCTGAACATCTGCGCCTGCTGGAACGGGCTCATGCGGCCCTGCGGCGAGGTCATGAACACGCGCACGCCTTTTTTGCCGCGCATGGCGTATTCGGCCGCGCTGCCGGTGTCGCCGCTGGTGGCGCCCAGGATGTTGAGCTCTTCGCCACGCCGGGCCAGCTCGTACTCAAACAGGTTGCCCAGCAACTGCATGGCCATGTCTTTGAAGGCCAGCGTGGGGCCGTTGGACAGGCCCTCCAGCAGCACGCCGTTTTCCAGATGGCGCAGCGGCACGATTTCGCCAGTGCGGAACACGTCCACGGTGTAGGTCTTGGCGCACAGGGCGCGCAGGTCGGCAGCGGGAATGTCGTCGATATACAGCGACAGGACCTCGAACGCCAGCTCGGCGTAGCCTTGCTCGTGGTAGACACTGCGCCAGCGGGTCAGCGTGGCGGCATCCACCTGGGGGTAATGTGCGGGCAGGTACAGGCCGCCATCGGGGGCCAGGCCTTCAAGCAGGATTTCGCAGAATTGCCGCGGCGTGGCATCGCCACGGGTGGAGAGGTAGTGCATGGGGTTTGTCTCGCAGTCAATGTGCCGCAACGCAGGTGTTTGCGCGCCAAATGTGTGTGCAAATTTTAGCAACGCAGAGCCACCCTGCCCCAGACGTAAAAAAACCCAGCCGGGCTGGGTTTTTTGGAGGCAGCGCGAAGCTTATTTGGCGCAAGCCTTGCCGCCTGCAGGATGGTTACCCTTGGCTTTGGCATCGGCTTCGGCCATGTACTCGCCAGTCTTGGTCTTGCCGTAAAACTTGGCACCTGCGCAGTGGTAGGTCTTGGACTTGTCGTTCACCCACACCTTGCCGTCGCCGCCACCGGCTGCCGCCGCAGTGGGTGCGGCCTTTTTGGCGGCAGGGCTTGCTGCTACAGGCTTGGCGGCAGGCGTGGAAGCCATGGCCGCCGGTGCCGAAGCGGTAACGGCAGGCACGGCAGTGGCCGCAAAGCCCACACCGAAAAAGCACATTCCAAGAGCGGTAGCCAGGGCACGGATGTTCGATTTCATGGGAATTCCTTTAAAAAGGCTTGCAGTTGAAAGAACCACAGCGCCTGGTGTCTGCGCTGTGAACTTTAACGGCCCATACCATACCCAGGACGACCGCTTTACATCAGGCTAACTCTTCCTTACGAATTCGCGTGATGGGCGCCAGCACGGTGGGCAATGCCTGCATCTGCGCCAGGGCCGCGTCCATGCGCGATTCAACGCAGTCGTGGGTCAGGATGATCACGTCGGTCTGGGTGGCACCCTCGCCGCCCACTTCGTCGGCTTCGCGCTGCAGCACCGCGTCGATGCTGATGTCGGCCGACGCCAGCAGCCCGGTCACGGTGGCCAGCACACCGGCCTGGTCGGCCACGCGCAGGCGCAGGTAGTAGCTGGTGACGACTTCGCCCATGGCCAGCACGGGCAAGTCGCTCATAGCGTGGTGCTGGAAGGCCAGGTAGGGCACGCGCTGGGCGGGTTCGGCAGTGTGCAGGCGGGCAATGTCCACCAGGTCGGCAATCACCGCGCTGGCGGTGGGCTCGCTGCCCGCACCCTTGCCGTAGTACAGCGTGGTGCCCACGGCATCGCCCTGCACCATCACCGCGTTCATGGCACCTTCGACATTGGCAATCAGGCGCTTGGCGGGGACCAGGCTGGGATGCACACGCAGCTCCACGCCGTTGGCGGTGCGCTTGGTGATGCCCAGCAGCTTGATGCGGTAGCCCAGCTGTTCGGCGTATTTGATGTCTTGCGCACCGAGCTGGGTGATACCTTCGACATAGGCTTTGTCGAACTGCACCGGGATGCCAAAGGCAATCGCCGACATCAGCGTCAGCTTGTGGGCTGCGTCCACGCCTTCGATGTCGAAGGTGGGGTCGGCCTCGGCATAGCCCAGGCGCTGGGCTTCCTTGAGCACCACGCCAAAGTCCAGGCCCTTGTCGCGCATTTCGCTGAGGATGAAGTTGGTGGTGCCGTTGATGATGCCGGCCACCCACTGGATGCTGTTGGCGGTGAGGCCTTCGCGCAGCGCCTTGATGATGGGGATGCCCCCGGCCACGGCGGCTTCAAACGCCACCATCACGCCCTTGGCGTGGGCGGCGGCGAAGATTTCAGTGCCGTGCACGGCCAACAGCGCCTTGTTGGCGGTGACCACGTGTTTGCCCTGGGCAATGGCTTCCAGCACCAGCTCCTTGGCCAGGGTGGTGCCGCCGATGAGCTCGACCACGATGTCGATGGCCGGGTTTTGCACGATGGCGCGCGCGTCGGCCACCACCTGGGCACGGTCGCCCACCAAAGCCTGGGCTTCGGCGATATTGCGGCGCGACACCATGGTGACTTCAATGCCACGCCCGGCGCGGCGTTTGATTTCTTCCTGGTTGCGCTGCAGTACGTTGAACACGCCGCTGCCGACGGTGCCGATGCCGAGAATGCCTACTTGGATGGGTTTCATATCAGTTTTATATATAAATAATGGCTCTAGCGCTTATCTGACCAGCGTCAGGCGCTACGTTTACGATAGTGCTCCAGGAATTTGGCCACGCGTTGAATAGCTTCGCGCAGGTCGTCTTCGTGGGGCAAAAATACGATGCGGAAATGGTCTGGCGTGGGCCAGTTGAAACCCGTGCCCTGCACCAGCATCACGTGGGTTTCCTGCAGCAGCTCGAGGATGAACTGCTGGTCGTCCTCGATCGGGTACATGGTCCGGTCCAGCTTGGGGAACATGTACAACGCAGCGGTGGGTTTGACGCAGCTCACACCGGGGATGGCGGTGATTAGGTCGTACGCCAGGTCGCGCTGGCGGCGCAGGCGACCGCCCTCGCCCACCAGGTCGTTGATGCTCTGGTAGCCGCCGAGCGCCGTCTGGATCGCCCACTGGCCGGGCACGTTGGCGCACAGCCGCATGTTGGAGAGCATGTTCAGGCCCTCAATGTAGTCGCGCGCCGGTTTCTTGTCGCCCGACACCACCATCCAGCCCGCGCGGTAGCCGCAGGAGCGGTAGCTTTTGCTCAGGGAGTTGAAGGTCAGGGTCAGCACGTCGTCGCTCAGCGAAGCCATGGCCGTGTGCTTGGCACCGTCGTACAGCACCTTGTCGTAGACCTCGTCGGCGAAGACCACCAGGCCAAACTCGCGGGCCAGCGCGACGATGCCCTTGAGCAGGGCATCGGAGTACAGCGCACCCGTGGGGTTGTTGGGGTTGATCACCACAATGCCCTTGGTGCGCGGCGTGATGCGGGCGCGAATATCTTCCAGGTCGGGCATCCAGCCATTGGCTTCGTCGCAGATGTAGTGCACCGGTGTGCCGCCCGACAGGCTCACCGCCGCGGTCCACAGTGGGTAGTCGGGCGCGGGCAACAGCAGCTCGTCGCCATCGTTCAACAGAGCATTGGTGGCCATCACGATGAGTTCGCTGGCACCGTTGCCCAGGTAGATGTCATCCAGCGTGACACCTTTTACACCCTGTTGCTGGGTGTAATGCATGACCGCTTTGCGCGCCCCAAAGATGCCCTTGCTGTCCGAATAACCGGCCGAATTGGGCAGGTTGCGGATCATGTCCTGCTGGATTTCTTCGGGCGAATCAAAACCAAACACGGCCAGATTGCCGATGTTGAGCTTGATGATTTTCTGGCCCTCTTCCTCCATCTGGCGCGCCGCGTCCATGATGGGGCCGCGGATGTCGTAGCACACACTGGCCAGCTTGGTGGATTTTTGGATGGTCTTCATGGTGTCCCTGGCGGGCGGAGGTACAAACTGCCGCCGCAGGCTGTCTATAAGAATGGAAACCTATAATTGGACCACATTTGCAAAGCCGATCCATGAAGCTCCAACCCGATAAATTCGACGTGCAATCCATCACCGGCTACGGGCCGGGCTGGGTGGGCATCAACACCGACAAAGTGGTGCACAGCGTGGTGCTGGGCTCGCGCGGTGAGCGGCTGGAGTGGAACTGCAGCCGTTTTGAAGACCTGACCCCCGAGCACTTTGCCCAACTGGCCGCCATGGCCCCGGAACTGGTGATTTTTGGCAGCGGCAGCCGTATCCGCTTTCCGCAGCCGGTATGGCTTAAAGCCCTGATGGCCCAGCGCATCGGCATCGAGACCATGGACACCCAGGCCGCCTGCCGTACTTACAACATCCTCGCCCAGGAGGGCCGTCACGTGGTCGCAGCCCTGTTACTGGAGACTCCGGCCTGAGCCTGTCAATGAGCCGCTCGGTTTCCGAGTAAAATCGAGGGTTGCAGTTTGAAGCAGCCAGCGGCCAGGCTTTGGTGCCGTCACAAGCATGCTAGCACCGATTACCCGGCCTTTCGCACCAGCCACTTCAAGCTTTCGACGACCACACCCAGTCACAAGAGACCCCAAGCACTATGGCGATCGTTGTCAATAAACTTATCTCTGAATTTGAAGCCAACGCCACCGGTGGCATCAAGGTTTCCAACACCACCCACCTCGGCAAGGTCGTGGTTTTGTATTTTTACCCCAAGGACAACACCCCCGGTTGCACCACCGAAGCCATGCAGTTCCGCGACAAGCACAAGGAATTCGTCAAGGCCGGTGCCACCGTGTTCGGCGTGTCGCGCGACAACATGAAGTCGCACGATGAATTCAAAACCAAGCTCGAGTTGCCGTTTGAACTCATCGCCGACACCGAGGAAAAAATGTGCCACATGTTTGGCGTGGTCAAAAACAAGATCATGTACGGCAAAAAGGTCAAAGGCATCGAGCGCAGCACCTTTTTGATCGGTGCTGACGGCATCCTGAAGAACGAGTGGCGCGGCCTGAAAGTTCCCGGCCATGTGGACGACGTACTGCAAGCGGTCAAAGACCTGAAAAAAGCGGTCTGACTTTCGCTCAGGCCACCGTGCCGTACCGCAGCAGGGCTCATGCATAATGAAAACATGCTGCTGGTAAATTCAACTGCGCTCCCCTTCAAAAGCCGCCTGGCCTGCCTGGCGGCTTTTGCGTTTTCAGACCTCCTTTTTTAACGAGCGAGCCCCACGCCCTATGCCATTGCCTCCCGCCCCCACCAAGCGCGCTGCCACCTTGGCCCGTGAAGCCTACGACGTGGTTGCCAAGTCCATCAAGAAAACGGCGACCAGCCGGGCACCCAAAGCCGCTGACAACGCTGCGGCGGTGCAAGAGAAACCGCAAGCCCGCAGTGTGGAGCCGGTGGCCGAGCTCAAGCGCGAGAAACCTGCGCCCGAAGCCCCCAAAAACACCCCTAGCCTGGACAAACCCAGCGAAGCCCCGGCGCGCAACCGCAACGCCGCCCTGCTGCAAGAACCCGCCGCCAAGCGCAAGGCGCCCAAGAGCACCGGCCCGGCCAAGCTGTTTGTGCTGGACACCAATGTGCTGATGCACGACCCGATGTGCCTGTACCGGTTTGAAGAGCACGACATCTTCCTGCCGATGATCGTGCTCGAAGAGCTCGACAGCAACAAAAAGGGCATGACCGAGGTGGCCCGCAACGCCCGCCAGACCAGCCGCTCGCTGGACGCACTGGCCGGTGCCAAAGAGGCCGACATGGGCCTCGGCCTGAAGCTGGACACCACCGGCCACCTGGAAGCAGGCGGCAAGCTGTTCTTCCAGACCCAGACACTCAACTACACCCTGCCCAGCAGCCTGCCCCAGGGCAAGGCCGACAACCAGATCCTGGGCGTGGTGGAGGCGCTGCGCCCGCTGCACCCAGGCCGCGAGGTGGTGCTGGTGTCCAAGGACATCAATATGCGCGTCAAGGCCCGCGCCCTGGGCCTGGCCGCCGAGGACTACCAGAGCGACAAGGCGCTGGACGACGGCGAATTCTTGTACTCCGGCGCGCTGGCTTTGCCGGCCGATTTCTGGACCAAGCACGGCAAAACGGTGGAAAGCTGGCAGCAAGGCCTGTACACCTTCTACCGCATCTCCGGCCCCATCGTGCCCGAGATGATGGTCAACCAGTTTGTCTACTTCGAGTCGCCCGGCGAGCCGAATCTGTACGCCCGCGTGACCGAAATCCGCGCCAAAACTGCCGTGCTCAAGACGCTGAAGGACTACAACCACCTCAAGCACGCCGTCTGGGGTGTCACCACCCGCAACCGCGAACAAAACTTCGCGATGAACCTGCTGCTCGACCCCGAAGTCGATTTCGTCACCCTGACCGGCAATGCCGGTACCGGCAAGACCCTGATGGCGCTGGCTGCGGGCCTGACCCAGGTGCTGGACGAGCGCCGATACACCGAAATCATCATGACGCGGGCCACGGTCAGCGTCGGTGAAGACATCGGCTTCCTGCCCGGCACCGAAGAGGAAAAAATGGGCCCCTGGATGGGCGCACTGGACGACAACCTGGAAGTGCTGGCCAAAACCGAGACCAGCGCAGGCGAGTGGGGCCGCTCGGCCACCAACGAGCTGATCCGTTCGCGCATCAAGATCAAGAGCATGAACTTCATGCGCGGCCGTACTTTCCTGAACAAGTACGTGATCATCGACGAAGCGCAGAATCTGACACCCAAGCAGATGAAGACCCTGATCACCCGCGCAGGCCCTGGCACCAAGATCATCTGCATGGGCAACCTGCAGCAGATCGATACGCCTTACCTGACCGAGGGCTCCTCCGGCCTGACGTTTGCGGTGGACAAGTTCAAGGGCTGGCCGCACAGCGGCCACATCATGCTGGCGCGCGGCGAGCGCTCACGCCTGGCCGACTTCGCCAGCGAGGTTTTGTAACCCTACCGAGACACACCATGATTCTGGAAATCGCCGACATCCGCATCCACCCCGGCCAGCAGGCCGCTTTTGACGAGGCCATCACGCGGGGCCTGCAAACCGTCATCAGCAAGAACCAGGGTTGCAAGGGTTACAAGGTCAACAAGGGCATTGAGAGTCCCGAGCGTTATGTGCTGCAAATCTTCTGGACTTCGGTGGAGGCCCATAATGTTGGCTTCCGTGAAAGCCCTGCATTTGCCGAGTGGCGCGCCATCGTCGGGCCGTTCTTTGCTAGCCCCCCAGTGGTGGAGCACTTTGATTTGGTGACCAAGTCGGAATAGATGAGCAGACGTAAAAAGGCCCGTGGAACCCAAAGTTCCACGGGCCTTTTTACGTGTAGCTGGTTATTGCTGCGCGCGTTCTGCCAGGAAGATTTCAACCCGGCGGTTGCGGGCGCGTCCCGCATCGCTGCTGTTGTCAGCGATGGCTTCGCGCGAACCCCGGCCTGCCACCACCACACGACGCGCATCCACGCCACGCGAGGTCAGGTAATCACGGGCGCTCTCGGCGCGGTCCAGCGACAAGGGGTTGTTGATGGCATCGCTGCCGGTGCTGTCGGTGTGGCCGATGATGCGCACTTCGGTGTTGGGCTGGTTTTGCAGGCCGTTGGCAAACTGGTCCAGGATGGGGCGCAGGTTGGGCTTGATATTGGCCCGACCGGTATCAAACGAGATGTCGCTGGGGATGTTCAGCTTGAGCTGGTTGTCCGATGTTTGCGTAACCGCGACACCCGTGCCTGCGGTGGCCTGCTCCATCGCCGCTTTTTTATCTTGCATGTGCTTGGACCAGACGTAACCGCCCAGCGCGCCCAGGCCTGCGCCAATGGCCGTGCCCTTGGTACTGTCGCCAATCAGCACGCCCGCCAGCGCACCAATACCGGCACCGGTGGCCGTGCCCTTTTGGGTTTCACTCATGCTGGCGCAGCCGCCCAGAGCCAATGCGGCCACGGTGCAGGCGATGACGGAAGTGCGCAGGGAGAAGTAGGTGTGTGCCATGGTGTCCATTCAATTTTTAGTAATACAACAACGGTGGATGCCACTGTCTGTTGACAGGTTCCCCAGTTATACGCCAGAAAAATTGCTACCGGATGTGAACAACATACGTCGGGCTGTTGGCCTACACGGCTTTGCGGTGGCAACTGACCCCGGTGCAAACACCGACTCGCCAAGCCAAAAGCATACCCGTCGAAAATAAGCTAAAAATTGGCCTCTAGCGCTTATGCAAAAGGCGCAAGCAGCTATTATTTACATAGCTACTTGCGCCTTGAGGGTGCACCTGCCAAGGGACTGCTAGCAGCCCCTTGGCGAACGAAACACTTAAGCCGAAGCGGTGTCTTTCACCGTGTCGGCCAGGTCGGTGTAGTCCTTGACCTTGTCGAAGTTCAGGTACTGGTAGATCTTTTCGCTGTCTTTGGTCAGCACGCCCATGTCGGCCATGTACTCGGCCTTGGTGGGGATGCGGCCCAGCTTGGAGCAAATGGCGGCCAGCTCGGCCGAACCCAGGTACACGTTGCTGTTCTTGCCCAGACGGTTCGGGAAATTGCGGGTGGAGGTAGAGAACACCGTAGCGCCCTCTTTCACCTGCGCCTGGTTGCCCATGCACAGGCTGCAACCCGGCATTTCCATGCGCGCACCGGCGCTGCCCAGCACGCCGTAATGGCCTTCTTCGCTGAGTTGCTTGGCATCCATCTTGGTGGGCGGTGCCATCCACAGCTTGACGGGGATGTCGCGCTTGTTTTCCAGCAGCTTGGAGGCGGCGCGGAAGTGGCCGATGTTGGTCATGCAGGAGCCGATGAAGACTTCTTCAATCACGTTACCCGCCACTTCGGCCAGGGTCTTCACATCGTCCGGATCGTTCGGGCAGGCCACGATGGGCTCATGGATGTCGGCCAGGTCGATTTCGATGACGGCTGCGTACTCGGCATCGGCATCGCCGTACATCAGCTCGGGGTTGGCCAGCCAGGCTTCCATGGCCTTGATGCGGCGGTTGATGGTGCGCACATCCGAGTACCCGGTGGCAATCATCCACTTCAGCATGGTGATGTTGCTGTTGATGTACTCGATGATCGGCTCTTTGTTCAGGTGCACGGTGCAACCACCGGCAGAACGCTCGGCAGACGCGTCGCTCAACTCAAACGCTTGCTCGACCTTCAGGTTGGGCAGGCCTTCGATTTCCAGGATGCGGCCCGAGAAGATGTTCTTCTTGCCTTGCTTGGCCACCGTCAGCAAACCGGCCTTGATGGCGTACAGCGGAATCGCGTTAACCAGGTCCCGCAGGGTAATGCCAGGCTGCATTTCGCCCTTGAAACGCACCAGTACGCTCTCGGGCATGTCCAAAGGCATCACGCCGGTGGCTGCGCCGAAGGCGACCAGGCCAGAACCAGCGGGGAAGCTGATGCCGATGGGGAAACGGGTGTGGCTGTCGCCGCCGGTGCCCACGGTGTCGGGCAACAGCATGCGGTTCAACCAGCTATGGATGATGCCGTCACCGGGGCGCAGGGGCACGCCGCCACGGGTGCTCATGAAGTCGGGCAGCTCGTGGTGCATCTTCACGTCCACTGGCTTGGGGTAGGCGGCGGTGTGGCAGAAGGATTGCATCACCAGATCCGCGCTGAAGCCCAGGCAGGCCAGGTCTTTCAGCTCGTCGCGGGTCATGGGGCCGGTGGTGTCTTGCGAGCCAACCGAGGTCATCTTGGGTTCGCAGTAGGTACCGGGGCGCACGCCTTGGCCTGCAGGCAAACCGCAGGCGCGGCCGACCATCTTCTGCGCCAGGGTGAAGCCCTTCTTGGTATCCACCGGGTTTTGCGGCAGGCGGAACAGGGTGCTAACAGGCAGGCCCAGCGCTTCGCGCGCCTTGGTGGTCAGGCCGCGGCCAATGATCAAGGGAATACGGCCACCGGCACGCACTTCGTCAAACAGCACATCGCTTTTCAGCGTGAATTCAGCAATCACCTTGCCGTCTTTCAGCGCCTTGCCTTCGTAGGGGCGCAACTCCACCACGTCGCCCATGGCCATCTGGCTCACGTCGAGTTCGATCGGCAGCGCGCCGGAGTCTTCCATGGTGTTGTAGAAAATCGGGGCGATCTTGTTGCCCAGGCAGACGCCACCAAAGCGCTTGTTGGGCACAAACGGAATGTCTTCGCCGGTGAACCACAGCACCGAGTTGGTAGCCGACTTGCGGCTGGAGCCGGTACCGACCACATCGCCCGCATAGGCCACCAAATGGCCGCGTGCGCGCAGGTCTTCGATGAACTTGACCGGGCCGCGCTTGCCGTCTTCTTCAGGGACGATGCCAGGACGGGCATTCTTGTGCATGGCCAGGGCATGCATCGGAATGTCAGGGCGGCTGAACGCATCGGGGGCGGGCGACAGGTCGTCGGTGTTGATTTCACCGGCCACCTTGAAGATGCTGACGGTGATGCTCTCGGGCACGGCGGGGCGGCTGGTGAACCACTCGGCATCGGCCCAGCTTTGCAGCACGGCCTTGGCGTAGGTGTTGCCCTTTTCGGCCTTTTCCTGCACGTCATGGAACTGGTCGAACATCAGCAGGGTTTTCTTCAAACCGGCAGCAGCGGCCTCGGCCACGGTGGCGGAGGCGTCGTCCAGCAGGTCGATCATGGGGCTGATGTTGTAGCCGCCCAGCATGGTGCCCAGCAGCTCAGTGGCTTGTTCGCGCGACAGCAGGGGGCATTTTTCGGTGCCGTGGGCCACGGCGGCCAGGTAGCTGGCCTTGACCTTGGCGGCATCGTCCACACCAGCGGGAATGCGGTGGGTGATCAGGTTCAGCAGGTTGGCTTCTTCGCCTGCGGGTGGGCTTTTCAGCAACTCGATCAGCTCGCCGGTCTGCTTGGCAGACAGGGGGAGCGGGGGAATGCCGAGGGCGGCGCGCTCAGCAACATGGGCGGCATAGGCTTGCAACATGGTTTTCTCCTGGTTCAAATAATCGTGGGGGCAGACGGAAGGTTTTTTTAGGGGGTGGCAACGGCGGGTTGCGATGCTGTCGGCGCAGGCAGTGGAGCAGGGGCATTAAGCACGCTTTGTGCCGGATTCAGCTTGAGCGACTCGGCCACCGCAACCTGCTGTGGGCTCATGCAATCGTCGGCCAGGCGCTGGCCCAGCTTTTGGTTCATCAGCATGGATTTATTGCCCAGTTGCAGCCACACGGCACCGGCTTTCTGGTCTTCCAGGCGGATGGCACCGGTGCTGGTTTCGACCGGGAACATGCGGTATTTGAGGTTCTTGACCTGCACGTTGAAGTAGCCGGGGTATTTGGCATCGGCCACCAGGGTGACGGAGGTGCCCAGCTCGCAAGGCACGGTGCCAACTTGCACGCGCTCGGCAATCGCCATTTCGGCGGGGGTCAGGGCGGCCTCGGCGGCTTCAATACCGGCGGCCACGTTTTTCGCAGCGCTCTTGAGCTGGATACGGCTGCTGGTGGGCTTGGGGGCGGCTTTGGTGCTGGTTTTAGCAGCGGCTTTGACCGGTTTCTTGGGTGCTTCCTGGGCCAGAGCAAACGCGGGGGCCAGTGCCAACAAAGCGATAGAGAGGATCAGTTTCATACGGGTTCTAGGGTGGAAATAGGGTCTGGCAGCTTGAAATACACCGCCACCTCGGGCGGCAAGGCACGCCCAGTCTGGTGGGCGCGCTCCAACACCTGCCAAAAATAGCGGTAGCTGGCACGGTCGTGCAACTGGCCCGCATCAGAAATCGGTGCCCACTGGGCGGCCACGGCGGCGGTAATGATGCGGGCGGCGGCTTCCACCTCGGCCTCACCGGGGGCAAACGCGGCCAGGATGGGCCGGATCTGGCTGGGGTGGATGCTCCACATGCGGGTGAAGCCCAGAGTGCGAGCCGCGCGCTCGGCAGCCGCCTGCATGGCGTGGGTGTCGGCAAATTCGGTCACCACGCAGTGCGAGGGCACCTTGCCGTGTGCGTGGCAGGCAGAGGCGATCTCCAGCTTGGCACGCACCACCAGCGGGTGGCTGAACTGGCCTGCTGCACCCATGGCATCGCCCGGAATGGCCCCGCCGTGGCTGGACACAAAATCCATCAGCCCAAAGCTCAGGGACTGCACCCGAGGCTGGGCGGCGATCTCGAACGCGCGCTGCACGGCAGCAGGCGATTCAATCAAAACATGTAGCGGTAAATGCAGCGCTGACGAGCGCTGGAGTGCTTTTTCGACCTGAATAATGTCGCGCACCGACTCGATCTTGGGCACCATGATGTGGGTCAGGCGGTGGCCCGCCTGGGCGGCGATGACGGCCATGTCCTGCTCGAAAGCCGGGTGGTCTACCGCATGGACCCGCACCGCCACCCGCGCCTCGGGGGCTGCGGCCAGTGCCAGCGCCACCACCATGGCGGCATGCTCGGCCTCGCCGCCGACGGGCGCGCCGTCTTCGCAGTCCAGGGTCACGTCGAACACGCAGGCCCCAAACTCTTCGGTCATTTCGGCCTGCAACTGCAGGCTTTTGCGCATCCGCGCTTCCACGCCGCTGTAATGGTCACAGACCGGCAGGAAACCCTGTGCGGCCTGGGCACCCAGCAGAACTTGGCGGGGATGCTGCATGGCTACGGCTTACAGGAGGTGGGCTACGCCAGCTTGCTCGTCTTGCAGCTCTTTGAGCGTGATGTTGATGCGTTCCTGGCTGAAGGCATCGACTTCCAGGCCTTCGACCACCTTGTATTCGCCGCCTTCACAGGTCACGGCAAAGCCGAACATGGTGTCCTTGGGAATGCCGTACTGGCCGTCCGACGGGATACCCATGGTGACCCACTTGCCGTTGGTGCCCAGGGCCCAGTCGCGCATGTGGTCAATGGCGGCGTTGGCAGCCGAGGCAGCCGACGACACGCCGCGTGCCGCAATGATGGCCGCACCGCGCTTGCCCACGGTCGGCAGGAAGGTGTTGGCGTTCCATTCCTGGTCGTTGATCATGGTCTTGACGCTTTCGCCGTTGATGGTGGCGAAACGGTAGTCGGCGTACATCGTGGGCGAGTGGTTGCCCCAGACAGTCAGCTTCTCAATATCGGCCACGGCCTTGCCGGTCTTGGCAGCCACTTGGCTCAAGGCGCGGTTGTGGTCCAGGCGCAGCATGGCGGTGAAGTTCTTGCGTGGCAGATCTGGCGCGCTCTTCATGGCGATGTAGGCATTGGTGTTGGCGGGGTTGCCGACCACCAGCACCTTGACGTTGCGGCTAGCCACAGCGTTCAGGGCCTTGCCCTGGGCGGTGAAAATCTCGGCATTCACGGCCAGCAGTTCGGCGCGTTCCATGCCGGGGCCACGGGGGCGCGAACCGATCAAAAGTGCGTAATCCACGTCCTTGAAAGCGGTCATTGGGTCGCCGTGGGCTTCCATGCCGACCAGCAGCGGGAAGGCACAGTCTTGCAACTCCATCATCACGCCCTGCAGCGCTTGCTGGGGCTTTTCCATCGGCACTTCGAGCAATTGCAGAATCACCGGCTGGTCTTTGCCCAGCATTTCACCCGAGGCGATACGGAACAGGATGGCGTAACCAATTTGACCAGCGGCACCGGTAACGGCAACGCGAACAGGCTTCTTGCTCATGAGAAAACTCCAGGAAGTTGTGAAAAAGGAGGTTGACGTGTGCCAAGCCAGCGCCTGGACACCAGAAATCAGCGCAGAGTTTACTCTCGAAAACCCGTACGCGCCAATTTGTCTTATGTCTTATATAAGATATGATTCGATAGGTTTCAAGTTGTAGCGTTTGATGTTGTTTTTACGATTTGTCCATGGCCCATATCGCCCCTTCCCCAGTTGATTCCTTGCACACCGGCACCGAGCCCGGTGGGGCTGCTGCATCGACGACACCGGCCTTCAGCCCGTTGTACCAGCAGATCAAGGGCCTGATTTTGCAAAGCCTGCAGGCGGGCGAATGGAAACCCAGCGAAGCCATTCCCAGCGAGATGGACCTGGCCGTGCGGTTTCGGGTGAGCCAGGGCACGGTGCGCAAGGCGATTGACGCGCTGGCCGCCGACAACATGCTGGTGCGCCGCCAGGGCAAAGGCACTTTTGTGGCCACCCACGCCGCCCAACACGTGCCTTACCGTTTCCTGAAGCTCACGCCCGACGTGGGCAGCGCCACCGAAGAAGGCCCGGCCCAGCGCGACATCATCGATTGCAAGCGCCAGCGCGCCAGTGCCGATGTGGCCCGCGCCCTGGCCTTGCGGCCCGGCGACGCAGTGCTGCAGGTGCGCCGGGTGCTGTCGTTCCCGGTCAACGGGGACTTTGTACCCACCATTCTGGAAGACCTGTGGCTGCCCGGCGGCCCCTTCAAGGGCCTGACCGCCGAACGGCTGGCGGGCTACCAGGGTGCGATGTACGCCTTGTTTGAAACCGAATTCAATGTGCACATGGTGCGGGCCGATGAAAAAATCCGCGCCGTGCACCCCGATGCCGAGCAGGCCCGCCTGCTCAAGGTGGCCGCCACCGCCCCGCTGCTGAGCGTGGAACGCGTGGCCTACACCTACAACGACGTGCCCATGGAGCTGCGCCGCGGCCTGTACAGCACCCTGACGCACCACTACCACAACGAACTTAGTTGAACCAGAGCCGGGGCCAATTTTGATGTGACTTATTACCTTATGCTGCATTGCAATAGAATTTTGTAGGCAGCATTCTTAAAAATTACAACGCAGTTACCAACCACGAAAGCCCACCTATGACAGAGATTGCCTCTAGCGCCCGCCCCAAGCGGCCCGAATTCCGCAACATCAACGCGTTAAAAGATCTGCCCACCTACCGCATGGCACCGGCGGCCTGGGTGTCCATCCTGCACCGTATCAGTGGCTTCATCATGTTTTTGTTGATGCCTTTCATCATCTGGATGTTTGATGCTTCGGTGTCCAGCGAAATCTCGTTTGCCAAGTTCAAAGCCGTGTTCAACATGGGCGCAGGTTTTGTGCCCGGCTTCTTTTTCAAGCTGGTGGCTTTGGCACTGATTTGGGCTTATTTGCACCACTTTATTGCAGGCCTGCGCCACTTGTGGATGGACACCAGCCACGACGCGGTGACCAAGGAATTCGGCGCATCGTCGGCCAAATTCACCCTGGCACTCAGCATCGGCCTGACCATCGTGCTGGCAGCCAAGCTGTTCGGTCTGTACTAAATCCCCCCGGAGCAATTCAACATGTCGGTTAATTACGGATCCAAGCGCGTCGTCACGGGCGCACATTACGGCTTGCGCGACTGGCTGGCGCAGCGCGTCACGGCAGGCATCATGGCCTTGTTCACGGTGGTGGTGCTGGCCCAGTTGCTGGTATCCAAAGGCCCCATCGGCTACGACCTGTGGGCGGGCATCTTCGCCGCGCAGTGGATGAAGATCGTGACCTTCTCGGTCATCATCGCCCTGCTCTACCACGTGTGGGTGGGCATGCGCGACATCTGGATGGACTACGTGACCTCCATGGTCTGGCTGCGTTTACTGCTGCAAATTTTCACGATTATCTGGCTGGTCGGCTGTGCTGGCTGGGCGATCCAGGTGCTCTGGCGCCTCTAAAGCACATACGATAAAAGCAACATAAAAATGACCTACTCCAAAGCCCACATTTCCAAGCGCAAATTTGATGTCGTGATCGTCGGAGCCGGTGGCTCGGGCATGCGCGCCGCACTCGAATTGTCCAAAGCCGGCCTGAACGTGGCCTCTCTGTCCAAAGTGTTCCCCACCCGCAGCCACACCGTCGCCGCACAGGGTGGCGTGAGCGCCTCGCTGGGCAATATGAGCGAAGACAACTGGCACTACCACTTCTACGACACCATCAAGGGTTCCGACTGGCTCGGCGACCAGGATGCCATCGAGTTCATGTGCCGCGAAGCCCCCAAGGTGGTCTACGAGCTGGAACACTTCGGCATGCCGTTTGACCGCAACCCCGACGGCACCATCTACCAGCGCCCCTTCGGCGGCCACACCGCCAACTACGGCGAAAAGCCGGTGCAACGCGCCTGCGCTGCGGCTGACCGTACCGGCCACGCCATGCTGCACACGCTGTACCAGCAAAACGTCAAGGCCAAGACCAACTTCTTCGTCGAATGGATGGCTTTGGACCTGATCCGCGACGAAGCGGGCGATGTGGTCGGCGTGACCGCGCTGGAAATGGAAACCGGCGACCTGCACATCCTGCAAGCCAAAACCGTGCTGCTGGCCACCGGCGGCGCAGGCCGTATTTTTGATGCATCCACCAACGCCTTCATCAACACCGGTGACGGCTTGGGCATGGCGGCGCGTGCCGGTATTGCCCTGCAAGACATGGAGTTCTGGCAGTTCCACCCCACTGGCGTGGCCGGTGCGGGCGTATTGCTGACCGAAGGCTGCCGTGGCGAAGGCGCGATTTTGCTCAACAGCAATGGCGAGCGCTTCATGGAGCGCTATGCGCCCACCATGAAAGACCTGGCCCCGCGCGACTTCGTATCGCGCTGCATGGACCAGGAAATCAAGGAAGGCCGTGGCTGCGGTCCCAACAAAGACTACATTCTGCTGAAACTGGACCACCTGGGTGCCGACACCATCCACAAGCGCCTGCCGTCGGTGTACGAGATTGGCGTGAACTTCGCCAACGTCGACATCACCAAAGAGCCCATCCCCGTGGTGCCCACCATCCATTACCAAATGGGCGGCGTGCCGACCAATATCCACGGCCAGGTGATTGAGCAAAAGGGCGATGTCAACAACGCCGTAGTCAACGGCCTGTATGCCGTGGGCGAATGCGCCTGCGTCAGCGTGCACGGCGCGAACCGCCTAGGCACCAACTCGCTGCTGGATTTGCTGGTGTTTGGCAAGGCCGCAGGCCGCCACATCGTCGAGTTCAACCAGAAGAACAAAGAGCACAAGCCCCTGCCCGCCGACGCAGCCGACCGCACGCTGGAACGCCTGAACCAGTTGCAAGCCTCTACCGAAGGCAGCTACTGCCAGGAAGTGGCCGCTGAAATCCGCACCGCCATGCAGTTGCATGCGGGCGTGTTCCGCACCCAGGTCAGCATGGACGAAGGCGTGCAAAAGATTGCCGACATCCGCAAGCGCGTGGCCAGCATCACTCTGAAAGACAAGTCCAAGATCTTCAATACCGCCCGGATCGAAGCCCTGGAAGTGGACAACCTGATCGAAGTGGCCCAGGCCACCATGGTCTCGGCTGCGGCCCGCCGCGAATGCCGCGGTGCCCACACCGTGTACGACTACGAGCACCCTGCCGACCACGACCAGTTCCCGCTGGGCCGCAACGACAAGGAATGGATGAAACACACCCTGTGGTACAGCGCCGACAACCGCCTGAGCTACAAGCCCGTCAACCTCCAGCCCCTGACGGTAGACAGCATTCCACCCAAAGTGCGTACGTTCTAAGCACGATTAGGAAAAACAATGACCAAACGCACCTTCCAGATCTACCGCTACGACCCGGACACCGATGCCAAGCCCTACATGCAGACCATCGAGATCGAACTCGACGGCCACGAACGCATGCTGCTGGACGCGCTGATCAAGCTCAAGCAACAAGACCCCACCCTGTCCTTCCGCCGCTCCTGCCGCGAAGGCGTGTGCGGCTCGGACGCGATGAACATCAATGGCAAGAACGGCCTGGCCTGCCTGACCAATATGCTCACGCTGCCCGGCACCATCGTGCTCAAGCCCCTGCCCGGCCTGCCTGTCATCCGCGACCTGATCGTGGACATGACCGACTTCTTCAAGCAGTACAACTCGATCAAGCCCTACCTGGTGAACGAGAGCCTGCCGCCCGAGCGCGAACGCCTGCAAAGCCCGGAAGAGCGCGATGAGTTGAACGGCCTGTACGAGTGCATTCTGTGCGCCAGCTGCTCCACCAGCTGCCCCAGCTTCTGGTGGAACCCCGACAAGTTTGTCGGCCCCGCCGGTCTGCTGCAGGCCTACCGCTTCATCGCCGACAGCCGCGACGACAGCACCGCTGCCCGCCTGGACAACCTGGAAGACCCGTACCGCCTGTTCCGCTGCCACACCATCATGAACTGCGTGGACGTGTGCCCCAAGGGCCTGAACCCCACCAAGGCCATCGGCAAGATCAAAGAGCTGATGGTGCGTCGCGCCATCTAAGGGCTGTTGGTGCAGCCACTTTCTCCCTCCACCGAACCGGTGGCACCCGCTGCCGGTTCGGACTTGCTCGGTGAGCGGGCTCTGAGCAAACTGCGCTGGCGCTGCCGCCGCGGTTTGCTGGAAAACGACTTGTACATCGACCGCTTCTTCCAAAAGTTTGCCGACACGCTGACCGTCAGCCAGGGGCAAGCAATGCTGGATCTAATGGATTTAAGTGACAACGATTTGCTGGACCTGCACTTGGCACGAAAGCCGCTTGCTGAGGTCGAACCCGCGCTGGACCGCAGTGACGTGCACGAAGTTTTGAGTATGTTGAGAAACCGCTGAAAGGGCAATGAAATGAAGTTAGCAGAAAACAAAGCCACTCTGTCGTTTAGTAACGGCAGTCCGAGTGTCGAACTCCCGGTGTACCAGGGCAACGTAGGACCGGATGTCGTGGACATCCGCAAGCTCTACGCCCAGACCGGCATGTTCACCTACGACCCGGGCTTTTTGTCCACTGCGTCGTGCCAGTCCGCCATCACCTACATCGACGGCGACAAGGGCGAGCTGCTCTACCGTGGCTACCCCATCGAGCAACTGGCTACTGGCTGCGACTTCATGGAAACCTGCCACCTGCTGCTGTACGGTGAGCTGCCCAACCCCACGCAAAAAGCCGACTTCACCAAGCTCGTGACCAACCACACCATGGTCAATGAGCAGATGCAGTTCTTCCTGCGCGGTTTCCGCCGGGATGCCCACCCCATGGCCATCATGACCGGGCTGGTGGGTGCGCTGTCGGCCTTCTACCACGACAGCACCGACATCACCAACCCGCAGCACCGCGAAATCGCCGCCATCCGCCTGATCGCCAAGATGCCCACGCTGGTGGCCATGGCCTACAAGTACACCGTCGGCCAGCCGTACATGTACCCCAAGAACAACCTGAGCTACGCAGGCAACTTCTTGCACATGATGTTCGCCACGCCCTGCGAAGAATATGTGGTCAGCCCGGTGCTGGAACGCGCCCTGGACCGCATCTTCATCCTGCACGCCGACCACGAGCAAAACGCCTCCACCTCCACCGTGCGCCTGTGCGGTTCGTCGGGCACCAACCCGTTTGCGGCCATCGCCGCCGGTGTGGCCTGCCTGTGGGGCCCCGCCCACGGCGGTGCCAACGAAGCCTGCCTGAACATGCTGACCGACATCCAGAAGATGGGTGGCGTGTCCAAGGTCGGCGAGTTCATGGAAAAGGTCAAGGACAAGAACTCCGGCGTCAAGCTGATGGGTTTTGGCCACCGCGTGTACAAAAACTACGACCCCCGCGCCAAGCTCATGCAGGAAACCTGCAAGGAAGTGCTGGCCGAGCTGGGCCTGGAAAACGACCCGCTGTTCAAGCTAGCCATGGCCCTGGAAAAGATTGCCCTGGAAGACGACTACTTCGTCTCGCGCAAGCTCTACCCCAACGTGGACTTCTACTCCGGCATCGTGCAGCGCGCCATCGGCATCCCCACACCGCTGTTCACCGCCGTGTTCGCCCTGGCCCGCACGTCGGGTTGGATTGCCCAGCTGAACGAAATGATTGGCGACCCCGAGTACAAGATCGGCCGCCCCCGCCAGCTGTTCACCGGCTCGGTGAAGCGCGACGTGTTGCCTATCGCGACCCGTTGATCTAGTCAGCCCCTGAAAAAACCCGCCGACGGCGGGTTTTTTTACGCCTGCGAGCATCCGCTATTTATTCAATAGCTGCTCACGCTTATTCCATAAGCACAGAGTGCCGAAAACGTATAAATTCTGTGGAATGCGGGCACGATGACCGCCATCGCAAATCCAGACGACCAGCATACTTCAAAGGGGAGAAAATAGCCCTTCCATCGCCCGCCGCGATGCCCAACCCCCAATGCAACCCACCGAACGCAACTTCGCCCGCCGCATGGACCTGACCTCGCTCCAGCTCTTTGTAGCCGTGTGCGAGCTGGGCAGCATTGGCCGCGCGGCGGAGCGCGAGTTCATTGCGGCTTCGGCGGTCAGCAAGCGCCTGAGCGACCTGGAAGCCACCCTGGAAACAAAGCTGCTGGTGCGCCACACGCGGGGCGTGGACCTGACCCCGGCGGGCGAAAGCCTGCTGCACCATGCGCGCAGCATGCTCTACAGCTTGGAGAAGATGCAGGGCGAGCTCAGCGAATACGCCTTTGGCGTGCGTGGCCATGTGCGCATCCACGCCAGCATTTCGGCCGTGGTGCAGTTTTTGCCCGAAGACCTGGGCGCGTTCTGTAGCAAACACCCGCAGGTCAAGATCGACCTGGAAGAACACCTCAGCTCCGAAGTCATCCGCGCGGTGCAAGAGGGCGCGGCCGACCTGGGCATCTGCAACACCGCCGGGGGCGTGGGCAGCCTGCAAACCCTGCCGTACCGGCAAGACAATTTAGTGCTCATTGTGCCGCTAGCGCACGTTCTATCAGCACGAGCAGCTATCCATTTTGATGAAACCCTGGATTTCGACCATGTCGGCCTGCAGGCCAACAGCTCCATCTACCAGGCCATGCACCAGGCCGCCGCCGCCCAGGGCCGCAGCATCAAGCTGCGCATCCACGTAGCCGGGCTGGATGCCATGTGCCGCATGATCGCCAACGGCCTGGGCATCGGCGTGATGCCGCAGCGCGCATTTGCGCTGATGCACAACCCCCAGCTCTGCGCCGTGCCGCTGCAAGACGCGTGGGCCACCCGCCAGATCGGGCTGGTGGCGCGCGACTTCAAAACCCTGCCCGTCACCGCGCGCCTGCTACTCGACCACCTCACTGCAACCTAAAATAAAGCCCCCACGAAAGACCCCCATGGCACGCACCCTGTACGACAAAATCTGGGACGAACACGTCGTCCACTCCGAAGAAGACGGCACCGCCATCCTCTACATCGACCGCCACCTGGTCCACGAGGTCACCAGCCCGCAGGCCTTTGAAGGTCTGCGCCAGGCGGGCCGCAAGGTCTGGCGCATCAGCTCCATCGTCGCCACCGCCGACCACAACACCCCCACCACCGGCTGGGAGCTGGGCTTGGATGGCATCACCGACCTGGTGAGCAAAGAGCAAATCACCACGCTGGATGCCAACATCAAGGAATCCGGCTCGGCGGCGTATTTTCCGTTTATGTCCAAGCGCCAGGGCATCGTGCACGTCATCGGCCCGGAAAACGGTGCCACCCTGCCCGGCATGACGGTGGTCTGCGGCGACTCGCACACCTCCACCCACGGCGCTTTCGGCGCGCTGGCGCACGGTATTGGCACCAGCGAGGTCGAACACGTCATGGCCACACAAACCCTGCTGGCCAAAAAAGCCAAGAACATGTTGGTGCGCGTGGAAGGCACCCTGCCCAAAGGCTGCGGCGGCAAAGACATCGTGCTGGCCATCATCGGCAAGATCGGCACCGCAGGCGGCACCGGCTACACCATCGAGTTCGGCGGCTCGGCCATCCGCGCCCTGAGCATGGAAGGCCGCATGACGGTCTGCAACATGGCGATCGAAGCCGGTGCCCGCGCCGGCCTGGTGGCGGTGGACGAAAAAACCGTGCACTACGTCAAGGGCCGCCTGCTGGCCCCCAAGGGTGCCGAGTTCGATGCCGCCGCCGCCTACTGGCGCACCCTGCACAGCGACCCCGGTGCGCATTTCGACGCAGTGGTCGAGCTGGACGCCAGCCAGATCATTCCGCAGGTCACCTGGGGCACCTCGCCCGAGATGGTGCTGGGCATCGATGGCCGCGTGCCCGATCCCGAAAAAGAAAAAGACAGCAACAAGCGCCTGGCCATCGAGCGCGCGCTGACCTACATGAACCTCCAGCCCGGCAAGGCGCTGAACGACATCTTCGTGGACAAGGTGTTCATCGGCTCCTGCACCAACAGCCGCATCGAAGACATGCGCGAAGCCGCCGCCGTGGTGAAGAACCTGGGCCAGAAAATCGCCAAGAACATCAAGCTGGCGCTGGTGGTGCCCGGCTCCGGCCTGGTCAAGGAACAAGCCGAACGCGAAGGCCTGGACAAGATCTTCATCGCCGCAGGCTTTGAATGGCGCGAACCCGGCTGCTCCATGTGCCTGGCCATGAACGCCGACAAGCTGGAGCCCGGCGAGCGCTGCGCCTCCACCAGCAACCGCAACTTCGAAGGCCGCCAGGGCGCGGGTGGCCGCACCCACCTGGTCAGCCCGGCCATGGCGGCTGCCGCTGCGGTGCACGGCCACTTCGTCGATATCCGCCAATTTTCTTAACCCCTGCAGGAAAACACACCATGAAAAACTTCACCACCCTGATCGCCATCGCATTTGCCCTGACCCTGGCCGGTTGCAACACCGTGCGTGGCATGGGCCAGGACGTGCAAAAAGCAGGCGAGAAGATCGAAGGCGCAGCGAGCAAGTAATGCAAAAATTCACCATCCACACCGGTTTGGTGGCACCGATGGACCGCGAAAACGTGGACACCGATGCCATCATTCCCAAGCAGTTCCTCAAGTCGATCCGCAAGACCGGCTTTGGCCCGAACCTGTTTGACGAATGGCGCTACCTGGACGCGGGCTTCCCCGGCCAGGACCCGGCTACCCGCAAACCGAATCCCGACTTCGTGCTGAACCAGCCGCGCTATGCAGGTGCCTCGGTGCTGCTGGCGCGCAAGAACTTCGGCTGCGGCTCCTCGCGGGAACACGCGCCCTGGGCGCTCGACCAGTACGGCTTTCGCGCCATCATCGCGCCCAGCTACGCCGACATCTTCTTCAACAACAGCTTCAAGAACGGGCTGTTGCCGATTGTGTTGCCCGAAGCCCAGGTCGCCGCGCTGTTCGATGCCTGCCTGGCCTTCCCCGGCTACCAGCTCACGGTGGACCTGGAGCGCCAGGTGGTGGTGATGCCGCAGGGCGAAGAGCTGCCTTTCGAAGTGCAGGCCTTCCGCAAATACTGCCTGCTCAACGGCTTTGACGACATCGGCCTGACGCTGTTGCATGCCGACAAGATCAAGGCCTTCGAAGCCGAGCGCCTGGCCACCAAGCCCTGGCTGGCGCACACCACGCTGGCAGGCGCTTAACTATCTTTTTTATAGCTTCTCGCGCTTATGGAATAAGCGCTAGCGGCCTATTCTTTATAAATCGCTCAAAATGACTTCTCTCAAAATTGCCGTCTTGCCCGGCGACGGTATCGGCCCGGAAATCATGGCCGAGGCCATCAAGGTGCTGGACGTGCTGGACCTGCCGTTCGAGATGGAAACCGCCCTGGTTGGCGGTGCCGCCTATGACGCGTTTGGCCACCCCCTGCCCGATGCCACCTTGAAGCTGGCCAAAGAATCCGATGCCGTGCTGTTTGGTGCCGTGGGCGACTGGAAATACGACACCCTGGACCGCCCGCTGCGCCCCGAGCAAGCCATTCTGGGCCTGCGCAAGAACCTGGGCCTGTTTGCCAACTTCCGCCCCGCCATCTGCTACGAGCAGCTGGTCGACGCCTCCAGCCTCAAGCCCGAGCTGGTGGCCGGTCTGGACATCCTGATCATCCGCGAGCTCACCGGCGACATCTATTTCGGCCAGCCCCGTGGCCGCCGTACTGCGGTAGACGGGCACTTCCCCGGTTCTGAGGAAGCCTTTGACACCATGCGCTACAGCCGCCCGGAGATCGAGCGCATCGCCCACGTCGCCTTCCAGGCGGCCCGCAAACGGGACAAGCGCGTCACCAGCGTGGACAAAGCCAACGTGCTGGAAACCTTCCAGTTCTGGAAAGACGTGGTCACCGAGGTGGGCAAGGAATACCCCGACGTGGCGCTGGACCACATGTACGTGGACAACGCGGCCATGCAGCTGGTCAAAGCCCCCAAGAAGTTTGACGTGCTGGTCACCGGCAACATGTTTGGCGACATCCTCAGCGACGCGGCGGCCATGCTCACCGGCTCCATCGGCATGCTGCCCTCGGCCAGCCTGAATGCACAAAACCAGGGCTTGTACGAGCCCAGCCACGGCAGCGCACCGGACATCGCGGGCAAAGGCATCGCCAATCCATTGGCTACAATATTGTCCGCTGCCATGATGTTACGTTTCTCACTCCAACAAGCCGACGCTGCCGACCGTATCGAGTCTGCGGTGCAATCTGTGCTTGCCCAAGGTTTGCGCACCGTGGACATCTATTCCGCAGGCACAACCAAGGTGGGTACGCGGGAAATGGGCGACGCTGTCGTTGCCGCAATTACCAAGACAACCAAAGGCTGATCCAGCCCGGTTCGTCACGCCCTCCCCCGGCTCGACGAGCCGGGGCTAAAAACTCATTTTTTAAAAGGGCGATGGTATGAAAGTAGGTAACTTAGTAGGTTTGGTAGGCTGGCGCGGCATGGTCGGCTCGGTGTTGATGGACCGCATGCAGGCCGAGGGCGACTTTGCGCTGATCGAGCCGATGTTCTTCTCCACCTCCAACGCCGGTGGCCCCGCCCCCGCGCAAGCCAAAAACGAAACCACGCTGCAAGACGCGTACAACATCGACGCGCTCAAGCGCTGCGACATCATCCTGACCGCCCAGGGCGGCGACTACACCAGCGAAGTCTTCCCCAAACTGCGCGCTGCAGGCTGGAACGGCCACTGGATCGATGCCGCCAGCACCCTGCGCATGGACGACAACGCCGTCATCGTGCTCGACCCGGTGAACCTGCCCGTCATCCAGAAAGCCCTGACCCAGGGCGGCAAGAACTGGATCGGCGGCAACTGCACCGTGAGCTGCATGCTGATGGGCGTAGGCGCGCTGTACAAGGCTGGCCTGGTCGAATGGATGACCAGCATGACCTACCAGGCCGCATCCGGCGGCGGTGCCCAGCACATGCGCGAACTGCTCACACAGTTCGGCACGCTGAATGCCGAAGTCCGCACTCTGCTGGACGACCCCAAATCCGCCATCCTGGAGATCGACCGCAAGGTGCTGGCCAAGCAGCAAAACCTCAGCGCTGCTGAAATCGCCAACTTTGGCGCGCCCCTGGGCGGCTCGCTGATCCCCTGGATCGACAAAGACCTGGGTGACGGCTCCAGCAAGGAAGAATGGAAAGCCGGTGCCGAGACCAACAAGATCCTCGGCCAGGGCCCCAGCTTCGGCACCGCCATCACCCCGGTAGACGGCTTCTGCGTGCGCGTGGGTGCCATGCGCTGCCACAGCCAGGCACTGACCTTCAAGCTGAAAAAGAACGTGCCCCTGGCCGACATCGAAGCCCTGATCGCCCAGGACAACGACTGGGTCCGTGTGGTGCCCAACACCCGCGAGGCCACGGTCAAAGACCTGACCCCCGTGACGGTGACCGGCACCATGGGCATCCCGGTGGGCCGCCTGCGCAAGCTGGCCATGGGCCCGGAGTACCTGGGTGCGTTCACGATTGGCGACCAACTGCTGTGGGGCGCGGCCGAGCCCTTGCGCCGCATGCTGCGCATTCTGCTGGCCGCATAACGCGGTGAGCAGTCGCGTACCGGGCAGTTAACGTGCATTTGGTAGTATGTAACTTAATGCAACATCGGCGAGAGCCGCTGTTGCCACCGTCAGCGCCTTACGTCAGCTTGTCAGCCTAAGACATTGATGTTATGGTGATTTTTCCTGTTTCAGTGTCGTAGTGCATGCCCGAATGATGAACAAAAATTGCCCGGTTGATAGCGCCCGAAGCCCACTTTCTGCACCCCGCTGGAAGACATCTGCCGTGGCGGCGGGGGTGGTGGCAGCACTGCTGGGCTTGGCCAGCGGCCCGGCCCTGGCGCTGTCTTTGGGCCGCATGACGGTGTTGTCCGGCCTGGGTGAGCCGCTGCGCGCCGACATCGAGCTGCCCGACATCACCGCCGACGAGGCCAGCAGCCTCAAACCCGAAGTAGCCCCGGCCGAAGCCTTTCGCGCCGCCGGGCTGGAATACAACCCGGCACTGGCCGACCTGCGCATCGTGCTGCAACGCCGTGCCGACGGTAAATCTGTCCTGCGTCTGAGCAGCACCCGCACTGTCACCGATCCATTTGTCGATTTGATTTTGCAGGTCAGCTGGGCCTCGGGCCGGATCGTTCGCGACTACACCATCCTGCTGGACCCGCCCACCACCCGCACGGCCCCGGCCACGGCAGGCATCGCGCCGCAGATTACCGCCCCAGCGGCAGTGGCACCCGCAGCAGCTCCCCCGGCCCCGGTTGCGGCGCCCGTGGCCCCACCTGCTGCCGCACCGGTTGCGCGGGCAGTGCCGCCCAAACCCAGTACGCCCAGCGCGCCCAGCACCGCCGCCAAACCGGCCAGCAGCGATGCCAAACAGGTCACCGTGAAAACAGGCGACACCGCCAGCAAGATCGCCAGCGCCAGCAAACCTACCGCCGTGTCGCTGGACCAGATGCTGGTCGCCATGTTGCGCGCCAACCCGAATGCCTTCATCAACGGCAACGTGAACCGGATCAAGGCCGGTGCCGTGCTGAACCTGCCCGATGCCAGCCAGGCCGGCAGCACCCCGCCGGTGGAAGCCACCCAGATCATTACCGCGCAAAGCCGCGACTTCAACGCATTCCGCAGCAAGCTGGCCAGTGGCGCGCCCGCCGTGCAGATGGCCGAAGCCGACCGCAAAGCCAGCGGCAAGGTGCAGGCCCAGGTGGATGAGAAAAAACCCATCACCGCCGCACCCGACAAGCTGACCCTGTCCAAAGGCGCGCTAAAGAGCAAAACCGCCGAAGACAAGATTGCCCGCGACAAAGCCGACCAGGAGGCAAATGCCCGCGTCGCCGAACTCGCCAAGAACATCACCGAACTGAACAAGCTGGGTGCCTCCACGGCCGTGCCGCCCGCACCGGTGGCCAGTGCCGCCAGCGCGCCGGTGGTGGAGTTGCCCGCGATCCCCGTGGCCGTTCCCGCGCCGCTGGTGGCATCGGCCCCGGCCGAGCCCACGCCCGCGGTATCGGCACCCATGGCGGTGGCTTCAGAGGTCACCGCCCCCGTCTCCGCACCTGCTGCACCCGTTGCCGCGCCCGCCTCTGCCCCCGCCTCCGCCGCCAGCGCACCCGCGCCCGCCGTGGAAGAGTCCGGCAGCTGGATGGACACGCTGCGCGACAACCCGCTGGTGCTGGCCGCCGCCGGTCTGATCGCCCTGCTGGGCGGCTACGGCGTGTACAGCGCCCGGCGACGTAAGCACATGGCCAGCGCCGACAGCTCCTTCCTGGAAAGTCGCCTGCAGGCCGACTCGTTCTTTGGTGCCAGCGGTGGCCAACGGGTAGACACCCATGCCGACGAGGCCCCGGCCTCCAGCATGTCGTATTCGCCCAGCCAGCTCGATGCCGCCAGCGATGTCGATCCGGTAGCCGAGGCCGATGTCTACCTGGCCTATGGCCGCGACCTGCAGGCCGAGGAAATCCTCAAGGAAGCCCTGCGCGCCGCGCCCGAGCGCCTGGCCATCCACAGCAAGCTGCTGGAGATTTACGCCAAGCGCCGCGATGTTGCCAACTTTGCAGGTTTGGCCACCATTGCCCATGCGCTCACCGACGGCCAGGGCACGGAATGGGAACGCATCGCCGCCATGGGCCACAGCCTGGAACCCGGCAACAGCCTGTACCAATCGGCCGAAATCCATGCGGCAGCCACCGCCGCCGACAGCCCAGCCTGGATGAACAGCGTGCGCGCGGACCCGTCTGCGGACGCGCCTGTATCCGGTTTTGCACCGCAAGCCGCGCTGGACGCACCCGCTGGCCTGGAAGGTCTGGACCTGGATCTGGACCTGGATTTCCTGGACAGCGACCTGCCCGCCGATGCGTCTGCGGCCCCCATGGTGTCCGACCCTCTGGCGGCATCGCTCACCCTGCCTGCCGCGCTGGACCTGCCGAATGTGGCCGACGAAACACCGTTCGACGGCCTGGACTTTGACCTGGACCTGAGCACCGCTGCCACCCCCCTCTCGGGTGCGGCTGCAGCGCCCGCAGCAGCCGACGCGCCGGAAGCCCTTGCCTTCGACCTGAGCGCCCTGTCGCTCGATCTGGACGAACCGGCCCCTGAGCTACCACCCGAAGCAACCAAGGTCGAAGAAGCCGCCGAAATCGCAGAAGCCGAGGCCGATGCCATCGACGAAGGCGACCCCCTGGCCACCAAGCTGTCGCTGGCCGAAGAGTTCAGCTCCATCGGCGACGAAGACGGTGCCCGCGCCCTGGCCGAAGAAGTGCTGGAAGAAGCCACCGGCGCGCTGCGCGCCAAAGCGCAGAAGTTCCTGGACAGCCTGTCCTGATGCGTCTGACCCGAGGGGCGGCAAGGTGCGGATAGCCCTGGGTGTCAGCTACAACGGCCAAGGCTACGAGGGATGGCAGAGCCAGTTGTCGGGCAACACCGTGCAAGACAAGCTGGAAGCCGCGCTGGCCGCGTTCAGCCAGCGCAAGGTGTCCACCCTGTGCGCGGGCCGCACCGATGCCGGTGTGCACGGCCTGATGCAGGTGGTGCACTTCGACACACCCCTGCAGCGCCCCACCGCCTCGTGGGTGCGCGGCGTAAATGCCTTTTTGCCCCGCGACATTGCCGTGCAGTGGGCTCAGGAAATGCCCGACAGCTTCCACTGCCGCGCCAGCGCCGTGGCTCGCCGCTATGTGTACGCGCTACTGGAATCGCCCGTGCGCCCCAGCGTGGAAGGCGGGCGCGTGGGCTGGGTCTACCGGCCGCTGGACCTGGCCGCCATGCAGCAGGCCGCCGGGTATTTGCGGGGCGAGCACGACTTTTCGTCGTTTCGGGCAGCGCGCTGCCAGGCCTTGTCGCCGGTCAAAACCCTCACCCGTATCGACATCTCAAAACACGGCGTGTACTGGCGCTTTGAATTTGAAGCCAACGCGTTTTTGCACCACATGATCCGCAACCTGATGGGCTGCCTGGTGGTGGTGGGCCAAGGCTTCCAACCGCCCGAGTGGATTTTGGAAGTGCTGGCCGCGCGCGACCGCAAAGCCGCCGCGCCCACCTTTTCGCCCGACGGCCTGTACTTCATGGGGCCGGTGTACCCTGCCCACTGGGGCCTGCCCGAGCGCACCCCCGCTTTTGACTGGATGCCATGAGCACTACGACCCGCACCCGTATCAAGATCTGCGGCCTGACCCGCGAGCAGGACGTGGACGCAGCCGTCGCCGCCGGGGCCGATGCCGTCGGTTTTGTGCTGTACCCGCCCAGTGCGCGGTACGTCACACCCCAGCGCGCTGCAGAGCTGGCCAAGCGCTTGCCGCCCTTCGTCACGCCGGTTTTGTTGTTCGTCAACGAGACCGCTATCAATGTGATAGCTGCTTGTGCTTATGTACCGAGCGCTACAGCCCAGTTCCATGGTGAAGAATCGCCTGCGGACTGCTGGGCGGCCAGCGCCAACGGCGCGCGGCCTTTTTTGCGGGCGGCCCGGATTCCCCTGGATGACAGCCAGCCGTTTGACTTGCTAAAATTCGCATCCGATTACGCAACAGCCCAAGCCATCCTGCTCGACGCACACGTCGATGGATATGGCGGCGGCGGAAAAACATTCAATTGGTCACGTCTTCCTCCAAGCGTCAGCTCTCACCTCGTCTTAAGTGGTGGACTCACGCCTGCAAACGTGACCGATGGCATTTTGCAGGTTCGGCCACGCGCTCTGTCGCTGTCCGTTGATGTGAGCTCCGGTGTCGAAATCTCCAAGGGGATTAAAGATGCCGCAAAAATCCACCAGTTTGTCGCCGCTGTGCGCGCGGCAGACGACCAACTTGCAAAGTTAAACCATGACAACCTACCAACAGCCTGATGTCTCAGGCCACTTCGGCATGTACGGGGGCAGTTTTGTTTCCGAAACACTGACCCACGCCATCGAAGAGCTGAAAGACGCTTACGCCCAGTACCAATTTGATCCGGCCTTTCTGGCCGAGTTCGAGTCGGAACTGGCCCACTTTGTGGGCCGTCCGTCGCCCATTTACCACGCGGCCCGCACCAGCCGTGAAATGGGCGGTGCGCAGATCTTCCTCAAGCGCGAGGACCTGAACCACACCGGCGCGCACAAGATCAACAACACCATCGGCCAGGCCATGTTGGCCAAGCGCATGGGCAAGCCGCGCATCATTGCCGAGACGGGCGCGGGCCAGCACGGCGTGGCCACAGCCACCATCTGCGCCCGCTACGGTCTGGAATGCGTGGTCTACATGGGCAGCGAAGACGTGAAGCGCCAAAGCCCCAACGTCTACCGCATGAAGCTGCTGGGTGCCACCGTGGTGCCGGTGGAGTCGGGCAGCAAAACCCTGAAAGACGCGCTGAACGAAGCCATGCGCGACTGGGTGGCCAATGTGGACAACACCTTCTACATCATCGGCACGGTGGCAGGCCCCCACCCCTACCCGATGATGGTGCGTGACTTCCAGAGCGTGATTGGCAACGAATGCCTGGTGCAAATGCCGGAAATGCTGGCAGCTGCCGGCTGTACCAGCCCCCAACCCGATGCCGTGGTGGCCTGCGTGGGCGGCGGCAGCAATGCCATGGGCATCTTCTACCCCTACATCGACGTGGCGGCCACCCGGCTGATCGGCGTGGAAGCAGCGGGCGAGGGCCTGGAATCGGGCAAACACTCGGCATCGCTGCAAAAAGGCAGCCCGGGCGTACTGCACGGCAACCGCACCTATTTGCTGCAGGACGCGAACGGCCAGGTCACCGAAACCCATAGCATCAGCGCCGGGCTGGACTACCCCGGCGTCGGCCCCGAGCATGCCTTCCTGAAAGACATTGGCCGCGCCGAATACGTAGGCATCACCGATACGGAAGCTTTGGCCGCCTTCCACTACCTGTGCCGCACCGAGGGCATCATCCCCGCGCTGGAATCCAGCCACGCCTTTGCCTACGCCATGAAGCTGGCCAAAACCATGCGACCCGACCAGTCGATTCTGGTGAACCTGTCGGGCCGGGGTGACAAAGACATTGGCACGGTGGCCGATTTGTCGGGCAGCGACTTCTACGACCGGCCATCGATGCGCGGCCTGACCGTCAAGGGCGCAACCGCTAAGGAGGCCGTATGAGCCGTATTGACACGACCTTTGCGCAACTGAAAAAAGCAGGCCGCAAAGCACTGATTCCCTATGTCACCGCAGGCTTCCCCTTCGCCGACATCACGCCCGCGCTGATGCACGGCATGGTGGCCGCCGGGGCCGACGTGATCGAGTTGGGCATTCCGTTCAGCGACCCCATGGCCGACGGCCCGGTGATCCAGAAGGCGGGCGACAAAGCCCTGGCTTTTGGCATCGGTATGGCCGACGTGCTGGAGATGGTGCGCCAGTTCCGCCTGCAAGACGCGCACACGCCCGTGGTGCTGATGGGTTACGCCAACCCGGTGGAGCGCTACGACCAGACCCATGGTGCCGATGCGTTCATCCAGAACGCATCGAAAGCCGGTGTGGACGGCGTGCTGGTGGTGGACTACCCACCCGAAGAATGCGTGGACTTTGCCGCCAAGCTCAAGGCCCACCACATAGACCTGATCTTTCTGCTGGCCCCCACCTCCACTGAAAAACGCATGCAGCAGGTGGCCAAGGTGGCCAGCGGTTACGTGTATTACGTGTCGCTCAAGGGTGTGACGGGTGCGGGCACGCTGGACACCGGCGCGGTCGAGGCCATGCTGCCGCGTATCCGCCAGCACGTGCACATCCCCGTGGGCGTGGGCTTTGGCATCCGCGATGCAGAAACCGCCCGCGCCATTGGCCAGGTGGCTGACGCGGTGGTGATCGGCAGCAAGATCATCCAGCTGATCGAAAACCAGCCGCACGACCAGGTGGTGGCGACTGCCGCCGACTTCCTGCGTGGCATCCGCGCAGCGCTAGACGCATAATCCCCGGCGCGCCCCTGGATGGCCAGGGCGCGCCCACAGTACAGAGGAACCCACATGTCTTGGCTTGAAAAACTGCTCCCTACCAAAATCCAGCGCTCCGACCCGGCCGACCGGCGCAGCGTGCCCGAAGGGCTGTGGATCAAATGCCCAAGCTGTGAAACCGTGCTGTACAAGACCGACCTGGAGCAGAACCAGAACGTTTGCCCCACCTGCGGCCACCACCACCGCATCAGTGCCCGCGCACGCCTGAATGTGTTTCTGGATGCCGAAGGCCGCTACGAGCTGGGCCAGGAGGTGGTGCCGGTCGATCCGCTGAAGTTCAAGGACAGCCGCAAGTACCCCGAGCGCATCAAAGAGGCGATGGAGAACACCGGCGAGACCGATGCGCTGGTGGTGATGGGCGGCTCGGTCCACGGCATCAACGTGGTGGTGGCCTGCTTTGAGTTTGAGTTCATGGGCGGCAGCATGGGCAGCGTGGTGGGCGAGCGTTTTGTACGCGCCGTGCACGCCGCCATCGAGCAAAAGGTGCCGTTCATCTGCTTTACCGCCACCGGCGGCGCACGCATGCAAGAAGGCCTGCTGAGCCTGATGCAGATGGCCAAGACCAATGCGTCCCTCACCCGCCTGGCCAAGAAGGGCCTGCCTTACATCAGCGTGCTGACCGACCCGACCATGGGCGGCGTGAGCGCAGGTTTTGCGTTTGTGGGCGACGTGGTGATTGCCGAGCCCAAGGCGCTGATCGGCTTTGCCGGACCGCGCGTGATCGAGTCCACCGTGCGCGTGACCTTGCCCGAAGGCTTCCAGCGGGCCGAGTTCCTGCAGCAAAAGGGTGCGATCGACCTGATCTGCAACCGCAAGGAGCTGCGCCACACCATCGCCCACACCCTGGCCATGCTGCTCAAGCAGCCGGTGGATGCGGTAGTTTAGGAAATTGGGCCGATTTTTAGAGATAAAAATCGGCCGCCAGCGCTTATTGAATAAGCACGAGAAGCCATCAAAACGATAGTTAAAATGTATAGCAAAGTGGTCTGTTTACACCTGCGCCAGTACCGTGGGTAGCGCGTAGCTGATCACAATCGACACCACCTGCAGCAGCACCAACAGCACCAGTGCCGACAGATCAAACCCGCCCACTGGCGGCACGATGCGCCGCACCGGTGCCAGCAAGGGGGCACATAGGCGATCCAGCACGTCGGACAGCGGCGAGCGGGCCTGCATCCACGACAACACGCTGTAGATCAGCAGCATGCCGATCAGGCCGGTTATCACCATTGATGCCACGCCAAACAGCGCCAGCACCGGCACCGCCAATATCCCCGCCACGCCGCCCGCCCACAACCAGAGCAAGAAGAACTGCAGCAGCTTCAGCAGAAACGGGGCAATCACGCTGGCCAGGTCCCAGCGGCCCACCGCAGGCACCAGCCGCCGCAGCGGCAGCACCAGCCAGTCGCTGAGGGCAAACACCAGGTTTCCGACGGGGTTGCGAAACGAGATGCGCTGGTATTGCATATACAGGCGCAACAGGCAGGCACTGCCGACCAGACCGGTGGCGACTTCCAACAAAAACGAGATGATTTGGTACAACATGCAAACGCCTATTCGGGTCGTGGGATGATAGCGCCTGTCGCCAAATGCCCAGAGCCTCCCTTGCCTACACCCCGCGTCCACGCCAACCTGCCCCTGTTCCCCCTGGAGACCGTGCTGTTCCCCGGCGGTCTGCTGCCCTTGCGCATCTTTGAAGTACGCTACCTGCACATGGTGGAGCAATGCCGCAAGGCGGGCTCGCCCTTCGGCATCGTCTCGCTGATGCAGGGCTCGGAAGTTCGCCGCCCTGGGGCGCAGAGCGAACTGTTTCACCCGGTGGGCACGCTGGCCCGCATCACCCACTTTGATGCGCCGCAACCCGGTTTGATGGAGATTGACTGCCTGGGAGGTGAGCGTTTTCGCATCCAGTCCAGCCGCCAGCTCGCCCACGGCCAATGGGTGGCGGATGTGGAGCTGCTGGACGACGATGTCGCCACGCCCGTCCCCAGCGACCTGGCCCACGCATCCCACACCTTGGAGCAACTCATCCAGACACTGCGCGAGCAGCATGTGGCAGAAGACCGGTTTCCGATTCTGTCGCCCTTGCAGCTGGACGATTGCGGTTGGGTGGCCAACCGCTGGTGTGAAATGCTGCCGCTGTCGGTACAGGTCAGGCACAACCTGCTGGCGCTGGACAGCCCCCTGGTGCGTTTGGAATTGGTGGCGGATGTGTTGGCCAAAGCGCACCCGGCTCCACAGCGCCCCGAATGATGCGGGATCTACTTTCGAACCAGCACGCGATTCTGCAGTGGTCCCGCTCCACCAAGCGGCTGGTGGTGGTCACACTGGATGTCATCCTGGGCCTGTTTGCCATGTGGCTGGCGTTCACCCTGCGGCTGGACAAACCACACTGGCCTGCCGGTGCGCAATGGGCGGCATACGCACTCTGCCCGGTGCTGGCGATGCCGATTTTTGTGCGCTTTGGCCTGTACCGGGCGATATTTCGTTACACCGGCATGGCCGCCCTCACGGCCACCGCGCAAGCCGTCGGGATCTACACCCTCTGGCTACTGGCCGTGCTGCAATGTTTGCAATGGATGCAGTGGGGCGTCATCCCGCGCAGCATTGGCATTTTGCAACCGCTGATTTTTTTGCTGCTGGTGGGGGGCAGCCGGTCGGTCGCCCGCTTTTGGCTGGCCGGGCTGGACGGTAATTCCCGCCGCACCGACGCACGCTTGCTGATTTATGGTGCGGGCAATGCGGGCGTGCAAACGGCCGCCGCGCTGGGTAGCACGCGCACCTACACGATCCTGGGGTTTGTGGACGACGATACGGCCAAGGCAGGGCGCAGCATCAACGGCGTGCCGGTGTACGGGCCGCAGGATATCCCCGGCATCGTCCACCGGGAGAATGTCACCGACATCCTGTTGGCCGTCCCCAGTGTGAGCCGGGAGCGCCGCAACGAAATTCTGCAAACCCTGCAGACCCTGCCGGTGCACGTGCGCACCCTGCCGGGCCTGTCGGACCTGGCCAGCGGTCGCGTCACCGTGCAAGACATCCGCGAACTCGACATCGAAGACTTGCTGGGCCGCGAACCCATTCCGCCCCACCCCGAGCTGCTGGCCCGCAACCTCACCGCCAAAACCGTGCTGGTGACCGGTGCCGGTGGCAGTATCGGCAGCGAATTGTGCCGCCAGATCGTGGTGGAACGGCCCCTGCGCCTGGTGCTGGTAGACCACAACGAGTTCGGCCTCTACACCATCCATGCAGAGCTGCAAACCCTGTGCACCCAAAGGGGTCTGGCCGTGGAACTGGTGCCGCTGCTGGGCAGTGTGGGGAACTATGCGCGCATGCTTGCCATCTGCAACCAGTACCGGCCCGCCACGGTGTACCACGCCGCCGCCTACAAGCATGTGCCGCTGGTCGAAAGCAATCCAGCCGAAGGCATCTTGAACAACGTGTTTGGCACGCTAAACATGGCCCGCGCCGCCGTCACCACCTCGGTGGCGCATTTTGTACTGGTCTCCACCGACAAGGCAGTGCGCCCCACCAATGTGATGGGCGCCACCAAACGCATCGCCGAACTGATCCTGCAAGCCCTGGCCGCCAGCCCTGTGGTGCAGTGGGATGAGAACACCAGCAGCCCCAACAGCACCATCTTCGCCATGGTGCGGTTTGGCAATGTCCTGGGCTCCAGCGGCAGCGTCGTGCCCTTGTTCCGCAAACAATTAGCCCATGGCGGGCCACTGACCGTGACCCACCCCGAGGTGACCCGCTACTTCATGACCATCCCCGAGGCCGCACAGTTAGTGCTGCAGGCAGGTGCGATGGCGCAGGGGGGGGATGTGTTTGTGCTGGAAATGGGCGAGCCGGTAAGAATTCTGGATTTAGCGCATCGCATGCTGGCCCTATCGGGTTTGACGCTGCGCGATGCACAGCAGCCTGATGGCGATATTGAAATTTGCATCACAGGTTTGCGCCCGGGCGAAAAGCTGTATGAAGAGTTACTGATTGGCAACAACCCCAAGCCTACGGCGCATCCTCGCATCATGAGAGCGACAGAGGACTTTGTCGCCTGGGGGCTTTTAAAGCAGAAGTTACGCCGTCTCGAAACGGCCTCCATGAGTGGTGACCTGGACACCATGCAAGATGTGCTGACAATACTGGTCCACGGCTACGCCCCAGCGGCAGCCGACCACCAGACCGCTTGACGCGTCGCTATCGGCATGTCGCTGAAAAAAAATATTGTTGCCAACTACATCGGCCAAGCCTGGACGGCGCTGATGGGGTTGGCCTTTGTACCGGTGTATATACACCAATTAGGTATGGAAGCCTACGGCATCGTGGGCCTCTATACGCTTCTACTGGCGGGTCTAGTGCTGCTCGATATGGGTATTTCCCAAACCCTCAACAGGGAAATGGCACGCTACACATCGGGGAAATACACACAACACCAGATATTGGTATTTTTGCGTAGCGTCGAAATCATAGGGGCAGGAGCAGCTTTATTTCTCGGCAGCGCTATTTTTTTGGGCGCGCACGGGATAGCCAGTTATTGGGTACGGGCTCAACACCTTTCTATCCCTGAAATAGAAACAGCCATCGGCACCATGGGGCTGATCGTTGCATTGCGGGTCATGGAAAGTCTTTACAGAGGTGGCATAGCGGGTTTGCAGCAACAAGTTGTGTTGAATGTTGTCGGTGCCGGTTTTGCGACTGGTCGTTGGGCTGGTGCTGCTTGTATCGTCTTGTGGGTAGAACCAAACATCATCGCCTTTTTCGCCTGGCATACATTGGTATCGACAATGGCCGTATTGTCATACCGGTATATTTTGTACCGTTCGTTGCCAGCAGTTGAAGAAAAAGTTGAATTTTCAATCCATGCCCTGAAAAAAGTCCAGCGATTTACAGGAGGCATGCTGGTAACCACGGCTTTGGCACTGGTCCTGACACAGTCAGACAAGATATTGCTTTCACGGATACTGAGTCTTGAGGCGTTTGGATACTACACATTGGCAACCTTGGTATCCAGTGCACTTAACTTGGCCGGGGCTCCAGTGACCCAAGCGCTTTATCCTCGTTTCACCGAACTGGTAAGTCAAAAAGATTCGGTACATTTAGCACGTGCTTATCATCTGGGTGCGCAATTAATGAGCATAATTACGATACCACCGGCTTTGCTTCTCATTTTTTTCGGACACCACTTAATCACCGCATGGACCGGGGACCCGACGCTTGCGGCCAAAGTCGCCCCAATTCTCACCCCACTGGCTATAGGAACCATGTTAAACGGACTGATGGGCATACCATACATCATGCAGTTGGCCCATGGGTGGACCGGATTTGCTGCTCGTATGAATATGGTTGCCGTTGTAATTTTAGTACCTTTGATTCTATGGATGGCCCCCCACTACGGGGCGATTGGTGTCGCCTGGATATGGGTCGTTTTAAATTTGGGATATATTTTTATGGGCATACACTTCATGCACCGGCGCCTGTTATCCCAAGAGAAATGGAATTGGTACTGGTACGACATCATAATGCCTGGAATACCGATATCGCTGGTAACACTGATAAGCTACGTAGCCCACCCTAGTGTTTTAGGAAGAATTGGCGAATGGTGCTGGCTTGTTGGAACCATGTTAACAGCGCTCACATTCGGCGCCCTATCATCTAAATGTGTACGTGAAAATTTTTCAGAATTAAAAATTTATAGATTTAAAAAAATTTAAAATTTCATCTATTTCCCCAATTTAGAATCATTAAATATTTTTAAAAGATTTTGAGTGGCATCAAAAATATCTTTTGTATTAGACGGCATTTCCAATATTTTATTTTTTTGGTATGCAGCTTCGACTAGAAAAGAATCAGATTTACGAAAAATCTTATTTGCAATGCTTCCAATCAAGTCTGCACCCGTATCAAATAAAACTCCGTGACGATAGGCCGCATTAATCGCAAATTTAATCTCTTGCATGCGTAATTCTGGTGCGATCAAACGGGCCTCCCTGATCACCCCCGAAAAATGTGCCGCATAGCTAATTCTAGGCAATAATTCTGGCTGGTTAAAATGCTCTGCAACTTCAATTACCGCGTCAAGCAATGCCATTTGTATTGAAACACCCTCGTATCTTGGCGCGTAAAGAGCCTTCGCCTCCGCCAAAAATCCACCTCCTTGACCTAACTGAACAGCCGCGCCATTTGCCTTAGCTCCCTGCCCAGAGAGAGTGAGTAATTCTTTCGTTGAAAAAAACTGGGGGGTATTCGCTGCAATTGCGATAGATGAATATAGATCGGGACTTGAGCGGCGAAAAAAAACACCATCCACGACAAGGCGACGTAGCAAGGCAATCGGAATAAAGTTATGGTAAACCATGGGACCGTCTACATAACGGGCGCGGCCTTTGGCAATTTTTTCTAGAAACGTGTCTGACTGCACCATCTCCCCCCCACAGCCTGCTGCATGTATGAATGCAACAGTATTACGCTTGATTTCATTGGAAAAATCAGGCCAGCAGTAATTGGCAAATGCGTGGTGAATAGGCGTCTCACCAACTTGGGAGATAATTTTTTTTACCTTATTGATACACCCCGGCATCAATCCGTCATCATCACCGATAAATGTCAAAAAATCACCGCTTACTTGACTTAATACAAAGTCCCAATGTGCAGACATTGCCAAATACCGAGGAGGGATAATGTAACGAATTCGAACGTCATTAAATGACTCTACGACATCACGAGCAGTACCGCCTGGATTGTCAGAAACAAGAATTTCAAAATCCTCATCTTGAGAAATACATGTTCGCAAACATGCTTCCAAATAAGTAGATCGTCCTTCAATAGTGGGGACAGCAACCGTAATTTTCATTTTTTAAGTCTACACCGCCGCCAGAACCGGGCACGCTTACTCCAAACCAAAGTCCGGTGGTGAATTACAAAGATCGACTACGCTCAGGTGCACCGACCCAAGCTCTTACCGGCATCCCTGATCCCGCTTCTATGCTGGTATCCGTAGTGTTATGAATTCAACGACTCCCCTCTATTCCTCGCCATGCGCGTAAATTTCGACTCACAAATCTTCTGCTCGCAAGCCGTGGGCGGCATTTCACGCTACTTTGCGAGCTTGGCGAAGGAGATGGGTACCATGGCCGGAATCCAGCCACAGATATGGGCCCCCTACCATTGCAATGAATACCTTGATGCTTTGCCCAAAGCCCTGGTGCGCGGTAAACGTGCGCCGCATGCCCGCAAGCCCAGCCCGGGCATGCGCATTGCCAGCTTGCTCGGAACGGCACTGGGCCAACGGTGCAATCCATCCGACATTTTGCACAGAACCTACTACTACCCCTTCTGCCACCTTCCAGGGCCTGCCAAAAACATCCTCACGGTCTACGACATGATCCATGAGAAATTCCCCCAGCAGTATGCGAGCCGCGACCCGATTGCGCGCTGGAAGAAGCGTGCAGTCAAGGCGGCGGACACCATCATCTGCATCTCTGAAAATACCCGCAAAGACCTGCTGGAACATTACGACACGGTGGACCCGAAGAAGGTGTTAGTCACCTATCTGGGCTTTGATGCCCTCAGCAGTTTGCTCACCGATGAGCCTGCTGCCGCCTTCAGGACCCGCGCATTGGGTGCCGACATACCCTACATCCTTTTTGTCGGCCATCGTGCGGGCTATAAAAACTTTGCGGGGCTGTTGCAGGCCTACAGCAGTTCCCCGTGGCTGCACCAAAATTTTGCCTTGCTGTGCTTTGGCGGCGGGGCTTTTACCCCCGCTGAGCAGGCGCTGATTGCCAGCAGCCCGGCCTCCGGGCGCGTCCGGCAAATGGGGGGGTCGGATGCCGTGCTGGCATCGTGTTACCGCCATGCAGCCTTGTTCGTCTATCCGTCGCTGTACGAGGGTTTTGGTATTCCGCCGCTGGAGGCCATGTCCATGGATTGCCCGGTAGCCTGCAGCAACACCAGCTCCATACCGGAAGTGGTGGGCGATGCCGCTGCCTACTTTGACCCCGGCAATGTGGGCTCGCTGCGCTCCACGCTGGAAAACGTGCTGGGTGCCAGCACGGCATCCGCAGACCTGGTCGAGCGCGGCAAAGTACGCCGAATGCAGTACTCATGGCATCGGTGCGCGGAACAAACCGTAGACATTTACCGTGCCACCCTGGCCCGCTAAGCGCTGGGGCGACACCATGAAAATCAGCGTCATCACAGTCGCCTACAACAGCGCTACAACCATCGCGCGCACCTTGCAGTCCGTAGCCGCCCAACTGCATGCCGACATCGAACACATCGTGATCGACGGCGGCTCACAGGACGGCACGCTGGCAGCGGTACATCGCCACGGCCAGCATGTGCAAAAGCTGGTGTCTGAACCCGACCATGGCATCTACGACGCGATGAACAAGGGAATTGCCGCTGCCACGGGCGACATCGTGGGTTTTCTCAATGCCGATGACCACTACGCCCACCCCGGCGTGCTGGCCAAGGTGCACCAGATGTTTGCAGATGCGCCGCTGGACATGGTGTATGGGGATGTGGCCTTTTTTCGGATGGCGAATCCTGACCAGTTGGTCCGGCGTTACCGCTCAGACCGTTTCAGGCCCAGCCGTATCAGCTGGGGCTGGATGCCTGCACACCCGGCGCTGTTTGTGCGGCGCAGCGTCTTCGAAAAAACCGGCCCCTTCAAAATAAACTTTCGAATCGCAGGCGATTTTGAGTGGGTGGCGCGGGTTTTTCAAAACAAAACGCTACGCTATCAGCATCTGCCCGAAGTGCTGGTGCACATGCAGACAGGCGGCATCAGCACACAGGGCTGGCGCAGCACGGTACTTCTCAACCGTGAAGTCATGCGTGCGTGCCGAGACAACGGCATTGCCACCAACTGGTTCAAGATTTTGTCTAAATATCCGTTCAAATTATGGGAGTACGTTCGCCCGTGAAAGTACTGGTTACAGGAGCCACCGGCTTCGTAGGGCGGGCCCTGCTTGCGCATTTGCAGACCCAGCGGCAATTCAAGGTGCGGGCAGCGGTACGGCCGTCTTCGGTGGCGCGCCTGCCTGCCGGGGTGGCGCACGTGCAGGTCGGCGATCTGGACGCCGATACCGATTGGCAGGCGGCCTTGGCGGGCATGGACGCGGTGGTCCATTTGGCGGCACGGGTCCATGTGATGCACGAGCAGGCCAGTGATCCGTTGCAGGCGTTCCGGCAGGTCAATGTGGTGGGCAGCAAGCGCCTGGCACAGATGGCTGCGCAGGCAGGGGTTCAACGTCTGATTTTCCTCAGCTCCATCAAGGTCAACGGTGAATCGACGCTGGCCGACCAACCCTTTTGCGAAACCAGCCCGTGCGCGCCCCAGGACGGCTACAGCATCAGCAAGCTAGAGACCGAGCAGGCCTTGCACAGCGTGGCCCGCGACAGCGGCCTGGCGCTCACCATTCTGCGCCCCCCGCTGGTCTATGGCCACGGCGTCGGGGCGAACTTTGCCGCCTTGGCGCGTGCCGTGGCCAGTGGCATTCCGCTGCCGCTGGGCTACATCGACAACCAGCGCAGCCTGCTCGCTGTGGACAACCTGGTGGACCTCATCACCACCTGCCTGACCCGCCCGGCAGCCGCCAACCAGACCTTCATGGTGAGTGACGGCGAAGACCTGTCCACCACGCAACTGGTCCAGCGTATCGCGCTGGCCATGGACCGTTCGGTCGTGTTGCTCCCCGTACCTGGCTGGATGCTGCTGGCCGGAGCCTCGATACTGGGCCGCCAGGCCACGGCGCAGCGCCTGTGCGGCAATTTGCAGGTCGATAGCCGCAAAGCGCGCACGCTGCTGGACTGGACCCCGCCGGTCAGCGTCGATGAAGGCCTGCGCCGGGCGCTGGTGGACTACCGACCGTGAAGCGGCTGATGGATCTGCTGCTGGCCCTGCTGGCCCTGCCGCTGCTGGCCCTGCCACTGCTGCTGGTGGCCCTGGCGGTGCGCCTGACCTCCCCCGGCCCGGTGCTGTACTGGTCTGACCGGGTGGGTAAAAACAATAGCATTTTCTCCATGCCAAAGTTCCGCTCCATGCTTATTGGTACGCCAGCAGTAGCTACACATTTACTAGCAGACCCCGACAAGTACCTGACCCCCATCGGCAGCTTTCTGCGCAAAAGCAGCCTGGACGAACTGCCCCAGCTGTGGAGCATTTTGAAGGGCGACATGGGCTTTGTGGGGCCGCGCCCTGCGCTGTTCAACCAGCATGATCTGGTGGCCCTGCGCACCGCCCAAGGCGTGCACACCCTGGTGCCGGGGCTGACGGGCTGGGCGCAAATCCACGGGCGCGACGAATTACCGATTCCGGCCAAAGTGGCACTCGATGCCTACTACCTGCAACACCGCTCGTTGGGGCTGGATCTGCGGATTCTGGTGCTGACCTTTTTCAAGGTACTGCGCCGCGACGGTATAACGCATTGATAGCGTTTTAAAATCATGGGCTTGGCGAAATTCGCCCTCTATCCCTAACGTATTGCCCCATGTCTGAAAACACCCTCCCCGCCGCTCCAGTCCAAGACGAAAACCAGCTGATTCTGGAGCGCCGCGAAAAGCTCAAAGCCATCCGCCAGCAGCAAGCCGAGGGCAAGGGTGTCGCATTCCCCAACGACTTCAAGCCCAGCGACCACGCCGCCAGCCTGTTTGAGCGCTTCAACGGCCAGTCCACCGAAGAACTCACCGCTCTGGGTGCCACGGCCAAGGTCGCGGGCCGCATGATGCTCAAGCGCGTCATGGGCAAGGCCAGCTTTTGTACGCTGCAAGACGCGTCGTTTGGCGACACCGGTGGCCGCATCCAGATCTACATCAAGGGCGAAGACGTGGGCGCGGAGCTGTACGCCAGCTTCAAGCACTGGGACCTGGGCGACATCGTGGCGGCCGAGGGCACGGTGTTCAAAACCCGCACCGGCGAGCTCTCGCTGCACGCCACCAGCATCCGCCTGCTCACCAAGAGCCTGCGCCCCATGCCCGACAAGTTCCACGGCATGGCCGACCAGGAAACCAAGTACCGCCAGCGCTACGTCGATCTGATGACCGACGTAGAGGCCCGCCAGCGCTTCATGGCCCGCAGCAAGGCCGTCAGCGCCCTGCGCGAGTTCATGGTGGCCCACGACTTCCTGGAGGTCGAAACCCCCATGCTGCACCCCATCCCCGGCGGTGCCAATGCCAAGCCGTTCAAGACCCACCACAACGCGCTGGACCAGGAAATGTTTCTGCGCATCGCGCCCGAGCTATACCTCAAGCGCCTGATCGTCGGCGGCTTCGAGCGCGTGTTCGAAATCAACCGCAGCTACCGCAACGAGGGCATCTCGGTGCGCCACAACCCCGAGTTCACCATGATGGAGTTCTACGCGGCCTACTGGAACTACCAGGACCTGATGGACTACACCGAGAAGCTGATCCGCGATGCCGCCCAGCGCGCTTGCGGGTCGTTGCAGCTGACCTACGCAGGCAAGCCGGTTGACCTGAGCCAGCCCTTCGAGCGCCTGACAATTGTGGAAGCCATCCAGAAATACACCGAAGCCGGTGACAACGTGTTCGATGCCAACTGGCTGACCAACGCGGTGAAAAAGCTCGGTCTGACCGAAGCCAAGCACAAGCTCGCCGGCCGCACCCTGGCCAGCCTGCAGGTGCTGTACTTTGAAGAAACCGTGGAAGACAAGCTCTGGCAGCCCACCTTCATCATGGAGCACCCCACCGAAATCTCGCCGCTGGCCCGCGCTAACGACGACCGGCCCGAGGTGACCGAGCGCTTCGAGCTCTACATCACCGGACGCGAGTTCGGCAACGGCTTCAGCGAGTTGAACGATGCCGAAGACCAGGCCGCCCGCTTCCAGGCCCAGGTCAACGCCAAGGACAGCGGCGACGACGAAGCCATGCACTTCGACCACGACTTCGTGCGCGCCCTGGAATACGGCATGCCACCCACCGGCGGCTGCGGCATCGGCATCGACCGCCTGATGATGCTGCTGACCGATAGCGCCAGCATCCGGGACGTCATTTTGTTCCCGGCTCTGCGCAAAGAGTAACTTATATGCTTTTTAGGCTGCCAGCGCTTATTCCATAAGCGTGAGCAGCTATAAAAACAGTAGTACCGGTTAAGGCACCAGCCACAGCGCCTGCATGTAGGCGGGCTGGGTCATCAACGCGTCCCATTCGGGCGCGGGGCCTACGGGCAGCAGGGCCTGGCGGCGGGCTTCGCTGGCCTCGTCTGGGTGCCACTGGCCCTTAAGCTGGGCTTCGGCCAGGCCATTCAGCAAGGCATCCACTTCCTGGCCATCGCCCAGGCTCTGGTTGCACAGCAGCACCAGGTCGCAACCGGCTTGTAGCGCGACGATGGCGGCCTGGGTGTAGCTGACATCCTGGCCGTCAATCTTGCGGGCCCCGGCCATGCTCAGGTCGTCGCTGAAGATGGCCCCCTGGAAGTCCAGCTTGCCGCGCAATATCTCTTGCAGCCACTTTTCGGAGAAGCCCGCCGGGCGCTTGTCCACCTTGGGGTAGATCACGTGGGCGGGCATCACGCTGCGCAGGCTGGTGTTGAGCCAGCCGTAGGGCGCAGCATCATCGGCCAGAATGGCTTTGAGGCCGCGCTTGTCCACCGGGATGGCGGTGTGCGAGTCGGCGGTGACGAAGCCATGGCCGGGGAAATGCTTGCCGCAGTTGCCCATGCCAGCCTGCAGCAGGCCGTGCATCAGGCTCTTGGCCAGCATGCTGACCACACGCGGGTCGCGGTGGAAGGCGCGGTTTCCGATGACGCTGCTCTCGCCAAAGTCCAGGTCCAGCACCGGTGTGAAGCTGAAATCCACGCCGCAGGCGCGCAGTTCAGAAGCCAGCACGTAACCGCAGGCGGTGGCGATGTTGGTGGCCTGCAAGGCATCGCGCATCCACAGCTCGCCCAGCACGTGCATGGGCGGCAGGTGGGTGAAGCCGTCGGTCTTGAAGCGCTGCACCCGACCGCCCTCGTGGTCCACGCAAATCAGCACGTCGGGGCGGACCTTCTTGATGGCGCGGCACAGGGCGGTGAGCTGCGCCCGGTCTTGCCAGTTGCGGGCAAACAGAATCAGGCCGCCGACCAGCGGATGCTGCAGGCGCTGGCGGTCGGCCTTGGTCAGGCTGGTGCCTGCAATGTCGATGATCAAAGGTGCGTGTTGGGACATGGCAATACTTTATAAAAAACAAGGCTCTAGCGCTTATTCAATGGGCGGTAGTAGCTATCAACACTATAGCAAATAGGTTCTAAAAGTTTTAGGCAGGCGGCTGCTCCACCACCACAAAACTGGCGGCGTAGTCGGTCTCATCGGTCACCGTCACATGGGCGCTCAGATGGCGTTCCTCGAACCAGGTTTTCAGCACGCCGTGCAGCACGACCACCGGCTGGCCGCTGGGCAGGTTGCCGATCTCGCACAGCCGCCAGGTCATGGGCATGCGCATGCCCATGCCGATGGCTTTGCTGAAGGATTCCTTGGCGCTGAAGCGGGTGGCCAGATAACGCACACCACGCTCGACGTTGCGCTCACTGCGCCTGCGCCACACCACCAGCTCGGCATCGCTGAGCACTTTTTCGGCAAACCGGTCGCCGTGCCGCCCCAGGCTGGCGCGGATGCGCCGCACGTCGCAGATGTCAGTACCGATGCCGTAGATCATGGGTTGGGGGTTTCGTCCGTGGTGTCACCCGGCTCCACGCCTTCAAACACGTCGGCGATGGGCATCTCCAGCCCCACACTCGCCAGCACCAGGTGGGAAGCCGCTGTCATGTCGTGCAGCTCAAACAGGCCCTGGGCATTGCGCCGAAACAGCTCGACGCTGCGCTCCACCGGGTCGATCAGCAAATACTCCTGCAGCGACGGGATGCGCCGGTAGGTGGCGAACTTCAGACCCCGGTCAAACCCGGCGGTGGTGGACGACAGGACCTCTAGCACCAGCGTGGGCGCGCGGAAGATGCGGTCCGTGCGCAGGTCTTGCGCGTCGCAGGTGACGAACACATCCGGATAGAACAACGCGTCGTCGGCCACCTGGAGCTTCATACTCTCGCTGTACACGCGGCAAGGCGATCCTTTGAGATGGTGCTTCAACGCCGTCAGCACATTGACAACGACTTCCCCATACACGCGGCGCGGCCCGACCATGGCGAACACCTCACCCCGGTAGAACTCGTTGCGCGTGGGCTGGGCGTTCTCCCAGGCCACAAAGTCCGGCAGGCTGGGGTTTTTAAGCGGTAAGCCCATCGCAGGTACTCCTTCTCAGGCAAAGGCTGCATCAATGCAGCGCAGGTAGTCTTGCACCGTGGCGGCGTAGCCCAGCTCCAGCGCGTCGGCCACCAGAGCGTGGCCGATGGACACTTCTTGCACCATGGGGCAGCCGCGCAGGAAGGTGGTGAGGTTGTCGCGGTTCAGGTCGTGGCCGGCGTTTACTCCTAAGTTAATAGCTGCTGCCGCCCGTCCTGTCTGCACAAACTGCTCAAAAACCTCTTGAAAATGGGGCTGCCCAAAGGCGCTGGCAAAGGTTTCGGTGTAGAGCTCGACGCGGTCGGCACCCACGGCTTTGGCTAGCGCCATAGATTCGGGCACGGGGTCCATGAACAGGCTGACGCGCACGCCCAGGCTTTGGGCCTCGGCGATCAGGGGGCGCAGGCGCTCGCCGTCTTGCGCCAGGTTCCAGCCGTGGTCGCTGGTGAACTGGTCTTCGCCATCGGGCACAAAGGTGCACTGCTGCGGACGGCACTGGCGCACGAAGTCCATCAGGTTCTGGAACGGGTTGCCTTCGATGTTGAATTCGCGGTCGGGCCATTGTTTCAGCAGCGCGGACAGCTCGGTCACGTCTTCCGGGCGAATATGCCGCGCGTCGGGCCGAGGGTGCACGGTGATGCCCTGGGCCCCCGCCTGCAGGCACAGCGTGGCCGCACGGGCTACGCTGGGGATGCCCAGGTGGCGGGTGTTGCGCACCAGGGCGACCTTGTTGACGTTGACGGAAAGCGCGGTGCGCGCCGAGGAATGTGTCATAGAGCTTGGAGGTCCATCATCAATTGCCGCGTATGCAGCGTTGCCATACCGCAATGGTAGTGCAGCACTGCCCGCAATTGGGGCTTCAGGCCATTCAGCACCTCGGCACAGGCGCGCAACGTAGCGGTGAACGGTGCGCCGGGCTGCAGCGATTGCTGCAGCGACAACCACTGTGCGCCGCTGAGGCTGGCGCGGTCATCCGCCTGGCTTTGGCGCAGGCCGCCTTCGGCCACCAGGCTGTAGCGGCCTGCGGGGTCCAGCGGCTCCAGTGTCATGGTTTGTGCGTCCAGCGAGGGCAGCAGGCCGATTTCGCGCAGCAGCAGCAGCTCGAAGGCCCGCAGCGCCGGTTGCAGCGCCTCGCCATGCTCGGAAGCCAGCACCTGCACTGCGATGGCATAGGCATCGAACAGTACGGCGTGCGGATCGTCGCGGGCCAGCAGGCGCATCAGTAGTTCGTTAAGGTAGTAGCCCGACAGCAGCGCGTCGCCGGTCGGCATCACATGGCCGCCCACCCATTCCGCGGCCTTGAGGGTGCGGATCTCGGCATCGCCGCCAAACGACAGCCGCAGGGGCTGCAGGGGCAGCAGGATGGGGCGGAAGTTGGAGGTGGGCTTCTTCACCCCCTTGGCCACGATGGCCATGCGACCCTGGTGGCGGGTGAACACCTCCAGGATCAGGCTGGATTCGCTCCAGTCGTAGCGGTGGAGCACATAGGCGGGTTCATCCAGGGTGCGTTTGGTAACCATGGTGGACAGAATGCACGCCTAGGCCAATCGACAGCCTGGGAGCGTGATTACTCAGTCTCCGTAGCCGAAAGAGCGCACGCGGGCTTCGTCGTCCGCCCAGCCGGAGCGGACCTTGACCCAGACCTCGATGAACACCTTGGCATCCATGAGCTTTTCGAGTTCGACGCGGGTTTCCATGCCGATGCGCTTGATGCGCTCGCCCTTGTCGCCGATCACCATGGCTTTGTGGCCATCGCGCTCGACCACGATGGTGGCGGCGATTTTCAACAGGCGCTTCTGGCCTTTGCGGGCAGGCGGCTCTTCTTCAAACTTGTCGATGATGACGGTGGAGGTGTAGGGCAACTCGTCGCCGGTGAGGCGGAACAGCTTTTCGCGCACCGTCTCGGCGGCCTGGAACTTCTCGCTGCGGTCGGTGAGCTCGTCTTCGGCGTACCACCAACCCTGCTCGGGCAGGTACTTGGCGCAGATGGCGAACAGGCGCTCGATGTCCTTGGCGTTCTTGGCCGACATGGGCACAAATTCGGCGAACTTGTGGCGCTCTTGCATGGTTTGCAGCCAGGGGGCGATTTCGGCCCGGCGGTGCACGTTGTCCAGCTTGTTGGCGATCAGCAGCACGGGAATGTCTTGCTTGAGCAGCGACAGCACCTTGGCATCGGCCAGGGTGAAGCTACCGGCTTCCACCACAAACAGGATCAGGTCCACATCGCCCACCGCGCCCAGCACGGTTTTGTTCAGCGAACGGTTCAGCGCGTTGTTGTGGTGGGTCTGGAAACCCGGGGTGTCGACAAACACAAACTGGGTGTTCTCGCGGGTGCGGATGCCGGTGATGCGGTGGCGCGTGGTTTGCGCCTTGCGCGAGGTGATGCTGATCTTCTGGCCCACCACGGCGTTGAGCAGGGTGGACTTGCCCACGTTGGGCTTGCCGACGATGGCCACCAGGCCGCAGCGCTGGCCGGTGGTGTCGCCGCCGGGGGCCACGCGTTTGAGCCCGGCCAGCATGCCTTCCAGTGAAGACATGGCATTTTCGGGCAGGTCATTGGATTCGGGGGTGGTATCTTGGGTTGCGGTCATTTTGGAACTTTCACGGTGACGGCTTTGGATTGAAGTTGGACCAGCATGGCCGCCGCCGCCGCCTGTTCACCAGCGCGGCGCGAGCCGCCAATGCCGCGCTCGGCCAGGCCGAGCTCAACAATTTCACATTCCACATCGAAGGTTTGCCGATGGGCAGCCCCCAAGGTGCTGACCACGCGGTAAGCGGGTACTTTCATTTTGCGACCCTGCAGCCACTCCTGCAACTCGGTCTTGGGGTCTTTGCCGATCGCCTGCATCTGGGGGTTGATCTCCACCGCCTTGAACAGGCGATGCACCAGTGCTTCAGCGGCCACGTAACCCGCATCCAGGTACACCGCGCCAATCACGGCCTCCAGTGCATCGGCCAGGATGGACGGGCGTTTTTGGCCGCCAGAGCGTGCCTCGCCCTCGCCCAGGCGCAGCACGCTGGGCAAATCGAGCACCACAGCCAGTTGGTGCAAGGTATCTTGCTTGACCATATTGGCCCGCACCCGGGACAAATCGCCCTCGGGCAGGTCTTTGAGGCGGGTATAGAGCAGGCCCGCCACCGACAGGTTCAGGACCGAATCGCCCAGAAACTCAAGCCGTTCGTTGTGGTCGGCAGAAAAGCTGCGGTGGGTGGTGGCACGCACCAGCAATTTGCTATCGGAAAAAACATGCTGCAGCCGTTGCTGCAGCGCTAGAAGGCCATCGTTCACGCTATTTGCTGGTTCCGGTGTACTTGATGAGCAAATACGCAGGGCCTACCAGCTCAATTTCTTTGTTGTAGGCGATGGACACCACGACCTTGTCGCCGTTCTTGGTCACGTTCAGGTCTTTGCCCGACACGGACGAGATGTCGTCAATGGTGGCGGCTTTGTCAAAAATGGAGCGCACTTCGGGCACGGTGTTACCGGCCTTTGACTTTTCCAGCGCTTTCAAAATCGCCTGGTGCTCGATCACGGTGGGCACCACCTTGGCGCCGATCACGAACACCGAGAAGATCAGCACGCCCAAAAAGACGACACCGAAAAATGACAGGCCGCGCTGTTTGGATCTCAATGCATGTTTCATCGCTTGTCCTTTCAAACTAGTGGAACGCGCCGATGCGCTTGATGTTGCCAAAATTCATCCACACAAAGAAGGCCTTGCCGACGATGTTTTTGTCGGGCACAAAGCCCCAGTAACGCGAATCCAGCGAGTTGTCGCGGTTGTCGCCCATCATGAAGTACTGGCCTTCGGGGACTTTGCAGACCACGCCTTCGACGCTGTACTGGCAGTTTTGCCGAAACGCGAAGTCGTCCGCACCTTGCACAAAGGCGGGGCGGCTTTCGTCGTTGAGCAAACGGTGCGGCTTGTCGCCCAGGGTTTCTTCAAATTGCTTGAAGTAGCGCATCTGGTCTTCGTCAAAGAAGTCGGGGATGGCCTTGGTGTCCAGCGCTTTGCCGTTGATGGTCAAACGCTTGTTGATGTAGGCGACCTCGTCGCCCGGCACGCCCACCACCCGCTTGATGTAGTCCAGGCTGGGCTTGGGCGGGTAACGGAAAACCATCACGTCACCGCGCTGGGGTGGCGTGCCTTCGGTAAGCTTGGTGTTGAGCACCGGCAAGCGCACGCCGTAGTGGAATTTGTTGACCAAAATCAGGTCGCCCACCAAGAGCGTGGGAATCATCGAGCCCGAGGGGATCTTGAACGGCTCAAACAGAAACGAGCGCAGCAAAAACACCGCCAGAATCACCGGGAACAGGCCCGCCGTCCAGTCCAGCCACCAGGGCTGTTGCAGCAGGCGCAGCTTGGTGTCCGGCGAAACAGTGTCCACCTGGGTGATGCCCATTTTGTTGAGTTCCACCAGGCGTTGGGCTGCCGATTGCTCCAGCACCACCACCGCCTGCTGGCGGCGCGGCAAAAAGTAAAACCGCTCGGCTAGCCAGTACAAACCGGTCACAAAAGTGGCCGTGAACAACAGCAAGGCAAAGTTGCCCTCCAGCATGCCCATGTACCAAGAACCACCGTAGGCGACAAAGGCCGCCAGAATCATCGCCGTCAGAACTTGCATCAATCTTCCACCTGCAGAATTGCCAGAAAAGCCTCTTGCGGCACTTCTACCGAGCCGATTTGCTTCATGCGTTTTTTACCTTGTTTTTGCTTGTCCAGCAGCTTGCGTTTGCGCGAAATATCGCCGCCATAGCACTTGGCAATGACGTTCTTGCGCAGCGCTTTGATTGTCTCACGCGCAATAATGCCGGAGCCAATGGCCGCCTGGATGGCCACGTCGAACTGCTGGCGCGAGATGATCTCGCGCATCTTGGCCACCACGGCCCGGCCCCGATACTGCGACTGGCTGCGGTGCACGATGATCGACAGCGCATCGACCTTTTCGCTGTTGAGCAAAATATCCACCTTGACCACGTCGGCCGCACGGTACTCCTTGAACTCGTAGTCCATCGAGGCATAGCCCCGGCTCACCGATTTGAGCTTGTCAAAGAAGTCCAGCACGATCTCGGCCAGGGGCATCTCGTAGGTCAGCACCACCTGGCGGCCCTTGTAGGCCATGTTCATCTGCACGCCGCGCTTTTGGTTGGCCAGCGTCATCACCACACCCACATAGTCTTGCGGCATGTACAGGTGCACGGTGACGATGGGTTCGCGGATTTCTTCCATGCGGCTGGAATCCGGCATCTTGGAGGGGTTTTCCACCATGGTGATAGTGCCGTCCGAGCGCGCCACCTGGTAGACCACGCTGGGAGCGGTGGTGATCAGGTCCTGGTCGAACTCGCGCTCCAGGCGCTCTTGCACAATTTCCATGTGCAGCAGGCCCAAAAAGCCGCAGCGGAAGCCAAAGCCCAGCGCCTGCGATACCTCGGGCTCATAGTGCAGCGAAGCATCGTTGAGCTTGAGCTTTTCCAGCGCATCGCGCAGCGACTCGTATTCGCTGGCCTCGGTGGGGTACAGCCCGGCAAACACCTGGGGCTGGATTTCCTTGAAGCCGGGCAAGGCCTCTTCGGCCGGGCCTGCGTTATTGGGCAGCTTTTTGTCCAGGGTGACGGTATCGCCCACCTTGGCGGCCTGCAGTTCCTTGATGCCGGCAATGATGAAACCCACCTCGCCCGCTTCCAGCGACTGGCGCACTTCGGTGGCCGGGGTGAACACCCCGAGGTTGTCGGCGTTGTAGCAGGCGGCCGAGGCCATCATGCGTATGCGCTCGCCCTTGGCCAGACGGCCATCCACCACACGCACCAGCATCACCACGCCCACATAGGGGTCGAACCAGCTGTCGATGATCATGGCGCGCAACGGGGCCGATGGGTCGCCCTTGGGCGACGGCACCTTGGCCACGATGGCTTCCAGAATTTCGTCAATGCCCAGGCCGGTTTTGGCCGAGCAGGGAATCGCGTCGGTAGCATCGATGCCGATCACGTCCTCGATTTCCAGCTTGGCGTTGTCCGGATCGGCGTTGGGCAAGTCCATCTTGTTCAGCACCGGCACCACTTCTACACCCAGCTCCAGCGCGGTGTAGCAGTTGGCCACGGTCTGGGCTTCCACGCCCTGGCTGGCATCGACCACCAGCAGCGCGCCTTCGCAGGCCGACAGCGAGCGGCTCACCTCGTACGAAAAGTCCACGTGGCCGGGGGTGTCGATCAGATTCAGGTTGTAGATCTGCCCGTCTTGCGCCTTGTAGTGCAGGGCGGCGGTTTGCGCCTTGATCGTGATGCCGCGCTCTTTTTCGATGTCCATCGAATCCAGCACCTGGGCTTCCATTTCGCGTTCGGCCAGACCGCCACAGCGTTGGATCAAGCGGTCTGCCAGCGTTGATTTGCCATGGTCGATGTGCGCGATGATGGAGAAATTTCTGATGTTTTTCATCAACGAAAAGCTTTACTTAAAGTGAAATCAATTGCCTGAGCTGGGCTGCACTGCAACCCCGAGTCCACGCAAATCATGGGTAATAAACGAAAAAAGGGCGCGTCGAAAACGAACGCGCCCTGAACCAACAATCTTTGGCAACTGCGATAGCTGGAACTTCATTGTAGGCAAAAAGCCTGTCTTGCAAAGTCCGGACACCCGGTCGGGTCATGCGTTGCAGGGCCACAACAGGGGTTTTATGCACAGTTTATTCACAGGGCGGTGGATAGGTTTCTGGACAACATGTGGGCGGTTTGTGGACCACCTGTGCACCATGGGGACGCGTCCCGCATGGTGGATTCCAGGATTTTTGATATGGTCAAAACCTATCAAACGAGGCCCCGATTCTATCCAAAATCGTTGCAAGCCCGTTTTAAAGTTAGTAGGCGCAAACTTCTAAGTAACTTTTGAAGCTTGCAAGAAATTTTTATGACAGCGTATTTTCCCTAGGCTGCCGCGTCTAAAACCCCAAAGCCTGCACGGCCCAGAGGGTTTTAAGACGCGCCTGGCCTTACTTCAGAGGCCGGATCAAGGCGTATTGGGCCCACTCGCCCCGGCGCAGCAACAGGTTGATGGGCTTGTTTTTGTCCATCTTGGCCACTGCCGCCTCGAACTCCTTGACGCTGTTGACCTCGGCGTTGGCAATGGCCACGATCACGTCGCCCTCTTTCACCCCCGCGCGGGCCGCACCTTCGGTGGCGCTATCGACCTTGACACCGCCTTTGAGTTTGAGCTCTTTCTTCTGCGCATCGGTCAACTCGCTCACCACCAGGCCCAGTTGCTGGCCTGCGGACGATGCCTTGGGCTTTTCTTCTTTGCCCGAGGCCTTTTTGACGGGCTTATCGTCTTCGATCTCGACGATGGATACGGTCAATTCCTTGGTGGCGCCACGGCGGAACACGGTCAGGCTGCTCTTGGAGCCGGGCTTGGTATTGCCCACCAGGCGTGGCAGGTCCGAAGACTTTTCGATCGCCTTACCGTCGAATTTGGTGATGATGTCACCGGCTTCCACACCGGCTTTTTCGGCGGGCGAGCCGGTTTCAACACCGCGCACAAACGCGCCCTGTGCCTTGCCCAGGCCCACCGAATCCGCCACTTCCTTGGACACGGTTTCGATCTGCACACCGATACGGCCGCGCGATACCCGGCCAGAGGCACGCAATTGGTCGCTAACGCGGGAGGCTTCGTCGATCGGAATGGCAAACGAAATGCCCATGAACCCACCCGAGCGCGAGTAAATCTGGCTGTTGATGCCCACCACCTCGCCGCGCATATTGATCAGGGGACCACCGGAATTGCCAGGGTTGATGGCCACGTCGGTCTGGATAAAGGACAGGTAGTCACCGGTATCGCGCTGCTTGGCGCTGACGATGCCTGCCGTCACGGTGTTCTCCAGACCAAAGGGCGAGCCAATAGCCATCACCCATTCGCCCACCTTGAGGCGACCCACGTCGCCGAGTTTGACCGCTGGCAGGCCGGTGGCATCGATCTTGACCAGAGCCACATCGCTGCGCTTGTCAAAGCCGATGATCTTGGCCTTCAACTCGCGCTTGTCGGTCAGGGTGACCAAGACCTCGTCCGCACCTTCGACCACGTGGGCATTGGTCATGATGTAACCGTCGGTGCTCAAAATAAAGCCCGAGCCCACGCCACGCGGCACTTCTTCCTCTTGCTGCGGGGGTTTTTGCTGGCGCGGCGCCTGGCGCGGCATGTTCGGGATGGGCACACCGAAACGCTTGAAAAACTCTTGCATGTCTTCGTCCATGCCGTTGCCCTGGGCTGCGTGGGCCGAGGCTTTTTCCAGCGTGCGGATATTGACCACCGACGGCCCGACCTGCTCCACCAGATCGGTGAAGTCCGGCAGCGTGCGGGACTGCGCCCACACCGGAGCGCTAGGCACCAGCGTCGCCACCGACACCAAAGCCATGCTGCACACCACGGCAGCCGAACGGATATTTTTCAAACTGACTGGGAACATAGCCAAACATCCTTCAAAACAATCGATAGAAAACCTGTAAATGGCGTTACTTCACCCGCTCCAACCCCTGGCCAAAAGCCTTCAAAGTCACCAAAGGCACCTCGCCCACTGCCGTCAGCCACCAGGCCCCCATGCGGCGGGTCAGCGACTGGGTGGCACCCACGGCCATCACGCCTTCCTGCAGGTGGCGTTGCGGCTCATAGGCCTCGACAAACAGCGACACCGAAGCCAGCCCGTCCGAAAACACCCACTGCACTGTGCCCTCAGCCGACCCGCCCGGCGCATTGCCCACCGATCGGCGGAAGCAGCTCATAGGTTTGAAGCCGGCCACGCCATTTTTCAAGGCCCAGCCTTCTGACAAAGCCGTGGTTTTGCGCATGGACGAGGTCTCCACGCGGTAGCCTGCGGTGTTGGCCATCATCTGGCCCAAAGCATCCATCTTGACCGGCGCATCCAGCTGCAACTCGGAGAAAGCCGCCTGCTCCAGCACCTGCCCATCAACGTCCAGCGTCTGCAGCTTGACCACCAGGCCGGTTTTCTTTTCGCTCCAGATGCGGTAGCCGTAGCGCAAGCGGTCTTTGGGTTTGAGCAGCACCATGTCGGCATCAAAACCCGCAACCCGCTCGCTGCCCACCTGCTTGGCGGCATAAAACGCCGGAATGGCAAAGTCGCCCGCCTGCAGCAAATTGGGAAACAGGCCCAGGGATTCGCGCTTTTCCGCCACCGCCACCTTGGTGTCGGGCATGAACGTGATGACCTGGTCGTTGCGGCGGAAGGTGGAGCGCGGCGCGCCAGTCAAGGATTCGACCCGCTCCATCTGCTGCGCGCCGTCGCACACATGCCAGATCCGCGCGCTGGACAGGCTGCCCGCCCCGTACGACACCACAAAGGTGCCGATGTAGGCGCGCTTGCCCGAAGCCTCGTGCATGCGCATCAGCCATTCACTGACGGTGCGCTCGGACGCGGGCGCCGCCGGTGCGGAGGCGGGCTCGGCGGGCACTGGCGGCGCGGCATGCGCCATGGGCAGCAGGGCCGCCCACACTGCGGCCAGCAGCAATCCTTGGCGGGTATTCATGGGCATCTCGCGGCTGTCCTGGCCCCTTACCGGGCGGGGGTCTCGTAGGTGGCGTTGCTGATGAAGCCCGCGGGCATCTGCAAGGCCGAGGTGCCGCCAAACTGCTTGTGCGCCGCCACCAAGGCATCCAGACGCGCATCGCGCAGCATGACCTGGGGCGCGGCACCAGCCGTGTTGTCCTGCGCCACAGCTTGCAGTACCGGCGCGGCGGGGGTAGATTGCGCCAGTTGCTGGCCGGGCGAGGTGCTGACCAGGCCGCCAGCCACATTCCAGCCTACCGCCACTACCGCCACCAAAGAGGCCAATCCCGCCACCATCTTCCAGCGAAAACGGGGCGCGTTGGCCGCCACATCTTCTGCCACAGTCTCTACCGAATCTTGGGCATTAAACAAGGCCTTAGCGCTTGATTCATAAGCGGCGATAGCTATCAAATTTGTAGTATTTGTCGGAGGTGCCAAAACCGGCTCCAAAGCCAACCGGCTCTGGAAGCGGGCCAGAAAACCCTGGTCGTCGGCACAAAAAGCCAAGTCGTTAGAGCGCAGCACATCGCCCACCACGTGGTAGGCATGCCAGGTGGCCTGGGCTTCGGGCTGCTGCGCCACGCGCTCGACCGCCAGCGCAAACGCCTCGCCGCGCAGTTGGCCATCGGCCAATGCCGACAGGGCATCCTGCGGAGTGTCAATGTGTTGTTTGGCCATGTTCTTCACCTTGCTTCCTTGATCTTGCTCACCCACTCTCACCAACGTTTGCCAGACTGGTTTTCCAGCAAGGGTTTCACCCGCGCCGAAATCGCCTCCCGGGCCCGGAAAATGCGTGACCGCACCGTGCCTATCGGGCACTGCATCATTTCTGCAATGTCCTCGTAGCTCATGCCTTCGATCTCGCGCAAAGTCACGGCCTGGCGCAAATCGTCCGGCAAAGCCTCCAGGGCCACGTTGACGGCGTTCGATATTTGCTTGGCTGCCAGCACCGTGTCCGGGGTGTCAGGACTGGTTGGTTCATTCTTTCGGAAGTAAGTTTCATCCTCGTCATCAGAAGGTCGCATTGCGGCCTCGGACACCGTGGGATCGCGCTTGAAATCCATCAGCGTCTTCTTGGCGGTGTTGATGGCGATGCGGTACAGCCAGGTGTAGAACTGCGCGTCGCCCCGGAATTTAGGCAGGGCTCGGTAAGCACGGATGAAGGTTTCCTGGGCAATGTCTTCCACCAGGTCCACGTCGCGCACCATGCGGCCAATCAGGCGCTGGATGCGGCGCTGGTACTTGACCACCAGCAACCCATACGCCCGCTGGTCGCCCGCCACCGTGCGCTCGACCAGCATCAGGTCGCTATCGGTGGCCGTAGCCGGGGTGGTCAGAAGGGGGGGAGGTAGTGCAGTCATGGTTCAGATCCGAGCGCACTGGTGGAGGCATCAAGCGGTCTGGCGGGCGAATATACCGCACGGCGCAGGCTGCGCCAGTGCAGGGGCTGGCTTACCCTTTCAGCCCAGCACCACAGCGGTCGCCCCGTATCCGGACGCAGGCGCAGCAACAGGTGGTGCTGCAGGTCCAGATGGACGCTGACATGCACCGTAAAAGTTGTGTTGCCACCGCTCCAGAACCACTGCTGGCCGTCCCAGCGCAGGGCCGCCACCGGCGTTTTCCACCAGGCAACCCCTGCAAACAAGCCCGCGCCCAGCACGGCCAGCGCCGCCACGCCCTGCCGCCAGCCCAGGGCATCCACCTGCGAGCACCAGGCCGCCACGGTGGCCGCGCCCAGCAGCCACAGGGCGCACTGCAGCCCAGCCATGAAGCGCGAACGCCCCACCGGATAGGTCACCGGTGGGGCGTTGTGCATGGGGAGAGAGAAGTCAGCTTAGACGCGCTTGAACACCAGGGTGCCGTTGGTGCCACCGAAGCCAAAGTTGTTCTTCACCGCCACGTCGATCTGCATGTCCCGAGCCGTATTGGCACAGTAGTCCAGGTCGCACTCCGGGTCCTGGTTGAAGATGTTGATGGTGGGTGGACTCTTCTGGTGGTGCAAGGCCAGCACCGTGAAGACGCTTTCAATGCCGCCCGCGCCGCCCAACAGGTGGCCGGTCATGGACTTGGTGGAATTGACCACCACCTTCTTGGCATGGTCGCCAAACGCCAGCTTGATGGCATTGGTTTCGTTCGCGTCGCCCAGGGGCGTGGAGGTGCCGTGGGCGTTCAGGTAATTGACCTGGTCGGGATTCACACCAGCGTTCTTCAAGGCCATCTGCATGGAGCGGCGGGGGCCGTCCACGTTGGGGGCTGTCATGTGGTAGCCGTCGCCGCTCAGGCCAAAGCCGACGATTTCGGCGTAAATCTTGGCACCGCGTGCCTTGGCGTGTTCGTATTCTTCGATCACCAGCACGCCTGCGCCCTCGCCCAGCACAAAACCGTCGCGGTCTTTGTCCCAGGGGCGGGAGGCGGTGGCGGGGTCGTCGTTGCGGGTGCTCAGGGCACGGGCTGCAGCAAAACCGCCCAGGCCCAATGGCGACATGGTGGATTCGGCACCGCCGGCAATCATCACGTCGCAGTCACCGTACTCGATCATGCGGGCCGACTGGCCGATGGCATGCAGGCCGGTGGTGCAGGCGGTGGCGATGGCAATATTCGGGCCTTTGAAGCCAAATTTGATCGACACGTGGCCCGAGATCATGTTGATGATCGAGGCCGGTACAAAAAATGGGGAAATGCGCCGCGCGCCCCGGCTGGTGTATTCGGCATGCGTCTGCTCAATCATCGGCAAACCGCCAATGCCGGAGCCGATGTTGCAGCCAATGCGCGTGGCTTCTTCGGGGTCCAGTGCGTCGCCGGTGGCCAGACCGGAGTCGGCCACCGCTTCGATCGCCGCCGCCAGCCCGAGGTGGATGAAGCGGTCCATGTGGCGCGCTTCTTTCTCAGGGATCAGGGCATTGATGTCAAAGCCTTTGACTTCGCCGCCAAACTTGCATGAGAAGGGGCTGGCATCAAACGACTTGATCAGGTCAATACCCGACTGACCAGCCAATAAAGCCGACCATGCATCGGCCACGGTGTTACCTACGGGGCTGACGCAACCTAAACCTGTGACGACGACACGACGACGGGACATAAATGTATGGGGTGTGGTGGGCAGCTAGAGGCTGCAAAAAACGGCACCAGATGCCGTCTACATCTGCTTGGTTCCACTGGCTGCCTCCACGCAGGTGGCACGCAGCCAGTAGGCTCAGAGGCAGATTAGCCTTTGGGGTGGCTGGTCGCGTAGTCGATCGCGTTTTGCACGGTGGTGATCTTCTCGGCATCTTCGTCCGGGATTTCGATGCCAAACTCATCTTCCAGTGCCATCACCAGTTCGACGGTGTCCAAGGAGTCAGCGCCCAGATCAGCCACGAATGACTTTTCGTTGGTGACTTGGGCTTCTTCCACACCCAGTTGTTCGGCAATGATTTTTTTAACGCGTGCTTCGATATCGCTCATAGTTCCCTCTGAGGGTTGTAAAAGAATCCGTGATTTTAGCCGGGCTGCAGAAGATCCCCTGCCCAGACTGCCGTACGGATAGAACGGCTGGATT
>CAUPNG010000005.1:0-262655 GCA_963512605.1 uncultured Albidiferax sp. | reverse complement strand
GTAGTGGAGCGCAGCTTTGCATGGCTGGAGAAGAACCGCAGGCTGTGGAAGAACTGCGAGCGTTGGCTCAATACCAGCTTGCAGTTCATCCATCTGGCATTCCTGGCTCTACTGCTCAAAAGACTTTGAACACGTTCTAAGCAGCGCATCGCTTACGACACCCTCTGTCGTCAAGCGCTGGGTTGGCCGCGGTGGGCTCCGCGCCGACGTTCTCAGTGACGGGGAAATCGCTCGTGGGGTGCAGGTTGAAACTGATGCCGAACTCTTCGTTGCACCAGACTCGCCCTCGCCGGGCCGGTGAACTCGAATGTTAGACACCAAAGCACACCATGACCACCGCTCTTCTCATCATCGATGTTCAGCACGGCCTCTGTTCCGGTGGGTACGAAGCCTTTGAGGCTACCCGCGTCATTGAACGGATCAACGTTGTCTCCCGAAAGGTGCGCGAAGCCGGAGCATTGGTCGTTGTCATTCAACACGAAGCGCCGGATGGGCCGCTGGTGTATGGAACGGAAGGCTGGAATCTTGCCGCTGGACTTCATGTTCAACCAACCGACATCTACATCCGCAAGAAAGCAACGGATTCGTTCCACAACACGGATCTACAGGTCATCCTGCAAGCGCACGGCGTAGAAAAGCTAGCAATCTGCGGGTTGCAGAGCGAGTTCTGCGTGGACACCACGACCCGCAGGGCTCTCGCCATTGGTTATCCTGTCACTCTGGTCTCGGATGCCCACTCAACCATAAACAACAGTGTCTTGTCGGCTGCACAGATCACGGCGCACCACAACGAGACGCTGGCAAACATCACCAGCTTTGGACCCCGGGTCGAGGCGGTACCTTCGAGCGAGGTGAAGATTGATGCCGAACCCATCGCTGCACCGGATTCGTCTTCGCCGAGTCGGTGAACTCGAACATTGAGCGCCGTTGCAATCCCTCCTGAAACACCAGCATGCAACCCAATGACCGCATCATCATTGCGCTCGATTTCGACAGTGAAGCCCAGGCCATGGGGCTTGTCGAACAACTGGGTGCGCAAGCCTCTTCCTACAAAGTAGGCCTGCAGCTGCTCACTGCCGCAGGGCCTTCCATCGTTCGTTGGCTCACCGGTCAAGGAAAGAGCGTATTCCTGGATCTCAAGCTGCACGAAATTCCCAACTCCGTGGCCGGTGCTGTCACCGCAGCAGGTCAGCTCGGCGTTTCCATGGTCACGGTGCATGCGTCTGCAGGCGCAGCGGTGCTGCGGACCGCCGTCGACGCAGCGCGGCCTTTTCCTCAACTTCAGGTGCTTGCACTCACGGTCATCACGAGCATGGGAGAGCAGGACCTGGCAGAAGTCGGCATCTCCGGGTCGGTCCTGGCGCAGGTCGAGAGGCTCGCGTTGCTTGCTGTATCGGCTGGTTGCAATGGAGTCGTCGCCTCGCCGCAAGAGGCCACGCGTCTGCGCCAGGTGTTGCCAGCTGCCACGCTGATCGTCACCCCAGGCACGCAGTTGGCAGGTGAAGCCAAGAGCGACCAAACCCGCACAGCCACTCCCACACAGGCTATTCTGGCGGGTGCCACGCATCTCGTCATCGGCCGGTCGATTACGCGCGCCACGGACCCCATCGCAGCATTTGCGTCCATTTGCAGCGAAATTGCCGAGTGCAGCAATCGATGATGTCCGGCCCTTCTCCGCTGGCCATTTGGTTTCACAAGAAGAAAGTGCTGCCCGTGCTTATGCAACAAGCGCAAGCAGCTCTTTATTTGGTAGCATAAACACCTGTATCGACAGCACACCCGCAATGGGACCAAGCTCAGACTGAATCCCGTTAGTTCAAAAGGCCGCGTAGCGCACGATCCTTCAGCCTGCAGGGTTGGTCGAGGTTTTGATACCGGTATAAAAATCGGGAAGACCCACGGAAACCAAGGCGGCAAGCCACTTCCAGGAGATTTGTGTGGATGATTTAAACATCAACAGCCGATTTAAACCGCAGGATTTGCGCTCTGCATCACGTAGGCCCCCCAGGAGAACGACTTGGCTGAAACCCTCTTAAATGGCAACGCCAACCGTCTCGCCATGGCGGTGCAACTTTGGTCCGAGTACGAGCATCGGCATACTCATTGCTGGAGTGTGCTCTTTCAACTCACAGCAGCCGTGGTCTTCTTAGCCAGCGTTCCGTATCTCAGTACAACTGCAGCACTGTTTTTGGGGAAATGGATACTGCTAGGACCACTTTTATCAGTGATTCTGGGTGGATCTGGAGTCCTCTTGCTGCATCGGGAACTGGACGCATTTGCAAAGGTCAAGTTGGCTTACCGATCATTGCAGTCTGAGCTTGCAATGATCGTCCATGACACCGCACGCAAGAGTCGGTTCTCCGCCTATGTTCTTGCGTATGCCTACAGCCTCGTGGTTTGCGCTGTCGTAAATGCTGGCGTTAGTTGGCTCATTTGGCTCCCAGCGGTCGCATTAACAGGGGTCTAACCACTCATTCAAGCGGACGCTCTACGGCACGATGCCGGTTAACTTGAACGTTGAGACTCTAAATGAAAAACCCTAAAAGCCATTGCTGAAAACAACAGCCGCTTTTCCACTGGCAATTAGATTCCATCAACAAAAAGTGCCCCCCGCGCTTATCCAACCAGCACAAGCAGCTACTTATTCAATAGCAAATCCAAAACGCAGCGTTCAAATCACCCTGAACCCATGCGTCCCATCCCGCCCCAGTTGCTCCACCAGCCCGTACTCCCAATCCAGATACCCCTGCATCGCCGCCCGTGGGCTGTCGGTGCCCTCAAAAGGTCGGTGGTAGCGGTCTGTGCGCGGGGAGGCCAGGCGGGTATCGCCTTCTTCCAGGGGCAGGCCTGCGGCGATCCAGGCGGCGGTGTAGCCGTCGGGGCCTGCCTGCAGCCAGACGGAGAGCTGGGCAGGGTCGGTGGCGACGATGGGGCCTTCGGGCCCGGGCAGCGGGTCTACAGTGGGGCCGAGGCTGCACAACCGGCACCGGACTACGAGGTGGACCAGCGCATCAATGGGTGAGTGGGCGAGGCACAGATTTCGGCCGTTGCGGGGTGGGGCGCGCTCCCGACAGAGCCAAAGTCACACGTTCGTCAACGGGCCGACAATTCGCTGGCTGCGGATGCTCAAACTGTACAGACCAGGGTCCCTCGGAAGCCCCACACCCGTGCAATACCTGACCCCATGCAGTTGAATTTCCTATCCGTTTAGGGGGCTGTGATCAAGTGGTTGACGGCCGGATCTAGTGTGGTGTTGTGTGCTTGATGGAACAAATAAAACCGATGGATTTTTGCCCAGGATTAGGCGCAAACCACAGCAATAGCTCCGCTATTGCGCGGATTTGCAACGACATCATGGGTGAAAAGACGCGGTTTTATGTTCCAGATAGCGCGCAACACCACACTAGGTTCAGACTGCGTACAGCGCGCGCGCTTCGGCCCTCTGGTCGATGCGCACCTGGTCGGCACCCGTCGGCGCGCCGAACAAGTAGCCCTGCACCGTGGGGCAGCCGAGCGAACGCAACATCTGCAGCTGCTCCATTTTCTCGACCCCTTCGGCCGTAATGTCCAGCCGCATGGTGTTGGCCAGCAGCACCACGGAGGCGATGATGGACTGCGTCATGCCGCCGACAGGCTCGTGCAGCAGCGCTGCCGCGAAGGATTGGTCCAGCTTGATGCGGTCGAACGGCAGTTCGCGCAGCTGCGCCATCGACGAATAGCCCACGCCGAAGTCGTCGATGGCGGTGCGCACGCCCAACGCGCGCAGCTGCTGCAACGCGGTGCGCGCCCGGTTCGCGTCGCGGGTCAGCGCGGTCTCGGTGACTTCGAGTTCGAGCCGGGACGGCGGCAGGCCCACACGGTGGAGCACCGCGACCACCTCCTCGACGAACGTCGGCAAGGCCAGTTGCACGGGCGACACGTTGACGGCGACCAGCATGTCCTGCGGCCACGCCATGGCGTCTTGGCAGGCCCGTTCCAGCACCCATTGACCGATCTGGACCACGATGCCGGATTCCTCGGCCACCGGGATGAAGTAGGCCGGCGACAGGCGGCCATGCCGCGGGTGGCGCCAGCGCACCAGCGCTTCGTAGCCCTGCACACGCAGCGAGCCCGCGTCGCGCAGCGACATGTACTCCAGGTGGAACTCGCCGCGTTCGACGGCCACCGACAAGTCGCTCACCATGGCAAGGCGTTCGCGCAGGTGGTCGCCCATGCCAGGGGTATGCAGGCGCACCGCGTCGCGTCCCTCGCTCTTGGCCACGTAGAGGGCCGTGTCCGCCTGGCGCAGCAGGTCGCCAGCGCCGAGTGCGCCGTCGGTCCACGCGGCGCCGATGCTGGCGCGCACATCGACGCGGTAGTCGCCGATGCGTTCCTGCACCCGCACGGCATCGAGAACCCGCAGCATGCGCCGCTCGATCTCGCCCTCGCAGCCGTGTACGGGCAACTGGCGCAACAGCATCGCGAACTCGTCGCCGCCCAGCCGCGCCAGCGCGTCGCCATCGGATGTGGCCTGGTGCAAGCGGCGCGCCACGGCGCACAGCAGTTCATCGCCTGCGGCATGGCCGAGGCTGTCGTTGACCGTCTTGAAGTGGTCCAGATCCAGCAAGGCCACGGCCCATCGGCCCCCGACGGCCTGCCGCTGCTCTGCGATCTCCTGAAAGGCGCGCCGGTTGGGCAGGCCTGTGAGCGAGTCGTGGTGCGCCAGGTAATGCAGGTGCTGCTCGCGCACGATGCTCTCGGCCTCGCGGGCACGTGCGTCGGACACATCGACCCCCACGCCGCGCCAGCCAGTCCACCCACCGTCGGCGGCCACCAACAGCTTGGCACTGAGGGTCCAACTGCGCAGTTCACCCCCCACGCGCGCCTCCACCACCACACCGCTGAACGGTTTGCCCCCGGCCAGCAGGTGGCGCAGGGCGGCGGGGCCGACCTCGCCGTCGCTCGTGGCTTTGAGCAGGCGCCGTTGCGCAAACAAGGTGTGCAGCGGTTGGCCCAGCAGTTCGGTCTGGCTGCGCATCAGCAGTTCGCACAGCCGCAGCCCCACACGCGTTAGCGCGCCCGCGCGGTCGCTCTCCCACAGCCAGTCGCGCGCGTCGGCTTCGAAGTCACGCAGCAGCAGGCCGACGATGTGGCGCTCCTGTTCGGTGGCCTGCTCGGCTTCGATGCGCTTGACGAACATGCGCGACGCGAACAGCAGGGCCACCGTCAGCATGAGACCATAACCGCACAGCAGGGCCACGGTCGTGCCCTGGGCCAGGAGGGGGTGCTGCACCGCCGTCACGCAGGACGCCACGGTCAGCACGAGCAGCCAAATGATGGACAGCAGCGGGGTGGTGATCCCCACCAGCACGCCGCTTGCCATCAAGCCCGGCGTGTAGGCGGTGAGGAGAAGGCGGCTGCGCTCGTCGCCCGCCTGCAAGCCGCCCACATAGATGCCCAGGGCGCAGAGCAGGGCGCTCAAGGCGCACCAGACAGCGGACAGGTGCAAATCGGCCATGTCCAGCAATCGCCCGTCGGCGCTTTCCGCGCGTCGCAGGGTCATCAGCGCATGGCTGCCCCAGGCCAGGTGGACGAGCAGAAAGCCGATCAGCCACGCCAACCAGGGTTGGTTCTGCACGAACGGCCGCAGTTCGTGGAACACCGCGAGGCCGGTATAGACGATGGTGGCGGCGTACCAGGGCACGGCACGCATGAGGTTACGCAACTGCCCGTTCAACAGGATGGCGCGCACCGACGCCGCGGCATCGGGCAAAGCCCAGCAACCGCGCAATTGCATCCATTGCATACGTGTCCACGTACTCATAGGAGTTTCCTCAAGATCGACGGCATCGATATATTGCATACCAGCGCTGAACTCCATCATAGGGGCATGCGGGTCAAGATGCCATCATTGAGCCGCAGCGCGGCGCGCTTGCAAGCTGCCGTTCCACGGTCAAGACTTTGGTAGCAACCGCTTGCTGGTCGCTGGTGATTCGATTGCACTCCCATTTAGCACGGGAGCCATGAAATGAACGGTATGGTGCCAAACCCCAAAAAGCCGTTGCTGAAAACAACAGCCGCTTTTCCACTGGCAATTAGATTCCATCAACAAAAAGTGCCCCCCGCGCTTATCCAACCAGCACAAGCAGCTACCCATTCAATAGCAAATCCAAAACGCAGCGTTCAAATCACCCTGAACCCATGCGTCCCATCCCGCCCCAGTTGCTCCACCAGCCCGTACTCCCAGTCCAGATACCCCTGCATCGCCGCCCGCGGGCTGTCGGTGCCTTCGTAGGGGCGGCGGTAGCGGTCTGTGCGCGGAGAGGCCAGGCGGGTTTCGCCTTCTTCCAGGGGCAGGCCTGCGGCGATCCAGGCGGCGGTGCCGCCCTCCAGCACCCAGACTTCCGCGCCAGTTAAACGGGCCACATCGGCGACGGCGTAGCGGGCCAGCAGGCTGCTGCCGCAGGTGAGCACGTAGCGGTGGGCGGGTGGAATATTCGCCAATGCGGGGACCAGGCCGGTGCGGGATACGTACCAGGCACCGGGGATGTGGCGTTTCACGTAGTTCACGCTGGTGGTCAAGTCCAGCACGGCGGTGTAGCCGTCGGGCCCGGCCTGCAGCCAGGCAGAGAGTTGGGCCGGGTCGGTGACAGCGATGGGGCCTTCGGGCTCGGGCAGTGGGTCTGCCGCGGGGCCGGTGGCGCTCCAGTCGGCGGGCTGGGTGCCGTCCAGCACCCACACCTCCCAGGCCATTTGCGCCAGCCAGGATGCGGTCATGTTGGCTCTTACACCACCCTCGCCGTCGGTATCGGCCAGCACGATGCGGGCACCGCGCACGGGGGCGGTTACATCGGTTTCCTGCACCAGCTGGCCACCGGGGGCGTTGCGAAAGCCGGGCAGGTGGCCGCTGGCGAATTCTTCGGCGGTGCGCACGTCCAGCAGATAGGTGGTGCGCGGGGTGTCGGCGGCAAAGCGGGCCAGGTCTGCGGGCTGGGCGCGCTGCACACCGGCACGGTCGGCCACGGCGCGGGCCTGGTGGGCGGCATCGGGGCTGGTCTGTTCGGTGGTGGTGCGGCCCTGGCGGGCGGCACCCCGGTCGAGCACCTGGCCTGCCAGCGTCCAGCCGATGGTGCCGTTGCGCAGGGCCGATACGGGGTTGGGAATGCCCGCATTCACCAGCGACTGGGTGCCGATGATGCTGCGGGTGCGGCCCGCGCAGTTGACGATGATGCGGGTGCTGGGGTTGGGGGCCAGAGCCTGCGCGCGCAGCACCAGCTCGGCCCCGGGCACGCTGATGCCGCTGGGGATGCTCATGGTCTGGTATTCGTCAAAGCGGCGGGCATCCAGCACCACCACATCGGCCTTGCGGTCAATCAAGGCCTTGACTTCTTCGGCCGAGAGAGACGGCGTGTGGCGCTGCGATTCCACCAGCTCGCCAAAGGCCTTGCTGGGCACGTTCACGTCTTTGAAGATTTCGCCACCGGCCTCCACCCAGCCTTGCAGGCCACCGGCCAGCAGCGCCACATCGGTGTAGCCCAACTCGTGCAGCGTGCGCGCCGCCGGTGCGGCCAGGCCTTCGCCGTTGTCCAGCAGCACGATGGGGGTGTCGCGGCGGGGGATGCGGCTCCAGGCATCCAGCTCGATGCGCCCGGCGGCGATGTTGCTGGCAAACAGCGGGTGGGCCTGGGCGAAGGGGTCTTCTTCGCGCACGTCGATCAGGGCAATCTCCTGCTTGGCAAGCAGGGCCTGGCGCACGTCCAGATAAGTTTTGAGAGGCAGCGGAGTGGTCATGGAAGTCTAGTAAGAGTTGCCGCCATTGCACCCCAAATCGCCGTACCTGCGTGCGGATTCTTTGCATATGGATTCCTGTTTTCCTTCTTTCCCAAGGGGCGCGAAATCCGGTGCAATCGCCATCCATCCAAGATTTTCAAAGAGGTACGGCATGCACACTTTTCCCGATCACCCGGGTTTGATTCCCCCCTGGTCCCGCCGCCAATGGCTGCGGGCCGCGGGCCTGGCCGGTGTGGCAGGCGCGGCGGCCATCGCCGGTCGCAATGTGCGTGCGGCGGGCAAGCTGCGCGACATCAAACTGGCCTGGAACGCGGGCGCGGTGTGCTTGTCGGCGGTGCCGGTGGCGCTGGAGCGCGGCATTTTTGAAAAGCACGGCCTGAACGTGGAGCTGGTCAACTTCGCGGGCTCTACCGACCAGTTGCTGGAGAGCATTGCGACGAGCAAAGCGGACGCGGGAGTCGGCATGGTGCACCGCTGGATCAAGCCGCTGGAGTCGGGCTTTGACGTAAAGCTGGTCAGCAGCTCGCACGGCGGCTGCACCCGGCTGGTGGGCTACGCCCCGGCGGGCGTGACCAGCCTGGCCAAGCTCAAGGGCAAGACCATTGCGGTGTCGGACCTGAACAGCCCGGGCAAAAATTTCTTCTCGGTGCTGCTGGTCAAGGCCGGGCTGGACCCGGAAAAAGACGTGAGCTGGCGCCAGTTTCCCGCCGACATGCTGGGCCTGGCGGTGGAAAAAGGCGAAGCCCAGGCGATTGCCGATGGCGACCCGAATCTGTTTCTGGTGGAGCGCCGCACCAAGGGCCTGGTCGAGCTGGCCACCAACCTGTCGGGCGAATACGCCAACAAGACCTGCTGCGTGGTGGGGGTCAGCGGTAAGCTGGTGCGTAACGACAAGCCCGCCGCCGCCGCGCTGGCCCGCGCCATCACCGAGGCGTCGGACTTCATCGCCAACTACCCCAATGAGACTGCCCGCATCTACAGCCCCTATTCCAAGGTGCCGGTGGAGGACCTGCGCGCCGTGCTGGGCACGCTGACGCACCGCAACCACCCCAGCGGCAACGACCTAAAAAAAGAGATCGAGTTCTACGCCCGCGACTTCAAGCTGGTGGGCGTGCTCAAGCCCAGCACCGACCCCGCGCGGTTTGCCGAGTACGTGTACGCCGACGTTTTGACCTGACACCATGACCACCGCAGAAAACGCCTTTCACCTGCCTGCCCCCGCCTTGCCGCGGCAGCGCAGCCGACCTGCTGCACGGGTCGCGTCCACCTACACCCCCTGGTGGACCGGTCTGGCCGCCGCCCTGGCCTGGGGCGCGCTGGGCCTGCTCACGGCACTGTGGCCCAACAAGCCGCAGGGCTTCAACGAATGGGCCTACACCACCGAGTTCGCCTGGTTCGCCGGGGCGGTGGCCGTGGCCTTGCTGGTGCTGGGGCTTACGCCTTCCGCACCCGCCAAGCTGCGCGTGCTGGGGCCATGGCTGGTTGCGCTGGCTCTGGGCCTAGGCGTGTGGGAAACATTTACCGCCAAGCTGGGCACGCTGCCGCCGCCCTTTTTTGCACCGCCGCAAAGCCTGGCCGAGGTCTACATCACCGACTGGCCGCGCCTGCTGGAAAGCGCGGCGCATTCGCTGCAACTGCTGGCGCTGGGCATTGGCATTGGTGCCACTGCAGGCTTTCTGATCGGGGTGCTGATCGGCTGGTCGCGCCGGGCCAATTACTGGGTGCACCCGGTGCTGCGCGTGCTGGGGCCGCTGCCCACCACGGCCTTGTTGCCGATCTCGTTCTACTTCTTTCCGTCCAGCTGGTCCACGGCCATCTTCTTGATTGCCATTGGCACGGCGTTTCCGGTGGCCATCCTCACCTCTTCGGGTGTAGCCAGCGTCAACAAGAACTTCTATGACGTGGCCCGCACCCTGGGCGCATCGCCCTGGTTTCTGGTGCTGCGGGTGGCCATTCCGGCCGCCCTGCCCCAGGTGTTTGTGGGGCTGTTCATGGGCCTGGGCCACGCCTTTGCCACGCTGGTCGTGGCCGAGATGCTGGGTGTCAAAGCCGGTCTGGGCTGGTACCTCACCTGGGCCCAAGGCTGGGCTGCCTACCCGAACATGTACGCCGCGCTGCTGGTGATGGCGCTGCTGTTTTCCGGGCTGATCAGCCTGCTGTTTTTGCTGCGCGACCGGGTGCTGTCCTGGCAAAAAGGATTTGTGAAATGGTAGCCCCCGTGCAAACTTCCACCGCCACTGGCGCGCACATTGCGGTGCGCAACGTCAGCCACTGGTTTGAATTGCCCGGTGGCCCCCTGCAGGTGATCGCCGACCTGGACCTGGACATCCAGCCCGGTGAATTTGTCGCCCTGCTGGGCCCCAGCGGCTGCGGCAAGTCCACCCTGCTGCGCCTGGTGGCCGGGCTGGAACCCGCCACCGCAGGCAGCCTGCAGCACGACGGCCAGACCATCACCCAGCCCGACCCGTCGCGCATCGTGGTGTTCCAGGACCCTACCCTGTTCCCCTGGCGCAGCGTGTGGGACAACGTGGCGCTAGGCCTGCAGGCACGCGGCCTGCTCAAAACCCAGGGCCACCGCGTGGACGAAGCGCTGGCACTGGTGGGCCTGCAAAGTTTTGCCAAGGCTCTGCCGCACCAGTTGTCGGGCGGCATGGCACAGCGCGTGGCCCTGGCCCGCGCCCTGGTCAACGACCCCAGCCTGCTGGTGCTGGACGAGCCGCTAGGCAAGCTGGATTCGCTGACCCGCCTGGCCATGCAGACCGAGCTGGTCGAGCTGTGGCAACGCAACGGCTTCTCCGTGCTGCTGGTGACGCACGATGTGGAAGAGGCCTTGTTCATGGCGCAGCGCGTGGTCGTGCTGTCCGACCGGCCTGCGCGCATCAAACAGGTGTTGGTCAACGACCTGCCCTATCCGCGCCACCGGGGCGACCCACGGCTGGCGGAGCTGCGGCACCAGGCCTTGTCGCTGCTGGGCCTGGCCGCCAGCTGGTAGACCGCGGTTGACATCTCTATCGCCCGAGGGGCTGAACGGGCTGCTGGCCTTGCTGCAGGAAGCCCAGCTCTGCCTGCGAGCGCTGCTGCATGCAGTGGGACTGGCCCCTGACATCCACGGCCAACCCAGTTGGCCTTTTGCGCAGCGTATCGCCGGGGAAATGCTGGCGTTGGACGCAGGCCATGCTCGCCGGGTTGCCACCTCGCTGGCCTGCCTGCTGCTGGCCTTGCTTACTTTGGCGGTCTCTCTTTTTTGGCGGCGTGCACGCTACGGTCTGTGGACAGGTGCTGTCGCGGTGCTGTTGCTGGCTCCCTGGCCCGAAAGCCAGTTGCTATTCGCCCCTGCCGTGCCTACCAGCCTGCACATCTCACCCAGCGGATTTACGGCTGACAGCATCGTGCGCGGCCAGGCCGTGTACCAGCAGCAGTGCCTGCGCTGCCACGGTGCGGACGGCAAGGGCGAAGGCGTGGATGCCGCCCAACTCCCCATGTGGCCGCCCACGCTGAACGGCTCGCTGCTGTGGAAGCGGCTGGACGGCGAACTCTTTTGGCGCGTGCGCCACGGCATGCAGGCGCGCGATGGCAGCCCCACCATGCCCGGCTTTGACCAGCAGCTCAGCGACACCCAGGTATGGCAGGTGCTGGACTACCTGCAGGCCAACGCCTCGGGCCAGACGCTGCAGGAGTCCGGTGCCTGGACCTACCCGGTGCGCATGCCCGATGCCCGCGTGCTGTGCCGCCAAGGCACGCACCGCACGCTGCGCGAACTCACCGGCCAACGGCTGCGCATAGCCGCCGCCGCAGACAGCCTGCAAGACGACCCCCGGCTGGTCACAGTGCATGTGGGTACTACCGCGCCCGATGCCGAATGCCAGGCCGATGCCCCCGCCCTGCGCACCGCGCTGGCACTGGTCGTGGGCGTACCTACCGCGCAGTTGGCGGGCAACCAGTTGCTGGTCGACCGGGGCGGCTGGCTGCGCGCCCGGGGCCGGCCGGGCAAGGCGGCGTGGTCGGTGGACGACCTGGTGTGCCGCACCACCACCGTGGCCAGCGCAGCCCCCAAAGGGGATGGCCTGGACGGCCTGATCCGCCGCATGGACGACGAGCCGGTGCGGCTGCTGCGCGGCGGGTTTCCACACTAGCGGGCTGAATCAAAAACCGCATGACGACACACGGTTTTCTTCGTTGTCGCAGCAACGCATCGCTTCTATCGTCCACCCATTCATTCCCACACAAGGAGTTCACATGGGTGTCCAGTTCATCGGCATGATCCAGCCGCACGAGGTTTCCGAAACCATTCCCCACACCGGCCCGGCGGTGGACCCGGCGTATGTGCGGGTGTTTGCCCAGGCGCACGAGCACGCGGGTTTTGACCGCATCCTGGTGCCCGCCAGCGCCACCAGCCCCGACACCCTGCTGACCGTGGCCTACGCCGCATCGGTCACGCAGAAGATCCACTTCCTGCTGGCGCACCGCCCCGGCTTTGTGTCGCCCACGCTGTCGGCCCGGCAACTGGCCACGCTGGACAACTACACCAACGGCCGCGTGGCAGTGCACTACATCACCGGCGGGTCCGACGAAGACCAGCAGCGCGACGGCGACTTTTTAGGCCATGACGAGCGCTACGCCCGCAGCGACGAGTACATCGGCCTGCTGCGCCGGGTGTGGACTTCCGAGCAGCCGTTTGACCACGAAGGCACCTACTACCAGGCCAAGGGCGCGTGGTCTGAAGTCAAGCCGGTGCAGTCGCCCTACGTGCCGATTTACTTTGGCGGTGCCTCCGCCCCCGCGCTGCAGGTAGCGGGCAAACATGCCGACGTGTACGCCCTGTGGGGCGAGTCGCTGGCGCAGGCCGGAGACCTGGTGCGCCAGGTGCGCGCCGCTGCCGCGCAGCATGGCCGCACGGTGGAGTTCAGCATCTCGTTCCGCCCCATCCTGGGAGCCACCGAAGCCGAGGCCTGGGCCAAGGCAGAGCAAATTCTGGAAGACACCCGCCGCCTGAAGGTCAGCCAGGGCTTCTCGCGCGGTGGCCCGCAGCAGAGCGAAGGCGCACGCCGCCTGCTGGCCGATGCCGCCCAGGGCGACCGTGTAGACGCACACCTGTGGACTGCGCTGGCACGCGAAAACGGTGGCCGCTCCAACTCCACCTCGCTGGTCGGCACGCCCGAGCAGGTGGCCGACGCGCTGCTGAAGTACTACGACCTGGGCATCACCACCTTTTTGATCCGCGGCTTCGACCCGCTGGTGGACACCATCACCTATGGCCGCGACCTGCTGCCCCTGGTGCGCCAGAAGGTGGCCGAGCGCGAACACGAAGCCAAAGTACGGGCCGAACACTTGGCGCGCAAAGCCGCCTGAGTGGGGTTGCCATGAATGCCTCGCTCAACCCCGGCCAGTTGGCCCGCACCCTGGCGGTGGAGTTTGCGGCCCGCGCCGAAACCCACGACCGCGATGCCAGCTTCCCGTTCGACAACTTCGCCGAACTCCAACAAGCAGGCCTGCTGGCCCTGGCCGCGCCGCGCGACCTGGGTGGCCAGGGGGCCACGCTGGCGCAGCTGAGCGAAGTGATTGGCGCGGTGGGCTACGGCTGCCCGGCCACCGCCCTGGTGCTGGTCATGCAGTACATCCAGCACCGCAGCATGGGGGGCCGCACCTGGCCGCAGCATCTGGCCGAGCGGCTGGTGCGCGAATCGGTGGCCAGCGTGTCGCTGGTCAACGCCCTGCGCGTCGAGCCCGATCTGGGTTCGCCTGCCCGTGGTGGCCTGCCCAGCACCACGGCGCGCTGGACCCCCGACGGCTGGCGTGTATCGGGCCACAAGCTGTATTCCACCGGCGCGCCCATCCTGCGCTGGTACGCGGTATGGCTGCGCACCGACGAGGCCACGCCGCGCGTCGGCACGCTGCTGGTGCCCGCCGGTCTGCCCGGCACCCGCATCGTGGACACCTGGGACCACCTGGGCCTGCGCGCCAGCGGCAGCCACGACGTGGTGTTTGACGACGTGCTGGTCGAACTGGACAACACCATCGACCTGCGCCTTCCCGAGAACTGGGGCGGCGTGGATGCCGGTTTGCAGGCCGACATGGCCGTGCTGCTGGGCGCGCTGTACACCGGCGTGGCCCGTGCGGCCCGCGACTGGACGGTGGACTTCCTGCGCCAGCGCACACCCGCCAACCTGGGGGCCGCACTGGCCACCCTGCCCCGCTCCCAGGAAACCGTGGGCGGCATCCAGGCCCTGCTGCTGGCCAACGAGCGCCTGATCGCAGGCCTGGCGCGCGACGTGGACACGGGCGTGCCGGTGTCCGCCACCGACAGCGGCCTCCTCAAATCTCTGCTGACGAACAACGCCGTGCAGGCGGTGGAAGCCGCGCTGTCGCTGGCGGGCAACCACGGCCTGTCGCGCCACCACCCGCTGCAGCGCCACCTGCGCGATGTGCTGTGCGGCCGCATCCACACGCCACAAGACGACAGCGCCCGCATTGCCGCCGGTCGCCACATCCTGATTTCTTAACCACACCCACGACACCATGCAAAGACGTACCTTCCAACAATTCCTGTCGGCTGCGGCCTTCCTCTCCCCCGTACTGGGCCACAGCCAAACCAAGCTGCTGCTGCGCGCGGGCGACCAAAAAGGCGGCCTGCGCGCCCTGCTGGAAGCGGCAGGCGAACTCAAAACCCTGCCCTACGACATCCAGTGGACCGAATTCCCCGCAGCCGCCCCGCTGGCCGAGGCGCTGAACGCCGACGCGGTGGACTTCGGCCCCATCGGCGACGCGCCCCTGCTCTTCACCCTGGCCGCAGGCAGCCGCGTCAAGGCCTTTGCCACGAACCGGTCCGATGCGTATGGCACGGCGGTGCTGGTCGCGCCCAACTCGCTGCTCAAAGATGCCAGCAGCCTCAAGGGCAAAAGCGTGGCCACCAACCGCGGCTCCATCGGCCACTTCGTGACGCTCAAAGCCCTGGCCTCAGTGGGCCTGAAGCCTGACGACATCAACCTGCGCTTTCTGGCCCCGCCGGACGCCAAGCTGGCGCTGACCCAGGGCTCGGTCGATGCCTGGGCCACCTGGGAGCCGTACACCGCGCTGGCCGAAACCGGCGGCCACGCCCGCGTGCTGGTGAACGGGCGCGGCCTGTCCACGGGCCTGAGCTTTCTGGCCGCCACCGACAACGCCTTGCGCGACAAGCGCGCCGCGCTTAAAGACATCCACCAGCGCATCGTGCGTTCCCAGGCCTGGGCCACCCAGCACCCGGCCGAGTTCAGCGCCAGCCTGGCCCGCATCATCGGCATCCCCGCCGAGGCCGCCCGCCTGCAGTTCGAACGCCGCCAAACCCGCTGGCAGCCCATCGATGCCCCCGTGCTGGCCGACCAGCAGCGCACGGCCGACTTCTACCTGGAGGCGGGGCTGCTCAAGCAGCGGCTGGATGTGCGGGAGACGTTTGACACGGGGTTTCCGATCGCGGCCTAATCCCGCTGATGCACTGGCGAGTTTCCGGTGGCTCTGAAACCATTAGGACATGCCGAAAAACCGAGCCTACCTAGACCGGGTCCGCACACCACCGTCGATGGCGTGGCTGAAGAGCGTGCGTGCGACTTTGTCAAACGAAGCGAAAGCTTCATCGAAGTGGGGCTTGAAACTGCCGTACACCAGCGGCAGCAGGTTCTGTTCGTATTCGGCCCGACTCTGTTCGTCCATACCGACCTGGGCTAAAGCGCTCTGCAGTACATCCAGTGGATCCGAGGCAAAGTCCGGCTGCTGCTTACCGAACTCAGCGACATCGCCCTGCACCAGCGCTGCGAAAGCCTGTGCGCTGACGGCCACGAGTTCTGGGTTGCGCGTGAAGATGCAATGCACGTCGTAGATGTGGCGCACGAGCGCAGTGTCCCAGGCTCGTTGCATTTGCCCCGAGCGGTGCTGTGCGAAGCGGCGCAAGAAGGAGAGCACCTTCTCGCACTGGGTCTCTGCTACCGAGGTGGTCGACACCTCGAAGGGTGCGCCAAAGCGCCCTGCAAAGCGATCAGCCAGCGCATAGAGTGAAGTGCGCTCGACTGGAAGCGCCGACGCGCGCAGAGTCAGCTCAAGCTGGAGGTTTGGACGCAAACCCGCAGTCACAGGGTAGCTGCGCTGGTACATCCACTGGCTATGCAAGTAGTGGTGTTCATTAAGGCTTACGGCTTTGTCGAGCTCTTCGACCAAACCGATGCCAGATAGCGCGTTGGCCACTCGGGTTCGCACTTCGTCGCCGAGATAGCGCCGGAGCTTTGTACGGCTTAGCTGGCGACCTGCCTCTGTAAGGACAAGTTTGATGTCAGCGTCTTCAGACATGCGCTCGATCAAGCTGTGCGCCTTCGACAGGCTCGTTCCGCCACAAAAGACGAGCTGCACGCATTCAAACTCCAGTGCAAACACAGCACGCAGTGCATCCGTCAGGTGCTCGTCCTTTTCTAGGAGAGCCGTGGTTACTCTGCCGATATCGGCTTCGGCAACCAACGCTTCAATAAGGTCGGCACGGTCTTTGGCAAGAACCCTCATGCACGTTCGTACTCAACGAGCTTGCCGTTGAAGCCCAACTTGCGCTGAATGCGTTGTTTGCCAACGCTGAATACGACACCGGTCGGAATCTGGGTACTGCTACCAGCGTTGTACTCGCGCGTCTGACGAGACTCTCCGACCTGAATGCCCAACTTCTTAAGGGCTTCAGGCACAAGGACTTCAAGTGGCTTGATGGGGATGGGTTTGCCCGAGAGCACGCTGGGTTTGGCCTTGGCGTAGACACCGACACCCAGCTTAACCAGAGCACCCTCACTTTGCAGTTCAGTGAGTGCACGGCCAACCTGCGCTTGGCTTCCAAAAGACATGAAATCGGCGCGCACAAAAACATCGGCGTTCCGATTCGCCACCGAGCGCTTGATGCGGTTAACAATTTTCATGGCTTCTACCCCTGCTTGATGACCTTACTGTAATACTATCAACAAGATTTTGATTTTAAAAGACTTTTTTATACGAACCATGCTCATTGACCACCGACATTGGTTAACCATTGGAAGCGGCCATGGTTGTGCATCAGCCAGATAACGACGGCCTGAAAGCAAAAACGCCCCGAAGGGCGTTTTTTGGCAGTCCTGAAGACCCTTACAGCTTGGCGATCGACACCTCAGTGGACTTCACCAGCGCCACCACTTCGCTGCCGACCTTGAGTTCCAGGTCATTGACCGAGCGGGTGGTGATGACGGATGTGACGATGCCCCAGGGGGTTTCGACGTCGATTTCAGAGACCACGTCGCCGCGGATGATTTCTTTGATCTTGCCGCGGAACTGGTTGCGGACGTTGATGGCTTGGATGGTCATGGGAATACTCCTGGTGGTTTAAAAAAATTGAAAAATTCAGACGATGTGGGCGACTTCGTCAAACGCGAGACGCGGCCCGCGCGGGTGGGTGGCCTGGTGGTCGGCCACCCCCAGGTTGACCAAAAAATTGGCTTGCCAGCGGCCATCGGGAAAGAAGGCCTGGTTCACCGCTGCCGCATCGAAGCCCGACTGCGCGCCCACATCCAGCCCCAGGGCCCGGGCCGCCAGGATCAGGTAGGCCCCCTGCAGGCTGGCATTGCGGAAGGCCGTGGATTCGGCGGCCTGGGCATTGCCCTCAAACAGGGGCTTGGCGTTGTAGGCCGGGAACTGGCTGGGCAGGTGCTCGTAGAACTGCGTGTCTTGCGCCACGATCACCGTGACACCTGCCGCCGCCGTCTGCGCCCGGTTGCCGGACGACACCGCGGGCAGCAGCCGGGCCTTGGCCTCGGCGCTGCGCACAAACACATAGCGCGCGGGCTGGGCATTGAACGCCGTGGGGCCCCACTTGAGCAGCTCGTACAGCTGCAGGATGGTGGCATCGGTGACCGGCACGGGCTGGAAGGCGTGGACGGTGCGGGCCTTGCGGAACAGCTGGTCCAGCGACAGATCGGACAAAGCGTTGAGTTGCGTCATGAAAATAGAGCTTGCTATTGAATTAAGAGCTGCTCACGCCGATGGAATCAGCACGGACAGCACTTTTTTTATAAATTTCTCAAACAGCGCCCAGCGCTTGATCGAGGTCGGCCAGCAGGTCGTCGATGTGCTCGATGCCCACCGACAGGCGCACCGTTTCCTCCGACACGCCCGCCTTGGCCAGCTCGGCCGGGTTGAGCTGGCGGTGCGTGGTGGACGCGGGGTGGGTGGCCAGCGAGCGCACGTCGCCGATATTTACCAGGCGGGTGAAGAGCTGCAGGGCATCCAGGAAGCGGGCACCGGCTTCGCGTCCACCCCCCACGCCAAAGGTCAGGATGCCCGAGGCCTTGCCGCTCAGGTACTTCTTCGCCAGTGGATAGTCAGGATGGTCTTCCAGCCCGGCGTAGTTGACCCACTGCACCTTGGCCGCACCGCGCAAATGCTGGGCAATCGCCAGCGTGTTGCTGTTGATACGGTCCATGCGCAGGGCCAGGGTCTCGATGCCTTGCAGGATCAAGAAGGCGTTGAACGGCGAGATGGCCGCGCCGGTATTGCGCAGCGGCACCACGCGGGCGCGGCCAATGTAGGCGGCAGCGCCCAGGGCCTCGGTGTAAACCACGCCGTGGTAGCTGGGGTCAGGCTCGTTCAGACGCTTGAAGCGGGCCTTGTGCTCGGCCCAGGGAAACTTGCCGGAGTCCACAATCGCCCCGCCGATGCTGGTGCCGTGGCCGCCCAGGTACTTGGTGAGCGAATGCACCACGATGTCGGCCCCGTGTTCGATGGGGCGGCTCAGGTAGGGGCTGGGCACGGTGTTGTCCACGATCAGCGGCACGCCGTGGCGGTGGGCGATTTCGGCGATGGCGGCGATGTCGGTCACGTTGCCTGCGGGGTTGCCCAGCGACTCGACAAACACGGCCTTGGTCTTGTCGTCGAACAAGCCTTCGAAACTGCTGGGGTCACGGTGGTCGGCGAAGCGGGTGGTGATGCCAAACTGCGGCAGCGTGTGGGCAAACAGGTTGTAGGTGCCACCGTAAAGCGCCGTGCTGCTGATGATGTTGTCGCCCGCCTCGGCAATGGTCTGGATGGCGTAGGTCACCGCCGCCTGGCCGGATGCCAGGGCCAGCGCGGCAATGCCGCCCTCCAGGGCCGCCACACGCTGCTCCAGGATGTCCTGCGTGGGGTTCATGATGCGGGTGTAGATGTTGCCCGGCACCTTCAGGTCAAACAGGTCAGCCCCGTGCTGTGCGCTGTCGAACGCATAGGCCACGGTTTGGTAGATCGGCGGCGCGACGGCGCGGGTGGTCGGGTCGGGCGAATAGCCGGCGTGGACCGACTTGGTTTCGAACTTCCAATGTGTGGTGTCTCTTGCCATGGTGTGTCCCTTTTTATAAAGATCAAATCGCCCAGCGCAGGCCAAAAACAGGGGTCAAATCGCCACCCCGTGCTCTATCCTTGGGCGTAGACCGCTCTGGTTTCTGTAGCACGCGGTCGAGGATACGTTTTTCGATGCGGGCGAACTCCGGGTCGCCATGCCAGCGTGGGCGGGCCAGGGCGATGTTTTCGTCCAGCGCGATGCGGCCGTCTTCGATCAGGATCACGCGGTCGGCCAGGGCCACGGCCTCTTGCACGTCGTGCGTGACCAGCAGCGCGGTGAAGCGGTGCTTCTCCCACAGGCCTTCGATCAGGCGGTGCATTTCGATGCGGGTCAGCGCGTCCAGCGCGCCCAGGGGTTCGTCCAGCAGCAGCAGGCGCGGGTTGTGCACCAGGGCGCGGGCCAAAGCCACACGCTGGCGCTGGCCGCCGGAGAGCTTGGCGGGCCAGTCCTGCTGGCGGTCGGCCAGCCCCACCTGGGCCAGCACTTTTTCGCCCTGCTCGCGCGCAGATTGGGGCAGGCCGATCAGCACGTTGTCGATCACCTTGCGCCAGGGCAGCAGGCGTGCGTCCTGGAACATGATGCGGGTGTCCTCCCGGATGCCGTCAATGGCCTGTGCATCCAGTTGCAGGCTGCCGCCGCTGGCCGCTTCCAGCCCGGCCACGAGACGCAGCAAAGTGCTTTTGCCGCAGCCGCTGCGCCCGACGATGGCGACGAACTGGCCGGGTTCAATGGTGAGCTGGGTGTTGTGCAACACCGTGCGCTCGCCGTAGCGCTTGGTCAGCGATTGCAGTTGCAGGCGCACGCCTTCGGACGATGTGGAATCAGACATGGTGTTCTTTCAGTGCGTTGTGGCTTGGTAGCCGGGGTGCCAGCGCAGGAAGTAGCGCTCCAGGCCGCGGGCAAACACGTCGGCCAGCTTGCCCAACAAGGCGTAAAGCAGGATGCCAACCAGCACGATGTCGGTCTGCAAAAATTCGCGGGCGTTCATGGTCAGGTAGCCGATGCCGGCCTGGGCCGAGATGGTTTCGGCCACGATCAAGATCACCCACATCAGGCCCAAACTGAAGCGCAAGCCCACCAGAATGCTGGACAGCGCGCCCGGCAAAATGATGTCGCGGTAGAGCTGCCAGCGCGTGAGGCCGTAGCTGCGCCCCATCTCGATCAGAGCCGGGTCCACGTTGCGGATGCCGTGGAAGGTGTTGAGGTAGATCGGGAAAAACACCGACACCGAGATCAAAAACAGCTTGGCCGTCTCGTCAATGCCAAACCACAGAATCACCAGCGGAATCAGCGACAGCGCGGGGATGTTACGCACCATCTGCAGGCTGGAGTCGAGCAAAGTTTCGAAGAATTTCACCGAGCCGGTCAGCAGGCCCAGCACCAGGCCCAGCCCGCCACCGATGGCCAGGCCGGTCAGCGCTCGCCAGGCGCTCACGCCGACGTGCGTGGCCAGCTCGCCAGATGCAGCCAGGGTCCACGCGGCCTTGAACACGTCCACCGGCGCAGGCAGGATGCGCGTGGCCAGCCAGCCCACGCTGCTGGCGATTTGCCAGGCCACCACCAGCACGATGGGCAGCAGCCAGGGCAGCAAACCCTGGCCGACGCTGGCGGCGAAGGCCTTGAACGGGAAAGGGGTTTCCGTCGTATCCGGCAAGTCGGCGGCGGTGTGAGGGAACGGCGTGGTCTGCACTTCGCGCAGAGAAGTCAGGGGGCCGCTCATACCGTGCTCGCCTGCGATGCGTCGGGTTCCAGAAATTCCAGCTGGTTGCCCGCCGGGTCTTTGACGTAAAAGCGGAGGTAGCCCACCAGCGGGCGGCTTTCTTCCAGCGCCACGTCGGCAGACAGCAGGCGGTTGCGCAGGGTGGGCAGGCCTTGCACCTCGAAAGCCAAATGCGAGGGAATGGCGTTCGGCTGCCAGTTGTCGGTGGGCACCAGGTCGATGCGCTGGTGGCCGGCCACGAAACGCAGCGGTGCGCCAATTTGCCCGCCCGCATGGAACTCGGTCAGGCCGATCAGCTGGTTGTAGAAGCGCCGGATCTGCGCCTCGTCGCCCGCGCGGAACGGCAGCTGGGCGTGGTGGATGGAATGGATGTTCATGGGTTTCCTTGCTTCAACTTTGTCTTTAGCTCTGAGAGACACGGGGCAGGTATTCGTTGGCCACCACCTCGCCGAAGGGCCCGGTCAGGCGCTGGCCGGGCAACTGGTCCTGTAACTTGCGCGGCAACAGCGGGAACACCAGCTCGGCGAAGCGGTAGGCCTCTTCCAGGTGCGGGTAGCCCGACAGCACAAAGGTGTCCAGCCCGATGTCGGCGTACTCCTGCATGCGGGCGGCCACGGTCTGCGGGTCGCCCACCAGGGCCGTGCCCGCGCCACCGCGCACCAGGCCCACGCCCGCCCACAGGTTGGGGCTGATTTCCAGGTCGGCGCGGGTGCGTTTGGTGCCCCCGGCGTGCAAGGCGGCCATGCGGCGCTGGCCTGCGGAGTCCATCTTGGCGAACGCCGCCTGGGCACGGATGACGGTGTCGTCGTCCAGCTTGCTGATAAGGCTGTCGGCAGCGGCCCAGGCCTCGGCATCGGTTTCGCGCACGATGACGTGCAGGCGGATGCCGAACTTGACGGTGCGGCCATGCTTGGCGGCACGGGCGCGTACATCGGCCACCTTTTTGGCCACTTCGGCGGGGGGTTCGCCCCAGGTCAGGTAGGTATCGACCTGCTCGGCCGCCAGGTCGTGTGCCGCGTCGGACGAGCCACCAAAATACACCGGCGGATACGGCTTTTGCACCGGGGGGTACAGCAGTTTGGCCCCGGTGACGCTGAGGTGCTCGCCCTCGAAGTTGAAGGCCTTGCCCTCATGGCTATGGGCCAGAATCTCGCGCCAGATGCGGATGAACTCGGCCGACTGCTGGTAACGCTGGGCGTGGTCCAGGTAGACGCCGTCGCCTTCGAGCTCGGTCTGGTCGCCACCGGTCACCAGGTTGATCATCAACCGCCCGCCCGACAGCCGGTCGAAGGTGGCCGCCATGCGCGCTGCCAGGCTGGGCTGGTGCAGGCCGGGGCGCACGGCCACCAGGAACTTCAGGCGCTTGGTCACCGGCAGCAGGCTGGCCGCCACCACCCAGGGGTCTTCACACGAGCGGCCCGTGGGCAGCAACACGCCTTCATAACCCAGGCTGTCGGCGGCCTGCGCCACCTGCTTCAGGTAGTCGTGGTCGATCTCGCGCGCGCCCTGCGCCGTGCCGAGGTAGCGGCTGTCGCCGTGGGTGGGAATAAACCAGAAAACTTGCATGGAAACCTCGATAAAACTAAATCTTCAACAGCGCGTCGGCCACGTTGAGGGGTTTGGGGATCAGACCGATCTTGAAAAACGCCTGCGCCACGCGCTGCTGGTCGGCCACGGTGGAAGCCGCCAACGGGGCCACGGGCGAGCGCGGGCGGCGCGTCAAAAAAAGGCTGACTACGCCTGCGTCCAGGCCGCTGAAATCGGAAATCAGCTGGATGGCCTGCTTGCGGTCGTCCTGCGCCAGGCGGTCGGCGCGGGTGAGTTCTTCAAACAGCACAGCAATCGCCTGCGGGTGCTGGCTGGCAAATTCGCGTGAGGCCAGGTAAAACGAGTTGTTGTTCGACAGGCCCCGGCCATTGGCCAGCACGCGGGGTTGCACGGCCAGCTCGGTGGCGGCGTAGAACGGGTCCCAAATGGCCCAGGCATCCACGCTCTTGCGCTCGAACGCGGCCCGTGCATCGGCAGGCGTGAGGTAGATGGGCTGGATGTCGCCCCACTGCAGACCGGCTTTCTCCACCGCCCGCACCAGCAAAAAGTGGGCACTCGACCCCTTTTGCAGCGCCACCTTGCGGCCCTTCAGGTCGGCCAGGGTGCGCAGCGGGGAATCGGCCTGCGTCAGGATGGCCGAGCTGTCGGGCTTGGGTGGCTCGGCCCCCACGTAGACCAGGTCCTTGCCCGCGGCCTGGGCGAAAACCGGGGGTGCGTCGCCGGTCAGGCCAAATTCCAGACTGCCGACCGACAAGGCCTCCAGCAATTGCGGCCCGGCGGGGAATTCCAGCCAGGTCACCTTGGTGGCAGGCAGGCGCTTCTCCAGCCAGCCCAGTTGTTTGGCAATCACTAGGTTGACGGCGGATTTTTGGTAACCAATGCGGAGTTGCTGCAAAGGCACACTCGCTACATTTTTAGTAGCTGCTTGCGCCGATGGAATAAGCGCTAGAGGGCTAAAAATACCAAAACTGGCGGCCCCGGTGGCGAGTACGCGCAATACATTGCGCCGGTCGTTGGGATGGTCCATGGCGTCCTCCTCAGGCCACGCCCGCCTGGGCGGCTTCCAGAATGCTGATCTTGCGGGGCAGCAGCTTCAGGTCAAAGAAGGTATCGGCAATCACCTGCTGCTCGGCCAGGATGGCCTTGGTGATGGGCACGGTGCCAACGGCGCGGCGTTGCAGGGTCAGCTCGGCCACGCTGCGGTCCAGCCCCAGGATGGCCGCGTACTCCGTCGCAGCGGCGGCGCGGTCGGTGCCAAACCATTTGTCGATGGCCGTCACCTCTTCCACCGCAATGCGCAGGATGTCGGGGTTCTTGTCGGCAAAGCTGCGCGAACTGAAGTAGTAACCCCGGTTGTTGACCACGCCAGTGGCATCGGCCAGCAGGCGCGCATCCAGCGTTTTTTGCGCTGCGGCAAAGAACGGGTCCCAGATCACCCAGGCATCCACCGCGCCCTGGGTGAACGCGGCGCGGGCATCGGCGGGTGCCAAGTGCACGTGCTGCACGTCGTTGTAGGCCAGGCCGTTTTTCTCCAGCAGCTTGGCCAGGAAGAACTGTACGTTCGAGCCCTTGTTGTAGGCGACTTTCTTGCCCTTGAGATCGGCAATCTTTTGCACCGCCGAGCCTTTGGGGACGATCACCGCCTCGCTGCCAACCAGGGGGGCGGTTGCCGCTACATAGACCAGCGGCGCGCCGGCGGCCTGGGCAAAGATGGGCGGGGCTTCGCCCACGTCACCAAAGTCGATGGAGCCGACGTTGAGCGCTTCGAGCTGCACCGGTCCGGCGTTGAACTCGGTCCAGGTGACGCTGACACCCAGCGGAGCCAGGCGCTTTTCCAGCGTGCCACGAGCCTTCAAAAAGCTCAACACGCCTTTCTGGTTGCCGATGCGAAGTACGCGCGGGGCCTGGGCGAAACTGTGGAAGGCGGGTACAGCCAACGTGGCGGCGGCCAGCACGTGGCGGCGGGAAATCAGGGGCAAGTTCGTCATAGCAATGTCCTTGGGGTGGCGCGCAGGCAAGGCTTCGCCCTGCCGCGCTGCAGCCATATCAAAAAGAAGGGGAAACCGGGAAGCGTTTAAACGCTACAGCGCACGCGCGAGAAATGGATGGGTGCGTTGGCTGCGTGCTTGCCCCAGTCCTTGGACACCGGCAACAGGCCTACGGCACGTTGCAGGCGCTGGGCCAGGTCGTCGTCGAGCTGGTGGCCGTCGGGGGGCAGCAGAACGACCTGGCCGTCGGTGGCAAACACCCCCGACAGGATGTGGTCGGCACCCAGCGACTGCAACACGGGGCGCAGCGCGTAGTCCAGCGCCAGCATGTGGTTCGGGCTGCCGCCGGTAGCCATGGGCAATACCGTTTTGCCCTTGAAGGCCGTCTGCGGCAGCAGGTCCAGAAACAGCTTGAGCACACCGCTGTAAGCGGCCTTGTAGATCGGCGTGGCCACCACGATGGCCTGGGCCCGCGCCACTTTGGCCACCGCCTGCGCAATGCTGGGGTGGGCCACGTCGGCCAGCACCAGGGCCTGGGGCGACAGGTCGCGGATCAGCACCCGCTCCACCTGTGCGCCGCGCAGTTCCAGGTGCAGTTGCACCGCATCGAGCAAGGCAGCGGAGCGCGAGCGCTCGGACGGGCTACCGGCAATCAGAAGAATGGACATGCCGGGTTCCTTACTTTTTGCCGTAGATCTGGTCGAACACACCGCCGTCGGCGAAATGGGTTTTCTGGGCTTTGGTCCAGCCGCCAAAGAGTTCGTCGATGGTGAACAGGTTCACATTGCCAAACTGCTTGGCGTACTTGGCGGCGGCCACCTTGTCGCGGGGCCGGTAGAAGTTCTTGCCCGCCAGGTCCTGGCCCACGGGGCTGTACAGGTACTGCAGGTAGGCCTCGGCCACCTTGCGGGTGCCGCGCTTGTCCACCACTTTGTCGACCAGGCTCACCGGCGGCTCGGCCAGAATGGACAGGCTGGGGGTGACGATCTCGAACTTATCCTTGCCGAACTCTTGCAACGCCAAATAGGCTTCGTTCTCCCAGGCAATCAACACATCGCCCTGGCCGCGTTCGGTGAAGCTGGTGGTGGCACCGCGGGCACCAGAGTCCAGCGTCACGGCATTGCTGTACAGGGCTTTCACAAAGTCACGGGCATGGGTTTCGTCGGCACCATTCTTCTTCACGGCGTAGCCCCAGGCAGCCAGGTAGTTCCAGCGCGCACCGCCCGAGGTCTTGGGGTTGGGCGTGACGATGCCGATGCCGGGGCGCACCAGATCGGACCAGTCTGCAATCTTCTTCGGGTTGCCCTTGCGCACCAGGAACACGATGGTGCTGGTGTAAGGCGAGGCGTTTTGCGGCAGGCGTTTTTGCCAGTCAGGGGGAATCAGCTTGCCGAACTCGTTCAGCGCATTCACGTCGTAGGCCAGGGCCAGGGTGACCACATCGGCCTCCAGCCCGTCGATCACCGAGCGCGCCTGCTTGCCCGAGCCGCCATGCGACTGCTTGACGGTGACCTCTTGCTTGTTTTTGGCCAGCCAGTCTTTGGCAAAAGCAGTATTAAAGTCTTTATAGAACTCGCGGGTCGGGTCATAGGAGACGTTGAGCAAGGACACGGGAGCGGGTGCCTGGGCGTGTGCAAAACCAGCAACCGAAACGGCAATGGCAATCAGGGTCTGGGACAAATGGCGGCGGGTCAGCATAGAGATTCAAGGTTCCAAAGTTGTGCGATGGGTTGGATTCTGTAAGCGAACCATCCAAACTGGAACGAATGAATTCTCAGTTGTTTATTACTTAAACGTCTCAAGTGCTCAAAACGGGCCTTCTCTACGCCTCAAAATAAAGATGCCACCGACCGGAAATAGTTGGCATGCAATGGGAGGTGCACGCTTGTGATTCGGTGGCCGCAGACTACATTCGTTTACATGTCGGTGCCGGGGCGCGTCACCCCCGGCAAGCAAAGCGCCAGTGTCAGAGAGTCTGTTTACGATGTGTTGGGGCTTGGAATAAATCGTAAGCGGGTTCTGAGAGCGTGGTGCCACCGGCGCCATATTGCCGTGATGGCCCCCCGCGTGGCCACCACCAGCCCCCCCAATCCAAAGGCGTATTTGATGCAGTTTTCTCCCCGCCGCAGCCCATTGCTTTGGGTGACTGCGACAAGCAGCTTCTTTCTGGCTGCCCATACGGCATGGTCCCAAACGCATTTCAAACCCGATGTCGTGCGCAAGTACGGCGGCATTTACGCCACCCACTGCAGCCACCCCGACGCACCCCGCCTGCGGGTGTTGCGCGACGCACTGGTGGTAGAACAGGGTGACAAGCGCGTGGTGGGCCGCAAGGTACAAACCGCGGCCACGTACCCCACCGCAAACCCACCGCCGTCTTTCAAGTTGGCCTTGGTCAGCGAGGTCCGCCCAGGTTCAGTCCTGGGCTTCATGGTGTTTGAAGACAAAACCGGCACCACTATCCGCCTGCAGACCGGTGCCGCGCTGCAAGCGCCTTTGGGCAAAACCCTGGTTAACGCAACCTACCGCCGTTGTGACATTGCCCCAGCGCCCAGCCCGACCACCCACACCACCCATAACGAACCGATGAGCGAGGCCGAAAAGATCCTGCTCAACCCGGCCTTCAAAGCCACCTACCTGCGGGTACTGGGGGCGTTAGCAAGCGAAGCCTGGTTGGCCAAATTCAACGGCCCCCGCCCACCGGCACGGCGGGTACGCGTGGCCGGCATGGACTACCTGCTGCTGTCGGTATGCAAACCGCACGACTGCACCGGATTCAACGCAGCCCTGCTCTACGCCGAAGACCGAGACCGCTTGTTTGGCAGGGTCTACCAGCAAGGCCGCATCGGCTATCTGGGCGAGCCGCCGTCTGACATCGCCGATGCCCTGGACGCGTTCTGGACCCACCAATGGCAGCCCCAATAGCCCATCAGGAGATTGCTATATAAAAAATAGCTGCTTGTGCTCATTGGATCAGCGCAAACTGCCAAAAAACTGTGTAAGCCCGAGTTTCTCCGCATACACCCTGAAACGCCGTACCCGCGCAGCCAGGCCACGCGCCTGCAAACCATCTTGTATCCTGGAAATTACAAAGCGTATGGTAAAGTTCATTACGAATCAACAGCTTACGCAGCCCTCCAGACTTGACTAATCCCGCCAGAGCCTCTAACCTTCGCCCGATGCATAAATGGCTCGCTGTTTTATCTCTTGTATGCGCGTCTGTACACGCCGCACCCCCATCCACCAACCAGGAAGACATGGACAAGTTGCTGGTCGATCGCGGCCTGCTAACCCACACCATCGACCAGCTTGAACAGGTGCGGCAAACCGTCAGCACCCGGGCATCGGACCTGGTGGTCAACGCCATGGGTTTCCTGGGCGTACCGTACAAGTTTGGTGGTACTTCCGCCGACACTGGCTTCGATTGCAGCGGCTTTGTCCGCGCCATGTACGAGCAAACCATCGGTCTGGTGCTGCCCCGTCGCGCCAACGAGCAGGCAGCCGCCACCGACCGCATCGACAAAAGCGATCTGCGTCCTGGCGACTTGGTGTTCTTCAACACCATGCGCCGAGCCTTCAGCCATGTAGGCATTTACGTGGGCGATGGCAAATTCATCCACGCTCCACGCAGTGGAGCCCAAGTCCGTGTGGAAGATATGCGCGCCGCCTACTGGCAACGCCGCTTCGATGGCGCACGCCGCGTCACGCCCAGCGCCGAAGCCGATACCAAACCGGCCAACTAAACCCCGCAGTTTTCGACGGTCTTTGCGGAAATCGGCCAAGCCGATAAGCTCCGTCTCTTTTGGAGACACCCCATGCAGCGCAAAACCGCCCAAGATTTCGACCAAGAACTGCTCATATTGTTTGACGCCTACGTCCACGGCACCTTGGACCGGCGGGGATTCCTGGAAAAAGCCCAAAAGTTTGCGGTGGGCGGTGTCACTGCCACCATGCTGCTCGGTGCGCTCAGCCCCAATTTCGCAGCGGCCCAGCAAGTCGCTCCCACCGACCCCCGCATCCGGACTGAAACCCTCTCCTTCCCTTCTCCCAGCGGCTCCGGCACAGTCAAGGGCTACCTAGCCCGCCCCGCCAACGCCACCGGGCCCCTACCCGGCATTCTGGTGGTGCACGAAAACCGGGGCCTGAACCCCCATATCGAAGACATTGCACGCCGCCTGGCGCTAGACAACTTTGTCGCCTTTGCCCCTGATGCCCTGACCCCTCTGGGCGGTTACCCCGGCGACGAAGAGAAAGCCCGTGAACTGTTTGCCAAACTCGACCAGGCAAAAACCTCCGAAGACTTTGTGGCCGCGGCTGGTTTCCTCAAGGCCCGCCCCGAGGTCGTAGGCAAGATTGGTGTGGTCGGCTTCTGCTACGGTGGTGGTGTGGCCCACATGTTGTCGACCCGCCTGCCCGATCTGGGTGCCGCTGTGCCCTTCTACGGCAACCAGCCCGCCGCCAGCGCCGCCAGCCAAGTCAAGGCCCCGCTGTTGATTCAATTTGCCGCTGTGGACGAGCGCATCAACGCCGCCTGGCCAACCTACGAAGCCGCCCTGAAAGCCGCTGCTGTGCCCTACACCGCCTACCAGTACCCAGGCACCCAGCACGGCTTCAATAACGACACCACGCCCCGCTACGACGCGGCAGCCGCCAAGCTAGCGTGGGAGCGCACCCTGGCGTTCTTCAACCAGAACCTGCGCAGCTAAGCACCTTTCAATGCCCAGCCGGGCATTTTCTTTCGCGCATGAAAAAACCCTCTAAGACTCAAATTCTTAGAGGGTTTTTTGGTATTAAATGGTCGGTGTGAAAGGATTCGAACCTTCGACCCCTTGCACCCCATGCAAGTGCGCTACCAGGCTGCGCCACACACCGATCAAGCCTCGAATTATAGCCTGCGTTTAGAGCACTTCTGAGAGCAGGACACGAATTTCGAATAATTCTTGTCGTACCGACAAAAGATGCTGGGTGGTGGCCTCGTCGTAGTCCAACGTGACCACATCTTCCAGGCGCTCAAACGACGTGTCCCCATCGTCCAACGCATCCAAGCCATCCAACTCCACATCCCCGAGTCGCAGCTTATCGCGCTCGCCCTGCACCAGTTCCTGCAGCTTGTTGCGTGCACCGCTGATGGTGAAACCCTGGTCGTACAACAGGTCGCGGATGCGGCGGATCATCAGCACTTCGTGGTGTTGGTAGTAGCGCCGATTACCGCGCCGCTTCATGGGCCGCAGTTGGGTGAATTCTTGCTCCCAATAACGCAGCACGTGGGGCTTCACACCGCACAGATCCGCGACTTCGCCGATGGTGAAGTAGCGTTTGGCGGGAATGGGCGGGAGGGAATTTCCCATAAAAATCAATGTGATCCTGTGGAGTACGCGAGCAGCCGATAAGGTTACCCGAAGTAACACATGGACGGAAAATTACTTCGCAGCACCTTGGCTACCAGCGTGATAAATGTCACACCGCCAGGGCGCTGCGAAAAGTCTTTCAACCCTGGATTTGCTCTTTGAGCTTGTGGCTGGCGTGGAAGGTCACGACCCGGCGCGCATCAATGGGGATGGCTTCGCCCGTACGCGGGTTGCGCCCAGGCCGTGGGGCCTTGATGCGAATTTGGAAGTTGCCAAAACCAGAAATCTTGACATCTGTGCCCTCGACCAGGCTGGTGCTCACCAGGTCAAAGAAAGCATCCACCATGTCTTTGGACTCACGCTTGTTCAGGCCGATTTGCTCAAACAGCAAATCGGCCAGTTGGGCCTTGGTCAGGGCTGGGGTTTCCAGACTTTCAACCGCAATTTCCACGGCTTTCTCCAGGTTGTCGTGTGAGGGCTCAAGCACGCAGACGCGCACCGCATTGCGTTCCGAGCTGGGCCAGTATCGCCTGCACCGCAGACTCGATCTGCGGCTCGGTCAGCGTGGCATCCGTGCTGTTGAGCGTCAGGCGCAAGGCCACACTCTTCTCGCCCTGCGCCAGGCCACCGGTAGATACCGGCTCAGCGTCCTTGGGCGCAGGCTTGGGGCGGTAGATGTCGAACACCACGGTGTCGCGCAGCAAACCGTTCGTGGCTGCCGCCTGGGTGGCGGCCAGCAGCGCGCCATGGCCCACTGCTTCGGCCACGATGACGGCGATATCGCGCTCGACCGCCTGGAACTTGGCCACCGGCGCAAACACCGGCACGGGGCGTTGCAGCACCGCTTCCAGTTCCAGCTCGAACAACATGGGTGCCTGCGCCAAGTCGTAGGCCTGGCGCCATTGCGGATGCAACTCGCCGATAAAACCAATCGCCTGCCCGGCCACCAGCACCCGGGCGCAGCGGCCTGGATGCAAAGCGGGGTGCTCTGCCGCCTCAAACTGAACGGCCAGCGGGGCTAACAGCGCCTCCACATCGCCCTTCATGTCGAAGAAGTCGGCCGCCTGTTCGCTACGGCCCCATTGCAGGCGGTCAGCCGCGCCGAAGCTGATACCGCCTACCCGCATGGGCTGGTGAAAGCCTGCAACCGTGGTGTCGGAATTCACGACATTGGCATCGCGCAGAAACACGCGTCCCAGCTCGAACACCCGCACCCGGCTGGCCTTGCGGTCCAGGTTGAACTTCAAAACTTGTAGCAAGGAACCCATGAGGGACGAGCGCATTACGCTCATTTGGCTTGCAATCGGATTCAGCAGCTGGATAGGATTGGGGTTGCCCGCCAACTCCTTTTCCCAGCGTTCTTCGACAAAGCTGAAGTTGATGGTTTCCTGGTAGCCCAGACCGGCCAGCGCACGGCGCACCGCAAACGGGCTGCGTTGCGCTTCCGCACGGATTTTGGCGGTGATGGGGGCCAGCGGCGGCGTGGTGGGCAACTGGTTGTAGCCCACCATGCGCACCACTTCTTCGATCAGGTCCTCTTCGATGGTCAGGTCGAAACGGTACGACGGCGGGGTCACGGTCAACACGCCATCGCCCTCCACCACCGGCAAGCCGAGGCGGGTCAGGGCATCGGCGCACTGCGCCTGGGTCAGCGGCATGCCGATGACTTTGACAGCACGTGCCACGCGCAAAGTGACGGGCACGGCTTGTGGCACGTTGACCTGGGTGTCGTCCATCGGGCCAGCTTCGCCGCCGCAGATGTCCAGAATCAGCTGGGTGATGCGCTCCAGGTGCTCTACCGTGTGGCTCGCATCCACACCGCGCTCGAAGCGATGGCCTGCGTCGGTAGAGAAGTTGTAGCGGCGCGAACGGCCTGCAATCGACTTGGGCCACCAGAAAGCGGCTTCGGCGTAGATGTTGACCGTGTCGTCCGACACGGCCGTAGCATCGCCGCCCATGATGCCAGCCAGCGACTCGACCTGGCGGTCATCGGCAATGATGCCAACTTTTTCATCGACGGTGACGGTATTGCCATTCAGCAGTTTGAGCTGCTCGCCGGGCTGGCCCCAGCGCACATCGAGTCCACCGTGGATTTTGTCCAGATCGAAGATGTGCGACGGGCGGCCCAACTCGAACATCACGTAGTTGGAAATGTCTACCAATGCCGTCACGCTGCGCTGGCCGCAACGCGCCAGGCGGTCCACCATCCATTGCGGGGTGGCGGCTTTGGGGTTGACGTTGCGCACCACGCGGCCCGAAAAACGACCACACAGGTCGGGGGCACTGATTTTGACCGGCACGCGATCGGCGTTTTGCACTTGCACCGCTGGGAAGCTGGGCTGCAACAAGGGCGCACCGGTCAGGGCGGCCACTTCGCGGGCTACGCCAAACACGCTCAGGCAATGCGCCAGATTGGGCGTGAGCTTGAGGGTGAACAGCGTGTCGTCCAGCGCCAGGTGTTCGCGGATGTTCTGACCCAGGGGTGCATCGGCTGCCAGCTCCAGCAGGCCACCGTGGTCTTCGGACAATTTGAGTTCGCGTGCCGAGCACAGCATGCCCTGGCTTTCCACGCCGCGCAGCTTGCCGACCTTGATCAGGAATGGTTTGCCGTCTTCGCCGGGGGGCAATTCGGCGCCCACCAACGCGCAGGGTATCCGGATACCCACGCGGGCATTCGGTGCGCCACACACGATATTCAGCAGCTCGACCTGGCCCACGTCCACGGTGCAGACGCGCAGGCGGTCGGCATTGGGGTGCTGCTCGGCAGTCTTGATTTCGCCCACGACGATACCGGTGAACGGCGGGGCCACGGGTTTGAGCTCTTCGACTTCCAGCCCGGCCATGGTCAAGGTTTCGGCCAGTTGCTCGGTGGTCAAGTCGGGGTTGCAGAAAGCGCGCAACCAGGATTCAGGAAATTGCATGGTTTGGTCTATCTAGTACGGCTGAAGAATTATTGAAACTGGCTGAGGAAACGGATGTCGCCATCAAAAAACAGTCGCAGGTCGTTCACGCCGTAGCGCAGCATGGTCAGACGATCCGGGCCCATGCCGAAAGCAAAGCCGATGTATTTTTCGGGGTCCAGACCCATATTGCGCACCACGTTGGGGTGCACCTGGCCAGAGCCCGCCACTTCCAGCCAACGTCCCGACAGCGGGCCGCTCTGGAACTGGATGTCGATTTCGGCGCTGGGTTCGGTGAACGGGAAGAAGCTGGGACGAAAACGCAGCACCAGGTCGTCCGACTCAAAGAAGGTGCGGCAGAAATCGGTGAAGACCACTTTCAGGTCTTTGAAGCTGACGTTCTCGCCGATCCACAGGCCTTCGCACTGGTGGAACATCGGCGAGTGGGTGGCATCGCTGTCCACGCGGTAGGTGCGACCGGGCGCGATCACGCGGATCTCGGGCATCACCTGGCCCGAGTCGATGGCGGCGCGGTGCTTTTTGACATGCGTGACCGCATGGCGGATCTGCATCGGGCTGGTGTGGGTGCGCAGCAGGTTGGGCGCGGTGGCCGTGCCGCCTTCGACATAAAACGTGTCGTGCATGGAGCGCGCAGGATGGTCTTCGGGCGTGTTCAGCGCGGTGAAGTTGAACCAGTCGGACTCGATCTCGGGGCCTTGGGCCACTTCAAAACCCATGGAGCCAAAGATGGCCTCGATGCGCTCCAGCGTCAACGACACGGGGTGCAAACCGCCCTGCCCGCGCTGGCGGCCCGGCAAGGTCACATCCAGGGCTTCGGCCTTGAGTTGCTGCTCCAGCTCGGCATCGGCCAAGGCTTTGCGGCGCGCGGTCAAGGCGGCTTCGATGGCTTGTTTGGCCAGGTTGATGGAGGCACCGCGTGATTTTTTTTCTTCTACGCTCAGGGCCCCCATGCCCTTCATCAACTCGGTGATGCGGCCGGATTTACCTAAAAACTGGGCTTTGGCATTCTCCAGATCGGCGGGCGTGCTGGCCCCCTGGAAACTGCTGTGTGCTGCACTGACAATCGCGTCCAACTCGTTCATAAGATCTCTTGGAAATGACAAAGGGCTAGCGCTCTTTCAAGCTCTAGCCCTTGGTTTACTTGCACAGAATGCTACTCAAAGAATAGCAAACTAGCGTGGGGAATCAAGCAGCCAGACGGGCCTTGACTTGCTCCACGATGCTGGCAAAAGCCGCCTTGTCGTGCACAGCGATATCGGACAGCACTTTGCGGTCGATCTCGATGGCTGCCTTCTTCAGGCCATTGGCGAACTGGCTGTAGGTCAGACCGCATTCACGCGCAGCGGCGTTGATACGGGCAATCCACAGCTGGCGGAACACCCGCTTGCGGGTCCGACGGTCACGGTAGGCATATTGCCCAGCCTTCATTACCGCTTCTTTGGCGACGCGGTAAACATTACCGCGGCGACCGCGGAAACCTTTTGCAAGGGCGAGAACTTTTTTGTGGCGGGCGCGAGCCGTTACACCACGTTTGACGCGAGGCATGTATTTACTCCTTGTTCGTCGTTAAATTAAATACCACGGCCGGGCAGCATCTGCGCCATGTGACCCATATTGGTCTCATGCACTGCAGTCGTACCGCGCAACTGGCGTTTATTTTTGGTGGTCTTCTTGGTCAAGATGTGACGTTTGAAGGCGTGGCCGCGTTTAACGGTACCACCTGGACGAACGCGAAAGCGTTTTTTCGCCGCGCTCTTGGTCTTCATTTTGGGCATTTCAATGCTCCTGTTCATTGTGCTCGTGAGGCGCTGGAAACCGATCCCAGACTTGTTGGCCCCGAGCCACTTGTAGTGGCGAGTTTTCACTTGCCACTTGTCAGTGGAGAGCTTTCACTCTCCACTGGGGCAGAGAAACTTGCGCTTCTCTGCATTTACAACCCGCAGGTTTGAGGCCTGCGGGCTGAAATTCTTACGATGCCGTTGCGGGCGCTGCTGGTGCAACTTCTGCTGCAGGCTTGCTGGACGCGGGCTTTTTCTTGCCGGGTGCGATCATCATGATCATCTGGCGGCCTTCCAACTTGGGAAACTGCTCCACGATGATCAGGTCTTGCAAGTCGTTGCGGATGCGTTGCAGCAAGGCCATACCGATTTCCTGGTGGGTGATTTCTCGCCCCCGAAAACGCAAAGTGATCTTGCACTTGTCGCCATCGGCCAGGAAACGCTTGATATTGCGCATCTTGATGTTGTAGTCGCCATCGTCGGTACCGGGACGGAATTTGATTTCCTTGATCTCGATCACCGTCTGCTTGGACTTCGCGTCGGCCGCTTTCTTTTGTTCCTGGTACTTGAACTTGCCGTAGTCCATCAAACGACAGACCGGCGGGTTCGCCGTGGCAACAATTTCAACCAGATCCACATCGTATTCACCGGCCAAACGCAAAGCTTCCATCAGGCTGACGATGCCTAAGGGCTCATTCTCTGGGCCGGAAAGACGAACTTCCGGTGCCATGATTTCACGGTTCAGACGGTGTTTGCGTTCTTCGCGGTGACGGCGGTCACGAAATTCAGTAGCGATGGCTCAAATCCTTAAAAATCAGAATGCTATAGTAACAATAGCAACTACCGCAGACAGCACGAGCGCTAAAGCCTAGGTTTAATTAAAAACTACAGTTTTAGAGCGATGTCGCTGGCAATTTTGGACTGAAAGTCCTGTAGCGACATCACACCGAGGTCAATATTGCCCCGGGCACGCACTGCGACGGACCCAGCTTCTTTTTCTTTGTCACCAATGACCAAGATGTAGGGAAGCTTTTGCATCGAATGCTCTCGTATTTTACGCGTAATTTTTTCGTTGCGTAAATCAAGCTGAACCCTAAGCCCTTGATCTTGCAGCGTTTTGGCAATTTCACGACAGTATGCGTCTTGCGACTCGGAAATATTGAGGATGGACACCTGCGCCGGAGCCAGCCAAGTGGGCAGCGCACCTGCATGTTGCTCGATCAAAATGCCGATGAAACGCTCCAGGCTGCCGAGGATGGCGCGGTGCAGCATGACCGGGCGGTGCCGGGCACCGTCTTCGCCTACAAACTCGGCATCCAGCCGCTCGGGCATGGAGAAATCGACCTGCATGGTGCCGCACTGCCACTGGCGGCCAATCGCGTCTTTCAGGGTGTATTCGATCTTGGGGCCATAAAAGGCACCGTCGCCGGGGGAAATTTCAAACTCGACCCCGGAGGCGCGCAGGCATTCCATCAGGGCGTGCTCGGCCTTGTCCCAGCTCTCGTCCGAACCGATGCGCTTTTCCGGGCGCGTGGCCACCTTGTAGATGATGTTGCTGAAGCCGAAATCGGCATAGACCTTTTGCAGCAGCGCGGTGTAGTTCACGCACTCTTGCAGGATCTGGTCTTCGGTACAGAAGATGTGCCCATCGTCCTGCGTGAAGCCGCGCACGCGCATGATGCCGTGCAGACCACCCGAAGGCTCGTTGCGGTGGCACTGGCCGAATTCGCCGTAGCGCAGCGGCAGGTCGCGGTAGCTCTTGATGCCCTGCTTGAAGATCAGGATGTGGCCGGGGCAGTTCATCGGTTTCAGGGCGTATTCGCGCTTCTCCGATTCGGTGGTGAACATATTTTCGCGGTACTTGTCCCAGTGGCCGGTTTTTTCCCACAGCGTCTTGTCGATGACCTGCGGACCTTTGACTTCCTGGTAACCGTTGTCCTGGTACACCTTACGCATGTACTGCTCCACGCCCTGCCAGACGGTCCAGCCCTTGGGGTGCCAGAACACCAGGCCGGGGGCGTGGTCGTCGATGTGGAACAGGTCCAGCTCGCGGCCCAGTTTGCGGTGGTCGCGCTTTTCGGCTTCTTCGAGCTGCGTCAGGTAGTTTTGCAGATCGTCTTTGCTGGCCCAGGCCGTGCCGTAGACGCGTTGCAGCATTTCGTTGTTGTGGTCGCCGCGCCAGTAGGCACCGGCCAGCTTCATCAGCTTGAAAAACTTGAGCTTGCCGGTGCTGGGCACGTGGGGGCCTCGGCACAGGTCTTCGAACGCGCCTTCGCGGTACAGCGACACATCCTGGTCGGCCGGGATGCTGGCGATGATCTCCGCCTTGTAGTGCTCACCCAGGCTTTTGAAGTACGCCACAGCCTCGTCGCGTGGCAGCACGCGGCGGGTGACGGGCTCGTCCTTGGCAGCCAGGGCAACCATCTTTTTCTCGATGGCCACCAGGTCGTCGGGCGTGAACGGGCGCTTGTACGAAAAGTCGTAGAAAAAGCCGTTTTCGATCACCGGGCCGATGGTGACCTGCGCGTCGGGGAACAGGTCTTTGACGGCGTAGGCCAGCAAGTGGGCGGTGGAGTGGCGGATCACGTCCAGGCCGTCGGCATCCTTGGCGGTGATGATGGCCAGCGGGCTGTCCACCGTGATCTGGTAGCTGGTATCGACGACCTTGCCGTTGATCTTGCCGGCCAGCGCGGCCTTGGCCAATCCGGTGCCGATGGAAGCGGCTACTTCGGCAACCGTAACAGGGCCAGGAAATTCGCGGACGGAGCCATCGGGGAGCGTGATGTGGATCATGGGGTTCTGAAATTTAAAAAGCAAAAAGCGCGGTTAATAACGTAAAAGTTAAGCCGCGCTAGCTTGTGAGCCCTAGAGTTTAACCGTCAATGCGCACCCGCTGCGGCCTCCGCCGCCGCCTTGCCCATAGCGGCCGGGCGCTGGGTGATCCACACCAACGGGATCAGCAGCAGAAACATGACCGATGACGCAAAGAACACATCGTTGGCCGCTAACGTGGCCGCTTGCTGGCCGATCAGCAAGTTGACCTGCGCCAACGCCTGCTGCGGCTCCAGGCCCGCGCTGGCCAGGCCATTCAACGCACCGGTAGCGGTTTGCCGCCCCACGTTGATGTACTCGGTCAACTGCGCATGGTGCAAGGCGGTGCGGCTTTCCCACACCGTGGTGACGATGGACGTACCCATGGCCCCGGCGGTGATGCGCACGAAGTTGGTCAAACCCGAAGCGGCCGGAATACGGTCGGGCGTGAGGCCAGACAGCGTCAGGATGCTCAGCGGGATGAAGAAACACGCCATGGCAATGCCCTGGACGATGGTGGGCACCATCAGTGTGGCCTCGTCGGCCTGTACGTTAAAGCGCGAGCGCATCCACAGCACGATGCCGAACACGATAAAGGCCATGGTGGCAAACAGGCGCGGATCGAACTTGGCGATGTTCTTGCCCACCACCGGCGACAAAATAATCGCCAGCAGCCCCACCGGGGCCAGCACAAAGCCGGCCTGCGTGGCGGTGTAGCCCATGTACTGCTGCAACCACAGCGGCAGCAGCACCACGTTGCCAAAGAACAGGCCATAGCCCACCGAGGTGGCCAGCGTGCCCGCCCAGAAGTTGCGCCGGGCGAACAGGCGCAGATCGGTCACCGGGTGCTTATCGGTCAATTCCCAGGCCACGAAGAACATGAAGCCCACCAGCGCCACCGCGGCCAAAATCTGTACCTCGGTGGAGTTGAACCAGTCCAGCTCCTTGCCTTTGTCCAGCATGATCTGCAGCGCCCCCACCCACACCACCAGCAGGGCCAGGCCCACGCTGTCGATCGGCAGTTGCTTGGTCGGGGTTTCGCGTTTGCGGTACAGGTTCCAGGTGGCGGCAGCGGCCAAAAAGCCCACCGGGATGTTGATGTAGAAAATCCACGGCCAGGAGATGTTGTCGGTGATCCAGCCGCCCAGCAGCGGCCCTACTACCGGGGCGATCAGCGTGGTCATGGCCCACATGGCCATGGCCGTGCCCGCCAGCGCTTTGGGGTAGCTGGAGAGCAGCAGCGCCTGCGACAGCGGAATCATCGGCCCGGCCACAAAGCCCTGCAGGATGCGGAAGGCGATCAGCGTGCCCATATTCGGCGCCAGCCCGCACATCCACGAGGCCAGCACGAACAGCAAGATGCTGATGGTGAACAACCGCACCTGGCCGAAGCGCTGCGACAGCCAGCCGGTGAGCGGCACCGAAATGGCGTTGGCCACGGCAAAGCTGGTAATCACCCAGGTGCCCTGGTTGGGGCTCACGCCCAAATCCCCGGCAATGGCCGACAGGGACACGTTGGCAATCGACGAGTCCAGCACGTTCATGAACGTGGCGGTGGACAAGGCGATGGTGCCCCACATGCGGGCCGAGCCCTCCAGCGGAGGCGGTGGCGTGTAGGTAAATGCGTTCGCCATGGCGGACTTATTGCACCTGTGCTGCGGAGGCGATGGGGCTGGCGGCCAGCTTGACCGGGGCATGGGCCACAGCCACCGCCTTGCTGCCCAGGTTGGCGGCGATCACGCGCTGCACGTCGGCATCGGCACCGCTCTCGGGCGTGGCACCCACCTGCATGGTGGACAGGGCGGCGGTACGCGGTGCTTCGGCCAGCATCTGGCCATCCTGCTTGGTCACGTCAATCGTCGCGTCCATCGACAGGCCGACGCGCAGCGGGTGGCTGACCAGCTGCGCCGGGTCCAGAGCGATACGCACCGGCACGCGCTGCACCACCTTGATCCAGTTGCCGGTGGCGTTTTGTGCAGGCAGTAACGCAAAGGCCGCGCCTGTGCCCACGCCCAGCCCGGCTACGGTGCCGGTGTATTCCATTTTTTTGCCGTACAGGTCGGCGGTCAGCTTGACGCTTTGGCCGATGCGGATATTGCGCAACTGCACTTCCTTGTAGTTGGCATCCACCCACACCTGGCTCAGCGGGATGATGGACATCAAAGGTGCGCCTGCTGCGATGCGCTGGCCGAGCTGCACGGTGCGCTTGGCCACATAGCCGTCCACCGGGGCCAGGATCGCGGCGCGCTGGCTGGCCAGGTAGGCCTCGCGCACCTTGGCAGCCGCCGCCAGCACACTGGGGTGCTGGTCGATGCTGGTGCCGTCGGTCATGGCCTGGTTGCTGGTCAGCTGCTCTTTGGCCGCAGCCACGGCTGCCTGGGCGGCGGCCACGCTGGCCTGCACGGTGGACAGGCCGCTTTGGGCGTTGGCCAGCTGGGTTTGGGCGTGGCTGAGTTCTTCTTTGGACACTGCCCCGTTGCCAGTGAGGGCCTGGCGGCGGCGCAGGTCGTCTTGCGCCCGGGCGACTTCGCTCTGGGCGCGGGCGATGTCGGTCTGGGTGCGGGTGACATCTGCCGTGCGCAGGGCGATCTGGGCGGTCAGCGTGCCGTTGTTGGCGTACAGGGTGCGCACCTGGCGCACGGCCTGGGCCAGGTTGGCTTCGGCCTGGTCCAGGGCCAGCTTGGAGTCGGCGGGGTCGAGCTTGACCAGCGGCTGGCCGGCCTTCACGAAGTCGGTGTCGTCGGCCAGGATGGCCATCACCGTGCCGCTGACCTGCGGGGTGATCTGGATCACGTTGCCCTGCACGTAGGCGTTGTCGGTGTCTTCATAACGGCTGGCCACCACCATGTCGTAGGCGGCCCAACCCATCCCGGCCAGCACCACCACGGCGGCGATGGTAATGAGGGATTTTTTGCGTTGGGGGTTGCTGGCAGGGGCGTTGTTTGCGGAATCAGACATGGTGTTCACCTCAGAAAATTTATAAGAAATCGGGCTCTAGCGCTTATTTAATGGGCGGTAGCAGCTATGGTTTCGATAGCAATCGGCGCATACCCACCACCGAGTGCGCGCACCAGCGCCACCTGGGTATCCAGCGCGCGGGCGGCCAGATCGACCTGCAGGCGGCGCTGGGCCAGCACGGCGGTCTCGGAGCCCAGCACATTGAGGTAGTTGCCCAGCCCGGCGCTGTAGCGCTGTACCGCAATCTCGTAGGCGGCTTCGGCAGCTTGCTGGGCGGCGCGCTGCTCGGTTTGCTGGCGGGCGATGGACTGCTGCGAGGCGAGCTGGTCGGCCACGTCGCGCACCGCGTCGACCAGCGCGGCGTTGTAGCTCTCAACCGCCGCATCCAGGTCGGCGGTCTTGGCCGCCAGGCTAGCGCGCAGACGGCCTGCGTCAAAAATCGGCAGGTGGATGGCCGGGCCAATGCCCCACTGCTCGCTGCCCGCATGCAGCAGGTTGCCCAGGCCGATGCTGGAGAACCCAGTAAAGCCGTTCAGGCTGACATTGGGGTAGAACTGGGCCTTGGCGCTGCGGGCATCGGCGCTGGCGGCCTCCACGCGCCAGCGGGCGGCGGCAATGTCGGCCCGGCGGCCCAGCAGGTCGGCGGGAATGGCCTGCGCGTTTGCTGCGGTTTTAATAGCTGCCAGCGCTGGTAACTGTAGCGTGTCAGCCACATTGGATTGCCCAACCAGGGCCGACAAGGCGTTGCGGGCCAGGGCCATTTGCTCCTGCAAGGCTTCGATCTGTTGGCGGGCTTCGGGCAGGCTGCCCTGGCTTTGGTTCAGCTCCAGGCGGGTGTCCAGCCCGGCGTTGACGCGGTCGCGCACGAGAGACAGCAGCTCGTTGCGCTGGGCCAGGGTGCGGTGGGCCAGCGCCAGCTGGCCGTTCAGGCGCAGCAATTGGAAATAGCTGCGCGCCACCTGGCTGACCAGCAGCACGCGGGCGGCCTGGGTGTCGGCCTGGGCGGCTTGGGCATGGCCCAGGGCGGCATCGAGGGCGGCGCGGTTTTTGCCGAAAAAGTCCAGCTCCCAGCTGGCGCTGAGCTGCAGCGTGCCGCTGTTGTAGATCTCGCCCGCCAGTGGTGCGGGGTACTGGCCTTTGGCGGTGTAGAGCTGGCGCATGGCCTGCGCGTCGGCCCCTACCTGGGGCAGCGTGGTAGCGCGGGCACCGTCGGTGGCGGCCTGGGCGCGGCGCAGGCGGGCCTGGGCCAGCTTCAGGCTGGGGCTACCGTCCAGGGCCTGGGTGACCAGGCGGTCGAGCTGCGGGTCGGCAAAGCTATGCCACCACTCGGCATCGACCGCGGCCACGTCGGACGCACCGACCACGGTGGCAGGCTGCATCTGGGCCTGGGGCGTGATGCCCGAAAAGTTGGCGCAGGCCGCCAGGCTGGCCAGGGCCACGGCGGCCAGGGCCAGCCGGGGCACGGCAAAGGAATTAAACGGCATGGTTTTCTCCGGCATCGGATGCGCTTTGTTGGGCTTGTTGGAAATCGTTGGCGTTGTCGAGCATGCGGCGCAGGTAGCTTTTCAGAGCCTCCCACTCCTCGACCGAAAAGCCCGCGAGGTAGGCGTTTTGCACCCGGCTGAGCACTTCGGGGATGACCTTGGCGGCATCGCGCCCGGCTTCGGTGATCTCCAGATTCACCACCCGGCGGTCTTCGCTGGAGCGCACGCGCTGGCACAGGCCTTTAGCCTCCAGGCGGTCCAGCATGCGGGTCATGCCACCGGCATCCAGGGTGCACACGCGGGCCAGCTCGGCCACGGTGGAGACCTCGCCGGTGGACAGCTTGAACAGCGGCTTCCACTGCGCATTGGTCAGGCCGCTGGGCTCGAACTGGCGCTCCAGCTCCTGGGTCATGGAGTTGAAAACCCGCGACAGCAGGTGGCCGACACCGTGGCCGCCGGCCACATAACTATCTGCCGCATAGAAAGTCGGGGCAGACGCTGGCAGTGGGGTGGATTGTGTAGTCATGGGCTAGATTATTAATTGCTTAGGCAATTACTGTCAAGTCTTTGTTTGTTTGGGCATTTGATTTGGCTACACTCGGGGCATGGCCACCTCTGCAATTCCGTCTACCCCCTCCTCCGCGTCCGCTTCTGCGGGGGCCAAGGGTTCGCCGCGCTCGCTGTCGGGCCTGCTGCCGTTCCTACGGCCCTACCGCTTTCGCATCGGCCTGGCCATCGTGTTCCTGGTGCTGGCCGCCGGTGCCACGCTGGCGTTTCCGCTGGCGCTGCGGGCGCTGATCGACCAGGGCCTGGTGCAGACCGGCTCCGATGGCGGCGTGGATCGGGGCGCGCAGGTGCTGGCGCTGCGCGACCATTTCTTTGAGCTGTTTGCGGTGGCGGCCGCGCTGGGCCTGTTCTCGGCGGCGCGCTTCTACACCGTGAGCTGGCTGGGCGAACGCGTCACCGCCGACATCCGCAACGCGGTGTACAGCCACGTGCTGCGCCAGAGCCCGCAGTTTTTTGAAACCACCCAGACCGGCGAAGTGCTGTCGCGCCTGACGGTAGACACCACGCTGGTGCAGACTGTGGTGGGCTCGTCGCTGAGCATGGGCCTGCGCAATGCGGTGATGGGCCTGGGTGCGTTGGGCGTGCTGGTGTGGACGAACCCGGTGGTGATGACGCAGGTGTTTGGTATCTTGGTGCTGATCGTGCTGCCCAGCGCCTGGTTTGGGCGGCGGGTGCGCAAACTATCGCGGGCCAGCCAGGACCGGGTAGCCGACAGCAGCGCCATCGCCGCCGAAGTGCTCAACGCCATTCCGGTGGTGCAGAGCTACACCGCCGAGGGGCGCGAGGCCACCCGTTTCAACGCCTCCACCGCCGCCGCTTTCCAGACCGCCGTGGGGCGCAGCAAGGCGCGCTCGGTGCTGGTGGCCTTCATCATCATTGCCACCTCGGCCGCGCTGCTGTGGGGCCTGTACCAGGGCACGCAGGCCGTTTTGCAGGGCAGCATTACCGCCGGGCACCTGGGGCAGACGGTGGTGTACGTGATCATTCTGGCCAGTGCCACCGCCGTGCTGGGCGAGGTGTATGGCGACGTGCTGCGGGCAGCGGGTGCCAGCGAGCGGCTGATGGAGCTGCTGGCCACTGAGTCACCGATTAAATCTGCACCAAATCCGACCCCAGCGCTGATTACATCGGCGGGAAGCGCTATTGTTTTTGAAAACATCAACTTCAACTACCCGTCGCGCCCGCTGCAGCCCGCCCTGGCCGATTTCAGCCTGGCCGTGGCCCCGGGGGAAACCGTGGCCCTGGTGGGGGCCAGCGGCGCGGGCAAGAGCACGGTGTTCCAGCTGCTGCTGCGCTTTTACGACCCGCAGTCGGGCCGCATCCGGCTCGACGGCGTGGCCACCCGCGACCTGGCCCTGGAGGACCTGCGCCAGCACATCGGCATCGTGCCGCAAGACGCAGTGATGTTCTCGACCAGCGCGATGGAAAACATCCGTTATGGCCGCCCCGATGCCACCGATGCCGAGGTGATGGCGGCTGCCGAATCGGCCTTTGCCCACGCCTTCATCACCGCCCTGCCCGAGGGCTACAACACCTTTTTGGGCGAGCGCGGTGTGCGCCTGAGCGGCGGCCAGCGCCAGCGCGTGGCGATTGCCCGCGCCATGCTGAAAAACGCCCCGCTGCTGCTGCTGGACGAAGCTACCAGCGCGCTGGACGCAGAGAGCGAACGCATGGTGCAGGCCGCCCTGGAATCCGCCATGCGGGGCCGCACCACCCTGGTGATTGCCCACCGCCTGGCCACCGTGCAACAGGCGAACCGCATCGTGGTGCTGGAGCATGGCCGCATCGTCGAACAAGGCACGCACGCGGCGCTGGTGGCGCAAGACGGGGTGTACGCCCGCTTAGCCGCATTACAGTTCACGGCATAGGGTCCGGGCACGGTTTGTGCATAAAATCAGGGCCTAGCGCTTATTCCATAAGCACAAGCAGCTCTATTTTTAATAGTAAAGCCCGCATGCCGTTCTTGCCTCTGTCCCAGTCTTTGCGCCGCCTGTGGGCGCTGGACACCTTTCCCTACAGCCTGCGCATCTTCATCGCGCTGAGCACCACCATGGCGGTGGGCTGGGTGAACGACCAGATGGCGCTGGTGATGCCAGTGTTTTTGGGCACCATTGCCTGCGCGCTGGCCGAGACGGACGACAACTGGCGCGGGCGGCTGCGGGCGCTGTTGGTGACGCTGCTGTGTTTTGCGCTGGCGGCGTTTGCGGTGCAGGCGCTGTTTCCGCACCGCTGGCTGTTTTTGGTGTGGCTGGTGCTGGCCACGTTTTGCCTGACCATGCTGGGTGCCATCAGCCCGCGCTACCAGGCCATTGCCTATGGCACGCTGATTTTGTCGATCTACACCACCATCGGCATGGACCAGCGCAGCGACCAGGGCAATGCCGAATGGCTGGAACCTGCACTGCTGCTGACCGGGGCGACGTGGTACGGCCTGCTGTCGGTGCTGTGGTGCGTGCTGTTTACCCACCAGCCGGTGCAGCAGAACCTGGCGGCGCTGTACCGGGTGCTGGGCGGGTATTTGACGCTGAAGGCTTCGCTGTTTGAGCCGGTGCGCGGGGTGGACCAGGAGGTCAAACGCCTGGCCCTGGCGCAGCGCAACGGCGCGGTAGTCACCGCGCTGAACGTCACCAAGGAAAGCATCCTGAACCGGCTGGAGGCCGTGCCCAGCCACCGCATGCAGTACTACCTGCGGCTGTATTTCATTGCCCAGGAGGTGCACGAGCGGGCCAGCTCCTCGCACTCACCCTACAGCGAGCTGACCGAGACGTTTTTCCACAGCGATGTGCTGTTCCGCTGCCAGCGGCTGCTGCGCCTGCAAGGCCATGCCTGCGAGCGGCTGGCGCGGGCGATTTTGCTGCGCGTGGCGGTGATTCCCGACACGGTGAGCGCCCAGGCACAGCAGGATTTGCAGGACGCGCTGGCGCACCTGGAGAGCTTGCAGCAGCCGCAGTGGCAAAGGCTGCTGGCCACCTTGACGGCGCTGGCCAAGAACCTGGGCACGCTGCAAACCCGCCTGACCAGCGCCAGCCTGCCCGCGCCAGAAGCCGAGGTGCAAGACCACGCCCTGCTGGACCGCTCGCCCCAGTCGCTGCGCGACGCGTTCGACCGGGTGTGGCGGCAACTCACCCCGGCCACGCCGCTATTTCGCCACGCGGTGCGCCTGAGCATTGCGCTGGCCGTAGGCTACGGGCTGCTGCACTGGCTGCATGCGCGCCAGGGTTACTGGATTTTGCTGACCACGGTGTTTGTGTGCCAACAGAGCTTTGGCGCGACCCGCAGGCGCATGGTGCAGCGGGTAGTGGGCACCATGGCCGGGCTGGTGGTGGGCTGGGCGCTGTTCCGGCTGTTCCCCAGCCTGCTGCTGCAGGCCATGTTTGCGGTGGCGGCGGGCGTGGTGTTTTTTGGCAACCGCACCCGGCACTACGCGCTGGCGACGGGATCGATGACGCTGCTGGTGCTGCTGAGCTTCAACCAGATTGGCGACGGCTATGGCCTGATCGTGCCGCGCATGGTGGACACCGTGGTGGGCAGCCTGATCGCCGGGCTGGCGGTGTTTTTGATCCTGCCCGACTGGCAGGGCCGCCGCATGCACGAGGTAGCGGCCCGCACCCTGGCCACCTGCAACCTGTACCTGCGCCAGATCATGGCGCAGTACAAAAGCGGCCAAGGCGGCCAGCGCGACGACCTGGCCTACCGCACGGCCCGGCGCAATGCGCACAACGCGGATGCGGCCCTGTCTACCGCGCTGTCCAACCTGTTCCAGGAGCCGGGCTTTCTGCAGGGCCGCAGCGACAGCGGTTTGCGGTTTTTGCTGCTCTCACACACCCTGCTGAACTATTTGTCGGGCCTGGGCGCGCACCGCGAGGCTTTGCAAAACGCCCCCAGCGACGCGTCCACCGAGCAGGCCGCCGCGCTGATCGGCAAGGTGCTGGACGCTCTGGCCACCAGTCTGGCGCACAGCCAGCCCGTGCCGCCCGCCAACCCCGACGAAGAGGCGGTGCTGGAGGCCTTGTGCGCCGCCCCCACCGACGCGGCGCACCGGGTAGTGCAAAGCCAACTGGCGCTGATCGGCCAGTTGCTGGCGCCGCTGCGGGTGCAGGCCGAGCGGCTGCTGGCGGTAGACCCGGTGGGCTGAAACGGCTACCCGCCCACCCATGCATTTAGTGCATAGATGGGCTTAAAGCTGGCCTTGGACAGATGCGCGGCGGAGTTTTAAGCTTCGTCTTTCTGTCACACAAGGGATTTATTCCATGTCCAACCAAGCGCCTACCGTGCACGCCGTGCCCTCGTACCTGAACCCCGACCACATCGGCCCCTGGGGTATTTTTCTCCAGCAAGTGGACCGGGTGGAACCCTATCTGGGCGACCTGGCCCGCTGGGTGGAAACCCTGAAGCGCCCCAAGCGCATTTTGGTGGTCGATGTGCCGATCCACCTGGACGACGGCTCCATCGCCCACTTTGAAGGCTACCGCGTGCAGCACAACACCTCGCGCGGCCCGGGCAAGGGCGGCGTGCGCTTCCACCAGGACGTGACGCTGTCGGAAGTGATGGCGCTGTCGGCCTGGATGTCGATCAAAAACGCTGCCGTCAACGTGCCTTACGGCGGTGCCAAGGGCGGCATCCGTGTCGACCCCAAAACCCTGTCGCGCGGCGAACTGGAGCGCATGACGCGCCGCTACACCAGCGAGATCGGCATCATCATCGGCCCGAACAAGGACATTCCGGCCCCCGACGTGAACACCAACGAGCAGATCATGGCCTGGATGATGGACACCTACTCCATGAACCAGGGCTCCACCGCCACCGGCGTGGTCACCGGCAAGCCGGTCGATCTGGGTGGCTCGCTGGGCCGCCGTGAAGCCACCGGGCGCGGCGTGTTCACCGTGGGCATGGAAGCCGCCAAGCACATCGGCCTGGACGTGTCCACGGCCCGCATCGCGGTGCAAGGTTTTGGCAATGTGGGTGGCGTGGCGGGCAAGCTGTTTGCCGAAGCCGGTGCCCGCGTGGTGGCTGTGCAGGACCACAGCGGCACCATCTACTGCGAAGCCGGTTTCAACGTGCCCGCCCTGCTGCAGCACGTGAAGAACGCCGGTGGCGTGGGCGGCTTTGCCGGTGCCGAGGTGATTGCCAACGACGCGTTCTGGGACGTGCCCTGCGACATCCTGATCCCGGCTGCGCTGGAGCAGCAAATCACCAAGGACAACGCCGGACGCATCACCGCCCGCATGGTGATCGAGGGCGCGAATGGCCCCACCACCCCCGAGGCGGACGACATCCTGCAAGAACGCAACATCCTGGTGCTGCCCGACGTGATCGCCAATGCGGGCGGCGTGACGGTGAGCTACTTTGAGTGGGTGCAGGACTTTTCGAGCTTCTTCTGGGACGAAGACGAGATCAACGCCCGCCTGGTGCGCATCATGAAAGAGGCGTTCAACGCCGTCTGGCTGGTGGCGCAAGAGAACAAGGTGAGCCTGCGCACCGCCACCTTTATCGTGGCTTGCAAGCGGATTCTGCATACCCGCGAACTGCGCGGCCTGTACCCCTGAACCCCACGGCCGCAGTGGACCGGCCCTGGCCGGTCTGCTGCAGCGCTATAAAGGCCTGAAAACGCTAAATTGGCTGTTTTCAGGCCTTTTTTATTGCATCGAATTGGCATTTCGTGCCCATTCCATGGGCGTGAGGAGCTATCTTTTTCTTATCTAAAAAATAGAGCAGATTCCCCGACCCGCTGCAGGCTACTGGAGAGGCCGTTTCAGCGCCGCAGGCATCGGCAACGGCAGTACGTCGATGCCTTCCTCCAGCAAGGCCTCGGTTTCTTCCACGGTCGCCTCACCCCGGATGTTGCGCTCCTTGCGCTCACCGTAGTGGATTTTGCGGGCCTCTTCGGCGAACTGGCTGCCCACGTCTTCGGTGTTGGCGATGACGTGGCGGACCATCTTCATCCAGGCGGCCTGGGCTTCGGGTGACGGTGTGGGAGCCGCTACAGCGCTGCTGGGCTCGGCTGCCGGTGCAAGCTCGGTCTTGCTCGGGACCTGCACGGCCCCCAGGTTCAGGCGCGGGGCGCTGAGTTTTTTGACGATCTCGCTGCTGCCGCACAGCGGGCATTCGACCAAACCCCGGGCGAGTTGGCTCTGGAAATCATCCTCTGACCCAAACCAGCCTTCGAAGGTGTGCTGGTGGGCGCATTGGAGATCCAGGACTTTCATGCCGACTAGCCTACTACAGACGCGGTGGGCTGCCAATCCAGCGACCAGGCACCCGAGGCCAAGTTTTGCAGCCACAGGGCGGCGGTGAGGGTTTTGCTGTCGGTCACCCGGCCATCGCGGCACCATTCCAGCAGCTCGGGCAAAGTGGCGGTGAACACGTCCAGAAACTCGCCCGCGTCCAGATTGCGCTCACCCAGCGTCAGGCCGCGGGCAAACCAGATGTCAATAAATTCGGTGGAGTAGGCGATCACCGGGTGCAGCATGCCCGCCCGCGCCCATTCGGTGGCGGAGTAGCCGGTTTCTTCGAGCAGCTCGCGCTGGGCGCAGGCGAACGTGGACTCCCCCGCATCCAGCTTGCCCGCAGGAAACTCGACCATCACCCGGTCCAGCGGATAGCGGAACTGGCGCTCCAGCACCAGGCCGCCATCGTCCAGCATGGGCACGACCATCACCGCGCCGGGGTGCTTCACGTACTCGCGCGTGGCGCTGCGACCATCGGGCAAGCGTACGGTGTCGCGGAAGGCGTGCAGGAAGCGCCCCTTGAGCAGCTCTTCGCTGTCGGTCTTGTGCTCAACGAGGTGCTGGTCGGGGATAGGCATGGAAGTCATTCGGGAGGGCCGACAGCGTCACTGTCGGCAGTTCGGCAAAGCTCAAATGCGGTGCTTGAGCAGATAGCGGGCAATAAAGCCCGGAAACGCCAAGGTGATGAACAGGGTGCCGGTGATGGCGTAAAACTCCCAGCCTTGGGGAGCGATCTGGCCGCCGTGGTTTTCCAGCAGCAAGCCCAGGCCACCTACCGTAAAGTAATACACCACCAGCTCACCCAGGCGCATGGCCAGGGATTTGGGATGGGCCAGCTTGAACACCAGGAACAGGCGGCGGCCCATGAACGGCAGATTGGCGGCAACGATGGCCGCCAACAGCACCAACCATATGGAAACGGTTTGGGTCACCGGAGCTGTCCTACCGCCCTGCCCGCTCGCATCAGGTGCCCAGCGTCAGCACGATGGCCTGTGCGCACAGGGTCATCAGGCCACCGGGCACAATGCCCAGAATCAGCACCAGCGCGCCGTTGACCGACAACACAGCCCGCACGTCCAGCGGAGCCGACACGGTGGTGGCGGTAATGGGTGCATCGAAGTACATGACCTTGACCACGCGCAGGTAGTAGAAGGCGCCGATCAGCGACATCACCACCGCAAACACCGCCAGTGCGATATAGCCCGCGTAACCCGAGGCGATCAGCGCCTGCAGCACCGACAGCTTGGCGTAGAAGCCCACCATGGGCGGGATACCGGCCATGGAGAACAGGCAGATGGCCATGACCGCGGCGTACAAGGGGCTGCGTTCATTCAAACCGGCCAGATCGGAGATTTCTTCGCTCTCAAAGCCTTCGCGGGCCAGCAGCAGAATGACACCGAAACCGGCCAGGGTGGTCAGCACATAGGTGATGACGTAGAACATCGACGAGCTGTAGGCATTGGCGGCCGACAAGGTATTGCCATTGACCACGCCCGACAGCAGGCCCAGCAGCACAAAGCCCATTTGCGAAATGGTGGAGTAAGCCAGCATGCGCTTCAAGTTGGTTTGGGCGATGGCGGCCAGATTACCCAGCGCCAGGGAGCCTACCGACAAGACCACCAGCATCTGCTGCCAGTCAATCGCCAGCGGCAGCATGCCTTCGACCAGTAAACGGATGCAGATGGCAAACGCCGCCAGCTTGGGCGCGCCACCGATCATCAGCGTCACCGCGGTGGGTGCGCCTTGGTACACGTCGGGAATCCACATGTGGAATGGCACCACACCCAGCTTGAACGCCAGGCCAGCCACCACAAACACCAAACCAAACACCAGCACCTGGTGCTTGACCTGGCCAGAGGCGATGACCTTGAAGACCTGGCCCACTTCCAGGGTGCCGGTGGCACCGTACATCATCGACAAGCCGTACAGCAGGAAACCCGAAGCCAGGGCACCCAGCACAACATACTTCATGGCGGCTTCGCTGGCGGTGGCGTTGTCGCGGCGCAGCGCCACCAGGGCGTAGCTGGACAGCGTCAACAGCTCCAGGCCCATGTAGATGACCAGGAAGTTGTTGCCCGAGATCATGACCGACATGCCCAACAGTGCAAACATGCTCAAGGTGAACATTTCGCCGCCGTGCAACATGCCGCGGTCGCCTGCATAGGGCCGACCGTAGACCAGGGTGACCATCACGGCGATGGTGGCAAAGCACTTGAGCCAGTTGCCCATAGGGTCGCTTACGACCATGTTGCCAAAGCCGTACAGGGTGGTGTTGCCATTGGCGTACAAGCCTTGCAGGATGGCGACCACGCCCAGCGACAGCAGGGTCAGGGCATAGGTGCCGGTGCGGCGTGGGCTTTTCACTCCCAGGTCGACCAGCGCAATGATGCAGGCCATCGCCAGCAGCACGATTTCAGGGTAAACCGTGATCCAACTGATTGTGTCAATCATCTTTTCGTTCTCAATCCAGTGGGGTCAGTTGAGCTTGGAAACTGCAACGTGTTTGATCAAATCGGCCACCGAGGCATCCATCACGTCGGTGAAAGGCTTGGGGTACAGGCCCATGGCCAGCACCGCAATCGCCAGCAAAAGCAGCATGAAGAACTCGCGCCCATTGATGTCTTTGAGTTCCTTGACATGGTCATTGGTGACCGGGCCCAGGTAGACACGTTTGTACATCCACAGGGTGTAGGCGGCGCCAAAGATCAGCGCCGTGGCTGCGGCAAAACCGACCCAGAAGTTGAACTGCACAGCACCCAGAATCACCATCCACTCGCCTACGAACCCCGCCGTGGCGGGCAAGCCGCAATTGGCCATGGCAAACAGCAAGGCAAAGGCTGCAAACTTGGGCATGGTGTTGACCACGCCGCCGTAGCTGGCAATTTCACGGGAATGCACGCGGTCGTACAGCACGCCGATCGACAAGAACATGGCGGCAGACACAAAGCCGTGGGCAATCATTTGCACAATACCGCCCGCAATGCCCAGCGGGTTGAAGATGAAGAAACCCAGGGTCACAAAGCCCATGTGGGCCACAGAAGAATAGGCCACCAGCTTCTTCATGTCTTCCTGCACCATGGCCACCAGACCCACATACACGACGGCAGTGAGGGACAGACCGATCATCAGCCCCGACCATTCATGGGATGCGTCGGGCGCAATCGGCAAGGAGAACCGCAGAAAACCGTAGGCACCCAGCTTCAGCATGATGGCCGCCAGCACGGCAGAACCACCGGTAGGTGCTTCCACGTGCACATCTGGCAACCAGGTGTGCACTGGCCACATCGGAACCTTGACCGCAAACGCCGACAGGAAGGCGAAGAACAGCAATGTCTGGGTCTGGCTGTCCAGAGGCAGCTGGTGCCAGGTGGCAATGTCAAAGCTACCGCCCGATTTCACGTACAGGAAGATCAACGCCACCAGCATCAACAAGGAACCCAGCAGCGTGTACAGGAAGAACTTGAAGGCCGCGTAGATCTTGTTGGGCCCGCCCCAGATACCGATGATCAGGTACATCGGGATAAGCGTGGCCTCGAAGAAGACATAAAACAAAATCCCGTCCAGCGCACAAAAGACACCAATCATCAATCCGCTGAGGATCAGGAAGGCACCCATGTACTGGTTGACTTTGTTGGTAATGGCTTCCCAACCGGCAATGACCACAATGACATTGATAAAGGCCGTGAGGATCACAAACCACACCGAGATGCCGTCCACACCCAGGTGGTAGTTCACATTGAAGCGCTCGATCCAGCTGGTGTTTTCCACAAACTGCATCGCCGAAGTGCCCAGCTTGAAGCCGCTGTACAGCGGCAAGGTCACCAGCAAGCTCACCACCGAACCCACCAGGGCGACCCAACGGACGGCCCGGGCCTGCTCATCACGGCCTAAGGCCAAAAGTACAACGCCAAAAAAGATAGGTATCCAGATGGCAAGGCTCAACAATCCCATTTTTCTTATTCCTCTACTGGTTGAGCCAAACGAAATACGTCATCAGCGCAAAAACACCCACGATCATGGCAAACGCATAGTCGTAAATGAATCCGGTTTGGACCCAACGCACCATGCCCGAAATCCAACCCACGATCTTCCAGGATCCGTTGACTACGCCACCGTCAATGATGGTGCGGTCGCCGACCTGCCACAGACCGGTACCCAGGCCACGGGCACCCCGTGCCAACACGTTTTCATTGAACCAGTCCAGGTAGTACTTGTTTTCCAACAGCGAGTAAATCGGCTGGCAAGCACGTTTGATGGCCGCAGGCAGCGCCGGATTGACCATGTACATGTAGTAGGAGGTGGCCACACCGGCAACCGCCAAAATAAACGGCATGGTCGTCAATGCATGGACCGCCATGGCCCAGGCACCGTGAAACTCTTGCGCCAGCTCTTTCATGGCCGCGTGCTTGTCAGAGTCTATGAAAATCGCATCCTTGAAAAAGTCACCGTACAACATGGGCTGGAGAGTGAAGTAGCCGATGATGACCGAGGGAATGGCCAACAGTACCAAGGGCAAGGTCACCACCCAGGGAGACTCGTGGGGTTTGCTGTCACCGTGACCATGGTCACCATGGTGGTCATCATGTCCATGGTGGGCATCCGGGTTTTGGTCAAACCGCTCTTTGCCGTGGAACACCAGAAAATACATGCGGAACGAATAGAAAGCCGTAACAAACACGCCCGCCAGCACCGCAAAGTTGGCGAAACCGGCGCCGGGCAAGTGGCTCAAGTGCACTGCTTCGATGATGCTGTCTTTGGAGTAGAAACCCGAAAACAAAGGCGTACCGATCAAAGCCAGAGAGCCCAGCAGCGAGGTGATCCAGGTGATGGGCATGTACTTGCGCAAACCACCCATCCAGCGGATATCCTGGTTGTGGTGCACACCCATGATGACCGAACCTGCCGCCAGGAACAGCAAGGCCTTGAAGAATGCGTGCGTCATCAGGTGGAACACGGCAACCGAATAAGCCGAGGCACCCAAAGCCACCGTCATGTAGCCCAACTGGGACAGCGTGGAATACGCCACCACCCGCTTGATGTCGTTTTGGATGATGCCTAAAAAGCCCATGAACAGCGCAGTGATGGAACCCACCACCAGAATCAGGTTCAAGGCGGTATCGCTCAACTCAAACAGAGGCGACATACGCGCCACCATGAAGATACCCGCAGTCACCATGGTGGCCGCATGGATCAGCGCCGAGATGGGCGTAGGACCTTCCATGGAGTCAGGCAGCCACACATGCAGCGGAAACTGGGCCGACTTACCCATGGCACCGATGAACAAGCAGATGCAGATCACGGTTACCAGCATCCAGTTGGTACCGGGGAGCATGAGTTGCGCCAGCGCGTCTTTTTTTGCAAAAGCTTCGGTGTAGTTCAAGGTGCCTGCGTAGGCAGCAATCAGGCCAATGCCCAGAATGAAACCAAAGTCACCCACACGGTTGACCAAAAAGGCCTTCATGTTGGCAAAGATGGCAGTGGGACGGTTGAACCAGAAACCGATCAGCAGGTAAGACACCAGGCCCACAGCTTCCCAGCCGAAGAACAACTGCAGCATGTTGTTGCTCATGACCAGCATCAACATCGAGAAGGTAAACAGCGAGATGTAGGCGAAAAAACGGTTATAGCCCGCGTCTTCTTCCATATAGCCAATGGTGTAGATGTGGACCATGAGCGACACAAAGGTCACCACGCACATCATCATGGCGGTCAATCCGTCCACCATGAAGCCAATCTCCATACGCAATCCGCCTACATCCATCCAGGTGTAGAGCGTTTCATTGAAGCGGGCACCGTCGTTGACCACGCTGTTGAGCGTCATGGCCGACAAGACGAAAGCGATCAACACACCCAAGATGGTGAGCGAGTGGCTGGCGCGTCGGCCAATCACGTTACCGCCAAATGCAGTACCCAGAACACCAGCGAGCAAAGCGCCCGCCAGAGGTGCCAGCGGAACCGCCAGCAAAGTAGAAGCTGTGAGGGTTTGACTCATTTTTATTAACCCTTGAGCGTATTGAGTTCATCCACATTGATGCTGGACTTATTACGGAACAGCAGCACCAGAATGGCCAAGCCAATAGCCGATTCGGCGGCGGCCACCGTCAGAATGAAGAAGACGAATATCTGGCCGCGCATGTCGTTCAGGTAGTACGAGAACGCCACAAAGTTCATGTTCACCGCCAACAGCATCAACTCGATGGCCATCAACAAGACGATGAGGTTTTTACGGTTCAGAAAGATGCCGATCACCGACAAGGCAAACAAAATGGCCCCGAGTGAAAGAAAGTGTCCAAGCGTCAAGGTCATGCTTTTTTCTCCACAACCGCAGCTGCGGGGGCAACAGGCGCAGCAACTTCCACCGCGGGCTGGGTTACCTTCATTTTGATGATCTCCACCCGGTCACGGGCTTTGACGCGCACCTGGTCTGCTGGGTTGGCGTGCTTGCTGTCTTTACGCTGGCGCAGCGTTAGCGCAATGGCGGCGACGATAGCCACCAACAAGATGACTGCAGCGATTTCCAGCGGATAAAGATACTCGGTGTAAAGAATCTTGCCCAGTTCCTTGGTGTTAGATACCTGGGCACCGACATCTGCGCCCCCCGTCAGATTGCGGGTTTCGTCGTTGGTGCGGAATCCGCCCATCAACACCATAGCCATTTCAAGTGCCAACAACACACCACCACCGGCGGCGATGGGGAAATGCTTCCAGAATCCCTGGCGGAGTGCATCGACATTGATGTCCAACATCATCACCACGAAAAGGAACAACACCATCACCGCGCCGACGTACACCAGCACCAAGGTAATAGCCAGGAACTCTGCTTTCAGCAGAATCCAGATAGCGGCTGCCTGGAAAAACGCAAGCACCAAATACAGAGCGGCGTACACAGGGTTGCGTGAAGTAATCACCCGAAACCCTGCGAACAGCAGCACTGTCGCGAAGAGATAAAAGAGGCCTGTCTTAACGTCCATGGAGCGGTTCTTATTGTGTGGAAACGGGAGCAGCAATCAGCAGCTGTGAACGGGATTTAGCGGGATTTAACGGTATTTGGCATCCGCAGCACGGGCGGCTGCGATGTCCTTTTCGTAGCGGTCTCCCACGGCCAACAACATGTCTTTGGTGAAGTACAGATCGCCACGCTTTTCACCGTGGTACTCCAGTACATGGGTTTCCACGATGGAGTCGACCGGGCAGCTTTCTTCGCAAAAACCGCAAAAAATACATTTGGTCAGGTCGATGTCGTACCGGCTAGTGCGGCGCGAACCATCGGCACGCACGTCCGATTCAATGGTGATGGCCATGGCGGGGCACACCGCCTCGCACAACTTACAGGCAATGCAGCGCTCTTCGCCATTTTCATAGCGACGCAAGGCATGCAGGCCACGGAAACGGGGGGATAGCGGTGTTTTTTCTTCTGGAAACTGCACCGTGATCTTGCGCCGAAACGCATGCTTGCCGGTCAGCGCCAAGCCCTTGAACAACTCTGCCAGCATGAAGCTGGAGAGAAAGTCCTTGAGCGAAAAGGCAGGAGTAGCCAATGTGGACATACGTGACTCGCTTTATTTCCAGATATTAAACGGGGTCTGCATCCAGCCACCCACCACCACCAGCCACACCAGGGTGACAGGGATAAAAATCTTCCAGCCCAGACGCATGATCTGGTCGTAACGGAAGCGTGGGAAGCTTGCACGCACCCACAAGAACATGGTCACGACCGCGAAGGTCTTGAGTCCGAGCCAGATCCAGCCTGGAATCCAGTTGAACAGCACGCTGTCAATCGGCGACAACCAGCCACCGAGAAACATCAGCACCGTCATGATCGACACGAGCCACATATTGGCGTACTCGGCCAAGAAGAACATCGCAAAGCTCATGCCGGAATATTCGACCATGTGGCCCGCAACGATTTCCGACTCACCTTCGACCACGTCAAACGGGTGGCGGTTGGTCTCGGCCAGACCCGAGATGAAATACACCAGAAACACAGGCAGCAAAGGCAGCCAGTTCCAGGACAAGAAGGTCAGCCCTTTTTCAGCAAACATGCCCTTGGCTTGGCCCATGACAATATCCGTCAGGTTCAAACTGGCGGACACCATCAGCACAATCACCAGGCAAAAACCCATGGCGATTTCATAGCTGACCATCTGGGCCGAGGCCCGCAATGCGCCCAGAAAAGCGTATTTGGAATTGGACGCCCAACCCGCGATGATGACCCCATAGACTTCCATGGAGGTGATGGCCATCAAAAAGAGCAAACCAGCGTTGATGTTCGACAACGCAATTTCAGGACCAAAAGGAATCACCGCCCATGCAGCCAAGGCAGGCATGATGGTCATGATGGGGCCCAGAAAGAAAAGACCCTTGTTTGCAACCGTGGGAAGAATGATTTCTTTGGTGAGCAGCTTCAACGCATCGGCAATGGGCTGCAACAAGCCCAAAGGACCCACGCGGTTGGGACCAATACGAATCTGCGTCCAACCAATAGCTTTTCGCTCCCACAGCGTCAAATAGGCCACACAACCCATCAACGGCAAAAGCACCAGCACGATCTTGATCAGGTTCCAGATCACCGGCCAAGCGCCACCCGACCACCAGCTTGCACCCACCAGACCTTGTCCAAAAGCAAAAATTGCGTCGATCATGCGGCCACCTCTTGTGCAGCATGGGCTTGGCGCGCATCTGCCGTCATCTGCAAAGCACCGGCACGGCGCACGATGCTATCCAACTGGTACAGGCTTGCAACTACGGGCACAGCCGCAGCACGTGCCGTCGTGTCAATGCCTGCTTCCGTCTTGTTGCTCAACTTGTTAGCCAGAACTTGTGTAGCTCCTTCCGACAAATCACCACGCAAAGTTGCCAGCACATCTTGTGACGATTCAAAGTCGAAACCATGCAGACCCAACACATTCGCCAGCACGCGCAACACTTTCCACGCCGGACGGGTATCACCCAAAGGTTTCACCACCGCATGGAAGCCTTGCACACGCCCTTCGGCGTTGACGAAGCTACCCGAGGTTTCCGAGAACGGGGCGATTGGCAGCAAGACATCGCTGAACGCCATATTGGACTTGAATGGGCTCATGGTCACCACCATTTCTGCACGACCCAAGCTATGTGCACTACCTGCCACCGAGTCAAACTCAGGCTCATTGTTCAGCAACAAAACGGCTTTGAGGCCACCGGCCAGCATCTGCCCGGCATTCAAACCGCCTTGGGCTGGCTGGGCATGTGCCAACTGTGCACCTACGGTGTTGGCAGCTTCGGTCAAGTAACCAACCGTAGCACCTGTTTGTTCGCCAATCCAGTTAGCCAATGCCAACAGACTGGAAGCCTGGGCGTGGTGCGCAGCCGCGTTACCCAGCAGAATCGCCTTGCGGTCCCCTCCCAGCAATGATTTGGCGATGGCTTTGGCTGCGTCCGTGGCGGAACCAGCAACGGGTGCCGTTACGGCATTAGCTTCCGCCACTGCAGCAGCGACATCGGACAACGACTGCAACCATTGGTCTGCAGGACTTTGCACGGAGTTTGCAACAGGAATTGCCCATGCATCGGCCTTGGCGAGTTCCACTACAGAATTTATAGCACTCACCGCACATCCCTTGCGCGCTGCCTGTCGAATGCGCTGTGCAAACAAAGGGTGGTCCTTGCGCAGATTCGAACCTACCACCAGCACGCGCTGCAGTTGGCTCAATGAGGCTATCGACGTACCCAAATAGCGGATGCCTTCGGTTTGCGCGAACTGCCCATTGCGCAGGCGGTAGTCGATGTTTTCACTACCCAGACCGCGCACCAAGGCTCCCGCCAGAACCAGCTCCTCGAGCGTGCTGTGCGGGCTGACCAAGGCACCAATACTGGCAGCGCCGTGCTGTGTCTTGATCTGCTTCAGACCGTTGGCAATGTACTCCAGCGCAGTCTGCCAGTCGACAGCTTTCCACTCACCACCTTGCTTGAGCATGGGACTGGTCAGGCGCTCGGCACTGTTCAGTGCTTCATAGGAAAAACGATCACGGTCGGCAATCCAGCATTCGTTGACCGCTTCGTTTTCGAGCGGCACCACGCGCATCACTTTGTTGTTCTTGACCTGCACCACCAGATTGGCACCGGTCGAGTCGTGTGGGCTGACCGACTTGCGGCGCGACAGCTCCCAGGTACGGGCGCTGTAACGGAAAGGCTTGCTGGTCAACGCGCCTACCGGGCAAATATCGATCATGTTGCCCGACAGTTCGGAGTCAATCGTTTCGCCCAACACCGTAGTGATTTCGGAATGCTCACCGCGGTGGATCATGCCGAGTTCCATCACGCCCGCCACCTCCTGGCCAAAACGGACGCAGCGCGTGCAGTGGATGCAGCGGCTCATTTCTTCCATGGATACCAGCGGTCCCACATCTTTGTGAAACACCACCCGCTTTTCTTCTTCGTAGCGCGAGGAGGAACCACCGTAGCCGACGGCCAAATCCTGCAACTGGCATTCACCGCCCTGGTCGCAGATGGGGCAATCCAGCGGGTGGTTGATGAGCAGAAATTCCATCACCGACTGCTGGGCCTTGAGGGCTTTTTCGCTCTTGGTGCGAACAATCATGCCCTGCGTAACAGGCGTAGCACATGCGGGCATGGGCTTGGGTGCCTTTTCCACATCCACTAGGCACATGCGGCAGTTGGCCGCAATGCTGAGCTTCTTGTGGTAACAAAAATGGGGAATATAGGTTCCCGCCTTTTCAGCCGCATGCATGATCATGCTGCCTTCAAGAATGTCTACCTTCTTACCGTCGAGTTCGATTTCTACCATGTGCTCTTACCTCAATCAGGCGTGCGCCGCAGCCTGGGGTTTTTTGTTCTGGATCAACGCCTCGAATTCAGGGCGGAAATGCTTGATCATGGCGCGCACCGGCATGGCCGCTGCGTCACCCAGCGCGCAAATGGTGCGGCCTTGTATATTGTCAGCAACCGAGTTGAGCAAATCCAAGTCGGTCGCGCGGCCTTCACCGCGCCAGATACGGTCAATCACCCGCCACATCCAGCCCGTACCTTCACGGCAAGGTGTGCATTGTCCGCAAGATTCGTGCGAATAGAAGTAAGACAAGCGCAAGAGGCTCTCGACCATACTGCGCGAGTCGTCCATAACGATCACCGCACCGGAACCTAGCATGGAGCCAGCCTTGGCAATCGAGTCATAGTCCATGGTGCATTGCATCATGGTGTCTGCGGGCAGCACAGGCGCAGAGGAGCCACCTGGGATCACCGCCTTGAGGGTCCGTCCGGTGCGCACGCCGCCGGCCAATTCGAGCAACTTGGAAAACGGCGTTCCCATGGGAATTTCGTAGTTGCCAGGGCGCTCTACGTCTCCGCTGACCGAGTAAATCTTGGTACCGCCATTATTAGGCTTGCCGCACTCCAGATACGCCAGACCACCATTGCGGATGATCCACGGCACAGCCGCGAAGGTTTCGGTGTTATTGATGGTCGTGGGCTTGCCATACAGGCCGAAGCTGGCCGGGAATGGCGGCTTGAAGCGTGGCTGGCCTTTTTTGCCTTCCAGCGACTCCAGCAAAGCCGTTTCTTCGCCACAGATGTAGGCCCCAAAACCATGGGACGCATGCAGCTGGAACGAGTAGTTGCTGCCCAGAATGTTGTTACCCAACAAACCGGCTGCGCGGGCTTCTTCCAGCGCTTCTTCAAAGCGCTCGTAGGTACCAAAAATCTCACCGTGGATGTAGTTGTACCCCACCGAAATACCCATGGCATACGCCGCAATGGCCATGCCTTCGATGACGATATGCGGGTTGTACTGCATGATGTCACGGTCTTTGCAGGTACCCGGTTCACCTTCGTCCGAATTACAGACGAGGTACTTTTGCCCAGGAAACTGGCGGGGCATGAAGCTCCACTTCAAACCCGTAGGGAAGCCTGCACCGCCTCGGCCACGTAACGCCGATTCTTTAACAGTTGCAATGACCTGGTCCTGGGTGAGACCTTCACCACCGTCTTTGCCCAAAATCTTGCGCAAGGCCTGGTAGCCACCGCGGGCTTCGTAATCCTTGAGGTGCCAGTTCGTACCGTCCAGGTCCGCCATGATTTGCGGGTTGATGTGGCGGCCGTGGAAACTGGTTTGAACCCCAGTCGCCTTGAATTGGGAAAGTATGTGTTCTGCCGACATCATTTAGCCTCCGCAGACGGGGTGCCCGATGCACGCAATCCGTCTACCAACTGGTCCAATTTGTCATTGCTCATAAAGCTGCACATGGTGCGGTCGTTGACCAACATCACCGGGGAATCCGCACAGGCCCCCAGGCACTCGCTTTGTTGCAGCGTGAACATGCCATCTGCCGTGGTCTCATTCATGGAGATGCCCAGCTTGTGCTCGAGATGCTTCAATGCCTTGGCACCGTCGCGAAGTTGGCACGGCAAATTGGTGCAGACATTCAACTTGAAGCGCCCGACCGGAGCCTGGTTGTACATGTTGTAGAAGGTCGTAACCTCATGCACTGCAATAGGCGGCATGCCCAGAACCTCCGCGACGACGTTTTCACTCTCTGCACTCACATAACCCAGCTCTTGCTGGACGATAGAGAGGCAGGCCATCACGGCAGATTGCTTTTGGTCGGCGGGAAACTTGGCCACTTCGCGGGCAAAACGGGCTTTGGTGGATTCAGAAATCATGCTCACATTACCGGTCAATTTCGCCAAACACGATATCCATCGTGCCGATCACCGCAACGGCATCCGCAATCATGTGACCGCGAGACAACTCGTCCATCGCTGCCAAATGCGCAAAGCCCGGAGCCCGAATTTTCAGGCGGTAAGGCTTGTTGGCACCATCGCTGACGAGGTAGATACCAAATTCACCCTTGGGGTGCTCAACCGCCGCATAGGCCTCGCCCAGCGGCACGTGGAAGCCCTCGGTGAACAGCTTGAAATGGTGGATCAACTCCTCCATGTTCGCCTTCATCGATTCACGTGCAGGAGCCGCCACTTTGTGGTTATCGGTAATGACGGGGCCGGGATTCACGCGCAACCAGTCCACGCACTGCTTGATGATGCGGTTGGACTCGCGCATTTCCTGCACACGCACCAGGTAACGGTCGTAGCAGTCACCGGTTTTACCCACCGGAATATCGAAGTCCATCTTGTCATAGGCATCATAGGGCTGCTTCTTGCGCAAGTCCCATGCAATACCCGAGCCACGCAGCATGGGGCCTGTGAAACCGAGATTGAGCGCCCGCTCAGGCGTGACAACGGCAATACCCACCGTACGCTGTTTCCAGATGCGGTTTTCGGTCAGCAAAGTCTCGTATTCGTCTACGCATTTGGGGAAGCGCGCAGAAAAGTCATCGATGAAATCCAACAAGCTGCCTTGGCGGTTTTCATTCAACTGCGCCATCGCCTTGGCGTTCTTGATACGGCTAACCTTGTACTGCGGCATGGTATCGGGCAGGTCCCGGTACACGCCACCAGGACGGAAGTAGGCGGCGTGCATGCGTGCACCGCTCACCGCTTCGTACATATCAAACAGATCTTCTCGCTCGCGGAAGCAATAGATCAGCACATTCATGGCACCGCAATCGAGTCCGTGCGCGCCCAACCACAGCAAGTGGTTCAGCAGTCGGGTAATTTCCGCAAACATGACGCGGATGTACTGGGCGCGCATGGGCACCTCGATACCCATCATCTTCTCAATGGCGAGGCAATAAGCCTGCTCATTGGCCATCATGGACACGTAGTCCAGACGGTCCATGTACGGCAGTGACTGGATGAAGGTTTTGGTTTCAGCCAGCTTTTCGGTGGCGCGGTGCAGTAAACCAATATGCGGATCGGCCCGCTGGATCACTTCGCCGTCCAGTTCCAGCACCAGGCGCAAAACACCGTGTGCGGCCGGGTGCTGCGGCCCAAAATTGAGCGTGTAATTCTTGATTTCAGCCATGAGACATCCTGCGCTTAATGCAGGCCCCCGTAATTGTCTTCCCGGATGATGCGGGGCGTAATTTCGCGCGGTTCAATCGATACAGGCTGGTAGACGACACGTTTTTGCTCAGGGTCATAGCGCATTTCGACATGGCCCGATGTAGGGAAATCTTTGCGAAACGGGTGGCCAATAAAGCCGTAATCCGTCAGGATCCGGCGCAGATCGTTGTGGCCTTCAAAGATGATGCCGAACAGGTCAAAGGCTTCCCGCTCAAACCAGTTGGCAGAGTTCCAGACGCCATTGATGGAGTCCACTACCGGGAAATCATCGTCCGGGCACAGCACCTTCAGCCGCACACGTTGGTTCAGGCTGACTGACAGCAGTTGCAGCACCACGCCGTAACGCGGCCCCTCATAGGCTCCATCGCGGAACGATGAATAATCCATGCCACACAGGTCGATCAATTGTTCGAACTTGCAGCCAGGAGCATCACGCAGCAGAGTTGCCACCGCCAGATAGTCCGACGCGCGCACGATCACTTCCACCTCCCCCAACGCTACGCTGACGCGACTTGCCTGGGCACCGAGAATCTGAAACAAGGTCTCTTTTAAAGCCTCGGGCTGGACAGCAAAAACAGTCATCTCAGGCCCTCGCAATCGTGTTGGTCCGCCGGATCTTCTGCTGCAATTGGATCACGCCATACAACAAAGCTTCTGCGGTAGGCGGGCAACCCGGCACGTACACATCGACTGGAACGATACGGTCGCAGCCGCGCACCACAGAATAGCTGTAGTGGTAGTAACCACCACCATTGGCACACGAGCCCATGGAAAGAACCCAGCGCGGCTCGGGCATCTGGTCGTACACCTTGCGCAAAGCCGGTGCCATCTTGTTACACAACGTACCCGCCACAATCATCAAATCGCTTTGGCGCGGGCTAGGACGGAACAACATGCCAAACCGATCCATGTCATAGCGCGCAGCACCGGCATGCATCATTTCAACCGCACAGCAGGCTAAACCAAATGTCATGGGCCATAGCGACCCCGTCTTTGCCCAGTTCACCACCGAGTCATAAGACGTGGTGACAAACCCTTCTTTCATAACACCTTCAATCATCGTGCTACTCCCAGTCAAGGGCCCCTTTTTTCCACTCGTAGACAAAGCCTACAACAAGAATACCCAGAAAAATAATGACAGCCCAGAAACCCACGATACCCACCTCTTTGATCGCTACCGCCCAAGGAAACAGGAACGCAATTTCCAGATCGAACAATATAAAAAGAATGGCTACGAGGTAGTAACGCACATCAAATTTCATGCGCGCGTCTTCGAATGCTTCAAAGCCACATTCGTACGGGGAGTTTTTGGCCGCATCGGGCCGATTGGGGCCAAAAATATGGCCGAGCACCTGGGGTGCAACGCCGACACCTATGCCGACTAAGATGAACAAAAGGACTGGGAGGTACTGATCTAAGTTCATCTTGGGGTTCTGATCACCGCTTATGACTTGCCGAGCACATGCTCAGCAAGTCTTTTAGTTGGTGCCGTCGGCGAGACTCGAACTCGCACAGCTTTCGCCACTACCCCCTCAAGATAGCGTGTCTACCAATTTCACCACGACGGCGGTTTTTTCTGTACAGATGGCATGAGGAACCTTGCGGTTTGTGGCTTTCTGCACAGCTATGAATTTTACTCGATTACCCTGTCGTTCTTAGGGTGACTGAGAAATTCAACCCAGATTATTTAGTCGGAATTTGCCCTGCACCGGAAGCCGCCACTGCGGGCGCAGCAGGCAATGCGCCAGATACCGAACCGGGTATCTGACCGACTGCGCCCGAAGCAGCCACTTCAGGCGCTGTCACCGCAGCACGCTCCAGCACACTACCGGAACTGACAGTACGCGCGCTATTGAAATACGCCAAAGCCAAGGTACACGCAAAAAACACCGCCGCCAAAATGCCGGTAGTACGCGACAGGAAGTTGGCGCTTCCGCTGGCACCGAACAAGCTTCCCGAGCTGCCGCTACCGAATGCCGCGCCCATGTCGGCACCCTTGCCGTGCTGGACCAGGATCAGGCCAATCATGCCGATCGCAGCCAGCATCTGGACCGCCAGCAGAATGGTCAACAAAATATTCATCTCAATACTCCTAAATCAAACTCGAAAATATGTAAATGCGATGCGTCCAGCCTACTGGGCCGCCGCCACAATCGCCAAAAAGTCTGCCGCCTTGAGCGATGCGCCACCGACCAGGCCACCGTCAATATCCGCCTGGGCCAGCAATTGGACGGCATTGGCTGCGTTCATGCTGCCGCCGTACAAAATCTGGATCCGATCGGCCTGGTTGGTGGCCGCGTGGAGTTGGGCGCGCAGCAATGCGTGCACTTGCTGGGCCTGCTCGGGCGTGGCCGTCAGGCCTGTGCCAATGGCCCACACCGGCTCGTAGGCCAGCACGATTTCGCTGATGCAATGGCCATTGGTGTGCACCACAGCCGCCAGTTGGCGCTTCACGACTTCTTCGGTCTTACCCGCTTCGCGCTCTGCCAGGGTCTCGCCCACACAAACGATAGGCGTGATGCCTGCAGCCAAGGCGGTCTGGGTTTTCAGGGCCACGACCGCATCGGTCTCGCCATGGTATTGGCGGCGCTCTGAATGGCCGACGATGGCATAGCGCACGCCGAATTCCTTCAGCATGGCCGTTGACACTTCACCCGTGAATGCACCTACCGCATGCTGCGAAACGTCCTGAGCTCCCAAATTGATAGCACCCGATGCCAGTAGAACCTGGGCCTGCGCCCAATAAGGCGCTGGAATGCAAACGGCTACACCACATGCGGGTTGGCCCACACCTGCCAGCAAAGACTGCAGCAAATCCTGGTTCGCAGCCAGGCTGCCATTCATTTTCCAATTACCAACAATCAGTTTTTTCTTCATAGCGTCACCATGTCAAAACGATTTTTCCAATGTTTGCACCCGACTCCATCAGCGCATGCGCTTGGGGGGCCCCATCTTCTTCTGCGGCAAATACCTGGTAGACCACGGGCTTGATGCGGGCATCGACCAGCATGGGCCAAACCTGCTGCCGCAAAGCCTGCGCAATCGCCGCCTTGAACGCCACCGGGCGAACACGCAAGGTCGATCCGGTGATGGTCAAGCGTTTGCGCAAGACCAAGCCCGCATGGATCTCGCTCTTGGCACCGCCTTGCACCGCAATGATGACCAGACGGCCATCTTCTGCCATGCACTGAATCTCTCGGGCCACATAGCTCCCCGCCACCATGTCCAGTACCACGTCCACGCCTGCGCCTTGGGTGATGCGCTGCACCTCTTCCACGAAGTCGTGGGTCTTGTAGTTGATGGCGTAATCCGCCCCCAGGGCCAGACAGGCCGCGCATTTCGCATCGCTGCCCGCCGTCACCAGCACGGTGGCACCCATGGCCTTGGCGAGCTGGATGGCCGTGATACCAATACCGCTGGAGCCGCCTTGCACCAACAGGGTCTCGCCTTTTTGTAAGCGGGCCCGGTCGAACACATTGCTCCACACGGTAAAGAAGGTCTCGGGCAAGGATGCCGCCTCGATATCGCTCAAACCTTGCGGAACGGGCAGGCACTGCGCCACCGGGGCCACGCACATCTGCGCATACCCGCCACCGGCCACCAACGCACAGACGCGGTCGCCGATCTGCAAGCCCGCATGCGCAATGGCATCGGCATCGCCAGACACCACCACACCCGCCACCTCCAGGCCCGGGATATCCGAAGCTCCTGCAGGCACGGGGTAATTGCCGGTGCGCTGGAGTACGTCAGGCCGGTTTACACCGCTGGCGGACACGCGGATCAGCAACTCACCCGCACCCGGCACGGGCACGGGACGTTCTGCGAGACGCAGCACATCCGGCGCGCCATACGCGGTGATTTCAATGGCTTTCATAGGAGAGTGGCATTCCATGTCCACGGCTGCGTTGCCACAGCCGCCGAACACGGGAATTAGCGCTGGGCTTCCGGGTTGTACGCGGGGCGGTCCAGCAAGGCCTTCATGGACAGCTTGATACGGCCTTTTTCATCCGTTTCCATGACCTTGACCTTGACGATCTGGCCTTCGCTCAGGTAGTCGGTGACCTTTTCCACACGCTCGTGGGCGATCTGGCTGATATGCAGCAAGCCGTCTTTGCCGGGCAGCAGGTTGACCAGTGCGCCGAAGTCCAGAATCTTGGTGATCGGGCCTTCGTAGACCTTGCCAATTTCGACTTCTGCGGTGATCTGCTCGATGCGGCGCTTGGCTTCTTCGGCCTTGGCGGGATCGCTCGACGCAATGGTGATGGTGCCGTCCTCTTCGATGTTGATCTGCGTGCCGGTTTCTTCGGTCAGTGCACGGATCACCGCGCCGCCCTTGCCGATCACGTCACGGATCTTGTCCGGATTGATCTTCATGGTGAACAGGCGGGGGGCGAAGGTAGACACTTCGGTCTTGGCTTCGGACATGGCTGCCATCATCTTGTCGAGGATGTGCAAGCGGGCTTCCTTGGCCTGGGCCAATGCAACCTGCATGATCTCTTTGGTGATGCCCTGGATTTTGATGTCCATTTGCAGCGCGGTGATACCGTTGGTGGTACCCGCCACCTTGAAGTCCATATCACCCAGGTGGTCTTCGTCACCCAGGATGTCGGTCAGCACGGCGAACCGGTTGCCGTCCTTGATCAGGCCCATGGCGATACCGGCCACGTGGGCTTTCATGGGCACGCCAGCGTCCATCAGCGACAGGCAGCCGCCGCAGACCGAAGCCATCGACGAGGAGCCATTCGATTCGGTAATTTCCGACACCACGCGCATGGTGTAAGGGAAATCTTCCTTGCTGGGCAACACCGCCACCAGGGCGCGCTTGGCCAGACGGCCGTGGCCGATTTCGCGGCGCTTGGGCGTGCCCACGCGGCCGGTTTCGCCCGTGGCGAACGGAGGCATGTTGTAGTGCAGCATGAAGCGGTCTTCAAACTCACCTGCCAGTGCGTCAATGCGCTGGGCGTCGCGCTCGGTGCCCAGGGTGGTGACCACCAAAGCCTGGGTTTCACCGCGGGTGAACAGGGCCGAACCGTGGGTACGCGGCAGCACGCTGTTACGGATTTCGATGGCACGCACGGTACGGGTGTCGCGGCCGTCGATACGGGGCTCGCCGGCCAGAATCTGGCTGCGCACAATCTTGGCTTCGATGTCAAACAGCATGCCTTCGACTGCCACGCTGTCAAACGCAGCGCCGTCGGCCTTCAGTGCAGCCATGACTTCGGCGTAAGCCGCACGGCAGGCCTGGGTGCGGGATTGCTTGTTGCGGATCTGGTAGGCCGCCACCAGTTTTTCTTGGGCCAGTTCGCCCACCTTGGCGATCAGCGGCTCGTCTTTGGCAGGTGCGGTCCAGTCCCACACCGGCTTGCCTGCATCACGCACCAGTTCATGGATAGCGTTGATGGCGATCACGCCTTGCTCGTGGCCGAACATCACACCGCCGAGCATGATTTCTTCGGACAGCTGCTGGGCTTCCGACTCCACCATCAGCACGGCAGTTTCGGTACCGGCCACCACCAGGTCCATGATGGAATCCTTGCGGGCGGTCTGGCCAGGGTTCAGCACGTATTCGCCGTTGATGTAACCCACGCGGGCGGCACCAATGGGGCCGCTGAACGGGATGCCGCTAACCGACAAGGCGGCGCTGGTGGCGATCAGGGCGGCGATGTCGGCATCGACTTCGGGGTTCAACGACAGGGTGTGGATGACCACGTGCACTTCGTTGAAGAAACCTTCGGGGAACAGCGGGCGGATCGGGCGGTCGATTAAACGGCTGGTCAGCGTTTCAAATTCGCTGGGACGGCCTTCGCGCTTGAAAAAGCTGCCGGGGATCTTGCCCGCAGCGTAGGTCTTTTCGAGGTAGTCGACGGTCAACGGGAAAAAGTCCTGGCCGGGCTTGCCAACGGTCTTGGCTACCACGGTGGCCAGCACCACGGTGCCGTCCATGTCCAGCAGCACAGCGCCGGTGGATTGGCGCGCCATTTCGCCGGTTTCCATGGTGACGGTATTGGCACCCCACTGGAAGGTTTTGCTTACTTTATTGAACATAGTCATATTGGGTCTCCTGGGAGGTTTTGCAGTCCTGTACACCACGGGGAATTCACCACGGTGGGACTGGCGAGGGACAAAGAGGGTTCGGCCATACGATGCCATTCCATAAACCACCACCGGGAGGTTTATGGAATGACACAGCGCGTACGGGGTAAATCGCCTCTCAACGAAAAAACAAACAAAAACGCCTGAGCTAGTGAACTAACTCAGGCGCTTATGCATTGGAAACCGGGATTACTTACGCAGGCCGAGTTTCACGATCAGAGCAGCATAACGCTCGTGGTCTTTGGAGTTCAGGTAGTCCAACAGCTTGCGGCGACGGCTCACCATACGCAGCAGACCGCGGCGACCGTGGTGGTCTTTGGCGTGCAGCTTGAAGTGGGGGGTGAGTTCGTTGATACGGGCGGTCAGCAGTGCAACTTGCACTTCTGGGCTGCCGGTGTCGGTTGCGCTGCGCGCGTTGGCCTTGACGACTTCGGCCTTGATAGAGGATGCGATCATGTTTTATCCGTTAAAAGTGACTTGCGTTGATAGATGGAATTTCAGTCAACGTGCGCTTGTGCGGTATGCAAAGCCTTGAAATTATAGCCCGGAACGGCGCAGACCTCAGAGTTGGCGTGCGGTGAAGGTGTCGCAGGACTTCACCACACCGGTCTGGTAACCCGTGTTGAACCAGCGCTGGCGCTGCGCGCTGGTGCCGTGGGTGAAGCTGTCGGGCACCACTTCGCCGCCGCTGGAGCGCTGCAAAGCGTCGTCGCCAATCTTGGCGGCGGCGTTCATGGCCGACTCGATATCGCCGTTTTCCAGAATCTGGCGGGCATTCTGCGCGTGCTTGGTCCAAAGACCCGCAAAACAGTCGGCCTGCAGCTCCAGGCGCACGCTCAAGGCGTTGTACTGTGTTTGGCTCACCCGAGCGCGCATGCCTTCAACCTTTTCGCTGATGCCCATCAGGTTTTGCACATGGTGGCCCACTTCGTGGGCAATCACGTAGGCCTGGGCAAACTCGCCCGGCGCACCCAGCTGGTTTTTAAGTGTTTCATAAAAACCCAAGTCGATATAGACCTTCTGGTCACCCGGGCAGTAAAACGGCCCCATCGCTGCCTGCCCCTGGCCGCACGCCGTGCGGGTCGCGCCACGAAACAGCACCAGAGCGGGTTCCTGGTAGGTGCCACCCGCCTTGGCGAACACATCCTTCCAGACATCTTCGGTGTCGGCCAGCACGGTAGAGACAAACTTGGCCAACTGGTCGTCCTTGGGCGGCCGCTGTGCAGGCCCTTGCTGCTGGATCTGGGGCGCACTGCCGCCGCTCATCAGGCTGATGATGGTCATGGGGTTGATGCCAAAGATCCAGCCCCCCACCAACGCCACCACGATGGTGCCAATACCGATGCTGCGCCCGCCCAGCATGCCGCCGCCGGAGCCGCCCTCCCCGCCGCCGCGCCGGTCTTCCACGTTGCTGGATTCCCGATTGCCTTCCCATTTCATAGCCATACTCCCAGTGGTCAAGACCGGGATGGTACAGCGCCTGGAATGTACACAAAATGTCACATTTGACTTGGCGGTCGGTGTACGATTCTCAGCGCCTTGGACCCGCGTGTTGTATGCGGACAGTCCGGCTCTCGGAAGACACTGTATGAAAATGTTGGGCTTCGCCGAAAAACCCACCGTGCTGGTGGTAGATGACACTGCCGACAACCTGACGCTGATGGCGGCGCTGCTCAAGGACACCTACCGCGTCAAGGTGGTCAACCACGGCGAAAAGGGGCTGGCGGTGGCCGCTTCCAGCACGCCGCCCGACCTGATCCTGCTCGACATCATGATGCCGCAGATCGATGGCTACGAGGTGTGCCGCCGCCTCAAGGCCAACCCGGCCACGCGCGACATTCCGGTGATCTTTCTCACCGCCAAATCCGACGACGAGGCCGAAGAAAAAGGCTTCGAGCTGGGCGCGGTGGACTACATCACCAAACCCATTTGCCCGCCGATCCTGCTGGCCCGGGTGCACAACCACATTGCCCTGAACGTGCGCACGGCGATGCTGCATTCGCTGTCGACCAAGCTCTCGCGCTACCTCTCGCCCCAGGTCTACAAGTCGATTTTCGAGGGCGACCAGGATGTCTCTATCCAGGCAGTGCGCAAGAAGCTGACGATTTTCTTTTCGGACATCAAGGACTTCACCCGCACCTCCGAGGGTATGCAACCCGAGGACCTGACCTATTTTTTGAACAGCTACTTCTCCGAGATGTCGAAGATCGCTCTGGAGTTTGGTGCCACCATCGACAAATTTGTTGGCGATGCCATCCTGATTTTCTTTGGCGACCCCGAAACCCGTGGTGTACAGGAAGATGCCCTGCAGTGCGTGCGCATGGCGGTGGCGATGCAGCGGCGCATGCACCAGCTGCGCGAAATCTGGCGCGACAAGGGCGACCGCCAGCCGTTCCAGATCCGCATCGGCATCAATACCGGCTTTTGCCACGTGGGCAACTTCGGCAGCGACCAGCGCATGGACTACACCGTGATCGGCAGCGAGGTGAACCTGGCCGCCCGGCTGGAGCAAAACGGCGAACCCGATGGCGTCATCATGTCGTACGAGACCTATGCCCTGGTGAAAGACGAATTCGACGCGCACGAACGCGAACCATTGGCCGCCAAGGGCGTGTCGCGCGAGATCCGTTGCTTTGTGCTGCGCGACATCCATGCCCCCGACGCGCCGCCCGACAGCCTGAACCAGCGCTACCCTGGCCTGCGCCTGTCGGTAGACCTGGACAAGCTCAGCGACGAAAACCGCAGCCGGGCCGTCGCCGACCTGCAAAAGGTGATCGACAGCATCCAGGCCACTCCGAAGTGAACGCTATCTAAAAAATAGCTGCTCACGCCGATGGAATAAGCACGAGAGCCCTAAAAGGCACTAAATCAGTTATCCAGCTTGGGATCGAGCGCGTCGCGCAGGCCATCGCCCAGCAGGTTGAAGGCCAGCACGGTAAAGAAGATGGCCAGGCTGGGGAACAGCGCAATGTGCGGCGCGCTCATCATGTCGGCGCGGGCCTCGTTCAGCATGGCCCCCCACTCCGGCGTAGGCGGCTGCGCACCCAGGCCCAGAAAGGACAGACTGGCGGCGGTGATGATGGACGTGCCGATGCGCATGGTGAAGTACACCACCACCGAAGAGATGGTGGCCGGAAAGATGTGCCGGGAGAGGATGGTCCAGTCGGACGCGCCAATCGAGCGCACGGCTTCGATGTAGGTCAGGTTCTTCACCACCAGGGTGTTGCCGCGCACCAGCCGGGCAAAGGCCGGCACGCTGAACACCGCCACCGCCAAAATCACGTTGACCATGCCGTTGCCCAGAATGGCCACGATGCCAATGGCCAACAAAATACCCGGAAACGCAAACAGCACGTCCGAGATGCGCATCACGATGCGGTCCCACCAGCCTTCGTAGTAACCCGCCAGCAGGCCCAGCACGGTGCCGATCACCGCGCCTACCGCCACCGAGATAAAACCAGCGGCCAGCGAAATGCGCGCACCCATCAGGATACGGCTGAAGATATCGCGGCCCAGGGCATCCACGCCAAACCAGTGGGTGGCCGACGGCGTGGCGTTCAGCGCGTCGTAGTCAAAGAAGTTCTCGGCATCAAACGGCACCAGCCACGGGGCCGCTACCGCCACCACCACCAGCAGCAGGACAAACAACCCGGCCACCAGGGCCACGTACTGGCCCTTGAACTTGCGCCAGAACTCGCTCCAGGGTGTGCGCACGCGATCCTTGGTCAAATGAGGCTCTAGCGCTGATGGAACGGGCATAACAAGCTCTTTTATTTATAGCGAATGGCCGGGTTGATCACTGCGTACAGCACATCGACCGCCAGGTTGATCAGGATAAATTCCAGCGAAAACAGCAGCACTTCGGCCTGGATCACGGGGAAGTCGCGCATCTCCACCGCGTCCACCAGCAAGCGGCCCATGCCCGGCCAGTTAAACACCTTCTCCACCACGATGGAGCCGCCCAGCAGGAAGCCAAACTGCAGGCCCATCATGGTGACCACCGGGATCAGCGCATTGCGCAGGCCGTGCTTGACCACCACCACAAACTCGCCCAGTCCCTTGGCGCGGGCAGTGCGCACATAGTCTTCTTTCAGGATGTCGATGAAGGACGAGCGGGTAAACCGTGCCATCACAGCCGCCACACCCGCGCCCAGTGTGAGCGAGGGCAGCACGTAATGCTTCCAGCTGTCGGCCCCCACCGTGGGTAGCCAGCCCAGTTGCACGGAGAACACCTGCATCAACACCATGCCCAGCGCGAACGACGGAAACGAGATTCCTGTGATGGCCAGCGTCATGCCCAGGCGGTCGGGCCAGCGGTTGCGCCACACGGCCGATACGGTACCAATCACCAGCCCCAGCAGCACCGACCAGCCCATGGCTGCCACGGTAAGCCAGAAGGTGGGCATGAAGCGCTCGGCAATCTCGGTGGACACCGGGCGTTTGCTGCGAAGCGAGGTGCCAAAGTCCCCCTGGGCCGCGTTGCTGATGAAGCGCCAGAACTGCTGGTGCAAAGGCAAATCCAGCCCCAGGTCGCGGCGGATGGTCTGCACGGTTTCAAAATCCGCTTCCGGCCCGGCAGCCAGCCGCGCCGGGTCGCCCGGCAGCAGGTGGACAAACAGGAACACCAGCCCCGCCACGATCAGCAGCGTGGGCAGCAGGCCCAGCAGCCGCTTGAGGATGTAGTTGAGCATGCGGGCCGGGGTTTACTTCAGTTCGATTTCGTCAAAGTTGAACGAACGGTCGGGCATCACGTAGAAGCCGCTGAAGTTCTTGGCGCGTGCCGACACCAGTTGCAGCGTGGCCAGGTTGATCCAGGGCGCATCTTTCCAGACGCGCTGTTGCACGTCGGCGTAAATCTGCGCCTTCAGCGCGGGGTCGGTGGTCACCAGCGCCTTGGCGATACCGGCTTCGACCGCATCGTTCTTGTAGTAGGCCACGTTGAACGACTTGGGCGGGAACGACTCGGCCGCCAGCAGCGGACGGATGGCCCAGTCGGCCTCGCCGGTAGACGCGGACCAGCCCACGTAGTACATGCGCACCGGGGCAGTGGCGGCATCGGGCGCGCTTTCGACGCGCTCTGCCCGCTGCCCGGCTTCCAGGGCCAGCACCTGCAGGTTCACCCCCACCACCCGCAGTTGCTGCTGGATGAACTGGATGGCCTTGAGCGAGGTGGAGTCGGTAAAGGCCGACCACAGGGTGCTGTCAAATCCATTCGGGTAGCCTGCCTCTTTCAGCAGTTCGCGGGCCTTGACGGGGTTGTACGGCCAGGGGCCCGTTTTGGTGGAGAACTGCACCTCTTTGGGAATCACGCCCTCGGCGGGAATGGCGTAGCCGCCGTACACCACCTTGATCAGCGCGTCTTTGTTGATGGCGTAGTTCAGGGCTTCGCGCACCTTGAGGTTGTCAAATGGCTTGTGCTGGGTGTTGAGGGTCACAAAGCGGTGGACGATCGACGGCGACACCGTGATCTCCAGGTTGGGCTTGGCCTTGAGCAGCTCCACCTGCTCGGGTGGCACCGGGTAGGTAAAGTGGGCCTCGCCGGTCTGGATGATGGCGCTGCGCGAATTGTTGTCTACCACGGGGCGCCAGGTGATGCTGTCCACCTTGGGGTAACCCTTGCGCCAGTAGCCGGCGAATTTTTCGGCCTTCACGTAGTCGGTCTGCTTCCATTCAACAAACTTGAAGGGGCCGGTGCCTACGGGGTTCTGGCCGATGGCCTTGCCGTATTTGGCGATGGCTGCGGGCGAAATCATCACCGCCGACGGGTGGGCCAGCGAGTTGATGAAGGGCGAGAACGGCTCCTTGAGCACAATGCGCACCGTGTTGGCATCGAGCACCTCGGTCTTGGCGATGTTTTTGTACAGGGTGTAGCGCTTGAGCTTGTTGTCGGGGTTGGTGACCCGGTCAAAGTTGGCCTTGACGGCTTCGGCGTTGAAGTCGGTGCCGTCCTGGAATTTGATGCCTTTTTTGAGCACAAAGGTGTAGTTCAGGCCGTCTTTGCTGGCCTTGTAGCTCTCGGCCAGCACCGGCACCATCTTCATGCTTTTGTCAAAGCCCAGCAGGCCCTGGTAGAACGACTTGGCCACGGCTTGCGACAAGGTGTCGTTGGCATCGTACGGGTCCAGGGTGGTGAAGGTCGAATCCACCGCGATCACGGCGTTTTTGGCTGCAAATGCGGGCGAAGCAAGTGCTGCTGCCACGGCAAGCGCAGCAGACAATTTGGTCAATGGGGACAAAGCGTGTTGCATGCTGAAAACTCCAGGGTTACAAAAAATCCCGATTGGCATAAAGCTAAAAGGGAGACCAAAAACTAATACATCCCACCCACCGCATGCCGCGCGACGAAGTGGCCAGGGCCTACCTCGACCAGCGGGGCCACCTGCGGCAGGTCATTCAAGGCGCGGATCGGGCTGGGAATCTCGCCCGTAAGAAGTTCGCGCTTATTGTGGCGGCGCGCCGGGTCGGCCACCGGCACGGCGGCCATCAGGCGGCGGGTGTAGGCGTGCTGCGGGTTCTCGAACACGGCACGGCGCGGGCCGATCTCGACAATCTGGCCCAGGTACATCACCGCCACCCGGTGGCTGATGCGCTCTACCACCGCCATGTCGTGCGATATGAACAAAAACGCGATGCCGAACTCGCGCTGAAGGTCCAGCATCAGATTGACGATCTGGGCGCGGATGGACACGTCCAGTGCCGACACCGCCTCGTCGGCAATCACCACCTTGGGGTTCAGCGCCAGAGCGCGGGCAATCGCAATCCGCTGGCGCTGACCGCCTGAGAACTCGTGTGGGTAGCGCTGGGCGGCGTTGGCGGGCAGGCCCACGCGGTATAGCAGGTCGGCCACGCGCTTTTCGGCCTCTGCGCCCTTGGCCACGCCGTGCACCAGCAGCGGCTCCATGATGGCAAAGCCTACCGTCAGACGCGGGTCCAGCGAGGCAAACGGATCCTGGAAAATAAACTGCACGTCGCGGCGCAAGGCCTGCAGGCGGCTGCCTTTCAACGGCGCAATCGCACGCCCGGCCACGTCCACACTGCCTGCATTAAATTCGACCAGCCGCGCCAGCGAGCGCCCGGTGGTGGACTTGCCGCAGCCCGACTCACCTACCAGAGCCAGAGTCTCGCCGCGTAGCAGGCTGAAGCTGACCTGCTCCACCGCGTACACCTGCCGGGTCACACGGCCCAGCAGTCCGGTGCGCACCGGAAAGCGGGTGGTCAAACCCTGCACATCCAGTACCGGCGGCATGCCGTTTTGGACGGTATCGCGCTCCGGCCAAACCACCGCATGGGGTGCGTCCAGCAAGGGAAACTTGGCCGGGCTGTCGGTGCCACGCATGGCACCCAGCGTGGGCACGGCCGCCAGCAGCGTGCGGGTGTAGGGGTGCTGGGGAGCGGCAAACAGCCGGGCACAGTCGTTTTCCTCAACCTTGTCGCCACGCAGCATGACCAGCACGCGGTCGGCCATCTCGGCCACCACGCCCATGTCGTGGGTGATGAAAACCACGCCCATCTGCATCTCGGTTTGCAGCAGGCGGATCAAAGACAACACCTGGGCCTGGATGGTCACGTCCAGCGCGGTAGTGGGCTCGTCGGCGATCAGCAGGCGCGGCTTGCAGGCCAGGGCCATGGCAATCATCACCCGCTGGCGCATGCCGCCCGAGAGCTGGTGCGGAAACCGGCCCAGCACATTCTTCGCCTCGGGGATGCGCACCAGGTCCAGCATGCGCAAGGCCTCGGCCAGGGCGGCGGCGCGGCCCAGCCGCTGGTGCAGGCGGATGGATTCGGCAATCTGCTCGCCCACGGGGAACACGGGGTTCAGCGAGGTCATGGGCTCCTGGAACACCATGGCCATTTCGGCCCCGCGGATGCCGCGCATGGTGGCCGGGCTGGCCTGAGCCAGGTCCAGGCTGCTGCCGTCGCGCCGGTGGAACTGCATGCTGCCGCTGGTGATTCGCCCACCGCCGTTTTCCACCAGCCGCATCAGCGCCAGGGACGATACCGACTTGCCCGAGCCCGATTCGCCCACGATGGCCAATGTTTCGCCCGCGTTGACGTGGAACGACAGGTCGCGCACGGCATCTACCACGCGCTCCTTGGTTTCAAACCGCACGCTTAAGCGCTGCACATCCAGCACCCGGCGATTGCCCTCCCCCGCGGCAGCACTCACGCGGGAGCCCCCAGGCTGGCGCGCACGGCGACGGGCTTGGATTGCACGGTCCGGGCGATTTTTGCAGGCTTGACGGGCTTGGGTGGCAGGCTGGTGCTGCTCCAGACCTGGGCACCTTCGACAAACACCTTGAGCTCGCCCGGGGCAAAGCGGTCCCAGGGCTCGTCGGCGGTCAGGGGCTCGGTGGCCACCAGCACCATGCGGTCGCTTTCGCTGTTGGCCTGGCGCAAGTCCAGCGTCATATCGCAGTCGATCAAGCGGGCGGTCTGGAACGGGTGCTGGCGCGACACCCAACTGAGCTGGGTGGAGCAATGCGCGTACATGGCCTCGCCGTTGGACAGCAAGAAGTTGAACGTGCCGTGGCTGGCAATGCGGCGCGATAGCTCGGCCAACACCGGGGCCACCTGCTTCCAGGTGGGTGGACAGGCGCCGCGAAACGCGCTGCGCAGCTCCTGCAGCATCCAACAAAAGGCTTTTTCGCTGTCGGTGGTGCCCACCGGCAGGTAGTTGCCGCGCAGGTTGGGGTGGTAGTTTTTGAGATCGCCGTTGTGGCAAAACACCCAGTGCTGGCCCAGCCATTCGCGCTGGAACGGGTGGCAGTTGGACAAAGTCACCGCGCCCTGGGTGGCCTTGCGGATGTGCGCCAGCACCGACTTGGATTTGATCGGGTAGCTGCGCACAAAGTCGGCCAGGGCCGAGTCGCTGGCCCGTCCGTCGTCGATGAATACCCTGCAGCCGGTGCGCTCGTGGAAGGCAATGCCCCAGCCGTCGGCATGCTCACCGGTGTGTCCGCCGCGGGCCGAAAACCCGGCAAACGAAAAGTTGATGCTGGCGCTACTGTTGCAGTTCATGGCGAGCATTTGGCACATGGTATTTCCTTGAAGTCGCCCTGCGCAGTTGCAAGAATCAGGCCCTGGGCAAGGCTAGTCCCGGCTTACGCGCGCGGCAGGGTCACGCCCACCTGGCCCTGGTATTTGCCGCCGCGGTCTTTGTAGCTGACCTCGCAGACCTCGTCGCTCTCAAAGAACAGCACCTGGGCGCAGCCCTCTCCGGCGTAGATCTTGGCGGGCAGCGGCGTGGTGTTGCTGAACTCCAGGGTCACGTAGCCTTCCCACTCGGGCTCGAATGGGGTCACGTTGACGATGATGCCGCAGCGGGCGTAGGTGCTTTTGCCCAGGCAAATGGTCAGCACATTGCGCGGAATACGGAAGTACTCGACCGTGCGGGCCAGCGCAAAGCTGTTGGGCGGGATGATGCAGCTGTCGCCCGAGAAATCGACAAAGCTCTTTTCGTCGAAGTTCTTGGGGTCCACCACGGTGCTGTGGATGTTGGTGAAAACCTTGAATTCGGGCGCGCAGCGGATGTCGTAGCCATAGCTGCTGGTGCCGTAGCTGATGATTTTGTTGCCGTCGCGTTCGCGGATCTGGCCGGGCTCAAACGGCTCGATCATCCCGGTTTGCTCGGCCATGCGGCGAATCCACTTGTCGCTTTTGATAGTCATTGGGCAGTCTCTGAGGTTGGCCACGATTGTACCGCGCAGACACCCCATCGCTACCAAAGTAATAGCTATATGCACATGCGTTACATGCGCTAACGGTCTATTTGGCTTGGGATATCACCGTACGCTCAACGGCCCGGTCGTCGGCCAGGATGATCAGGCCAAACAACAGCTCGTCCAGGCTCTGCGCCTGCGCCGTCTTGCGCGCCAGCAAGGGCGTGGCCTGCGGGTTGAGCACCAGAAAGTCGGCCTCGCAGCCCACCGCCAGGTTGCCCACCACGCCGCCCAGGCCCAGCGCCTGTGCTGCACCCGCCGTGTGCTGCCACCACAGATTTTGCGGGCTGAGGGACAGGCCGGGTTTGGTTTGGAGACCTTCCACGCTGGTGCGCCCCACGTAGTAGGCCGCGCGCATGGTGTGGAAGGGGCTGAAGCTGGTGCCGCCGCCCACATCGCTGGCCAGGCCGTAGCCAAAGCCGATGCGGTCGGCACCCTCGTAGTCAAAAAAGCCGCTGCCCAAAAACAGGTTGCTGGTCGGGCTGATGGCGGCCACGGTGCCACTGTCGCGCATCAGGGCGCGGTCGATATCGTCGAAATGGATGCAGTGGGCGTACACGGCGCGCGGGCGCAGCAGGCCAAAGTCCTGGTACACGCTGAGGTAGCTGCGCGCGTCGGGGTAGAGATCGCGCACCCAGGCGATCTCGCCCAGGTTTTCGGCCACGTGGGACTGCACCCACACATCGGGGTACTTGGCGGCGAGCTCACCCGCGCCGCGCAACTGGGCAGGCGTGCTGGTGGGCACAAAGCGCGGGGTGATGGCGTAGCCCAGGCGGTCCACGCCGTGCCAGCGCTGGATCAGCGCCTCGGTGTCGAGCAGGCTTTGCTCGGTGTCATCGCGCACGCCGTCGGGCGAGTTCTGGTCTTGCAGCACCTTGCCGGTGATCAGGCGCATGTGGTTTTTTTGCGCCTCGGCAAACAAGGCGTTGACGGAGGCCGGGTGCGAGGTGGCAAAGGCCAGCGCCGTAGTAACGCCGTTACGCAACAGCTCCGCTATAAAAAAACTAGCTACTTCCGCAGCATGATCGGGCGCTGAGAATTGTTTTTCTGCAGGAAAAGTGTAGTTCTCCAGCCAGGGTAGCAGGCCGTCGGCGGGCGCGCCGATGATGTCGGTCTGCGGGTAGTGGATGTGCATATCCACAAAACCCGGTGCCAGGATGCGGCCCGGCAGGTGCTCCACCGGCAGGCCAGGGTATTTGGGTCCCAGGCTGCGGTACGGCCCCACGGCCTGCACCCGCCGGATGCCCGACGCATCAGGACCGGTCACCAGCAGGCCATCTTCTTCAAAAATAGCCGAGTGGTCGGGGGCAAAACGGAGGATGGCGGCGCGGTAAGCTTTCATAGGACCATAGCTTACGCATAATTCGGACCAATTCTCATCTGCCTCATCTGTACTGCCCATGACCGCCCTGCCCCCGATTTCCTCCTCCCCCACCCAAGCCGAATGGACCGCCGTGCTGGCCAGCCCGCCCGCACAGGCCCTGCCCTGGGTGCAAACCGCCGCCGCCCAGGGCAATGCCGACGCGCAAGCCGTGCTGGGCCAGTGGCTGCTGGACGGCCACGGCATGGAGCGCAACCCCGCCCAGGCCCTGCAATGGTTTCTGCAAGCCGCAGCACAAAGCCACGCCATGGGCATGAACATGGCGGGGCGATGCCTGGAAAACGGCTGGGGCGCGCCCATCGACCTGTTTGCCGCCGTGGCCTGGTACAAAAAAGCCGCCAGCCTGGGCCTGGATGCCGGCCTGTACAACCTGGCCAACCAGCTCGCCGAGGGCAAAAGCGTGCCGCAAGACCACGCCGCCGCGCTGGCACTCTACCGACAGGCCGCCGATCTGGGCCACGCCAAGTCCATGACCAAGATCGGCCGCTACTACGAGGACGGGCTGGTGGTAGAGAAAGACGTGGAGGCTGCCTTCTTTTGCTACCAGGAAGGTGCCCAGGGCGGCGACTTTCGCGGCCAGTTCAACTATGCGGGCATGCTGGCCGCACGCGGGCGGCTGCCGGAAGCGCTGGAATGGCTGAACAAGGTGCCGCTGACCGCCACCCCGGCCTACCTGCAGAAGGTGGGCACGGTGCTGCTGGAGTCGGGCCTCCCGGAGTTTCGGCGTGTAGGCCAGCAGATGCTGGCCAAGGCTACAGCAGCAGCCTAAATTTCAACGCATCTCGCTGGGCGCAAGCCCGGTCCAGGTCTTGAAAGCCCGCGAAAAGCTCTTCTCGTTCAAAAAACCCACCGTGTGCGCAATCTGCTTCACCGGCCAGTCGGTGCGGCGCAGCAGATCCAGGGCGACTTCGCGGCGTACCTCGTCGCGCAGAGCCTGCAGCGACACGCCCTCCAGCTGCAATTGCCGGTGCAGGCTGCGGGTGGACACACCCAGCGCCATGGCCAGGGCCTCGGCATTGCGCAGTTCGCCCGAACGGGTACGCAGCAGCGCGCGCACGCTTTGTTGCAACAACCGGTCGTGCCGGTACTGCAGCACCGTCAGGGGCAGCGCCCGCTCCAGCATGGTTTGCAGGGCCGATTCGTCGCGGCGCAGGGCCAGGCCCAGGTAGCGGGCATCAAAGCGAAAGCCCGCCTGCGGCGCGTTGAACACCGTAGGCCCCGGAAAAATCAGCGGGTACACCTGCCCATGCGCGGGCGCGGGGAAGGGAAACGCCACCCCGCGCAGCGGAATGCGCGAATCGATGGCCCAGCAGGCATAGCCGTGCAGGTAGCGCAGGCTAGTCACCAGGCAAAACTCACGCAGGGCTCCAAATTCCCGCTGTTCCGCCAGCGTGACCACAGCCTCATCGCCGTCAATGCGCAGCGACAACTCTAGGTCGCCCGTCAGCAAGCGGTGGTGGCGGCACCAGCGTTTGATGGCCACCTCCAGGCTGGGTGCGCCCAGCGAGGCCCGGCACAGCATGCCGTAGCTGCCCCAGGGCAGCTTGCGGGAGAACCAGCCCAGGGCCTCGTCGTCCAGCGCACGCATGGCGGCATTGCACAGCGTCTCCATCTGCGCGGCCGTGATGCAGGCCTGTGGGTCGGCCAACATTGCTGGCGTAATTTGTGCTGCCTGCAAGGCCGGGCTGGGGTCTTGGCCGTAGCGCGCGTAGGCCAGCAATACCGCATGCACAAAGGCGATGGGCGTGGCGGCGCGGGGGGATGTGCTGGCAGCAGCGAGGGAACGGGGTGGCATGCGCCCAAGGCTACGCAACTTTGGCACGATTTGCAACCACATTGGCAACCATTGTCCGCTCCACAGGCCGACACTAGCGGCAACTATCTGAGGAGACACCCCCATGGCCCACCTGCCTTCGCTTTCATTCAATCTTGGCGACACCATCGACATGCTGCGCGACACGGTGCAGAGCTTTGCCGCCGCCGAGATTGCCCCGCGCGCCGCCGCCATCGACCACGACAACCTGTTTCCCGCCGATCTGTGGAAAAAGCTGGGCAGCCTGGGCCTGCACGGCATGACGGTGTCGGAAGAATACGGCGGCACCGAAATGGGCTACCTGGCCCACATGGTGGCGATGGAAGAAGTCTCGCGCGCCAGCGCCTCGGTGGGCCTGAGCTACGGCGCGCACTCCAACCTGTGCGTCAACCAGTTGCACCGCAACGGCACCCAGGCCCAAAAAGACCAGTACCTGCCCAAGCTGGTCAGCGGCGACCACGTGGGTGCCCTGGCCATGAGCGAGCCCAACGCGGGCTCCGACGTGGTCAGCATGAAGCTGCGCGCCGACCTGAAGGGCGACCGCTACGTGCTCAACGGCTCCAAAATGTGGATCACCAATGGCGGCGATGCCGACACCCTGATCGTCTATGCCAAGACCGACATCCACGCCGGTGCCAAGGGCATGACCGCCTTCATCATCGAAAAAAGCTTTAAAGGCCTGAGTTTCGGCACCAAGCTGGACAAAATGGGCATGCGCGGCTCCAACACCTACCCGGTGTTTTTCGAAGACTGTGAAGTCCCCGCCGAGAACGTGCTGGGCGGCGTGGGCCAGGGTGTCAAAGTGCTGATGTCGGGCCTGGACTACGAGCGCACCGTGCTGTGCGGCGGCCCATTAGGCATCATGGCGGCCTGCATGGACGTGGTGGTGCCCTATGTGCACGACCGCAAGCAGTTCGGCCAAAGCATCGGCGAATTCCAGCTGATGCAGGGCAAGCTGGCCGACATGTACACCACCTGGCAGGCCTGCCGCGCCTACGGCTATGCCGTGGCTGCGGCCTGCGACCGGGCCGACCACGCCCGCACGCTGCGCAAGGATGCCGCCGGTGCCATCCTGTACCTGGCTGAAAAAGCCACCTGGATGGCGGGCGAGGCGATCCAGATCCTGGGCGGCAACGGCTACATCAACGAATACCCCACGCCCCGCCTGTGGCGTGATGCCAAGCTGTACGAAATCGGCGCGGGCACCAGCGAAATCCGCCGCATGCTGATTGGCCGCGAGCTGTTTGCCGAGACGGCGTGAGGCCCAGACAAGGTACGCCATGCAAGTCCTGAAATCCCAGCTCCAACCCCGCGACCCGGCCTTCCGGGCCAATGCAGAAGCCATGCGCACCCTGGTGCAAGACCTGCGCGAAAAAGCAGCCGTTGCCGCCCTGGGCGGCGGTGAGGTCGCCCGCCAGCGCCACACCGCCCGCGGCAAGCTGCTGCCGCGCGACCGCGTGGCCCAGTTGCTCGACCCCGGCACGCCCTTCCTGGAAGTGGGGCAACTCGCGGCCTACGGCATGTACGACGGCGAAGCCCCCGCCGCCGGGCTGATCACCGGCGTGGGCCGGGTGAACGGCGTGGAATGCATGGTGGTGGCCAACGATGCCACCGTCAAAGGCGGCACCTATTACCCACTGACCGTCAAAAAACACCTGCGCGCGCAAGAAATTGCCATGCAAAACCACCTGCCCTGCATCTACCTGGTGGATTCGGGCGGGGCCTTTTTGCCGCGCCAGGACGAAGTCTTTCCCGACCGCGACCACTTTGGCCGCATCTTTTTCAACCAGGCCCAGATGAGCGCCATGGGCATTGCCCAAATCGCCGTGGTGATGGGCTCGTGCACCGCAGGCGGCGCGTACATGCCCGCCATGAGCGATGAGACCATCATCGTCAAAAACCAGGGCACCATCTTCCTGGGCGGCCCGCCGCTGGTGAAAGCCGCCACCGGCGAGGTCGTCACCGCCGAAGACCTGGGCGGGGGCGACGTGCACACCCGCATCTCCGGCGTGGCCGACCACCTGGCCGACAACGACCAACACGCCCTGCTGATCGCCCGCAACATCGTCGCCAACCTGAACCGGCAAAAGCCCTTCACGGTGAAGCTGGAGTCCAGCGAAGAGCCGCTGTACGACCCGGCAGAAATCTACGGCGTGGTGCCGCTGGACGCGCGCAAGCCCTACGACGTGCGCGAAATCATCGCCCGCACCGTGGACGGCTCGCGCTTTGATGAATTCAAGGCCCGCTATGGCAGCACCCTGGTCACCGGCTTTGCCCGGCTGTACGGCATGCCGGTGGGCATCATCGCCAACAACGGCATTCTGTTTGCCGAGTCGGCCCAAAAGGGCGCGCACTTCATCGAGCTGTGCGCGCAGCGCGGCATCCCGCTGGTGTTCTTGCAGAACATCACCGGCTTCATGATTGGCCGCAAGTACGAGAACGGCGGCATCGCCAAAGACGGGGCCAAGATGGTCACCGCCGTGGCCACCGCCGCCGTGCCCAAGATCACCATGCTGGTGGGCGGCAGCTTTGGCGCAGGCAACTACGGCATGTGTGGCCGGGCCTACTCGCCCCGCTTCCTGTGGATGTGGCCCAACGCGCGCATCAGCGTGATGGGCGGCGAGCAGGCCGCCGGCGTGCTCGCTACCGTGAAGCGCGAGGGCATCGAAGCCAAGGGAGGCCAGTGGTCGGCCGAGGACGAAACCGCCTTCAAAGACCCCATCCGCGCCCAGTACGAGCTGCAAGGCCACCCCTACTACGCCACCGCCCGGCTGTGGGACGATGGCGTGGTGGACCCGGCGCAAACCCGGCGCGTGCTGGGCCTGTCGCTGGCCAGCGCGCTGAATGCGCCCATCCAGCCCACGCAGTTCGGCATCTTCCGCATGTGAGGCCACCATGTCCTACACGACCCTAGAAATCGAACACCAAGGCAGCGCCGCCTGGCTGTGGATGAACAAGCCCGAGGTGCACAACGCCTTTGACGAGATCCTGATCCATGAGCTGACCCAGGCCCTGCTGGCGCTGGATGCCAACCCCGCCGTGCGCGCCGTGGTGCTGGCGGGCCGGGGCAAAAGCTTTTCGGCCGGGGCCGACCTGGGCTGGATGCAGCGCCAGGGCGCGGCCACGCTGGAGAAAAACGTGGAGGATGCACGCCAACTGGCCAAGCTGTTCCGCACCCTTTCTTGCATGGCCACGCCCACGCTGGCCCGCGTGCACGGTGCGGCGCTGGGTGGCGGCATGGGCCTGGCTGCCGCCTGCGATATCTGCGTGGCTTCCAGCAAGGCACAGTTCGCCACCTCGGAGGTGCGCTTTGGCATCATCCCCGCGGCCATCAGCCCCTACGTGTTGCGCGCCATCGGCGAACGCCAGGCCTACCGCTACTTCCAGACCGCAGAGCGCATCAGCGCCGAGCGCGCCCTGGCCCTGGGCCTGGCGCATGAAGTCGCTGCGCCCGAAGCGTTGGATGCCACCGTGCACACCCTGCTGGAGGCCTTGCAGGCCGGTGGCTCGGGTGCGCAAGCTGCCGCCACCGACCTGATCCGCGCCGTCGCCAACCACGCAGTAGACGACGCCCTGGTGGAAGACACCGCCCAGCGCATCGCCCGCCTGCGCGCCACGCCTGAAGCCCGTGAAGGCCTGGCCGCCTTTCTAGAGAAACGTCCACCCGCCTGGGTTGGCCAAGGAAAACAAAATGCTTAACAAAATCCTCATTGCCAACCGGGGGGACCAGCCGCGAAGCGGCGCAGCAGCGAAGCTACATTGCATGGTGCGCGTAGCGCACGCAGGCGATTTCACCCCGATGGAGAACGCACGTGTTTAACAAAATCCTCATTGCAAATCGGGGTGAAATCGCCTGCCGCGTGATCAAAACCGCCCGCCGCATGGGCATTCGCACCGTGGCGGTCTACTCCGAAGCCGATGCCAACGCCCGCCATGTGCGCCTGGCCGACGAGGCCGTGTGCATCGGCCCGGCAGCGGCCCGCGAGTCCTATCTGGTCGCAGACAAAATCCTGGCCGCCGCGCTGCAAACCGGTGCCCAGGCCGTGCACCCCGGCTACGGCTTTCTGTCCGAAAACGCCGACTTTGCCGATGCCTGTGCCCAGGCCGGTGTGGTCTTCATCGGCCCGCCCGCCTCGGCCATCCGCGCCATGGGCAGCAAGTCTGCGGCCAAGACCCTGATGGAAAAAGCCGGTGTGCCCCTGACCCCCGGCTACCACGGCGACAACCAGGACCCCGGCTTTCTGGCCGCCCAGGCCGAAAAAATCGGCTACCCGGTGCTGATCAAAGCCAGTGCAGGCGGCGGCGGCAAGGGCATGCGCCGGGTGGACGCAGCGGCCGATTTCGAGGCCTCGCTGGTGTCGTGCAAGCGCGAAGCCATCAACGCCTTTGGCAACGACCATGTGCTGATCGAAAAGTACGTGCTCCAGCCCCGCCACATCGAAATCCAGGTGTTTGGCGACAGCCTGGGCCACTGCGTCTACCTGTTCGAGCGCGACTGCTCGGTGCAGCGCCGCCACCAAAAAGTGCTGGAAGAAGCCCCCGCCCCTGGCATGACCCCCGAGCGCCGCGCCGCCATGGGCACCGCCGCGGTGAATGCCGCCCTGGCCGTGGGCTATGTGGGTGCAGGCACGGTGGAGTTCATTGCCCACCAGGACGGGGCCTTCTACTTTATGGAGATGAACACCCGGCTACAGGTGGAGCACCCGGTGACCGAGATGATCACCGGGCTGGACCTGGTGGAATGGCAGCTGCGCGTGGCCTCGGGCGAGCCCCTGCCGCTGGCCCAGGAGCAACTGGTGCTGACCGGCCACGCCATCGAGGCCCGCATCTACGCCGAAGACCCGGACAAGGGCTTTCTGCCCTCCACCGGCCGCCTCAGCCACCTGCTGCCCCCGGCCGCTTCGGCCCATGTGCGCATCGATACCGGGGTAGAGCAAGGCGACGACATCACCCCACACTACGACCCGATGATCGCCAAGCTCATCGTCTGGGATGCCGACCGCACCCAGGCCCTGGCCCGCATGCGCCAGGCGCTGGCCGACTACCAGATCGTGGGCGTGGCCAACAACGTGGCCTTCCTGCAGCGCCTGGTGACTACGCCCTCGTTTGCCCAGGCCAAGCTGGACACCGCGCTGATCGAGCGCGAGCAGGAGCACCTGTTCCCCGCCGTCGCCGAGGCCGTGCCCACCGATGTGTGGCTACTGGCCGCGCTGACCGTGCTGCAAAGCCAAACCGATGCCGCCGCCCTGCCCACCATGGAACCCGACTCGCCCTGGCGCGTGCTGGACGGCTGGCGGCTCAACGGCACATCGCAGCAAACCATCACCCTGCGCTGTGGCGAAACGGAGCAAGCCGTGACTGCCGAAGTGGTGACGGATGGCGTGCTACTCGCCATAGGCGGTGAGCCCGTGCTGGCCCGCCGCACCGGCCCACCCCAAGTGCAGCAAGTGCAGCAAGTGCAATTGGGCGACCGCCGCCTCACCGCCACAGTGGTGGCGCGTGCCGAGCACCTGCACGTGTTCTGCCAAGGCCAAAGCTGGGCGCTGGCCCAGGTGGAAATGCTGCACGGCGAAGGCGGCGACGATGCCCACGGCGGCATCCACGCACCCATGCCCGGCAAGGTGATCGCCCTGCTGGCGGCGGTGGGTGCCACGGTAGAAAAAGGCACGCCCCTGCTGGTACTGGAAGCCATGAAGATGGAGCACACCATCCACGCGCCCACCAAGGGACTGGTCAAGGGCTTCTATTTCAGCGCGGGGGAACAGGTGGGCGATGGGGTAGATTTGGTGGATTTCGAGGCTGCACCATGAGCAACTTTGTGCGCATCATCGAGATGGGCCCGCGCGACGGCCTGCAAAACGAAAAGCAGCTGGTCTCCACCGCCACCAAGCTGGAGCTGATCGAGCGCCTGGCCGATGCCGGGCTGCGCGAGATCGAAGCCACCTCCTTCGTGTCGCCCAAATGGGTGCCGCAGATGGGCGACTCCGCCGAAATCATGCGTGGCTTGTTGCGCCGCCCCGGGGTGACCTACCCGGTGCTGACCCCCAACCTGCAGGGCTTTAACGCAGCCGTGGAGGCTGGGGCCGACCAGGTGGCGGTGTTCGCCGCGGCCTCCGAGGCGTTTTCGCAAAAGAACATCAACTGCTCGATCGCCGAATCCCTGGCCCGCTTTGCCCCGCTGATGGCCGCCGCCCAGGCCCGGGGCGTGCGGGTGCGCGGCTACGTGTCCTGCGTGGTGGGCTGCCCGTACGAGGGCGATGTGGCCCCCCAGCGCGTGGCCGATGTGGCAGGGCAACTGCTAGCCATGGGCTGCTACGAGGTATCGCTAGGCGACACCATCGGCGTGGGCACACCCGTTTCCGTGCTGCGCATGCTGGAGACGGTAGCGCAGCAGGTGCCCGTGGCCCAGTTGGCAGGCCACTACCACGACACCTATGGCATGGCGATTGCCAATGTGTATGCCTCGTACCAGTTCGGCCTGCGCGCTTTCGACAGCTCGGTCGGCGGGCTGGGCGGCTGCCCCTATGCCAAGGGGGCCACTGGCAATGTGGCCACCGAAGACGTGGTGTATTTGCTGCACCAACTGGGCACAGACACCGGCATTGACCTGGACCGCCTGGTGGACTGCGGCGACTGGATAAACGCCCAACTGGGCCGTGCCTCGGCCTCGCGGGTAGGCCGGGCGCTGCTGGCCAAGCGTGCCAATTGAATTAAGAGCCTTTTAGGCCTCCAGCGCTTATTCCATCGGCGGGAGCAGCTATTATTTTTAATGCCCCGCTGGCCAGCAACTCACGGGCTGCGAAACTGCGCCGTCCACAGTTTGCCCAAAGCAGCAGCCTCGGCGCGGGGCGGGTCGCCCAACAGCGTGACCTGGCCCTTCTGGTGCACCTGGGCGTACAGCACATTGCGCTGCGGGGCGTAGAGAAACAGCACGTTGTAGTCGTGGCAGTCGTGCGGCTTGCACAGGTCGGCACGCAAATACTCCTTGCTGCCCACCTTGACCCGCGCGACCTGGCTGTTCGGCCCCTCCATGCGGGCCAGCCACGGCACCTGGCGCACCGGAGCGGCGATCAGCGCGAACTGGCTTTTGAACTGCGGCGTGGCAAACACCTCGTAGCTGAACGGGGCTGCGCCGGGCGCAACAGTGGCTGCGGGTGCCGCCAGGGCGGGCGGGCCATCGCAGCGCCGGTACTGCGCGGCCATGCGGGCCGGGCCCAGATAGGCGGACAGCTTGTTGTTTTCGTTCTCGATCACGATGTAGCGGCCACGCGGGTCTTCATGGACCAAAAACGTCATCTGCTCCTTGCCCTTGATCTGGCTGATGAACGCCACCACAAAGCCCGCCGGTGCCGTGTTGCCAAAGTAGGAATGTGCCGCCAGCACCTCGCGCCCGGTGATGCTCTGTCCGCCCTGCGCAAACACCAGGCTGCCGGGGCCGACCGCCAGGCGCGGTGCAGCGGGGTTCTGGCAGGCGCTGGAGTAGCGGCCGCCGTAGTTTTTGAGCGCGGTGGCCGTCACGTCGTCCATCGCCTGCGCGGGCGAGGTACTGGCCCACAGCCCCACCAACCATGCGCAAATCAGGCGGTAAGCCAGGGGCGAGAGGGGATGTACAGCAGCCATGGCAAGCAGACCTTCCAAAAGAAGCACTGCGGGCCATCTTAGAACCAATATGCTGCACTGCGGCATTTATTCACGCACCCGCAGAAAACGCTACAGTTTCAATAGCTACTTACGCTTATTAAATAAGCGCTGATGGCCTATTTCATTCAAATTTCTTAAAGTACGCCTGCAGCCTGCCCAGCAGCGCCTGTTTCTGCTCTGCGGGGATGAAACTGGCTTCGAAGCTGTTGGCGGCGAGCTGGTAGGCGTGTTGGGCGGTGAGGCCGGTGGCGGCGAAGGTTTGGGTGAGGTTTTCGTTCAGATAGCCGCCAAAGTAGGCCGGGTCGTCGGAATTGACCATGGCGACCAGGCCTGCGTCGAGCAGCGCGCCCAGGTTGTGGTCGGCCAGGTTGGGGAACACGCAGAGCTTCTGGTTGGACAGCGGGCAGACGGTGAGCGGGATGCGGTCGCGGGCCAGGCGCTGCATGAGCAGCGGGTCTTGGGTGGACTGCACGCCGTGGTCGATGCGCTCTACCTTCAGTACGTCCAGCGCACTCCAGATGTAGGCCGGTGGGCCCTCCTCGCCTGCGTGGGCCACCAGGCGGAAACCCAGTTCGCGGCAGCGGGCGAACACCCGGGCGAACTTCTCGGGCGGGTGGCCGAGTTCGCTGGAGTCCAGGCCGATGCCGATGAATTTGTCGCGCAGCGGCAGGGCCTGCTCCAGGGTGGCAAACGCATCTTCTTCGCTGAGGTGGCGCAAAAAGCACAGGATCAGCACGGCGCTCAGGCTCCACATTTTTTGCGCATCCACGCAGGCACGGTGCAGGCCGTGGATGACAGTCTCCATGGCCACGCCGCGTGCGGTGTGGGTTTGCGGGTCGAAAAAGATCTCGGTGTGGGCGATGTTGTCGGCAGCGGCCCGCGCCAGGTAGGCATGCGCCATGTCGTAGAAGTCTTGCTCTTGCAGCAGCACGCTGGCCCCGGCGTAGTAGATGTCCAGAAAACTTTGCAGGTTGGTGAAGGCGTAGGCGCTGCGCAGCTCTTCGACGCTGGCGTAGGGAATGGCGACCTGGTTGCGCTGGGCCAGGGCAAAGATCAGCTCGGGCTCCAGCGAGCCTTCGATGTGGATGTGCAGCTCGGCCTTGGGCATGCCGCGCAGCAGGTCGGGCAGGCGCTCAGACGGTATGGCGGGTACGGTGAAAGTGGTCATTAGCAGACTCCAAAGGTAATGCCCAGATGTTTCAGATAGCGGCGGTAGGCGGCAGAGGCCTTGTCGGCCACGGTGTGCAGCTCGGCGCGCGGGTCCAGCGGCAGGCGCTGGGGGATTTGCGATTCCAGCACCGGCTGGTCTTGTTCGAAGATTGTGTGCTGGAAGGCCTGCAGCGTGGCGTCCGTTGACACCCAGTCGCTGCAAGCCAGTCTAAACCAGAGGCGGCTGCGCTCCGGCCCCACGGGGCAGATGAACAGGCCAATCGCCTCGCGGAAGTCGGCCAGGGCCACGCTGGCCGGGTCGGGCAGCTTGGTCAGCACCGCGGTGTACGGTGCATCCACCGCGTAGGTGTATTCGACCTGCGCCGGGCCGGTGGCCTGCACGCTGGACTGCGGCTGCCAGGCCTTGCACTGCGTGGCCAGCAGGCCGGTTGCTGTTGTTTCGACACGGTAGTCGTCGATGCTGGAGGCGCTGCGCGTGCCCAGCCAGCCCTCGTGCACAAAGGCAAAGTGCGCCATGTCCAGAAAGTTCTCCACCAGGCGCGGCGCGCTCGTGGCCACGTCATACGGCCCGCACAGCAGCTTGCGCAGGCGGCTGTCGTCCTCGGCACCAAAGGCCACCACCGGCACATCGGATGCCTCCAGCTGCACCCACACCAGCCCGTAGCGCTCGCAGGCCGAAAACCTGCGCGCCGTGTGCGTGGCGGGCGGGGTGAACGCCGGCAAGGCGGGCACCAGCACGCACTGCCCCGAGGCTGCAAACTGCCAGCCGTGGTACGGGCATTCCAGCCGGTCGCCGCACACCCGCCCCAAGGACAGCCGCGCGCCCCGGTGCGGGCACTGGTCGGCCCAGGCATGCGCCACCCCGGCAGCGTCGCGCCACAGCACCACGGCTTGCTCCAGCAAAACCACGGCCACCGGCGTATCCGCCAAGTCCGCGCTGGCCGCCACCGGGTGCCAAAGAGTGTTTTCAATCATCGTGTGAAGGTATCAGCAAAGTCCATGCCCAAACGAAAAAACCGCTCAGCAAGAGCGGCTTTTGAAGGAAGGAACTAACTCTTCCCAAAGGCAAGCGAAGCGAAGCCCCTTCGTGAACTGCGCGGAACTGGCTCTGCCAGGCCGCTGCAGTTGCCCCCAGCGTGTCGTATCGGCTTTTCAAGCCGATACGAGGGGGGTTGGCGAAAGAAGCGAAGCTCTGCAGCCTGGGGGTGTGCCTACTTCCCGCCGGGGATCTTGCCTTCGACGCCCTTGACGTAGAAGTTCACGCCGCCCAGGAAGGCATCGTCGGCGACCGCGTCCTTGGCCACCACCACCTTGCCGGACTGGTCCATGATCGGACCCTTCCAGATCACGAAGCTGCCATCGGCCAGGCCTTTTTTGATCTCTTCGACCTGGGTCTTGGTTTCGGCAGGCACATCTTCGGCGATGGACACGATGTCGATCGCGCCTTCTTTCACGCCCCACCAGCTCTTGCCCGCAGCCCACTTGCCGTCCAGCGCGTCCTTGGTGGCCTTGATGTAGTACGGGCCCCAGTTGATCACGGCGGAAGCCAGGTGGGCCTTGGGGCCGTAGGCGGTCATGTCCGAATCCCAACCGAATGCGCGCTTGCCCTTGGCTTCGGCGGTTTTCAGCACGGCGGGAGAATCGGTGTTCTGGAACAGCACGTCGGCACCGCCGTTGATCAGCGCAGTAGCGGCTTCGGTTTCCTTGGGCGGGCTGAACCATTCGTTGACCCAGACCACTTTGGTCTTGATCTTCGGGTTCACGCTTTGTGCGCCCAGGGTGAAGCTGTTGATGTTGCGGATGACTTCAGGGATTGGGATGGAGCCGACCACACCCAGCGTATTGGTCTTGGTCATCTTGCCTGCGATCACACCGGCCATGTACGCGCCTTCGTAGGTGCGGCTGTCGTAGATGGCCATGTTGTCGGCGTTTTTGTAGCCGGTGGCATGCTCGAACTTCACATCCTTGCTGTCAGCGGCCACTTTCAGCATGGACTCCATGTAGCCAAAGGTGGTGCCGAAAATCAGCTTGTTGCCCTGGCCCACCATGTCGCGGAACACGCGCTCGGCATCGGCCGACTCGGGCACGCTCTCCACAAAGCTGGTGACGATCTTGTCGCCCATTTCCTTTTCCAGCGCCTTGCGGCCATTGTCGTGCGCAAAGGTCCAGCCGCCGTCGCCCACCGGGCCCACGTAGGCAAACGCAACCTTCAGCGGCTCGGGCTTGGGAGGTGGTGCCTCGGCAGCGGGGGCCGAAGCTGCGGGCGCAGCCGCCGGGGCCGGGGCGGGCTCTTCCTTCTTGCCACAGCCCACCAGGGCCGCCGCCACCGCAGACGCGGCAGCCAGTTGGATCAGGGTACGTTTCTTCAGGTCGGTCATGCGATTTCACTTTCTGGAGGTTAGCGAGGAGAACACGGTTGAATACAAAAGATTATGAACTGGGGAAGAAGGGTTTCCCCAGCGACGCGGGCATGTTGATACGGATCCACACCGGGTTGCGTGAGATCAACGCCAGCACCACGATGGTGGCCAGGTAGGGCAGCATGCTCAGCAGTTGGATGGGCACCTCCACCCCCACGCTTTGCAGGTGGAACTGCAGCATGGTCACGCCGCCAAACAGGTAGGCGCCCAGCAGCACGCGCATGGGCCGCCAGGTGGCAAAAGTGGTCAGCGCCAGGGCGATCCAGCCCTTGCCCGCCACCATGCCCTCCACCCACAAGGGCGTGTAGGCCAGCGAGATAAAAGCCCCCGACAACCCGCACAGCGCGCCGCCCACCACCACCGCCATGAAGCGGATGCGCCGCACCGGGTAGCCCAGCGCGTGGGCCGACTCGGGCGACTCGCCCACCGAGCGCAGCACCAGCCCGCTGCGGGTGCGGAACAAAAACCAGACCAGCCCCGCTACCAGCGCCATGGCCACGTACACCAGCGGGTGCTGGCGAAACAGTGCCGGGCCGATCAGCGGAATATCGCCCAGCACCGGCACCGCAAACTGCGTGCGCTCAGGCAGCTTGGCCTGCACGTAGCTGATACCGGCAAAGGCCGAAAACCCTGCGCCGAACAGGCTCAGCGCCAGACCGGTGGCGTACTGGTTGGTGTTGAGCCAGATCACCAGCACGCCAAACAGCGCCGCCAGCAGGGCCCCCACGCCCATGCCCGCGGCAAAGCCCAGCCAGTCGCTGCCGGTGTGGACCACCGTGGCATACCCGGCAATGGCGGCGCACAGCATCATGCCCTCGGCCCCCAGGTTGACGATGCCGGCTTTTTCATTGACCAGCAGGCCCAGGGCGGCCAGCGCCAGCACCGTGCCCGCACTCAGCGTGGCGGCAAATAACAAGGCATACGATTCCATAGAACTAACCCTCCCCCCCAGGCTGCGCTGCGCTGCGCCAACCCCCGACCGGGGGCGATACCGACGGTCTGGCAAAGCCAGTCCCGTGGTATCCCTGGAAGCGCTCGTGATGCCTGGCAGGCTCGTTTCGGTAGTTAAATTTCATGCAGCGATTCCTCTCTTTGCCACCCAGCGCACGCGGTAAGCGATCAGGGTGTCGCAGGTCAGCAGCGTAAACAGCAGCAGGCCCTGGAACACACCGGTCAGCGATTTGGGCAGACCCAGGCGCGACTGCGCCAGCTCACCGCCGATATAGAACATGCTCATCAGCACGGCAGAGAACACCATGCCCACCGGGTGCAGCCGCCCTACAAAGGCCACGATGATGGCCGCAAAACCATAGCCCGCAGGCAGGTACAGCGTGAGCTGGCCAATCGGCCCGGCCACCTCCAGCGCACCGGCCAGCCCGGCCGCGCCGCCCGACACCAGCAGCGCCACCCACAGCGCCTTGCGCGATGAAAACCCGGCGTAACGCGCCGCCGCCGGAGCCAGCCCGCCCACCTGCTGGGCAAACCCGGCCCGGGTGCGAAACAGGTAGACCCACAGCACCAGCACGCCCACCAGCGCCACCAGCAGCCCGATGCTGACCCGCGAGCCGGTAAACAGGCGGGGGATGCGGGTGATGGCCTCGAAGTTTTTGGTCTGCGGGAAGTTGTAGCCCTGCGGGTCTTTCCAGGGACCATCGACCATAAAGCCCAGCAACTGCACCGCCACGTAGACCAGCATCAGGCTGACCAGAATCTCGCTGGCGTTGAACTTGTCGCGCAGCAGCGCCGCAATGCCACCCCAGACCATGCCGCCCAGCACGCCGGCCAGCAGAATCGGCAGCACGATCCATCCGCCAGTGGTTTTGTCGGCCAGCAGCGCCACGCCGCTGGCGCAAATCGCCCCCACCACGTACTGGCCCTCGGCCCCGATGTTCCACACGTTGGAGCGAAAACATACCGCCAGCCCCAGCGCAATCACCAGCAGCGGCGTGGCCTTGACCATCAACTCGCCCAGTGCGTAAGGCGACTTGATGGGCTCCCAAAAGAACACCTGCAGGCCTTTGACCGGGTCTTTGCCCAGAGCCAGAAACAAGGCCACACCGATCACCACCGTGACCAGCAGCGCCAGGATGGGCGAGCCGTAGCCCCAGAACTTGGACGGCTGGGGGCGGGCTTCAAGCTTGAACATGGGCCGCCTCCACCGTCGCTGTGGGGGTGTTCCACAAGCCGCTCATCCATTCTCCAATCTGTGCCACGGTGGCATCGGTACGCGCCACCGAGGGCGACAGCCGCCCCTTGGCAATGACGTGCAGCCGGTCGCATATCTCAAACAATTCGTCCAGCTCTTCGCTGACCACCAGCACCGCACAACCCGCATCGCGCAGGGCCAGAATCTCGCCGCGTATCTGCGCCGACGCACCCACGTCCACGCCCCAGGTGGGCTGCGACACGATCAGCAGCTTCGGCTTGGCATCGATCTCGCGGCCCACGATGAATTTTTGCAAGTTGCCGCCCGACAGCGACTTGGCCGCCGCGTTCGGCCCGCCGGTTTTGACCTTGAAGCGGTCGATGATGCTTTGCGCCTGGGTTTGCAGCACACCCAGCTTGATCCAGCCGCTGGAGGTGATGGCATCTGAGCGCGTGAGCATCAGGTTGTGCGCCAGGCCCAGCGTGGGCACGGCACCCCGGCCCAGCCGTTCCTCGGGCACAAAATGCAGGCCCAGCGCACGCCGCTGCTGCGGCCCCAGCTTGCCAGCGGGCTGGCCCGCCACCTGCACCATGTTGGCAGCGCAGCGCGTGTCTTCGCCCGACAGCGCATACAGCAGCTCGCGCTGGCCGTTGCCCGACACGCCCGCAATGCCCACCACCTCGCCCGCCTTGACCTGCAGGGAAATGCCTTCCAGCTCCACACCAAACTGGTCTTCGCGCGCCAGTTGCAGCGCCTGCACCTGCAGCACCATGGCCCCGGTTTTGACCGTGCGGTGTTGCAAGGCGGGCGGCTCGGCCCCGATCATCAAACGGCTCAGCGAGGCATTGGTTTCATTCGCCGGGTTGCACACCCCGGTGACCGTGCCGCCGCGCAGCACGGTGCAGGCGGTGCACAGCGCGCGGATTTCGTGCAGCTTGTGGCTGATGTACAAGATGCTGCACCCCTCGGAGACCAACTGGTTCAGCACCACAAACAGCTTCTCCACCGCCTGCGGGGTCAGCACCGAGGTGGGCTCGTCCAGAATCAAGAGCTTGGGGTTGGTGAGCAGCGCACGGATAATTTCCACCCGCTGCATCTCGCCCACGGCCAGGGTGTGCACCGGGCGGCTGGGATCGATGTCCAGGCCATAGGCGCTGGCCTTGGCGGTGATGCGCTGCGTCACCTCGGCCAGGCTCAGGCTCTTGTCCAGGCCCAGCCAGACGTTTTCGGCCACGGTCAGGGTGTCGAACAGGCTGAAATGCTGGAACACCATGCTGATGCCTAATGCCCGCGCCTCCTGCGGGTTGCGGATATGCACCGGCTGGCCGTTGAACATGACCGTGCCTTCGTCGGGCTTGACCGAGCCGTAGATGATCTTCATCAGCGTGGACTTACCCGCGCCGTTCTCACCCAGCACCGCGTGCGCCTCGCCGGGCTGCACCGTCAACGACACGTTGCTGTTGGCTACCACCGCCGGATAGCGCTTGGTGATGTTCGTCAGTTGCAGTCTGGGTGGTGCCATTCGGAGGAACTCATTTTTATATAAAAAGGGGTGCTAGCGCTTATGGAACAAGCACGAGAAGCTACCATTTAAATAGCAAACCTGTACAAGACCCCGAAAGCTTTGCAGATACCCCAGCAAGCTCAGTGCCAACCGCATACAAATTGCGAACAATGGCTGTACGCACTCTGTAAACCCCGCGTATCCTAACCGGCAACAGCGTTGTGATAGTGCTGCAATGCACCAAAATGGGTGGTGTGACTATTGCATGCTGCGCTTCACACGATTTGCCTAGAAGGACCCCTGAGCCATGACGACCCAACCCCTGCGCTTTCTGCGGCGCGGCCAGACCATCACGCTGCACAACGTGCCGCCCGACCGCACCCTGCTGCAGGTGCTGCGCGAAGATCTGAACACCACCGGCACCAAGGAAGGCTGCGGCGAAGGCGACTGCGGGGCCTGCACGGTGGTGTTGGCAGAACCCGAAAACGGTACGCTGCGCTACAAGGCCATCAACAGCTGCATCCGCCTGGCCCATTCGGTCGACGGGATGGCGCTGTGGACCGTGGAAGACATCGCCCAGGCCGACGGCAGCCTGCACCCTGCGCAAGAAGCCATGGTGCAGTGCCACGGCTCGCAGTGCGGCTTTTGCACGCCGGGTTTTGTGATGAGTCTGTTTGGCATGTACCAGAACAGCACCTGCCAGGGGCAATCTATCAGCCGCGCGGACGCGCAAGAAGCCTTGTCGGGCAACCTGTGCCGCTGCACCGGCTACCGCCCGATTCTGGATGCCGCGCAGGCCATGGAGCAATTGCCCGCCGTGCGCATCGACGAGGCCGATGTGCTACAAAAATTAGAGCTTCTTGCGCTGAGTAATAGAGCGCTAGAGGCCGATTTGGCTTATAAACTGCCGCGCACGTTGGCCGACCTGCTGGCCGCGCGCGCCGCCCACCCCCAGGCCCAGATCGTGGCCGGGTGCACCGACGTAGGCCTGTGGGTGACCAAGATGCACAAACATTTTGAGAGCGTGCTCGACGTGACCCAGGTAGATGAATTGCGCCAGACCGCATCTACGCCCGATGGCCTGCAGATCGGTGCCGCCGTGACCCTGCACGATGCGTTCGCCGCCCTGGTCGCCACCCGCCCGCAACTGCACAACTTTGCCACCCGCTTCGCCGGACTGCCGGTGCGCAACTCGGGCACGCTAGGCGGCAACGTGGCCAACGGCTCGCCGATCGGCGACTCGATGCCGCTGCTGATTGCGCTGGGGGCCAGTGTGGTGCTGGCCAGCCAGCGTGGGGAGCGCGAGCTGCCGCTGGAGAATTTGTACACCGGCTATCGCACCAACGTGATGGCGGCGGACGAGGTGCTGGCTTGGATCAAGGTGCCGCATCCGGGGGCCGAGTTCATGCGGGTTTACAAGATTTCCAAACGGTTTGACGACGACATCTCCGCCATCTGCCTGGCGCTGAGTCTGACGGTAAACAACGGGGTTGTGACAGCCGCCTCCATCGGCGTAGGCGGCGTAGCAGCCACTCCGGTGCGCGCCGTGCAAACCCAGGCCGCACTGGTCGGCCAACCGTGGACCTTGGCCACAGCGCACGCCGCCGCAGCCGCCCTGCGCGCCGAGTTCCAGCCCATCTCCGACATGCGGGCCAGCGCCGCTTACCGCAGCGAAGTGATGGGCAATTTGCTGCAGCGCTTCTGGCTGGAAAGCCAGGGGCAGACCCAGATCAACCTTGCCACTTTCGACGTGGAGGCCTGCGCATGAACGCCCCCGACAAACTCAGCATTGCGCTGCCCAGCATCGGCAGCAGCCAGCCCCACGAGAGCGCCCGCGCCCAGGTGGCGGGCGCGGCGCAGTACGTGGACGACATGCCCGAAGTACGCGGCACCCTGCAGGCCGCGCCCATCCTGTCCACCGTGGCCCACGGCCTTTTAAAAAACGTGGACACCGCCGCCGCGCTGGCCATGCCCGGCGTGCACGCGGTGGTGCTGTGCAGTGACATCCCCGGTGACACCGTGCTGGCCGCTTTCTCGCACGACGAACCCATCTTTGCCAGCGACCGGGTGCAGCACATCGGCCAGGTCATCGGCGTGGTGGTGGCCGACACCGTGATGCAGGCCCGCGCCGCTGCCCGTGCCGTGAAACTGGACATCGAAGCCCTGCCCGCCTTCCTCGACGTGCGCGAAGCCCATGCCGCGCAAAGTTATGTGCTGCCGCCCGTCTTCGTGCGCCGGGGCGATGCGGCTGCGGCGTTGGCCAGTGCCCCACACCGGCTCAGCGGCCAACTGGAAGTGGGCGGGCAAGAGCACTTTTACCTGGAAGGCCAGATCGCCTACGTGCTGCCGCAAGAGCAGGGCCAATGGCTGGTCTACTCCAGCACCCAGCACCCCGGTGAAGTACAGCACTGGGTATCGCACGCGCTGGCCATTGGCAACAACACCGTGCGCGTCGAATGCCGCCGCATGGGTGGCGGTTTTGGCGGCAAGGAAACCCAGGCCGGGCACCTGGCCGTGTGGGCCGCCGTGGCGGCGAAAAAATTGCACCGCCCCGTCAAACTGCGCTTTGACCGCGACGACGACTTCATGGTCACCGGCAAGCGCCACCCCTTCGCCTACGACTACACCGTGGGCTATGACGACGCGGGCCTCATCTGCGGCCTGCAACTCACCATGCTGGCCAACTGCGGCTTCAGCGCCGACCTCAGCGGCCCGGTGGCCGACCGCGCCGTGTTCCATGCCGACAACGCCTATTTTCTGGCCGATGTAGACATCGCCTCCTACCGCGTCAAAACCCACACCCAGAGCCATACCGCCTTCCGCGGCTTCGGCGGGCCGCAGGGCGTGATCGTCATCGAAACCATCCTGGGCGAAATCGCCCGGCAATTGAAGCTGGACCCGCTGGCCGTGCGCCGCCACAACCTGTACGACGCGGCCGACACACCCAACGCCACGCGCAACGTCACCCACTACCAGATGCAGGTGGAAGACAACATCCTGCACCCCATGCTCTCAAAAATAGAGCAGACTTCGGGCTACCTAGAGCGCAGGCAGGCGATTGCGGCATGGAACGCGGCCAACCCGGTCATCCAGCGCGGCATCAGCATCACGCCGGTGAAGTTCGGCATCTCGTTCACCGCCACGCTGTTCAACCAGGCAGGAGCTCTCGTCCACGTCTACACCGACGGCAGCGTGCAGGTCAACCACGGCGGCACCGAGATGGGCCAGGGCCTGAACACCAAGGTGGCGCAGATCGTGGCCGACGAACTGGGCGTCCCCTTCACCAGCGTGCTGGCCACGGCGGCCGACACCAGCAAGGTGCCCAACGCCTCGGCCACGGCGGCCAGCAGCGGCACCGACCTGAATGGCCGCGCCGCCCAGTACGCTGCCCGCAACGTGCGCGACAACCTGGCCGCGTTTGCGGCGGGGCTGGACAACTGCGGTGCCGGTGCGGTGCGCTTCAAAGACGGCCAGGTCATCACCCCCAGCACCAGCCGCCCGTTCACCGCCGTGGTGCAGCAGGCCTACGCCAACCGCATCCAGCTGTGGAGCGACGGCTTTTACCGCACGCCCAAAATCCACTACGACAAGGCCACGCTGACCGGCCGCCCGTTCTACTACTTTGCCTACGGCGCCGCCTGCACCGAGGTGGCCATCGACACCCTCACCGGCGAAAGCCGCGTGCTGAAAATCGACATCCTGTATGACGCAGGCACCAGCATCAACCCGGCCATCGACATCGGCCAGGTCGAAGGCGGCTTCATCCAGGGCATGGGCTGGCTGACCACCGAGCAACTGGTGTGGAACGCCAAGGGATATCTGAGCACCCACGCCCCCAGCACCTACAAAATCCCCGCGACCGGCGACATCCCCGCCCACTTCAAGGTCGACCTGTGGGAGCAACCCAACCGCGAGGACAACGTGGGCGGCAGCAAGGCCGTGGGCGAGCCGCCCTTCATGCTGGCGATCAGCGTATTCGAGGCGCTGAAGGAGGCGATTGCCTCGGCGCGTGGCGACGGGGCGGTAGTGCAACTGGCGGCTCCGGCGACGGCGGAAAATGTGCTGTGGGCGTTGCAGGCAAAATCATAGCCAAATAGGCCTCCAGCGCTTATTCCATCAGCACGAGCAGCTCCTAAATTTGATGCACTCTACCCCCCGCGCCCTCAATCTCCACTGGGACATGCGCCGCTACAGCGGTGAGCACCAGGCCCACGCGCACGACCACGTGCAGATCATGTTTGCCCTGCAGGGCCGCATGGAGCTGGAAATTGGGGGCCGCGCTTGCTTTGCCGACACGGCTTGCGGCGTGATCGTGCCGGCCGGGGTGGCGCACGGCTTTGAGGCCGCGGCCAACACCCGCATGTGGGTGCTGGATGTGCCCGCGCAGCCAGGCCTGGAACGGGTCAAACGCTTTGCCGTGCCGCCGCTGCGCCGGGACTTGGCGATGCATCCTCTGGCGCTGGCCGACCTGCTGCAGGCCCCGCAGGTTTTACAGCGCCGCAGCATCACGCTGGCCGCCCTGGATGCGGCGCTGGATGCCGAACTGCACGCCCCCTGGACGACAGCACGCATGGCCGCGCTGTTCCACCTGAGTCCGCAGCGCTTCCACGCCCGCCTGCTGGAACTCACTGACAGCCCGCCGCAAAGCTATCTGCGCGCGCGGCGGCTGCAGCGGGCGATGGCCCTGGTGCAGGGTGGCATGCCGCTGGACACCGCCGCGCTGCAGGTGGGCTACCGCAGCGCCAGCGCCCTGGCCTATGCCTTGAAGCGCGACCAGGGCGTAGGGGCCAAAAGTTTGCGCAGCTGAGCAGCACGAGAGTTTCTCGACATTTCCCCCCGCGCCCTGCCCCACCATGGCGGCATGCAAAACAAAACCCTTCTCGGCAGCCTGATGGTGCTGGCCGCCGCCGTGCTGTGGGGCACCACCGGCACGGCGCAAAGCCTGGCCCCACCCCATTTATCGGCCTACTGGATCGGCGCGCTGCGACTGGTGGTGGCCTCGGGCTTCTTCGCCATCTATGGACTTTTGACCGTGCCGCGCAGCCGCTGGGCGGGCGATCTGCGGGCGCTGCCCTGGGGCCGGGTGCTGCTGGCGGGCATGTGCGTGGCGGGCTACAACCTGGCGTTTTTTGCCGGGGTCAAAGCCAACGGCGTGGCGATTGGCACCGCCGTGGCACTGGGCAGCGGGCCGGTATGGGCGGGCGTGTTGCAGTGGCTGTTTACCCGGCAGATTCCGCGCCCGGCCTGGTGGCTGGGCACGCTGCTGGCGGTGGCCGGGGGCACGCTGCTGGCGGTGGCCGGGGGCACGCTGATGGTGCTGGGTGGCGGGGCCGACCATGCGGTGAGCCTGCGCGGCACGCTGCTATGCCTGGCGGCGGGCTTGAGCTACGCGGCCTATGCGGTGCTTAACCAGGGGCTGGTACGGGCCGCGCCGCCTGCCACGGTGACGCTGTGCGTGTTTGGCGCGGCAGCGCTGGTGGCGGTGCCGGTGGCGCTGGCCGTGTCGGGCCCGTTCAGCGCCACGGCCACCGACGTGCTGGTGGTCGGCTACCTGGGCGTGGTGGCCACCGGGGTGGCGTATTTGCTGTTCAGCTACGCGCTGCGCTGGGTGGCCAGTGCCACGGCGGTGACGCTGGCGCTGGCCGAGCCGCTGGTGGCCTTTGGCCTGGCGGTGGCCGTGCTGCACGAGCAGACCACGCTGGGCGCGTGGATCGGCCTGGGCGGCGTGCTGGCCGGGCTGGCGGTGGTGATGGCTGCCGAGGTGCGCCAACGTAAAGACGAACCGCCAGGGCCATCGCAGATTTAAAGCAAATCGGCCTCTTGCGCTTATTGGACGAGCACGAGAAGCTATAAAAAATAGAGCAACCCACAAACACCTTCGGCTCTGCGGGGGTTAATATGCGGTCCTTCCTGCTCTATTACAAATATTTACAAGGACGGCGCTATGGACCATTCCCCCACCGCACCCGGTTCCCGCGCCTCCGTTGCGCGGCGGCTGGCCTGGCTGTCTTTGGTGGCCCTGGCGGCGGTGCTGCTGGCCGTGGCAGTGGCGATCGGGGTGATCGAGCACCGCAGCACCCATGCGCAGCGGGTCAGCACCGTGGCCGAACGGGTGCAAAGCGTGGCGGCGGTGGCCGACGCCTACGACCGCACCAACCGCGAGCTGGTGCAGCGCGCGTTCCGCAGCTTTCGCAACAGCTTTGGCGCCACGCTGAGCCTGGACCCGGCCACCGGCCAGTTGAGCAACGCCGACAAAGTGGTCAACGACGACTTCAGCGCGGTAGACCAGTTCACGCTGGACACCGGCGGCGTGGCCACGGTGTTTGCCAAGAAGGGCGACGACTTTCTGCGCATCACCACCTCGCTGAAAAAGCAGGACGGCGCGCGCGCCATGGGCACCCTGCTGGACCGCAACCACCCGGCCTACGCGCTGGTGCAGGCCGGGCAAACCTACACCGGCCCGGCGGTGTTGTTTGGCACGCCCTACATGACGCGCTACGAACCCATCAAGGACGCAGCCGGGGCCACCATCGGCATCTTTTTTGTAGGCAGCGACACCACGCTGCAGCAGGCAGCGCTGGACAAGCAGATTACCGACTCCAAGTTCTTTACCTCCGGTGGCATCTACCTGCTGGACGCGCGCGGCCCGCTGGCCGATGCCAAGTTTGCCATCCACCCCACGGCCAAGGGCAAAAAAGTGCTGGAGGCCTTTCCCCAGGCCGAGCCGTTCCTGACCGCCCTGTCTGCCGCACCCGACGGCTATGTGCGCGATGCCGCCACGCTGCTGGGCAGCCCCCCTACCGACACCTGGGCGGTGATGCGCAAGACGGCATCGGGCAGCGGCTGGCTGGTGGCCGAGGTGGCCGAGAGCGAGGCCATGGCCGAGTACTGGCGCAACATGACCGTGATCTGGAGCCTGCTGGCCGCCACCACCGTGCTGCTGGGCGTGGGCCTGTATGTGCTGGTGCGCCGCACCGTAAGCCTGCCGCTGGCCGAGCTGACGGTGGCCGTGACCGCCGTGGCGCAGGGCGACCTGACCCGCGCCTTCAGCACCCAGCGCACCGACGAAATTGGCGCACTGGTGAACGAAGTGGAAGGCATGCGCCAGCGCTACCTGCAAGCTCTGTCGCAGGTGCGCTCTGCCGTGGAAAGCATCAGCACGGCCAGCGCCGAGATCGCCAGCGGCAACCAGGATTTGAGCGCGCGCACCGAGCAGACCGCCACCAATCTGCAGCGCACCGCCAGCAGCATGGAGCAGCTCACCAGCACGGTACAGCAGTCGGCCGACTCGGCGCGCCAGGCCAACCAGCTGGCTGCATCTGCCGCCGCCGTGGCCGCGCGTGGCGGCGCGGTTGTGGGCGAGGTGGTGGCCACCATGACCGACATCAACCACAGCTCCAAGAAGATTGCCGACATCATTGGCGTGATCGACGGCATTGCCTTCCAGACCAACATCCTGGCGCTGAACGCTGCGGTAGAAGCCGCCCGCGCGGGCGAACAAGGGCGTGGCTTTGCGGTAGTGGCCAGCGAAGTGCGGTCCTTGGCCCAGCGCAGCGCAGATGCGGCCAAAGAAATCAAGACGCTGATTGGCGCGTCGGTGGACAAGGTGGAATCGGGCTCGCGGCTGGTGCAGAACGCGGGCAGCACCATGGATGAAATCGTCAGCTCGGTGAAGCGGGTGAGCGACACCATCGGCGAGATCACCGCCGCTGCCGCCGAGCAATCGGACGGCATCGGCCAGGTCAACAACACCGTAGGCCAGCTGGACCAGATGACCCAGCAAAACGCCGCCCTGGTCGAGCAGTCGGCCGCCGCCGCCGAAAGCCTGCGCGACCAGGCCGACCGCCTGGCGCAGGCGGTGGCGGTGTTCAAGCTGGTTTAGAACGGGCTCAGCGGCCTTCGGCGATGATTTTCTGCAGGTTGCGCTCGGCCAGCGCCGAGATGGTGAGCGACGGGTTCACCGCGCCAGTGGTGCCGGGAATCAGGGCCCCGTCCACCACATACAAACCGGGGTGGCCCACCACCCGGCCATAGCCGTCGGTAGCTTTGTTGAGCACCGCGCCGCCCAGGGGGTGGGCCGTCCAGTTGCGGCCTGACACGTCGGGCGTGATGAAGGGCACACCCGGGATCGCACCGGTGGCCGCGCAGATGCGGTTGTTGACGGTGCGGCTCACGGCGATGGCGTCGTCATTGCCGTCGGCCGCCCAGTTCAGCTTCACCGATCCGGTGGCGGGGTCGTAGCGGAAATCGCCCCGGTGGGTCTGGTCGAACACCATGCCCAGCGAGCCGATGATGCCCAGGTCTACCGGCAAGCCCGGCACATACCAGTTCTCCAGGGTGATGGGCAGGCCCGACGCGGCATCGTGCACGCGCGAGGCGCTGGGTGATGCCTGGGTGATGCCGCCGGTGAGCGCCAGGCTGCGCACCACGGTGGTGTCGCCATTCGTGCCCCAGCCCTTGCCCACTTCGGCATTGAGGTTGCGCAAGTTGCCGGTGGCCTGGGCCTTCACCAGCAGCTCCGATGTACCGATGGAGCCCGCGCCCAGGAACAGCTTGTCGCAGGTCAGCACATAGCGGTCGAGCTGGGTGCCGTCGGGGTGGCGCTTGACCACATCCACCGTGTAGCGGCTGCCGTCCCAGCCAATGCCCTGCACCTCGTGCCCGGGGTAGATGCGCACACGGCCGGTTTCCTGGGCTTGTTTGAGGTAGTTTTGGTTCAGGTCGAATTTGGCACCGTTGCTGTTGCCGTGGTTGCTCAGCCCCACGGTGGCCGAGGCCCGGCTTTGCAGTTGCGTCTCGGCGCGCACCACATTCCAGTTAAAGATGGACTCGCTCAAGGTCGTGGTGTACCCGGCCGCACGCACCTGCGCATCCCAGGTACGCGAATGCCGAAAGGCGTTGGCGTTGTACAGGTCGCTGGGCAGGGTGCTCAGGTTCAGCATGGCCCGCACGCGCGGGTAGTAGACGGCGTTCATCTCGTCAAAGCTGACTGCGCCGCCAAAGATGGCGTCGAAATACTGCCGCTCGGGCTGGATCATGCAGCCGGTAAAGACCATGGAACCGCCGCCCACGGCGGCTCCGCGCCAGACCGTCATATTGGGGTAGACGGTGGCATCCATGACACCCCCAAACCGGTCGAAATAGGCGGTATTACCGGCAATCATCTTCGCGCTGGTGGCGTGCCAGAAGGCCCGGCCATCGGGCAAGGTGTCGTTGCTGAAAATATCGCGCCACGGATCGGTGGGCCATTGCGAGCCGCGCTCCAGCACGGTGACCTGCTGGCCCGCCTGCCCCAGGCGCAGCGCCGAAATGGCCCCGCCAAAACCCGAACCAATCACCAGGCAAGGCGTGTAAGTGGGTGGCCGGGGAATGGTCTGGAAAATCTCGGGTACCAAGGCCTTGTACTTGAGCAACTGCAAAGAAGGCAGAAGTGCGGAATGGGCCGAGGGGGTGGCCAAAGCCCCTGCACCCAAGCCCAGAAGTGTGGTGCGTCGTGTCAACATGGTGGTGTCCTATCGCTTAGCAAAAAACCGGATGGCCCGAAAAACCGGGGTCTGTTGCTGGAAAAGTATAGGAAGCAAGCACCTGCATTTCGCCAATGAAAAAGTAACTTTAGGTTACTTAATCGCATGCATAAAAAATAAATTTACAACTAAATCAATGACTTAAATTTTCATTATCCCGAGGAGGGTGAACCCCAAACCAGAGAAAAGGCTCACGCGGTGAGCCCCGCAAAACCCGCACAGTCAGTAACGCTTGCCGGTCACCAACAGCGCCAGCCGCATCACCAGCATGGCCACGTATTCCAGGCCGCGCTGGCGCAGCGGGCGGGCGGCGTAGGTGGCCGGGTCCATCACCTGGCCACCCTCTGCCATGGCCTGCAGCAGGCGCTCGCGCAGCGCTGTGGCGAAGGCGGCATCCTCCACCACCACGTTGGCTTCGCGCGCCAGCAGCAGGCTCAAGGGGTCGAGGTTGGACGAGCCGACCGTGGCCCAGTGGCCATCCACCACCGCCACCTTGGCGTGTAAAAAGCTGGCCGCGTACTCATGGATTTCCACACCCGCGCCCAGCAGCACGCCGTACACCGGCCGCGCCGCGTAGTACTGCATGAAGTATTCGTACCGGCCCTGCAGCAGCAACTGCACCCGCACACCGCGTTCGGCAGCAGCCACCAGCGCCTGGCGCAAACGAAAGCCGGGCACGAAGTAGGCGTTGGCAATGATGATCTCGTGCCGGGCCCCGGCGATGGCCCGCAGGTAGGCCCGCTCGATCCGGGTGCGGCTGCGTAGGTTGTCACGCAAAACCAGTGCTGCGCTGGTGGATGGGGCATCGGCAGCTATGGTTTCAGGAGCAGGAACGCTGCGGAGCTTGGGCGACAAAAGCACTTGCACCGCTTCTTGCAGCTTGTGCTGGCGCAGGTCGCGCACGGCTTGCAGCCGCCGCCACAGCACCTGCATGGTGGTGTCGATATGCCCCACGATGGGCCCGCTGATGCGCACCGCAAAGTCGAAGCGCGGGGCTTTCAGGGCACCAAAGTTGGGGTCGTGGAAGTCGTCCAGGATGTTGATGCCGCCGCAAAACGCCACGCTGCTGTCCACCACGCACAGCTTGCGGTGCAGCCGCCGCCAGCGCGTGGGCAGCAGCAAAGCCAGCATCGTCACCGGCGAATACACCCGCCACTGCACGCCCGCAGCGGCCAGGCGCTTGCGCCATGCCTCGGGCAGCGTGCCGGTGCCCAGGCCATCGACGACCACACAAGTTTGCACCCCGCGCTGGGCGGCGCGCAGCAGCGCTTCGGCCACTTCGGCCCCGGCACCGGTGCAGTCAAAGATATAGGTTTCCAGCCGCACCGCCTGCTGGGCCGCGTCTATGGCGGTGACCAGGGCGGGAAAAAGCGCGCGGCTGCCTTCCAGCAGTTCGATGCCATGGCCTGTGCGCAGACGGGGACGCAGACGCGGCATGCGGCTCACATCTCGAACTCTGCCAGCAGCGGCAGATGGTCCGACATGCGCCACCAGATGCGCCCGCGCGGTACTTCCAACCCCACCGGTTTCAGGCCGCGGGCATACACGTAGTCCAGTTGCGCCAGCGGCAGACGCGAGGGGTAGGTGCGCACGCCGGGCTTGTCGAACGCATGCATGTGGATGCGGTTCAGCGCCAGGCGCATCTGGTTGCCCCAGTCGTTGAAGTCGCCCGCCACGATCAGGGGTGCATCGGGCGGCACATCGCGGGCGATGTAGGTGGCCAGTTGCTGTACCTGGCGTGCGCGGCTGGCCGGAATCAGCCCCAGGTGCACCACGATCACATGGATGGGTACGCCATGCGCCTGCACATGCACATGCAGCAGGCCGCGCTGCTCGAAGCGGTGGTCTGACATGTCCTCGTGCTTGTGCCACACCACCGGCCAGCGCGACAGCAAGGCGTTGCCGTGCTCGCCGTGGCGGGTGATGGCATTGGTCTGGTACACCGCCTCATAGCCGTCGGGGGCCAGGTAATCGGCCTGCGGCAGATCGGGCCAGTGGGTGAAGTATTTTTGTTCGCTGCGGTTGAGCTTGCGCACCTCTTGCAGGCACACGATGTCGGCATCCAGCTGCTCCACCGCGTGGCCCAGGTTGTGGATTTCCAGTCGCCGGGTCGGCCCCAGGCCCTGTACGCCTTTGTGGATGTTGTAGGTGGCCACCCGAAGAATGGTCATGGGCAAAAGCGAGGAAGCATCAGAATGGCCTCGGCGTTAGAGGGTGAAAAACAGGCGCGTGCGGCTGCATGGTACGGCAACCACATGTAAGCCGTGTGCTCGCGCGGGCTCAGCACCACCGGCGTGCCCTCGGGCACCTGCAGGCTGAACAAATGTTCGCGGTTGTGCCGCACGCCTGGCGCGTAGCGGTGCAGCCACTGGGGGTAGATGGTGTAGAGGTTGTCCAACTGCCAGTCGCGCAACTGGCCGGGCAGCACCTGGATGCCGGTTTCTTCGGCCACCTCGCGCACGGCGGTGTCGCGCAGATCTTCGTCGGGCGTGTCTTTGCTGCCGGTGACCGATTGCCAGAAGTCGTCGGCATCGGCGCGGCGGATCAGCAGCACGTCCAGCGCGGCGGTGTGGATCACCACCAGCACCGACTCGGGGATTTTGAACGTGCTCAACTGTGCGCGGCCAAAAACGCGTCCAGCTCGCGGCGGTCGGGCCCATTGCCCACGCCGCCGGTGCGCAGGCACTTCAGCGCGGCGGCCGCCGCTGCAAAGCGGATCGCATCCCGGTCACCCTGCCCTTGTGCCAAGGCCAGCGCCAGCGCGGCATGGAACACATCGCCCGCGCCATTGGTGTCCACCGCCTTCACTGGAAATGCATCGATCACATGCAGCACGCCGTCGTGCCGCATCCAGCGCACGCCGCGCGGGCCCAGGGTGACCACCGCCACCTGGGTACCGGCATCCAGCGCAGATTGCAAGGCATATTCGATGGACAGACCCGGCGCAAACGCCATCAGGCCGGATTCGGAAAACACCGACCAGTCGGCCAGCGCGCTCAGGGTCTGCAGGTCGGCTTGGGGGGACAGGTCGCCGTCCAGCACACTGAGCACGCCGTTGGCCCGCGTCCAGTGCAGGGCTGCCAGGGCTCCGGCCATCCAGCGCGGATCGACCATCACCACGTCCGACCCCTGCAGGCCCGACACGTCCATGGGCAGCGCCTTGCGCAGCGCATCGCCCCGGCAGTTGAAGATTTGCCGCTCGCCGTGCGCATCGATCACCACCGCCGAAATAGACGACGTGCCCCCCGGCACCCGCTGCAACCCGGAACAATCTACGCCCAGGCTGTGCACCCGCCGCGCCAGAAACTGCCCCGCCTCGTCATCGCCCACCGCCCCGAACAACCCCACACGCGCACCCAGGCGGGTTGCCGCAATCGCGGCATTGGCCGCCATGCCGCCCGACACCATGCGGTACTGCTGGGCCGGGGTTTTGGTTGGCTGCTGCGGAAACGCTGCAATGTCAAAACAATGGTCCAGCGCCGCATGCCCCACCGTACTGATGCGCGGCCCCACCGCAGACGCATCCACGCTTGCGTACGTGCCCAAAATCTCACCCATAGCGCCTCTCTGTGGTCCACGGCCCCGTGCGCCCACCCCGGGCCCACGCTGTCAGCGCATTGTGGCCCAAGCTCCGCACGGCCCCAAGACAGTCCTTGGACAATGGCGTGGCAAAATTTTGCATAAAAACAGCCTCTCGTGCTTATCTGCCAAGCGTGACAAGCTATTAAAATAGTAGCAATGCACAGAATTTCATCCACTTGCACGCCACAAGCCCAACAAGAGCTTCTAAAAACACCGTGATTTAGTGCATAATAGCGGGCTTGCCACAGTGGAAATATCTACTGCACCGGCACCAGTTTTAAAAGTGGGTTCTTAGCTCAGTTGGTAGAGCAGCGGACTCTTAATCCGTAGGTCGACAGTTCGAATCTGTCAGGACCCACCACTTTTAAGCCTTATGGGCACACAGAAGCCTGCTACCGCATCGGTAGCAGGCTTTTTTGTTTTCCGGTGTGATACGAGACGGTTCATGCGACGCGTCTCATATCCAGCGCTTCGCCTCCAAAGCCGCCGTGACATTGTTCGATTTTTGGGCAGCACTGCGCAAGAATGCAGCACTTTGAAAAATGTGTAGCGCGTCCGAGGGCTTTCTGGTCCGCTCTGGTGGGACTGAAAAGCGAAGGTCTTTCTTGAGAAAGCCCAGCCGGAACGCCCGCCTCGCATAGCCATCCCGACGCACAGGCATGCTAATTGCCCTTTCGTGTACCGCAGCAAACCGCTGCTTTCACACAACACGAAACGAGACAATGATGAAAAAACGACTGATAGCGACGGCGGCCGTGGGCCTGGTGTCCGGCCTGGCGGCGGCACAGAGTTCGGTGACGGTGTATGGCAATGTGGATCTGGGCGTGCTGACGCAGAACCACGCCACCCACAAGACCCAGCTGTTCAACGGCGGTATTTCGCCCAGCATCTGGGGGTTTCGCGGTTCGGAAGACCTGGGTGGCGGGCTGAAGGCGCATTTCAACCTGGAAGGCCACATCGCAGCCGATACGGGGGCCGCGGGTGGCAACGCCACCACAGGTGCCGCCGCCTTGTTCCGCCGCCAGTCCAACGTCGGCCTGTCGTCTGCCGACTGGGGCACGCTCACCCTGGGCAACCAATACAGCCCGGCCATCCTGGCATTCGCTGCCACCGATCCGCGTGGCCTGCGGGAAAACTTCTCCGGCCTGTATCCATGGGCCTACAACTCCGGGGTGCTGACGACCGGCGGCAACCAGAACAATGACGTGGGCGTGTTCATCCAAAACGCCATCAGCTATAGCCACAAATTGGGGCCTGTGGGCGTTGCGGGCGGCTACAGCGTGTCGGAAACCCAGGGCGCGGTGGTTTCCCTGGGTGTGACTTACGCAGGCCCGGTGTCCTTGTCGGCGGCCTACCAGGCCACCAACAAACCGAATACCTCCGAGCGGCTGAGCAGCATCTACACCTTGGGCGCGGGCTATACCCTGGGCGACTTCACCGGCAAGCTGAACTACCTGCGCGGCACCAACAAAGATGCCACCACGCTGGCCGATGTCAGCAAGGTGGGCGTGCTGGGTGCAGGCCTGGACTGGAGAACCTCCACCGCCAACACCGTGGGCGTTGCCGCGTATTTCGCCAAAGATAAAAACAACAGCGCCGACAAAACCACCACGCTGATCCTCAGCGACGAATACGCCCTGTCCAAGCGCACCACGCTGTACGGCACGCTGGCCTTTGCCAACGCCAAAGCCGGTGCCACGGTTCTGACATCCGTGGTGGCCGGCGGCACGATGGCCGATACCAACACCAGCTTGTTGAATGTTGGCATCAAACATTCGTTCTAAACGCGTACTGTCCTGACTCCAAAAAAAACCGCCGTACCTGGCTGGCAGGTACGGCGGGTGGAGACAACACTGAAAAACTCGGTTGCTATATTTTCTATAGCTTCTCACGCTTAAGGAATAAGCATGGGAGGCCTATTTCATGCATAAGGTTCAGGTACGGCGCTTCTTGTTGCGGTACTGGTCGGCCACCACGGCGGCGACGATGATGCCGCCCTTGACCATCTCCTGGTAGTAGGCATCGATGCGGATGAAGGTAAAGCCCGACATCATCACGCCCAGAATCAGAATGCCGATGACGGTGCCCGTGACCCGGCCCAGGCCGCCGACCAGCGAGGTGCCGCCGATCACCACAGCGGCAATCGCGTCCAGCTCGTAGCTCACACCCATGCCAGACTGGCCAGAGATGGCGCGGGCGGCGGTGACGGTACCGGCCACGCCGCTGAGCAAACCGGCGATGGTGTAGATCCAGATCAGGTGGCGATTCACATTGATACCAGAGACACGGGCGGCCTGGCGGTTGGCACCGATGGCGTAAGTGAACTTGCCGAAGCGGGTGTAGCGCAACACGATGTGGGCTATCACCGTAATGACCAGGAAGATGATCACCGGATTACTGCCCTCCCCGATCCAGGCGAACTCGGGAGTCAACATGCTCACGGGCATGCCGCCGGTGAACCATTTGGCAAAGCCGCGTGCGGCCACCATCATGCCCAGTGTGGCGATGAACGGCGGGATGCCGGTGTAGGCGATCAAGGCCCCATTCACCCAGCCCACCACCACGCCCACGAACACCCCGGCCAGCACCGGCCAGATCGGGTGCATGTCGGTGAGTTGCGGGAACACAGCGCGCGGAAAGTCCGACACCTGGGCCAGGCTGGCGGCCACCACGGCGGAGGCCGCCACCACCGAACCCGACGACAAATCGATGCCGCTGGTGATGATGACCATGTTCACGCCGATGGCGATGATGCCGATCACCGCCATCTGCAAGATGATGACTTTCAGGCGCTCGGCGTTGAAGATGAAGCTCTGGCCGTTCATGTACCAACCAATAGCTTCAAAGAAGACGCTGATACCGATCAGCACCAGAAAGATGCTGAACTCGGGTGGAAATTTAAACGGAGCTTTGACAGCGGCGGGGGCAACGTGGGTGACGGTGGGGGTGCTCATGGTGCAGGTTTCCTATAGATTTTTTACTTGGCTGCCAGGTCCATCACGGAGACCTGGTTGGCATCTTTGCGGTCCAGAATGCCGGTGACCTGGCCGCCGTGCATCACCACGACGCGGTCGCTCATGCCCAGCACTTCGGGCATCTCCGACGAGATCATCAAAATCGCCACGCCGGTACCGGCCAGCTCGGACACCAGGCGGTGGATTTCGGCCTTGGCCCCCACGTCGATGCCGCGGGTGGGCTCGTCCAGAATCAGGATGCGCGGGTTGGTCAGCAGCCAGCGGCCCACCAGCGCTTTTTGCTGGTTGCCACCCGACAGGTTCTGGATAATCTCGCCCATGCTGGGGGTTTTGACGCGCAGGCGTTTGGCCATCTCGGCGCAGTCTTTGGCCAGCTGGTCGCCTTGCACAAAGCCCTTGGTCACGTAGCGCTGGTTCAGCACCGCCGTGTCCATGTTTTCCTGGATGTTCAAGCTTAAAAAGCAGCCGGTTTCCTTGCGGTCTTCGGTCAAAAAGGCCATGCCTGCAGCCAGCGCCTTGGTGGGCGTGTCGATGGTGATGGGCACGCCCTTGATGCTGATGCTGCCCGAGGTGGCTGGCACCACGCCAAACAACGCCTCGGCCACATTCGAGCGACCCGAGCCGACCAGCCCGGCCATGCCGACGATCTCACCGGCGCGGATGTCGAAGCTCACGTTCTTGAAGATGCCTTCGACGCACAGGTCTTTCACCGACAGCACCACCTCGCCAATCGGCACCTCCATCTTGGGAAACATCTGGGTGATCTCGCGGCCCACCATCATGCGGATGATGTCGTCGCGGGTCACCTCGGTAGAGGCGTGGGTGGCAATGTACTGGCCGTCGCGGAACACCGAGAACTCGTCAGCGATCTCGAACAGCTCGTTCATCTTGTGGGTGATGTAGATGATGCCCTTGCCCTTGGCCCGCAGGCTGCGGATGATGGCGAACAGGTGGGAGACCTCCGTCTCGGTGAGAGCCGAGGTGGGTTCGTCCATGATCAGCACGTCGGAATTCCAGGACACGGCCTTGGCAATCTCGACCATCTGGCGGCTGGCCACCGACAGGTTCTGGATTTCTTCGCGCGGGTTGATCTTGATGTTCAGCTCGGCGAACAGCGCGGCGGTCTTGCGGTACAGCTCGGCGTGGTCCACAAAACCAAAGGCATTCTTGGGCTCGCGGGTGATCCACACGTTCTCGGCCACCGTCATGTAGGGCATGAGGTTGAGCTCCTGGTGGATCATGGCGATGCCCAGGTTCAGCGCATCCAGCGGCGACTTCATGTGGATGGGCTTGCCGCGCAGCCGGATGTCGCCCTTGTCGGGGATGTAGATACCCGCAATGATCTTCATCAGCGTGGACTTACCCGCGCCGTTCTCGCCCATCAGCGCATGCACCGTGCCCGCACGCAGCTTGAAGCCCACGTTGTTGAGCGCAACCACGCCCGGGAAGATTTTGAGAATGCCGTGGATCTCCAGCAGCGGAGGCGCGGCAGCTGCCTGGGTGGCCGGGCGGTCGAGGGTGGCGGTGTCTGACATCCTGGGTGGCTTTATGAAAGGGTGGAAGGTGGGCTTGTCTGGTCGTAAGCCCTCACGCAAGGCCTCCCCCATACAGGGGACGGCCTGGCGTGAGGGCTGAAGGTGCCCCGGCAAGGGGCACCCTCAGATCCGCAAGGGCTTAGTTCTTGCCGGTGTACTTGGCCAGGTTAGCGGGGGTGACCAGCTCAAACGGCACATTCACAAAACGCTCGACCGGCTGTTTCTTGGACAGCTTCAAAGCCGCCTCCATGGCGCCGCTGCCTTGTCCAGCCGCGTTCTGGAACACGGTGACCTTCAGATCGCCCGCCTTCATGGAGGCCAGCGCGTCCGGGGTGGCATCGATACCGGCCACCAGGGAAGCGGGGGTCCACTTCTTGGAGGCCTTCATGGCGTTGATGGCGCCGATGGCCATTTCGTCGTTGTTGGCGATGACCGCGTCAAACTTCATGCCGGTGGACAGCCAGTTGGTGGTGATGTCCTGGCCCTGGGTACGGTCCCACTTGCCTTCGCGCTTGTCCAGAATCTTGATGCCGCTGCAGGCAGGGGTGGCCAGCACGTCTTCAATGTCCTTGGTGCGGGTGCGGGCGGCTTCGTTGGACAGCTCGCCCATCAGCACCACGATATCGCCCTTGCCCTTGAGCAAACGGCAGACTTCCTGGGTTTGCACGGTGCCGGAGACCACTTCGTCCGATGCCACAAACGCCACGCCTGCAGGCAGCTTGGCAAAGTCCACCGGCTTGCGGTTCACATAGACCAAGGGGATCTTGGCATCGGTCACCATCTTGGTGATCTTGGGGGTGACATCGGTATCCACCGGGTTGACGATGATGGCATCGACCTTCTGGGCGATCAGGTTCTGGATCTGGCTGAGCTGTTTGCCCACATCGTTCTGGGCATCTTCCACTTGCACCGTGGCACCCGACTTTTTACCGGCATCGACCACGCCGTCTTTCAGAATCGTCAGAAAGGTATCCAGCTGGGCCATGGCCAAGCCTACCTTTTGAGCGTGTGCCGCCAAAGGCGCCAGCAAGGTGGTCGACACGGCTGCGGCAATGACTAGCTTTTGTAGGTTTTTCATAGGATGCGTCTCCAGAGTTTTTAGTAAACGGCGGGGTGTTGTACCGTTTGGTTAGGTGAGGCCAGGGCACAGAGAAATGCCCTTGACCACGAGCTGTACTGTACTCAAAAATCTCCAAAATAGAAAATAAATTTCTAAGTGATTACACTTAGAGAAAAATATTTCTCTACAATTTATAGTCGCCACACCTGCCACAGCTCCGTGCCGTGCACCCCGTCTTCCCGCATCCCACGGGAACCCTTTTTCTGCATAACACCGTACCTCGATGAGCCAACTGAACTTCCCCTCTGGTCGCCGTATCGACCTCGCCTGCCTGGGCCGCCTGGCAGTGGATCTGTACGCCCAACAATTCGGCAGCCGCCTGGAAGACGCTCGCAGCATGGCCATGTACCTGGGCGGCAGCTCGGCCAACCTGGCGTTTGGCGTGGCCCGCTTAGGGCTCAAAAGCGCCATGCTGTCCCGCGTGGGCAACGAGCAAATGGGCCGTTTCTTGACCGAAACCCTGCAACAAGAAGGCTGCGACACTAGCCAGGTGCAGATCGACCCCGAGCGCCTGACTGGCATGGTGCTGCTGGGCCTGAAAGACCGCGACACCTTCCCCCTGCTGTTCATGCGCGAAAACTGCGCCGACATGGCGGTGCAAGCCGATGAAATCAGCGAAGACTTCATCGCCCAATGCCGCGCCCTGGCCATCACCGGCACCCACCTCAGCACCCCTGGCACCCGCAGCGCATCCCTGGCTGCCCTGGCCTACGCCAAAAAGCACGGTGTGACCCGCGTGCTGGACATCGACTACCGCCCCGTACTCTGGGGCCTGACCAGCCGCGGCGCAGGCGAAAACCGCTACGTGGCCGACGCGCACGTCACCCAGCAACTGCAAGAGGTGTTACCCGAATTCGAGCTGCTGGTGGGCACCGAAGAAGAATTCTTCATCGCCGGGGGCATCGCGGGCGACCTGATGGCCTGCCTGCGCGCCGTGCGCAAGCTCAGCGCTGCCACTCTGGTGGTCAAACGCGGTGCCGACGGCTGCACCGTGATCGAAGGCGACATTCCTGCGAACATTGACGACTCCCCCACCTTCCAGGGCGAGCGGGTCGAGGTATTGAACGTACTGGGCGCGGGCGACTCCTTCCTGTCCGGCCTCATGGCCAGCCTGCTGCAGGGCAAAGACTGGGCCGAATCCACCCGCGTGGCCAATGCCTGCGGGGCCATCGTGGTGTCGCGCCACGCCTGCTCCGCCGCCATGGCCACCCCCGCCGAGCTGGACCACTGGTTCAGCGGCAGCCGCAATCCCAAAGTGGATGCCGACCAGCAGCTCGCCCACCTGCACCGCGTCACCGCGGCCCGCCCCGACTGGAATGAAATGTGCGTGCTGGCGTTCGACCACCGCAGCCAGTTCTTCGACATCGCCCGCGAAGCCGGTGCCAGCGATGCCCGCGTCCCGGCGCTCAAGAAGCTGCTGGTACAAGCCGCCGAGCAGGTGGAAGCCAGCCACAGCCTGCAAGGCCATGTGGGCGTGCTGATCGACGGCGGCGACTATGGCCGCGATGCCCTGGCCAGCGCCACCGGGCGCGGCTGGTGGGTGGGCCGCCCGGTAGAGCTCCCCGGTTCGCGCCCGCTGCGTTTTGACGGCACCCGCTCCATTGGCAGCGCACTCATCAACTGGCCCACCGAACACGTGGTCAAGTGCCTGGTGCACTACCACCCGGACGACAGCTATGGACTGCGCCTGGAACAAGAGCAAACCGTATTGGAACTGTGGGAAGCCACCCGCGCCAGCGGTAACGAGCTGCTGCTGGAAATCATCTGCCCTCGCGCCATGGTGCCTGCCGGTACCGAAGATGCCGCTGTGCTGCGCGCCGTGAAACGCTTCTACAACCTGGGGGTCAAGCCCGAGTGGTGGAAACTGGCCCCCATGCAGCCCCAGGGCTGGACCGACCTGGCTGCCCTGGTGGCCGAACGCGACCCCTATTGCCGTGGCGCAGTGATCCTGGGTCTGAACCAGCCGCTGCAGTTGCTGGCCGACAGCTTTGCCCAGGCCACCAACCCCATCGTCAAAGGCTTTATGGTCGGGCGCACGCTCTGGGCCGAAGCCTCGCTGCAATGGTTCAAAAATGAAATCGACGACACGGGCTTCAAAAACACCGTCGCCCGTAACTTTGTTACGCTCGTAGACGCTTGGCGCAACCGCAAATCCGCACAGTAAATCAGCCCTATGAAAACCCACACACTCACCATGTCCCAGGCGCTGGTCAAGCACCTGGCCGCGCTGCAAGTCGAGATGGCCGACGGCAGCACCCAGCCCTACTGCGCGGGCGTGTTCACCATCTTCGGCCACGGCAATGTGGCCGGTATTGGCGAAGCCCTGTACGCCGAGCGCGCCACGCTGCCCACCTACCGCGCCCACAACGAGCAGGGCATGGCCCATGCTGCCGTGGCCTACGCCAAGGCCCAGTTCCGCCAGCGCATCATGGCCGTCAGCACCAGCATCGGCCCCGGGGCGACCAACCTGGTCACCGCCGCCGCCGTGGCCCATGTGAACCGGCTGCCGGTACTGCTGCTGCCGGGCGACACCTTTGCCAGCCGCGCTCCCGACCCGGTGCTGCAGCAGATCGAGAACTTCCAGCATGGCGACATGAACGCCAACGACACCTTCCGCCCGGTCACCCGCTTCTTTGACCGCATCACCCGGCCCGAGCAAATCCTGACCGCCCTGCCCCGCGCCATCCAGGTGATGACCGACCCCGCCAGCTGCGGCCCGGTCTGCCTGGCGCTGCCGCAAGACGTGCAGGCCATGGCCTTTGACTGCCCCGAGACCTTTCTGCAGCCCGGCACCATTTACTTCCGCCGCCCGCCCGCCGACACCCGCGAGCTGGCCGCCGCTGCCGCCCTGCTGAAAACCGCCCAACAGCCGCTCATCGTGGCCGGTGGCGGCGTGCTGTACAGCCAGGCCTGGGAGGCGCTGCGGGCCTTTGCCGAGAAACACGGCATCCCGGTGGTCGAATCGCACGGCGGCAAGAGCAGCCTGCCCTGGGACCACCCGCTGAACCTGGGCGGCATTGGCGTGGACGGCGGCCCCGCGGCCAACGAGATGGCCCGCGAAGCCGACGTGGTGCTGGCCGTGGGCACGCGCCTGCAAGACTTCACCACCGGCTCGCACGCGCTGTTTGCCAAGGCAAAACTGCTGTGCCTCAACGTGCAAAGCTTCGATGCCACCAAATGGAATGGAGCCGCCCTGGTAGCCGATGCCCGCGTGGGCCTGGCCCAGCTCAGCACCGCTGCGGGCGACTGGAAGGCCGCCCCCGCCTGGACCACCCGCGCCCGCACCCTGGCCGCAGGCTGGGTGGCCCGCGTGACCGAACTCACCACCGCCGTGCCCAAAGACGTGCTGCCCTACGACGCCGAAGTCATCGGCACCGTGCGCGACTCGGTAGACAACAGCGACGTGCGCGACGTGGTGGTCTGCGCCGCAGGCACCCTGCCCGCCGAGCTGCACAAGCTCTGGCGCGCCACCCGGCCCGGCAACTACCACGTGGAATATGGCTACTCGTGCATGGGCTACGAAGTGGCGGGTGCCCTGGGTGCCAAGATGGCCCGGCCCGACCAGGAGGTCATCGTCATGGTGGGCGACGGCTCCTACATGATGATGAATTCCGAGCTGGCTACCTCGGTGCTGCTGGGCAAAAAGCTGATTGTGGTGATTCTGGACAACCGGGGCTACGGCTGCATCGACCGCCTGCAGCGCGCCAGCGGCACACCCAGCTTCAACAACATGCTGGACACCTGCGCTTACGAGGGTGGCAGCAGCCAGATCGACTTTGCCATGCATGGCCGCAGCATGGGCGCAGATGCCGTGCACGTCAAAGACCTGGCCGAGCTGAAGGTCGCCATGGTCGCCGCCCGCGCCGCCACCAAGACCCAGGTGGTGGTGATCGACACCACCCACCACCGCACCACGGCCGAAGGCGGCTGCTGGTGGGAGGTGGCGATTCCCGCCGTCTCCGAGCGCGCCGAAGTCAACGAAGCCTTCGAACGCTACACCGCCGCCAAACTTGAACAACGCATTTAACTTAAAGAGAAGCAACATGACCTGGAACGTACGCATAGGCATCAACCCCATCAGCTGGATGAACGACGACCTGCCCTCGCTGGGCGGCGAAACCCTGCTGGAAACCGCTTTGAGTGAAGGCAAGGAAATCGGCTACGAAGGCTTCGAGCTGGGCAACAAATTCCCCAAGGACGGCCCCGGCCTGAAAGCCAAGCTGGACGAGTTCGGCGTGGCCTGCGTCTCCGGCTGGTACTCCGGCTTTTTGGGCAATGACACCGTGGAAGCCGAGTTCGAGCGCTGCAAGGCCCACATGTCCAAGCTGCAATACAACGGCGTGAAAGTGGTGGTCTACGGCGAATGTGCCGACACCATCCAGGGCCAGATCGACGTGCCTGTCTCCAAGCGCCCCCGCTTCACCTCCGAAGCCCAGTGGCAGGCCTACGCCGAGCGCCTCAACGCCTTTGGCGCGCACCTCATCGCCACCTACGGCATCCAGCTGGCCTACCACCACCACATGGGTGCCTACGTCGAGTCCCCCGCCGACATCGACAAACTGATGTCCCTGACCGACCCGGCCAAAGTCTTCCTGCTGTTCGACACCGGCCACGCCTATTTCGGCGGTGCGGTCGATCCCACCGTGCTGCTCAAAAAGCACATCGAGCGCATCAACCACGTGCATTGCAAGGACGTGCGCGTCCCGGTGATTGCCCAGGCCCGCAACGACGGTTGGAGCTTTTTGAACGGCGTGATCAACGGCACCTTCACCGTGCCCGGCGACGGCGCGGTGGACTTCGAAGCCGTGCTCACCATCCTGAAAAACGCCGGGTACGAAGGCTGGCTGGTGGTGGAAGCCGAGCAAGACCCGGCCGTCGCCCCCAGCTACGAGTACGCGAAAAAGGGCTATGACACCCTGCGCGGCATCGTTGACAAGTTGAGTGCCTGATATGGTCAGCCCCCTCCTCGCCAAAGCCGCCCCTTTGGGCCGCGAAATCGTCAACGTCACTCCCGAGCGCGCCGGCTGGACCCACGTGGGCTTTCGCGCCGTGCGCCTGGCCGCCGGTGAGTCGGAGACGGTCGTTACTGCCACCCGCGAACTCTGCCTGGTGGTGCTCACCGGCACCGTCACCGTGACGGTGGACGGCCAAACCTACGAAAAACTGGGCACCCGCACCAGCGTGTTCGAGGAAGTCTCGCCCGCCGCCGTCTACGTACCCGGAGGCAAAACCGTGGTGGTGCGGGCCGACACCGATGCCGAGCTAGGCCTGTGCACCGCCCCCGCGGGCGACACACCCCACGCCGTGCGCGTGATCGACCCGAGCAGCATGCGCCGCAGCGTGCGCGGCCAGGGCACCAACACCCGCTACGTGTGCGACGTGCTGCCCCATGACGACCCCACCGCCGCGCACCTCTTGGTGGTGGAAGTGCTCACCCCCGCCAGCCATTCCAGCAGCTACCCCCCGCACAAGCACGACATCGAGCAGCCGCCGGTGGAGACCCTGCTGGAAGAAACCTACTACCACCGCCTGAACCCCCCGCAGGGCTTTGCCTACCAGCGCGTCTACACCGACGACCGCAGCCTGGACGAAGCCTGCGCCGTGGAGAACCACGACGTGGTGATGGTCCCGCGCGGCTACCACCCGGTGACCGCACCGCACGGCTACGACCTGTACTACCTGAACGTGATGGCGGGGCCGAACCGCTTCTGGGTTTTTAAAAACGACCCGGCGCATGAATGGATGTTGAAAGCCGTTTAAGCACGTTTTAGGCTGCTACCGCCCATTCCATGGGCGGTAGCAGCTATCATTTTTAAAGATAAAGACAGGAGGAAGTATTGATAAACCCGCGCTGGGCTCAGTGTGCTGTCAGCGAAAACGTACACTCCGGAAAATTCCGCAGCACCTTCTTGTCCATGGTCGCAAGCCGTACCCCTAGCTGCACCGCCAGCGCCACAAACTCGCAGTCGTAGGCAGAGCACTCACTGTTGCGCACCAAATCCAAGACCGCATACGAATCCAGCTCGTACTCCTGTCCGCGCAACAAGGCTTCGGCCTCACGCTGGATGGCATAGGTCTGCTCAAACGTCAGCGTGCCGCGCCGCAGGTGGCCCGCCAGGATGTTGCGAAACTCGCTGCGCCACAGAGCGGGAGCCACCCAATCTGCATCCTGGCGCAAGAGGTCTTCCGCCTGCTCGGTAAAGTCACCCGGCAGGTAAAGGTAGGCCAGAATGTTGGTATCGACAACGATCACGGACGGCCCTCTTCGCGCAGTTGGGCAATGTCTGCGGCGGTGAACGCGCCTGTGGGCAAGGCCTGGCGCAACTGCCGGGCGCGGGCCAGACGCTCTTCCACGGGTGATTTCTGCGGGTTCAAAATCGCTTCCAGGCACACGATCACCTCACTGTTCAAGCTACGGCGGTGGGCATCGGCGGCCTGTTTGAGGCGGCCATACAGGGCATCGGGGATGTTTTTCAGCGTTAACGTCGTGGACATGGTGACTCCAACCAAAATGGAACCATTATGGTTTCACCGGCGACAAAGATCAAGCTGGCAAAAGTGCCCCCTGTCATCAAGCCTTCATGCCCCGCACCGATGCTGGCGCAGCGGCATGTCGCCGTTGCCACCTTTGCGAGACCTCTATGACATCCCACAGCACGCCCGCCATCGAGTTGCCGACCGAAATTTTTGACGAAGAGTTTGAAACCGTGGGCGACCACCACCGCATGGCGGCGCACCACTTTGCGGCGGCGGCCAAGCTGCACCTGCTGGCCGCCACGGCCGATGACGAAGGCGACGACGAGGCCGCCGCCCGCCATGCCTACAGCGCCTACCGCCACCAGCTCAATGGCACCCAGTACGCCGAGATTGCGGTGATGGACAGCGAACCGATGGACGACGAGGACAGCCCGGAAGTCACCGCCGACTGAACCCGAACCCTGCTGGGATTTGCTCTACATTCGATAGCTGCTTGCGCCTATGGAATAAGCGCTGGAGGCCGATTTCTTATAAATCCAGCGTCCGATCAACCGGCGGCTGCAGCGGCCCGCAACTTGTCTTTCTTGCTGGGCCGTTTGCCTTTGATGCCGCCGTTGGCCTGCGCGGGCAGGGATGGCACGGCCAGCTCGACCGGCTCGAAACCCACCACCTCTTCGCGCGGCAGGCTCAGGCCCTGGCGCTTTTCGATCAGGGCGAAATGGGCTTCGGTGTCGGCGGTGATGAAGCTGTAGGCCTCGCCGCTTTGCCCGGCGCGGCCGGTGCGGCCAATGCGGTGCACGTAATCCACCGCAGAGCGCGGCAGATCGTAGTTGACGACCACCGGCAGCTCGGACACGTCGATGCCGCGCGCGGCCAGGTCGGTGGCCACCACCACGTGCACGCGCCCGGCCTTGAAGTCGTCCAGCACCTGGGTGCGTTTGCCCTGGCTGAGCTGACCGTGGAAGGGTTCGGCCCAGATGTCGGCCTTGCGCAGCTTGTCGGCCACGATCTCGGCAGAAAACTTGGTGGCCACAAACACCAGCACGCGCTTCCAGCTGTTTTGTTGCACCAGGTGGCGCAGCAGTTGGGTGCGGCGGCTGGCATCGACGGCGATGGCGCGCTGGGCAATGGCAGGCGCAGCGGTATGGGTGACGGGCTCGGCGGCCATTTCAATGCGCACCGGCTCGCGCAACAACTGGGCGGCCAACGCCTCGATGGCGGGCGGGAAGGTGGCCGAGAACAGCAGGTTTTGCCGCTGGGCGGGCAGCAGCGTGAGCACGCGGGTCAGCTCTTCGGCAAAGCCCAGGTCGAGCAGGCGGTCGGCTTCGTCCAGCACCAGGGCGGCCACGTGGGAGAGTTGCAGGGCGTTGTGGTCCACCAGATCGAGCAAACGGCCCGGCGTGGCGACCACGATGTCGGCCCCGCCGCGCAAGCCCATCATTTGCGGGTTGATGGACACGCCGCCAAAGATCACTGCGATTTTCAAAGGCTGCGGCAGGTGCTGGGCCAGGCCCCGGAAAACCTCGGCCACCTGGGCCGCCAGCTCGCGCGTAGGCACCAGCACCAGCACGCGGGGGCGGCGTTTGCCGTCGGGGCGCGGGGCCTCGGTCAGGCGCTGCAGCAGAGGCAAGGCGAAGGCAGCGGTTTTGCCCGAGCCAGTGGGCGCGGCGGCCCACACATCTGCGCCGCGCACGATGGCCGGAATGGCCGAGGTCTGGATGGCGGTGGGCGCGGTAAAACCCTGTTCGCGCACAGCGCGCAGCAAGGCGGGAGCAAGTCCCAGGGAGGCAAAGGGCATGGGGGGTGCGTCGGGCAGGACGGCAAGAAGGGGGTGGGCAGTTTAACCCCCCACGCAAGGCAGCAGAACTGTTTGCGTGTTAAATTCAGCGCTTGCGCCCGCGCCGACTGCATCATTTGCTATAAATATTGAAGCATCTGCACCCGGCCCGCTGGCCACATTCCAGCAGCCCCTACCCCACTCGTATGTGAAAGAAAGCCGCAGTTGAGCGACGATTTTGACTCCCTGTTCGACAGCCCCCCTCCGGCATCGGCACCTGCCAAAGCACCCGCTGCAGCACCGGCAGCCCCTGCCGTGCCCACCAGCACCGCAGTGGCTACGGTGCCTGCCGAAGCAGTGGAAGCAGCGCCGGAAGCACCGTCCCTGTGGCTGGCCCTGTACAAACCGGGAGCCGATGTGCATTACGAAGGCGAGCGGCACACCGTCAACCATGTGCACATCAGCCGAAAAGGCCTGTTCGTGCGGCTCAAGGAAAAAGACGGCGTGGTGCCCGCTGAAAAGGTCGACGTCGCCCTGACCCGCGTGGTCTTGCCGATGCAGGCCTACCAGCCGCCGCCCACTCTTGTGCCGCCCATGCCGCCCGGCCCTTCGCGCACCAAATAACTCTTTAACTCCTGCATGACCACTCTCTTCACCTTTCTCCACCTCGCCGCCGCCATCGTCTGGATGGGTGGCATGACCTTCATGCTGTTTGCACTGCGGCCCGCCGCGCTGCTGGCGCTGGACGCACAAGTCCGCGCCCGCCTGATGCTGCAGGTGTGGCAGCGGTTTTTCCGGCTGGTGCTGGGTGCCATCGTGGTGCTGCTGGCCACCGGCGGGCATCTGTTTGGCAGCGGAATGAAAGCCTTTATGGCGGCAGGTGGCAGTGTGCCGCTGGGCTGGTCGATCATGGCCGCGCTGGGCGTGGTGATGGTGCTGGCCTTTGGCCACATCCAGTTTGCCGGGTTCGCCAAGTTCAAACGCGCGGTGGCCGCCGCCGAATGGCCCCTGGCCGCCAAGGCTGCTGGCCAGATCCACACCCTGGTGGTGTTGAACTTTGTGCTGGGCTGGGTGGCGATTGCGGCCATCAAGCTGCTGCATTAAACCTAAAGCCTGGCGTAAAACGGTCGATAAATTCCTACTGCAAGGAGACCAGTCATGAACATCGCCAGCACCACAGCCGTGCAGTCCGCCACGTCAGATGCCCAAGCCCCCACCTCCGACAGTTTGAACATCCGGGTGCTGAAAAAAGCCCTGGACGCGCAGGCCGTGGCGGCGCAGGCGCTGATCGAGTCCATTCCCCAGCCTGCAGCCGCGCCCGCCTTGGCCACCAGCGGCAGCCTGGGCACCCAGCTCAACACTTTCGCCTGATAAGCTTTCGGGCATGAGCTTCTCTGCCCCCGCCCACTGCATTCCCGTTCCTCTTGCCAAAGCCTACCGGCTGATGAACCACGGCCCGGTGGTGCTGGTGTCATCGGCCCACGGCGACGCCATTAACGTAATGGCCGCTGCCTGGTCCATGCCGCTGGACTTTGAGCCGCCCAAGGTCACGGTGGTGATCGACAAGGCCACGCTGACCCGGCAACTGGTGGAGGCCAGCGGTGTCTTTTCCCTGAGCGTCCCCTGCGTCGCCATGGCCGCCCAGACCCTGGCCGTAGGCACCGACAGCGCCCGTACCGTACCGGCCAAACTGGCGCAGCACGGCATCACCACCTTCGCCGCCAGCCAGATCGCCGCGCCGCTGGTGCAGGGCTGCGTGGCCTGGCTGGAGTGCCGGGTGCTGCCCGAGCCGCACAACCAAGGCCAGTACGACCTGTTCATCGCCGAAGTGGTGGCCGCCTGGGCCGACGAACGGGTGTTCAGCAATGGCCGCTGGCACTTTGATGCCGCACCGGACGCGCTGCGCACCCTGCACTATGTGGCAGGCGGGCAGTTTTATGCGACCGGTGCCTCGGTGCAGATCACGCCCTGATCCGGGCCACCTGGCTAGCGGTTGCCTTGACCGCGCCCGCGGTCATCACGGCCATGGTCGTTGCGGTCTTCGTACCGGTCGTTGTGGCGATCATGGCCACGATCTTGGCGCTGCCCATCATGGCGGTCACCACGGTCACCGCGTCGGTCGTCACGGCGGTCATCACGCCAATCGTCGCGGCGGTCATGGTGCGGGCGGGGCCCTCCGTGCGGCTGGGCCCACCAGCGGTTGCGCTCGTTGACCTGCACAAAGTACACCGGCCGACCGCAGGCGTTGTAGCGCCCGCAGTAGCGACGCCAGTTTTTGGAATGGCCCGGCGGCACGTACAGGTACAGCGGCTGCTGGGCGACGGGGCCGCGCTGGATCAGCATGGGCTGGGCATACAGCACCGGCGGCGGAGGCCGCCCGCCAAAGGTGATCTGGCCGTACACGCCGGGGGCAATGGCCCCGCCCACCGTGCCGTTGATGTACACGTCTTGCGCCTGGGCCGCGCCTGCGGCCAGCCCGCAGGCCAGCGCCAGCAAGGCGACGGCTTTGCGGGCACGGGACACATGGGAAGAAAAAGAAACCAAGGGATGGGTCATGCGGTGCTCTCGTTGTACAAACATTGGTATACAACGTGGGAGTCGGCTGGAGGGAGGACAGTTCCCGGTTGTAAACAGTGTTTTACAAACAGGAACTTCAGGGTATTTTGGGCACCCTGCGCTTATTCCGTAAGCGCAAGCAGCTCCCTATTCGATAGCAATTATCCCAACTGCACCAGCACCTGCCCACCCTCCACCTTGGCCGGGTAGGTCTTCAAATTCACGCACACCGGGGCCCCCAGCGCCCGTCCGTCGCGGATGTCGAAGCGGCCGTTGTGCTTGGGGCACTCCACCACGTGCTCCATCACCAGGCCGTCGGCCAGGTGCACTTTTTCGTGGGTGCACAGGCCGTCGGTAGCGTAGACCTTGCCGTTAAAACGGTACACGGCGTAAGTGTGGTTGTGGTGGTCAAAGCGCAGCACATCTTCGTCGTCGATGTCGTCCAGCGCGCAAACTTCGGTCCAGCGGGTCATGGGTGTCTCCTGGGGTGGTCAGGCAGATGCCACGGCCACAGCAGCCCGGCGCTGGCGCAACAGGGCGGGCAGGATGTCGCACCAGGCGGCCCACAGGCTGGGGGCGGGTGCGGGGCATTGGCTGCGGATGGCGGCGTGCAACTGGGGCAGCGCGTGGTAGGGCACCATGGGGAACATGTGGTGCTCGACGTGGTAGTTCATGTTGGCGTACAGAAAGCGGAACACCGGGTTGGTGTGGAAGGTGCGGGTGCTTTCGCGGTGGTCGTGCACGTTCTCGTCCAGGCCGGCATGCTGGGTCAGGTTGAACACCTGCGTCAGCGCGCCGCCGTAAAAGCGCGGGCCCACCACCAGCACCAGGGGCAGCAGGCTGTGCATCAGCCCACAGGCCAGCAGCAGAGCCAGGAAGATGGCGACGTAGATGCGGGATGCGCGAATCACCTTGGGCCGCTCGGCCACGGGGATGAAATGCAGGCCATCCGGCGTGATCTGGCCGCAGGCATGGCGCACGATGTTGGCGATCTGCGCCGCGCCGGACTTGATGAAAAACAGGTCCAGCAGCAGGCCGCCCAGGCGCACCGGCTGGTGCACGGCGATTTCGGCATCGCGCCCCACCATCAGCGTGTGGGTGTGGTGGCGGGTGTGGCTCCAGCGCCAGTAGTGGCCCTCGTGCAGCGTCATGAAGCCAGCGAGTTGGTAAAACGCCTCGTTGATCCAGCGCGTCTTGAACGGCGTGCCGTGCGACAGCTCGTGCGCCCGGTGGTCGGCAGACGCGTACACGATGCCATACACCGCAAACGCAGGCAGACACCACCACGTGCCCCATGCCAGCACGCCTGCCGTGCCGCTGGCCAGCAGCAGGGCTAGCCACAGGCCGTAATTCCACAGGCTGTGGCGGTCGTTGCGCTGCATCAGTTGCTTGAGCAGCTTGCGGTCGATGCCGGGGCTGAACCAGGGGGTGGTGTCTGCCGCATCGGCATCACCGCGCAGGGCGTAGGGGTTGGACATGCAAGGTCTCCAGATGGTTGTGGTGTGCAGTAATGGTAGGTGGGGTGCACCCCAATTTGATGGTCATTCGGCATTTCATGGCATAAACTGTCATACCTAATGACAGATATGTCAAACATGCAAGAAGCACCATCCTCCCGCGCCACCATGGCCGATGTGGCCCGCGCCGCCGGGGTCAGCCCGTCCACGGTAGACCGCGTGCTGAACGCCCGCGTGCCGGTGCGCAGCGACACCGCCACCCGCATCCACGCAGCCGCGCAAGCGTTGGGCTACCACCCGGTGGGCGTCATCCGCGCCCGCCTGCAAGAGGTGCGGCCCAAGCGCACGCTGGGCTTTTTACTGCAGCAGCGCAGCTCGGCCTTTTACAGCGGCCTGGCCGATGCGCTGGCCACCGCCACGCAGGCCAGCGCGCAGATGCAAGGCCGGGCCGTGGTGCGGTTTCTGGACGACCTGGCCCCCCAGGCGGTGTGCGCGCAACTGGCGCAATTGGCCCAGTCCTGCGACGCGCTGGCGCTGGTGGCCGCCGACCACCCCCACATCCACGCCGCCATCGCCCAGCTGCGGGCGCAGGGCAAGCCGGTGTTTGCCCTGGTGTCCGACCTGGATGCGCCCGAGCGCGCAGGCTACGCCGGGCTGGACAACCGGCGCGTGGGCCGCACGGCGGCGGGCTTCATCACCCGGCAGGCCGCGCAGCCGGGGCAGATCGGCATCTTTGTGGGCAGCCACCGCTACCAGTGCCAGGAGCTGTGCGAAATGAGTTTTCGCTCGTATGTGCGCGAGCACGCGCCCGGCTTTGAAGTGCTGGAGCCGGTGGTGACGCTGGAGAGCGACCATTACGCCCAGGAAGCCACACGCGACCTGCTGCAGCGCTACCCGGATCTGGTGGGCGTGTACGTGGGCGGCGGGGGGATCGACGGGGTGCTGCAAGCTTTGCGTGATCATGTGGACCGCCAGCCGGGAGTACCTCTGGTGGCGGTGGCCCACGACCTCACGCCCACCACCCGCGAGGCCCTGGTGGGCGGCTATTTGCAGGCTGTGCTGTCGCATCCCCTGCCGCTGTTGGCCGAGCGCTTGGTGCGTGCCATGGCCGGGCCGGTGTCAGCGGCGCAGCAGATCGTGGTGTCTTTTGACATACATACGCCGGAGAGTGTGTGAAATACGGCTCTCGTGCTTATTCCATGGGCATGAGCAGCTACTTATTCAATAGCGTCTGGTTTTGGAGCTTGGTGAGTGGAGTAGTCTATTGCCGGGCTTCTTAAGGGACAATTCAAGTAGGCGATCACAGCTAGAGCCATACGTGCAGCCCAACATTGCAGTTGTGGATTTTCTGCCCTGTCGGACCTATGGGGTCCACCGCTGTACATCGTTTGCCACGAGGTGCGGCATCAGCTTTTTGTCCAAGGTTGCCAGCTGTGCACCGTTGTCCAGTGCGGCCCGAACGTAGGCTGCGTCATAGCTGCCACAGCCCAGGTCCATCGCGTCAGAAAACAGGGATTCAGCATCCCGGATATCGACCACATGCTGAAAGCTGACATCGGTCAGCAGGTCAAAAAACTCACGGGCTTTGGCTGCCGTGATAGTCAGGCCTCTGACCTTGCGCACCAGCTTTGCAGCGACTTCGTGCTGGCAAAGCTGGGTCATGACCGGGATCACGTCGCCTTCATCGATGGCGAACAGCAACGCCGTGGCGTAATCCTTGTTGGCTTGTGGGTCGGGTAAAGCGATAGCCAGCAGCACGCTGGCATCCATCACAACGAGCTCAGTCATGGCCTCTATCGCGGTCCCTGCGCACTTCTGTCGTGATGCCTTTGGCGGCGGTGGTCACCGCAGATTCCTTGCACATTTTCACAAGCTTGCCGATGGCGGTGTGCTGCCGCTTGACGTTGGTGGCAGACTTCAAAATGATAGCAGTTGCTTGCACTTTGCCTTTACCGCTAGAAAGCAATGCCCCTGGCACCTGAAAGGTGCTTGAAGCAGTAGCTTTGGTGGGGTGGTGCAGGGCGGATTTCATGGCTTCAGTTTATCGCAAGGCCCGATTCTTGGCCCATGCCCATCCCGGTATTCAACCCCGCTGCGGGAAATACCGCTCCACATACCGCTGCATCTCCCCCCGCATAAACCGGCTCGAATCTTCCGCCCGCTCTTCCCACGCAAACACGCAAGCAGACATCACACCGTCAAAGCCCACCTCGCCCAGGGTCTGGAAAAACAGGTTCCAGTCGATCTCGCCCTGGCCCATGTCCAAGTGCTGGTGCACGCGGACCTGGGTGGAGCCGGGGGGGTTGACGATGTAGCGCAGCTGGCTGCTTTTCTTGTGGTTGAAGGTGTCGGCCACGCGCACGTGGGCCAACAGGGGCGCAGCTTCGCGCAGCATGGCGGCCATGTCGTCGCCGTAGTAGAAGGTGTGCGGGGCGATATAGGACAGGCGCAGCGCTTTCGAGCCGATGTTCTGGACGATATCGATGGCGGGCTGCAGCTGCTCGATCCAGTCTTCGGGGTGCGGCTCGACCGACAGGGTAATGCCCTCGCGCTCCAGGATGGGCAGCAGCTCGTCCATAGAGCGGAACCAGGCGGCCTCGCACATTTCCTTGGTATTGATGAAATGGGCACCTGGGCGCTCGCCCACCGAGCGCTCGGTGGACGCGCCGCGGCCGAATTCGCTGACCATCAGGATGCAGCCCATTTCCACGGACACCTCGATGGCTTTCTTCCAGCAGCGCACGGCCCACTGGCGCTCGTCTTCAAACGGGCTGGCCCAGCGGTACATGGGCTGCAAACTGGCCAGGCCCACGCCGTGGGTGCGCATGGCAGCTTTGAAGGCGGCCATGCGGTCTTTGGTGGCGCGGGGCATGACCCACCAGTCCAGAAAGTCGGCGCGCGGCGACAGCTCGATCTGGTCGTAGCCCAGCTCGGCCGTGGCGCGGCACAGCTCGGGCAGCGACAGGTGGCGGATCATGTAGGGGTCGAGCGCGATTTTCATGGGGCTTAGTTCTTCACGCGCCCAGCTGCACCAGCACCTGCCCGCCTTCGACCTTGGCCGGGTAGGTTTTCAAATTGATGCACACCGGTGCGCCCAGGGCACGGCCATCGCGGATGTCGAAGCGGCCGTTGTGCTTGGGGCACTCGACCACGTGTTCCATCACCAGGCCGTCGGCCAGGTGGACGTGCTCGTGGGTGCACAGGCCGTCGGTGGCGTAGACCTTGTCGTTGTAGCGATACACGGCGTAGGTGTGGTTGTTATGGTCAAAGCGCATCACGTCTTCGTCGTCGATATCGTCCAGTGCGCAAACTTCGGTCCAAGCGGTCATGGGAGTGTCTCCTTGTGGTTATGGTGTGGAAATCAGGCGGCAGCTACAGGCATCTGGCGCACCACGTGGTAGTGCGGGTCTTGGGCCTGTTTCAGCACGGCGGGAATGATCTCGCGGTAGGCGGCCAGGGTGCCGTTGTAGGCCGGTGGGCAGTCGGCTTTGATGGTCTCGTGCAACTGGGGCAGCGCATGGAACGGCACCATGGGGAACATGTGGTGTTCGACGTGGTAGTTCATGTTCCAGTACAAAAAGCGGAACACCGGGTTCATGTAGACGGTACGGCAGTTCTTACGGTGGTCGAGCACGTTTTCGGGCAAGCCGGCATGCTGGGTCAGGCCAAAGAAGGTGTACAGCCAGGTGCCACCCATCACCGGCAGCAGGCCAAACAAGACCAGGGGCAACCAGCTTCCAAAGTAGAGGGCACTGCCGATCAGCGCGGCGTACAGCACGACCCAGACGCGGGCTTCCTTGACCATCTGTGGCCACTCCATTTCGGGCACAAAGGTCTTTTCTTCTTCGCCCAATATGCCGAAGGCATTGCGCAGCACGCGCCACAGCTCACGCGGGCCGGACTTGATGGAAAACAGGTTCAAAAACATGCCGACCAGGTCGGTAGGCAGCGTGACGGCGACTTCGGGGTCGCGGCCTGTGACCAGGGTGTCGGTGTGGTGGCGGGCATGGCTCCATTTCCACACGCTGGGACGGCGCAGCACCTGGAAGCAGGCCATCTGGTAGAGCACATCGTTCATCCAGCGGGTCTTGAAAGCAGTGCCGTGGCCCGCCTCATGCCAGCGCGAATCGGCCGGGCCGGTGTAGATCGTGGCATACACAAAAAAGGCCAGCCAGGCCCAGGCCGTGCCCCATGTCGCTACCAGCACGGCCCCGGCGGCAATGATCAGCGCGTACCACAGGGCGGTGTCGCGGATGGCCTGCGCGTCTTCGCGCTGCATGAGTTGCTTCATGCGGGCGCGGGGCACGGCGCATTTGTACCAGCTGGCGTTGACCAACCCGGCGGCCTGGGCGCGCTCGCCAGCGCCGGAAATCAGGTGGTAGTCGTCCTGGGTGCGGGTCCAATTGGGGCCTGCGAAGGTGTTGGTTTCTGCGGTTTGCATAGGGCTTGTCTCTCGTTGTTGTGCAGTGGTAGCGGATGCTAAAACCAATGCGACTCGCCGTGTGATGTAAAACCTCAAAAACCATCAAATCATTGCAAAAACCATCATTCACCAGGGATAAAAACTTGCATTTGTGGCAAGGAATGCGATGATCTGGCCCCATGAAATCCAAAATCACCCTGCATGACGTGGCCGAGGCCGCGGGCGTGAGCACCGCCACCGTAGACCGCGTGCTCAACAGCCGCCTGCCGGTGCGCGAAGGCACCACGTTGCGCGTGATTGCCGCCGCCGAAAAGCTGGGCTACCACGCCGTGGGCCTGATGCGCGCCCGGCTAAAAGAGCGCGTGCCGGTGCGCCACCTGGGCTTTTGCCTGCAAAAACGCAACGACCATTTCTACCAAACCCTGGCCGCCGCGCTGCAGCAGGCCGCCGCCCAGAACCAGCCCGAAACCTGCGTGGCCCACATCCGCTTCATGGACGCGCTGGAGCCCGCGGCCATTGCCGAGCAGTTGCTGGAGCTGGGCGGCAAGGTGGACGCACTGGCGGTGGTGGCGGTAGACCACCCGCACGTCACCGCCGCTGTGGAATCGCTATATGAACAAGGCACACCCTGCTTTGCGCTGCTAAGCGACATCAGCGCGCCACACCGGGCGGGCTACATCGGGCTGGACAACCGCCAGCGCGGCCGCACCGCCGCCTGGGCCATCAGCCGCCTGAACCGGCACACCACGGGCGAAGTAGCGGTGTTCGTGGGCAGCCACCGCTACCTGGGGCACGAGCTGGCCGAGATCAGCTTTCGCTCGTATCTGCGCGAAAACGCGCCCGGCTTCAAGGTGCTGGACACGCTGGTGAACCTGGAAGACCCGCAGCTCGCCTATGAAGCCACCCTGGAGCTGCTGGCCCGCCACCCGGATCTGGTGGGCCTGCACCTCACTGGCGGCGGCGGCGCGGGCGTGATCCGGGCGCTGCGCGAAGACGCTGCCGACCGACAGCTGGTGGTGGTATGCAACGAGCTCAACGCCACCACCCGCGCCGCGCTGATCGACGGCGTGGTGGACCTGGTGATCCACACCCCGCAAGAGCGCCTGGCCCAGACCGCCGTGGCCCAGATGCTGGCCGCCACCCTGCCCGGCGCGGTGGTCTCCGGGCCGCAGCAGAAGCTGTTGGCGATGGACTTGTTTACGCCCGAGAACATGGGGTAGATCGTCGCAACCTAGCAGGTTGCAACCCCAGGTCAAAACATTGCACCCTGGGGAAAACAAAAATTTTAATAATTGTGTAATTATTTCTCCACCGCCCCTATGGCGGAAACCTGGCTGGAGGCATCCGGCCCGGATCACACAAAAACCTCTCAGAGGTTCAACAAAAAATGGAGACAACCATGCCCAATTTGCGCAAGCACCCCGCCGCCCTATCGCTCACCCTGGTCGCTGCCGCCACGCTGTATGCCTGCGGTGGCGACGATGTCACCCAGGCCACGCTGGGTACCAAGTCGGCCAACCTGCTCACCGTAGAGGGTTTGCAGTTCAAGGACATGAACAAAAACGGCACGCTCGACGTGTACGAAGACTGGCGCAAAACCCCGGCCGACCGGGCCAAAGACCTGGTGGCCCAGATGACGCTGGCCGAAAAAGCCGGGGCCATGATGCACGGCACGGCACCCACCAACAGCACCGGCTACGACCTGGCATCGCTCACCACCTTGCTCACCACCGGCAAGGTCAACACCTTCATCACCCGCCTCAGCCTGGGTACCCAGACCATGGCGGAGCAGTACAACCAGATGCAAGAGGTGGCCGAGGCCACCCGGCTGGGCATACCGGTATCGCTCAGCACCGACCCGCGCAACCATTTCCAGTACACGGCCGGTGCCAGTGTGGCAACGGGCAGCTTCTCGCAATGGCCTGAGACCTTAGGCATGGCCGCCATCGGAGACGCCGCGCTGACCAAGCGCTTTGGCGATGTTGCCCGCCAGGAATACCAGGCCGTAGGCATCACCCAAGCCCTGTCGCCCCAGGCCGACCTGGCCACCGACCCGCGCTGGGCGCGCACCAATGGCACCTTTGGCGAAGATGCCGACCTGGCCAAAAAGATGGTGCAGGCCTATATCGAAGGCTTTCAGAATGGCAGCACCGGCCTGCACAAAGGCAGTGTGGTGGCGGTGGTCAAGCACTGGGCGGGCTACGGCGCGGCCAAAGACGGCTGGGACAGCCACAGCGCCTACGGCAAATATATGACCTTCCCGGGCAACAACTTTGCCTACCACCTCAAGCCCTTTGAAGGCGCGTTTGCCGCCAATGCGGGATCGGTCATGCCCACTTACTCCATGCCGGATGCACCCTTGACTTACGACGGCATCACCTTCGAGCAGGTGGGTGCAGGCTTCAGCAAGCAAATGCTGACCGACCTGCTGCGCGCAAAAATGGGCTTCAAAGGGGTGGTGCTGTCCGACTGGGCCATCACCGAAGACTGCAACGCCATCTGCACCAACGGCACGGCACCCGGCACCGCGCCCTCGTTTGCCAACTTCGGCACACCCTGGGGCGTGGAAAACCTGACCAAGGCGCAACGCTACGTCAAAGCCGTCAATGCCGGCATGGACCAGTTTGGCGGTGTCACCGACACCAGCCATCTGATCGCAGCGGTAACCGCAGGCACCCTGACCGAAGCCCGCCTGGGCGAGTCGGCCTACCGGGTGATGCTGCAGAAGTTCCAGCAGGGCTTGTTTGAAAACCCGTACGTCGATTCGGCCCAATCGGCCAGCACCGTGGGTAATGCGACCTTTCTGGCAGAAGCGTTGGATGCACAGCGCAAGGCCCTGGTGCTGCTGGAAAACAAAAACAAGGTGCTGCCCCTGGCCGCCAGCGTCAAAAAGGTCTACCTGTATGGCGTACAAGCCAGCGTGGCTGCCCAGTACGGCCTGACCGTGGTGGCCACACCCGAAGAAGCCGATGTGGCCATTGTGCGGGTGAGCGCGCCGTATGAAACCCTGCACCCCGGCTACATCTTTGGCACCTTCCAGCACGAAGGCAGCCTGGCCTACGCCGATGGCAACGCCGACTACGAGGCCATCAAAGCCGCCAGCGCCAAGGTGCCGACCATCGTGACCGTGTACCTGGACCGCCCGGCCATCCTGACCAATGTGCGCGACAAGGCGGCGGCCATTCTGGGCAACTTCGGGGTCAGCGATGTGGCGCTGTTTGATGTGCTCACCGGCAAGGCCAAGCCGCTTGGCAAACTGCCCTTCGAGCTGCCCTCGTCCATGGCCGAAGTGGAAGCCCAGCTGTCGGATATGCCGCACGACACGGCGCATCCGCTGTACCCGGTGTTCCATGGCTTAGCGTACTAAACTGCAGCCATCTAACCCTACCGCCCCACCCGGCGGTAGGTCTGCACTACCATGGATACCCGCTATAAAACCGTTTCCAACACCATCGCCCGCAAGCAGCTGCAGTATGCGGATGCGATGGGAATGTCGGGCGAAGAACTGCTGCGCAGCGTGGGCATCAGCCCCGAAGAACTGCAACGCGAAAACGGGCGGATAGAAGCGCACAAGCACATCCGCATCACCAAATTGTTTGCGCACCAGCCGATTCCGTACGAGCGATTCATCTCCGGCGGCCTGGACCCGCTGTTTGACGACTACCCCCTGCTCGCCGCCGTATGTGCCAACTGCCCCACGCTGCGCACGGCACTCACGACCTTCATGCAGTTTCGCGGCATCATCGGCGAGCTGGATTTCTTGCACTTCTACGAGGCCCACCACACAGCGCGCTTCGAGTTCATCTCTGAAGGCATGCCGCCCACCTTCGACAAGGGGGCACGCGCCAATTTGCTGAACATCGCCAAGATTGCGCGCCACTACAGCCTGGGCGTACGCCTGCCGATGCACTGCCATTTGCGAGGCCCCGCACCGGCCGATGCCAGCGTGATGGAGGAGTTTTTAGAGGGCAAGGTGCTGTACAACATGGACAGCAACATTCTGGAGTTTTCCACGGCGCAGTTCGATGTGCCCTACCCGCAGTTCAATGCGGTGCTGCACCGCGTCTTCAGCCAGAAGCTGACCCAGGAGCTGGCCGCCATCCAGACCCACGGCGCGTTCTCATCCAAGGTAGAGCTGGCCATTCGGGGCATCTTCACCGCAGAAAACAGCAACCCCACGGGGGATGCCGTGCTGAAGAACGTGTGCGCACAAATGAACACCACGCGGTGGACGCTGTGGCGCAAGCTACAGCAAGAAGGCCAGACCTACCAGGACATCGTGCTCAAGGTGCGCACCCAGGTTGCGCGCAGCTACCTGGAGCGGCCCGGCATGTCGCTGGGTGCTATCAGCCACCATTTGGGTTTTTCGTCCCAAAGCGCGTTCAGCCGTTTCTTCAAAGACCAGGAAGGCATCGCCCCCACGCAGTACCGCCACCGGATACTGGGGCGCGAGTGATGCCTGATTGTTTGCGCCAATCGCTAAAAAAAATGTAGCTACTCCCGCCTATTCCATAAGCGCTAGCGGCCTTTTTTCCTTAAACCGCTGTCACACCAGCGTTTGCAGCACCGCCACCGCCAGGGCGTGGTCCTCGGCCTGCGGCAGGCCCGACACCGTAACGGTGCCCAGCACCGGGCCCACGCCCCGGATGCGGATCGGAAACGCGCCGCCATGGGCCGCGTACTCGCGCGGGTCCAGGCCGGTGGCGGCATCAAAGTCGGTGCCTTTGCTGCGGTACAGCGTGCCCATGTAGAACGAGCTGCGGGCAAAGCGGCGCACCACGTTGTTCTTGCGGCGCACCCAGTCCACGTTGTCGGGGTTGCAGCCCTCCATAGCGTGCTGGAACAGTTGCAGATCGCCCATGCGGATGTCCACCAGCACCGCCTGCCCGGCTTGCCGCGCCGCGTTCACGATGCCCAGGCCCAGGTGCAGAGCGGTCTCGCTGGTAAAGCGGCCAAATTGCAGGGTCTCTTCCTGGCGCAGCAGCTCTTGCAGCAGGGATTTTTCGTCTTCAGGCATCAGGGTCTCCGGGTTTAAAAAGTATGCAGGTGGGTACGCACATATTGTCCTACCCGCAGGCCCTGGGCGGCCACGGTCAGCGCCGGGTTCAACGCGGCAGACGACGGAAAGAAGCTGGCATCCACCACAAACAGGTTGGGGTGGTCGTAGGCGCGGCACCAGGGGTCCAGCGCGGCCTGCGCCGGATCAGAGCCCATGCGCACCGTGCCGCACTGGTGCGATGGCGTGTCGATGCCAAACGGACGGCTCAGCACCGCTGCAAAGCCCAGGCTGCGCAGCAGCGCCTTGGTGCGTGCCACCAGCGTGGCGTGGGTCGCCATGTTGGTGCGCTGCCAGTGCAGTTGCGCGCTGCCGTCGGCCAGCGGGCGGATGGTGCTGTCACGGTGCGGCAGGTCTTCGGACATGGCCAGCCAGTCCACGCTGTGGCGGGTCAGCATGCGGCCCGCCCAGCGCGGCAGCAGCGGCATGGCCGAGCGCACCATGGGCTCCTGGATGTTACCCAGCATCTGGATGTGGCCCAGCGGCGCGGGGTGGGCCGGTGTGCCGTCGTAAAAGTCGTTCAGCGCCAAGGTTTTGGTGAAGCGCGTGGTGTTGACCTGGTAGGGCAACATGCCCATCAGGCAGCTGGTGTTGTGGTTCATGTAGTAGCGGCCCACGCTGTCCGAGCTGTTGGCCAGGCCGCGCGGGTGCTGGGCGTTGGCCGAGCGCTGCAGCAGCAGGGCCGAGTTGATCGCCCCCGCGCTCAGGATGAACAACGGTGCGCGGATGGTTTGCAACTGGCCCTGGTGCAGCACTTCGGCCGCCACGATGCGCTGGCCGCGTGCGTCGGTCAGCAGGCGCAGCACCTGGCTGCCGGTTTGCAGGGTGACGTTGGGGTGCTGCAGCGCCGGGTCGATGAGCCGGGTTTCAGCATCGCCCTTGGCGCCCACGGCGCAGGGAAAAGCATCGCAGGTACCGCAGCGCACGCAGCCGCCGCCCGGGTGCATATCTACCGCAGACGGCATGTGGAACGGGTGCAGGCCCTGCCCTGCCAGCTTCTCGGCCAGCGCGCCGATCAGTGGCTCGTGCGGGATGGCGGCGTGCGGGTAGGCGCTGGTGCGCGGCGGCTCGGTCGGGTCCTGGCCGGCCTGGCCGTGCACGCCAAACACACGCTCGGCCTCGGCGTAGTACGGCTCCAGATCGGCATAGGAGATGGGCCAGGCGGGCGAGGTGCCGTCGGCATGTTCGGTAGCCTCGAAGTCGCGCGCACGGAAGCGGAACATGGCCGTGCCATAGAACTTGGTGTGGCCCCCCACAAAGTAGTACTGGCCGGGCTGGAAGGGCTCGCCCGCGCCGTCCAGCCAGCGCTCGGGGGCGCGGTAGCGGCGCTGGACGAATACGGCATGCGGATCGCTGTTCTGCGGCTCGCGCGGCAGGCGTTCGCCGCGTTCCAGGATCAGGATACGGGCCCCGGTGCTGGCCAGGCTGCGCGCCATGGCCCCGCCGCCTACGCCGGAACCGATGATGACGATGTCTGCGTCCATGGCCTTCAGACGGTGGCGACCGGCGTGCTGCGCCCGGTGCGCGCGGCTTCCAGCACCGCCAGCGCGGCGGCCAGCGAGCGCAGGCCATCTTCGCCCGTGGCCGCAGGCGCGCCCTGCCCAAGCACTGCGCGGTTAAAAGCGGCCAGCGAATGGGCGTACAGGTTGTGCGGCTCCACGGCCACCACACGCTCACCATCCGCCGTGCGCAGCCGCACCTCGCCCACGGGCCGCTGGGTCATCACGTCGCGGCCCACCAGCGAGCCCAGGCTGCCGTGGATCTCGATGCCGGTGCCTGCGTGCGGCACATTAAACGCATCGTGCAGTTGCGCCAGCACGCCGTTGTCAAAGCGCAGCACAGCCATCACACCATCGGCCAAGGGGCCAACGCTGGGGGTCATGGCGATGGCCTCTACTGGCTCGGCATCCAGCAGAAACCGCAGGGTGTCGGCATCGTGCACGGTGATGTCCAGCACCACGCCGCCGCCCGCATCGGCCTGGTTCACGCGCCAGCCTTGCAGGTGCGCGGGCAGTTGCACCGCGTGGAACACCCGGGCAAACAGCGGCGTGCCGATGGCCCCGCTACGGATGAGTTCGCGCATGGCCTGGTGGGTGGCCGCGTTGCGCAGGTGGTGGTTGGTGCCCAGCACCACCCCGGCGTTTCTGCAGGCCACCACGATGGCCTGGCCGTCCGCCAGGTGCATGGCCAGGGGCTTTTCGCACAGCACATGCTTGCCCGCAGCGGCAGCGGCAATGGCTTGCGCGGCATGCAGTTCGTTGGTGGTGCTGATGTAGACGGCATCCACCGCCGGGTCGGCAAGCAGCGCGTCGAGGGCGGTGTAAGACCGGGCAATGCCGTGGGCCGCCGCGTAGTCCGCACCGCGCTGGGCGTTGCTGCTGAGCACGGCGGCCACCGTGTTGCCCGGCTGGGCGCGGATCGCGTCAATCATCCATTCGTGCGCGATGGTGCTCGCACCGATCAGTCCCCAGCCTAAAGTCATTTCCAGAGTTTTTTCCATGGTCTGCTCCTTATGTTGTGGAGCCCAGTTTAGGAATTTGCGGCGTTAGGGCTGGCAGAAAAATCGCAGGTTTTTGCACGATTGCCGCATCTCTACCCACCCCACTGCGCCAATTGCATAATTCGGCCATGCAGCCCTGGTTGGAACAAGTCACCCGCAGCAGCGGCCAATCGTGGACGCTGTTTGACCGGCAGTTGCCCGCGTTTCCGTTCAACTGGCACTACCACCCCGAGTTCGAGCTGACCCTCACACTGAACAGCAGCGGCCAGCGGTTCGTGGGCGACCATGTGGGCCAGTACTTTGATGCGGACCTGGTGCTGGTCGGCCCCAACCTGCCGCACGCCTGGCAGTCGCGCGCCGCGCTAGACCCATCGCAACCCCACCGCGCCCTGGTGCTGTGGTTCCAGCCGCAGTGGGCTTACGGCCTGACCCAGCCCTACCCGGAGCTGGACAGCATAGCCCCGCTGCTGGCCGATGCGCGCCGTGGCGTGGCCTTCAGCGCGGCCACCGTTGCCACGGTGCGGCCCCGGCTGCTGGCGCTGGTGGACATGGCCCCGGCGCAGCGCTGGCTGGGCCTGGTGGAGGTGCTGTTGCTGCTGGCCGCCGACCGCCAGCGTCAGCTGTTGGCCTTGCAAGGCTTTGCCACCGACAAGCTACCCCGCGACCGGGCCCGGCTGGACCGGGTGCTGGCCCATTTGCACGCCCACTACGCCGAGCCCATCCGCCTGGAAACCCTGGCCGACCTGGCCGCCATGAGCGAAAGCCAGTTGCAGCGCGCCTTCAAACGCAGCACCCGCAGCACCGTCAGCGGCTACCTGGCGCAACTGCGTATAGGCCACGCCTGCGCCCTGCTGCTGGACGGCGACCGTCCCATCGCCCAAATAGCCGAGGCCACCGGCTACCGCCAACAGGGCTATTTCACGCGGCAGTTCCGGGCGGTGAAAGGCATGACACCGCTGGCGTTTAGACGCGGATTCCACACGGGTGGAGATAGCGCTTGAATTACTCTATTTAAGATAGCTGCTCGCGCTCATTCCATAAGCGCTAGAGCCACTTTTTATCTAAAAAATTGGATGGATAGCGCTCAGTCCGCGATGCGCTCGATGCGCACCTGCAGCGGCCCGGGGCGCTGCAGCGCGGCCAGGCCGGTGTCGACCCGGCCCATGCGCACCAGCCCATCGGCGTACACGTTGTCGCCCGCAAAAACCACCAGATGGTTCAACGGCGCGTAGTAGGCGATGTCGCCCAGCACCGGGTCCAGGCCCGCCGGTGCGCCCACGGTGGACAGCTTGCGCGGCAGGTCGCCAATGCGCTCGACCTTGGCAAAGTCTCGCAAGGTGATGGACAGCGGCAGCAGCGCCGCGAAGTCGCGGGCGGTGGCGGTTGCGGCCAGGGTGGCGGTGGCCACTTCGCCGTGGACGTGCAGGCGGATCTTCATGGGCGGCTCCTGGGCAAAAACGGACATGGCGGACCAGGCACACACCCACAGCGCCTTACTGTGAATTCTGCGTAGTTTGGGTTGCATGGCGAGCATTTTCACGGCCCACGCAGACCCCGACTAGATAATCAATGCTTACATGGTATGTTAGATTTTCTAATCAATTTTTCAAGGAGACTCGCTCCATGGCACGACGCAACCTCAACGATTTACTGGCTTTTGTGACCGTTGCGCGCGAAGGCAGCTTCACCCGTGCGGCGGCGGCGCTGGGGGTCACGCCGTCGGCCCTCAGCCAGGCCATTGCCGGGCTGGAGACGCGTTTGCGCATCCGCCTGCTGACGCGCACCACGCGCAGCGTGTCGCCCACCGAGGCGGGCGAGCGGCTGGTGCAGGCCATTGGCCACCGTTTTGACGAAATCGAGGCCGAGCTGGACGCGCTGACCGAGATGCGCGACAAGCCCGCAGGCACGGTGCGCATCACCAGTGGCGACCACGTGTTGCACACCACGCTGCTGCCCAAGCTGGCCCCGCTGCTGCTGGCCTACCCCGAGGTGAAGCTGGAGTTCGACGTGAACTACGGCTTTCGCGACATCGTGGCCGACCGCTTCGATGCCGGTGTGCGCCTGGGGGACACCATCGACAAGGACATGGTGGCCCTGCCGATAGGCCCGCCCCTGCGCATGGCCGCCGTGGCCACGCCCGGCTACTTTGCCACCCACCCCGCACCCGCCACGCCGGGCGAGTTGGTGGCGCACCAGTGCATCCACATCCGGTATTCGCCGCAAAGCGGCCTGCCCGCCTGGGAGTTCGAGCAGCAGGGCCAGACGCTGAACGTGCGCGTGGACGGCCAGGTGGTGGTCAACACCACGCCCCATGTGGTGGGCGCTACGCTGGCCGGGCTGGGCATTGCCTATCTGCCCGAAGAAGAATTTGCGCCGCACCTCGCGCAGGGCCGCCTGGTGCGTGTACTGGAAGACTGGTGCCCGCCGTTTGCGGGCTATTTTTTGTACTACCCCAGCCGCCGCCAGCCGTCGCCCGCGTTTTCGCTGGTGCTGGATGCGTTGCGCCTGTCCAGCGCGGCCCGGCCCAAGCGGCGGCGGTAGATTTTCACCCAAGGTACCCCATGCACACTGTGGATCTGCCCGCCGGGCACCCTGCCCCCGCCACCGCCCGCCCCGCCTGGGGAGCGGTTTTGTCCATGGCGCTGTGCGTGGCGGTGCTGATCGCCTCGGAGTTCATGCCGGTCAGTCTGCTGACCCCCATCGCGCACGACCTGGCCATGTCCGAGGGGCGCGCGGGGCAGGCAATTTCCATCTCCGGCATTTTTGCGGTGCTCACCAGCCTGCTCAATGCGCCCCTGACTGGCCGCTTCGACCGGCGGCGGGTGTTGCTGGGATTTACGGCACTGCTCACGGTATCGGGCGTGGTGGTGGCACTGGCCCACAACTACACCGTGTTCATGCTGGGCCGCGCGCTGCTGGGCGTTGCGATTGGCGGCTTTTGGTCCATGTCTACCGCCACCGTCATGCGGCTGGTGCCACCGGCAGCCGTACCCAAAGCCCTGGCCACCATCAACGGCGGCAATGCACTGGCCGCCACCATCGCCGCGCCGCTGGGCAGCTTTCTGGGCCAGTTTGTGGGGTGGCGGGGTGCGTTTGCCCTGGTGATTCCCCTGGCCGTGGCCGCGTTTGCCTGGCAATGGGCCCGCCTGCCGCATCTGCCAGGCGACCCGCGCAAGCGTTCCGGCAACCCCTTCCGGCTGCTGCGGCGGCCTGCGGTGGCCCTGGGCATGGCGGCCACCCTGCTGCTGTTCATGGGGCAGTTCGCGGTGTTCACCTACCTGCGGCCTTTTCTGGAAAGCATTACCGGCGTGGGCATCTCGGCGCTGTCGCTGATGCTGCTGCTCATGGGGGCCAGCGGCCTGGTGGGCACCTACCTGGTGGGCGTGCTGCTGAAGGCGCGGCTGTTCACCTACCTGGTGCTGATTCCACTGAGCATGGCGGTGATGGCGCTATTGCTGATTGCGCTGGGGGCCTCGGCCACGGCGGTAGCGGTGCTGCTGCTGGGCTGGGGCCTGGTGGGCACGGCCGCCCCGGTGGCCTGGGGCGTGTGGCTGAGCAAGACGCTGCCGCAGGACGCAGAAGCCGGTGGCGGCCTGATGGTGGCCACCATCCAGTTGGCCATCACCCTGGGTGCCGGGGTGGGTGGGGCGCTGTTCGATACGGTGGGTTGGTGGGCCACCTTTGCGCTGGGGGCGCTGCTTTTGGCCGGATCGGCGGTATTGGCGTGGGCCGCGCGCAAAGCTTGATCTGCATCAGCCCGCGCGGCGCAGATCGCGCCATGATGGGCCGGTGCAGCCGCTATGTGCTGCAGCGCACAGACTCCACGCACCAGGCGTTCTACGGTGGGGCTGCGTTACCGAAAAGGCCCACCCGCATGCACTACAAAGACTACTACGCCACGCTGGGCCTGCCGCGCGATGCCAGCCTGGACCAGATCAAGAAGGCCTACCGCAAGCTGGCGCGCCAGACCCATCCCGACGTGTCCAAGGCCGCCGATGCCGAGGCCCGTTTCAAGGATGCTGCCGAGGCCTACGCCACCCTGAAAGACCCCGAAAAACGCGCCGCCTACGACGCGCTGGGCCAGCCCAGGGCGGGTGAAGAATTTGCCCCACCGCCGCAGTGGCGGCACGAGCACGCCGCCGATGCGGCCTCGTTCGACGACCTGGACCTGGCCGACCTGCTGGCCGCACTGGGCCGGGGCCAGCGGGGTGCACCGCGCAGCCCGGTGGCCACGCCGGGGCGCGATTATGAAAACACCGTCTCGCTGCGCCTGGAAGACGCGCACCGGGGCACCACGCTCCATCTGGACCTGGCCGAGGCAGGCGGCAACCGCACGCTGGAAGTGACCATTCCTCCCGGCACCCGCGACGGCCAGAAACTGCGGCTGCGCGGCAAAGGCGGCAAGGGCCGCCATGGCGGACCCGATGGCGACATCTACCTGCACATTACCCTGGCCCCCCACCCGCTGTTCCGCGCCGATCACCACGACCTGTACTTCGACCTGGCACTGACCCCGTGGGAGGCCACCTTGGGTGCCGAGATCGAGGTGCCCACGCTGGACGGCCCGGTGCTTCTCACCGTGCCTGCGGGCACCCGGTCCGGTCGCAAGCTGCGGCTACGGGGCCGGGGCCTGGCCCAGGGCAAAAGCGGCCATGGCGACCTGTATGCGCTGGTGCACATCGACGTGCCCGCCGCACCGTCCGAGGCGGAGCGCGCGCTGTACCAGGAGCTGTCGCGCATTTCGCATTTCAATCCCCGCCCCCACACCCCCCCTACCGCCAAAACGGCCAAGGAAACCCCATGAACCTCACTCTTGTTGAATGGGTCTGGCTGGATGCCAGCGAAACCATGACGCTGGTCGAACTGTCCAGCTGCTGCGGCATCGCCGAAGAGGACCTGCAGGAGCTGGTGGAGTACAGCGCCCTGGTGCCGCTGCAGCCCGCCACGCAGCCGCCCAGCTTCAGCGCCGAATGGGTGACCCCGCTGCGCACCGCAGGCAAGCTGCGCAGCGACTTTGACCTGGAGCTGTTTACCGTGGCGCTGCTGCTGGGCCACCTGAACCGCATCGAAACCCTGGAGCGCCAGGTGAAATCCTTGCAGGCCCTGGTGCCTGCCCACATCGCTTGAACCCACCGGAGCATCCTATGCAACATTTCCAAATCGCCGTAGTCGTCGGCAGCCTGCGCAAAGAGTCTTTTAACCACCAGTTGGCCGCGGCCATCACCCGGCTGGCACCCAGCAACTTTTCGTTCAAGCTGCTGCAGATTGGCGACCTGCCGCTGTACAACCAGGACGCCGACGGGCACCAGGGCGAGCCGGTGATCCGGCTGAAGCAGGACATTGCGGCCTCGCAGGGCCTGCTGTTCGTCACGCCCGAGTACAACCGCTCCATCCCCGGCGTGCTCAAAAACGCCATCGACCACGCCTCCCGCCCCTACGGCGACAACGCCTGGGCCGGCAAACCCGCAGGGGTGCTGGGCGTGTCGGTGGGCGCCATCGGCACGGCGATGGCGCAGCAGCATCTGCGCAACATCCTGGCCTACCTGGACGCACCCACCATGGGCCAGCCCGAGGCTTTTATCCAGGCCAAAGACGGCCTGTTTGACGCAGACGGCAACATCGGCGCGGGCAGCCGGGAATTTCTGCAAGGCTGGATGGACCACTATGTGGCCTGGGTACAAAAGCAGTGCCACAGCATCGCCAGCATGGCCGCCAAATAGCATCCGTTCACAGCCACGCCGCCTTCTTGGCTATTAAAAATATAGCTACTTGTGCTTACCAGATCAGCACAGACTGCCTAAAAGCTTGTAAGCCTACGGGCAAAACCACGCCGGCATACGCCCACAAGCGGTGCCCGTGAAGCCTCCCCAGCGCGCTTGTCCTACACGCGTTGGGCGGTCGGCGGTGTGCAATGGAGGCTAGCTTCCGGAGCCCCCCATGTCCCTGCCATTTCTGAAAGTTCTGTCGCAATACGACGGCGATACCTACATCAACAACCCGGCGGAAGTCGGCTGGTTGGTCACGCTCAAACGCCAGGGCCTGGTCGATGCCGACATCGGCCCGGCCGCGCTCACCCTCTACCCCAGCCGCCCCCCTATGTACGCCATTGCGCGCGGCCTCACGCCCGCGGGCTATGCGGCACTGGGCATGCGGCCCCGGCGCAAGGTGGACTGGTGGCGCACGTTTTTTGGTTTCCAGCGCCGGAAGTTTCCCATGCTGAAATTTCGCAACTGCCAGACTACGCCGAACTGGTAGGACCGCCGCTATCCGGCGCCCGCATGGCCTCCAGCGCCTTGAGGCGAAAGGCGCGCGGACTCAGGCCGGTGTGTTTGCGAAAAAAGCGCCCAAAGTAGGTCTCGTCGGCAAAGCCCAGGCTGTCGGCCAGTTGCTGGATGCTGTTGCTGGTGTAGACCAGGTCGCGCTGGGCTTCGTGCACCAGCCGGGCGTTGATCACATCCAGGCTGGACATGCCCAGCACCTCGCGGCACAGGCGCGATAACTGCCCTGGCGTGATGCCCAGCTGCTCGGCATAGGCGGTGATGGGCAGGTGCTGCTTGAAGCGCGCATCCACCATGGCCCGAAACTTCTCGATTTGCTGGGTCTTGCGCGGGTTGCCCAGCGCCTTGGCGGCCTGCTGCACCTGGGCCAGCCGCGCCACCTGCACACACACCGCCGCCACCAGCGCCATACCTGCATTCACCTGCCCGGCGGCGAGCAGATGTGCCTCGCGCTCGATCGACAAAAACAGCGGCATCAGCATCTCCGCATGGCCACTGCTGGTGTCCAGGGGGATGACGGCAGGCGTACGGATGGTGGGCAACAGCCCCGGCATGGCCACCCCGGCCAGCGACTCCAGAGGCCGCTGCGCGGCGGTGACCACTGGCCCGTCCATGTCGTCCGAGAAGCTGAACGCATGCACGGTTTGTGCGGGAATCAGCAGCAAACACGGTGCGCTGACGGCAAACCGCGCGTGGTCGATCTGCACCTCGGCCGTGCCCTGCACCAGGTACAAAAGCTGCAGGAAAGCGTCGTGCTTGTGGGGCCGGATCTCCCAGTTGTAAGGGCGCGAACGCTGCGGAATCCACTCGAAATCGAACGAGCTTTGCCAGCCGGGTGCGGCCTGGTCGCCATACAGCGCGTAGTTCGGAATCACCCTGGTGGCCACATTCGTCCTCTGAAAGATGCACGAACTGTCTGGGTTTTCGCGTGAATTGTCAAACCCGTGTTTGCCCGCAATTTCAACAATAGGGTCTTCAAATAACAAGGAGACCCGCATGCCCGACACCCCCCGCCATTGGCTACAACTCGACGGCCAGGTCTGTGCCGTGACCGGCGCGGCCAGCGGCATCGGCGCCGCCATCGCCCGCAGTTTGGCCCAGGCCGGAGCCCGGGTGGCCCTGCTCGACCGCGACCTGGCGGGCTGCGAACACATCGCCAGCGAACTCACCCAGCAAGGCGCATCGGCCCTGGCCGTGGCCTGCGACGTGGCTTCTGAAGCCAGCGTGCAGGCCGCCGCCCAGCAGGTGCAGGCCGCCTGGGGCCCCGCCTACGCCCTCATCAACAACGCGGGCTTGCTGCGCGCCGGGGGCCTGGCCGATGTGAGCCTGGACGACTGGAACGCGGTGCTGGCCGTCAACCTCACCGGCTACCTGCTGTGCGCCCGCGCTTTTGGCGCGCAAATGCGCCAGGCCGGGCGCGGCAGCCTGGTGCACGTGGCCTCGGTGTCGGGCCTGACACCGCAAACCCACAGCGGTGCCTACAGCGCCAGCAAGGCCGGGGTGCTGCTGCTGTCGCGCCAGCTGGCGGTGGAATGGGGGCCGCAGGGCGTGCGCAGCAATGCGGTTTGCCCCGGGATGGTCCGCACCGCGCTGTCGGCCAAGTTTTACGAAGAACCCGGCTTTGAGGCCAAGCGCGCCGCCGTCACCGCCAGCCGCCGCGTCGGCGAGCCGCAGGACATTGCCGACGTGGCGCTGTTCCTGGCCAGCCCCCGCGCCGCCTACGTCAACGCCGCCGAGATCGCGGTGGACGGCGGCATGACCTCCATGCTGATGGACATGGTGCCCCGCCCCGGTTTTAACGTTACCTGAGAACACCCCCATGACCCCAAAATTGGATTACGACCTCGTCGTCGTCGGCTCCGGCGCTGCCGGCCTGGCCACCGCCATCACCGCCCGCAAACGCGGCCTGGACGTGGTGGTGCTGGAGAAAGAACCCGTGTTTGGCGGCACCACCGCGCTGTCGGGCGGCGTGCTGTGGATCCCGCTGGGCCCCCATGGCCGCAAGCAGAACCCGGCCGACACCATAGCGGCGGTGCGCACCTACATGCAGCAGGAAACCGGCAAGTTCTATGACGCGGCGGCGGTAGAGGCCTTTTTGGCCCACGGCCCGAAGATGGTGGAGTTCTTCGAGCGCGAAACCGCCGCGCAGTTCATCCCCACGATGTACCCCGACTACCACCCCGATGCGCCCGGCGGCGTGGACCTGGGCCGCTCCATCCTGGCCGCGCCCTACGACATCCGCGGCCTGGGCAAGGACATGGCGCGCCTCAAGCCGCCACTCAAAACCATCACCTTCATCGGCATGATGTTCAACTCGTCCAACGCCGACCTGAAGCATTTCTTCCAGGCCACCAAGTCGTTCACCTCCTTCGTTTACGTGGCCAAGCGCCTGGTCACGCACCTCAAAGAACTGGCGCAGTACGGGCGCGGCATCAACGTCACCAGCGGCAACGCGCTGGCGGCGCGCCTGGCCCAGTCGGCACTGGACCTGGGCATTCCCATCCTGACCAGCACCCCGGTGCGCGAAGTCACCCTGTTCGGTGGCCGCGCCACCGGCGTACTGGCCGACGGCGCAGACGGCCCCTGCCGCATCACCGCCCGCCAGGGCGTGGTGCTGGCCTGCGGTGGTTTTCCGCAAGACATCCAGCGCATCGCCAAAGCCTACCCGCACCTGCAGCGGGGTGGCGAACACCTGTCGCCCACGCCCCTGGGCAATACCGGCGACGGCGTAGCCATGGCCGAAAAGCTGGGGGCCAACGTAGACATCCGTTTCGAGGACAGCGCCGCCTGGATGCCGGTCTCGCGCGTGCCTTACCGCGACGGCACGTTTGGCGTGTTCCCGCACCTGCTGGACCGCTACAAGCCCGGCATCATCGGCGTGCTGCGTAACGGCCAGCGCTTCACCAACGAGTCCAACTCCTACCACGACGTGGGCGCGGCCCTGGTGCGTGCCTGCGCGGGCCAAAAGGAAACCGCCATGTGGCTGGTCTGCGACAAAGCCACCATCGCCAAATACGGCCTGGGCTACGCCAAGCCCGCGCCCATGCCGCTGGGCGGCCACCTGCGCAGCGGCTACCTGGTGAAAGGCAATACCCTGGCCGAGCTGGCGGCCAACGCCGGTATCGACCCCGCCGGGCTGGAGCAGACCGTGCGCCACTACAACACCGGCGCGGTGCGCGGCGAAGACCTGGCCTTCCACCGGGGCAGCACCAGCTTTAACCGTTACCTGGCCGACCCCGAGCACCGGCCCAACCCCTGCGTGGCCCCGGTGCAGACCGGCCCGTTCTACGCGCTCAAGGTGGTGATGGGCGACCTGGGCACCTTCGACGGCATCCAGACCAGCGTGGTGGGCGAGGTGTTGAAGCGCGACGGCACGGCGATTGACGGCCTGTACGCCGTGGGCAACGACCGCGCCAGCATGATGGGCGGCAACTACCCCGGCGCGGGCATCACCCACGGGCCGAACATGACCTTTGGTTTCATCACCGGCAACCACATTGCCGACCGGGCCGGAGCCGCAAAATGAACAGCGCCAAGCCGCTGATCGACCACCGCACCTACACCATTGCGCTGCGCAAGATGCCAGAGTTTCTGGAGGTGTTTAACCGCCTGGCCATGCCCATCCTGATGGAAACCCTGGGCCACCCCGTGGGCTTCTACACCAGCCTGGTGGGGCCGCAAAACCAGTTTGTGCACCTGTGGGCCTATGACGACCTGGCCGACTACGAGCGCCGCTGCTTCGCCCGCGACACCCACCCCGGCTTCGGTGCCTACCTGGCGGCCTCGGGGCACTTGATCACCGCGCAAGAGACGCGGCTGGTGAAGGCGGTGGCAATGCCGGGTTTTGCAATTGCTACGTAATTTATAGCTGCTTACGCCTATGGGATGGGCGTAAGCGGCCTAAACCGCTTAGAACCTCTATACCGCCTCCAGCAGCCTGCGCGATGCCGCCAGCGCCTGGCGCGCCCACTCCACTTCGCCGACCTGCGCAGCCCGCACCTGGTGCGGCACTTCCACGCTGACGGGCACGTCGGCGGGCAGCGCTTGGAAGATGCCTGCGGGGTCGATCCCGCCCTCGCCTGGCAGCAGGCGCTCGCAGCGGGCGGTGTGGACCATCTGCTCTACCGTGAAGTCTTTGCCTGCGGGCGCATCGCAGATCTGCGCGTAGTGCAGCAGCGCGGGCGGCAAGGCGCGCAGGTCGTCCAGCGTGGTGCTGGAGCGGGCCACGTGCAGCGCATCCACCAAGATGCCCGCGTTGGCCGGGCTGCCTGCGGCCTGCACGGTGCGCAGGGCGGCCTGGGCGTGGGGCACCGCCGTCCAGGGCATGAATTCCAGGTCGGCCGTCATGCCGTAGGGCTGCAGCACCGCGCACAGGCGGGCGTAGTTGTCGGCCAGGCGCGCCAGGTCGGTGTCGTCCCCGGCCACCAGCACGGCACGGGCCCGCAGCGCAGCGGCGGCTTCGAACATGGGCAGGTAGGCCTGTAGGTCGAAGGCGGCATCGATACGGACGATTTCGATGTCGAACACGCCCACGCCGGTATCGCGCTGCACCGCCAGGGTTTCGCGCAGGATGGCGGCATCGCCCAGCAGCGGCTGGTAGGGCCCGCCGGGTGCGTTGGGGCGCAGGCGCAGACCCACATGGCCGTAGCCCAGCTGGGCGGCGGCAGCCAGCATCTGCGGCGGGTTGAGGTTGGCGGCGGTGAGGTAGGCCAGGGAGTAGCTGCGCATGGCCGGTCCTTATTTCAAGGGCGACACCGCCGTAGGCAGCGCGATGGTGGAGAACATGTTGGTCGTCAAATTGGCAGGGCCGCCCTTGGGTGGCCAGATGCCTTGGGCTACCGCGTCGGCGCGGGCTTTGCTGCGCGCGTCCAGCGTGGGGTAGGCCCAGATGTTGGTGAAACGCAGGGGTCCGTCGAGTGCCACCATGGCCACCACGCAGGGCGACAGCACTTCGCGCGGCGGCACGTACTGTTCCCACAAATCAATGGTGGCCTGCACGCCGCCCGGCTTGATGCCGTAGGTGCGGATCTCGTACACCGGGCCGGAGATGCCCGACTCGGCCGAGGGGCGCACCGGTTTCATCCACGGGAAGCCCTGGTAGCTGTGCTGCTCCAGGCTTTGGAAGATGCTGCCGCAGCCGAACGGGTCGGCGCTTTTTTGGGTGCGGTCGCGCTCTTTTTGCAAGGTGGCCAGGTCGGCAAAGCCGCGCAGCACCACCATCTGGTTAAGTTGGCCGATGTCGGTAAACCAGCAGCCCAGCAGTTCGCCGCTGGCGTCCTCTGCGCTGGCAAAAGTCTGCACGTGGGTGGCGGCCTGGCCTGTGGTGCCGAAAGGCAGGGTCATGGTGGCGAGTTCGTAATACATGGTGAAAGTCCTTGGTTGCTATGGAATAAAGAGCTGCTTGCGCCGATGGAATAAGCGCTGGAGGCCGATTTCTTATAAATCGACACCTGCTGCGTGGTGGGCCGCAATAAAGCCAAACGTCATGGCCGGGCCCAGCGTGATGCCGCCGCTGGGGTAGGTGCCGCCCATCACGCTGTGCATGTCGTTGCCGCCTGCGTACAGGCCGGGGATGGGTTGGTTGTGCGCGTCCAGCACCTGGGCACTGGCGTTGGCCCGCAGCCCGGCAAAGGTGCCCAGGCTGCCGGGGACCACCTTCACGGCGTAGAACGGACCCCGGGCCAACGGGGCCATGCAGGGGTTGGGGTAGCCGCTGGCGGCATCGCCTTGCACCTTGTTGTAGGGGGTGTCGCCTTTGGCGAAGTCGGCATCCACGCCGGTCAGCGCCTGCTGGTTGTAGCGGGCCACTGTGGCTTGCAAGCCTGCTGCGTCGATGCCGCAGGCCTGGGCCAGATCGGCCAGCGTGGCACCGCGCTGCAGGTAACCGTTGCGCAGCATCGCGCCCATCGGCATGGGGGCGGGTTTGACCGCGCCCAGGCCGTAGTGGCGGATAAAAGCGTGGTCGCACACCAGCCAGGCCTGCACGCACGCACCGGCGGGCGTGGCGGCTAGCATGCCGCTGACAAAGTCGTAATAAGAGTCGGCCTCGTTGGTGAAGCGCTGGCCTGCGGCGGTGACCGCGATCAGCCCCGGCTTGGCGCGCTCGACCAGGTGCGGGAAGTGGGCCAGCGATCCATCGGCACGCGGCACCAGGGATACCGGGGCCAGGGCCGCCGCCTGCACCGCATCACGCGCCACCTGGCCGCCCACGGCTTCGCCCAGGCGCAGGCCATCGCCGGTATTGCCACGCGAAGCGGCAGACCAATGTTCTTGCCCGGTGGGCGCATGCGGCAGCAAGGCTTTCTTGCGCGCCACGTCATGCGGAAAGCCACCGCAGGCCAGCACCACGCCGCAACGCGCCCGTATCTCCACACCATTCACCACCGCGCCGACCACCCGGCCCTGCTCGGTCAGCAGGCGCTGCGCCGGGCTGTTGGTGCGGATCTCCACCCCCTGGGCAAAGGCCGAAGCCGCCAGCCCCGCCACCAGCGCGTTGCCGTTGACCAGGCGCATGCCGCGCCGGTAACGCAGCAGGTCGGCAAAGTGGTGCAGGACCCGTTTTGTCACGTACCACAGCGACGCGGGCTTGCGCAGGGCATTGAAGAAATGCCGCAGCTCGGCCCCCGAGGCAATGCCCATGCCCCACAGCGTGGTCTCTTTCAGGGGTGGTTTGAGCCGTGCCATCTCGGCACCCAGGCGGCGGCCATCAAACGGCGCGGCGCAGATCGAGCGCCCGCCCAGCGCCGCGTGCGGGTTGCGGCCATGGAAGTCGGGCACGCCGTTGCCGTCGATGAACCGCAGGGTAGTCTGGCTGCGAAAGAAGTCCACCATGCGCGGCCCGTTTTCCAAAAAGGCCTGCACCCGCGCCGCTTCGAACTGCGCGCCCAACTCCTGCTGCAGGTAGGCAGTGGGCGTGGCGATGTCCTCAACGATGCCCGCCTCGGTGGCGAGCGGGTTGCGCGGCAGCCACATCCAGCCGCCCGACCAGGCGGTGGTGCCGCCAAACTGCGGCTCTTTCTCGACTACCAGCACCTTCAGGCCCAGGTGGGCGGCGGTGACGGCAGCAGACAGCCCCCCGGCACCGGAGCCGATGACCAACAGGTCGGTGTGTTCGGTGGTGGCCATGGTCAAGCGGAATAGATTTTCTTCAGGCCCGCCGCCGCATTGGCCCGGGGCTGGTTGAAGAACGGCGAAGCCCCGCTGGCCGCAGCCAGTTGCGCCGCCAGCGACACCAAATCGCCGCCCAGCGTTTGCATGCGTTCCAGCGTGAAGCGGGCCGACGGCCCGGCAATGCTGATGGTGCCCAGGGCCTGGCCGGCCAGACACACCGGGGCGGCCATGGCGTTCAGGCCGGGGGTGTAGGTTTCTTGCGTCAGGCTGTAGCCGCGTTCGCGGGTGGCCTGCACCTGCACCATCACTTCTTGCAGGGTTTTGGGGGCGTTGGGGCCGAACTCTTCCACCGGGCCCACGCCCTGCTGGGCCACCAGGGCCAGGGCATCGTCGTCGGCCAGGGTGGACAGCCAGGCCAGGCCGGAGGACGAGCAGGAGATGCGCGCATCGCTGCCCATGTCGGGGTCGTAACGCAGGCCTTGGCGGGCCCCCTGGGCGCGGGCCACCCAGGTCAGGCGGTTGCCGTCCACCACGGCCAGGCGCACCAGCTCGCCGGAGATTTCGGCCAGCCGGTCCAGCAGCGGCTGGGCGATGTCGACGATGCCGGTGTTGCTCAAAAAGCTCAGTCCCATGGACACCAGCTTGGTGGTCAGCAGGTAGTCGCCGTGGTCGCGCGTCTGGCGCACATAACCACAGCGGGCCAGGTCCACCAGCAGGCGGTGCACGGCGCTGCGGGGGATGTCGAGCCGGTCGGCAATAGCGGCCAGCTCCAGGCCGCCGCCGTGCTGGGACAGCAGCTCCAGGATGGCTAGGGTTCGTTCTAAAACACCGTTCATGGCTTGCTCGATTGTGTGTGGCGATGGCGCATCATAGCAAAATTAGAATTAAATTCAATACTTGAATACTATTCCACTTTTGACTATGATTCCGTCATTCCAACCCCCCGGAGACTTATCCCATGACCGAACCCCTCAGCGGTGCAACCCGCATCCACTTCATCGTCGGCGACCCGATCGCCCAGGTGAAATCGCCCGCAGGCGTGACCCAGGAACTGCAGTCCCATGGCCATAACGCCTATGTCATACCCGCGCATGTGGCCCCGGCCAAGCTGGCGGCCTGGCTGGACGGCGTATCGCTGGCGCAGAACGTGGACGGCATCATCGTTACCGTGCCGCACAAATTTGCCTGCCACGACCTGTGCACCACCACCTCGGACCGCGCCGCTTTCCTGCACACCGTCAACACCATGCGCCGCAACGCCGACGGAACATGGCATGGCGACATGTTCGACGGCCTGGGCTTTGTGTCGGCCCTGCAAGACAACGGCTGCCAGCCCGAGGGCAAAAAAGCCTTGCTGGTGGGTGCGGGCGGCGCGGGCTCGGCGATTGCCCACGCGCTGGTGGTGGCCGGGGTGAGTGAGTTGGCCATCTTCGATGCCGACACGGCCCGCCGCACCACCCTGGTGGACCGCCTGGCCAGCCTGGGCCGCTGCGCCGTGACCCACGGCAGCGCCGACCCCACGGGTTTTGACATCGTGCTTAACGCCACGCCGGTGGGCATGCAGGAGGCCGATCCGTACCCGCTGGATGCCGACAAGATCCAGAGCACCATGTTTGTCGGCTGCGTGATCACCGCGCCCGCCATCACGCCGCTGATCGCCGCCGCCCGCGCCAAGGGCTGCGCCACCATGACCGGGGCGCACATGTTTGCCCGGGTGCGTGACCTGATGGTGAACTTCCTGCTGGAGAAGTGAGATGCAGGTTTTTTCCTCGTTAAGCGCCCTGCCCGAAGCCTCGGCCTATGACCTGGTGGTCGTGGGCGCAGGTGGCGCGGGCATGGCCACCGCGCTGTTTGCCGCGCTCGAAGGCCAGCAGGTGCTGCTGGTGGAGCGCACCGGGCATGTGGGCGGCACCACCGCCTGGTCGGGCGGCACCACCTGGATTCCCGGCACCCGGCACTCCGCCAGCGTCAACCCCAGCGACACCCTGGCCGATGCCAAGCGCTACCTGGACAACGCCGTGGGCGAGCGCAGCCCGGCCGCCCTGCGCCAGACCTTTCTGGACCATGGTGCGCAGGCGGTCGATGTGCTGGAGAACCGCACCGAGGTGCACTACCGCGCCTACCCCAAGCACCCCGACTACATCTCCGACCTGGGCGGCTCCACCCTGAACGGCCGGGCGCTGGAGCCCCTGCCCTTCGATGGCCGCCTGCTGGGCCCGCTGTTTCCACTGGTGCGCCCGCCCATCCCCGAGTTCACCGTGCTGGGCGGCATGATGGTGGACCGCACCGACATCAACCATTTGCTGGGCTTGAGCAAATCCTTCCGCTCATTCCGGCACGCCTGCAAGCTACTGACCCGCCACGCCAGCGACCGCCTGCGCCACCCGCGCGGCACCCGGCTGGTGATGGGCAATGCGCTGGTGGGGCGGCTGCTGCATTCCCTCTCACAACACGCCAATGTGACCCTGGCCCTGAACACCTCGGTGCAGCGCATCCAGCGCGGTGCCGACGGCATCCAGTCCGTCACGCTAGTGCAAGAGGGCCAACGCCGCACCGTGGCCGTGCGCAAAGGCCTGGTGCTAGCCAGCGGCGGCTTTAACCGCCACCCGCAACTGCGTAAAGACCTGCTGCCCGGCATCGCGCCCGACTGGTGCCCTGCGGCACCCGGCCACACCGGCGAAGCCCATGGCCTGGCCCAGCACGCGGGCGCGCACTACGGCCCCGGCGGCCTGAGCCCGGCATTTTGGGCACCCGTGTCCAAGCGCCAGCGGCCCGACGGCAGCACCGCCGTGTTCCCGCACTTCATGATGGACCGCGCCAAGCCCGGCATGCTGGCGGTGAACCAGGCGGGCGACCGTTTTGTGAACGAGAGCACCTCGTACCACCTGTTCGCGCTGGCCCTGCAGCAGCAGCCCCAGATGGCGGGCTACCTGGTGTGCGATGCCAAGGCCCTGCGCAAATACGGCATTGGCATGGTGCGCCCCGGTGGCAAGGGGCTGGAGCCGTTTTTGGCCGACGGCTACCTGGTGCAGGCCGACACGCTGGACGCCTTGGCGCAAAAGCTCGCCCTGCCTGCAGCCCACCTACAGGCCAGCGTGGCGCAGATCAACGACTACGCCGCAGCCGGTATCGACCCCGACTTCCAGCGCGGCAGCACCGCCTATTCGCAGAACATGGGAGACCCCAGCGCGGGCGGCAAAAACCCCAACCTCGGCCCGCTGCGCGAAGCCCCGTTTTATGCGGTACGGCTCTACCCCGGCGACATCGGCGCATCCACCGGTTTTGCCACCGATGGCGATGCCCGCGTGCTGGGCGAAGACCACACGCCCATCCCCGGCCTGTACGCCGTGGGCAACGACATGCACAGCATCATGGGCGGGGTCTATACCGCGCCCGGCATCACGCTGGGGCCGGGGGTGGTGTTTGCGTATTTGGCCGCGCGCCACGCTACCGCACCCGCCGCAACCTAGGGAAACCCCCTGTCGGGCCATGCAGGAAATGTCCTGTTCATGGCCCGAATCGTTGGTGGTTTTCATCTCCCCGCAAAACACAATTTAGCTGCCTTTTAACAAAGAGCGGCAGACACCGCCCGTTCCAAATCCGTGTGAGGAGACAAGCATGCACAACCCGATTACTACTATTTTTATAGCTTCCCGTGCTTATCGAATAAGCGCTAGCGACCTATTTTCTTTAAATTCTGCCCACCCGGCCTAAAGCATGGCCACCACCCCCATGGTCGCGGTTGTCACCGGTGCCGCCGACGGCATCGGCTGGGCCACGGCACAAAAACTGGCGGCCAGCGGCTACCGAATTGCACTGCTGGACCTGCGCACGCAGGCCGCCCAATCCCGCGCCGCCGAGCTCGGCCCCGACCACCTGGGCCTGGGCTGCGACGTCACCCAGCCCGACAGCGTGGACGCGGCCATCGCCGCCGCCCGCGCACTGGGCCGCATCGCGGTGCTGGTCAACAACGCGGGCATCGCCGACCAGACCGGCCCCACGGTGGCGCAAGACGTAGCAGCCTTTGACCGGGTGCTGAGCGTGCACCTGCGCGGCACCTTCCTGGTCAGCCAGGCGGTGGCCAAAACCATGCTGCAAGACACCGGCCACCGCGCCATCGTCAACCTGGGCTCCATCGCCAGCAGCACCGGCCTGCCCGCCCGCAATGCATACAGCGCGGCCAAGGCCGGGGTGATTGGCATGACCCGCGCCATGGCCAGCGAGTGGGCCCGCGACGGCATCCGCGTCAACGCCGTAGCCCCAGGCTATGTGCGCACCGCGCTGGTGGCCGAGCTGGGCCGCCAAGGGGCCATCGACCTGGCGGGCATAACCCACCGCACGCCGCTGGGCCGCATGGCCGAGCCCCATGAGATTGCCGAGGCCATCGCCTTTCTGGCATCGCCCCAGGCCAGCTATATCACCGGCGTGGTGCTGCCGGTGGACGGCGGCTGGACGACCTTTGGTGCGCCGGAGTCGGCCCTATCGGCGCTGGCGGCCTGACCCATTTTTAAAACTGGAGGAGACAAAAAATGTTGGCTATCAACCTTTTCAACGGCCTGGTCTACGGCGCATTGCTGATCGTGATGTGTTCGGGGCTGGCGCTGATCTACGGGCTGCGCCGGGTGGTGAACTTTGCCCACGGTTCGCTCTACATGCTGGGGGCCTACCTGGGCTATTCCATCGCCAGCCACAGCAACTTCTGGGTGGCGCTGGTGGCGGCCCCGGCGGTAATGGCGCTGCTGGGCGTGCTGCTCGACCGCTACGGCTTTCGCCTGCTGCAAGACCGCGACCCGCTCAGCGTGGTGCTGGTGACCTTTGGCCTGCTGCTGATCATCGAAGACTTTGTGCAAAGCGTGTGGGGCAAAAGCAACCTGTCGGTGGCCGCCCCCGAGGCGCTGAACACCTCGGTCGACCTGCTGGGCACGCCGGTACCCGCCTACCGGCTGGCGGTGATTGCCGTGGGTGCGCTGGTGGCGCTGGGCCTGAGCCTGTGGCTGCGGTATTCCAAGGTGGGCCTGTTTGTGCGGGCCGCCAGCACCGACCCGACCACCACCGCCATGCAGGGGGTGAACACCGACCTGCTCAGCGCCGGGGTGGTGGGCCTGGGCACCGCGCTGGCCGGGCTGGCCGGGGTGGTGGCCGCGCCGTTTCTGTCGCTGTCGCCATCCATGAGCAGCGACGTGATCATCGATTCGTTTGTGGTGGTGGTGGTCGGCGGCCTGGGCTCACTGGTCGGGGCCTTTGTGGCCGCCATGGTGCTGGGCATGGTGCAGGCCCTGGGCGCGGTGTACCTGCCCGACCTGTCGGCGGTACTGCCCTTCGTGATCATGGTCGCCGTGCTCATCTGGAAGCCCGCAGGCTTTGCCGGCAGCCGGACCTGAAAGAGGAAATCAATATGTCTATCCAACGTATTACTTTGTCCACCGCAGGCGCATTGGGCGTGGGGGCCGTGGTGGCAGCCACCGTCACGTCCGGCACGGTCTTGTCGCTGCTGACCCAGGCCATCATCTACGCGGTGTTTGCCAGCGGTGTGGGCCTGCTGCTGCGGCAAAACGGCATGGTCAGCTTTGGCCACGCGCTGTTCTTTGGCGCGGCAGGCTACGGCGTGGGCCTGCTGCTGCAAATGCAGGCCATGCCTGCCGAGGCAGCCATGCTCGTCACCCTGCTCGTCCTGACCGCCGTGGCCTTTGTGATGGGGCTGGTGATTGTGCGGGTGCCTGGCGTGGCCTTTGGCATGCTGACCCTGGCGGTGGGGCAGATGTTCTACCTTACGGCCTCGCGCTCCCGGGGCCTGACCGGTGGTGCCGACGGCATGAACATCGAATGGCCCGCCACGCTGTTTGGCCTGCCGATGTCGGATCTGCTGAAGTCGTCGCACCTGTTTTTGCTGTGCTGGACGGTGCTGGTCCTGGTGTTGCTGGCCCTGGCCCTGCTGCTGCGCAGCCGCTTTGGCAGCATCACCGAGGCGGTGCGCGACAACGAGGAACGCGCCCGTTTCATCGGCATCCGCACCCTGCTGCCGCGTGCGGCGATCTACGCGCTGTCGGCCCTGGTGACCGGCGTGGCCGGTTTGCTGTCGGCGCTGAACACCGGCTTTGTGTCGCCGGAAAACCTGCACTGGAGCCTGTCGGGCGTGGCGCTGATGATGGTGGTGGTGGGCGGCTACAAGGCGCTGTGGGGCCCGGCGCTGGGTGCCGTTGTGTACTTCCTGGCCAAGGACATTCTGGGCGACTACGCCAACCACTGGATGGCCATTTTCGGCGTGGCACTGATCACCGTGATCGTGTTCTCGCCCACCGGCATCGCCGGGGCCCTGGGCCGCCTGGTGCGACCCAAAACACCCACCCCCGCCCTGCGCACCGCCCCCGGGCATTAAGAGGAACACCCATGAGCAACTATGTATTGGAAGCCACCGACGTGGCCATCCACTATGGCGGCGTGAAGGCCGTGGACGGTGTCTCGCTGACGCTGGAGCGCGGCCAGATCCGCGGCCTGATCGGCCCCAACGGCGCAGGCAAATCCACGGTGATCGATGCCATCACCGGCCGCACCCGCCTGACCCGCGGCACGGTGCACCTGGCCGGGCAGGACGTGACCGCCCTGGGGGCCACCCAGCGCCGCATGCGCGGGCTGTCGCGCAGCTTTCAGCGCACCAGCATCTTCGGCCAGATGGCGGTGCGCCAGCAGGTGGAACTGGCCTCACACAAGATGGGCGTGGCCGACTCCGAAGCCGATGCCGACGCAGTGCTGCAAGAGCTGGACCTGATGCCGCTGGCGAACGCCACCGCCGAAGACCTGGGCTACGGCCAGCAACGCCGCCTGGACCTGGCGCTGGCGCTGGTGGGCCGCCCGCAGGTGCTGCTGCTGGACGAGCCCATGGCCGGGCTGTCGGTACAGGAATCACACGACCTGGCCAAGCACCTGAAGGCGCTGACCTCGCGCTGGGACGTGTCGGTGCTGCTGGTCGAACACGACATGGACGTGGTCTTCGGCATCTCCGATGTGGTCACGGTTTTTGAACTCGGCCGGGTGATCGCCAGCGGCGCACCGGCCAGCGTGCGCGCCGACCCGCGTGTGCGCGAAGCCTATTTGGGGAGCACGGCATGAGCGCTTTACTGCAACTGGAAAAAATCAACGCCTTTTACGGATCGGCCCACATCCTGCACGGCCTGAGCCTGGCGGTACACCCCGGCGAGCGGGTGGCGCTGATTGGCCGCAACGGCGTGGGCAAGACCACGGTGGTCAACACCGTGCTGGGCCTGGCCGCGCTGCGCGGCGGCAGTGTGCGCGTGGGCAGCAAAACCCTGCCGCGCCCGCGCCCCTACATGGCAGCCCAGCAAGGCGTGGTGGTGGTGCCGCAGGGGCGGCGCATCGTGGCCAATTTGAGCGTGGAAGAAAACCTGCAGCTGGGTGCCGCCGTGGGCCGCAAAGGCCCGTGGAACGTACCCGAAATCTACAAGCTCTTTCCCATCCTGCAGGAGCGTGCCCACACCCCGGGCACCGCCTTGTCGGGCGGCCAGCAGCAGATGCTGGCGGTGGGCCGGGCGCTGATGGCCAACCCCGCCCTGATCCTGCTCGACGAGCCCACCGAGGGCCTGGCCCCGGTGATCGTGGACCAGTTGGCGGTGATCTTCAAACGCGTGGCCGACCAGGGCACGGCGCTCTTGCTGATCGAGCAAAACATGAGCCTGGTGGTGCGCGTGGCCGAACGTTACTGCGCCATGGCCAAAGGCGCAGTGGTGGCCGAGGGCCCGGTGGAGAACAGCAAGGCCTGCCTGCAGGACCTGGAAGCCCACGTGATGGTTTAAGGCGCATTCCCATTTTTTTTCGGCAACCGGGCCGCTTCCGGCAATTTGATTCAGGAGACACAACCATGTTCACACCCAACCGCATCCTCGCCGCCCTGGCACTCACCGCCGCCCTGCCCCTGGCCGCGCTGGCCCAGGGCAAGGAGCCCGTCAAGATCGGCCTGGTGTCGTCCAAGTCGGGCGTGTTTGCCCAGCAGGGCGAAGAAGTCATGCGCGCCGTGCAGTTCGCCATCGACGAAGCCAACGCCAAGGGCGGCGTGGATGGCCGCAAGGTCGAGGTGCAAACGGCAGACGACGAAGGCACGCCCGACGCAGGCCGCCGCGTGGCCGAAAAGCTGGCACGCGATGGCTACAACCTGCTGATCGGGGCGATCCCTTCGTCCATCTCGCTGGCCCTGGCGCAGAACCTGGAGCGCTGGGACGCGGCCTACTTTGCCGTGGCCAGCAAGTCCGACAAGCTCACCGGCGACACCTGCCGCCCGCGCAGCTTCCGCACCAACCACTCCGACGCGATGGACATGGCCATGATCGGCCAGTGGGCCAAGGGCTTCAAGGAAAAGTCGTTTGCCGTGCTGGCCGCCGACTACGTGTGGGGCCGCGACTCGGGCGAATCGTTCAAGAAAGCCGTGGAAGCCCAGGGCAAGACCGTGCCGCTGAGCCTGTATGTGCCGATGGGCACCAAAGACTTCTCGCCCTACATCGCCCAGCTCAAGGCCTCCAACGTGGAAGCCATCTGGGTGGCGGAAACCGGCCGCGACGCGATTGCGTTTGCCAAGCAGGCGCAGGAGTTTGGCCTGATCCCGGCGAAGAAGCTGATTGGCCACTCGCTGATCCTGAACTTCATGATCGAAGGCTCGGGCGATGCGCTCAAGGACACCATTGGCACCATCCCCTACGCCGTGGACATCGACACGCCACGCAACAAAGCCTTTGTGGCGGCCTGGAAAGCCAAGTTCAACCGCCTGCCGTCGGATAACGAAGGCGCGGCCTACAACGGCACGCAGGTGATTTTTGAAGGCGTGAAGAAGTCCAGCAGCGTCAAGCCTGCCGAGGTCAGCAAGGCCCTGCGCGGTGCCCGGTTCGACTCGATCTACGGCGACGTGACCATGCGCGCGCAAGACAACCAGCTGGTGCTGCCCAACTACGTGGGCCGTGCCAAAGTGGCCGACGGCGTGCTGCGCGCGGTGATCGAGCAGCGTTTCGACCCGTCGCTGACGCCCGCACCCTCGCCCTTGTGCAAGATGTGATGGCAGCCGTGGCGCAACCTACATCCGTGCACGCCCTGGTCACCGGGGCCACTGGCGGCATTGGCCGGGGCATCTGCTTTGCGCTGATCGCCCAGGCGCACAAAGATGGCGCAGCCATCCACATCAGCGCTGCCGCCTCGCAGCCCGGTGCCAAGCTCGACCAGCTGCTGGACGAACTGCGTGCGGCGGGTGCCAGTGCCCACGGCGTGGCGGGCGACATCACCGAGCCCGCAGATTGCGCCAGCCTGGTGGCCCAGGCCCAGGCCGAGGGCGGCGACCTGACGGCCCTGGTCTGCAACGCCGGTGCGTCTGGCCCGGGCCGCCTGGCCGACCTGCCGGTGGCACAGTGGGACCGCAGCTTTAACCTCAACACCCGCTCGGCCTGGCTGCTGGCACAGGCCGCCTACCCGGCGCTGGCACGCACGCGCGGCAGCATCACCGCCATCGCGTCCATGTCGGGGCTGACACCGCACCCGGGCTACGGCGCGTATTCGGCCGCCAAGGCCGCGCTGGTGATGCTGTGCCGCCAGCTGGCGCAGGAATGGGCGGCGGACGGCATCCGCGTCAACACGGTCTGCCCCGGCATGGTCCGCACGCCACTGACCGAAGCTGTCTACCAGGACGCAACCACGCTGCAGCAACGCCTGGCGCTGGTGCCGCTGGGCCGCATCGGCCAGGCCGAAGATGTGGGCGCGGCGGTGGCCTACTTGAGCAGCGCGGCGGCCTCGTACGTCACGGGCCAGAACCTGCTGGTGGACGGCGGTATTTCAGACCACATGCTGGCCCTGGTTCCGGGGCGGCCCGGCCAACCGCCGGTGGGGAGCCGGGGGCCGTAGATTGCGTAATGCGGGTGATGTGCCGCCGGTGAAACTAGCCCTTTCGGGTGCATACTAAAAGTGTTTTGCAAACCCTGAAAATGTGCACCGGATCGGCACCCCATGAATATTTCCGCCTCCACCCCTTCGATCGCCCTGTCGGGCCTGCAAGCCGCGCAAACCCGGCTGCAGGTGTCTGCCCACAACGTGGCCAACAGCCAGACCGAGGGGTTTCAGCCGCTGCAGGTGGAACAAGGCACCCAATCCGGCGGCGGTGTCAGCACCCAGGTCAGCCGGTCCAGCCAGCCCAGCGCAGGGCTGGAGGGCGATGTAGTGGCCCAGTTGCAGGCCAAGAACGCGTTTTTGGCAAGCTTAAGCGTATTCAAAACCCAGGATTCTGTGCTGGGAACACTGCTCGACACCCAAGCCTGAAGCTGCCCAACTCCGTGGAACTCCGCCCCGACGACCTCTCCACCAGCCAGGCGCTGGTGATCGACAGCCACGCCACCTCCCGCTCCATCCTCGTCGCGCAACTGCGGGAGTTTGGCCTGGGCAAGGTGGTGCAGTGTGTCAACACTACCGCCGCGCGCAAGCTGCTGGAACAGGAGCGCTTTGACGTGGTGCTGTGCGAGCACGCGTTTGAAAGCCGGGGCTTTTCCGGACAAGACCTGGTGGACGACCTGCGGCGCAACCAGCTGCTGCCGTTTTCTACCGTGTTCATCATGGTCACCGCCGAAGCCACGTATGCCAAGGTGGCCGATGCCGCCGAGTCGGCCCTCGACGGCTACCTGCTCAAGCCGCACAGCGCCAACAGCCTGGGCGAGCGGCTGTACCAGGCCCGCACCCGCAAGCTGTCGCTGCGCGAGATCTTCGAGGCCATCGACAACGGCAACTTCGACCAGGCCGCCCGCCTGTGCCTGCAGCGCTTTGCCGCCAAAGGCCCGTTCTGGCTATATGCCGCGCGCATGGGGGCCGACCTGCTGCTGCGCACCGGCCAGTTCGAAGGGGCGCTGACGTTATTGAACGCGGTGATCGCCGCCAAACCCATGCTCTGGGCCCGGCTGGGCATTGCCCGCACCCTGCTGGAAAGCGGCCAGGCGGCCAAGGCGGCCAGCGCGCTGGAGAAGCTGCTGCTGGAGAACCCCGACTACGCCGATGCTTTCGATATGCTGGGCCGGGCCCAGTTTGAGCTGGGCAAGTACCCGCAGGCGCTGGACGCCTACCAGAGCGCGGCCCAGCTATCGCCCCACTCGATCACCCGGGCGCAAAACTTCGGCCTGCTGATGGCCTACGTGGGCGACCGCAAACAGGCCGAGCAGTTGCTGGAGCGCACCGTGCGCATGGGCCTGGACTCCAAGATGCTGGACTGCCAGGCCCTGGTTCTGCTGGCATTTTTGCGACTGGAATCCGGCGACAAAAAAGCCTTGGCGCGCTGCCAGGAAGATTTCAAACGCGTGGCCGCCCGCAGCACCGACACCGTGCGCACCGAGCGCCACGCAGCCACCATCGCCGCGCTCATGCTGGTGCAAGAGCAGCAGTATCCGGCGGCGGTCGAGGTGGCCAAGACGCTGGCCGGGCAGCTCACCGCGCCCGAATTTGACTTTGAAGCCGCCACCAACCTGCTGGCCCTGGCCTGTGCGCTGGCGCAGCGCAAGGTGTTCATCGACAAGATCGAGGCCACTGTCGACACCTTGGGCATGCGCTTTTGTACCACCCGGCCCTTGAGCGAGCTGCTGGTGACCGCGGCCGCCGCCCACCCGGCGCATGCCGAACGTATCCGCGCCTGCAACGCCCAGATCACCAAGATCACCGAAAGCGCCATCTCGCTGAGCCTGCACGGCGACCCCCGGGGCGCGGTGGACAACCTGCTGGCCCACGGCCAGACCACCTTGAACGCCCGCCTCATCGACACCGCTTTTCTGGTGCTGCAGCGTTACAGCAGCACCATGGATAGCAGCAGCATGGACGGCGGCGCCAGCCTGCAAGCCCGCGTGCAAGACCTGCGCAGCCGCTTCGCCCCGGCCCATGGCCGCTCGGTGCTGGGCGAGCCGCAGCGGCCTGCGGGCGCGCTGATGCTGCGCACCGGGGGCGGTGCCAAGGCCCGCGCCCTGCCCGGCTGGCAACCGGCCGAGCCGCCCGTGCCGCGCCATGCGTTCTTGCCACCGGGCCTGCTGCCTTCCGATCCACCTTGAACCCACAGGACTTACGCAAGTTCCCCCTGTAAGCCCGAAGGGCGATACAGGGGCGCTGCGTAAGTCCTAACCCATTTTTTTGACAATGTCCTGGCACGCCCAACTTGACCTGAACTACCGCCTCGAAGCCGCCCGTTGCGTGGCCCGCCACCAGCACCAGGGCCCCTTGCGCATCCTGCAAAGCCTGTACCCCGAGGGCGATGCCATCTGCCACAACGTATTGGTGCATCCGCCCGGCGGACTGGTCGGCGGCGACACGCTGAACATCACCGTGCAAGTGGAGTCCGGAGCCCACGGCCTGATCACCACGCCGGGTGCGACCCGGTTTTACCGCTCTGCAGGCCCGCTGGCGCTGCAAAACACCCAGATCAAAGTGGCCACCGGCGGGCGGCTGGAATGGCTGCCTACCGAGGCAATTTGTTACCACCAGTGCCACGCCGAGAACCGCGTGCGTTTCCAGCTAGAGCCGGGGGCGGAACTGATGGGCTGGGACGTGACCGCCTTCGGCCTGCCACAGGCGAATCAGCCGTTTGCCCAGGGCCAGTTTGTGCAGCATCTGGAGCTGCCCGGCGTGTGGCTGGAGCGGGGCCGTATCGATGCGCTGGATACGCGCATGATGGACAGCCCGCTGGGGCTGGCGGGCTACAAGTGCATGGCGTCGCTGTTCTTTTTGGCGGGCAGCAAGCTGGACCGGCAGCGGCAGGCAGCGGCGCTGGATGTGGCCCGGCAGGTGATTGATGCCCACAGCCTGCACCACACTGCGGGCGCCACCAGCCCCGACGGCCAGGTGGTGGTGGTGCGGGTGCTGGCCCCGCTGGTCGAGCCCGCGATGGACCTGGTGAAACAGGTGTGGGCCGCATGGCGGGCGCACTTCTGGGGTCTCTCAGCCACCCGCCCCCGCATCTGGTCCATGTAAGCAAAATCAGGCCCTGGCGCTTATTCCATAAGCGTGAGAAGCTATCAAAAAGCTAGCTGGCACCCACCAGCATCTGCACAAACATCTGCAGCTTGGCGTTCGTCTCAGAACCCAGGGCGGTGAACTCCAGGCCGGCCAGCAAGTGGCCGTCTTCGTGCTTGGTTTTCATCACGCGGGCGTAGATGTCGGTCACCGGGTACTCGACCAGGGTCATGTCGAAGTTCAGCTTCACGTCGAAACCCACCTCGATCGGCAAGTCCAGTTCCAGCAGCACGCCGTGGTAGCCGATGTCCAGGATGTGGGCCTTGATGGCGTTGGGCAGCACGGTGGTGCCTTCCAGAATTTGCAGGCTGCAGGGAATGCGCACCTCGGCCCGGTGGCTGCGGCGGAATTCCTGGCGCGGCACCTTGAGGTGCAGGCTGGGGATGGCGATGAGCTCGCGCACCTTCACCGGCACCAGCTTGCCCGCCACAAACACCTCCACCGGCTCGGTGGCCGACACCGTGCCGTGGCAGCGCTGGTAGGTGGTCTCGCTGATCAGCACCTGGCCACGCAGGCTAAAGGACTCGATGCGCGAGGCCAGGCTGACCTGGTTGCCGATCACCGTGTACTGCGAAAACGCCTCCGAGCCAAACCGCCCCGCCATCACCGTGCCGGTGTTCAGGCCAATGCCCATGAACAGCTCGGGCATACGGCCCCGCTGGTACTGGTCGTTCAGCAGGCGCATGGCCAGCTGCATCTCCACCGCGCAGGCCATGGCGCGCATCACGTCGTCGGGCCGCTGTACGGGCGCGCCAAACAGCACGGTCATGGAGTCGCCGGTGAACTTGTCGATCACGCCCTGGTAGCGGTAGATCACCGCGCTCATGCGCTCCAGGCACAGGTTGAGCATGGTGACGATGGTGCCTGCGGGTTGCGAGGACGTGAGCGCAATGAAGCCGCGCAGATCGGCCACCAGAATGGTCACCTCGCGGCTCTCCACCGGCAGGTTGGCGGTGTCGGGGCCGCCCAGGGCCACATCCACAATCGCGGCCAGCTCCGCCTGTACCACGGGCGATACCGGCGCACCCGTCTCTCGCGCCAGCAGCGCCTGCAGGCGACTGTGCGCCTCGGTCCTCGGATCAGTTTTCATGCGGTTCGTGTCCAATTAGATTAGCCAAGCCAGAATAGAGCGGCATCCGATTATGGTCAAGATGCAACGCCCTGTAACGCGCTTAAACCACGGGTACTCCATCGGCCTTGAACATCGCTTTGATACCGCGCACCGCCTGGCGGATGCGGGCCTCGTTTTCAATCAACGCAAAACGCACATGGCCGTCGCCGTGGTCGCCAAAGCCGATGCCGGGCGACACCGACACCTTGGCCTTGGCCAGCAGCTGGGTGGCAAATTCCAGCGAGCCCAGAGCTGCGTAGTGCGGCGGGATGCGCGCCCAGATGTACATGCTGGCCTTGGGGCAATCGACCTGCCAACCGGCCTCCATCAGGCCCTTGTAGAGCACGTCGCGGCGGCTTTGGTAGGTGGCGGCGATCTCGGCCACGCAGCTCTGGTCGCCCTCCAGCGCGGCGATGGCCGCTACCTGCAGCGGGGTGAATGTGCCGTAGTCGTGGTAGCTCTTGATGCGCGCCAGGGCCGCCACCAGGTCGGGGTTGCCCACCATGAAGCCGATGCGCCAGCCCGCCATGTTGTAGCTTTTGCTCAGGGTGAAGAACTCCACCGCGATGTCTTTGGCACCCGGCACCTGCATGATGCTGGGGGCCTTCCAGCCGTCGAAGGTGATGTCGGCATAGGCCAGGTCGTGCACCACGAAGATGTCGTGCTTCTTGGCCAGGGCCACCACTTTCTCGAAAAACGGCAGCTCCACGCATTGCGCCGTGGGGTTGCTGGGAAAGCCCAGCACCATCATCTTGGGCTTGGGGTAGCTGCCACGGATGGCCTTTTCCAGCTCGCCGAAAAAGTCCACGCCCTCGGCCATGGGCACGCTGCGGATGTCGGCCCCGGCAATCACCGCACCGTAGATGTGGATGGGGTAGCTGGGGTCGGGCACCAGCACGGTGTCGCCGCGGTCCAGCGTGGCCAGCATCAGGTGGGCCAGGCCTTCCTTGGAGCCAATGGTGACGATGGCTTCGCTGTCGGGGTCAATGTCTACCGCATACCGGTCCTGGTACCACTTGCTGATGGCGCGGCGCAGGCGCGGAATGCCCTTGCTGGCCGAATAGCCGTGGGTGTCGGGCCGCTGCGCGACCTCGGTGAGTTTGGCAACGATGTGGGCCGGGGTGGCCCCGTCGGGGTTGCCCATGCTCATGTCGATGATGTCTTCGCCACGGCGGCGCGCGGCCAGCTTGAGTTCGGCCGTGATGTTGAAGACGTAGGGGGGAAGCCGGTCAATGCGCGCAAAACGGCGCTTGCCTGCGGGGGATGCAGCCATGTTGAAAAATCTCACGTAAGCGCCCGGAACCGTCCGAGCGACGTGGCCTGCCGATGGGGACAAGCCCGGTGAGATGGTATCAGGCGCTGAGGTTGACCAATTGGCCGGTAGCCTGCCCTTGGGCATTCACCACCGGCGGCAGCAACAGCGATGCCGCAGGCGGATCGGCGTACAACCGCGACACCACGCCCGTGCCCAGTGTGCGGGGCTCGTTCTGGGCCACGCGCAGAGACTGCACGTAGTTGGCCACCAGCTGGTTGCTGCGCTCGGCGAGAGACCGGGCGTTCTCCTGGCTGACCTGGGCCGTGCGTTCGGCGCTGTCGGCATGGCGGCGCAGATCGTCGGCGGTGTTCTGGGCCTGCTCGGCATCGCGCCGGGCCTGGACCACCCGCGTCTTGTCCGCCGTGGCCGAGGGCGACGGCGCTGGGCTGCTATTCAAGGCGATGCTGACCATGGCGAGCCCCTGTGGCGCAGGCTCAGGCGGTGGTGTTGACGATGCGCCCGGTGGTTTGGCCCTGGCTGTTGACCACGGGTTTGGGCGGCTTGGATTCGGTGACCTCGGCGGCCTTTTTCAGGTCGGCATCGTCGGGCCGGGCGGCACGGTTTTGCGCTGGCTGGGGGGCATTGGAGGAAGAGATCGGCTGTGCGGTCTGCCGATAGACTGAAGAGACATCCATGTCGGGCTCCTGGGGTGGTCTCTTCATTCTAGGAGCGCACACGCTTGTATGCAATGGTCTGAACTGTCTGGAACCTGTTCCCAGGATGGGCAGATAGAATTTATAAAAAATAAGCCTCCCGTGCTTATTCCACAAGCACAAGCAGCTATCAAAACCATAGTTCACACCCCATGCCCACCTCCCTCCCCCTACGCCACTTTCTGCTCGCCCTGGCCGTGGTGGCCGTGTGGGGCAGCAACTTTGTGGTGATCAAGGTGGCGCTGGTGCACTTCCCGCCGCTGTTGCTGGCGGCTTTGCGGTTTGCGCTGGCGCTGCTGCCCGCGGTGCTGTTTCTGCCGCGCCCGGCGGCCAGCTGGGGAAACCTGGCGGGCTACGGGCTGTTGATTGGCGTGGGGCAGTTTGGCCTGCTGTACCTGGCCATGCAAGGGCATATTTCGCCGGGGCTGGCCTCGCTGGTGGTGCAGGTGCAGGTGTTTTTCACCATCGGCCTGGCGATGCAGACCACGCACGAGCGGGTGCAGCCCTTCCAGTGGTGTGCGCTGGGGCTGGCGGTGGCGGGCATTGCGGTGATCGTGCTGCACACCGACGGCAGCACCACGCCGCTGGGGCTGTTGATGGTGGTGGGTGCGGCGCTGTCGTGGGCCGGTGGCAACACGGCATCGCGCAAAGCGGGCAAGGTGGACATGCTGGCCTACGTGGTCTGGTCCAGCGCGTTTGCGGTGCCGCCTTTGCTGCTGTTGTCGCTGGTGTTCGAGGGGGCGGATGCCTGGCGCAGCGCCGTCACCCACGCCGACCTGCCGAGTTGGCTGGCGCTGGCCTGGCAAGCCTGGGGCAACAGCCTGTTTGGTTACGCCGCCTGGGGCTGGCTGCTGGCGCGCCACCCGGCTGCCACCATCACCCCCACGGCCTTGCTGGTGCCCGTGTTTGGCATGGGCGCGTCGGGCTGGTGGCTGGGTGAGCCGCTGCCTGCGTGGAAGCTGGTGGCGGCGGCGCTGGTGATGCTGGGGCTGGTGCTGAACCTGCTGTGGCCGCGATTGCGGCAACGAATGGCGGGGTAGGCAGACACCTCAGCGACAGCACCATCGAACTTTCACGGCCCTGTCACGCCGCGCCTCTGTAATGCGACCTTCCCACAGGAGCTTCGTACCATGCGCGATACCAACAACACCCCCAGCCGCCGCCATTTTCTCGTCCACACCTCGTCTACCGCTGCCGCTTTGGCCGTCAGCGGCACGCTGGTAGCCTGCGGCGACGGCAGCAGCCCCGAGCCCGCAGAATTCAAATACGGCGTGGCCAGTGGCGACCCCCTGGCGACCAGCGTGATCTTGTGGACGCACGCCAAGATTGCGGGTAGCACCCGCAGCGTAGGCCTGACCTGGCAGCTGGCCAGCGACAACAACTTTGCCGCGCCGCTGAAATCGGGCCGGGTCGAGGCCACCGAGGCCAGCAACTTCACCGCCAAGGTCGATGTCACCGGGCTGAGCGCAGGCAGCAGCTACTTCTACCGCTTTGTGGACGATGCCGGTGTGGCATCCACCGTGGGCAGCACCCGCACCTTGCCCGCCAGCGCTGCGACCTCGGTAAAGCTGGCGGTATTCTCGTGCGCGCTGTACTCCGAGGGCTACTTCAACACCTACGACGCAGCCGCCAAGTCGGACGCGCAGTACGCCATCCACCTGGGCGACTACATCTACGAATACGGCTCCGACCCCAGCAAGTTCGGCAACACCGATGCGGTGGCCCTGGGCCGCGTGACCAGCCCGGCCAACGACATCGTCAGCCTGAGCGACTACCGCACCCGCTTCGCCCTGTACCGCGCCGACCCCAACCTGCAGGCGCTGCACGCCAAGATGCCGATGATTGCCGTGTGGGACGACCACGAGTTCACCAACAACGCCTATGTGGGCGGTGCCGAAAACCACAACCCCGCTACCCAGGGCGACTGGACCACCCGCAAAAACAACGCCGCCCGGGCCTACCACGAGTGGATGCCGATCCGCACGCCCGATGCCAGCAACCTGCTGAAGATCTACCGCCGTTTCGACTTTGGCAACCTGCTGTCGCTGCACATGCTGGACACCCGCATCGAAGGCCGCGACCAGCAGTACGACAACTTTGGCGATACCGACGGTGGCCTGGGCCGCTACATCGCGGGCATGACCCCCAACGCCAGCGGCGTGCTGCCCGATGCCAGCCGCAAAATGGTCAGCAGCACCCAGCAAAGCTGGCTGGCCAGCGGCATGGCCGCATCCACCGCCACCTGGCAGTTTTTAGGCAACCAGGACATCATGGCGCGCATGTGGTTTCCCGCATCGGTGCTGCAGGCGCAGGCGGCTGCGGCCAGCAACCCGGCCGCCGTGCCCACCGCCATCAGCGCCTACCTCACCGCCAAGGCCACCCGCGCCGCCGGAGCACCGCTGAACCCCACCCAGACTGCCCTGCTCAGCGCCAGCACGAATCCGCGCCTGCCCTACAACCTGGACAGCTGGGACGGCTACCCCGTGCAGCGCGAAACCATTTTGCAAACCGCCAAGGCACAGGGCAAAAAGCTGGTGGCCTTGTCGGGCGACTCGCACAACGCCTGGTGTGCCAACCTGACCACGCTGGCAGGCGACAAGGTGGGGGTGGAATTTGCCACCAGCTCGGTCACCGCGCCGGGTTTTGAAAGCGCAGGCCTGGGCGCACTGGCCAGCTCGCTGGACGGCAGCGCGCTGGGTGCCAGCGCCGTGGGCGCGGGCCTGGGGCTGATCGACGACCTGCTCTACACCGACTCCATCCGCCGGGGCTACCTGCTGGTGACCGTGACGGCCGCGGCAGTAAAGGGCGAGTTTGTGTTCATGAGCACAGTGAAGTCCACCACCTACAGCGCCAGCGTGGGCAAGACCATTACTGTGGCCGCCAGCGGTGCCGTGGCCTTCGCCTGAAATTTATAAGAAATATGGCTCTAGCGCTTATGGAATAAGCGCTGGCAGCTATTAAATACATAGCCTATCACCCGCACTCCCCGTCCACAGAAGATGCCGCCGGTGCGCCCAGTGCCCGATGCAGCATCAAGATGTCGGCACCAGGCCCGGGCTGCACGCTGAACCCGGCCTTGCGGGCCAGCGCCGCCATGCCCTTGTTCTGTACCAGGCACTGGCCCACCACCTCTTGCGTGCCGCGCTGGCGCAGGTAGGTCAGCATCGTGTCCAGCATGTGGCGGCCCAGGCCCTTGCCTTGCCAGGCGAAGGCCACCTGCAGGGCGAACTCTGCCGTCTGGTTGTCCGGGTCGCACACCACCCGGACCTCGGCCGCCATGGCCGCAGGGTCGCCCGGGGTGAGGGCGATGAAAGTCATCTCGCGGTCGTAGTCGATCTGACTGTAGCGCGCCAGCTCGGAATGCGGCACCTCGCGCCGCGTCAGGAAGAAGCGCAAGCGCATGTCGGCGGCGCTGGCATGGGCATAAAAGGCCTGCAGCCGCTCACCGTCTTCGGGCTGGATGGGTCGCACCTGTAGCAGGGTGCCAGCCACGGCCACGGTGTGCTCCAGCTCTTGCGGATACGGGCGGATGGCGGGCGCCACCGGCTGCCCGCGCCCCAGGCCGTGCAGCCGTATGCGCACATCCAGCGCCAGCACGCCCTGGGCATCGGCGAGCAGCGGGTTGATGTCCAGCTCGGCCAGCAGCGGCAGGTCGCAGGCCAGTTGCGCGACCTGGCGCAGGGTGTCCAGCAAGGCTGCCTCGGGCACGGCCGGGCGCTCGCGGTAGCCCGCCAGCAGCCGGGCCAGGCCACTGCGCTGCACCAGGTCCCGCGCCAGCGCGGTATTCAAGGGCGGCAGCGCCACCGCGTGGTTCTGGCTCAGCTCCACCGCTGTGCCCCCCTCGCCGAACAGCAGCACCGGGCCGAATACCGGGTCGGTGCTGATGCCCACAATCAATTCATGGGCCTGGGGCCGCACCACCATGGCCTGCACCGTAAAGCCCTGTACCTCGGCCTGTGGCCGCAGGCGCGCCACCCGCTCCAGCATGCTGTGGGCGGCGGTGCGCAAAGCCGCATCGGAGTCCAGGCCCAGCACCACGCCGCCCACGTCGGACTTGTGCACGATCTGCGGCGACACAATTTTCAGCGCCACCGGAAAGCCCAGGCGGGTGGCGCAGGCCACGGCCTCGTCCACCGTACCGACCCGCTGGCTGCGCTGGGTGGGTATGCCGTAAATCTCCAGCAGGCTTTGCACCTGGGCCTGGTCCAGCCACTCCTGCCCGGCTTGAAAGGCTTGGGCCACCAGGGCCTGCGCCTGGTCGCGCTGGGGCACAAATGCCGGGGGCGTGCTGGCCGGCAGCTCCCGCAGCGCAGCCTGGTTGCGGGCATGCTGCACCAGTTGCAGCCAGGCCGCCACCGCCCGCTCGGGGGTGTCGTAACTGGGCAGACCGGCTTGCGCCATGGCCGTGCGCGCCGCTGCCACAACCGTGCCGCCCAGCCAGCAGGTCAGCACCGGTTTACCGGCCTGCGCCAGCAGGGGCAGACAGCCCGCCGCGATGTCGGTTGCCGACACCATGGCGGTGGGCGCATGCATAAACAGCACGCCGTTCACCTCGGGGGCGGCCAGCAGCACCTGCAGGCCGTCCAGATAACGCTGCAAGGGGGCGTCGCCCACGATGTCCACCGGGTTGCCATGCGACCAGGTGCTGGGCAGGCAGGCGCTCAAAGCAGCCAGGGTTGCCGGGCTCAGCGTGGCCAGTTGGCCCCCGCCCAGGTCCAGCGCATCGGCGGCCAGCACCCCCAGGCCACCGCCGTTGGTCAGGATCGCCAGACGCTCGCCCAGGACAGGCCGGGCGTGGGCCAGGGTTTCGGCTGCATCAAACAGGTCCTCCAGCGTGTCCACGCGCAGCATGCCGGCCCGGCGAAAAGCCGCGTCAAACACCACATCGGCACCCGCCAATGCCCCGGTGTGCGAGGCTGCCGCGCGTGCGCCGTCGGCCCCGCGCCCGGCCTTCACCACAATCACCGGCTTGTTGCGCGATGCTGCCCGTGCCGCCGACATGAATTTGCGCGCCGCCTTGACCGACTCCATGTAGACCAGAATGGCCCGGGTCGCGCTGTCGCTGGCCAGGTAGTCGAGCACGTCGCCAAAGTCCACATCGGCGCTGTCGCCCAGGGAAATGAAGTGGGAAAAACCGATGCCCCGGGCCTGGGCCCAGTCCAGCATGGCGGTGGCCAGCGCGCCCGACTGGGTGACAAACGCCAGCCGCCCGGGTGACGCGTTGCCCGGCGCGAAGCTGGCATTCAAGCCCACAGCGGGCACCAGCGCGCCGATGCAGTTGGGGCCCAGAATGCGCAACAGGCTGGGCCGGGCGGCCTCCAGCATGGCCTGCTCCAGCGTGCCAGTGCCATCGGGGTTGGGCTGCTTCAAGCCCGCAGTCATGACGATCGCCGCCCGGGTGCCCTTGCGCCCCAGCTCGGCGATCAGCCCGGGCACGGTGTGCGCGGGGGTGCACACCACGGCCAGGTCGGGCACCTGCGGCAGCGCGGCCACATCGGGCCAGGCGGTTTCGCCGTCCACCTGGGCGTGGCGCCGGTTGACCAGCCACAGCGGCCCCTGGAAACCGCCCTGCTTCAGGTTGCGCAGCACCACAGCCCCCAGGCTGCCGGGCCGGTCCGAAGCGCCAATCAAGGCCACCGAACGGGGATGGAACAAGGCTTCCAGGTGGCGTACGCTCATAATTTTCCCATTAAGGTTCTACTCCCGATAGCGCCCTAGCTTAAGGACCAGCGGCCGGTTGGAAGTTGCGCCAGATCAAGGAAGATGGACGGTCGCAAACAGCGCTTGTAGCTGACCCGGTCAACGCCACGGAGCCCCGTCCAGGCGCGCAATGGGACCGCCTTGCACGCGGGTGGCTGCGGCCCTTCAAATCTTTGAATCAGAACAGCCTCCCGTGCTGATACCACCAGCACGAGCAGCTATCAAAAAGATATTTTTTCGAATCAGGCCGCCGGGGCCGACCCGCGCACCGAATTCTCTGCCGCCCAGGTCCAGGCATCGCCCGACAGCTCCAGCACCCGGGCGGCGCTGGTGAAGCCGTCGGCGGCGGCGCTGGCCTCGCTGGCGGTGTGGTTCTCTACGTCCAGCGCAGTGCGCAGGTAGACAAACCAGGGGCCGGACTGCGTCAGCAGGGCTTGCGCGCCCTCGGGCGGCAGGCTCAGGGTGGCCACCACGTCGGTCGGGGCCATTTTCAGGATCAGGCCCAGCATCGAGGCCAGGCCCAGGGTAAAGAAGCGGCCAGGTTCGGATTCGCCGCGCTCCAGCGCCAGCAGCTCCACAAACCGCGCCCGCCACAGCGCCACCTCCTGCAGTGCCGACGACAGCTGGCGGCTGCCCGCAAACTGCATCAGCATCAGCGACAGCCAGCGGTGCAGGTCGTTGCGGCCCAGCAGCATCACCGCCTGGTCGATGCTGGCCACGCCGCCCAGGTGGGCGTAGGCGGCACTGTTCATGCGCTGCAGCAGGCGCACCGACACGCCGATGTCGCCCTTGATGTCACCCACGATGACTGCCGTGTCGGCACCCGCCGCCAGCTTGCTGATCAGCAGCGCCACACGGCCCACCTCGGGTGCCAGCGGCCCGGCTTCGGCCACGGTCTTGGCCATGTCGGTGGCGGTCAGGCTGCCGCTGGCCAGACGCACGCCGCCGTGCAGGGCGCGCTCCAGGTCTTCCACATTGGCCATGTCAATGGCGATAAACGGAATATTGGCCAGGCCCTCAGGTGGCGATTTGACGGCAGCGATGAGCCCGGTCACCGCTGCAGGCGTGCCGGGCCTGACCAGCAAAAAGTCGGGGTTGGAGCCCATGGACTGCCCCGCCCCCCAGGCCAGCTTGGCCCCCACCGCACGGAACTCGGCCACCTTGGCCGCCACGCCGAACATCAGCTCAGACGACAGCGGGGCCGCCGCCGCATTGAATTCCACGCCAATCACCGTGCCTGCATCGTTCTTGGGCACTACCGCCAGCGGCAACCAGGCTGCGGGCAGGCGCGCAAAACCGATGCGCCCGTCCATGGCCACCAACCGGGCCGCCACCAGTACCGCCGCCACATGCGCCGCCTGCGCCACCGGGTCAGCCCCCATGGCCAGCGCACGCAAAGCCATGTCGTCGATACGGAACTCAAAACCCGCCACCTGGCCATTCGCCCCCATCAGGGGTCGCCGCGCCGCCAGGGCAACGGGTGCGGGACGGGAGGGCGGGGCTATCGGTGCCGGAGCCACCACAGCAGGCGGTGGGCTGGCCACCGGCTGGGGGCGGGTGGAACGCGCAGCGGGAGCGGCAGGTGCAGGGGCAGCGGGGGTCGGCTTACCACCCAACAACTTGGACAGCGCGCGTTGGAAAAAAGAGGTCATGGGCTTAGAGCTTCGTCCAGTCAAGGAGCAAGGATGCGACAGCCCTCACTTTATCGCCTTCCGCATGAAATTGTATGAAATTGTTACTCTTTCATGCGGGCCGGGGCCCCCACGGCCCCAGGGTCAAATCGCCACTAGATTGCGCACGCCGTTGGCTTCCATGTCCTTGCCCAGGCCGCGGGCGATGAACTCGCCGCGCTCCATGACCAGGTAGTCGTCGGCCAGCTCCTGGGCGAAGTCGTAGTACTGCTCCACCAGCAAAATCGCCATGTCGCCCCGGTCGGCCAGCATGCGGATGACGCGGCCGATGTCTTTGATGATGCTGGGCTGGATGCCTTCGGTAGGCTCGTCCAGGATCAGCAACTTCGGCCCCGCCGCCAGCGCGCGGGCAATGGCCAACTGCTGCTGTTGCCCGCCCGACAGGTCGCCGCCGCGGCGGTTGATCATCTGCTTGAGCACCGGGAACAGCGTGAACAACTCGCTGGGTATCGGCGTGCTGGCACTCTTGTAGGCCAGGCCCATGCGCAGGTTTTCTTCCACTGTGAGGCGGGCAAAGATTTCGCGCCCTTGCGGCACAAAACCCACGCCAGCCCGGGCACGCTCGTAGGGCGTGAAGCCCTGGATGGGCTTGCCGTCCAACTCGATGGTGCCGGTCTTGATAGCCACCAGGCCCATCAGCGACTTGAGCAAGGTGGTCTTGCCCACGCCGTTGCGGCCCAGCAGCACGGTGACCTTGCCCTTGGTGCATTGCAAGCTGACATCGCGCAGGATGTGGGAGCCGCCGTAGTATTGGTTGATGTTTTTGACGTTCAGCATGAGAGGTGCGACCGGTTGAGGTTGGACTGTGGAACGTTGACTCCGAACCGCCAATAGGGGTCAGAGCCCAAATGCGGGAAGCACGGGGCTTGTCCCGCCAGCAGGTAGCGCGCAATTGGGATCTGACCCCTATTGGCTTCGTGCCCTAGGCGCGATGCCCGGCAGCGCCGGGCCGATCCCGATCCCCGGGGTCCCCATCTGTGTGCGCCGAGGAGCACAGCTTTGGACGGAAAAGGGCTGGCGTTGTTTGAGCCGCAGGCGAGTTTAGCCAGACCCCGCCCAAAGCGAGCACCGCAGGTTCCCGTAGCGCTAGCGGAGGGCGCAGACAGTTGGGGCGACGCATCGATGGTGACTTTTCTTTTGCGCAAAAGAAAAGTGACTGCGCCGCCGGGCGCACCACCCGGCCGGGGATCTCCGCTAGCACCAACCCGCCAATCGGGGTCAGAGCCCAAATGCGGGAAGCACTGGACTCGCCCCGCCAGCAGCCCGCGCGCAATTGGGCAAATAGGGGTCTGACCCCTATTAAATTTACCGCCCAAGATACACCTCGATCACCCGCTCATCCGCCTGCACCTGGTCCAGCGTCCCCTGCGCCAGCACAGAGCCGTCGCACAGCACGGTGACGATCTCGCTGATGGTGCGGATGAAGCTCATATCGTGCTCCACCACCATCAGCGAATGCTTGCCTTTGAGCGTCAAGAACAGCTCGGCGGTGCGGGCGGTTTCCTCGTCAGTCATGCCGGCCACGGGCTCGTCCAGCAGCAGCAGCTTGGGGTCTTGCATCAGCAGCATGCCGATCTCCAGCCACTGCTTTTGCCCGTGGCTGAGGTTGCCCGCCTGGCGCGTCACGCTCTCATTCAGGTGGATGGTGACCAGCATCTCGGCCAGCTTGTCGCTCTGTGCCGAATCCAGCTTGAACAGCATGGACGATTGGACGCTCTTGTCCATCTTCAGCGCCAGCTCCAGGTTCTCGAACACGCTGAGCTGCTCAAACACCGTGGGCTTTTGGAACTTGCGGCCAATGCCCAGCTGGGCGATCTGCGGCTCGTTGTGCCTCAGCAAATCGATGGTGCTGCCGAAAAACACCGTGCCCGCATTGGGCCGGGTCTTGCCGGTGATGATGTCCATCATCGTGGTCTTGCCCGCACCGTTGGGGCCAATGATGCAGCGTAGCTCGCCGGGCGCAATGTCCAGCGACAGGCCATTGATGGCCTTGAAGCCATCAAAGCTCACATGCACGTCTTCCAGGTACAGGATGCGGCCATGGGAGATATCGACCTCGCCGGGGGTGGCGATGCGCGAGAACCCGGCTTCGCGGCCACCGGACTCGGTGTTGCCCGGCACATAGGCAGGTGCTTTGGATTCCAGGCGGCGCGCGCCCTCTTCCATCAGATCGGGGGTCATGCTTTGGCTCCCTTCAGTTTCTTCACCAGGCCCACCACACCATCCGGCAAGAACAGCGTGACGGCAATAAACAAGGCACCCAGAAAGTACAGCCAGAACTCGGGGTAGGCCACGGTAAGCCAGCTCTTGGCCCCGTTGACGATGAAGGCACCCAGGATGGGCCCGATCAGCGTGGCACGTCCACCTACCGCCGCCCACACCGCAATCTCGATGGAGTTGGCCGGGCTCATTTCGCTGGGGTTGATGATGCCCACCTGGGTCACATACAAGGCCCCGGCCACACCGCACATCACGGCAGAGATCACCCAGATGCTGAGCTTGTAGCCCAAGGGCGAATAGCCCGAGAACATGACCCGGGTTTCCGCGTCGCGGATGGCCTGCAGCACGCGGCCATACTTGCTACCCACCAGCCATTTGGCAAACAAAAAGAAGCCCAGCAGCGTCAAGCCCGTCAGCACAAACAAGACCATGCGCATCGACGGTGTGGCCATGGGCATGCCCAGGATGCGCTTGAAGTCGGTAAAGCCGTTGTTGCCGCCAAAGCCGGTTTCATTGCGGAAAAACAGCAGCATGGCCGCAAAGGTCATGGCCTGGGTGATGATGGAAAAGTACACGCCCTTGATGCGCGAGCGGAAGGCAAAGAAGCCAAAGATCAGCGCCACCAGGCCGGGGGCAAACACCACCAGAAACAGCGTGGCCCCGAAACTGCCACTCAGCGCCCAGTGCCATGGCAGTTCTTTCCACGACAGGAAGACCATGAAGTCGGGCAGGTCGCTTTTGTAGTTGCCGTCCTGCCCGATCTGGCGCATCAGGTACATGCCCATGGCATAACCGCCGAGTGCGAAAAACATGCCGTGGCCCAGGCTCAAAATGCCGGTGTAGCCCCAGATCAGGTCCATGGCCAGCGCGGCAATGGCGTAGCACATGATCTTGCCGACCAGGCCCACGGCGTAGTCGCTCATGTGCCAAATGCTGTCGGCAGGCACCACCAGGTTCAGCAGCGGTGCCACGGCGCACACCACGATCAGCGCCACCATGAAGCTGCTCCAGCCGCTGCGGGTCAGCAAGGGGCCCTTAAGAGGTAATTGAACGTTGCTCATGCTTCTGCACTCCGGCCCTTCATGGCGAAAATTCCCTGGGGGCGCTTCTGGATAAAGATGATGATCAGCACCAGCACCGCGATCTTGGCCAGCACCGCGCCGGTCCAGCCCTCCAAAAACTTGTTCAAAATGCCCAAGCCCATGGCGGCGTACACGGTGCCCGCCAGTTGGCCCACGCCCCCCAGCACCACCACCATGAACGCGTCCACGATGTAACCCTGGCCCAGGTCGGGGCCCACATTACCCACCTGGCTCAGGGCGCATCCGGCCAGCCCGGCAATGCCCGAGCCCAGTGCAAATGCGTAGGTGTCGATACGCGCGGTGTTGACCCCCATGCACGAGGCAATAGGACGGTTTTGCGTCACGCCGCGCACAAACAGGCCCAGGCGGGTTTTGCCGATCAACCAGGCCACGCCCAGCAGCACGGCCACCGCAAACGCAATGATCACCAGCCGGTTGTAGGGCAGCGACAGGTTGGCCATGACCTGCAGGCCGCCGCTCATCCACACCGGGTTTTCCACGCCCACGTTTTGCGCGCCAAACAGGCTGCGCACGCCCTGCTGCAGCATCAGGCTGATACCCCAGGTGGCCAGCAAGGTCTCTAGCGGGCGGCCGTACAGAAAACGCAGCACGCTGCGTTCCAGCGCCGCACCCACCAGGGCTGCGGCCAGAAAAGAGGCTGGTACGGCCACCAGCAAATACCAGTCGAACGCATTCGGCAGGTACTTGAGAAAAACGGTTTGCACCAGGTAGGTGGCGTAGGCGCCAATCATCATCAGCTCGCCGTGGGCCATGTTGATCACGCCCATCAGCCCATAGGTAATGGCCAGGCCCAGGGCCACCAGCAGCAGGATGGAACCCAGGCTGATGCCGCTGAAAATCGCGCCCAGCTTGTCACCCCAGGCCAGCGAGCCCTCGACCTTGGCCAGGGCAGCGTTCAGGGCGGTTTTGACATCCGCATCGGTCTCGACGGTCAGGCGCGCCAGCAGCACGGTCTTGGTGCTGGGGTTGCCGCTGTCGGCCAGGGTGGCGGCGGCTTCCAGGCGGCGGGCCTTGTCGGCGCTGCCCAGCAGCAGCGCACCGCGCAGCAGGCCCAGTTGGTCTTTGATGGCGGGTACGGTCTCGGCCGCAAAGGCTTTTTCGACCAGCGCCAGCTTGGCCGGGTCGGGCTCGGCCAACAGGGTGGTGACCGAGGCGGCACGCACCTTGTCGTCTTTGGAAAACAGCTGCAGGGCGGCCAGAGCGTTGTCGAGCTCGCCACGCATCTGGTTGTTGTTGATGATGTCTTCGGCATCCGCAGGCAGCTCCAGTTCGGCACCCGTAACCGGGTCTACCGCCTTGTCGCCCTGCATTAAAAAGACCTTGTCTTCCAGGACCTTGACCTGGTCGTCGGAGATAGCCTGGATGAAGGCGACGGTCTTGTCGTCGGCGCTGACCACGGCTTTGTTCAAGGCCTCGATGCGCGTCTCGGTTTCGCCGGTTGCCAAGCCTTTTACCTCGTCAGCGCTTAATCCATAAGCGTGACCAGCTACTAAAAGCGTAGCAGCAAAGAGTAGTTGTCGAATCAACATGGAGTGGCCTGTTGGTTGGGCATGGAAGCGATACCAAATCTGTATGCAAATAGTGTTCCAGCAGGCCCGGCCTGCCGAAAAAAAGGGCGCCTCTCGCCCAAAGCAAGAGGCGCCCGGAGAAAAAAGCAGGGTCGTGCTTACTTCTTCACTGGTTCGTCAGGCTTGCCCGCGTTGCCTTCGATGAACGGGCTCCATGGCACAGCCTTGACCGGGCCAGGTGTTTTCCACACCACGTTGAACTGGCCGTTGGCCTTGATTTCGCCGATGAACACCGACTTGTGCAGGTGGTGGTTCTTGCCGTCCATCTCGGACACGATGCCCGAGGGTGCGTTGAACTTCTGGCCAGCCATGGCGGCGATCACCTTGTCGGTGTCGGTGCTATTGGCCTTCTTCACGGCCTGGGCCCACATGTTGATGCCGATGTAGGTGGCTTCCATCGGGTCGTTGGTCAGGGGCTTGTCGGCACCGGGCAGCTTCTTGGCCTTGGCGTAGGCCGACCACTTCTTGATGAACTCGGTGTTGGCCGGGCTCTTGATGCTCATGAAGTAGTTCCAGGCGGCCAGGTGGCCCACCAGCGGCTTGGTGTCCACACCGCGCAGCTCTTCTTCGCCCACCGAGAAGGCGACGACCGGCACGTCCTTGGCCTTCAGGCCGGCGTTGCCCAGTTCCTTGTAGAAAGGCACGTTGGAGTCGCCATTGATGGTGGACACCACGGCAGTCTTGCCACCGGCAGAGAACTTCTTGATGTCGGCCACGATGGTCTGGTAATCGCTGTGGCCAAACGGGGTGTACTTCTCGTCGATGTCGGTCTCTTTCACGCCCTTGCTCAGCAGGTAGGCGCGCAGAATCTTGTTGGTGGTGCGGGGGTACACATAGTCGGTGCCCAGCAGGACCCAACGCTTGGCACCGCCACCGGCCTTGCTCATCAGGTAGTCCACCGCGGGGATGGCTTGCTGGTTGGGCGCAGCACCGGTGTAGAACACGTTCTTGGACAGCTCTTCACCCTCGTACTGCACGGGGTAGAACAGCAGGCCGTTCATTTCTTCGACCACCGGCAGCACCGACTTGCGCGACACCGAGGTCCAGCAGCCGAAGATCACGGAAACCTTGTCCTGGCCCAGCAGCTGCTTGGTCTTTTCAGCGAACAGCGGCCAGTTGGACGCGGGGTCCACCACTACGGGTTCCAGCTTCTTGCCCAGCAGGCCGCCCTTGGCGTTGATTTCGTCAATAGCCATCAGCACGGTGTCTTTCAACACGGTTTCCGAGATGGCCATGGTGCCCGACAGGCTGTGCAGCACACCGACCTTGATGGTGTCGGCCGCATGGGCGGGCACCATGGACAGGGAGGACAGGGCGACAGCGGCGGTGAGTGCCTTGAGAGTGAATCGACGTTGCATGTGTGCTTCTCCGTAAAGTAAATGAACCCGGCTCGCCGCTGTGAAATGCGGCGATGGATAGACTTTAGGGGCGGCCCGCCGATGCGGGAATACGCCGGGTGGCGTACAGCAGCCCACAGTGCCATCGACACACCACTGTCATTGCAGCCCATAAAAATGCAGTGTTGACCTGCACAGGGTGTGCCACGCCATGGTGGTCCCCTGAACGCAACACCGCTTCTCTCCACTGGTCCGGCACGCCTCTACAGTGTGCGGCCTACCCACCGCCCCAAGGACATCCATGCGTTTCTCCCGCACCGCCCTCTCCACCGCCGCCCTCAGCGCCTTGCTGCTGGTCGCCTCTACCCAAGCCGCCCAGGCCGCCGACACGCCGGTGTATGCCATCCAGGGCAGCGCCAGCACCAGCCCGCTGGTGGGCCAAACCGTCACCACCACCGGTGTGGTCACGCGCATCAACAACAACAGCTTTTTCCTGCAAGACATGCTGGGCGACGGCAACCCGGCCACCTCGGACGGCATCCTGGTGTTCACCAGCAGCGCCCCCACCGTGGTGCTGGGCGACATGGTGCGGCTGACGGGCCGCGTGGTCGAGTTCAACACCGGCGCCGCCGCCAATGCCGACACGGCCGCCCACACCGTCACCGAGCTGACCACCATCACCGGCCTGTCCGTCATCGGCACCGGCCAAAGCATTCCACCCGTGGTGCTCACCCTGCCGCTGGCCGATGTGGAAGACTTCGAGCGTTATGAGGGCATGCTGGTCAGCGTCAACGGGCCGCTGACCGTGTCGCAAAACTACTTCCAGGGCCGCTACGGCCAGCTCGCCTTGTCGGCCCAGGGCCGCCTGGAAAACCCCACCAACCGCCTGCGTCCCGGTGCCCCGGCCCTGGCCCTGAACGCTGCCAACGCCCGCCGCAGCTTCATCCTGGACGACGGCAGCAGCCTGCAAAACCCCAACCCCATGCCCTATGTGGGCGCGGACAACACCTTGCGTGCGGGCGACACCGTGGCTGCCGTTACCGGCGTGCTCGACTACGGCCTGGCCACCGCCACCAACACCGACTACGGCTCCTACAAGATCCACCCCACCGCAGTCCCCGTATTCAGCCGCCAAAACGCCCGCACCGCCACACCCGAAGCCGTGGGCGGCAACATCCGCCTGGCCAGCTTCAACGTGCTGAACTTCTTCACCACGTTCACCACCGGCGTCACCGCCTCCGGCCAAACCGGCCAGGGTTGCACGCTGGGCACCAGCAATGTGCGCAGCAACTGCCGGGGGGCCAACAGCCTGGCCGAGTTCGAACGCCAGCGCGCCAAGATCGTGGAAGCCCTGGTGGCCATCAACGCCGACGCGGTGGGCCTGATGGAAATCCAGAACAACGGCAACACCGCGCCGCAAAACCTGGTCGATGCGCTCAACGCCCGCCTGGGTGCCAGCACCTACGCCGTGGTGCCCGACCCCAGCACCGGTACCGGCACCGATGCCATCAAGGTGGCCATGATTTACAAGCCCGCCCGGCTGGGCCGCGTAGGTGATGCCACCAGCGATGCCAGCCCCATCCACAACCGCCCGCCCCTGGCCCAGACCTTTGCCGCTGCCAATGGCGAACGCTTCACCCTGGTGGTCAACCACTTCAAGTCCAAAAGCTGCGGCGATGCCACGGGTGTGGATGCCGACCAGGGTGACCTGCAAGGCTGCTGGAACAGCACCCGCCTGCAACAGGCCCAGGCCCTGCGCAGTTTTGTTGGCAGCCTGCAAACCCGCAGCGCCAGCAACGACGTGCTGCTGGTGGGCGACTTCAACGCCTACGGCCAGGAAGACCCGGTGCACCACCTCACCAGCAACGGTTTTGTGGACCAGATTGGCCGCTTCAGCGACTTGGGCTACTCGTACGTATTCAACGGCGCGGCGGGTCGGCTCGACCACGCCATCACCACCGCCAGCATGTCACCCAAAGTGGCCCGCGCCACCGAGTGGCACATCAACGCCGACGAACCCGCGGTGCTGGACTACAACCTGGAATTCAAGCAACCCGCCTGCGCCACCTGCGGCCCCGACCTGTACAGCGCCACCGCCTACCGCTCTTCGGACCACGACCCCGTGGTGCTGGGCCTGAACCTGTACAAGACCATCACCGGCACCGCGGGCCGCGACACCCTGACCGGCACGCCCGGCGACGACCAGCTGGTGGGCGGCGCCGGTGCCGACACCCTGAGCGGCGGCGCGGGCCGCAACCTGTTTGCCATCACCAACCTGCGCGATGTGGGCGACACCATCACCGACTTTGTGCCCACCAAGGACCAGATCGACCTGCGCCAATTGCTGGCCAGCCTGGGCTATGCGGCCGACGCGCCCGGCGCCGAAAGCCTGCTGCGCGTGCTGCCCAATGGCAACCACAGCGTGCTGCAATTTAGCGCTGGCGGCACCTGGCGCTCGCTGGCCACGCTGCAAAACCTGGCCCCGACAGACATCCAGATCGCCCGCGATATCGTGCTGCGCTAACCCTTCACACCCACATTCACCATGAACTTCCTCTCCAAAACCACACTGGCCATCTCCCTGCTCGCCGCCCTGTGCGGCACCGCGCAGGCCAGCGTCGTCAACGGTAATTTCAACGCAGGCCTGTCCGGCTGGAGCACCCTGGGCGACGCCAGCGTGCAAGGCGGCCAGCTCACCCTGAACACCAGCACCGTGGTGGCCGACGATGTGGACGCCCTGGGCAACCCCGTCGCCAGCTTTAACCGCTCGGGCACCGATGCAGCCGAGGCGGGCCTGCTGACGGCAGCCAGCGCACTGGCCGCCGGGGCGCTGGACGTGTCGGTGTTCGATGCCGCCACCGAAGGCGCGCTGGCCAGCCAAAACTTCAGCGCCAACGCGGGCCAGACTTTGAGCTTTCTGTGGAACTTTGGCACCCGCGACAGCTTTGCCGACTACGCGTTTTTGGTACTCGACGGCGTGCTGATGCGCCTGGCCGGGTCGGCCGATGCCACGCTTACCGGCACGGGCGACGCCCTGCTGGAAACCGGCTTTGGCAGCTACAGCCTCACGCTGGGCAGCAGCGGCAACCACAGCCTGGCGTTTGGCGTGGTCGACGTGGGCGACACGGCGGTGCTGTCGTCATTGACCATCGCCGACGTGCAGCTCAGCCCCCGCAACGACGTGCCCGAACCCGCATCGCTGGCCCTGGTGGCGCTGGGCTTGGGCTTGTTGGGCTGCCGCAAATTTAAGGTTAAATAGCGCTTTGGCGCTTGTCCACCCTGCACAAGCCGCTATGTTTTTCACCCCATCACGTCGGAGCTCCCATGCAATTCGAAAAAGGTGGTTTGTGGCGCAATTGGGTCGGCAACCAGTCGTGCATTGCGCGCTACAAGGGCGCGCCCACGTCCGAGGCCCAGTTGTGCGAAATGGTGGCCGAGGCGGACCGGCGCGATCTGAACCTGCGGGTGGCGGGCTCGGGCCACAGCTTCACCCCGGTGGTGGGCACTGGTGGGGTGCTGCTGTCGCTGGCGCAAATGCAGGGCGTGCGCAGCTTTGACGATGCGAAAAAACAGGTCACGGTGGCGGCAGGCACACGCATCCACGACCTAGCGATAGCGCTGAAGGCGCACGGATTTTCGCTGGTGAACCAGGGCGATATCGACTCGCAGGCGGTGGCGGGCGCGTTCACCACCGGCACCCACGGCACCGGTGCCAACCTGGGCTGCCTGGCCACCTCGATAACCGGGTTGCGGCTGGTGCAGCCCGATGGCAGCGTGCTGGTGGTGGACGGGTCGGACCAGGACCTGCTGCACGCGGCCCAGGTATCGGTGGGCACGCTGGGGGTGATTTCCGAGCTGACGCTGCAGGTCACCGATGCCTACCACCTGCATGAACACGTGTGGCGCGACGACTTCGAAACCTGCATGGCCCGCCACGACGAGCTGGCCGCCACGCACCGACACTTCGGTTTCTTCTGGTGCCCCACGCCGCACAGCCGCCAGCTCTACTGCCTGGCCGATACGGCGGATGCACCATTGACCACGACATCGAAAACCGCCGACGTGTGCGAAATGAAGGTGATCGACACCACCGACCGCCCCGCGCTGCACACGCCGTTTGAAAAAGTCGCCTACTCGTCCGAGATCTACCCCATCGAGTACGTGCCCAACTTCCATGAGCTGGAATACGCCGTGCCCGTGCAGCACGGCAAAGAGGCGGTACGCGCCGTGCGCGAGCTGATGCTGACCCAACACACGAACTGCATCTTCCCCATCGAATACCGCTTCACCGCGGGCGACCCGGCCTGGATCAGCCCGTTCCACCAGCAGGACAGCATCACCCTGTCGGTGTCCGGTCAGCCGGGCGTGGACTACTGGGACTATCTGCGCGATGTGGATGCCATCCTGCGCCGGTTTGGCTCGCGCCCGCACTGGGGCAAGATGCATTTTCTGGACATCGACGACGTGACCGCGCTGTATCCGCGTGCGGTCGATTTCCGGGCCCTGCGGCGCAAGCTGGACCCGCAGGGGCGCTTTCTGAACGACCATGTGCGGGCGCTGCTGGGTTAAATCAGGCCTCCATGCTTATTCGATAAGCACGAGAAGCTATCAAATAAATAGCAAAGGCTTCAGGTTTTATCTGCTGTCGGCGAAACAACTTTCGGGACCAGATCCACACCGCTGAGCTGGCCGATGATCTCGGGCAGCATCGGCACATACCTCGGCCCCGCACCGCCGCCCACGGCCAGCGCAAAGGAATTTTTCACCGCATTGCCCAGCGGATTGGCCACACCCGCAGCGTCGGCCATGGACTCCAGGTAGCGCAGGTCCTTGAAGGCGTTGTGCAGGGTGAACTTGTGCGCGTCCGGGTTGCCGTCCAGCGTGTAGCCCATGAAGGTCTGGTAGAAGCCGCAGTCCATGCGCCCACCCCGGATCACCGCGTCCACCCGCTGCGGCGTGATGCCCACCGCCTGCGCGACCGCCAGGGCTTCGGCGTATAGCGCCGCGTAACCCAGCGAGATGAAGTTGTTCACCAGCTTCATACGGTGCCCGTCGCCCGGGCCGCCGATGTGCACCACCTTGGCCGCCCAGGTGGCCAGGATGGGGTGGATGCGGTCAAAGGTGGCCTGGTCGGCCCCCACCATGGTGTCCAGCGTGCCGGCCCAGGCTTCCTTGGGCGTGCGGCTCAGGGGTGCGTCCACCAGGGTCACGCCGATAGTCGCCAGCTCTGTGGCTAATGCCACGGTGGAGGTGGGGTCGGCGGTGGAGCAGTCGACCAGCACCGAGCCTGGGCGCAGGCCGCTGGCCAGGCCGTTCGGGCCGCGCACCAACGCCTCCACGTCCTTGGAGCCGGTCACGCACAAAAACACCACCGTGGCCTGCGCGGCCAGCGCCTGGGGCGAGTCGGCCCGGGTGGCACCGCGCTGCAGCAGGTCAGTGACCGCCTCGGAATCGCTGCGCGCGTAGACGGTGAGCGGGTAGCCCTTGTCCACGATGTTCTTGGCCATGCCGTGGCCCATCAGGCCCAGGCCGATGAAGCCGATGTGTTCTTGTGTGGGCAGCATTTCTATCTCCTTAAAGTGGGTAGGACTTACGCAGCGCCCCTGTATCGCCCTTCGGGCTTACAGGGGGAACTTGCGTAAGTCCTGGTAAAACCATCACCTGGTGCATCCCGCCGCACATTGCGGCGGGCTTACCGAAGGTGTCAAAGACCAACTATGGCCCGTGCCACATGTCCGGCGATGCGAGGGTTTTCCTTCATCCGCCGAGTGCTATAGCCGTACCAATCCTTTCCGTAGGGCACATAGATGCGTACCTTGAAGCCCATCCCCAATAGCCGGTCACGCAAAGGTTCACACACACCCAACAACATCTGAAACTCGAATCGCGTGGGGTCGGCACACCGCGCGCGCAGCAACGCAATGGCTTGCTCTATGAGCACGGCATCGTGCGTAGCGATACCCACAAACGTTCCCGTATCCAGGCAGCGCGCCAGATGGGCCAGGAAATGTGCATTGATCGCGCCTCTGTCGCTCCAGGCATTGTCCACAAGGTGTGACTGCGCCTCCAGATAGATACCTTTGCATATGCGCAAACTATTTCCATAGTGCAAAAGGGGCTCAATGTCTTGGTAGGTACGTCGCAGATAGGCCTGCAGAGCCAAACTGACATTGCTGTAACGCCCTTTGATCTGCGAGAACAGGTCAATTTCCATCTGGGTGCAGCGGACGTCCTCCATGTCGATGCAAACGGCAGTTTGATGCTGCGCGGCAGACTCCACGAGGTGTGCCAGCCTCTGTTCACATTCCTGCCGGTTCAGAAGCAGGCCCAGTGCGGTGGGTTTCACGGAAATCGTGGCGTCCAGCCCGTATTTCTGGATGGCTTGCAGCACCTGCTGGTACTCGCGGGCGGTGCCGTCGGCTTGCTGCATGGTGGCAATGGCCTCGCCGAGCACATCGACCGTGACACTGTAGCCTCGTGCGTTGAGTTGACGGATGCGTGCCACGGCATGGGCGAGATCGTCACCCGCAATGTAGCGTTGTGAGATTTTTTGGACGAGCGAGCGCGGGATCCAGGGAATGGCATGCGCCACCAGGGTATTCAATAACTGCATGTAGATATCCAAGACAAATAACGGAATGCCTCCACCACGCCGATGCGATGGATCGGGGGAATAAAAAAGAGGCACGAAAGCCTGCGGGACCGCAGTCCAGCAGATGCAAAGCTGCAGGCTTGGCCGCAAGCACTTCCGTGCAATGCGGCAACTACAGCCATGCGTGTTCAGCTATTTGTCAATGGAGGCCAGGCGGCGCGGTGCATTCGTTTTTCTTTGGCAGTTGCGGATCTGGTCCTAAGCTTGGCAACAGCAAAACTCTTGCTGCACCAAGCTTCACACAGTGTACCGGTGCATATATAGGCCTCGCCTGGGAATGGCCCTACCAGCGCTGGTGGACCAGCGGCTTGGCGAAACGCGCATACACCTCGGCCAGGGCCTGCATGGTGCTGTCGCTCAAGGCGGGCATGTCGGCGGCGGCCACGTTGTCGGCTACCTGGGATGCGCGTTTGCCGCCGGGGATGCTGCAGGTGACGGCGGGGTGCATCTGGATCCAGCGCAGCGCCATCTGCGCCATGGTCATACCCTCGGGCACCAGGGGGCGCATGGCTTCCACGGCCTGCAGGCCCACGGCGTAGTCCAGGCCGGAGAAGGTTTCGCCCTTGTCGAAGGCCGCGCCCTCGCGGTTGAACAGGCGGTGGTCGTCGGCCTCGAAGTGGCTGTCGGCCGCCATCTTGCCGCTGAGCAAACCGCTGGACAGCGGCAGCCGCGCCAGGATGCCCACGCCGCGTTTCTGCGTTTCTTCAAACAGCAGATCGGCCGGGCGCTGGCGGAACAGGTTGTAGATGATCTGCACGGTTTGCACGCCGGGGAAGGCGATGGCTTTCAAAGCCTCTTCCACTTTCTCGACGCTCACGCCGTAATGGCGCAGCTTGCCGGCCTTTTGCAGGTCGTCGAGCACGCCAAACACTTCGGGCATGTAGTACACGTCGGTGGGTGGGCAGTGCAGCTGCAGCAGGTCGAGTGCGTCGGTGTTCAGGTTGACCAGGCTGCGCTCCACAAAGGCGGTGAGGTTTTCGCGGTTGTAGCCGCCCGCTACGTGCGGGTTCAGGCGGCGACCGGCCTTGGTGGCAATAAAAAAGGGCTCGCTGCGTTCGCGTTTGAGCTGGGCCAGCAGGCGCTCGCTGCGGCCATCGCCATACACGTCGGCGCTGTCGAAAAAGTTCACGCCCAGGTCGAGCGCGCGGTGCAGCGCACCCATGGATTCGGCATCACTGACCTCGCCCCAGGTGCCACCAATGGCCCAGGCGCCGAAGCTGACGGTTGAGATGTTCCAGCCGGTGCGGCCAAGGGGGCGGTATTGCATTGCGTGTGTCTCTTTGTTGTAAGGAGGGGCAGTATCGCACTGCTGGCCAATTAGTGCAGCGCGTCAACAATATAGGTAAAAATAGCCTCTAGCGCTTATTAGACAAGCGCAAGCAGCTACTACTTTAATAGCAAAATACCTGCTGTACTGAAGGGGTGAACACCCACACGCTATCGCCCCTCCCTTGATCTGCATCAGTACCGGGCCGCTGCGCCAAGCCGATGATGGGGACACAGGAGAACACCATGCACCCCCACCTCAGCACCGAACAGCGCAGCACGATTGGCCAGGCCTTGCAGGCGCGCCGCCTCGCGCTGCAAAACGATTTGGCCCAGCACCACCACGGCTTGTCCCGGGTAGACCACGCCCAGGAAGCCCTGGCCCAGGGCAGCGACGACTTTGCGCAGCACGCAGGCGAACGCGAGGTGGACATGGCCTTGACCGACATGGACTTGCAGGAGCTGGCGGCCATCACCCGGGCCGAGCAGCACCTGCAAGACATCCACTTCGGGACCTGCGTGGACTGCGCGCAACCGATTCCCTTTGAACGCCTGTGCGCAGAGCCCCAGTCGCTGCGCTGCGTGGCCTGTGCCTCGATTTTTGAAAGGAAACTTTGATATGCCGCTGTTCCATGCCGTGGTACTGACCGACCACTTGTCCGCCCTGGTCGTGCAGTTCAATGCCGACCAGGTGTTGCCGCAACGCATCCAGGCCCACAAACACCCCACCGGCCAGCACCACAGCACGGTGCGCACCGGGCACGAATTCTTCGGCGAAGTTTGCGACGCGCTGGTCGGCATCCAGCAGGTGCTGGTGACCGGTTCGCACACCGCCACTGCCGACTTTCGGCACTACGCCGAAAAGCACCGCCCGCTCCTGGCCGCGCAGATTGTGGGTTATGAAGTGGTGGACCACCCAACCGAAAACCAGTTGGTGGCGATGGCCCGCAAGGCGTTTGACCAGCACAACCTGATGGCGGGCCTGCCTACCGCCAACTGAAAAATTCAAAAGAAAAAGTGGCTCTAGCGCTTATTCCATAAGCACGACAAGCTACTTATTCAATAGCAAACACTTCCCTACGGATCCATACGGGTCAATATTGGGAAGTGGGATCCACCCGCGCCAGCACAGCCTGGGGCAAGCGGCCACAGGCCAGCAGGCTGTCCAGGTCCATGGCGCGGGCGAAGTGGTAGCCCTGGCCGCAGCGGATACCCAGCTCGATCAGGCGCTCGATCTGCTGCGGGGTTTCCACGCCTTCGGCGACCAGGCTGGCGTGGTAGCGCAAGGCGCTTTCCTGGGCCAGCGACACGGCGGCCTGCATGCGGGGCTGCTCCAGGCGGGCCACCATGCTCTGGTCGATCTTGATCTCGGTGAACGCAAACTTGGCCAGCATGGACAGGCCGGAATAGCCGGTGCCGAAGTCGTCCAGCGACAGCTTCACACCGGCGCCGACCATGGCCGCAATACTTTCGCCCACGGTGTCGATGTCGGGCACGGGGCTGTTTTCGGTGACCTCTACCGTCAACAGGTCGCAGGGGGTGCGCGTCATGCGCAGCAGCGCCGCCACCCGCATGCCGAAACCCGGCACGGTGAGCGATGCCGCCGACACATTCACCGCTAGCGGTAAGGGGCGCTGGGCCTGCAGCGCCAGGCCGATGGCGTGCACCACGGTCTCCACGGTGCACCACTCGAATTCGATCAGCAGCTGGTTGCGCGCCGCCACCTCCAGCACCAGGGGCGGCGGGATCGGGTGGCCGCGGGCATCTTTGGCGCGCAGCAGGGCTTCGGCCCCGAGCACTTCACCGCTACGCAAATCGCACTTGGGTTGGTAGGCCAGCGGTGCGCGGCCCGCGCTGATCCAGTCGATCAGCAGGACACGCAGCTTTTCGTCCAGCAAGGCCTTTTCTTCGAACGAACGGTGGAAGTAGCGCAGGGGCCGGGTATCGCTTTGCAGCGCCAGGCTGAGGTTGCGCAGGATGGCATCGGCCGACTTGTGCGTGCTGTCGTTGCCCATGGCCACGCCCATGCGCAGGCGGGGTGCGGCCTCGCCCGTGCGGGTGCGCAGCAGGTAGTCGGACAGCTCGGCGTAGAAATGGTCGGCCATGCCGGTGTGCTGTAGCTTCTCCAGCGTCACCCCGCGCAGCACGATGGCAAGGGTGAGGTCGGAAAACATAAAGTAATACGGATCATAGGGTTGCAAGGGGCAGGTCAGGGCATGGGCGCGCACGGCGGCCACCAACTGGCCCCAGAACGGGTCGGACCAGCTATGCCCGTGCAGGCGGACCATCTCGCCCAGGTTCGACAGCTCCAAGGTCAGCACGGTGCTGGAAACTTCGCCCGGAAGAGCCGCCAAGCTGTCGAGGTATTCGCGCAAGGCCCGGCGGTTGGGCAAACCGGTGAGCGGATCGGTGCGCTCCTGGGCCAGGGCACGGTCTGCCGCATCGCGGTCGCGCGCCTCGCGGCGCAGTAGCACCAACAGGCCAGCCAAAATCGCCCAGGACAGCGCGGCCCCCAGCAGGCGCAGTAACAACAGGTTCTGGCTTATCTTGGTAGGAACCAGGCCCACCGAACCCAAGGCCGCGACCGAACCCAGGCTGAAAGCCATCTTGGCCAGCCAGACCATCCAGATGTCACGCACCGAGAGTTCCACCAGGTTTTTGCGCACCGCCCAGCGGTGCATCAGGATGCCGCCCAGGGTCAGCATGGCCATGTCTGCGGCGGCAGCAAACCCGTTGTTCAACCCGCCGAACAGCAGGCGCGCGGTCACCATGCAGGCCCAGCAGATGGCACCGCCCAGCCAGCCGCCAAACAGGCCGCCCAGGAAGAGCACGTCGGTATTCAGGTAGGGCTTGGACGGCTGGGCCAGAAACTCAAACGCCAGCCCGAGCAGCAGAAAACCAGAAATGCCCAACACACAGCCGTAGGCCAACCCCTCCGAGCCCCGCAAGGGCATCGTCTTGCGCCGCAGGCTCAGCACGGTGCTCAAGATACCCATCAGGGCCGCAGCCTGCAGCATCAACACGGGGTAGTTGCGAAACTGTTCTTGCGTCAAGGGCAGCCATACATCGAGCATCGTGAGGTTCAGTTTCCTGCAGTAGGGGCGCGGTGAGACAGATGATAAATTTTTAAAAACAGACTGTATGCAGAAATAAAATTTCTTACAAAATCATACAAATGAAACTGGCGGAAATACCCTGACGCGCAGGCGACAGGGGCCCATGCCGTGGCACAAAACCTGCTGATAATCCCGCTGGCAGACGCTGGGGTATGTACCGATCCCCGTGCCGCACCAAACGAGCACCATCGAGGTGCACGTCTGCCTTTGCGTTTTGATCTATTTGGAGCAACATGAAAAATTTGAGCAAACTGGTTCTGGCACTGGGCCTGACCGCCGCAGCCTTGGCAACCCACGCCGCCGGCACCCTGGTCTACTGTTCCGAGGCCAGCCCTGAAGGTTTTGACACCGCCCAATACACCGGCGGCCAAACCTTTGACGCCGCAGGCCACGCCCTGTTCAACCGGCTGGTGGAATTCGAAAAAGGCTCTACCAAAGTGGTCCCCAGCCTGTCCGAGTCCTGGACCACAGCCCCCGACGGCCTGACCTACACCTTCAAGCTGCGCAAAGGTGTGAAGTTCCACACCACCGACACCTTCACCCCCAGCCGCGACTTCAATGCCGACGACGTGGTGCTCACGTTTATGCGCATGGTGAACAAGCAGCATCCGTTCACCAAGGCCTACCCCGCCGTGTTCCCCTACGCGTCAGACACCGGCCTGGACAGCAACGTGGTGTCGGTCAGCAAGACCGATGACTACACCGTCGTGTTCCTGATGAAAAAGCCCGACCCGGACCTGCTGGCCAAGCTGGCCATGCCCGCGTTCTCGGTACTGTCGGCCGAATATGTGGGCAAGCTGATGGCCGCGGGCACGCCCGCGCTGATCAACCAGCAACCCGTGGGCACCGGCCCGTTCATCTTGAAGCGTTACCAGAAAGACTCGCAAATCCGCTACGCGGGTAACAAGCAGTACTGGGACCCCAAGGCTGTGAAGATCGACAACCTGATTTTTGCCATCACCACCGACGCATCGGTGCGGGTGCAAAAGCTCAAGGCGGGTGAGTGCCAGATCATGTCCTACCCCAAGCCGCAAGACCTGGCCGGCCTGAAGACCGAACCCGCTTTGAAGATGATCAGCGCGCCCGGTTTCAACATCGGCTATCTGTCGTACAACACCGAAAAGCCCACCACCGGCAAGCTTGAAGTGCGCCAGGCGCTGGACATGGCGATCAACCGCAAAGCCATCATCGACGCGGTCTACCAGGGCCAGGGCCAGGAGGCCACCAACCCGTTCCCATCGTCGCTGTGGTCGTATAACCCCGCACTGAAAAACCCACCAGTCGATGTCGAAAAAGCCAAAGAGCTGCTGAAAAAGGCAGGCTACCCCGATGGTTTCGAAATGACGCTGTGGAGCATGCCCGTGCAGCGCCCCTACAACCCCAACGCCAAGCTGATGGCCGAAATGATCCAGGCCGACTGGGCCAAGATCGGTGTCAAAGCCAAGATCGTCAGCTACGAATGGGGCGAGTACCTGAAGCGCATGAAGGCCGGTGAGCACGACGCGGGCCTGATCGGCTGGACGGCCGACTACGCCAGCCCCGACAACTTCCTGGGCGTGTTGCTGACCTGCGAAGCCGTAGGCGGCTCCAACTACGCACGCTACTGCAGCAAGGAATTTGACGGCTACACCCTCAAGGCCCGCAGCACCACCGACCCCAAAGAGCGCACCGCGCTGTACATGAAGGCGCAAGAAGTCTTCAAGCGCGACATGCCCTGGTCCACCATCGCCCACTCCACGGTGAACCAGCCCATGGCCAAGGGCGTGGAGGGCTTCAAGATCAGCCCGTTTGGCGACTACAACTTTACCTACGTCAGCAACACCAAATAAGGTGATGCGCACGTAGCGCCCCCCGCCTTTCAACAGGCCCAAAGCAAGGTGACCCGCAAGCCGTCACCTTGCTTTTTCGTTTTATAGAACCACGATGTACGCCATGCCACCGAACCGGCCACAAGCCGCCACCGCGTGCGCAGCATAAAACCCAAGCACTATGTTTTTCTACATCCTCAAACGCCTCGCGGTGGTGATCCCGACCTTCTTCGGCATCACCCTGCTGACCTTTTCACTGATCCGCATGATCCCGGGCGACCCCATCGAAGTGATGATGGGCGAGCGCACGCTGGACCCGGTGCTGCACGCCGCCGCCATGCAGCAGCTCGGGCTGGACAAGCCCCTTCCGGTGCAGTATTTCAACTACCTGGGCGAACTGCTGCAGGGCAACCTGGGCGCATCGCTCAAGACCCAGATTCCCGTCTGGACCGAATTCAAAACCCTGTTCCCCGCCACGCTGGAGCTGGCCCTGGTGGCGCTGCTGTTCGCGCTGGTAGTGGGCGTGGTGGCCGGGGTCACCGCGGCGGTCAAGCGCGGCTCGTTTCTGGACCACGGCGTGATGACCGTGGCGCTTACCGGCTACTCCATGCCCATCTTCTGGTGGGGCCTGGTGCTGATCATGGTGTTCTCCAGCGGCCTGGGCTGGACCCCGGTATCGGGCCGCATCGACCTGATGTTTGACATACCACCCGACACCGGCTTCATGCTGATCGACGCCTGGCGCGCCGAGCAGGCCGACCCCAGCCTGAACGACGGCGCGCTGTGGGATGCGGTAAAGCACCTGATCCTGCCGACCATCGTGCTGGGCACCATTCCGCTGGCGGTGATTGCCCGCATGACGCGCTCCAGCATGCTGGAAGTGCTGCGCGAAGACTATGTGCGCACCGCCCGCGCCAAGGGCCTGTCGCCCGCCCGCGTGGTGTTCATCCACACCCTGCGTAACGCACTGATCCCGGTACTCACCGTGATTGGCCTGCAGGTGGGCACGCTGATGGGCGGCGCGGTGCTGACCGAGACCATCTTCTCCTGGCCTGGCATTGGCAAGTGGCTGATCGATGCGATTGGCCGACGCGACTACCCCGTGGTGCAAAGCGGCATTTTGCTGGTGGCCACCATGGTCATCGTGACCAACTTTGTGGTCGACATTCTGTATGGCGTAGCCAATCCGCGCATCCGGCACAACAAATAAAACACCATGCAAACCTCTCCCTCCATACCCTCCGCGTCTGCCACCGACGAGCTGGAGCTCGCCCCCGGCACACCGCCCTCCTCCTGGCAGGAGTTCTGGCGTGGCTTTACCAAGAACAAAGGCGCAGTCGTCGGCCTGGTGTTCATGGCCATCGTCTGCCTGGCCGCGCTGTTTGCGCCCTGGGTAGCGCCGTACGACCCGATCGAGCAGTTTCGCGACCACTTCCTCACGCCGCCCGCCTGGGTGGCCGGGGGGTCGTCGCGGTTCTTGCTGGGCACCGATGAGGTGGGCCGCGACATCCTCTCGCGCCTGATCCATGGCGCGCGGCTATCGCTGTTTGTCGGCCTGGTGTCGGTGGTGCTGGCGCTGATTCCCGGCGTGGTGCTGGGCCTGGTGGCTGCTACCTTTGGCCGTGCGCTGGACTCCACCATCATGCGCATCATGGACATCATGATGGCCCTGCCCGCCCTGCTGCTGGCAGTGGCGATTGTGGCCATCCTCGGCCCCGGGCTGGGCAATGCGCTGGTGGCCATCGCCGTGGTGTCGCTGCCCGCCTACGTGCGGCTGACCCGCGCCTCGGCCATGACCGAGCTCAACCGCGACTACGTTACCGCCGCCCGGCTCTCGGGTGCGGGCACGCTGCGTGTCATGTTTGTCACCGTGCTGCCCAACTGCATGGCCCCGCTGATCGTGCACGCCACCATGGGCTTCTCGGCGGCGATTCTGGAAATCTCGGCCCTGGGCTTTTTGGGCATGGGCGTGCAACCGCCCGCGCCCGAGTGGGGCACCATGCTGGCCTCGGCCCGCGACTATATTGAGCGCGCCTGGTGGGTCGTGACCCTGCCCGGCCTGACGATTCTGTTCTCGGTACTGGCCATCAACCTGATGGGCGACGGCCTGCGCGACGCGCTCGACCCCAAACTTAAAACTGCGGCTTAAGACTGCAAGAAGAACCACGATGGCATTGCTCACAATCAAAAATCTCTCGGTCGAGTTCGGCCCCCAAGGCCGGGCGTTCCGGGCTGTGGACGGGCTCGATCTGACCGTCTCGCAAGGCGAAATCGTCGGTATCGTCGGCGAGTCCGGCTCCGGCAAATCGGTCACCATGATGGCCTTGATGGGCCTGCTCGACGGCCAGGGCCGCATAACGGCAGACACCCTGAACTTCGACGGCCAAGACCTGCTGAAAATCGCCCCCGCCCAGCGCCGCAAGCTGCTGGGCAAAGACATGGCGATGATCTTCCAGGACCCGATGACCTCACTCAACCCCAGCTTCACCGTGGGCTACCAGATCATCGAAGTGCTCAAGCAGCACATGGGCCTGCGCGGCGCGGCCGCCACCGCCCGCGCGGTGGAGCTGATGGAGATGGTGGAAATCCCCGCCGCCAAAAGCCGGCTCGACGTGTACCCGCACCAGCTCTCGGGCGGCATGAGCCAGCGGGTGATGATTGCCATCGCCATCGCCTGCAAGCCGCGCCTGCTGATCGCTGACGAGCCCACCACCGCGCTGGACGTAACCATCCAGGCGCAGATCATGGAGCTGCTGGTGAATCTGCAAAAAGCCCACAACATGGCCCTGGTCATGATCACCCACGACCTGGCCGTAGTGGCCGAAGTGGCCCACCGCGTGGCCGTGATGTACGCCGGCCAGGTGGTCGAAACCGGTAGCGTGGCCCGCCTGTTCGACCACCCCGCCCACCCCTACACCCACGCGCTGCTGCAGGCCGTGCCCGAGCGCAGCCACGGCGCGCGCCGCCTGAGCACCTTGAAAGGCATGGTGCCCGGCCAGTACGACCGCCCCAAAGGCTGCCTGCTGTCGCCGCGCTGCCCCCGTGTGCAAGACCGCTGCATCTCCGAGCGGCCCGCACTGGCGCAACACGACGGCAATGGTGTGCGTTGCTTCTTTCCTTTGAATGAAGAGGTGGCCGCATGAGCGCCGTTGTCTTAGAAGCCAAGAACCTCACGCGTTACTACGGCGTGGCCCAGGGGTTTTTGCAGCCCAAGCTGCAGGTCAAGGCGCTCAACGGCATCTCGTTCCAATTGCAGGCCGGTAAAACCCTGGCCGTGGTGGGCGAATCCGGCTGCGGCAAAAGCACGCTGGCCCGCCAGTTGACGCTGATCGAAGCCCCCACCTCCGGCACCCTGGTGATGGACGGCCAGCAACTCGACACCGCCAACAGCACCCAGCGCAAAGCCATGCGCAGCAAGGTGCAAATGGTGTTCCAGAACCCCTACGCCTCGCTCAACCCGCGCCAAAGAATTGCCGACCAACTGGCCGAGCCGCTGCTGCTCAACACCCAGCTGACGGCTGCCGAGCGCACCGCCAAGGTCCATGACACCATGCGCCGCGTGGGCCTGCGCCCCGAGTTTGCGCAGCGCTACCCGCACATGTTCTCGGGTGGCCAGCGCCAGCGCATCGCCATCGCCCGGGCCATGATCTTGCAGCCCAAGATCCTGGTGGCCGACGAGCCCACCTCGGCGCTGGATGTGTCCATCCAGGCGCAGGTGCTGAACCTGTTCATGGACCTGCAGGAAGAGTTCAACACCGCCTACGTGTTTGTGTCGCACAACCTGGCGGTGGTGGAGCACGTGGCCAACGACCTGATGGTGATGTACCTGGGCCGCGCGGTCGAGGTGGGTGCCAAGGGCCTGATCTTCGAGCGCCCGCTGCACCCCTACACCCAGGCCCTGCTGTCGGCCACCCCGTCCATCGACCGCAGCCAGCGCCGGGTAAAGATCAAGATCACCGGCGAGCTGCCCAGCCCGCTGAACCCACCCAGCGGCTGCGCCTTCCACAAACGCTGCCCGCACGCCACGGCACGCTGTGCGGCCGAAGAACCGTTGCTGCGCCCCCTGCTGGGCCGCGAGGTGGCCTGCCACCATGCGGAGACGATCAACCCGGTTTGATGCTTAGATAAAAAGAGCTGCCAGCGCTTATTCCGTAAGCACGAGCAGCTCTTATTTACATAGCAAACCTCGCCAGCAGCTTGGGCACCGAGGCCACCAGCATCGCCACGCCCGAGGCCGTCAACAGCCCCAGCACGATCTTACGGAATGCGGCTTCGCTGATGCCGATGTACAGCCGTGCGCCCAGCAGGGTGGGCACCAGCATGGCCACGGCCACCACGCCAAACATCGGCAGCATGCTGCGGGTGACGATGCCGCTGGCCAGGTAGCTGCCCATGGTGACCAGCAGCATCGACAAATTGAAGTTTTGCACGATGGCACGCTGGGCGTCTTTCTCCAGCCCGCGCAGGGTGCACCACAGCGTGGGCAGCGCGCCGGTAAATCCCCCCAGCCCGCCCATCACGCCCCCGGCCAGGCCCACCACGCCGTCGGCCCAGCGGCCCCCGGCGGTGATGCGGGGCAGGTGCCGGGCCATCAGCATGGCCGGGCACCACACCACCAGCAGGCTGCCCAGCCCCAGGCGGAACCAGTCCATGTCCAGCCGGGGCAGCAACACCACACCCAGCGGAATGCCCAGCAAGCCGCCCAGCACAAACGGCAGCAAGGCCTTGGCATCAAAGCCCCGGCGCACCGTCACCGCCGCCAGCACCTGCCCGGTCAAAGAGCCAAACACCGCCAGCGCCGCCGCCAGCCGTGGCTCCAGCGTCCAGGCCCAAAACGACATCGCCACCAGCCCATAGGCAAAGCCCGACAGGCCCTGCACAAAGCCGGCCACCACCGCGCCCAGCGCCACCACCCACACCACCGAATCCATTGCGTCTCCTGCAATTGCCCTGCCCGATTGGGATCGGTCCACGGCGTACTAATATGCGGCACCCTGGGCCTGGTAAGCTGCTCGCTATTTTTTCGATAGCTGCTTGCGCCCTTAGCATAAGCGCTAGAGCCTTATTTTTTATACATCTGCCTGAACAGATCTGACCGTCGCTGTGTCCCCCATTCCCATCCGTACCCAATGCCCACCCGGTGCCTGCAACTGCGGGCGCGACGCGCTGCTGGAGAACCCGGTGGGCGACCTGCGCGTGCTGCGCCTGACCCGCGAGGACGAGCTGCGCCTGCTGCAGCGGCTGGAAAATTTGCAAAGCCTGGCCGATCTGCGCCGCCTGGAAGAGCGCATGGAGCAGCAGCTCGGCATCCGGCTGAGCATCGGCACCAGCCCCAACGAGGTCCGCAGCCTGCGCGGTATCGTGATCCTGGTGCACGAACAGCCCGGTCTGTGCCGCAAAACCCGCCAGTCCATCCCCGCCGCCATCAAGCGCAGCCTGGAGCAGCGGCCCGAGATGGCCTACGAGATATTGGACGTGGGGGGGCTGTTCGAGGGCCAGTAGGCGTTCGCAAGGCATTCTGTGCGCTGGCGCACAGACCCCGTCAGCGGTCGCGGACACCATGGTGGCAACTCACTTTGAAAGGCCCACCATGATCGAGAAAACCGCCACCGTCCATTGGGAAGGCCCCGGCAAAAAAGGCCAGGGGCAGATCAGCACCGAAACCGGCGCGCTCAAGGCCTACCCCTATGGCTTTGCCAGCCGATTTGCCGACGACCGCAAGGGCAGCAACCCCGAAGAGATTTTGGCTGCGGCGCATGCAGCCTGCTTTGCCATGGCGTTCTCGTTTGCCTGCGACAAGGCGGGCTTTGCCACCACCACCGTGGACACCCGTGCCCAGGTGCGCCTGGTGCCGCAGGGCGAAGGCTTTGGCATTGACCGCATCGCCTTGACCTTGCAGGCCAACGTGCCGGGCCTGGAGGAAGCGCAGTTCCAGGCCCTGGCACTGGCCGCCAAGCGCGACTGCCCCCTGTCCAAAGCCCTGGCCAGCGTGCCCGAAATCACCCTGCAGGCCACGCTGCTGCCCAGCACCGCGAAAGCCGTTGCGTGACGCGCTCCGGCCCCCGGGATACCCCCGAAGCAGGCCTGTCCGCCGCCGACCACACCCAGGGTGACCCCGGTGCCCGGCTGACGCTGGTGGAGTACGGCGACTACGCATGCCCCGCCTGCATCCAGGCCGAGCCGCTGGTGCGCCAGCTGATGGAGAGCGAGGGCCACCGCCTGCGCTTTGTGTTTCGCCATTACCCGCTGGTGGAGTTGCATCCGCAGGCCGAGCTGGCCGCCGAGGCTGCCGAAGCGGCTGCCGCACAAGGCCAGTTCTGGCCCATGCACCATCTGCTGTTTGCCCAGAAACAGCACCTGGATGCTGCCGCGCTGGCAGGCTATGCCGAAGCCATCGGCCTCGACATGCTGCGTTACCACGGCGAGATGAACGACCGCATCTACACCCAGCGGGTGCAAGAGCACCGCCGCGCGGGTGACCGCAGCGGCGTGCGCACCACGCCCACGTTTTTCCTCAACGACGCAGTGGTCGATGTGTCGTTGGGTTTTGACAAACTCACCGAAGCAGTGCACGCGGCTTTGAAAGGCCGGTAGGCCCTGGCGCATCTTTTACTCTTCTACAGGAGCCGTTATGCCCACCACAACCTGGAGCGCCAAACGCAAGCGCCAGTACGCGCACATCAAAACCAGCCTGTTAGAGAGCGGCAAGCCCGAGCCCCTGGCCGAGGAGATCGCGGCGCGTGTGGTCAACAAGGAGCGGGCGCAGCACGGTGAATCGGTGGAGGCCAGCGCCTCCTCACTCAACGACATGTCGGCCAGTCGGCGCGGCGGCCTGCGCTCGCACAAGGGGCCGGGTGGCCGCACCCTGCTGCAACTGCGCAACGAGGCCCGCCAGCGCGGCCTGAAGGGCCGCTCCAAAATGAATAAGGCGGAGCTGGAAGCTGCGTTGCAGTAGTAACTGTTCATGCCAGGCCTGTCTGTCAGGCCTATTTGTCCGGTTCTGACAACTTGCCGATCAGCTTTACGGCAATGCCGCCGCCCGGAATCAGGCTGCCCGCCACCTCGGCGCCCAGGTCCACCAGGTTTTCGCGGGTGATGATCTTGTTGACCTTGTCCTTGAACCAGTCGCCGTTTTCCACCACCTCGCCAGTCAGACCGTCCACCTCGATCACGCCCACCTTGTCGGCGGTGGTCCACTTGAACTCAAACGCAAACACGGGCCGCAGGTACATGTAGGCCCGGTCAAAGTCGATGCTGTCCGATTGGATTTCAAACGCGTTGACGGCCTCGCCGGTCAAGCTGGCGCTGGCCTGCTGCATGGCCCCGGCCAGCGAGAGCAGGGGTTTGAGCACACCGGGCCGCTCCAGCGACTCGACTTCGGTGTACTTGTATTTGCCGATGTAGGCCTCCAGCACCGCCGATTTGGTGCTGCGCTGCATGCCGTCCAGGAAGCGGTTGAACTCGATCTTGCGGTGGCATTGCTCCAGCGCCACAAACTCGATGCGGGCCTTGTCCTTTTGGCGCGCCACGTCAAACACCCGGCCTTCCATCGTCAAAGTCTGCGCATAGGGGTTGTTGACCGGCACCTGGTAGGTGAGCTGGCAGGTGTAGTCCACCGAGCGCTTGGCGGCGATGTGCCAAAACGGCTCCAGCCGCAGCTCCTGGCGCGCCAGTTGCACGGTAGCGTCCTTGGGCCGGTTCAGCGGGTTGAGCTTGGCCAGCATGCCAAAGGCGCTGAGCTTCTTGCGTTCGGCCTGCTCCTGCGCCGCCCGAAACGGATACACCTCGTCAAACACCAGAATTTTGCCCGCGCTGGCCGGGTCGAAGTGCATGGTTTGGGGATTCATCTGGAGGCCCTGGTAACAATGTGGGGGCCACTGTAACCCGGTTATCGGCCCTGGGGCTCCACCATGCTGATGGCATCGAACGGGCAACGCACCGCGCATTTGCGGCAGCCGGTACAGGCATCGATGTCGCTGAGCACCGAGAACTTCTTCCAGCCCTGCGGCTCCAGCGACAGCAAATGCAGGTGACAAGTGGGCACGCACCAGCCGCAGCCGGTGCAGCGGCTGGTGTCGATCACGGGCTTGGGGACGAGGCGGGTGGGTGGCATGGGCGTTGGTTGAAGCCATTTTAGGCCCCAGCGCTTATTCCATGGGCGTGAGAAGCTACCAAATAAATAGCATTTTACTCAAGCCTTGGCCGCCAGCTTCTCCTGCGTGTGCGTGTCGAAATCGCTGGCCGCGTGGCGCTCGTGCAGCTGCTCGGACGGCTCGCCCCAGGTGCGGTTGACCATGCGCCCGCGCTGCACCGCGGAGCGGGCGGCGATTTGCTGGGCCCAGCGCAGCACATGGCTGTATTGGTGCACGCTCAAAAACTCGGCCGCACCGTAGAGCTGCCCCAACACCAGGCTGCCGTACCAGGGCCACACCGCCATGTCGGCAATGGTGTAGTCCTTACCGGCCAGGTAGTCGTGCTCGGCCAGGCGGCGGTCCAGCACGTCGAGTTGGCGCTTGACCTCCATCGCGTAGCGGTTGATCGGGTACTCGAACTTGGCCGGTGCGTAGGCGTAAAAATGGCCAAAGCCGCCGCCCAGAAACGGCGCACTGCCCATCTGCCAGAACAGCCACGACAGGCACTCGGCCCGCGCCGCGCCGCTGGCGGGTAAGAACACGCCAAACTTCTCCGCCAGGTGCTGCAGGATCGCGCCCGACTCGAACACCCGCACCGGCTCGGCCCCGCTGTGGTCCATCAGGGCGGGAATCTTGGAGTTGGGGTTCACCTCCACAAAGCCGCTGCCGAACTGGTGGCCTTCGTTGATACGGATCAGCCAGGCATCGTATTCCGCACCCGAGTGGCCCAGCGCCAGCAGTTCCTCCAGCAGGATCGTGACCTTCTGGCCATTGGGCGTGGCCAGCGAATACAGCTGCAAAGGGTGCTTGCCGACAGGAAGTTCCTTGTCATGCGTGGCACCGGCGATGGGCCGGTTGATGTTGGCAAACTGCCCGCCGTTTTCCTGGTCCCAGGTCCAGACTGTGGGGGGCGTGTAGGCGGTGGTGTCGGTCATGGGGGCTTCCTTGTGGGGGTGTGGGTTACTTTGGGATGGATGGCAGGTTAGCGGCGGTGGGATGACCTGTGGGATGCAAGGTTTTGGCGTGGTGTGGCTGGCGTGGGTAAACAGGCGCACCGCCGTTGGCCCGGCAAGAGGCATAAACTAGCGTATCTTGACTGCTTGCATCGGATGACCCGTCCACCAGCATCCACACCGCCATGAAGACCATCACCAAACAAGCCGCTCGCAACAAGGCCGTCAGCAACGTATTGGCATCTTTGGGCATAGAGAAACTGACCCCAGGCGAATACGTGGTCAAGGGCATGCATGCCTACGTAGCCGGGCAAAAAACCAACGCCGCCCTCCTCCAAGAAGTCATGCACCGCCATGTCCCGTTACGACGGAGCTGATTCCTACGTCTAACCCGGCAGCGGGGGAGTAACCAGCGCCCCCACCCGCCAACGCTGCGATTGTGGATGCCAGCGAATATAAATTTCCCGAACAAGATATTTCAGCCAAAAAACCAACTGCTTGCGCATAAATTTCCCCATCGGGATACTTCTTTGTGGTTTCGCAGTTTTGACCGCATAATTTCCCGAACAGGAAATTGCCATGACCGCCATCCCCTCCCCCGCCGCCCTGGGCACCGCGACCCGCGCCGCCCGCAAACAGCTCGGTCTGACCCAGCCGCAACTGGCCCTGGCATCCGGTGTGGGCGTGCGCTTTGTGGTGGAGATGGAGGCGGGCAAGCCTACGCTGCGGCTGGAGCACGTTTTGCGGGTGTTGCATGCGCTGGGGGGGAGCGTGGTGGTGGAAGGTTTGCCATCCGCCTCGGAGGGTGCATAGCATGCCAGGCCAACTCGATGTTTACCTGTTCGAGCACCGGGTGGGCAGCTTGGCGCAAGTGAATAGGCTGCTCAGCTTCAGTGCCAACCTTAAACATTGAAAGCTACCCTGTGACATCTTCAAGCCTTCAATTTTTGGACCGAGAGAACGCCCTTGCGCTATTGCCAATGCCTCCGGACTGTTTGCTAGAAATTGACGACGCATTGGTTCAAATCAATAAGGGAGCGCGCGGCGGTCTGGCTGGAGCCATTGATCGACTCGTGCAAATAAACAAACGAACCAGACTCAACACCAAATCCTGGGGACGACTGAAACAAGGAGCAGTACTTAACTTCGCCGTCACCTACACATTTATTACCTTTGAACTGGAAAACACCGACGACTATGTGTTTTCCTTTGAGGCTATTCGTCACGGTTCACCACAATCGCCAATGCTTATGGTGAGTTTTGATCGATGCTCCGGTTCACGCCCCGCTGATCTAAACAAGCCAGGAGATACATACGTCGTATCCCGCCGTGTAATCTCGGTTCCCCTCCAGTGTGTAATCAGGAATTGGGGTGAATCGTCCAAAGGACACATGATCTACGAGCATGACATATCGCCGATGGATCATGCACAAAACCAATTGGGAGAACAGTTCAAGTCAGCGCGATACATAGGTCTCACATCGAGAAACTGGCAAACCCGCTACCGCGAACATCAACGCGACGCTCTCACGGGGAGCGAGTTACTGTTTCATACGACCCTAGCGTCGGTATTCCCCGAAGGTGGTGTATCTCATATAGGTATGGGTGTCTTTGAAGTTGTTCGGCGAGGCCTGTGCCTTACGTCGGAACTTGAATATGTAAACTTGACCCACGACGAGGCGATGCAAGTTGAAGAGAAGCTCATAGAAAAGACATTGCATCCTGCAGGCCTAAACATGATCCCTGGCGGATATGCCGGACTGAAGCTTCTGCACAAACTGGGCTTCCTGAGCCGCGAGAAAGCAACAGTAGAAGAGCGGAATATCGCGGCAGCAAAGTACTTGCATCAGCTTCCTCGTCAACGAAATCCCGCTCCATGGATTTCAGACAGATGGCAAAAAGATGAATACTACGAACAAGTAGTGTTCGGTCGCCCCAACACGTTAAGCAAAGAGCAAGTTCAACAGATCCGAATGTTTGGCAAGGACTGGACCTTTGCCCCAGAGATCATTGCCAGACTCTCTGGAGCCAGTGAACGACAAGTAAAAGATGTTCTTAGCGGGAAATACTATTCCCGCCTTAAGTAAATGCCTTTTGACACCGATCCATCGCTCAGGCGGAGCGCCCCGCCGCAATCCAAGCCTCCGTCTGCGCCATACCCAGCCGGTACCGCGCGCAGTTAAATACCTCCAGGCTGCCCAACTCACCCACCAGCAAATCCCGAAACCCCGGCGCGGTGGCCTCGGTGGCTTGTAGCTGGTCCAAGGCCGCTTGCAGCGTGTATTTGTCCCGTACCACCAGCCCAATTGCCTCGTTCAGCATTTCGCGGTAGCGCAGGCGCACGGGGTCGGGGCCGCCCATGGATTCCAGCACCACGGTGTATTTCTTGATGGAGCGGCGGTAGGTCCAGTCGAACAAATCCACGGCCATGGCCACGTTTCGGAACTCGTACACACCCAGCACCGCGCTGGCGTAGTCCTGCGGAGCCACGTCCAGAAAGGACAAGGGGGCCTGGTTGTAGAGCATGAGCGGGATGTTGGCGGCCAGGCGGCTGACGCGCTTGTTGCCGTCGTCAAAGGGCTGCAGGTACGCCAGGTTCAGCCACAGGAAAAAGGCGGCTTCGATAGGGTTCTTGACCTGCTGGGCCTTGTGGATGATGGCCTCCAGCATCTCTTGCAACACGGTGGGTACTTGCGACGGCACATAGACGGTGTCGGAGATGTTGACTACCTTGCTGCGGATGGTGCCCAGGGCATAGCTATCGGGCAGCAGATCGCGCATCAGCACCGAATGCAGATTGCGGACCAGGCCCATGGACAGACCGTAGCTGGGCACTGCGTCTACCAGGAACTCAATGGCGCTTTTGTGGTTGAGCAGCATGACGGCATCCATGTCGCCACCGGCCACACCGCTCTTGAAAAGCTCTTCGGTGGCCAGCAGGCTGTAGCGGTTGCCCTCCAGGCGGGACGATGCCCACGACAAGTCGATCAACAGCGGCTCCAGCACTTTGCGGGCGTAGGTGCCTGCGGGCTGCTGGCCCTGCATGCGGCCTAGCTGGGCCAACTCTGCGGACAGGCTGGCGGGCAGCAGCGCGGACTCGTTGGGCTGGTAGGCCTCGACAAAGCTGCGCTGGTAGGTCACCGGTTCGCGTGCACCCAGGGGCACGGCAAGCCGCTGCTGCAGTTGCAGACTGTCTGCAGACCACAGCGGTCCGGTGGACGCAGCGCTTTGCGTCGGCGCGGGCAAGCTGTACCGCGTGGCGCGGGCTTGGCCCACCCTGACCACTTGCTGGGCGACGAGCAGGCGCTCCAGCATGCGCTTGACGGTGGCCGGGCTGGTTTGCAGCGCTTCGACCAACTGCGTGGTGGTCACCAAAGCGTGGCCTTGCAGGGCAAACGTTTCCAGGGCTTGCAGCAGGACTTGGTCGCTAGGCTTAGGGGGTGTTGGCATATATCGGCTCACAATCCGCTCATAATCGGCTCAAAATGAGAGCCGATTATGCTACTTTGATCCGATACTGAGCGGATACTTTGAATTGGATCAATCGGCTCATTTTTATTAAAATTCGCTCATACTACAAAATCCATAGCTGCTACCGCCCATTGAATATGCACAGACTGCCACTTTGGTCTATAGCTTTCACCCCCGCCCGCTCAACCGACACTCCGCAAACCCCGCCCCGTCCCCCAACACAAAGTCCCGAAACGCCGCCCCCAGATCCGACGGCACCGCATCCCTGCGGTGCAGCAAACACCAGTCCAGCATCTTCGGCATGTCCTGCAAATCCAGCACGGCCAGCATCCCCGCGGCCAGCTCTACCTGGAACACGTGGGCGGATAAAAAGCTGATGCCCATGCCGACCATCACGGCCTGTTTGATGGTCTCGTTGCCGGATAGCTCCATCGACACATTCACCTGCAGCGACTGGGATTGCAGCAGGTGCTCCAGAAACTGCCGGGTGGCAGAGCCGGGCTCGCGGAAGATGAAGTCTTCGGTGCGCAAATCGGCCCAGGTGAGTTTGCGGCGCGCAGCCAGGGGGTGGCTGGGCGGGGCGACGATGCAGTGGGGGTTGCGGGCGAAGGTTTCGGCTTCTACATCGGCCTCGCTGGGCGGGTAGCCGCCGATGGCCACATCCAGCTGGTGGTCTTGCAGCATGGCCAGGATCTTGTCGCGCCGCTCCACCGTGAGCTTGAAGCGGATGCCGGGATGCCGCGCCTTGAAGGCCATGAGCAGCGCGGGCGCAAAGTAGTGCGCCGTGGGCACCACGCCCAGGTGCAGCAGGCCGCCCTCGCCGCTGCGGCTGGCGGCCATGGCCTCGTCTGCAATGCGCACCTGGTCGAGGATGCGGCGGGTGTGGCGCAGCAGGGCTTCGCCGGGCGGGGTGAGCACCAGGCGCTTGCCGGTTTTGCTGAACAACGGCTGGCCCGCGTCTTCCTGCAACTGGCTGATCTGCATGGACACCGCCGGTTGCGTGAGGTGGAGTTGCTCGGCGGCGCGCGAGTAGCTCAGGGTGGTGGCCACGGCTTCGAAGATGCGCAGTTGGCGCAAGGTGGTGTTTTTCATGCAGGGTTTCACCCGCAATGCGGGCTTTGGACAGTGGGCGAAATCGGCTAGCGGACACAGGGTTTGCAGGGAGTTTCCCTAAGCTGCAACGCAGCATTTCCGGCCCTAAACCCCCATGGCGCGACCCCATGCCGTTACAAGCCCCAAGTATAAGAAAAACTTTGCCAAACCATCAATAAGCATGGGTTGTGGATATGTGCGGCTGTTTCTAGACTTGCGGCCAACGCAACACCTTCCACTCCAGAACTGCTCCATGTCCACCACCACCGCCCCCTTCCCCACCTGGAACGATGCCCATGCGGCCACGCTGGATGCGTCCGGCCTGCTGCTGTACCGCTCCAACCTGCTGGGCTCCGACCTGCGCATCACCAACTACGGCGGTGGCAACACCTCGGCCAAGCTGGTGCAAAAAGACCTGCTGACCGGCCAGGAAACCACCGTGCTGTGGGTCAAGGGCTCGGGCGGCGACGTGGGCTCGATGAAGCTCGACGGCTTCAGCACCTTGTACATGGACAAGCTCAACGCGCTGCAAAAGCTGTACCGCGGCCCGCAGTTTGAAGACGAGATGGTGGCCTACCTGCCGCACTGCACCTTCAACCTGAACCCGCGCGCCGCCAGCATCGACACGCCCCTGCACGCCTACCTGCCCTTCGCCCATGTGGACCACATGCACCCCGACGCGGTGATTGCGATTGCCGCCATGGCCCACAGCGAAGCGCTGACCGCCAAGATTTTTGAAGACACGGTGGGCTGGCTGCCCTGGCGCAAGCCCGGCTTCGAGCTGGGCCTGATGCTGCAGCGCTACCAAGCCGCCCACCCCGATCAGCGCGGCCTGGTGCTGGCAGGCCACGGCCTGTTCACCTGGGGCGACACGGCCAAGAGCTGCTATGAAAACACCGTGGGTGTGATCGCCCATGCGCAAAACTGGCTGGGCCGTGAAAGCGCAGCCCGCAAGGCCGTGGCCTTTGGCGGCGTAGCGCAGGCATCACTGGCTACAGCAGACCAAGACGCGACGCTGGCCCGTGTGCTGCCCGTGCTGCGCGGCCTGGCCTCCAAGAGCGGCCACAAGCTGATGCATGTAGACCGCCAGCCTGCGGTGATGGAATTTGTGAACAGCGTGCAACTGGCCCCGCTGGCGGCCATGGGCACCTCCTGCCCCGACCACTTTTTGCGCACCAAGATCCGCCCGCTGATCCTGGAAGCATCGGTGTACCAGCTGGAAGGTGCAGCCCTGGCCGCCGCGCTGGAAGAAAAGCTGGTGGCCTACCGGGCAGACTACGCCGCCTACTACGAGCGCTGCAAGCGCCCCGACAGCCCGGCTCTGCGCGATGCCAACCCGGTGATCATTCTGCTGCCCGGCATCGGCATGGTGTCGATTGCCAAGGACAAGGCCACGGCGCGCATTGCCGGTGAGTTTTACGTCAACGCCATCAACGTGATGCGCGATGCCAATGCCATCGACATCTATGTGGGCCTGCCCGAGCAAGAGGCGTTCGACATCGAATATTGGCTGCTCGAAGAAGCCAAGCTGCAACGCATGCCCAAAGCCAAGCCCCTGGTCGGCAAGGTGGCGCTGGTGACCGGCGGCGCAGGCGGCATTGGCCGGGCCATCGTCGAGCGCTTCTTGAACGAGGGTGCGTGCGTGGCGCTGCTGGACATCGACGTGGAAGCACTCGAATCCACCCGCGCCGAACTGGCCAAACGCTATGGCAAAGACGTGGTGCGCAGCATGGTGTGCGATGTCACATCCGAAGACTCGGTGATCGCCGCCTACGTGCAGGCCACGCTGGAGTTTGGCGGGGTAGACATTCTGGTGTCCAACGCCGGTATCGCGTCTGCCGCGCCCATTGAAGACACCAGCCTGGCGCTGTGGATGCGCAACCAGAACATCCTGGCCACCGGCTACTTTCTGGTGGGCCGCGAATGTTTCCGCCTGATGAAGGCCCAGGCCATCGGCGGTGCCATGGTGTACATCGCCAGCAAAAACGGCATGGTGGCCAGCGCCCAGGCCAGCGCCTACTGCGCGGCCAAGGCGGCAGAAATCCAACTCTCGCGCAGCTTTGCGCTGGAAGGCGCACCGCTGGGCATCCGCTCGAATGTGGTGAACCCCGACGCGGTGATCCGCGGCAGCAAGATCTGGACGGGTGCCTGGAGCCAGGAGCGCGCCGCCGCCAACAAGATCAGCGAGGAAGAACTGGAAGCCTTCTACCGCGACCGCTCCATGCTCAAACGCAGCGTGTTCCCCGAAGACATTGCCGAGGCCACCTACTTCCTGGCCAGTGATCTGGCCGCCAAATCGACCGGCAACATCATCAACGTGGATGCGGGTAATCTTGCAGCCTTCCCACGTTAATTCGGCGATCAAACAAAACCAAAGAGACGACCATGACCACCACCAAAATTGCTCCCGAATTAATAGCTGATCACGCCCATTCAGCCAGCACAAGAGTCGATTTAGACTACCAAACTCTGGGCGAGCAGCTGTCGCGCCGCGGTGTCAACATCGACACCCTGAAGGCCGACGTAGCCAAGTTCGCCGTGGCCGTGCCCAGCTGGGGTGTGGGCACCGGCGGCACGCGCTTCGCCCGCTTCCCTGGCAAGGGCGAGCCGCGCAATGTGTTCGACAAGCTGCAAGACTGCGGCGTGATCCACCAGTTGGTGCGCTGCACGCCCACCGTGTCGCCGCACTTCCCCTGGGACAAGGTGAACGACTACAAAGAGCTGCGCCAGCATGCCGAGTCCTTTGGCCTGGGGTTTGACGCGGTCAACTCCAACACCTTTTCCGACCAAAAGAACCAGCCGCTGTCGTACAAATTCGGCAGCCTGACCCATGCCGACGCAGGCGTGCGCGCCCAGGCCGTGGCGCACAACATCGAGTGCATCGAAATCGGCAAACAGATCGGCAGCAAGGCGCTGACGGTGTGGATTGGCGACGGTGCCAACTTCCCCGGCCAAAGCCACTTCCGCCGCCAGTTCGACCGCTACCTGGACAGCAACCGCCAGATCTACGCCGCGCTGCCCGATGGCTGGCAGATATTTTTAGAACACAAGATGTTCGAACCCGCCTTCTACGCCACCGTGATCCAGGACTGGGGCTCCAGCCTGCTGGCCGCGCAAACCCTGGGCGAGAAAGCCCGCTGCCTGGTGGACCTGGGCCACCACGCGCCCAACACCAACATCGAGATGATCGTGGCCCGCCTGGTGCATGCGCAAAAGCTGGCCGGCTTCCACTTCAACGACAGCAAGTACGGCGACGACGACCTCGACAGCGGCAGCATCAACCCGTTCCAGCTATTCCTGGTGTTCAACGAACTGGTGGACGCAGCGCAAAGCAAAGCCCCCGGCTTCGACCCCGCCTACATGCTGGACCAGTCGCACAACGTGACCGACCCCATCGAGAGCCTGATGACCAGCGCCATCACCGTGCAGCGCTGCTATGCCCAGGCCCTGCTGGTAGACCGCGTGGCCTTGACCAATTACCAGGACAGCAACGACGTGCTGATGGCCGCGCAGACCTTGAAGGCCGCCTTCCACACCGACGTGACCCCGCTGCTGCAAAAAATCCGCCTGGAAGCCGGTGGCGCAGTGGACCCCGTGGCGACCTACCGGGCCAGCGGCTACCGCACGGACATGGCGGCCATCCGCCCGGCCAGCGGCCCCAGCAGCGGCATTGTGTAAGCCGTGTACCCCATCGGAGCCGCCGCCCCCTGCGACGGCATCGTGTTCCCGTAGAGTGTTTTTATAACTTTAATTCCAGGAGACAAGCATGAAGAAACAACTGAAAACTTTGCTGGCAGTGGCTTTGACGGCGGCTTTGGCCAGCCCGGCCATGGCGGCAGACAAGATTGCCGTGGTCGTCAAGGCCATGGGCATCGGCTTTTTTGATGCGGTGAACCAGGGCGCGCAAGAAGCGGCCAAAGAACTCAAAAACGTGGAAATCATCTACACCGGCCCGGCCAAGGCCACCGCCGAAGGGCAGATCGAGGTGATCAATTCGCTGATCGCCCAGAACGTCAAGGCCATCGTGATCTCGGCCAACGACCCCGATGCCCTGGTGCCGGTGATGAAGAAGGCCATGCAGCGCGGCATCAAGGTGGTGTCGTTTGACTCCGGCGTGCGCAAAGACGGCCGCCTGATGCAACTCAACCCCTCGGCCAGCCCGCTGATCGGCAAAAAGCTGGTGGACATGACCCGTGAAGCCATTGGCAACACCGGCGAAATCGCCATTTTGTCGGCTACCGCCCAGGCCACCAACCAGAACGTCTGGATCGAGGAAATGAAGAAAGTGCTGGCCAAGCCGGAAAACAGCGGCTTGAAACTGGTGAGCACCGTGTACGGCGACGACCAGACCGACAAGAGCTACCGCGAAGCCCAAGGCCTGTTCAAGGGCTACCCCAACCTGAAGGTCATCATCGCCCCCACCTCGGTCGGCGCACCCGCTGCCGCCAAGGCCGTGACGGACGAAAAACTGGTCGGCAAGGTGTTCGTGACCGGGCTGGCATTGCCGTCCGAAATGCTGGGCCACGTAAACAGCGGCGCATCCAAGTCGTTCGCACTGTGGAACCCGATTGACCTGGGCTACGCCTCGGTGATGGCCGCCAGCCAGTTCATCAGCGGCAAGGCCACGGGCAAGCCGGGCGAAAAAATTCAGCTGGGCCGCGTGGGCACGGTCACCCTGGATGAAAACAACGAAGCTGCCATGTCCGAGCCGTTCACCTACGACAAGTCCAACACCGAGAAGTTTTCGAAGTTCTTTTAAGTTGGCTTGAGGCTGAGGAAAAGCCGAGGAAAGGCGGGCAGCCCTGCCCCGGTGGGGCTGCCCTTTTTTGTTGGAACATCGGGATCTGCGATGACTGATTTTTTGCTGCAACTGCGCGGCATTCAAAAGCGCTATGGTGCCGTCACCGTCCTCAAAGACGTGGACATGGACCTGCGGGCGGGCGAGGTGCTGGCCCTGATAGGTGAAAACGGCGCGGGCAAATCCACCATGGTCAAGCTGCTGACCGGCGTGGTGCCGTTTGAGGCGGGGTCCATCCTGCTCAACGGCCAGCCACAAAAGTTTGCCAACGCACGGGCCTCGCAGGCAGCGGGCATTTTGGCGGTGCACCAGGAAACGGTGATGTTCGAAGAGCTCAGCGTGGCCGAGAACATTTTCATGGGCCGCCACCTGCAGCGCGCAGGCCTGGTGGACTGGGCCGCGATGAATGCCCAGGCCCAGCAGGTGCTGACCCACATCGGCGCACGCTTTGTGGCCACGGCGCAGGTCAAAACCCTGAGCCTGGCCGAGCGGCATCTGGTGGAGATTGCGCGGGCGCTGTCGCAAAAGGCCTCGGTGGTGATTCTGGACGAACCCACTGCCGCCCTCTCGCAGGCCGAAATCCGCGACTTCTACGGCATCGTGCGCCAACTGCGCGACCAGGGCGTGGGCGTGATCTTCATCACCCACAAGTTCGACGAGATTTTTGCCGTGGCCGACCGCTACCTGGTGCTGCGCGACGGCTCCGCCGTGGGCACGGGCAACATTGCCGACGCCACCGAGCAAAGCCTGGTCAAGCTGATGGCCGGGCGCGCCATCGACCAGATCTACCCGCCGGTGCACTCGGTGCCGGGCGAGGTGGTGATGGAGGTGAAAAACCTGTCGCACCCCACCGAATTCAATAATCTGTCTTTCACCCTGCGGCGCGGCGAGATTCTGGGCTTTTACGGCCTGGTCGGCTCAGGGCGCAGCGAGGCCATGCTGGCGCTGATGGGCCTGAACCTGGATGCCACCGGCAGCTTTACGGTGGAAGGCAAGCCTTTGCTGCCGCGCCGCCCGGCCGATTCCATCACCGCAGGCCTGGCCTACGTACCCGAAGAGCGCCAGCGCCAGGGCGGCATTTTGAGCTTTTCGGTGCTGCAAAACATCAGCCTGGCCGGGCTGGCCAAGTTTGCGCGCGGCCCCTGGCTGTCGCAGGCCAAAGAATCGGCCCTGTGCACCAGCATGGTGGAGCGCTTGCGCATCAAGACCAGTTCGCACGATCTGCCGCTGTCGGGCCTGTCGGGCGGCAACCAGCAAAAGGTGGTGATTGCCAAATGGCTGGGGCTGAACCCGCGCATTGTGATTCTGGACGAGCCCACCAAGGGCATCGATGTGGGGGCCAAGCAGGCCGTGTACCAGTTGATCGCCGAGATGGTGGAGCAAGGCCTGGCGGTAATCCTGGTGTCCAGCGAGCTGCCCGAGGTCATGAACCTGGCCCACCGGGTGGTGGTGATGCGCCGGGGCCTGCAGGTGGCCGAATTTGCGCGCGGCACGGTAGACGCCGAGGCCATCGTGGCGGCGGCATCCGGCCTGGCGGTGCAGCCACACGCGCCCAAACCGATCCCGGCCGCAGACGTATCTGCCGCCAGAACCCCGCACGTCAACGAGGCATTGGCAACATGAAACAGCTTTTTCTGGCCCGGCGCGAATGGCTGCTGCTGGCCATCATTGGGGCGATTGCGCTGGCGGTGGCCGCCCGTGCACCGGTTTTCCTGAGCTGGCGCAACGGCATGGACATTGCCAACGATTCGGCGATTCTGGCCATTTTGGTGGTGGGCCAAATGGGCGTGCTGCTGACCCGGGGCATTGACCTGTCGGTTGCGTCCAACCTGGCCCTGACCGGCATGGTCTGCGCGCTGGTGGGGCGGGCCATGCCGGGCGTGCCGATAGGCGTATTGCTGTTACTGGCGATGGCCATTGGTGCCCTGCTGGGCAGCCTGAACGGCTGGCTGATCACCCGGTTTGACCTGCCGCCTATCGTGGTCACGCTGGGCACCTTGTCGGCGTTTCGCGGGGCGATTTTTGTGGCCAGCAAAGGGGCCTGGATTTCCGACCACCAGATCCACACCGCCATCAAGGGCCTGCCGCGTGCGCAGTGGCTGGGGCTGCCCGCGCTGGTGTGGTTTGCGCTGCTGGTGCTGGCCCTGGCCGCCGTGTTTTTCAAGCTGCGCCGCGAAGGGCGCGAGCTGTATGCACTGGGCGGCGACCCGCATGCGGCGCAGTACGTGGGCATTCCGGTGAAATCGCGGCTGATGCTGGTCTACACCCTGTCGGGCATGCTGGCCGGTTTGTCGGGTTTGCTGTGGGTGGGGCGCTATTCGGTGGCCTACACCGAACTGGCGGCGGGCTATGAGCTAACGGTCATAGCCGCCTGCCTGATTGGCGGGGTGAGCATTGGCGGCGGCGTGGGCAGCGTGCTGGGCGCGGGCTTAGGCGTGCTATTCATCGGCGTGGTCAACGCGGCGCTGCCGGTGATCCAGGTGTCGCCGTTCTGGCAGCAGGCGATTGCGGGGGCGGTGATTTTGGTGTCGGTGACGCTGAATGCGCGGGCCGAGCACCGGGGCGGACGCTTGATTTTGGAAAGAACAGAACTGAAGGGAGCCGCAGCATGAAAGCCTGGAACACCTGGGAACGCGTTTTATTGGGGCTGCTGGTCTTGCTGGTGGTGGTGTTTGGCATCACCCAGCCGGGCTTTTTATCGCCCTATGCCATTGCCGACAGCACCTTCAACTTCAGCGAAAAAGGCATTCTGGCGCTGGCCCTGGCGCTGCTGATCGTGACCGGCGAGATCGACCTGTCGATTGCGGCCATTCTGGCGCTGTGCTCGCTGGCCATGGGCTTTGCCATGCGTGCCGGGGCCGGGCCTGTCGGCATGGCGATGGCAGCGCTGGCCACCGGTGGCCTGGCCGGTTTCTTGAACGGCTGGCTGGTTACGCACTACCGGCTACCGTCCATCGTGGTGACTATCGGCACGCTGTCGCTGTACCGGGGCCTGGCCATGGTGGCCCTGGGCGACCAGGCGATGTCGGGCTATCCGGAGGTGTTTTCGGTGCTGGGCAACGGCTACCTGGGCGACCTGGTGGACCTGCCCTGGCTGATCGTGCCGATTGAATTTGCCATTCTGCTGGTGTGCGCAGTGGCCGTGGGCGTGGTGCTGCACCGCACGGTGCTGGGCCGCCGCCTGTACGCCATTGGTGCCAACCCAGTGGCATCGCGCTTTTCAGGGATTGAGGTAGACCGCTATCGCCTGCGCCTGTTTGTGTTTGCCGGGCTGATGGCTGCGCTGGCCGCCATTTTGCTGACCGGGCGCATCGGCAGCACCCGCCCCAACATTGCGATGGGCTGGGAGCTGGATGCCATCACCATGGTGATTCTGGGCGGCGTGGCCATCGAGGGCGGGCGCGGCAGCATTGTGGGCACCATGCTGGCGGTGCTGCTGCTGGGCCTGTTCACCTTTGCGCTGGGCATGGCCAATGTGTCGGGCATCGTGATGTCGATGATCGTCGGCGGGCTGCTCATCGTGTCCATGGTGTTGCCCAAGCTGTTCAAACGCCGGCGGGTACTGGCATGAGCACCGAGAAATTCGCCTTTCGCATGTTTCTTAACCCTGGCTGCGTGGCCGAGTACAAAAAACGGCACGACGAGATCTGGCCCGAGCTGGTGGCGCTGCTGAAGTCGGCAGGGGTCAGCGACTACAGCATCTACCTGGATGAGGAGCACCACACCCTCTTCGCGGTGCTGCGCCGCAAGTCCAGCCACAGCATGCACAGCCTGCCCCAGCATCCGGTGATGCAGCGCTGGTGGGCGTACATGGCCGACCTGATGCGGGCGAATGCCGACGGCTCGCCCGTGGCGGAACCGTTGCGCTGCCTATTCCACCTGGACTGACGATGCTGGACCTGACCCTCGTCATCGACATCGGCAAAAGCCACGCCAAACTGCTGCTGGTAGACGACCATGGTAGCGTGCTGGAGCAGCATGGCCGCAAGAACGCGCCGGTGGATTCCCCGCTGGGCTACAGCGCGCTGGACATTGGCGGCCTGACCGACTGGATCTGCGGCACGCTGGCCGCCAGCGCCCTCACCCCGCGCTGCGCCCGCGTAGTCACCAGCACCCACGGCGCAGCCTTCGTAGGCATCACCGCCGACGGCCTGGCCTGGCCGCCGCTGGACTACGAATACGACACCTATGCCGAACAAACCAGCGCCCTGCACCACGCCTACCAGCGCCAGCGCGACGGTTTCGACATCACCTATTCGCCCGATCTGCCCGTGGGCCTGAACGCCGCCCGCCAGCTTTACTGGCTGCAACACACCCACCCGGATGCCTGGGCGCGCACCCAAACCCTGCTGCCCTACCCACAGTACTGGGCCTGGTGGCTCAGCGGCGTGGCGGCCAGTGAGGTGTCATCGCTAGGCTGCCACACCCAGCTCTGGGCACCGGACCAACAGGATTTCTCGCCCCTGGCCAAAGCCCAGGGCTGGGCCGAGAAGTTCGCGCCCCTGGCACCGGCATGGCAAGTCTTGGGCTGCGTACGCCCTGCCCTGGCCGACGCGCTGGGCTTGCCGCTTAGCTGCGAGGTGCTGGTGGGCGTGCACGACAGCAATGCCTGCCTGGCCCGCTACCTCTCCAGCACGGCGGAGCTGACGGTGGTGTCCTCCGGCACCTGGACGGTGCTGATGGCCCCCGATGCCCCCACCACCACGCTGGACGCGCAGCGCGACATGCTGTGCAACGTCAACGTGCGCGGCCAGGCCACACCCACCGCCCGCTTCATGGGTGGCCGCGAATTTGCCGCGTTGCTAGACGGTGCCCCCGCCGACCTGGGCACGCTGGAGGATGCCGAGGCCCTGCTGCGCAGCCACACCACGGCCCTGCCCAGCTTCGCCCCGCAAGGCGGCCCGTTCATGCACCGCACCGGCGAATTGCTGCGCGCAGGCCAGCCCATCGCATTGCAAGCCCTGGCCCCCGCCGAACGCTCGGCCCTGGCCGCTCTGTACTGCGCCCAGCTCACCGCTTGGCTGGTGCAGCAATTGCGCCCCGGTGCGACCGAGTCCACCGTGGTGGTTGAAGGCCCGCTGGCCCACAACCGCCTTTTCCTGGGCCTGCTGCAAGCCCTGCTGCCCGGCCACACCTGTTACGCCAGCATCGATGCGATGGAAGGCACCGCCCGAGGTGCCTGGATGCTGGGTCGCTGGAACCAACCCACGGCATCCCAGCACCTGCTGGCCGCACCGGCGTACCGGCTGGACGGGCTGGACGGGCTGCAAGAACACCATGCGCAGTGGCTGGAAGGTTGCCTGGCGGTTGCAGCATAGGAATACTATGCTTTTGATAGCTGCTCACGCCCATCCGATAAGCGCCAGACCCTTATTTAGCTTATAAGCACAGGTTGTAAGCCTGCCCTTACACTCTGTGGCTCTGCGCACAACCGCGCAGAACAGCGTTCTCAGGGCGGGGTGGAATTCCCCACCGGCGGTGATGGCAGTGATGCACAAGCCCGCGAGCGCCTTTGCATGGTTTGCCCAGCAAGGGGTCAGCAGATTCCGGTGCGATTCCGGAGCCGACGGTTCAGGTTTTAACGAGCCTTAAAGTCCGGATGCAAGAGAACGCGCCGTCTGCAAACCTGCCCCTGGCGGTTTGTGTCTGCGCGCGTGCGTCCTGGGTTGGGAATATTTTTCTGCCAGCACCTTTTATGACTACGACCGTTACTGCTCCGCTCCGCATCGCTTTCGTCCAGGCCACCTGGCATGCCGACATCGTCAACCAGGCCCGCGACGGCTTTTTGGCCGAGATGGCGCGCCAGGGTGTGCCGCAGGGCGCAATCGACATTCTGGAACTGCCGGGTGCCTTCGAGATTCCGCTGCACGCCAAGAAGCTGGCCCAAAGTGGCCAATTCGATGCCATCGTGGCCTGCGCGCTGGTGGTGGACGGCGGCATTTACCGCCATGAGTTTGTCGCCAACGCCGTGGTCCAGGGGCTGATGGACGTGCAACTGGAGACCGGCGTGCCGGTGTTCAGCGCGGTACTTACGCCGCACCACTTCCATAGCCACGCCGAGCACCAGCAGTTCTTTGGCGACCACTTCGTGCACAAGGGTGCGGAAGTGGCCCAGGCCTGCCTGGCCACAGTGGCCAGCCTGCGCAAGCTAGCCGCGCTCTAAAACCGGCTGGTGGAAGCAAACGCGCTGGACACCACGCGGTTGCGGCCCTGGTGTTTGGCCTGGTAGAGCATGGCATCGGCCTGCTCCAGCAGCAGGGCCGGGTCGTGGCGGCCTCCGGCACGGATGTTGACTGCACCGATGCTGATGGTGACCACGGTGGCCACGTCCGAGCCCGCGTGCGGCAGGCCCAGGGCCATTACGTCGGTGCGCAGGCGTTCCAGCAACTGGTCCATGTCGGGCACGGCGGGCAGCAGCAGCACGAACTCTTCGCCACCGTAGCGGGCCGCCAGGTCGTAGGGCCGCCGGGCAAAGCTGGCCACCACCTGGGCGATGCGGCGCAGCGCGTCATCGCCTGCCGGGTGGCCGTACAGGTCGTTGTACTGCTTGAAGAAGTCCACGTCGATCATCGACAGCCCGATGGCTTCTTTGCGCCGCGCCGCCAGTTGGCAGACCACTTGCAGCGATTCGTCGAACGAGCGGCGGTTGGCGATGCCGGTCAGGCCGTCGCGGCTGGCCAGGCGTTCCAGCTCTTTGCGCTGGGCAATCAGGCGCAGGTGGTTGCGTATGCGGATGCGGGCAATCGCCGGGCGTATGGGTTTGACCACGTAGTCCACCGCGCCCAGCAGCAGACCCTGCTCTTCACTGCGCGCGTCGTTGAGCCCGCTGATGAAGATCACTGCCACATGGGCGGTGCGGGGGTTGGCGTGCAGGGCTTGCAGCACTTCGTAGCCGTCCATGCCGGGCATGGCGATGTCGAGCAGGAGCAGGCAGATTTCGGGTTCTTCGCGCACCCGTTGCAGGGCCGACGGCCCGTCTTTGGCCAGCAGCACGCGGCATTCGCCATGCAGCAGGTCGGCCAGCACGGTGCGGCTGGTGCGGTCGTCGTCGACGATCAGCACCGTGGGCAGAGAGAGCATATCCATCACGTCAGGCCGCTCCATGGTTGTCTGCCAAGGCCTCGGCCAGCGACTCCAGGGAGCCACTGGCGGCAGACAGGTTCAGGTCTTCAAACTGGATCAGCGCGGCATCGGCCAGCCGCGCCAGCGCGGTGTGGGCCAGCCCGGAGCGGATGCCCAGCAACAGCTCTGCTGCCGCGTAGTTGCCCTGCGCCACCATGGGCTGGGCCTGGCCGATACGCACCAGCAAGGTCGCCACGTCCACGCTGTCGCTGGTGGCATCTGCTCCGTAGCCGCTGTCGTCCAACAGGGCCATGGCGCTGTCGACCACGGTGTCCAGGTGGCGGCAGAACACCGCCACGCTTTCGGCCAGCATCTCGGCGGCGGCGTGTGGTGCCAGTTGCTCCAGGCGCACGGCAGCATCGGCCAGCGCATCGGCCCCCAGGTAGCGGGCGGTGGATTTCAGCGTGTGGGCCTGGGCTGAGAGGGTGTTGCGCGAGGGTGTGGGCCGGGGGGGCCGCCACTGCGCCGACAGGCTGGCAAAGTCGCGCACAAAGCCGCGCAGCACACGCTGCAGGCTGGCCTGGCGGCCCCCCAGGCGCGCCAGGGCCAGCCGCAGGTCCACGCCCGGTAACACATCGGGCAGGCCGTCATGGGCATCTTTGGGGAGGTGGGCGGCCAGGCCGGGCATGGCGCGTGGCAAGGGCACAAACTGCAACAGGGTCTGGTACAGGGCAGATTCGTCGATCGGCTTACGCAGATAGCCGTCCATGCCCGCTGCCACGGCGGCGGGGTGGCCTACCTGGGAGTCGTGCGCCGTCAGCGCAATCAGCGGCAGGCTGACCCAGCGCGCCTGTTTACGGATCTCGCGGCTGGCGGTCAGGCCATCCATAACGGGCATCTGCAGGTCCATCAGCACCATGTCGAAGGGCTCTTGTTCGAGGCACTCCAGGGCCTGCTGCCCATCGGCAGCCAGCACCACCTGCATGCGCACCGCCTGCAGGAATTCGCTGGCGACTTCGCGATTGAGGGCGTTGTCGTCCACCACCAGCACGCGCAGGCCTGCCAGTGCCGCCAGCGCCGCGTCTTTGGGCAGGCGCTGCACCAGCAGCCGAGCCAGTTGTTCGGTGTCCACCGGAAAGCCCAGGCTGTCGTCCATGCCGGCATCCAGACAGGCCTGCAGCCCGGCAGCGCGGGCACCAACCTCGGCGTGCACCAGCCCGATCAGCAGCAGGGAGGCCCAGCGCGGGTCGCTGCGCAGCATACGGGCAGCGGCCAGGCCATCCATGCCGGGCAGGTGGTGCGCCAGCAGCACCACGTCACAAGGCGCGGCCTGCAACCGGGCCAGCGCCTGGACAGTGCCGTGGACGGTATCCACCTCCATGCCGATCTGCTGCAAAAACTCGACCACGGCCTCCTGGTCCGGGTCCGGGGATGGATCTGCCAGCAGCAGCACCCGCCGCTGCTGCAGGCGGCCCAGGTCGAGCGGGCTTTCGCCGTCTTCGCCGGGGGGGCCGGTCCAGGTCTGGCCCAGGGCATCGGCCAGGGTATTGAACACCAGCGACTCGGTCACGGGCTTGATCAACACCCCCGCCAGGCCCATGTCCTGGGCTTCGGTGAGGAGTTCGTCGCGGGCGTAGGCCGTCACCATCAGCACCACCGGCACGGCAGCCAGTGCAGGGTCGGTCTTGATCTGCCGGGCCGCCTGCATCCCATCCGTGCCGGGCATGCGCCAGTCCATCAGCACCAGTTCGAACGGACGGCCCTTATCGAAGGCTGCGCGCAAGTGTTCCAGCGCCTCAGGGCCCGAGTCAGCCACCTGTACCACCATGCCAAAACCACGCGCCAGTTGCGCCAGGATGCTGCCCGCACTGGCGTTGTCGTCCACCACCAGCAAGCGGCGGTACTGCAGCACCGCTGCGTTGGGTCGCAATGCAGGCACCGCCCCCACGTCGGGGCGGCGCAAGGGCACCGTGAAGCTGAAGGTGCTGCCCAGACCGCGCGTACTGGTGACACCGATGCGACCGCCCATGCGCTCCACCAGTTGCTTGCAGATCGACAGACCCAGCCCCGTGCCGCCATAGTCGCGGCTGACCTGGTTGTCGGCCTGCGAAAACGGTAAAAACATGCGGGCAATCTGCGCTGCATCCAGCCCCACACCGGTGTCGCGCACAGAAAAGCGCAGCAGGTAGCCGTTGGTTTGGCCCTCTGCGTCCAGCGCCACCGACACCACCACCTCGCCCCGGGAGGTGAACTTGACGGCATTGCCCACCAGATTGCCCAGCACCTGGTTGAGCCGCAGCACGTCGCCCACCAAGCGCGCGGGCACGTCGGACTGGACGGCATAGGCGATTTCCAGGCCCTTTTCTTCGGCCTTCAGGGCATGCGCCACCGACACCGATTCGAGCAGCGACTCCAGGGTGAACTCGGCCTCGACCAGGGCCATCTTGCCGGCTTCGATCTTGGACAGGTCGAGCAAATCGTTGACGATGCCCAGCAGCAACTGGGCCGACACGTCAATCTTGTCCAGGTAGTTGCGCTGCTTGCCCGACAGCTCGGTTTGCTGCACCAGCCGGGTCATGCCCAGCACAGTGTTCATGGGGGTGCGGATTTCATGGCCCATGAAAGCCAGAAACGCGCTTTTACCGCGCTCGGCCACCTCGGCCGCCTCTTTGGCTGCGGTGAGTGCGTCGGCGGCCTCGCGGGCCGCCGTCACGTCCCATACCGTACCGATGGCACGCGCGGGGCGGCCATCGGCATGGCGGTGCACCTGGCCAAAGATCTGCACCGTACGCACCGCCCCCGAAGGCTGCACGATGCGCACCTCGCTGGCGATCACCGAGGTTTCTCGCAGCGCGGTTTGCCACTGCCGGACCAAGGCGGCGACATCGTCAGGATGAAAGCACGCCAGCAATTGCTTTTCGCTGCCGTCGAACGCACCGTGCGGCAAGCCAAACACGGTGTAGGTCTGGTCATCCCAGAGGTAACGGTTTTCGGCGAAGTCCAGCTCCACAATGCCGACCCCGCCGGCCTGGGTGGCCAGCAGCAGGCGTTCCTTCTCTTGCGACAGCGCCTGGCTGAGTTGGCGGTAGCGGGCCTCACTGGCGCGCAGGGCTTCGGTGGCCAGGTGTTCGGCCTCGGCGCGGGAGCGCAGCACGGTGTCGGCACGCTCCAGACTTTGGCGCAGGCCTTCAAACTCGGCCACCGGAAAGATGGCCGTGGCCTGGCCCACAGCCTGGGTCCCCACGGTGTCTTTCGCCACCCGTTCGGCGTTTTGCGCCAGGGCCCGCACCGGGCGCAGCAGCATCCGGGCCATCCACAGCACCAAGAGCAATGCCGCACACAGGGCCAGGAAAGCCCCGATGAGCAGCGTCCCCAAGGGTTGGTGCCAGCGGGCATTGAAGCGCTCCAACGGCTCCCCCACCACGACCACCCAACCAGGGGTATGCGCCAGGCGCTGAAAACTGATGACCACCGGCCGCCCTTCCAGCGAACGGCCCTCAAAAACCCCGGCTTCGGTCTGCATCACCTTGAGCCGCGCCCAATCGGGCACGATGGTGCCCACGAACCGCTCGGAATCCCACGAGCGGGCCACCAGCCGCCCATTGCCGTCCACCACCGCCACCAAGTTGTTCGAGGTGACGCTGCGCTGCTGCAAGGAACGCACCAGTTCCAGCGGCGACACCATCAGCGCCAGCACTTTGCGGATGCCGCCAGGAGTACGGTACGGCACGCTGAGGGCCACCCGGGGGCTATTTTTTTCGGCACCGGCCATGAACAGGTTGGACACCGTGCGTTCCTGGGCCGCCAGGGCCTGGGCCAATACCTCGGGCGGCAAGCCTTTGGCTTCCAGGCTGGTAATCGGCGAGGGTTTGGCATCGCTGTCGGCTTGCGCCAGGATGATGCCCTCTTCCAGGCGGCTGTCGGCATCCAGCGGCACCCCCGCATCGGTGGCGGCCAGGGTGGCCAAGGCCTCGAGCATGGTGGTGCGGGCCGCCATTTCCGTATGGACTGCCTGGGCCAGGGTACGGGTGTTTTCCTGCAACTGGTGGGTAGAGGCACCACGGTACACCTGGGCCACCTGCCACATGGCGAACGCGGCCGCCCCGGCCATGGGCAGCAATGCCACCAGGACCAAAACCATCAGGTAAAAACGCAGGCTGCGCGGGCGCACCAGCCCAGAATTCCCACGTCGAAACATCTTGCTACCTATCCAATGCCTTGAAACCGGACTTAATCCCGGTTCGGATGCGTTTCGATGGGATCGAAATCTTCCGATTCAAAACGTTATGGTAAGGCGGTAGGTCGCAAAATTTGACCCGGTACGGACACTTTCGTAGGTTTTACGCGACTGGTTTGAAGCCGTCGGGCTCTGGTTTCAGGATACCCATGCAATCGGTCGAAACATTAGAACGATTAGTGCAACATCAAAGTGCGTTCGCCCTTGCATTTGCCCGCGCGGGCCGGTGGACTGCACAGTCCGCAAACGTATTGCCGGGGGTTTTCGTACAGTTCGGTGACAAATTTGCCGCCGCAACTGCTGCACTGGGTCATGTTGAGCATGTTGGCATCGACAAACTTGACCAGGCGCCAAGCCCGGGTAAACGACAGCAGCGGGTCCACCTCGGCGGCCACGATCTGCTCGCTGTACAGGCGATAGGCCTTGGTCAGGATGTCGATGGAGTCCATGTCCATGCTCTTGGACAGGTACTCGTAAATGTTCAGGAACAGCGAAGAATGGATGTTTTCCTGCCAGGACAAGAACCAGTCGGTCGAGAACGGCAACTGGCCTTTGCTGGGCGATTTGCCCGACACCTCTTTGTACAGGCGCAGCAGGCGCTCGTAGGACAGATCGGTTTCCGATTCCAGCACCTGCATGCGTGCACCCATGCGGATGAGTGCGGCGGCGCGTTCGATTTGCTGCGAATCTTGCAACACGCTTTTGGTGGGCTTGGGCACTTTGGTGGCGGTTGCGGTGGAGGTGGCGGTCATGCTGGGCTCCTTACAGAACTTCGGCCAGGCGGCCTGCCATCAGGATGTTGGCGTGCAAGGTGTTGGTGGCAGGGTTGCCGACCTTCTTGATGTCGTGGTTGGTCAACAGGCTCCACACCAGGCTGTCTTCCACGCGGAAGTGGCACAGCAGCATATTGCCCGAGGCCAGTTTCAGAATTTGTGCGGCCGACAGGGCACCCAGGATATCTGCGGCCTCTTCGTTGATACCGAGGCGGAACAGGGCTTCGGCCTTGTCCTGGCGGATCAGGCTTTGCGCCAGCATGAGGTACGTCAGATTGGCCTCGCGGATTTCGGCAATGATCTGTTCGGTGTTCATGGTGTGTCCTTTGGTCTGCCCGGTTCAGGCTGCCTTGCGCTTGTCGCAATCTGCTGTTTCCCGATCCGTTGAAATGGATTGTGAATACCCCCCAATCAAAAATTAAGTCGGGGGGCACCCATACCGCAGGTCAGGTTTTTACCGGGGCATGTAAGAATTTTCCTTACACAAAAGACACAAAACCTTACATTAGCTCGGGCACCGGGGCCCGTCCCATCAGAGACGCAACCGCGTCAGCCGGGCGGATGCGGCCGTCCAGCAAAGCCACTACGCTGTGGGTGATGGGCATGTCCACACCCAGGCTGTGCGCACGCTGCGCCACGGTGCGGGCGCTGTACACGCCCTCGGCCACATGGCCCAGAGAAGCCACCGCCTGGTCCAAAGTCTGGCCCTGGGCCAGTAACAAGCCCACCTGCCGGTTGCGGCTCAAATCGCCGGTGCAGGTCAGCACCAGATCACCCAGACCGGACAAGCCCATGAAGGTCTCAGCCTTGGCCCCCAGGGCCAGCCCGAGGCGAGTCATCTCCGCCAACCCTCGGGTCACCAACGCCGCCCGCGCGTTCAGGCCCAGGCCCAGGCCGTCGCACAAGCCGGTGGCAATGGCCAGCACGTTCTTGACCGCACCGCCGACCTCGACGCCCACCACGTCGTCGCTGGCATAGACCCGCAGCACCGGGCTGTGGAAGGCCGCCACCAGGGCATCGCGCACCTCGGCGTGGCCGCTGGCCGCCACCAGGGCGGTGGGCTGGCCACGGGCGACTTCCTGGGCAAAACTGGGGCCGCTGAGCACGCCATAACGGGCAAACCCATCGGCAGGCTCATTTGCTATGGATTCAGTAGCTACTTGTGCATATACCTCGTGCGCCAGCAGCCCAAAAGGCTTGGAACCCGCAGATTCAAATCCCTTGCACAGCCACGCAACGGGCGCGGTACAGCCCGCGATGTCTTGCAGCATGCTGCGCAAGCCCGACATGGGTGTGCCCAAGATGACCAGGTCGTGCGCCGCCACCAACGCGGCCAGAGCCTCGGGGGCAACAGAGCAGACGGTAAGCGTTTCGGGAAAAGGAATGCCGGGCAGGTAGCGTTGGTTGCAGCGCTGGGCCTGCATGGCAGCGGCCTGCCCGGCATCGCGCGCCCACAGCGTGACGCTGTGGGCGGCTTGCGGATGAAGGCTGGCGCTGATGGCCAGCGCGGTGCCCCAGGCCCCCGCGCCCAGAACCGCGATTTTCATGGCTTACTGCAGGGTTGCAGTGGGTGCTTCGGCAGCCGCGGCAGCGGCGTTGGCTTGCTGCTGTTCGTACATGGCCTGGAAGTTGATTTCGGCCAGGTGCACTTGCGGGAAACCGGCGCGCTGGACCAGATCGGCCACGTTGCTGCGCAGGTAGGGATAGACGATTTGCGGGCAGGCGATGCCGACGATCGGACCCATCTGCTCCTGCGACATATTGCGGATTTCAAAAATACCGGCCTGCTTGGCTTCCACCAAAAACACGGTCTTTTCGCCAATCTTGGTGTGCACGGTGGCGGTCACGGCGACTTCAAAAATGCCATCGGCCACCGGGTTGGCTTCCACGCCCAACTGGATTTCCACGCCCGGCTGGGTCGGGTCCAGCAGGATGCCGGGAGAATTGGGCTGCTCCAGCGAAGCCTCTTTCAGGTAAACGCGCTGGATCTGGAAAACGGGATCTAGTTGTTCGGACATGGTGTTCTTTCAATTCAAAACAAAGCCCGCCGGAGAAGCCACGGCGGGCAAAAAAGCAAACGGATTATTGCCGATCAAGAAGGCAATTTAAGCGGCACTTCAAGCCGCATTCAGCAGGGGCAGCAAACCACCGCGTCCGTCCAGCGCCACCAGGTCATCACAGCCGCCCACATGGGTGTCGCCAATGAAGATTTGGGGCACGGTGCGGCGACCGGTCAACTCCATCATGGCCGCGCGGGCCTCGGGGAACTGGTCTACGCGGATCTCGTCGATCTGGTCGACACCCTTGCTTTTCAGGATTTGCTTGGCACGGATGCAATAAGGGCATACGGCGGTGGTGTACATCTTGACGGCTTGCATGGTGTGTATCTGGTGGTGGCTCAGGACTTTTCAAGCGGCAGGTTGGCTTCGTTCCAGGCCTTCAGGCCGCCGCTGAGCACTTCGGCCTGCTCGTAACCCAGCTTTTTGGCGGTGGCCAAGGCCCGGTTGGCCCGCGCACCGGTGGCGCACACCAAAATCAAGGGCAGCGTCTTGTTCTTCACCGTGGCAGCCAGCTTGTCCTCCAGCTGGCCGACCGGCAGGTTTTTGGCAGCGGCAATGTGGCCTGCGGCAAATTCATCGGCCTCGCGCACGTCCAGCACCACGGCCTTTTCGCGGTTGATGCGCATCACTGCACCGTTGGCGGTGAGGGCGCCCGCGCCCGCACTGCTGGAAATCACCGGCCACAGCAAGCCGCCACCCGCCGCCAGCGCTATGGCAATCAGCATCCAGTTGTCTATGAAAAACTTCACTTTGCACCTTTTATTTGTGGTTTAGCGGGACTACCCCGAACCTGCGATTTTAGAATGGCGTGCTGCCCCTTGCGGGAAGCCCCCGTTTTTGGCCCCTTTCACTTACCGAGACAAGCCGCCCTATGTACAAAATCGTTCTGATCCGCCACGGCGAATCCACCTGGAATCTTGAAAACCGCTTCACCGGCTGGACCGATGTGCCGCTGACCGACACCGGCATTGCCCAGGCGCAAAACGCGGGCCGCCTGCTGAAAGCCGACAACTATGAATTCGACGTGGCCTACACCAGCGTACTCAAGCGCGCCACCCACACCCTGTGGCACTGCCTGGACCAGATGGACCGCACCTACCTGCCGGTGGTGCACAGCTGGCGCCTGAACGAACGCCATTACGGCGCGCTGCAAGGCCTGAACAAAGCCGAAACCGCCAAGCAGTACGGCGACGACCAGGTGCTGGTCTGGCGCCGCAGCTACGACACGCCACCCCCTGCGCTGGAAGCCAGCGACCCGCGTTGCGAACGCAGCGACCCGCGCTACGCCAAGCAAACCGCCGACCAGGTGCCGCTGACCGAATGCCTGAAAGACACCGTGGACCGCGTGCTGCCGTTCTGGAACGAGGCCATGGCCCCTGCCATAAAGGCCGGTAAGCGCGTGGTGCTGGCCGCCCACGGCAACTCTATCCGCGCGCTGGTCAAGTACCTGGACAACATCTCCGACGACGACATCGTCGGCCTGAACATCCCCAACGGCATTCCGCTGGTGTACGAGCTGGACGAAAACCTTAAACCCATCCGCCACTACTACCTGGGCGATGCCGAGGCCGCCGCCGCGGCAGCCGCTGCTGTGGCCGCCCAAGGGCAAAAGAAATAAGCGTATATAAAGGTTTACACGGAACGTATCCACAAGTGTTGATACCAACGTGTACATTCAAAGCGACTTGAAAGATGCTTATGGGCCAGAAACTCAAAATTACCGGTTGGATTGCCGCCGGTGCCATTGCCGGAGCCCTGACCACGGTTTCCCTGCAAACCGTGGCCCGCGGGGCCATGGCACCGCTGCCACTGGAAGAGCTGCAACAGCTTGCGGCGGTGTTTGGCATGGTCAAAACCGACTACGTGGAGCCGGTAGACGAGAAAAAGCTCATCAGCGATGCGATTTCGGGCATGGTGGCCAGCCTGGACCCGCATTCCCAGTATTTCGATAAAAAGTCGTTCAAGGAATTCCGCGAAGGCACGACCGGCCGCTTTGTGGGCGTGGGCATCGAGATCACCCAGGAAGACGGGCTGGTCAAGGTGGTTTCGCCCATCGAAGGATCACCGGCCTTCCGCGCCGGCCTCAAGCCCAATGACCTGATCACCAAGATTGACGACACCGCCGTCAAAGGCCTGCCGCTGAACGACGCGGTGAAGAAAATGCGCGGCGAGCCCAACACCAAGGTCAATCTGACGATTTTCCGCAAGGACGAGAACCGCAGCTTCCCGGTCACCATCACCCGCGAAGAGATCCGTACCCAGTCGGTGCGCGCCAAGATCGTCGAGCCGGGCTACGCCTGGGTCCGCCTGAGCCAGTTCCAGGACCGCACGGTGGACGACTTTGTCACCAAGGTCAGCGACATCTACAAACAGGAACCCAAGCTCAAGGGCATGGTGCTGGACCTGCGCAACGACCCGGGTGGCCTGCTGGATGCCGCCGTGGCCGTGTCGGCGGCCTTTTTGCCCGAGAACGTGACCGTGGTGTCCACCAACGGCCAGTTGGCCGACAGCAAGTTCACCTACAAGGCCTCGCCCGAGTTCTACCAGCGCCGGGGTGCCGATGCATTGGCCAAACTGCCCGCCGCCCTGAAAACCGTGCCACTGATCGTGCTGGTCAATGAAGGCTCGGCCTCGGCCAGTGAGATCGTGGCCGGTGCCCTGCAAGACTACAAGCGCGGCACCATCATGGGCAGCCAGACCTTCGGCAAGGGCTCGGTGCAAACCGTGCGCCCGCTCGGCCCCGATACCGGCCTGAAGCTGACCACCGCACGCTACTACACCCCCAGCGGTAAATCCATCCAGGCCAAGGGCATCGTGCCCGACGTGATGGTCGATGACTCCGCCGATGGCAACCCCTTTGGTGCCCTGCGCATGCGCGAAGCCGATCTGGAAAAGCACCTGGCCAGCGGTCAGGGCGAAGAGAAAAAAGACGAAGCCCGCGAAAAAGCCCGCGACGAAGCCCGCAAGCTGCTGGAAGCCGAAGCACTGAAACCCGTGGCCGACCGCAAGCCGCAGCCCGAATTCGGCAGCGACAAAGACTTCCAGCTGATCCAGGCGCTGAACCAACTCAAAGGCAAGCCGGTGATCGTCAGCAAGACCCTGGTCGAGCGCAAAGAAGAAAAGAAAGAACAGTAAGCTGCCCTTGCTTCCCTCCCAAAGCCCCGCCCCTGCGGGGCTTTTCATTGCCACAATGCCCAGATGAACGACGACCAACTGCTGCGCTATTCGCGCCACATCCTGCTGGACGACATTGGTATCGAGGGGCAAGAACGGCTGCTGGCGGCGCACGCGCTGGTGATCGGCGCGGGCGGCCTGGGCTCGCCGGTGGCGCTCTACCTGGCCACGGCGGGCATTGGCCACATCACCCTGGTAGACCACGACACCGTGGACCTGACCAACCTGCAGCGGCAAATCGCCCACAGCCTGGAGCGCGTAGGCCAGCCCAAGGTGGATTCGGCGCGCACCGCCATGCAGGCCATCAATCCCGAGGTGCAGATCACCGCCGTCCACGCCCGCGCCGATGCCGCGCTGCTGGACACGCTGGTGGCCCAGGCCGATGTGGTGCTGGACTGCTGCGACAACTTTGCCACCCGCCATGCCGTCAATGCGGCCTGCGTGCGCCACCGCAAGCCGCTGGTGTCGGGCGCGGCCATCCGCATGGACGGGCAGATCAGCGTGTTCGATGCGCGCGACACGGCATCGCCCTGCTACGCCTGCGTATTCCCGCCCAGCGCCGATTTCGAGGAAACCCGCTGCGCCGTGATGGGCGTGCTGGCCCCGCTGGTGGGCATCATCGGGGCTATGCAGGCTGCAGAGGCGATCAAGCTACTCAGCGGCGCAGGCACTTCGCTGGCCGGGCGGCTGCAGATGCTGGATGCCCGCAGCATGGCCTGGAACGACATCCGCATCCCACGCGACCCGGAATGCACGGTCTGTGCCCACCAGGCATAACTCCTATTTTTATAGCTGCTCACGCTCATGGAATAAGCGCTAGATGCCAATAAGCCTTAAAGATTTAGCCTATTTTCAGCGCTGGTTTCCTTTTCTCAGCTGGCCGCGCCCCAGCCGCAACACCCTGGTCGGCGAACTCTGGGCCGGGCTGACGGTGGGCATGATGGTGATTCCCCAAGGCGTGGCCTACGCAGCGCTGGCGGGCATGCCGCTGATCACCGGCATCTATGCCTCGCTGCTGCCCGCGCTGGTGGCGGTGCTGTGGAGCTCGTCCACCCGCCTGTCGGTGGGCCCCACCGCTTTGAGCGCCCTGCTGGTGGGCAGCGCCTTTTTGGGGCTAGCCGAACCAGGCAGCGCGCAGTGGGTCACCTTGGCCGTGTGGCTGGCGCTGTTGTCGGGCCTGCTGCAGATCGTGCTGGGGCTGGGGCGCTTTGGCTGGCTGCTGAATTTGGTCAGCGCGCCGGTGCTCACCGGCTTTACCCAGGCGGCGGCGATTCTGATTTTGCTGTCGCAACTGCCCGCGCTGATCGGCCTCAAGGGGCCCTTAGCCAACCTGCTGCACCAGCCGCAGATCGACTGGCAGGCGGCTCTGTTTGGACTCGGTGCGCTGGCCGTGCTGGTGCTGGGCAAGCGCTGGTTTCCCAAATTTCCGGTGCTCATGGTGCTGGTGGTGGCCAGTGCGCTGGTCAGCGCCGGGCTGGGCTTTGCCGCCGGTGGTGGCGCGGTGGTGGGTGCTCTGCCCGCCGGTCTGCCCGCGCTGCAACTGCCCGGTGCCATCACATTGGTGCAACTGGGCGACCTGGCCATGCCGGTGCTGGTGCTCACGCTGATCAGCTTTCTGGAAACTGCGTCCAGCGCCAAGGTGGACAACCAGCGCGGCGGTACCCGCTGGAACGAGAACCAGGATCTGATCGGCCAGGGTATGGCCAAGGTGGCCTCGGGTCTGTGCGGCGCGTTTCCCACCAGTTCGTCGTTCTCGCGTTCGGCCATCAACCTGTATGCCGGGGCCAAGACCGGTTGGGCGACGATTTTCTCGGTGATTCTGGTGCTGCTGGTGCTGCTGTGGCTGACCCCGGCGCTGTACCACGTGCCGCAAGCAGTACTGGCGGCGGTGGTGGTGGCTGCCGTGGCCAGCCTGGTGCAACCGGCCGAGCTGCGCCGCATCTGGCGCGCCGCCCCGGTGGAGGCCGTGACCTGTGCCACCACCTTTGTGCTGACCCTGGCCACCGCGCCCCGGCTGTACTGGGGTGTGCTGGCCGGTTTGCTGATGGCTTTGTCGCACTTTCTGTACCACCGGTTGCACCCGCGCATCATCGAGATCGGCCTGCACCCCGACGGCAGCCTGCGCGACCGCCACCTGTGGAACCTGCCGCCGCTGGCTCCGAACCTGTACGCGCTGCGCATGGATGCCGAACTGGACTTTGCCTCGGCCAGCAGCCTGGAGCGGGCCGTGATGGAGCACTTGGCGCTGCACCCCGGCGTGCGCCAGGTCTGCCTGTTTGCCCAACCCATCAACCGCATCGATGCCACGGGGGTAGAAACTTTTGGCAAACTGCGCCATGCTCTGGCCCAAAGCCACATCACCCTGCACCTCAGTGGCATGAAACTACCGGTCGAAAACGTGCTGCGCCGCGCTGGAGAGCTACCGCCTGACGGAGTGCGCCTGCACCGCACCGACCATGACGCACTGCTGGCCCTGCAGCACGGGCCGGAAGATTTTGCAATTTAAGAATACGGCCTTGAAAGCCGCCTATTGACCCTGCCGGACTGGCCATATCCAGGCTTGGTCCCGCACCGGATACTGTTAAACTTTCTGTAACTTTTAGCCCATAAACGTGTCCCCAACGGTAACCCACTCCTCCATGGATCTACGCAATTTGCGCCTGGAGTCGGCTTGCGCTCTGTTGCAGCAAGACATGCCGTCGATGGACATGCCCGACCCCTTGGCTTATGTGCAAAACGTGATCGATGGCCTGTGCGATTTATCGCTCACAGACCCGCTCACCGGCCTGTCGAACCGCCGCCATTTCAACGCGGTTTTGGAAGCCGAAGTCGACCGCGTAGCCCGCTCGGGCGAGGCAGCCTTGCTGCTGCTGATCGACATCGACCACTTCAAAAGCGTCAACGACACCCACGGCCACCCGGCGGGCGACCAGGTGCTGCGCGTGGTGGCCAAGGCATTGCAGGCCTGTGTGCGCCCGATGGACACGCTGGCCCGCTATGGCGGCGAAGAATTTGTCGTGGTGCTGCCATCGTGCCAGCCGTCTTTTGGCCACGCGGTGGCCGAGCGCATACGCCGCAGTATCGAAAGCACCCGTATCACTATCGCCCCCGGGGTGGAACTGCAGGTCACCATCAGCATCGGCGGCGCGTTTGCGCTGCAGTGGATCCGCTCCACCACCGAGCTGTGGATCGACCGGGCCGACCAGCAGTTGTATCTGGCCAAGGCCAGCGGGCGCAACCGCCTGTGTCTGGAGCCCCAGCCCGAAAGCCATGTCAGCGCCGAAGAGAAAAATTTGTTGTTTGGTCATTTGTCTGCCGCAGAACCGGCTTGGATTGATATGTCGTCCGGTGCCCTCCATGGCAGCACTGGACAAAGGTAAGCCGCGATGAACAACATTCTGAATTCCCCCTCCCCCCTCAGCGGCTCCGGTGCCAAGGTGATCGCCATCACCAGCGGCAAAGGCGGTGTCGGCAAGACCTTTGTGTCGGCCAATCTGGCGGCCGCCCTGGCCAAGAGGGGCCATCGGGTGCTGGTACTGGATGCCGACCTGGGCCTGGCCAACCTGGACGTGGTGCTGAACCTGCACCCCAAGGTCACCCTGCACGACGTATTTACCGGCAAAGCCACGCTGGACGAGGCGATTGTCAAAGCCCCTGGCGGCTTCTCGGTGCTGTTGGCCGGTTCGGGCATGGTCGAGTATTCGCGCCTGACTCCCGAGGTACGGGACGAATTTCTGCAGGTGGTACGCACGCTGATGCCGCGTTTCGATGTACTGTTGCTAGACACCGGTGCGGGCATTTCGGACGTGGTGCTGTTTTCGGTGTCGCTGGCCTCCGAAGTGCTGGTGGTGGCCACGCCCGAACCCACCTCGCTGACCGATGCCTATGCCGCCATCAAGGTGCTGGCCACGCAGCAAAAACGCCAGCATGTGCGCATGGTGATCAACCAGACCGCCCGCCCCGGTGATGGCCGCGCCATCACCACCCAGTTGCAGCAGGTACTGGACCGTTTTGTCACCAACGGCACCGGTCGCTCGATCCGCCTGATCCATGTGGGCGACATCCCGGCCGACCCCTCGGTACGCGATGCTGTGATGCGCCGCCAGTTATTGATGGTCAATATCCCCGGCTGCCCTGCCGCGCTGGCCGTGTCGGAGCTGGCCCGCAAGCTGGACGAGACCGTGATATCCCCACCTGAGCCGCGCAATTAGATAGCAGCAGCGGTAGGATCGACGGGCACCAGCGGTGCAAACAGCACCACCTGGTCGCGGCCCTGCTGCTTGGAGCGGTACATCGCCATATCGGCATTCTTGGACAGCTCGATCTCGTCCTTGCCGTGGTCGGGGTAGATGGCCACACCCGTGCTGGAAGAGATGTGCACCATCTTGCCCGCCACCACCTCGAAGCTCTGGTTCAGCGCCTGGCGGATTTTTTCGGCCACGGCCAGCGCATCGCTGCCGTCGTGCACGGCAGACAGCAGCACCACAAATTCATCCCCCCCAATGCGGGCCACGGTATCCGAAGCCCGTACGCTGTCGTGCATGCGCTGGGCCACGGCTTTGAGCAGCACATCACCCACCGCGTGGCCCAGGGTGTCGTTGACGGGTTTGAAATGGTCCAGATCGACGTACAGCAGGGCCAGCCGCCCCCGGTTGCGGTTGGCTTGGACGATGGCCTGCTTGAGCCGGTCGTCAAACAGCGCCCGGTTGGGCAGGCCGGTCAGGGTGTCGTGCTGGGCCATGTGGGCCATGCGGTCTTCAATGGCTTTGCGGCCAGTGATGTCGCGGATCACCCCGACAAAACAGGCCACACCCTTGAAGGTGGCGGGTTGCGCCGACAAGATCCCGACGATGGTCTGGCCCGTCTTGGTGACCAGACTGACCTCCAGGTTTTCGCAATGCTGGTGCTCGGCCAGTTCCTTGCGGTAACGGCGACGGTCTTCAGCATCCTTCCAGATCGGCAAGGCCCCTATCGAGATGCTGACCACATCGGCGCGCTCGTAGCCGGTCATGGCGGTAAAGCCTTTGTTGATGTCCACCACCAAACCGTCGGCCTGCTGAGTGATCACCATGCCGTCGGGGCTGCTGTCAAAGATCAGCTCAAAGTGTTCTTTGGTTTCGCGCAGTTCGGTGGTCATCTGGGTGGCCATGATGACGGTGCGCGCACGGTCGCTCAGCAGCACCCAGGCCAGCAGGGCCAGCACGCCGCTCAGAACCATGCCGTTGCGGGCAATCATCTGCGCCTTGTGGTGGGCCGGTGAAGCGGCTGCATCGGCGTGCTCCACCATGGCCAGGGTCCAGGTGCGGCCGCCCACCTGCAGATACTCCAGGGTGTCGGCCGAGGCCTGGGTTTTGGGCAAGGGGGTGGGATTGGAGTCGAACAGCAGCGACTGGTTACTGAGTTCGATGCCGTCAAAAATGCGCACGTCCACACCACTGGTCTCCACACCGGGCAGCCCCGCCATCCACACATCCATGCGGCACGGTGCCACCACCCAACCCATCAGACCGGCACGCCGAGCGTCCACGGTATCGGTCGGTGTCCCGGGGCGGTAGACCGGCATGAACATAGCAAACCCAACCCGGACATCGGCACCGTTTTGCACCGTGCGACTGAGCCTGCCTGTAATGGCCGCCGCCCCGGAATCGCGCGCGCGCTCCATGGTGGCCCGGTACACGGCATCGACCAGTAAATCCTGGCCCAGCGGGCGCAGCTTGGTGTCCAAAGCCGGTTCCAGTTGCACCAGCGGAGCGTACTGGGGCCGCGCACCCTCGGGAGCTAGCGCGTAGCCAGCCCCCAGGGCGCGCATATCGGCCATATGGGCGGGCAGTTCCTCCGCACTGACCAGCGGCACCCAGCCCAGCGCGACCACTCCAGATACATCGGCCCCGAGCTGCAAGGCCTCCACATAACGGCTGAAGGCTTCTCGCCCCACTGGCACCCCTACCGCGAACAGGCCCTGCACGCCACGCAACACCTGCTCCTGGGCCCGCATGCGCTGCTCCACCCGGCTGGCAAAGGCCTGCACATTGGCATCCGCACGTGCGCGGTGGTCCAGTTCGGCGTTGCGGGTTTCAAACTGCCACAGCCACCAGGTGGTGCCCAACGACAACGCCAGTACCAGCACCGCTCCGCCGAGGTGGTGAAGCCAGTTGTCGGGGCGCTTCAATCTCAAAACACCACCATCTCGCGGGCCAGTGCAGGCGGGAAATACTTCTCAAAGATCCGCAGCACCGTACCGTCATTGCGCAAGGACTGCACCACCGCCTGCCACTTGGCGATGTCGGCAGAGGCAATGGATTTCCTGGACATGATGAGCCCGTGCGGCACGGGAGGGTCGTTGAACTCAATGATCTGGGTCGTGTCCTTGATCTGCCGGGCCTGTACATCACCCACGTCGAAGGGTTCGATCACCATGCCCTGGATACGCCCCAGAGCCAGTACCTGGTACAGCGGCTCCAAACCCGAGGCATAGCTGACCCGGCCCCCCTGCGCCAGCTTGTCAACCATGCGGTTGGCTGTGGGGCTGTAACGAAAACTGCGGATGGCCCCCAGCTTCATCGCGGGCTGGTCTTCGAAGTCGGACAGCTTCTGCACATTGGTGCTTTTGTTGACCAGCAGGTAATACTTGTTGGAGAAATACCAGGCGAAAGCCGCATAGGTATTGCGCTCCTCGGTGGCAATACCCGACAGGCTGAAATCCAGCGCGCCAGACTCGATCAACTGCCAGATCCGTGCGCGCGGCAACACACTGACCTGGATGGTGCAGCCACTGCGCTGGGCCAGCGCATCGGCAAAATCCTTGTCAATACCCGCATCCAGCTCGGCTGAGTACAGCAGACCATGCACATGCAGGGCCAAGGTAAAAGGTCTGCCGCACTCCGGCCGCTCGTCTGCCGCCCAAGCAACATGGCATAGGAGCAGCCCGAACAGAAAGACCCCACACTTGCCAACAAAAGAATACATAAATTGTACGCAATATTTAAAACACTGAAATAAATCGTAAGTATTCGCTGACAACTATACAGCGGCCCAGGCCGGTATCAAGCACTTGGCATCACACGGTGATGATCCAGCCTTCGAGGGGGTCGAAATGGCCGGGCAGGCCGTAGCACGGTACACCGGCGGCATGCTGTTGTGCGGCCCAGGCGGCTTGCAGCATGCACAGCACGGCATCTACGGCATCGCCACTGGCATCCATTAGCAGCAGGCGGCGTTGATTTGGAGTGAGTTGCAAGCGCATGCCCAGCCGCAGCGGCCCATGCGCGCCCTGCCCCGCTTCCAACGCCTGGACCAGGTCAGTCCGCGCCGCCAGCCGCTGCGGGGTTTGCCGGGCCTTGTCGTCGCTTTTGTAGCTGCGCCGCCCGGTGCCCTGGGCACCCGGAGTCCAGCCGTCCAGCACCTCGCGCGCCAGCAGACCGGGGTAGGCCTCCAGGGCCACGCGCTGCGGGTCACCGGCGTGCAGGCCGGGGAAATCCACCCCGGCTTCCAGCAGCAAGGGCACGCCCGCGTGCAGCATGTAGGCCACGGGTGGATTCACCCATTTCATGGACGGGCTGGAACCCGCCAAAGCGTCGCAGGCGCGGTGGGCAAACTTGCCACCCACCGGCCGGGCATCGCAAAACGCGGCAAACAGGCTGCGGATCTGCGACCGCTCCAACCCCGCAAAATGGCGGATGCAGGCAGCCCACTCCAGCGGCCAGCCCAGGCTCTGCACCAGTTCGCGCGGCAGGCCAAACGGCAGATCGAAGCCGCCCACCCAAGCGCGTGGCTGGGCCAGCACGGCGGCAAATGCAGCCAGGGACGGCAGCCGCTCCAGGCGCTGCAAGACCACACGCCCCCCGGCCACCTGGCCCCAGGCCAGCACGATGTTTTTACGGGCGCTGGGGCTGCTGGAGAAATCGCAACCCAGGAGTTCGGTGGACTCCATGGCTAGCCCAGCGCCAGTGCCACCACGCCCAGCGCAATACAGCCCGCGCCCAGCAGCCGGGTGCCGCGCTGCCCCTCGCCCAGCAAGTGTCCGCCCAGCAGCGCGGCAAACAGCATGGACACCTCGCGCGCCGGGGCCACGTGGGACAGGGGCGCGGTCTGCACGGCATACAGCACCAGCACGTACGACACCGGGCTGAGGATACCCACCACCAGCGCGTAGCGCCATTGCGCCCGCCACAGCAACCGGGCCGCGGGCAGGTCGCGCAGTACGGTAGAGCCCATCAGGCCCATGCGCAGAACATTGCTGGCGTAATCGAACATGATGGGTGAGATCAGCAGCACCTTGACGGCATAGCCGTCGGCCACGGTGTAGCAGGCGATGCACATGCCGGTGAGCGCGCCGTAGCGCAGGCCTGCCCGCAAACGGGCTGCATTGACCGGATCGCGCGGAGCCCGCCACAGGCCGGGGCCTCCGGCGATCAGGAACACGCCCAGCACCACGCCGACCAGACCCAGGGCTCCCCAGAGGCTCAGGCGTTCGCCCAGCAACAGCACAGCCGCCAGCGACGAAATCAGCGGCCCCAGCCCGCGCGCCAGCGGGTACACCACGGTGAGATCGGCCTTGCGGTAGCCGCGCAGCAGCACCACAAAGTACAGGGCGTGCACGCAGGCGCTGAGGGCCAGCATGCTCCACTGGGTAGCGTTCCAGCGGGGTACTTCATCCACCCCCAGCCAGAGGGCCACCGGGGCCCACACCACCACGCCCACCATCCCCGAGAACACGGCAAAGCGCGCATCACCACCGGCTTTTTTGGCGGCAATATTCCAGCTGGCGTGGATCAGGCCCGCCAACAGCACCAGACACAGGGCAAAAACAGACATGCAAAAAAACAAAAACCCGCAAGTCGGTGAAGGCTTGCGGGTTGGATGGGTGGAGTGAGACGGTTAGACGCGCCCGACGATAGAAGCGGTGGCCATCAGCTCTTCCAGCAGCGCCAGCGATACCTTGCCCGACACCGCGTACGGATCGAGTTCGGGCTTTTCGGCGTATTTCAGCAGGATCGACTGGTTGAGCTTCAAGATGTTGACCTGGCCCATGGTCCAGCCGCCAAAGCGGCGCTCGGAGATTTCTTCGAAGTGCAGCAAGGCCACGTCTTTGTGCCGTGCATCGCGCTGGATGTGGCCGTAGAGCTCGTTGACCGGCATGCGCCCGCCTTCGATGGCCTGCAAAAAGATGCCGCCACCGTAGCACAGGATGCCGGTGATGCCGCAGGCCGGGTTGTACTGGCGCGACTGGGCCAGGATGGCTTCGATGGCACCGGCGCTGGTGTCCAGCGCGCGGCTGGCGTAGAGCAAACGTACAAGCATGGCGTTAGCCTTTTCTAGGAATGAGGGACAAAAATTCGCGGCGCAGGTTCGAATCCTTCAGGAACGCACCACGCATGACCGAGTTGATCATCTTGCTGTCCATGTCTTTCACGCCGCGCCAGCCCATGCAGTAGTGGCTGGCTTCCATGACGATGGCCAGGCCGTCGGGCTGGGTTTTTTCCTGGATCAGGTCGGCCAGTTGCACCACGGCCTCTTCCTGGATTTGCGGGCGGCCCATGATCCATTCGGCCAGACGCGCGTACTTGGACAAGCCGATCACGTTGGTGTGCTCATTGGGCAGCACGCCGATCCAGATCTTGCCGATCACCGGGCACAGGTGGTGCGAGCAGGCGCTGCGCACGGTAATGGGGCCGACGATCATCAGCTCGTTCAAGTGCTCGGCGTTGGGAAATTCGGTGATGTTGGGGGCCGCCACGTAGCGGCCCTGGAACACCTCCTTGAGGTACATCTTGGCGACGCGGCGCGCGGTGTTGTTGGTGTTGTGGTCGCGGTCGGTGTCGATCACCATGCTGCTGAGCACGCCCTGCATTTTGTCGGTGACTTCGTCGAGCAGCAACTCCAACTCACCAGGCTGGATGAACTCGGAGATGTTGTCGTTGGCATTGAACCGCTTGCGCGCGGCCTGCAGCCGTTCACGGATCTTGACGGAGACAGGTGTGCCTTCACCGTCGCGGGCATCGGCCAGCGCAACAGAATTCATAGCGTCGGGTGTTTTCATTAACATCCAAGAATGGTAGCAGGGCAGGCGCACCGGCTGCACGGGGATGGTGCAAAGACCTTTGGCAAGCTTTGTGCAAGCCATTTTCAAAGCGCTTGCAGCGCACCGGATAATCACCCCATCGCGGCCCTGTGCCGTTTCGCATTCTGCCGGACCGGCCTGCGCCGTGCCCAATGGCAAACCACCTAAAAAGAAGCTATGGACAACATCAATCTATTGAACACCCGCGAAGACTGGTATGCCGCATTTTTCGCCGGTGACACCGACTACATGGCCAGTGTGCAAGCCGACTCGTTTTGCGTGGTGCATGCCAGCGGCGTGCAATCCAAATGGGAGCAGCTGCACGGCATCTCGCGTGCGGTGCAGGCCGATCTGTGGTTCCCCGACACCGCCTACAAGCAGGATGCCAGCCTGTCCCTGCAGTACCACGGTGAATTTGCCGTGGTCTCGGGCCAAAGCCAGACGCTGATCGACGACACGCCGCACAGCAGCGTGTTTTTCAGCGAGCTGTGGCGCAAAACGCCGGGCGACTGGCAACTCATGCACCTGCACTTCACGCCGGTGCCTGAAATCGCCTAGTTCACTGGCGCGCCGCCCTCGAACCACTGGCCGATCAGGGCGCGCTCGGCATCGGTGATGCCGGTGGAGTTGTTCATGGGCATGATTTTGGTCACCACCGCCTGCTGGTAAACCATCTGCGCGTGCTGCTTCAAGTGGGCCGGCGAGTCCAGCCGCACGTTCTTCATCTGCACCTGCGCGCCGTGGCACTGGGCGCAGCGCTGGGCAATGACCGCCTGCACTTTTTCATAAGAAATTACCGGCTTGGCGCTTATTCCATCAGCGTGAGCAGCTACTGATTGTGTAGCACGCAGGGGTTTCATCCAGACGATGGCACCGGCAATCACTGCCAGGCCTACCAGCGCGTAGGCTATGGGATGGCGATTGCGACCCAGCAGATAGCCGTGGCGCAGCACAAAGAACTGCCGGATCGCCGCGCCCGCCAGCATCATCAGCACCAGCACCAGCCAGTTCTGCGGGTGGGTGTAGGTGAAGCTGTAGTGGTTGCTGAGCATGGCAAACAGCACCGGGAGGGTGAAGTAGGTGTTGTGCACGCTGCGCTGCTTGCCACGCTGGCCGTGGATGGGGTCGATGGGTCGGCCCGCCTTGATGTCCGCCACCACGGTGCGCTGGCCCGGGATGATCCAGAAGAACACGTTGGCACTCATGGTGGTGGCAATCATGGCGCCCACCAGCAAAAACGCTGCGCGCCCGGCAAACCAGTGGCATGCCAACCACGAAGCCGCACACACCAGCACCGCCACCAGCGCACCCACGATGGCATCGCCGCCCTTGCGCTTGCCAAAAATCTGGCAAATGCAGTCGTAGGCCATCCAGAACACCACAAAAAACGCCAGCGCCACGCTCACCGCCGCGCCACTGGACCAATCCATCAGCGACTTGTCCACCAGGTAGGTGCTGGCGTTCCACAGGTACGACACGGTGAACAGCGAGAAGCCCGTGAGCCAGGTGGAGTAGCTTTCCCAGTAGAACCAGTGCAGGTGCTTGGGCAACTGCGGCGGCGCACCGGCAAACTTCACCGGGTGGTAGAAGCCGCCGCCGTGCACAGCCCACAGCTCGCCGCTCACGCCCTGCTTCTTGAGATCGTCATCGACCGGCGGGGTCAGGCTGCTGTCCAGAAAGACGAAATAAAACGACGAGCCAATCCAGGCGATGGCGGTAATGACGTGGACCCAGCGCAGCAGCAGGTTGGCCCAGTCGAGGTAATAGCTTTCCATGTGTCACTCACCCTTAGACAGCCAGGACTTATGCAAGTCCTGACTGTATTGCGATGCCCACCACTGCGGGCGCTGTAGGCACTAAAAAGGTCACGCACAAAAGCCTGGGGAATTGGCTTTGCACCGCTGCGACCGGTCGATTCTAGGCAGTAAGCCTCTGCAACAACTGTGCCGCCACCGCAATGGCAATCACCTCGGGCTCTTTGCCAGGAATGCCGGGCACGCCAATCGGGCAGGTGACCTGGGCCAGCTCCGCCTCGGTGAACCCCTTTGCCACCAGCCGCTTTCGAAAACTGGCCCATTTGGTCTGGCTGCCGATCAGCCCGATAAACGGCAGATCGCCCCGGCTGCGCTGGCGCTGCAGGCAGGCGGCCACGATGTCCAGGTCTTCCGCATGGCTAAAACTCATGATGAGCACCTGGCTTCCGGGGGCAATGCCGTGCACCGCCCGCTGCACCGGCTCGGAATGCTCGCAGCGCACAGCGTCCGGCAAGTCGGTGGGGAAGATGCCGTCGCGGCTGTCGATCCACGCCAGGGCAAACGGCAGCCGTGCCAGCACCTGCACCAGCGCATGGCCCACATGGCCGCCGCCAAACAAGGCCACGGGCGGATGCACCTGGGCCAGGTCGGTGCGCAGGCGGTCGGTATCGGCCAAGCCGAGCAGTTCAAACCGCAGATGCACCACGCCCCCGCAGCACTGCCCCAAACTGGGGCCCAGCGGGTAACGGATGACCTCGGCACCCAGGGCACCGTTCAGGCGGGCACGCGCCTCGGCCATCGCCTGGAATTCGAGTTGGCCGCCGCCGATGGTGCCCACCAGTTGGTCGGCCAGCACCGCCATCCAGGTGCCCGGTCCGCGCGGCACCGAGCCTTGGGTAGACTGCACCGTGACCAGCACGGCAGGCGCAGTTTGCAAATGTTGGAGTAAAACGTCTGAATTTTTCACATTCCCAGTATGCATGGGCGGCCCCAGCCCCCGACACACCATGAAAATCGATTCCTATCTGCGCTGGACCCTGGCCAGCCTGTCCACCACCCTTGCCGCTTTGTTGGCGGGTTGCGGCTCCGGGCCCGGCCCCACCACACCCACGGCCAGCCCGTCGGCAGCCCCCGGCGCACCGGCGACCCAATCGCAGCCCGAAGCCCCCGTGCCTGCGGCGGTGGCACCGCCCAAAATCTCCACCGCCAGCACGCCGCGCGACTACCGCCGCGATGCCGCCCGCCACCTGTACAACCGCAATGCCGAGCGCATCCACCAGGGCAAACTGCAACCCCACCTGTACGCCATCGGGGTGTTGGAAGTGCACCTGGACCGCAAAGGCTTGGTCACCGGCCTGCACTGGCTGCGCGCGCCCAAACACGCGCCCGAGGTGATCACCGAAATCGAACGCACCGTTCGCGCCGCAGCCCCATTTCCGCCGCCTTCGCGCCTGGGCCGCGTCACCTACACCGACACCTGGTTGTGGAACAAGAACGGCCAGTTCCAGCTGGACACACTGACCGAGGGGCAGTTGTGAAAACACTCTCAGCCCTTCGGCGCGGAGCTATTCCAGCTTGAGGTTCTGGGTTTTGACCACGTTGCGCCAGGCGCGGTAATCGGCCTCGATGAAATGCCCCAACAGCGCGGGCGAGCCGGGCGCGGCCTCCACCGCATCGGCCTTGAAGCGGGCCACCACATCGGGCATGACCACCACCTGGTTGATGGCGGCATTGAGCTGCCCGACGATGGCCGCTGGCGTGCCCGCCGGGGCCATCAGAGCAAAGTAATTCACCACGTCAACACCGGGAAAACCGGCCTCGGCCATGCTGGGTACATCCGGCAAGGCGCTGGAACGCTTGGCGCTGGTCACAGCCAAGGGGCGCACCCGGCCATCCTTGATGAAGGGCAGCAGCGCCGGAATGGTACCGGTGACCAACTGCACATGGCCGGCCAGCATGTCCATGGTGGCCGGGGCCACGCCACGGTAGGGAATATGGGTGATAAAGGTGCCGGTGCGGGCCTTCAGCAGTTCCAGCACCAGGTGGTTGACCCCGCCCGCACCGGCCGAGCCGTAGTTCAGCGCACCGGGTTTTTTACGGGCCATGCCGATCAGCTCCTTCATGTCCCGCACCGGCACCTGGCTGCTGGTGGCCCACACCAGCGGGCCGCTGGCCACCATGCCCACGGGCACGAAATCGCGCAGGGGGTCGTAGTGGGCGCTGGGCATGGCGGCGGCCACGGTGGTGAAGGGCGATGCCACCAGCAGCAAGGTGTAGCCATCGGGCGCCGCAGCGGCCACCGCCTGGGTGCCGATGGCGCCGGACGCGCCGGTGCGGTTTTCCACCACAAAGCTGGCGCCCAGCACGTCGCCGAGCTTTTGCGCCATCAAGCGGCCCATGGCATCGGTGCCCGCGCCAGGCGCGAACGGCACCACGATCTTGACCGGCTTCTCGGGATAAGCGGCTTGCACCACCGTGGCATCCGATACAGCTATAAAAAAAATAGCTGCTACCGCCGATAGAATATGGCGTACAGACCTATTTCTTACAAATTTAACCACCGCAACACCTCCTGATTGAGGAGCCGATTCTGGCAAAACACTAAGTCGTGGGCATGACAACTTAGCTGCCGCGGTAGGTAGAGTAACTCCAGGGGCTGACCAGCAGCGGCACGTGGTAATGCTGGCGGAGGTCGGCAATACCAAAGTCCAGGCTCACCCGGTGTAAAAAGTTGGGCTCGGGCAAAGCCACGCCTTGGGCCTGAAAGTAAGCTTTTACATCAAACGTGAGCCTGTAGGTGCCGACCTGCAGGCTGGCACTGTCCAATAAAAGGCCTTCGCTGCGACCGTCCGCATTGGTCACAAACCGCTTCAGCAAAGTGCTGTTCTCCCCCTGCGTGGTGTAAAGTTCTACCGCCATACCGGCTGCCGGGCAGCCGTGCATAGTATCCAAAACGTGTGTGCTCAATCCCATACGTGTCCTCAGTTAATCAAATACGTTGTAACCAAACAAATTTGTATACAGTACAAATTTTGCGTTATTATGGTGGTATGGAATCCACCACGACCAATACCAATACGATCGTCGAAGCCCTGACCAAGGCGATTGTTGAGCACCGGCTCCACCCCGGCACCAAACTGGCTGAACAAAAGCTGGCCGACCATTTTGGTGTATCGCGCACCTTGGTCAGGCAAGCGCTGTTCCAGCTCTCGCAAAACCGCCTGATCCGCCTGGAGCCCGCGCGCGGAGCCTTTGTGGCTGCGCCGTCGGTCACTGAGGCGCGACAGGTTTTTTCGGTGCGCCGCATGCTGGAGGCTGAACTGGTGCGCGCCCTGGTGCGCGACATCACCCCAAGCAAAATCAAGGCCCTGAAAGAGCAGGCCGTGATTGAAAAGGCTGCGCTCAAGGACAAAGACCTGACCAACCGCACCGAAGTGTTGGGCAATTTCCACATCCGCATGGCCGAACTGCTGGACAACGACGTGCTAGTGCAAATGATGGTGGAACTGCTGTCGCGCTGCTCGCTCATCACCCTGATGTACCAGACCGACAACCCCACCGACCACGCCTGCGCCGACCACGACGAGCTCATCAAAGCCCTGGCCGCCAAGGACGAAGACCTGGCTGTGCGCCTGATCGGCCAGCACCTGCACAACGTCGAGGCCAACCTCACCTTTGACCGCAAGATCCCCAGCAACGACATCGCCATGGCGTTGGCCTGACGCACTGGCCTGACTTGTGCTTATCCGAGTGCCATGACCGAGACTTCCGCACCCTACCCCCGTGACTTGGTCGGCTATGGCCGCAACGTCCCCCACGCCCAGTGGCCTAACCGGGCCAAGATCGCGGTGCAGTTCGTACTCAACTACGAAGAAGGCGGCGAAAACAATGTGCTGCACGGCGACGCGGCCTCGGAAACCTTTTTGTCCGAGCTGATCACCGCCCAGCCTTTTCCCGACCGGCACATGACCATCGAGTCGATGTACGAATACGGCTCGCGGGCAGGCTCCTGGCGCATCCTGCGCGAGTTCGAAAAGCGCGGCCTGCCGCTGACCATCTTCGGCGTGTCCATGGCCCTGGAGCGACATCCCGAACTCACCCAGGCCTTCGTCGACCTGGGCCATGAAATCGCCTGCCACGGCTGGCGCTGGATCCACTACCAAAACCTGCCCGAAGCCACCGAGCGCGAGCACATGGCCGTGGGTGCCGAAATCATCCGCAAGATGACCGGCGGCCAGTGGCCCCAAGGCTGGTACACCGGCCGCGACAGCCCCAACACCCGCCGCCTGCTGGCCGACCAGGGCGGATTCAGCTACGACAGCGACTACTACGGCGACGACCTGCCGTTCTGGCTGCCCACCACCAAAACCGACGGCACGGTAGAGCCGCGGCTGGTGATTCCCTACTCGCTGGATACCAACGACATGCGCTGCGTGCAGGTGCAGGGCTTCAACACCGGCGACCACTTCCTGCAGTACCTGAAAGACAGCTTTGACGTGCTCTACGCCGAGGGTGAAGACGCCCCCAAGATGATGAGCATTGGCATGCACTGCCGGGTGCTGGGCCGACCGGGCCGGTTCGGTGCGCTGCAAAAGTTCTTAGACTACGTGCAAAGCCATGAACGCGTGTGGATCTGCCGCCGCATCGACATCGCCGAACACTGGCAAAAAGTCCACCCCTACCGCCCTGCAACCATCCTCTAGCCGCCTTGTAAACACCCATGCCCCTGACGCTCGCTTTCCTCAACACCGCTCCCCAGCACGAGGTACTGCAGCAGCTGCCCGGCCTGTACGAACACTCTCCCTGGATCGCAGAAAAAGCCCTGTCCGCGCGGCCCTTCACCTCGCTGGCCGGGTTCAAATACGCCATGGTGCAGGTGCTGGCCGCAGCGGGCACACCAGCCCAGTTGGACCTGATCCGCGCCCACCCCGAGCTCGCAGGCAAAGCCGCCGAGCCGCTCACCACCGAATCCAGCCATGAGCAAAACCAGGCCGGCCTGACGCGCTGCACGCCGCAAGAGCTGGCCCAATTGCAGCAGCTCAATGCAGACTACGGCCAGAAGTTCGGTTTTCCGTTCATCCTGGCGGTACGCGGGCCGCGCGGCACGGGTTTGCGCAAGCAGGAGATCATCGACACATTTGTGCGCCGCCTGCGCAACCCGGCAGACTTTGAGCACGCCGAAGCGCTGCGCAACATCCACCGCATCGTCGAAATCCGCCTGAACGACGCGTTCGACACGCACCCCGCCCAGGGCAATGTGGTGTGGGACTGGCAAGAAGATTTAAGCGTCCACACCGACCCCGGCTACGCCGAACACGGCCAACTCACCGTCACCTACCTGACCGACGCGCACCGTGCCTGCGCCGCCCAGATCGCCCAGAACATGCGCGACTGCGGCTTTGACACGGTGCAGATAGACGCGGTGGGCAATGTGGTGGGCCGCTACCTGGCGGCCACGCCCGATGCCAAAACCCTGCTCACCGGCAGCCACTATGACACCGTGCGCAACGGTGGCAAATACGATGGCCGCCTGGGCATTTTTGTGCCCATGGCCTGCGTGCAAGCCCTGTCCCAACAAGGCAAGCGCCTGCCCTTCCACTTTGAAGTGGTAGGTTTTGCCGAAGAAGAAGGCCAGCGCTACAAGGCCACCTTCCTCGGCTCAGGCGCGTTGATCGGCCACTTCAACCCCGGCTGGCTGGACCAGACCGATGTGGACGGCATCAGCATGCGTGCGGCCATGGCCCACGCCGGTTTGCAGATCAACGACATACCCGCCCTGCGGCGCACGCCCGAAGACTACCTGGGCTTTGTCGAGGTGCATATTGAGCAGGGCCCGGTACTCAACGAGCTGGATATCCCTTTAGGCATCGTCACCTCTATCAATGGCAGCGTGCGCTACACCGGCGAGGTGCTGGGAGTGGCCTGCCACGCGGGCACCACGCCCATGAACCGCCGCCGCGATGCGGCCACCGCCGTGGCCGAGCTGGCGCTGGTTGTGGAGCAGCGCGCCGGGCAAGACGGCGACTCGGTCGGCACCGTGGGCATGCTGCAGGTGCCCAACGGCTCCATCAACGTGGTGCCCGGCCAGTGCAACTTTAGCCTGGACCTGCGCGCCCCGAACAACGCCCAGCGCGATGCCCTGGCAGACGATGTGGTCGCCCAGCTACAAGCCATCTGCGAACGCCGGGGCCTGCGATATACGTTAGAAGAGACCATGCGCGCCGCCGCCGCACCCAGCGCGCCCCCGTGGCAGCAGCGCTGGGAAGCCGCAGTCAAGGCCCTGGGCGTGCCCCTGCACCGCATGCCCAGCGGCGCAGGCCACGATGCCATGAAGCTGCACGAGGTCATGCCCCAGGCCATGCTGTTTGTACGCGGCCAAAACGCCGGTATCAGCCATAACCCCTTGGAGAGCAGCACGGCAGATGACATGCAACTGGCTGTGGATGCTTTTTCCCACCTTTTGAATAACTTGATTACCCCATGACAGATTACGCCCCGCTCGATGCCTGGATCGACCAGCATTTCGACGAAGAAGTCGCCTTTTTGCAAGAGCTCATCCGCGTCCCCACCGACACCCCGCCCGGCAACAACGCCCCCCACGCCGACCGCACTTCGGTGCTGCTGGAAGCCATGGGCCTGCCCGTCGAAAAGCACCCCGTATCCGCCGCCGAAGTGGCCGCTGCAGGCATGGAATCCATCACCAACCTGGTGGTGCGCCGCAAATACGGCGCAGGCAAAACCATCGCCCTGAACGCCCACGGCGACGTGGTCCCGCCCGGCGACGGCTGGACGCACGCGCCCTATGGCGGCGAGATTGCCGAAGGCCACATCTTTGGCCGCGCCACAGCGGTGAGCAAAGGCGACTTCGCCAGCTTCACCTTCGCCGTGCGGGCGCTCGAATCCCTGGGCCTGCCGCTCAAGGGCGCGGTGGAGCTGCACTTCACCTACGACGAAGAATTCGGTGGCGAACTCGGCCCCGGCTGGCTGCTGAAAAACAAGATCGTCAAGCCCGACCTGATGATCGCCGCAGGCTTCTCTTACCAGGTGGTGACCGCGCACAACGGCTGCCTGCAGATGGAAGTCACCGTGCACGGCAAGATGGCCCATGCCGCCATACCCGAGAGCGGCGTGGACGCGCTGCACGGCGCGGTGCAGATCCTGAACGCCCTGTACGCGCAAAACACGCTGTACCAGCAGGTGACCTCGGGCGTGGAAGGCATCAACCACCCCTACCTGAACGTAGGCACTATCCAAGGCGGCACCAACACCAACGTGGTGCCCGGCAAAGTCACCTTCAAGCTCGACCGCCGCATGATCCCCGAGGAGAACCCGGTAGAAGTCGAAGCCAACATCCGCCAGGTCATTGCCGATGCCGCCGCCCGCCAGCCCGGCATCACGGTAGACATCAAACGCCTGCTGTTGGCCCATTCCATGCAGCCCCTGCCCGGCAACCAGCCGCTGGTCGATGCCATCCAGAAGCACGGCCTGGCGGTGTTTGGCGAGGCCATACCGGCCATGGGCACACCCCTGTACACCGACGTACGGCTGTACGCCGCCGCAGGCATCCCCGGCGTGATCTACGGTGCGGGCCCGCGCACCGTGCTGGAGTCGCACGCCAAGCGCGCCGACGAGCGCCTGAGCCTGGAAGACCTGCGCCGCGCCACCAAGGTGATTGCCCGCACCTTAATGGATTTATTGAAGTAACGAATCACACCCCCACGACCCGCGATAAAACTGGCCTTCGTGAAACACCGCAGAACTGGCTTTGCCAGGCTGCTGGTGTTGCCCCCTGCAAGGGGGTTGGCGAAAACACGCAGTGTGTAGCCTGGGGGTGTGCAACATAACCAGATACATTTTTTGCATCCAAATAGGTAGTCTCCACCGGGACTACCTGCTATTGCTTGCGGTAGGCTTACACGGTCAAAAACACCAACGAGGACACTGAGCAAAATGGCCAAAGACATTTCTCCCGCAGAAATGGCGCTGCGCGACGCAGCCCGCGAATACCACTGCACTCCCACCAAAGGGAAAATCTCGGTCAACGCGACCAAGCCGCTGTCCAACCAGCGCGACCTGTCGCTGGCCTACTCGCCCGGTGTGGCCTACCCCTGCCTGGACATCCAGCGCGACCCGTCCCTGGCGGCTGAATACACCTCGCGCGGCAACCTGGTCGGCGTGATCACCAACGGCACGGCGGTGCTGGGCCTGGGCAATATCGGCCCGCTGGCCTCCAAGCCGGTGATGGAAGGCAAGGGCTGCCTGTTCAAGAAATTCGCCGGTATCGACGTGTTCGACATCGAACTGGCCGAAAACGACCCCGACAAGCTGGTGGACATCATTGCCGCCATGGAACCCACCCTGGGCGGTGTGAACCTGGAAGACATCAAAGCGCCAGAGTGCTTCTACATCGAGCAAAAGCTGCGCGAGCGCATGAACATCCCGGTGTTCCACGACGACCAGCACGGCACGGCCATCATCTCGTCGGCCGCCCTGCTCAACGGCCTGGAGCTGGTGGGCAAGAAGATCGAAGACGTGAAGGTGGCGGTATCGGGTGCCGGTGCCGCCGCCATCGCCTGCCTGGACGTGATGGTGGGCCTGGGCGTGCAGCGCAAGAACATCTACGCCTGCGACTCCAAGGGCATCATCTACCAGGGCCGCCCCGGTGGTTTTGATGCCTCCAAAGAGCGCTACGCCCAGGACACCTCGGCCCGCACCCTGGCCGACGCGGTGAACAACGCCGACGTGTTTCTGGGTTGCTCAGCCGCCGGTGTGCTGACGGCCGAGATGGTCAAGACCATGGCCGCCAAGCCCATCATCCTGGCGCTGGCCAACCCCGAGCCCGAAATCCGCCCCGAACTGGCCAAGGCCGTGCGCCCCGATTGCATCATTGCCACCGGCCGCTCGGACTACCCGAACCAGGTCAACAACGTGCTGTGCTTCCCGTACATCTTCCGCGGCGCACTCGACTGCGGCGCGACCAAGATCACCGAAGCCATGAAGCTGGCCTGCGTGCGCCAGATTGCCGACCTGGCCAAGGCCGACATCAGCGAAGAAGTGGCCGCCGCCTACGCGGGCAAAGAGCTGGTGTTTGGCAGCGAATACCTGATTCCCACGCCGTTTGACTCGCGCCTGATTTTGCGCATCGCCCCCGCCGTGGCCAAGGCCGCCGAAGAGTCCGGCGTGGCCACCCGCCCCATCCAGGACTACGAGGCCTACCGCCAGAGCCTGATGCGCTTTGTCTACCAAACCGGCATGGTCATGCGCCCGGTGTTCAGCACCGCCAAGGCCGTGCCCGCCGGTGGCAAGCGCGTGGCCTATGCTGAAGGCGAGGACGACCGCGTGCTGCGCGCCGCCCAGGTGGCCGTGGACGAAAACCTGGCCCACCCGATCCTGATTGGCCGCCCCGCCGTCATCGAAGCCCGCATCCTTAAAGCCGGCCTGCGCATCCGCGTGGGCGTGGACGTGGAAGTGGTCAACCCCGAAGACGACTCCCGCTTCCGCCAATACTGGGAGACCTACCACCAGCTGATGGGCCGCCGCGGCGTATCGCAAGACGTGGCCAAGGCCGCAGTGCGCCGCTCCAACACCACCATTGCCGCGCTAATGGTGCGCCTGGGCGATGCCGATGCCATGCTGTGCGGCCTGCTGGGCCGCTACGAAGGGCATCTGGAGCATGTGCGCAACATCATCGGCTTGAAAAAAGGCGCTTCCGGCTTTGCCGCGCTGAACGCACTGTTGCTCGACACCCACACGCTGTTCATCACCGACGCGTTTGTGAACGAAGAGCCCACGGCCGAACAGCTGGCCAGCATTGCGGTGATGGCGGCTGACGAGGTGAGCCGCTTTGGCCTGCCGCCCAAGGTAGCCTTCCTGTCGCACTCCAACTACGGCTCGTCGGACCGCCCCTCGGCCCGCAAAATGCGCACCGCCCGCGAATTGTTTGCCGCCATGGCCCCTGACATCGAGTCCGATGGCGAACTGCAAGGCGATGCGGCACTCATGCAACCTATGCGTGAAGCCGCCCTGATGGATGCCGAAACCAGCCTGCACGGTGCCGCCAACCTGCTGGTCTGCCCCAACCTGGACGCGGCCAACATTTTGTTCAACGTACTGAAAGTCACCGCAGGCCATGGCGTGACCGTCGGCCCCATCTTGCTGGGTGCAGCTGCATCGGCGCACATCCTGACCCCATCGGCCACAGTGCGCCGGGTGGTGAATATGACGGCCCTGGCGGTAGCCAACGCAGCCACTTTGCACAAGTAGACCGCAGCATCCCCTGCCCCCTAAAAAAGCGCACTTTTATAGTGCGCTTTTTTATTGGGTGGCACCTTTATTGCTGTAACGTCTAAATACCCCTTTGGAGTCCCGATGAAAAAACGCGTCTTTCTGCACACCACCCTGGCCAGCGCCGCCCTGCTGCTGGCCGCCCCCGCCTTCGCCCAGTCCACACCCATCAAGTTCCAGCTCGACTGGCGCTTTGAAGGCCCGGCGGCGCTGTTCCTCACGCCTGCGGCCAAGGGCTATTTCAAGGATGCCAAGCTGGACGTGACCATCGACGTAGGCAATGGCTCGGGCGGCACCGTCACACGCGTAGCCTCGGGTGCCTACGACATGGGCTTTGCCGACATGGCCGCGCTGATGGAGTTCCACGCCAACAACCCCGACGCGCCCAACAAGCCGGTGGCGGTGATGATGGTCTACGCCGACACCCCCGCCTCGGTGATGGTGCTGAAAAAATCCGGTATCAAGACCCCCGCCGACCTGAGCGGCAAAAAGCTCGGTGCCCCGGTGTTCGACGCAGGCCGCCGTGCCTTCCCCATCTTTGCCAAGGCCAACGGCCTCAGCGGCGTGCAGTGGACCAGCATGGACCCGCCGCTGCGCGAAACCATGCTGGTGCGCGGGGACGTGGATGCCATCACCGGCTTCACCTTCACCTCGCTGCTGAACCTGGAAGCCCGCGGCACCAAGGCGGAGGACGTGCTGGTCATGCCCTACCCGCAGTTTGGCGTGAAGCTGTACGGCAACGCCATCATTGCCTCGCCCAAGCTCATCAAGGAGAACCCGGCCGCCGTCAAAGCCTTTTTGCAGGCCTTTGCCAAGGGCATGCGCGAGGTCATCGCCCGCCCCGCCGTGGCCATCGAACACGTGAAGGCCCGCGACGGCATCATCAACGGCCCGCTGGAACTGCGCCGCCTGAACATGGCCCTCGACACCGCCATCAACACCCCCAACGCCCGCACCGAGGGCTTCGGCCAGACCACGCCACCCCGCCTGTCGCTGATGGCTTCGCAGGTGTCCGACGCGTTCGCCACCAAAACGCGGGTGAACCCCGACGCGGTGTGGAACGGCAGCTTCCTGCCCAGCGCGGCCGAGTTGAACGTACTGCCGGGCAAAAAGTAGTTACTACAGTTTTAATAGCCGCTAGCGCTTATCAAATAAGCGCTAGCGGCCTATTCCTTATAAATCCATGGCGACCCACACATTTTGAAACTGCACCATAGCGGGTCATCTATCTATAAAATAGCGGAACTTCTACTATAAAAATAGCGGACATGCCATCGTCCCCCACTTTAGGTATCCAGCGCTGGCTGGCCCCCGCCGTCTTTGACGCCTTGCAGACCCGCCGGGTGGTGGTGCTGGCCGGGGCGCGGCAGTGCGGCAAGACCACGCTGGCCAAGGCCGTGGCCGCGCCCGAGGGCGTGCTCTACCGCACCCTGGACGACGCGGGCCTGCTGGCGGCGGCCCAGGCCGACCCGCACGGCTTTGTGGCGCATGGCGATGGGCTGATGGTGATTGATGAAATCCAGCGCGCCCCGGCCCTGCTGATGGCCATTAAAAAAGAAGCCGACGAGCACCCCCGGCCCGGGCGCTTTTTGCTCACGGGCTCGGCCAACATCCAAAGCCTGCCCAGCGTGACCGAATCGCTGGCTGGGCGCGTCAGCACCCTGCGCCTGCGGCCCTTTTCTGAGGGGGAAATGGCCGGTGCCGCGCCCCAGTTCATCGCCCGCGCCCTGCGCCAGGACTGGGACGGCCTGGGCCCCGGCCCCAGCAAAGACGTGGTGCTGCACAAAGCCCTGCGTGGCGGCTACCCCGAGGTACAGGCCCTGCCCGCCAAAAGCGTGCGCCGCTGGCACACCGACTACCTGGCCGCCCTGATGGCGCGCGACCTGCAAGACATTGCCCAAATCCGCCGCAAAGACAGCATGGCGCAGTTACTGGAGGTGCTGGCCGCCTGGTCGTGCAAGCTGATGGACACCAGCGCCATCGGCGCGCAGCTGGCGCTGGCCCGGCCTACGCTGGAGTCGTACATCAACGCGCTGGAGTCGCTGTTTCTGGTCGAGCGGCTGCGGCCCTGGGTGCGCACCGACTACGCCCGCGTGGGCAAGCAAGACAAGCTGGTCATGACCGATACCGGCCTGGTCGCCAGCCTGCTGCGCTGGCAGTTTGACACTGCCCGCCTGGATGCCGACCAGAGCGGCAAGCTGGTAGAGGGCTTTGTCTATGCCCAATTGGCGGCCCAGCTCGATGCCCAGGACGAGCCGCACCAGCTCGCCCACTACCGCGACCGCGAGCAGCGCGAGATCGACTTTGTGGTGACCACGCCTGACGGCAGCACCGTGGGCATCGAGGTCAAGGCTGGCTCCGCCGTCAGCGCCGACAGCTTCAAGCACCTGCGCTGGTTCCAGGAGCGCATGGTGCCGCCCGGCCAGGTGTTTGTGGGGCTGGTGCTGTATACCGGCGAGCAGGTGCTGCGCTTTGGCCCGCATCTATGGGCTGTACCCATGCATGCGCTGTGGAGTAACTAGGTGATTTACTATTCTTTCCATAGCTGCTCACGCTTATTAAATAAGCGCTAGCGGCCTATTTCTTATAAATTTGTGAACACACCACCCTTTGTAGATTTCTCCGATGTCTGGCTGGCCTACAACGACACGCTGCGGGTGCAGGGCCAGTTTGCGGTGGAGGCGATCGACCTGCAGGTGCAGCAGGGCGAGTTCATCGCCATCGTCGGGCCGTCGGGCTGCGGCAAGTCCACCTTCATGAAGCTGGCCACCGGGCTGAAGATGCCGTCCAAAGGCAGTATCCGTATCGACGGCCAGCCGGTCACCGGGCCGCTGAAGATCTCGGGCATGGCCTTTCAGGCACCGTCGCTGCTGCCCTGGCGCACCACGGTGGACAACGTGCTGCTGCCGCTGGAGATCGTGGAGCCCTACCGTTCCAACTTCAAAGCCCTACGCAAAGAGTACGTGGAGCGCGCCCGCCAGCTGCTGCAAAAGGTGGGGCTGGGCGGCTATGAAGACAAGTTCCCCTGGCAGCTCTCGGGCGGCATGCAGCAGCGCGCCAGCATCTGCCGTGCCCTCATCCACGAGCCCAAGATGCTGCTGCTCGACGAGCCCTTTGGCGCGCTGGATGCCTTTACCCGCGAAGAGCTGTGGTGCATCTTGCGCGACCTGTGGACCGAGCAGCGCTTCAACGTGATCTTGGTGACGCACGACCTGCGCGAGAGCGTGTTTCTGGCCGACACGGTGTACGTGATGGGCAAGAGCCCGGGCCGCTTCATGCACAAGCAGCACATAGACCTGCCCCGCCCGCGCGACCTGGAGCTGACCTACACCCCAGAATTCACCGACATCGTGCACGCCCTGCGCGGCCACATCGGCACCTTCCGAAAGGCCACGCCATGAACCCCAAAACCCTGGAACGCTGGTCGCCCTGGGTGCTGCTGGTGCTGATACTGCTGCTGTGGCAGGGCATTTGCACGGCATTCAACGTGTCGGAATTCATCTTCCCCAGCCCCTGGCGCATCTGGACGCAACTGGTCGAATTCAAAGGCGCCATTGCCGCCCACGCCTGGCGCACCTACTGGGTGACGATGGCGGGCTTTGGGCTGGCGATTGTGGTGGGCGTGCTGCTGGGCTTTGTGGTGGGCAGCTCGCGCCTGGCCTATGCCGCCATCTACCCGCTGATGACGGCCTTTAACGCCCTGCCCAAGGCCGCGTTTGTGCCGATTCTGGTGGTGTGGTTTGGCATCGGCACCGGCCCGGCCATCCTCACCGCGTTCTTGATCAGCTTTTTCCCCATCATGGTCAACATCGCCACCGGCCTGGCCACGCTGGAGCCCGAGCTGGAGGACGTGCTGCGCGTGCTGGGTGCCAAGCGTTGGGACGTGCTCACCAAGGTGGGCCTGCCGCGCTCCATGCCCTATTTTTTTGGCTCGCTCAAGGTGGCCATCACCCTGGCGTTTGTGGGTACCACCGTGTCGGAGATGACCGCCGCCAACGAAGGCATTGGCTACTTGCTGATCTCGGCCGGCTCCAGCATGCAAATGGGCCTGGCCTTTGCCGGGCTGATGGTGGTGGGCGCGATGGCCATGGTGATGTACGAGCTGTTCAGTTTTATCGAGAAGCACACCACCGGCTGGGCGCACCGCGGCTCGCAAGGTGACTAACTAGTATCAGACTAACCCGCTGCGTATTGATGTCGATCAAAGCAGCGCGCGCAGGTGTTGCGTATGCTCCGGCCACCGTTACTTTTGACGGAGGCAGTCCGCCGATGTTCCACCCCGGAGCCTCGGCTGGAGATACCCAAAAAATGACACACCCACGACGCGTTTTCCTCATGGCCATTGCGGCCACCGGCACAGCCCTGACCACCCTCTCCACCGGCGCACGCGCCCAGGCCAAGGTCGATGAAAAAGACCCCCAGGCCGCAGCCCTCGGCTACGCCGCCGACTCCACCAAGGTGGATGCCAAAAAGTACCCCAAGCACGCCGCCGCCCAGCTGTGCAGCAACTGCGCGCTGTACCAGGGCAAACCGGCCGATGCCACAGGTGGCTGCCCGCTGTTTGCAGGCAAAGTGGTCGCCGGTAAAGGCTGGTGCAGCGCCTGGGCCAAGAAGGCCTGATGCCTCTCGCGGGCTTCAAAGGCAACAAGCAGTCCCTGCCCAGCAAGCCCTGCGTGGCCTGCGGCAGGGCCATGGCCTGGCGTAAAAGCTGGGCCAAAAACTGGGCCGAGGTGAAGTACTGCTCGGATGCCTGCCGCAAAGCCCCCAGGGCCCCAAATGCTTAGAAACCTGGTGATCGTGCTGGGCGACCAGCTCGATAACACCTCCAGCGCCTTCGACGGGTTTGACCCCGCCCAAGACGCGGTGTGGATGGCCGAGGTGGCCGAGGAGTCCACCCACATCTGGTCCAGCAAACAGCGCATCGCCCTGTTTCTGGCAGCCATGCGCCACTTTGCCAAAGGCCTGCGCGATGCAGGTCTGCCATTGCACTACACCCGGCTAGACCAGGCCGACAACCGGGGTAGCCTGGCTGCCGAGTTGCAATCTGCTATAAAAAATCTAGCTGCTCACGCCCTGGTGATAAGCGGTGCGGGCGATTTTCGTGTGTACCAATCGATCCGGGCCGTGGCCAAAGAAGCCGGTGTGCCGCTGGACGTGCGCGAAGACCGCCACTTTTTTGCTACCGTGCGCCAGTTTGCCGACCACGCCCAAGGCCGCAAGTCGCTGCGCATGGAGTATTTCTACCGCGACATGCGCCGCCGCCACGCCGTGCTGATGGACGGCGACCAGCCCACTGGTGGCCAATGGAACTTCGATGCCGACAACCGCGAAGCCTTTGGCAAAACCGGCCCCGGCTCGGTGCCCGCCCGCTCCACCTTTGCGCCCGATGCCGCCACGCAAGAGGTGATTGACCTGGTCAACACCCGCTTCGCCAGCCACCCCGGCACGCTGCACAGCTTTGCCTGGCCTGTCACCCGCGAGCAGGCGCTGCAATCATTGGATGCGTTCATCCAAGAGCGCCTGCCCCTGTTTGGCCGCTACCAGGATGCCCTGTGGCCGGGCGAGACCTGGCTGTACCACTCGCACCTGGCGGCAGCGATGAACCTCAAGCTACTCAACCCGCGCGAGGTGGTCGCGGCAGCCGAGGCCGCCTACCACGCGGGTGCAGCACCCCTGCCCTGCGTGGAAGGCTTCATCCGCCAGATTCTGGGCTGGCGCGAATACGTGCGCGGCATCTACTGGACGCAGATGCCCGGCTACGCCGAGCGCAACGCCCTCAACGCCCAGGAGCCCCTGCCCGCCTGGTACTGGACCGGCCAGACCGACATGGCCTGCCTGCGCGACGCGATTGAACAAACCCTGGCCCACGGCTACAGCCACCACATCCAGCGCCTCATGGTCACCGGCCTGTTCGCCCTGCTGCTGGGCGTGCAGCCGCAGCAGGTGCATGCCTGGTACTTGTCGGTCTACGTAGACGCGGTGGAATGGGTGGAACTGCCCAACACCCTTGGCATGGCGATGTACGCCGACGGCGGCCTGATGGCCAGCAAGCCCTACATCGCCACCGGCAAGTACATCGAACGCATGGGCAGCAAACAGCACTGCGCCAGTTGCCGCTACGACCCCGCGCTGCGCGAAGGCGCGCTTGCCTGCCCTTACACCACGCTGTACTGGGACTTTCTGGCGCGGCACGAAAAGATGCTCACCGCCAACCCGCGCATGTCTTTGCAGGTCCGCAATTTAGCCCGCCTGAGCGACGCACAAAAGCAGGCCGTGGCCGAGCGCGCCGCCGCCATCCGCAGCGGCGCGGTGGGGGCCAGCACATGAAATTCGAGCCCACCTTAGCCGCCGCCCAGGCCCGCATCGCCATGGTGCGCCCCGCCGACTACGCCCGCAGCCGCAACGCCATCGAAGGCGCGGTCTCCGGCCTGTCGCCCTACATCACCCATGGCTTTGTCACCCTGCCCGAGGTGCTGGCGGGCGTGGCGGCGCAGCACCGGCTGGACGTAGGCCACAAGTTCGTCTTCGAGCTGGGCTGGCGCGCATATTTTCGGCACGTGTGGCAGCACCTGGGTCCCGGCATCCTGCAGTCACTGCACGAAGGCCTGCTGCCCAAGAATACGTACGCCCCCGCGCTGCCCGCCGACATCCGCCAGGCCCGCACCGGCATCCCGGTCATCGACACCGCCGTGCGCACGCTCTACGCCACCGGCACCCTGCACAACCACGCCCGCATGTGGCTGGCCAGCTACATCGTGCACATCCGCAAAGTGCATTGGCGGGCCGGGGCCGACTGGATGCTGGGGCACCTGCTGGACGGCGACCTGGCCAGCAACCACCTGAGCTGGCAGTGGGTGGCGGGCACCGGCAGTACCAAACCGTATCTGTTCAACGCCGAGAACGTCGCCAAGTACGCCCCGCCCGACTGGCACAGCCCCGGCAGCGTGATCGACACCAGCTACGCCGCGCTGGATGCCATTGCCCGCAGCCCGCATGCATTGGCAGAACCGTCTGAAGTCGAAGGCGTGGACGAGCCCCCCGTATCCCCCACCCCGCCCAACGCCACCGCCCCCGATGCCGCGCTGGTCGCTGGCCGCGACGTGTGGCTGGTCCACCCCTGGGGGTTGCGCCTGCCGCCAGACCTGCCCGCCCACACGCTGTGCATTGGCATCTATCACTCCTATTTTCATAGCACATGGCCCTGGAGCAATAAGCGCTGGCGCTTTGTTGGAGCCCGCATGGCCGAGCTGACTACGGCCCGCTGGCACGCCGACGCGGCCACGCTGTTACAGGCCCTGCGCAGCGCCCGCTCGGTGCGCACCGTGGCCGACCCGCACGTGGATCTGAGCACCCTGGCCCAGGTCCAGCCCGCGCCCATGCTGTTCGCCGAAGTCGCCCGCCCCTGCACCTCGTTCTCGCAGTGGTGGACACGCACCACCCGCGGGGTCACCCAGTTGCACGACTTGCCCGGACTGGCGACTTTGTCTGCAGGCCCCTTGTTTGACCACCCTTCAGAAAGCACTCCCCATGACAACCACATCCCCCCAGATCGCCCTGGTGACCGGCGCACGCGGTGGCATAGGCCGTGAAGTCGTCGCCCAGTTGCGCCAGGCAGGCCACCGGGTTGCCGCAGTTGGCCGCGATGCCGCCAGCCTGGCGGAAGTAGCGGCAGATGCCCATATTGCCGCCGACACCACCACGCCCGAAGGCACAGCAGAAGCCATCGCCGCCTGCATCGCCCAGCTCGGCGGGCCGCCCACGCTGCTGGCCCACTGCGTTGGCAGCACCCTGATTGCGCCGCTGCACCGCAGCACGGCAGCCCAGTACCGCGAAGTCATGCGCATCAATCTGGACAGCGCCTTCTTCATGCTGCAAGCCTGGGTGGAAGCCCTGCGCGTGGCCAAACTGCCTGGTGCGGCGGTACTCGCATCCAGCGTGGTCTCGCGCATCGGCGTGGCCAACCACGAGGCCATCGCCGCAGCCAAAGGCGGCATCGAAGCCCTGGCCCGCAGCGCCGCAGCCACGTACGCACCGCTGGGTCTGCGCGTCAACGTAGTCGCCCCCGGCATGACCGACACCCCCATGACCGCAGGCATGCTGCGCATGGATGCCATGCGCGAGGGCGCAGGCAAGCAGTACCCGCTGGGCGGCGTGCAGACCGCTGTGCAGGTGGCGGATGCCATGGCCTGGCTGCTGAGCGACGGCGCGGCGCGTATCACCGGGCAGGTGATTGCGGTGGATGGCGGGTTTACCACCGTGCGGCCGCTGGTGAAGTAATTTGGTGACGGGTTAGGTTGCTATTGAATAAATAGCTGCTCACGCCCGTGAGACGAGCGGCGGGGGCGTTTTCCGCTTAAATCATTGAGGCAAACAGTACGGTCTGACGAAGGCTAGGCGGCCAAGTCAAAGTGCCCATCAGATTCAGCAATCAGCACCTCTGCCGGGATACCCAAACCTTGGTGAAGTCGCCGAATCATGGGCAGCGTAAGCTGACGCTTGCCGGCCAGCACCTCGTACACACGGTTGATCTGGCCAATCATGGGAGCCAAATCTTTGGGCTTGAGTCCCTGCTGCTCCATCCGAAATTTGATGGCCTCTAAGGGATCGGGTGACTCCATGGAGCAATGCTTGGCCTCATACGCTGCCACAAGCATGCCCAGAATTTCCAGCATGTCGCCATCGGGTGTGCCGCGCTCTGGGTCTTTGTCCACCAGGGCAGACACTTTTTTCAGAGCCTCTTTGTAGACAGCTTCGGTATGGATGGGATGGATGTTCATCGTTAAGTTCCGTGGCCCTCAAGCCAGTTTAGTGCGACACCACCGAAATGGCGAACAGCAGGCGGTATCAAAGCGCAACCCGCAAGTACCATCAAGCCCCATGTACCTCATCACCACCCTCGCCCTCCTAGCCCTGTCCGGCCGCCTGCACGCCCAGGTCTACCGCTGTGGCAACACGTACAGCAGTGCCCCCTGCGCTGGGGGCCGGTCTGTAGACACGTCGCCAGCGCTGAGCGCGCAGGGCGGCGGTGCGGGGACGACAACGCTGTACCTGTGCCAAAGCTATGGCGGCGGGCAGTTCTGGGCACTGGAGCATTGCAGCCAACGCAGTGCCCTGGTCGAGCGCATGGAATCCGTGCCCTCGGGGATGCCGTTTGACCAGCAGGTACAAATGGCCCAAGCCCAACGCGCAAAAAGTGCAGCGCTGACAGCTCCACCCGAGCCAACCACCCGCATCGAGTCCTACACGCCGAGCAAGGCATCCCAGTGCACCGCCCTGGATGCGCGCATCCGCTACCTGGACCAAATGGCCCGCGCCGGGGGGAACGCGTCCTATATGGACCGGATCGCCACCGACCGCAAGCAGTCGCGCGACCAGCAGTTCCGGATGCGTTGCTGAAGCCGCGCGCCAGCGAGAGACCGGGACAGTCTTAGAACGTGTTCAAAGTCTTTTGAGCAGTAGAGCCAGGAATGCCAGATGGATGAACTGCAAGCTGGTATTGAGCCAACGCTCGCAGTTCTTCCACAGCCTGCGGTTCTTCTCCAGCCATGCAAAGCTGCGCTCCACT
>CAUPNG010000004.1:0-283578 GCA_963512605.1 uncultured Albidiferax sp. | reverse complement strand
GCCTATGCATTCAAAGCTGTAGTCGGCCCCGCCGTCGGTCAACTGAACGATGGCATCCACTACGTTGGGCACTTCTTTGGGGTTGATGAAGTGCGTCATGCCGAACTGGCGGGCCATGGCCTGGCGTGCGGGGTTGATGTCCACGCCGATGATCTTGTCGGCTCCCACCATCTTGGCGCCTTGGATGACGTTCAGGCCGATGCCGCCCAGGCCGAAGACGACCACGTTGGCTCCGGCTTCCACCTTGGCGGTGAACAGCACGGCACCGATGCCGGTGGTGACACCGCAGCCGATGTAGCAGACCTTGTCAAACGGGGCATCCTTGCGGATCTTGGCCAGCGAAATTTCCGGGGCCACGGTGTAGTTGCTGAAGGTGCTGGTGCCCATGTAGTGGAAGATGGGTTTACCGTCCAGGCTGAAGCGGCTGGTGGCATCGGGCATCAGGCCCTTGCCCTGGGTGCCGCGGATGAGCTGGCACAGGTTGGTCTTGCGGCTCAGGCAGAACTTGCACTGGCGGCATTCGGGGGTGTAGAGAGGGATGACGTGGTCACCCTTTTTCAGCGTGGTGACACCGGGGCCTACGTCCACCACGATGCCTGCGCCTTCGTGGCCCAGGATGGCGGGGAAGATGCCTTCGGGATCCGCACCGCTGAGGGTGTAGTAGTCGGTGTGGCAGATGCCGGTGGCCTTGATCTCGACCAGCACTTCGCCGAACTTGGGGCCGTCCAGGTCCACGGTTTCGATGGTCAGGGGGGTGCCTGCTTTCCAGGCGACGGCGGCTTTGGTTTTCATGGCGATGTCCTTGCGGCTGGCAAAGCTTCAACTATAAGCGGACGCTGCCAGTTCCCTACCGAAGCGCTGCAGCATTTTTATAAGAAATAGGCCGCTCGTGCTGATGGGATGAGCGTGAGCAGCTACCAAAGAAATAGCAAAAGAGTTTTTAACCCCGCCATGGAAAAAGCCCCTTGGTGCAGGCACCAAGGGGCTTTGAATCAAGGCCAAATCGTCTTATGCGAAGAACTTCTTCAGCTTGTCCGTCCAGCTGTCACCGGTGGGCGAGTGCTTGCCGCCGCCCTTTTTGAACGACTCTTCCAGCTCGCGCATCAGCTTGCGCTGGTGCTCAGTGAGCTTGACCGGGGTTTCCACCGTGATGTGGCAGTACAGGTCGCCAGGCGAGCTGTCGCGCACGCCCTTGATGCCCTTGCCGCGCAGGCGGAACTGCTTGCCCGCTTGCGTGCCTTCGGGGATGTCGATGGCGGCCTTGCCAGACAGGGTGGGCACTTCGATCTCGCCACCCAGGGCGGCGGTGACGAAGCTCACCGGCACCGAGCAGTGCAGGTCGCCGCCGTCACGCTCAAAGATGTCGTGCTTCTTGGTGCGGATCTCGATGTACAGGTCGCCCGAGGGGCCACCGTTCGAACCCGGTTCGCCATTGCCCACGCTGCGGATGCGCATGCCGTCGTCGATACCGGCGGGGATTTTGACTTCCAGCGTTTTTTGCTTCTTGACCTTGCCCTGGCCGCTGCAGGCGGTGCAGGGGTCAGGAATGACCTTGCCCGAGCCGCGGCAGGTGGGGCAGGTTTGCTGCACGCTGAAGAAGCCCTGGCGCATCTGCACCGTGCCCTGGCCCGCGCAGGTGCCGCAGGTTTTGGCCTGGGTGCCGGGTTTGGCACCGCTGCCATGGCAGGTGTCGCAGGCTTCCCAGGTGGGGATGCGGATCTGCGCTTCCTTGCCGCGCGCGGCTTCTTCCAGTGTGACTTCCATGGCGTAGCTGAGGTCGGCCCCGCGAAACACCTGGCGGCCACCGCCCCGGCCACCGCGGCTTTGGCCGAACATGTCGCCAAAAATATCGCCAAAGGCCTCGGCAAAGCCACCGCCCGCAAAGCCTTCGGCCCCGGGGCCGCCGCGCATGTTCGGGTCGACACCGGCAAAGCCATGCTGGTCGTAGGCGGCGCGCTTTTGCGCGTCGCTCAGCATTTCGTAGGCTTCCTTGATTTCCTTGAACTTGTCTTCTGCACCTTTGGCTGAATCACCCTGGTTGCGGTCCGGGTGGTGCTTCATCGCCAGCTTGCGATAGGCCTTCTTGATTTCATCCTCGGAGGCGTTCTTGGGAACGCCGAGGGCTTCGTAATAATCTCGTTTGCTCATGCTGCCATCACTTTCTCACTACGGCGATCGGGGGGAGCCGGATAGCTCGTTACGCAAAAAGCCGCGCCGGAAGTCCTGTGAAGGACCAGCCGGACGCGGCGCGGGTTTGAAAAGCCAGCGGCTAGTCAGTTAGCCCTTTTTGACTTCTTTCACTTCGGCATCGACCACGTTGTCGTCAGCGGCTTTGGCAGCTTCGGCTTCGGGGGCTGCACCTGCACCGGCTTCGTCGGCGGCCTGCTTGGCTTGCATGTCGGCGTACATCTTATCGCCCAGCTTCTGGCTGACGGTCATCAGGGCGGTGTTCTTCTCGTCGATGGCGGCTTTGTCTTCGCCCTTCAAGGCTTCTTCCAGTGCCTTGATGGCGGCTTCGATGCTCTCCTTCTCTGCCGCTTCGATTTTGTCGCCGTACTCGGTCAGGCTCTTCTTGACGCTGTGCACGCTGGCTTCGCCCTGGTTGCGGGCTTGCACCAGTTCCAGCTTCTTCTTGTCGTCGGCGGCGTTCAGCTCGGCATCTTTCACCATTTGCTGGATTTCGGCTTCCGACAGACCCGAGTTGGCCTTGATGGTGACCTTGTTTTCCTTGCCGGTGCCCTTGTCTTTCGCGCCGACGTGCAAGATGCCGTTGGCATCGATGTCGAACGACACTTCGATCTGTGGCGTGCCACGTGCTGCCGGTGGGATGCCTTCGAGGTTGAACTCACCCAGCAGCTTGTTGACGTTGGCGATTTCGCGCTCGCCCTGGAACACCTTGATGGTCACGGCGGGCTGGTTGTCGTCGGCGGTAGAGAAGGTCTGCGCAAACTTGGTCGGGATGGTCGTGTTCTTGACGATCATCTTGGTCATCACGCCGCCCAGGGTTTCGATACCCAGCGACAGAGGGGTCACGTCCAGCAGCAGCACGTCCTTGCGGTCGCCGCTCAACACCTGGCCCTGGATGGCTGCGCCAACCGCCACAGCTTCGTCAGGGTTCACGTCCTTGCGGGGTTCCTTGCCGAAGAATTCCTTCACCTTCTCTTGCACCTTGGGCATGCGGGTCATGCCGCCGACCAAAATCACGTCATGGATGTCGGCCACGCTCACACCCGCATCCTTGATGGCGGTTCGGCAGGGGGCGATGGTGCGCTCGATCAGTTCTTCGACGAGGGCTTCCAGCTTGGAGCGGCTGAGCTTGATGTTCAGATGCTTGGGGCCGGAGGCATCGGCTGTCACGTAGGGCAGGTTGATGTCGGTCGATGCGCTGTTGGACAGCTCGATCTTGGCCTTTTCAGCGGCTTCCTTCAGGCGCTGCAGGGCCAGCACGTCCTTGGACAGGTCCACGCCGGACTCTTTCTTGAACTCGGCAATGATGAAGTCGATGATGCGCTGGTCAAAGTCTTCGCCGCCCAGGAAGGTGTCGCCGTTGGTGGACAGCACTTCGAACTGCTTTTCGCCATCGACATCGGCGATTTCGATGATGGACACGTCGAACGTGCCGCCGCCCAGGTCATACACCGCAATCTTGCGGTCGCCCTTTTCGTGCTTGTCCAGGCCAAAGGCCAGGGCTGCAGCGGTGGGTTCGTTGATGATGCGCTTCACGTCCAGACCGGCAATACGGCCAGCGTCCTTGGTGGCCTGGCGCTGTGCATCGTTGAAGTACGCGGGCACGGTGATCACGGCTTCGGTGACGGCTTCACCCAGGTAGTCTTCGGCGGTCTTCTTCATCTTGCGCAGAATGTCGGCGCTGACCTGCTGGGCCGAGATTTTGTTGCCGCGCACTTGCACCCAGGCATCGCCGTTGTCGGCCGCCACGATGGTGTAAGGCATCAGGTCGATGTCTTTCTGGACTTCTTTTTCAGTGAACTTGCGGCCGATCAAACGCTTGACGGCGTACAGCGTGTTCTTGGGGTTGGTGACGGCCTGGCGCTTGGCGGATGCGCCGACCAGCACTTCGCCGTCTTCCTGGTACGCCACGATGGAGGGCGTGGTGCGGGCACCTTCGGCGTTTTCGATCACGCGGGGCACATTGCCTTCCATGACGGAAACGCAGCTGTTGGTGGTGCCCAAGTCAATGCCAATAATTCTTCCCATGATTCTTTTCCTTTGATTTGTCTAAATGGAGCGGGCTTCAAACAAAGCCCTGTTGCGTTCAAGGTGCGGGTCGCTAGTCGCCACTTCAAGAGTGGGGTTACCGTTTTTTGTTTATTTCGGTGCGGTAACCGTGACCAGGGCCGGGCGCAGCACGCGCTCCGAGATCAAATAGCCCTTTTGCAGCACGCTGACCACGGTGTTGGCTTCCTGCTCGGCAGGCACCACGCTGATGGCCTGGTGCTGGTGCGGGTCGAATTTGGTACCGGCGGCGGGGGCGATCTCGACGACCTTGTTGCGTTCCAGCGCGCTTTTGAGCTGGCGCAGGGTGGCTTCGGCACCTTCGCGGATCTGGGCGGGCGTGCCGTCCTTGATAGCCAGGCCGGCTTCCAGGCTGTCTGCCACGGGCAGCAGGCTTTCGGCAAAGCTTTCCAGGCTGAACTTGCGGGCCTTGGCGATGTCGTCTTCGGCGCGGCGGCGGGCGTTTTCGGCATCGGCCTTGGCGCGCAGGAACTGGTCGGCCAGATCGGCGCTTTTGGCTTTCAAGGCAGCCAGTTCGGCCTGGGCCATGGCCAGCGCTTCCACGTCGCTGGTCGCTTGCTCGTCGGCGGGGGCCATGCCGTCCAGGGGCTGGTGGTCGGGATTGGAGTTGTTTTCAGACATGTTCTGGAGGGTGAATGGAGTGAACCAGTTACGCAAACTTGTGCCGCCCTGGCCTTTTGCAAGGGGGCGGCGTCGAAAAAATGGACTGGCGTGGCGGGACCACAGGCCCCGCCCAGGGAAGTTTCAGCCCTTGATGGCCAGCAGTTCCACGTCAAATTTCAGCGTGGCGTTGGGCGGAATCACGCCGCCCGCGCCGCGCGCGCCGTAGCCCAGGGCGGCGGGGATGATCAGGGTGCGGGCACCACCGATTTGCATACCGGCTACGCCTTCGTCCCAGCCCTTGATGACCATGCCCGCGCCCAGCGAGAACACGAAGGGGTCTTTGCGGTCCTTGCTGGAGTCGAACTTGGCGCCTTGCACGCCGTCGTTGTACAGCCAGCCGGTGTAGTGCACGGTAACGCTCTTGCCCTTGGTGGCGACATCGCCCGAGCCCTGGATGGTGTCTTCAAACTGCAGGCCGGAGGCGGTGGTGGTGAAAGCCATGTGTGTTCCTTGGAATGTGTGCTATGGAATGTGTAGCTGCTCGTGCAACAAGAATGAGCACGAGAGCCCTAAAAGACCCTGGATTATGCCAGCGTGCCGGGGTGGTCCTGGGGGTGGCTTTTTTACAAGCCCATACCGGCACCAACGCCCATCAAGGTCAATATGCCCATGACCAGGAAAATGGCGGCCGCAATGCGGTGCACGATTTTGGTCGGCATGCGTTCGGCGATTTTGTGGCCCAGCAGCACCGCAGGTACGTTGGCCAGCATCATGCCCAGCGTGGTGCCCGCCACCACGGCCACAAAGTCGTGGTACTTGGCCGCCAGGGCGATGGTGGCAAACTGGGTTTTGTCGCCCATTTCGGCCAGAAAGAATGCGATCAGCGTGGTGCCAAACACGCCAAAGCGGGCCAGCTTGGCATCTTCTTCTTCAAACTTGTCGGGCACCAGCGTCCAGGCAGCCATGCCGATGAAAGAAATGCCCAGCACCCAGCGCAGGGTTTCGGGCCCGACCAGCGAAGTGATCCAGGAGCCGACGGCACCGGCAAAGGCGTGGTTGGCGATGGTGGCCACCAGAATGCCCGCGATGATGGGCCAGGGCTTTTTGAATTTGGCTGCCAGGATGAAGGCCAGCAACTGGGTTTTGTCGCCGATTTCGGCGAGGGCGACGATGCCTGTGGAAAGGAGAAATGCTTCCATGGGTTTCTTTCTAGGCCAGAGCTGAGACGGATGACCACACCCCCTCCCGGCCAAACCGAGGTGGCATGGTCAAAGGTCTTGCCAAGAACGAACCGCTTGCACCATAGCCGAAAGGCCAAGTATGTTGATGCAAGCCCCACATAAGAGTGGGCGGCTACTCCCCAATGAACCCGTAGATCTTATCCGACGAACACGGGTAAACACTTATACGGTGACCCAATCGCAGCCAAAAGCTGCCTGCGCCACGCCCAGTGTGACTTTGGCGCAACCCTCGGCTCCGGCCAGGGCCGCCAGCGCCAGCTCGGGGCGGTTGTTCTGTTCGCTCAAATGCGCGGCCACGATGCGGCGCAGCCCGCCGGTGGACAGGGCTTGGGCGATCTCGGCGGCGGCGTGGTTGGCCAGGTGGCCGTACATGCCACCCACGCGCTGCTTCAAAAACGGCGGGTAGCGCGACGCGGCCAGCAGCTCGGGGTCGTGGTTGCATTCCAGCAGCAGGGCCTGGCAGCCCATCAGCTGCGCCAGCACATGCGGCGTGGCGTGGCCCAGGTCGGTCAGGATGCCCAGGTGCGCGTCACCCTGGCTGCAGCGCAGTTGCAGGGGTTCGCGGGCATCGTGCGGTACGGTGAAGGGTGTGAGCTGCAGGCTGCCCAGGTCGATGGTTTCGGTGTCGCGGGCGATGCGCAGCAGGCCGTCCAGGTCGGGCAGGTCCGGGTGTGCGATGGCCGCATGGGTGCCATGGCTCATCCACACCGGGATGCGGTGGCGCACGGCCCACTGCGGCGCGCAGCCTACGTGGTCGCCATGCTCGTGGGTGATGAAGATCGCATCGATCTGCCCGGCCTGCAGGCCCGCCAGCGCCAGCCGCTGGTCGAGCTGCTTCTGGCCAAAGCCGCAGTCCACCAGCACGCGGGTGGTGTGGGCCCCGCTGCAGGCTTCGACAATGGTGCCGTTGCCTGCGCTGCCGCTGCCCAGGCTTTTGAAGCGCAGAGTGCTTATTTCAGGTCGTCCGCAATGATCTGGACGATCTTCTTGGCGTTGTCTGACGCTTCGGGTGCACCCGAAGCGTTCAGCACCGACACGGTGGTGGTCGAGCCCTCGGTGACCACGGCGACGCGGTACTGCACCGGCGGCGAGCTGCTGTCGCTGCTGAACAGCTTGGTGAAGAAGCCGGGTTGGACCTTGGTCGCATTCGGCGCCACGTAGCGCACGAAGTAAGTGCCTTTGCTGCGGTCGCGGTCTTCGACGGTGAAGCCGGTGCGGTCCAGCGTCAGGCCCACACGGCGCCAGGCGCGGTCAAAGCCGTCGTCCAGTTGCACCACCGGCTGGTTGTTGACCGTGGCAAGACGGGCGTTGGCCTTGGCGGCTTCGGGCTCCAGGGCGGTTTGTACCTGTGCGTCGTTGGCACCCAGTTTGAGCATCAGGCGGCGCAGAAATTCGACTTCCAGCTCGGGGTCGGTGGGGCGGGGCTGCCAGATGGTCTGGTCTTTGGACTGGCTGGTGTAGACCTCGACCATGCCGCGGTGGCTGATGTAGATTTCGGTGCCGCCGGTGGCGGTGCGTTCCAGGCGGGTGCGGTATTTGTCGCGCTCGCCGGTGGAGTACAGCGATTCAAACACCTTGCCAATGGTGCTGCGGATGATGTCTTGCGGCAGCTTGGCGCGGTTTTCGGCCCAGTCGGTTTCCATGATGCCCAGGCCGGCGTTGTCTTCGGTCAGCAAAAAGCCGTTCTGCTGCCAGAAGTCGCGCACCGGTCCCCACAGCTTGTCTGCAGGGCGGTTGATCACCAGCCAGCGCTGCGTGCCTGCACGTTCGACCCGGATGTCGCCCAGCGACGTGGCAGCGGTAGGGGCGGCGGCCGCCACCTGGCCGACCTTGTAGTTGCTGGCGGTGACGGCCGCACCAGGCACCACGTAGCGCGAGTCGCGGTTGAGCTGCGACAGGTCGGGCGGCACGTCCAGCGACGGGCCTACCGTGCCCGCGCTTTTGTAGTCGATCTTCTCGCTTTGCATGATCGAGCAGGCGCCCAGCGCCATGGTCAGTCCCAACACTCCAACTTTCAATCCGGCTTTGGCAATATGGTTCACGTAGCGTTCCTAAAAGGGTTCAGTTCAGTTAAAGCAGACCGCCGCTGCGCAGCGCGTCTTTCACGGTGGTGTGGAAAGAGGCCGACAAGGGTGTCATGGGCAGGCGCAGCGTAGGCCCGCACAGGCCCAGCTCGGCCATGGCCCACTTCACGGGGATGGGGTTGGCTTCGACAAACAGGTTTTTGTGCACCGGCATGAGCAGGCGCTGGATTTCCATAGCGCGGCGGGTGTCACCGGCCATGGCGGCCACGCACAGCTCGTGCATCAGACGCGGGGCGACGTTGGCCGTGACGCTGATGTTGCCCTGGCCGCCGCACAGCATCAGGGCCACGGCGGTCGGGTCGTCGCCCGAGTACACGGCAAAGCCCTTGGGCACGTCACGGATCAGCCACTGGGCGCGCTCGATGTTGCCGGTGGCTTCCTTGATGCCCACAATGCCGGGCACCTGGGCCAGGCGCAGCACGGTGTCGTGCAGCATATCGGCGACCGAGCGGCCGGGCACGTTGTACAGCACCATGGGCAGGTCCACCGCTTCCGCGATGGCCTTGAAGTGCTGGTATTGGCCTTCTTGTGTGGGCTTGTTGTAGTAGGGCACGACCTGCAAATGGCAGTCGGCACCGACCTTCTTGGCAAAGCGGGTGAGTTCGATGGCCTCGGAGGTCGAATTGGCACCGCAGCCCGCCATGATGGGCACCCGGCCTTTGGCCTGCTCGACCGACACGCGGATGATCTCGCAGTGCTCTTCCACGGTGACCGTGGGCGATTCGCCGGTGGTGCCGACCACGCCAATGCAGTCTGTCCCCTCCGCAACATGCCAGTCGATCAGTGTGCGCAGGGTGGGGTAGTCCACGCTGCCGTCTTCAAGCATCGGGGTCACCAGGGCCACGATGCTGCCAGTAATGGGTGTCATATCCGCAGTCTCAAACGGGAAAATCGCCATTCTAACGAGGGCGTGTAAGGCAAATTTGCCGTGGGAAAAATCGGTTTGCTATATATTTAGTAGCTGCTCGTGCTTACCTAATAAGCGCAAGAGACGAATTTTCTCCATAAATGGCAACGGGTCGCTACTTGGCCGCAGGCAGAACGCGACCCTTCCAGAAACACCGCAGAACTGGCTTTGCCAGGCTGCTGGTGTTGCCCCCTGCAAGGGGGTTGGAGAAAGATGCGAAGCACTGGAGCCTGGGGGTGTGCCATGCCATTCAAAAACACGCCCAGAGCTGGTCGGCCAGGGCCACCAGGAACTCCGGGCGGGTGTACAGCGCAAACACCCCGGCCAGCGCTGCCAGAGCCACGGTCCACCAGATCCAGGGCTTGGCCATGGCCTCAGGCCCCCTGCGCCAGGCTGCCCGCACGGCGGATGGGCGCTTCTTTGACCGGCAGATTCACCAGCCCGGCAAACACCCCCAGGGCGATGGCGATGTACCAGACCATGTCGTAGTTGCCGTTGCGGTCGTACAAGAAACCGCCCAGCCACACGCCCATGAAGGAGCCGATCTGGTGGCTCAAAAACACGAATCCGCTCAGCATGGACATGTGCTGGATACCAAAAATCTGCGCCAGCGCCGCATTGGTGGGCGGCACGGTGGACAGCCACAGCACGCCCATCACCGCGGCAAAAATGTAGACGCTCATGGGCGACAGCGGGGCCAGCAAGAAGATGCTGATCACCACCGCCCGCGCAAAGTAGATGAACGACAAAATGGTCTTCTTCTGCATGTGCTGCCCCAGCGTGCCCGCTGCGTAGGTGCCAAACACGTTGAACAGGCCGATCAGCGCCAGCGCATAGCTGGCCACCTGGGGCGACAAGCCCTTGTCGCGCAGATAGCTGGGCATGTGCACGCCGATGAACACCACCTGGAAGCCGCAGACGAAATAGCCTGCCATCAGCAGCTGGAAGCTGGGGTACTTGAATGCCTCCTTGAGCGCCTCGCCAATTGTCTGGTCGCGTGGCACCGCCTGGGCACCGCCAAAGCCGGGCTCGCGCAGGCCCCAGGCCAGCGGCATGATCAGCAAGGCCGCGCCGCCCAGTACCACCAGCGCCTGCTGCCAGCCCAGGTGGCTGATCAGCAAGCCCTCGGTGGGCACCATCAAAAACTGCCCAAACGAGCCCGCCGCCGCCGCAATACCCATGGCCCAGGAGCGCTTATCCGCGGCCACATTGCGCCCGATCACGCCGTACACCACGGCATAGGTGGTGCCGGCCTGCGCCATGCCCAGCAGCACGCCCGCGCTCAAGGTAAACAGCAGCGGCGTAGGTGCGTAAGCCATGCCCACCAGGCCCAACGCATACAGCACGGCCCCGGCCAGCATCACCTTGAAAGCGCCCAGTTTGTCGGCCAGCATGCCCGCAAACACGCCGCTGACACCCCAGGTCAGGTTCTGGATGGCAATCGCAAACGCAAAGGTTTCGCGGGTCCAGCCCTGGGCCTGGGTGATGGGCTGCAACCACAGGCCAAAGCCGTGGCGTATGCCCATGGACAGGGTGACGATGGCACCGCCGCAGATGAGGAGTTGCGTGAGAGAAAGAGAGGGCTTCTGTGCGTTCATGGCTTGACTGTATCCAATTTGGTGCAAAGCTTGCACGCAACTGTGGTTGCATCCAGTGCTCTACAATCCAAAAAATATGGCCACCCAAAATCCTGCTACCACCGCTACTTCCGCTGTCCCTGCCTATTCCGAAAGCTCGATCCGCGTCCTCAAGGGCCTGGAGCCCGTCAAGCAGCGCCCGGGCATGTACACCCGCACCGACAACCCCCTGCACGTCATCCAGGAAGTGCTGGACAACGCCGCCGACGAAGCGCTGGCAGGCCACGGCAAAAAGATCCGTGTGACGCTGTTTGCCGACGGCTCGATCGGCATCGAAGACGACGGCCGTGGCATCCCGTTCGGCATGCACCCGGAAGAAAACGCCCCGGTCATCGAGCTGGTGTTCACCCGCCTGCACGCGGGCGGCAAGTTCGACAAGGGCAAAGGCGGGGCCTACAGCTTTTCGGGCGGCCTGCACGGCGTGGGCGTGAGCGTGACCAACGCCCTGGCGCTGCGTCTGGAGGCCACCTCCTACCGCGAAGGTTCGGTAGCCAATCTGGTGTTTTCTGCGGGCGACGTAGTCCAGCCCTTGCAAATCCGCAAGGCCGAGGCGGGTGATCGCAAATCCGGCACCAGCGTGCGTGTCTGGCCCGACCCCAAGTACTTCGAGTCCCCGGCCCTGCCCATGGCCGAGCTGACCCATTTGCTGCGCAGCAAAGCCGTGCTCATGCCCGGCGTGACGGTCACCTTGACCATCGAGAAAACCAAGGACGTGCAGACCTGGGCCTACAAGGGCGGCCTGCGCGACTACCTGACGCAAACCCTGAACGGCGAGCCGGTGATTCCGCTGTTTGAAGGCGAAGGTTTTGCCGACGGCGGCCACGACACCTTTGCCGAAGGCGAGGGCGCGCAATGGTGCGTGGCCTTTACCGAAGACGGCGCGCCCATGCGCGAGAGCTACGTCAACCTGATCCCCACCAGCGTGGGCGGCACGCACGAATCCGGCCTGCGCGACGGCCTGTTCACCGCGGTGAAGAGCTTCATCGAGCTGCATTCCCTGCTGCCCAAGGGCGTGAAGCTGCTGCCCGAAGACGTGTTTGCCCGCGCCAGCTTTGTGCTCAGCGCCAAGGTACTCGACCCGCAGTTCCAGGGCCAGATCAAGGAACGGCTGAACTCGCGCGACGCGGTGCGTCTGGTGTCCAGCTTTGTGCGCCCCACCCTGGAGCTGTGGCTGAACCAGCACGTGGACTACGGCAAAAAACTGGCCGAGTTGGCCATCAAAGCCGCCCAGTACCGCCAGAAAGCCGGGCAAAAAGTCGAAAAACGCAAGGGCTCCGGCGTGGCCGTGCTGCCCGGCAAACTCACCGACTGCGAAAGCAAGGATCTGGCGCAAAACGAGGTGTTTCTGGTCGAGGGCGACTCCGCCGGGGGCAGCGCCAAAATGGGCCGCGACAAGGAAAGTCAGGCCATCCTGCCCCTGCGCGGCAAGGTGCTCAACACCTGGGAAGTGGAGCGCGACCGCCTGTTTGCCAACACCGAAATCCACGACATCTCGGTCGCCATTGGCGTGGACCCGCACGGCCCCAACGACTCGCCCGACCTGAGCGGTCTGCGCTACGGCAAGATCTGCATCCTCAGCGACGCGGATGTGGACGGCTCACATATCCAGGTGCTGCTGCTGACGCTGTTTTTCCGCCACTTCCCCAAGCTGATCGAAACCGGCCACGTGTTTGTAGCCCGCCCGCCGCTGTACCGGGTGGATGCGCCCGCGCGCGGTAAAAAGCCGGCCAGCAAAGCCTATGCGCTGGATGAAGGCGAGCTAGGGGCCATTCTGGACAAGCTGCGCAAGGAAAACGTGCGCGAAGGGGCCTGGAGCATCAGCCGTTTCAAAGGTCTGGGCGAGATGAATGCAGAGCAACTGTGGGATACCACCCTCAACCCCGACACCCGCCGCCTCTTGCCGGTACAGTTGGGCAGTGTTAACTTCGCCCAGACCGAGAACCTGATTACCAAGCTCATGGGCAAGGGCGAAGCCGCTTCCCGCCGTGAACTCATGGAACTGCACGGTGACACCGTCGAGCTGGACGTGTAATCTCGACGTGTAAAAAACTTATGAACAAAAAAGGCCTCTGCCGCTCACTCTGTATAGGTTTCCTGCTCTCAATAGTGCAGCATATCGCCCTGGCCGACGTATGGGGCTATATCGACCCGCAAGGCATGGCGCACTTTGCCACCGAGCGCACGGACGACCGCTACGAGCTGTTCTACAAGGGCGATGAAAGCTTCGACACCACTCTGGGGTTGAAGGCGGCCAGTACCGACCGGCCGGTGGATGTGCCCACCGCGCCGCCCAAGCTGCTGGCTTTCTTTGACATTTCGCCCAGCTACAAGCTCGTCAAACACCATCTGCGCGAGGCCTCCACCAAGCTCAGCGTCGATTACGAGCTGCTGCAGGCCTTGATCGTGGCCGAGTCGGGCTTCAACAGCACCGCGGTGTCGCCCAAGGGCGCGGTCGGCCTGATGCAGATCATGCCGGCCACGGCCGAGCGTTACGGGCTGGTGGGTGATACCAAGCTCAGCATAGAGCAAAAGCTGTTTGATCCCAAAACCAATATCCGCATCGGTACGCGCTACCTCAGCGACCTGATCCGCATGTTTCCCGGCCAGTTGGAGCTGGCCGTGGCCTCGTACAACGCAGGCGAGGGTGCAGTGCAAAGGGCGGGCAACCGCATTCCCAATTACAAGGAAACCCAGGCCTACGTGAAAACCGTGCTCCAGCTCTACAACGGCCTCAAGCCGCCTGCCTCCCTGGCCGAGCAGCGTCGCCTGCCGTCGCGCATCCGCATGGAGCTGTCGGGCGGTGCCGCAGGCCGGGGCAATCTGCCACCGGTGGCCGTGCTGCCCTGAGGTTTTTCGTTTTAGCGGCTTTTTCGCGGCATTGGTTGCCGCTGTCTTTCTTTTTCTCTACTTCCCATGACCGACCAACCCGAACTGGACCTGCCAGAAGACCCGCCCTTGCTGCCGCCGGACGAAACCCCTGAGCCTCCCATCGACGACGACGGCCTGAGCCTGGCCAGCTACGCCCAGCGCGCCTACCTGGAATACGCCCTGAGCGTGGTCAAGGGCCGGGCCATTCCCGATGTGACCGATGGCCAGAAGCCGGTGCAGCGGCGCATTTTGTATTCCATGTCGCGCATGGGCCTGGGCTTTGGCGGGGCCAATGGCGCCACCGGGGCCAAGCCGGTCAAGTGCGCCCGCGTGGTCGGCGATGTGTTGGGCCGCTTCCACCCGCACGGCGACCAGGCCGCCTACGACGCGCTGGTGCGCATGGCACAGGACTTCAGCCAGCGCTACCCGCTGATCGACGGCCAGGGCAACTTCGGCAGCCGCGACGGCGACGGCGCAGCCGCCATGCGCTACACCGAGGCCCGGCTGGCCCGCATCACCAGCCTGCTGCTGGACGAAATCGACGAAGGCACGGTGGACTTTGTGCCCAACTACGACGGTTCCACCCAGGAGCCGCAGCAACTGCCCGCGCGTTTGCCGTTCAACTTGCTCAACGGGGCCAGCGGCATCGCCGTGGGCCTGGCCACCGAAATCCCCAGCCACAACCTGCGCGAGATTGCCGATGCCTGCGTGGCGCTGATCAAGACCCCGCAGCTCAGCGAAGAAGAACTCTTCACCCTGGTGCCCGGCCCGGACTACCCCGGTGGCGGCCAGATCATCAGCAGCAGCGCCGACATTGCCGATGCCTACCGTACAGGCCGCGGCTCGCTCAAGGTGCGGGCGCGCTGGAAGATCGAAGATCTGGCGCGCGGCCAGTGGCAGCTGGTGGTGAATGAGCTGCCCCCAGGCGTGAGCACCCAGCGCGTGCTGGAAGAGATCGAAGAGCTCACCAATCCGCGCATCAAGGCCGGTAAAAAAGCCCTGAGCCTGGAGCAGACGCAGCTGAAGGCCTCGGTGCTGTCGGTGCTGGACGTGGTGCGCGACGAATCCAACAAAGACGCGGCCGTCCGCCTGGTGTTTGAGCCCAAAACCAGCCGGATTGAGCAGCAGGAGCTGATCACCGCGCTGCTGGCCCACACCAGCCTGGAAACATCTTCGCCCATCAACCTGACCATGATCGGGCTGGACGGGCGGCCCATGCAGAAGTCGCTGCGCCAGATGCTGCAGGAGTGGATTGCTTTTCGCCAAACCACGCTACAGCGCCGCAGCCAGCACCGGCTGGACAAGGTGCTGGAGCGCATCCACATCCTGGAGGGGCGGCAGATTGTGCTGCTCAATATCGACGAGGTGATCGCCATCATCCGCCAGGCCGACGAGCCCAAGGCGGCGCTGATTGCGCGCTTCAACTTGAGCGACCGCCAGGCCGAAGACATCCTGGAAATCCGCCTGCGCCAACTGGCCCGGCTGGAAGCCATCAAGATCGAGCAGGAGCTGAAAACCCTGCGCGAAGAGCAGGCCAGGCTGGAAGAGCTGTTGGCCAACCCCGCCGTGCTGCGCCGTTTGATGGTCAAGGAGATCGAGGCCGATGCCAAGATTTTTGCCGACGCGCGCCGCACCCTGATCCAGGCCGAGAAACGCGCCGTGGTCGAAGTCAAGGTGGTCGATGAGCCTGTGACCGTGGTGGTTTCGCAAAAAGGCTGGGTTCGGGCTCAAAAAGGCTGGGCCAAAGAGGGCGGGGCCGAATACAGCTTCAAATCCGGCGACGCGCTGTATGGCACCTTTGAATGCCGAACAGTGGATACCCTGCTGGTGTTTGGCACGGCCAAGGACAAAACAGGCCGGGTCTACACCGTGCCGGTGGCGTCGCTGCCCGGCGCGCGTGGCGACGGCCAGCCGGTCACCACGCTGATTGAGCTGGAAAGTGGCACCCAGGTGGCACATTACTTTGCCGGGCCGGGTAACGCCACGCTGCTGCTATCCAGCTCGGGTGGATACGGCTTTTTGGCCACGGTGGACGACATGCAGGCCCGCAACAAGAGCGGCAAGGCTTTCATCACCGTGGGCGAGGGCGAAACGGTGAACCCGCCGTCGCACGCCAGCGGCTCCAGCGGCAGCCAGCCGGTGGTGCCCGCCACCCACGTGGCCTGCGCCTCTACCGGCGGGCGGATTCTTACTTTTGAGATCGCCGAGTTGAAGCTGCAGCCCAAGGGCGGGCGCGGCCTGATGCTGATTGCGCTGGAAGATGCCGACAGCTTGGCCGGTGCGGCGGCCTACACCCGCAGCATCCGCATCGACGGCATGGGGCGCGGCGCCAAGCCCCGCTCCGAGACGCTGGAAATCCGCAGTTTGAACAACGCGCGGGCGGTGCGCGGGCGCAAGGGCAAGCTGGCCGACCTGGGCTTCAAGCCCAGTAGCGTAGTGCGGATTGAATAAGCGTTTCTAAGGGTGTTCAGGCTATTTCCTGGGGGGTGAATATGTCACAATTTGTGAGGCAGACAAATCTCGCATAACAAGGAAATACCATGAACTTCAGCAACCTGCGCGTAGCGGCAAAACTCTGGTTCGCCGTGGGGGCCATCGTGGTCGCAATGCTGGTGGTGGCCGGGGTGGCCGGTTACCGTTCCATGGCATTGCAGACCCAAACCCAGGCCGCCCAGCGTGCCATGGACCAGCGTGTGATCCAGTCCACCCGCTGGGCGGGCCTGACCAGCATGAACGCGGTGCGCGCAGAGGCCTCCTTGCTGAGCTCGGATCCCGCCGTGGCAGCGGCCTTCAAAGAGCCCACCACCGCCACCAGTGCCCAGATTACCGAGATCCAGAAGAGCATTTCCGCCATGGATTTGAGCCCCTCGGACAAGGCCCAGCTCGACACCATTGCCGCGGCGCGGACCAAGGTGCTCGACAGCCGTGCCCGCGCCCAGCAGCTGAAAAAAGACGGTAAAGCCGAGGAGGCGTTGGCGCTGCTGCAAGGCGAGGTCAGGGCTGCAGTCAACGCCTACCTGGGTGAACAACGCAAGTTTGTCGAAATGCAGGAGGCGGCCCTGGTGCGATCCGAGGCCGAGTCGAATGCCGAGCGGGCGCTGCTGTATGAAATTATTGGCGGGTTCCTGGCTGTACTGGTGCTGGGCCTGCTGGCAGGGGCCTTCTGGCTGATCCGCAGCATCCAGCAACCTTTGGGTCTGGCCAACCAGGCAGCCGCCCGCATCGCCGAGGGCGACCTCAGCATGTCACTGGATTCGGCGCGCAAGGACGAGTTCGGCGACTTGCTGCGCTCGTTGAGCGCCATGGGCCTGTCGCTGGGCCGCATGGTCCACCAGGTGCGCCAGAGCACCGACAGCATTGCCACCGCCAGCTCCGAAATCGCCAGCGGCAACAACGACCTGGCGGCCCGCACCGAGCAAACCGCCAGCAACCTGCAGCAAACCGCAGCCTCCATGGACCACCTGACCCAGACCGTGCGCCAGAGCGCCGACAACGCCAACCAGGCCAGCTCGCTGGCGGCCAATGCGTCCAGCGTGGCGCAAAAGGGCGGCGAGGTGGTCAAACAGGTGGTGGTCACGATGGAAGAGATCAACGCCAGCAGCAAGAAGATCTCCGACATCATCGGTGTGATCGACGGCATTGCCTTCCAGACCAATATCCTGGCGCTGAACGCCGCCGTGGAAGCGGCCCGTGCGGGTGAGCAGGGCCGGGGTTTTGCCGTGGTGGCCAGCGAAGTGCGCAGCCTGGCGCAACGCAGCGCCCAGGCGGCCAAGGAGATCAAGGGCCTGATCGGCACCTCGGTGGAGAAGGTCGAGTCCGGCGCACGGCTGGTGGCCGAAGCGGGCAGCACCATGAGCGACATCGTGCAGTCGGTGAAGCGCGTGACCGATATCGTGGGCGAGATCACCGCCGCAGCCACAGAGCAGAGCACCGGCATCAACGAGATCAACCGTGCGGTGGTGAATCTGGACCAGATGACCCAGCAGAACTCGGCCCTGGTCGAGGAAAGCGCCGCTGCTGCCACCAGCATGCGCGAGCAGGCCGACCAACTGGCCACAGCGGTGGCAGTGTTCAAGGTGAACCAGTCGCTGCATGGCGGCGTGTCTCCCAGAGCGGCACCTGCTGCGGCCTACAAGGCAAGTCCGGCACCGGCGCGGCAGACCCCTGCGCCCAAGCTGGCGGCCCGGCCCACTACCGCGAAACTTCCAACCCCTGCGGTGACCAAGCCCCGTGCCGTGGCCGCACCGCCACGCCCTGTCGCCCGTGCCGCAACGCCAACGCAGGCACCCCGCAGTCTGGCCGCGCCCAAGGCCAAGCCTGCCGCCCCCGCTGCCGGTGGCGAGGGTGATTGGGAAAGCTTTTAACCTACCTCTGTCGCGACTTCCCGCGCGGCTATCTGAAGACCACCACGTGGTCTACCTCGGCGCGGATGCCAATCCATTCGCCCAGGGCGTGGTCGTGGTGGCTGGGCACGTGGGCCAGCACGGTTTCGCCGCTGGCCAGTTGCAGGGTGTACAGAAAGGTATTGCCCCGAAACGCCTTGCGCAGCACCTGCGCCTGCACTCTGGCTGCGTCGTCGTGCACGATGTCGTCGGCCCGCAGCAGCACCTCCACCGGGCCTAACGGCAGATCCGCCAGCAGGGAGGGGCGGATGTCGTGCAGCGGCCCCAGCGGCGTGTTGACCTGTTTGTGGCTGCCGGTGGCATCGGTGTACAGGCTGACCTGGGCTTGGGCAAATACGCCGTGGCCAATGAAGTCGGCCACAAAACGCGTGGCAGGCCGGTGGTACAGGGTGTAGGCATCGGCCCATTGGTGCAGTTGTCCGTCCTGCACCACACCGATGTGGTCGCCGATCGCAAAGGCTTCCAGTTGGTCGTGCGTGACCAGCAGGGCCGTAGCACCCGCTGCCTTCAAAATGCCGCGCACCTCGTGTGCCAGGCGCTCGCGCAGGTCTACGTCCAGATTGGAGAATGGCTCGTCCAGCAGCAGCAACTGCGGTCGGGGGGCCAGCGCCCGCGCCAGGGCCACGCGCTGCTGCTGGCCACCCGACAGCGCATGCGGCATGTGGCGGCGTAGGCCCTCCAGCCCCACCAACTCCAGCACTTCGGCGACCCGCGCCCGGCGCTCCGGCGTGGGCCAGTGGTGGATGCCAAAGGCCACGTTGCGCCCTACGTCCAGGTGCGGAAACAGCGCGTAGTCCTGGAACACCATGCCCATGCGCCGCTGCTCTGGGGGGACGGCCTGGCCGGGTGCGCTGACGGTCTGCCCAGCCAGGGCAATGTGGCCTGCGCTGACGGGCTCCAGCCCGGCCACGGCCCGCAACAGCGTGGTTTTGCCGCAGCCCGATGGGCCGATCAGCACCCCGATATCACCTGCTGGCAGGCCGAAGGTGACGTTGTTGACGGCCGGCTGGGGGCGGCCCGGGTAGGTGACGCTGAGGTTTTGGAGGTCGAGGAACATATTCGGATTCTAGATATTTACAATTCTCATTTGCACTGGCGTAGCGCCTCTCCCCAGGTGCCACCACAACCGATATCCATGCCTTTTTTTCAACGCCTTGTGCAACTCCCTTTACTGCTGCTGGCCGGGCTGGTATTGCTGCCGGTTTTGGCCGTATGGGCGGCGCTGCTGCAATGGAATGCCATCAGCGCCCAGATCCTGCAGCAGATGCTGGCCACGGTGCTGCCCGAATACGCCCTGACATCGGTGCTGCTGTGCGTCTGCGTGGCGCTGGGCGTGGCGCTGGTGGGTTCGGTCACGGCCTGCGCGGTGAGTCTGTTTGATTTTCCGGGCCGGCGCACGCTGGAATGGGCGCTGCTGCTGCCCCTGGCCATGCCGGCCTATGTAGTGGCCTATGCCTATACCGACTTTTTGCAGTACAGCGGCCCGGCCCAGACGGCACTGCGGGCGCTGACCGGCTGGCAGGGTCGCATGCTGCCCGAGGTGCGCAGCCTGGGCGGCGCGGTGCTGGTGTTTGTGGTCACGCTCTACCCGTACGTGTATCTGCTGGTGCGGGCGGCGCTGGCCGAGCGGGCTGCGCACTTGATGGAGGCCGCCCGCATGCTGGGTGCGCCGCTGGGCCGCCGCGTGCGCAGCGTGGCTTTGCCGCTGGCGCGTCCGGCAGTGGCGGCCGGGGTGGCGCTGGCGCTGATGGAGACGCTGGCCGACTTTGGTGTGTCCAGCTACTTTGGCATCCAGACCTTCACCGCGGGCATCTACAAGGCCTGGCTGTCCATGGACAACCCGGTGGCTGCGGCGCAACTGGCCTGCGCGCTGTTGACCGTGGTGGCCGTGCTGTTGGCACTGGAGCGGCGGGCCCAGCAGCGCATGCGATTCGGTGCGGCCAAAGGCAGCCGCGCGGGCAGTGCCGAGGCGCGGCGGGTGCCTCTGGTGGGCTGGCAGCGGGCGCAGGCGCAGGTTTTGTGCAGCCTGCCGGTGCTGCTGGGCTTTGTGCTGCCAGTGCTGTTCATGCTGCGCCCGCTCTACCAGGGCTGGCAGTCGGAGGATGCGCCCTTGCCCTGGGCGCGGTTTGGCCATTGGGCCTGGAACAGCCTGCAACTGGGTGGCATGGCCGCTGTGCTGGCTGTGGGGCTGGCGCTGCTGCTGGCGTTTGCGTCGCGTCCGGCCTCCGCCCGGATGGCACGCGGTGTGTTGCAGGTGGCCAGCCTGGGTTATGCGATTCCGGGGGCCGTGGTGGTGGTGGGCTTGCTGCTGCCGGTGGGCTGGCTGCAGGCGGCGCAGCCGGGCTGGGGCGTGGGTTATGTGCTGACATCCACCGTACTGGGGGTGCTGTGGGCGTATCTTGTGCGGTTTTGCGCGGTGGCCCTGCAAAGCGTGCAAAGCGGCTACAGCCGTATTCCGCTGAGTTTTGACGAATCTGCGCGCATGCTGAATGTGACCGGCTGGGGCCTGCTGCGGCGGGTTCACTGGCCCTTGCTGCGCCGCTCCACCGGGGTGGCGGCTTTGCTGGTGTTTGTGGATGTGATGAAAGAGCTGCCCGCCACCCTGGTGCTGCGGCCATTCAACCATGACACGTTGGCGGTGATGGCCTACCAGTTGGCCCGCGACGAGCGGCTGGGCGAGGCGGCCTTGCCCTGCCTGGCCCTGGTGGCGGTGGGACTGCTGCCGGTGCTGCTGCTGAGCCGCTCCCTGAACCGTTCGGCATAAAAAAACCGCTGGGCTAGCAGCGGTTTTTAAGGGTTTAGGACTTACGCAAGTTCCCCCTGTAAGCCCGAAGGGCGATACAAGGGCGCTGCGTAAGTCCTAGGGTTATAAGGGCTTATTTGTAACCCACGCGGTCCAGCATTTGCTGCACCTTGACTTGGTTCATACCCACCACGCTGATCGGGATGGTTTCGCTCTTGAAGCTGCCGCCGGTCATGGTTTGCAGGGCTGGGTTGTTGACCTGCACACCTTTGGCGGTGGGCCACTCGTTGTTGCCGTTGGCAAAGTAGTTTTGTGCCTCGGCGCTGGCCAAGTACTCCAGAAACTTCACGGCATTGGCCGGGTTTTTGCTGTTTTTGGCCATGCCGCCACCGGCGATGTTGACGTGTGTGCCCCAGCTGCTTTGGTTGGGGAACAGCACGCCGACTTTGTCCATCACGGCCTTGTCTTCGGCTTTGTCGGAGCGCATCAGGCGGGCCACGTAGTAGCTGTTGGTGATGGCTACGCCGCATTCGCCCGAGGCCACGGCCTTGATCTGGTCGGTGTCGCCGCCTTTGGCAGGGCGCGCCATATTGGCCACCATGCCTTTGAGCCAGGCTTCGGCCGCTGCAGGGCCCACATGCTCGGTGACGGCACCAAACAGCGACAGGTTGTACGGGTGCGAACCTGAACGGGTGCAGACCAGGCCCTTGTTCTTGGGTTCGCCCAGCTCGGCGTAGGTGTCTACATCGCCCGGTTTGACGCGGGCCTTGTCATACACCACCACGCGGGCGCGGGTGCTGTAGCCAAACCAGGACGTACCTTCGGGGCTGGCCTTGCCCCGGTACTGGGCGGGAATGGCCGCGTCGAGCAGCTTGGATTGCACCGGGGCAAACAGGCCATCGACCTCGGCCTTCCACAGGCGGGCGGCATCTACCAGCAAGACCACATCGGCCGGGGAGGCCGTGCCTTCGGCCTTCAGGCGCTGCAGGATGCCTGCGTCGTCGGCATCCACACGGTTGATCTTGATGCCAGTGGCCTTGGTGAAGCCGCTGTAGAGCTGGTCGTCGCCAGGGTAGTGGCGGGCCGAGTAGATGTTGAGGCTTTGCTCCTGGGCCAGGCTGCTGTGCACAGGTGCGAGGGCCGCACAGGCCAGGGTCAGGGTGGAGAGGGCTAAGCGGGGCAAGGTCATGGAGGGCGGATCCAAGGATAAAAGCCCCAGGGCGGGGCGGGCAGGTAAGAAAACTACTGAATGATAGCTATTCTTATTCCACTTCTATCCAATAACCTTGGTTTTGCGAGGCCCTTAGCGTCTATTTGCGCCTGTTGTTAAGCGATTTCGGCGGTCAGCTCGATTTCGACACAGGCACCCATCGGGATTTGCGCCACGCCAAATGCGCTGCGGGCGTGGGCCCCGACCACCGGGCCAAACACCGTGCCCAGCAATTCGCTGGCACCGTTGGTGACCAGGTGCTGCTCGGTGAAGTCGGGGGTGGAGTTGACCAGTGACATGACTTTGACAATACGGGTCACCTTATTCAGGTCGCCCACCGCCGCATGCAGTGTGCCCAGCAGGTCGATGGCGATGGCGCGCGCGGCATCCTTGCCCTCGGCGGTGGCGATGTTTTTGCCCAGTTGGCCTACCCACACTGCGCCGTCTTTTTTGGCGATATGGCCACTGAGGAATACCAGCTTGCCGGTTTGCACAAACGGCACGTAGGCGGCAGCCGGTACGGCCACGGGGGGCAAGGTGATGTTGAGTTCTTGCAACTTGGCGTAAATATCCATGGATCTTCCTTTTGAGTGTTAAATCGACCTCTAGCGCTTATTCAATAAGCACGAGCAGCTATGAATTATGTAGTGTGGCTTGCCTATTGCCACTGCTGGTCCGGTGCCTGCCAGATGCTGCTTTGGCTCTGTGACTGGGATTGGGACGAGCCATCGCCGCTTTGCCGGGCGGGGCGCGGTGGCGGTGGGCTTACGGGCTCCAGGGGCATCACCGTGACCGCCACGCTCAGGATATGGCTGGCACCGCCGTGGATCACGCCGCGCATGGGCGATACGTCGGAGTAGTCGCGGCCGGTGGCCAGGGTGACGTAATCGTCGCCGGGGGCGCGGTTGTTGGTGGGGTCGAAGTCGCTCCAGCCCAGGTCGCCCGACTGGTCGGGCACGTAGACCGAGGCCCAGGCGTGCGAGGCATCGCTGCCGATCAGCCGTGGCTGGCCGGGGGCCGGGTGGGTCAGCAGATAGCCGCTGACGTAGCGCGCGGGCAGGCCCATGGCGCGGCAGCAGGCCACCATGATGTGGGCAAAGTCCTGGCACACGCCTTTGCGCAGCGCCAGCGCCTCGACGGCAGGGGTGTTGACCTCGGTGCTCTCTGACGAATAGGTGAAGTCGTCATAGATGCGCTCCATCAGGTTCTGCGCGGCGGCCAGCAGGGGCACGCCAGGGGCGAAGCTGGGTTTGGCGTAGGCCAGAAAATCCGGATGCCGCGGCACGTAAGGCGAGGCAAAAACAAATTCCGATGCCGCATTGAACTGGGCCCCGGCCCGGTAGCGAAAGCGCTCGCGCACCTGCTCCCAGGTCATGGCGCTGACGGGCCACACCGGCAGGCTGGTGCGCACCAGGCTGCGGGCCACCACGTTGAGTTCGTCGTGCACCGCCTGCAGCGCAAAAAACGAGCACAGGTTGCCGTACACGTCGGGCGACTGGGTGAGCTGGCTGGGCGTGGGCGTTATGGTCAGCGTGTGGCTCAGCAACTGCTGGTGGGGCGTGCTGGGCGGGCGCAAATGCGCCACGTGCTGGGCGGTCTCTACCGCGGGCTGGTAGGCGTAGTGGGTTTCGTGGGTTATTTCAAGTTGCATGGCCGTATTCCGTCACGCCCCCAAACTGGTTTTTGCGTCCCGCGAATGGGTGAAGTAGGTAGCGCTGATTTCGTCCGAGACGTCAAAGGCGCACTGGCTGCACTGGGCCAGCAGGTCGGTGAGCACGGTGTACTTGCCCTGCGCATCCACGCTGCAGAGTTCGGCCAGGTCCCAGGCATCGGGCGACAGCACCTTGTTCGACATGGGGCTGAGCACGCCTGCCGGGCTGCCCGCCAGCTTGGCCAGGCGACCCCGCAGCGTGTGTGCCACCCAGGCCAGTGAGCGCGGGTTGTCGCGGTCCAGCACCAGCAGATCGACCAGCGCGGCCACATCGCGGCTTTGCTGGTACTGCGAATGGAAGGTGATGGTGCTGTCAAACAGCGCCACCATGGCCTCGAAGCCGCCGGTATTGGCCAGCGAACCGGCCTTGAAACCGCGCGCGAGGGCGGTGGACAAAAAGCCCAGGCGTTCGATGTGGCGGCCGATACTGAGCAGGCGCCAGCCGTCGTCGCGGGTCATGCGGTCGGTCTGGGCGCCGGTCATGGCGGCCAGGTGGGTACTGGTGGCTTCCAGCACGCGCAGGGCTTCCATGGGCGAGAAGTCGCCGTCCTTGGCGTTTTTGGCGCAACGGCTGAAGAACTTGTCTTCGGCACGCACGATCACGTTCCAGTGCTCTTGCGACAGGCGTTCGCGCAGCTTGGAGGCCACTTGCTTGATGGCGCGCAGGTTGTAGCCCACGCTGGGTACGGCGCTGGGGTCGGCAAGACCAGCAATCAGCGAGCGCTCAAACACCCGGCGGGCCTGCAGTGGCGACGGCACCGCCGCCAGCACCAGGCCGTGGCGGGTGGCCATGTCGTGCAGCCACACCAGCAGCGGGGTAGCGGTCTGGTCGTCGCCGCCCAGGCCGTCCAGCGTGACGCGGGCCAGGCGCAGGCTGTTTTCGGTGCGCTCGGCGTAGCGGCCCAGCCAGAACAGGTTTTCCGCGGCGCGGCTGGTCACGCGGTGGCTGCGCCGGGCCACCATGTCCACCGACAGGCTGGCCTGCAGCAGGGTGGTGCGGTCCACTTCGCCGGTGGTTTTGACCCACACGTCAGCACTGCTGCCGCCGCGCTGCATCGAGGCCACGCTGTCGCGTGAATTGACCATGCGGGCCAGGCCACCGGGCAATACACGCCAGGACTGCGGCCCGTCGGACACGGCAAACACGCGCAGCATCATGGAGCGCGGGTCGATGCGTGCCGGGTGGTTGGGGTGGGCGTTCCAGGTCGGCATTTGCGACAGCGGCAGGTAGGCTTGCACCGTGTATTCGTCACCCTGTCGGGCGATGCGACCGGCCCATTCGTCGAGCTCGCGGCGCGACAGGGTTCGGCCCAGTACCGCGTCAAAGGCCCGGCGGCTGGCCGCACCCTGGTAGGTGGGCTTGATGACGCTGTTGGCCAGCTCGGGCAGGGCGGCATCGGACGCCGCCCGTTCGCCACACCACCAGGTGGGCAGGGCAGGCAGCAGCAGTTCCTGGCCCAGCAAATGGCGTGACAGGGCGGGCAAAAAGCCCAGCAGCGCGGGCGACTCCAGAAACGCCGAGCCCGGCGGGTTGGCCATCACCAGGTTACCGGCACGCACCACCTGCATCAGGCCGGGCACGCCCAGGCGGGAGTCGGGGCGCAGCTCCAGCGGGTCCAGGAACTGATCGTCCAGGCGCTTGACCAGGCCATGCACCGGCTCCAGGCCCTTGAGGGTCTTGAGGTAGAGGCGCTGGTCGCGCACCGTCAGGTCGCTGCCTTCCACCAGGGTCAGGCCGAGGTAGCGGGCCAGGTAGGCGTGTTCGAAATAGGTTTCGTTGTACGGGCCGGGGGTCAGCAGGGCGATGTGCGCGTCCTTGCCCGCCGGGCTCATGCGTTTGAGGCCATCGACCAGGCTGCGGTAGGTGGCGGCCAGCCGCTGGATATGCATGGACTCAAACGCCTGCGGAAACAGCCGCGAGATCGACAGGCGGTTTTCCAGCAGATAGCCCAGTCCGCTGGGGGCCTGGGTACGTTGCGACACCACCCACCAGTTGCCGTCGGGGCCACGTGCCAGGTCAAACGCGGTGATGTGCAGGTGCGTGCCGCCCAGGGGTTGTACGCCGTGCATGGGCCGCAGATAGCCCGGGTGGCCCTGTACCAACGCGGGGGGCAGCAGGCCGCGCGCCAGCAGTTGCTGCGGGCCGTAGATGTCGGCCAGCACGCGGTCGAGTACGCGTACACGCTGCAGTACCCCGGTCTCGATGCGTTTCCAGCTCTCGGGCGACACGATCATCGGGAACAGATCGAGCGACCAGGGCCGCTGCGGATTGTCGGGATCGGCGTAGACGTTGTAGGTCACGCCGTTGTCGTGGATCTGGTGCCGCAGTTGCTCGGTGCGGTGGTTCAGGTCGGCGAAGCCACTGGAGCCGAGCTGCTCAAAAAATGCGCTCCATTCCGTGGTCAATGGTGCGGGTTCTTCGGGGGTCTTGGGGGACGGTGTGTCGGTGGGACGCGACCTGCCGCGCAGTTCGTCGAAGTGCCCGGACATGGCTGGACGTGCCAGCGCCAACGCCAGTACGCGGGGATCGTCTGACATCGGTATTTGAAAATGGGGGGGGGTCTTGTTTTCCACGTGTCACCCGATTGTCACACCAGAAATGGGACTTACGGGGCGCTGAAGGAAGTCAAAAATGGGGGGAAGTATGTGATAAAAACATAAGCACAGTAGCCGCCCCGTGTGGAGCCGCTACTGTGCTGCGAGGCCGTGCTTACCGGCGCAAATCGAGTGTGAATGGGAACTCTTTGCTGGCCGGCACGTTGATTGTCGCGGGCGGGACATGCATCACGCCCGGCGTGTGGCCCATGCGGCTGAAACGCGACAGGCGGCGGCTCTCGGCGGTGTAGGCATTCACCGGGAAGGTGTCGTAGCTCAGGCCACCGGGGTGGTTCACGAAGTACTGGCAGCCGCCGATGGAATGCTTCATCCAGGTGTCCACGATGTCGAAGGTCAACGGGGCGTGGATGCCGATGGTGGGGTGCAGGGCCGACGGCGGGTTCCAGGCGCGGTAGCGCACACCGGCCACAAATTCACCGTTGGTGCCAGTGGACTGCATGGGCATGGCGCGGCCATTGCAGGTGATGACGTAGCGGCTCTGGTTCATGCCGGTCACTTTCACCTCGATGCGCTCCAGCGAGGAGTCGACATACCGGGCAGTGCCGGTGGAGCCGTTTTCTTCGCCAAGCACGTGCCAGGGCTCCAGCGCGTTACGAACCGTCATCTCGATACCGTGGCTCTTCACGTCGCCGACCAGCGGGAAGCGGAATTCCAGGTGCGGCGCAAACCAGCTGCGGTCGAAGGCAAAGCCTGCGGCCACCATTTCGTCGATCACATCGTGGAAGTCCATCTGGATGAAGGTCGGCAGCATGAAGCGGTCGTGCAACTCGGTGCCCCAGCGGGTGGCCGGTGCCTTGTAGGGGTTGTCCCAGAAGCGGGCCACCAGAGCGCGCAGCAGCAACTGTTGCGAGATGCTCATGCGGGCGTGCGGCGGCATTTCAAAGGCGCGCAGTTCCAGCAGGCCCAGGCGGCCGGTGGCGCTGTCGGGCGAGTACATCTTGTCGATGGAGAACTCGCTACGGTGGGTGTTGCCGGTGGCATCGATCAGGATGTTGCGCAGCGTGCGGTCCACGATCCACGGCGGCATGTCATGGCCGTATTTTTCGCGGTTCATGGCCACCTGTTCGATGGCGATTTCCAGCTCGTAGAGTTGGTCGTTGCGGGCTTCGTCCACGCGTGGCGACTGGCTGGTGGGGCCCACAAACATGCCGCTGAACAAATAGCTCAGTGAGGGATGGTTGTGCCAGTACAGCAGCATGCTGGTCAACAGCTCGGGCTTGCGCAGGAATGGGCTGTCGGATGGCGTGGCACCGCCCATCACGAAGTGGTTGCCACCGCCGGTGCCGATGTGGCGGCCGTCGGTCATGAACTTCTCGGCGCTCAGGCGCGATTCGAACGCGGCCTCGTACAGGAACTCGGTGTTGGCCACCAGTTCGCCCCAGGTGGCGACGGGGTGCACGTTGACCTCGATCACGCCGGGGTCGGGGGTCACGGCCAGCAGCTTCAGGCGCGGGTCGCGCGGGGGCGGGTAGCCTTCGATGACCAGTTTTACACCCAGTTGCTCGGCCGTGTTTTCAATCGCGGCCAGCAGTTCCAGGTAGTCTTCCAGCATCTCCAGCGGTGGCATGAAGATGTACAGCACGCCGGACTTTTCGCCCACGGCTTCGGCCTTGGGGCCGCTGGCGCGGCGTGGGTCGCGCACTTCCACGCACAGCGCAGTACGGGTCAGCCAGTGGGCCGATTCGTTCTTGTTGGGCACGCGGGTGCTGAAGCTGCTCGGTTCGGTTTGCAGCGGGCTGTGGGCGCTGGCCAGGGGCGGCACGGCGGTGTAGGCGCTGGCCACCTGGTCCTGGCGCTGGCGGGTGGCCTCAGCCACGGGGTTCACACCGGCCTGGAAGGGCAGGGTGGCACGTTCGGTCAGCGTGGGAATACCCGTGGGGGCCACGCCGGGGCGGGCGGGTCCGCCGACAGCGGTCATGTTCGTGGTGAACACGCCTGGTTTGGCGGCCGAGCGCTGCGCATAGCGGGCGTACATGCTGCTGGATTCGGGCAGCGGCTCGCGCGGGATGGACGGGTCTTGCTCCACCATGTAGGGGAACTCGGCTTCGCTGACCCAGGGCAGGGAATCCAGCGGCAGGCGCAGGCCCATGGGCGAGTCGCCGGGCATCAGGTACATGCGTTCGTCGCGCACAAACCAGGGGCCGGTGGTCCAGACCGGACCGGCCACACGGCTGGTATCGGCGGGCTTGACGGGCAGCACGTAGCCGATGACGGCATCCAGCTTTTGCTCGAACACGCGGCGCAGGCGGGCACGTTCCATCTCGTCGCCGAGCTTGGAGTTGAACGGGTCCACGTTCACCGGCAGACGGCGTTCGCGCCACAGGTAGTACCAGGTGTCTTCGTGGGCAGGCACGATGAACTTGGGCGTAATGCCTAAGTTGACGGCCAGCTTCTCGGTGAAGCGGCGGGCATCTTCGCTGGTGTAGTGGGACGGCACGCGCTCGTCGGCAAACAGGTCGGGGTTGCGCCACACGGGCTGGCCATCGGCGCGCCAGAAAATGTTGAGCGCCCAGCGCGGCAGTTGCTCGCCGGGGTACCACTTGCCCTGGCCGAAGTGCAGGAAGCCGCCCTGGCCATATTGGTCGCGCAGCTTGTGGGTCAGGCCGGTGGCGAAGGCGCGCTTTGTCGGGCCCAGGGCATCGGTGTTCCATTCGGCGGCGTCGCGGTCGCTCACGGCCACAAAGGTGGGCTCGCCGCCCATGGTCAGGCGCACGTCCCCGGCGGCCAGTTTTTCATCGACCTTTTCGCCCAGGGCCAGGATGTCGGCCCATTGTTCGTCGGTGTAGGGCTTGGTGACGCGGGGCGATTCGTACAGGCGGGTGATCACCATGTGGTGGGCGAATTCGACCTCGGCTTCGTCCACGCCGCCTTCGATAGGCGCAGCGCTGGACGGCTGGGGGGTGCAGGCCAGCGGGATGTGGCCTTCGCCTGCGAACAGGCCCGAGGTGGCATCCAGGCCGACCCATCCTGCGCCAGGCAGAAACACTTCGCACCAGGCGTGCAGGTCGGTGAAATCGACCGTGGTGCCGCTGGGGCCGTCCAGGGCTTTCACGTCGGGGGTGAGCTGGATCAGGTAGCCCGACACAAAGCGCGCCGCCAGACCGCAGTGGCGCAGCAGTTGAACCAGCAGCCAGCCGGAGTCGCGGCAGGAGCCGCTGGCCTTCTCTAGCGTTTCTTCGGGCGTTTGCACGCCGGGTTCCATGCGGATCAGGTACTTGATGTCGCTCTGGATTTGCTGGTTGATGGCCACCAGGAAGTCGTTGGTAGGCTGGGTTTTCAGGTCCAGCTTGTCCAGGTAGGCCTGCACCAGCGGGGTGGCGGGCTCGGTGACCAGGTAGGGCGAGAGCTCGTCTTGCAGCGTGGGGCTGTACTTGAAGGGGAAGTTCTGCGCCTCGGGCTCCAGAAAGTAGTCGAAGGGGTTGTACACCGCCATTTCGACGACCAGATCGACCGTGACCTTGAACTCTGTGGTTTTGGCGGGGAACACCAGGCGGGCCTGGTAGTTGGCAAACGGGTCTTGCTGCCAATTGATGAAGTGCTCAGCGGGTTCTATCTTGAGTGAGTAAGAGATGACGTTGCTGCGGCAGTGGGGTGCTGGGCGCAGGCGAATCACTTGGGGGCCGAGGTTGACCGGGCGGTCGTACTTGTAGTGCGTAACGTGGTTCAGTGCGGCATGGATGGACATGTATGCGTCTCTTGGAGGCTTCAAAATTAGATGGTTTTGGCAACGCCAGAACCTACCCCCATACTAGCAAGTCCTGAGCCATGGATTGGCTTCGGCGCGTTGCGATTGGGGTATGACCTTATGCAAAACCAGTGGCCTTCGGAGATCAAACGCGTGCCGTTGGTGGCCCCGGGTTTGCTCGGCTGGGCGCTGGGCACAGCCCTGCAATTGGGCCAGTCGGCGCTGTGGCCGGGCTGGGCTTATGGGCTATTTTTGCTGCTGGCGCTTATTCTGATTGCGCTGGCAGCTATCAATAAAATAGCGTTGCGGATGGCTGCCGGTGCGGGCAGCTTGCGTTGGCTGGTGGCGCTGCTGGCCGGCCTGCTGCTGGCGTTTGGATGGTGCGGCGCGCGGGCTGTGGCATTTTCTTACACCTCTTTGGACGCGAATTTAGAAGGACGCGATGTCCAGGTGGTCGGTGTTGTGGTGGCGATGCCACAGCGCAGCGAGGCGGGTTTGCGGTTTCGCCTGCAAGTCGAGTCTGCGCAGATGGATGCGGCTCCTGTGACCGTGCCACCGCGGGTCGATCTGGCCTGGTACAGCGGCGTGCTGGCGTTTGGCACGGGCGGCAGCGCCACCCAACTGGAACTGCAGCGCCAGCCCGACGATTTGCGCGCCGGGGAGCGCTGGCAAATGACGGTGCGCCTCAAGGCCCCGCACGGTGGGCGCAATCCGCACGGTTTTGACTACGAGCTGTGGCTGTGGGAGCAGGGGGTGCAGGCCACCGGCAGCGTGCGCGCCGGGCCCAAAGACGTGGCCCCGCAGCGTCTGGCCGACACCTGGCAGCACCCGGTAGAGCGCGCCCGGCAAGCGGTGCGTGACAGCATCTATCTGCACGTGGCCGACCGGCATTTGGCCGGGGTCATCGCCGCGCTGGTGGTGGGCGACCAGAACGCCATTGAGCGCGCCGACTGGGACCTGTTCCGGGCCACGGGCGTGGCGCATTTGATGAGCATCTCCGGCCTGCACGTGACCATGTTTGCGTGGCTGGCCGCCGCTGCCGTGGGCTGGCTGTGGCGGCGCAGCGATGTGCTGGGCGGGCGCGCGGGCGAAGCCTGGCCGGTGCCGCAGGTGGCGCTGGTCGGCGGCGTGCTGCTGGCCACGGCTTACGCGGTGTTCAGCGGCTGGGGTGTGCCCTCCCAACGCACCATCTGGATGCTGGCCACCATGGGCGTGTTGCGGGTGAGCGGGCGGCAATGGCCTTGGCCCTCGGTGTGCCTGCTGGCCTGCGCGGTGGTGCTGGCCATCGACCCCTATGCCTTGCTGCAGGCTGGGTTCTGGTTGAGCTTTGTGGCGGTGGCGGTTCTGTTTGCTATAGATTCAGGAGCTTCTTCCACCGATTCCATAAGCGCTAGAGGCCGATTTGGCTTGATGTTACGGCAGCAGTGGAGCATCACCCTGGCCTTGGCCCCGCTGACGCTGCTGCTGTTCCAGCAGGTGTCGGTGGTGGGGCTGCTGGCCAATTTGCTGGCGATCCCGTGGGTCACGCTGGTGGTCACGCCGCTGTGCATGCTGGGCGTGCTGCTGCCGCCGCTGTGGCAGGCGGCGGCACTGGCCATTGACGCGCTGGGCTGGCTGCTGCAGATACTGGTAGATTGGCCATTTGCTACTGTTTCCGTAGCTGCTCCTGCGCTATGGATGGGCGCTGGAGGCATATTGGGTGCTGTATTGCTGGTGCTGCGCCTGCCCTGGGCCTGGCGGGCGCTGGGCGTGCCGCTGCTGTTGCCGGTGCTGCTGTGGCAAGCGCCACGCCCACCCTTGGGGCATTTTGGGCTGCTGGCTGCCGACATCGGGCAGGGCAACGCCGTGCTGGTGCGCACTGCAACGCATACCCTGGTGTTTGATACCGGCCCGCGCTTCGGTTTGGACAGCGACGCGGGCCAGCGGGTGCTGGTGCCGCTGCTGCGGGCGCTGGGCGAACGGGTGGACACGGTGGTGGTCAGCCACCGCGACAGCGACCACAGCGGCGGAGCGGCCAGCCTATTGGCTACCCAGCCACAGGCCCGGCTGCTGAGCTCCATGGAACGGGGGCACCCACTGCAGGCTATACGGGCCGCGCAACGCTGCGTGGCGGGCCAAAGCTGGGCCTGGGACGGCGTGCAGTTCGAGGTGCTGCATCCACAGGCCACCGACTACGACAGCGTGCAAAAACCCAACGCTTTGAGCTGCGTGTTGCGCATCTCAAACGGTATTTACACGGCGTTACTTGTGGCCGATATCGAGCAGCCGCAAGAGGCTGCGCTGCTCGCCCGCCAGGCCCCTTTGCGGGCCGACGTGTTGCTGGTGCCGCACCACGGCAGCAAGACCTCCAGCAGCCCGGCCTTTCTGGACGCGGTGCGGCCCCGCTTTGCCTTGGTGCAGGCCGGATACCGCAACCGCTTTGGCCACCCCGCGCCGCCGGTACGCGAGCGCTACCAGGCGCGTGGCATCGCCATGGTGGACAGCAGCCGCTGCGGTGCCGCTATCTGGCAATCCACCGCACCCACCCAGATGCATTGTGAGCGCCAGGTCGATCCGCGCTACTGGCAACACCATCCGCCGTAAGACAAGCCCGTAAACAGCGCTACGATGGGTGCCGTGGAGGTGACAAAGAGGCCAGCACAGATGCCGGGACAGGCCCGCACACCCCACCGACCGCTTGTTTTTGCACCAACCTGGCGCGCTACTTGCTATGCTTTGTTATCAGGAGATGGACTTATTTATGCAAAAATTTGACGAGATGTACACAGGGCTGCCCTACGAGTTTTTCTCAGAGGGTAAGCAGATCCGGGACCATTACAAAATCTACGATGCCTGGCTCGCCAAGCAGCCTGGCGACATGATGGCCAAGCGCCGCGAAGAAGCAGAAATGATCTTCCGCCGCGTGGGTATCACCTTCGCGGTGTACGGCGCCAAAGACGAAGACGGCTCGGGCACCGAGCGCCTGATTCCTTTCGACCTGATCCCCCGCATCATCCCGGCCCACGAATGGGGCAGCATGGAAAAAGGCCTGGTGCAACGTGTCACCGCGCTAAACCGTTTCATCCACGACGTCTACCACGACCAGGAGATCCTGAAGGCCGGCATCATCCCGCGCGACCAGGTCATCAACAACGCCCAGTTCCGCCCCGAAATGATGGGCGTGGACGTGCCCAACAACATCTATTCGCACATCTCCGGCGTGGACATCGTGCGCGCCCCCGATGCCCAGGGCAATGGCGAGTACTACGTGCTGGAAGACAACCTGCGTGTGCCCAGCGGCGTGAGCTACATGCTGGAAGACCGCAAGATGATGATGCGGCTGTTCCCCGACCTGTTCAACAGCCACCGCGTGGCCCCCGTGGCCCACTACCCCGACTTGCTGCTGGAAACCCTGCGCGCCTCGGCACCCGCGGCCACCTCTGACCCTACCGTGGTGGTGCTGACCCCCGGCATGTACAACAGCGCCTACTTCGAACACGCCTTTCTGGCCCAGCAAATGGGTGTGGAACTGGTCGAAGGGCAAGACCTGTTTGTGAAAGACAAGTTCTGCTACATGCGCACCACCCGCGGCCCGAAACGCGTGGACGTGATCTACCGCCGCGTGGACGACGACTTCCTCGACCCGCAGGTGTTCCGCCCCACCTCCACCCTGGGCTGCGACGGCCTGATGGCCGCCTACACCGCAGGCAACGTGACCATCTGCAACGGCGTGGGCACCGGCGTGGCCGACGACAAGTCGATCTACCCCTACGTGCCCAAGATGATCGAGTTTTACCTGGGTGAAAAGCCCATTTTGAACAACGTGCCTACCTTCATGTGCCGCAATCCGGACGACCTGAAGTACACGCTGGCCAACCTCAAAGACCTGGTGGTCAAGGAAGTGCACGGCGCAGGCGGCTACGGCATGCTGGTCGGCCCGGCCTCCACCAAGGCCGAGATCGAGGAATTCCGTGCGGCCCTGCTGGCCAACCCCAGCGGCTACATCGCCCAGCCCACGCTCAGCCTTTCCAGCTGCCCCACGTTTGTGGAGAGCGGCATTGCCCCGCGCCACATCGACCTGCGGCCCTATGTGCTGTCGGCCAAGACGGTGCAGACCGTGCCCGGCGGCCTGACCCGCGTGGCGCTGAAAGAAGGCTCGCTGGTGGTCAACTCATCGCAAGGCGGTGGCACCAAGGACACCTGGATTCTGGAAGACGATGCCGTGCCCGCGACGGTGCCCGTGATCCCGCCAGAGACCCAAATCCAGTCCCAATCGTAGACAACAGACCACAGGAACAATAAACATGCTGTCACGCACCGCCGACCATCTCTTCTGGATGTCCCGTTATACCGAGCGCGCCGAAAACACCGCCCGGATGTTGGACATCAATTACCAAACCGCGCTTCTGCCCCAGTCGGCCGCCGTCGCCCAGGTGGGCCTGCAAGGCCTGCTGTCCATCAGCGAACTGCTGCAGCCCTACATCGCCAAGCATGGCGAAATCACCTCCAAGGCGGTGATGGAGTTCATGGTCAAGGACGAAGAAAATCCGTCCTCCATCATCTCCTGCCTGCGGGCCGCCCGTGAAAACGCCCGTGCCGTGCGCGGCACCCTGACCACCGAAGTCTGGGAGACGCTCAACACCACCTGGCTGGAAGTCAACCGCATGCTCAAGGCGGGCGATTTCGAGGCCGACCCGGCGCAGTTCTTCGAGTGGGTCAAGTTCCGCTCGCACCTGTCGCGCGGCGTGACGCTGGGCACCATGCTGCAGGACGAGGCCTTCCACTTCACCCGTTTGGGCACCTTTTTGGAGCGGGCTGACAACACGGCGCGCCTGGTGGACGTGAAGTTCCACGCGGTGCAAAGCGACTTTTTTGGTGCCGCCAGCGAGAAGGACCAGGAGTACGACTTCTACCACTGGAGCGCGATTTTGCGCAGTGTCTCGGGCTTCGAGGTGTACCGCAAGGTGTACCGCGACGTGATCAAACCCGAGCGCGTGGCCGAGCTGCTGATTTTGCGTGCCGACATGCCGCGCTCCTTGCACGGCAGCCTGAACGAGGTGCTGAGCAACCTGTCGCTGGTGTCCAACAACCCGAACAGCGAAACCCTGCGCCGCGCCGGCAAGCTGCGCGCCGACTTGCAGTTTGCCCGCATTGACGAGATCCTGGCTACCGGCCTGCACGCTTTCCTGACGCAGTTCCTGGACCGCGTGAACGAGCTGGGCGCGCATATCAGCCGCGAATTCCTGGTGCCGGTAACCCACTGAGATGCGATGTTGCTGTGAAGCACAGACGCGCACCGTGCAGCCCTTGGGGCCTGCACGGTGCCGGTGAGTTTGAAGCCGACCCAGGCCTTCACCCGCTGGCTGGGCCGCCTGAGCGTGGGGCGCAAACTCACGCTGATTTATCTGCTCGACCTGACCGCCGTGATCTACGTGTCGAGCATCCTGATCCACGAGAAATTCCAGTCCATCGATTTCACCCGCAAAGAGATCGTCGGCACGGCCTATAGCGCGGCGGTGCGTGATGTGCTCATGCAGCCTTTTCTTCCGCCCCAAAGTGGTGCACCGCCCGCATCGGTGGCATTGCTGCGGCTGGACCTCCTGCGTGTGAGCCACGACGACACTTTGCAGACTGCCCAGGCCAGCAAGGCCTTTGTGGACAGCTGGCAGCAGCTCAACGCCGAGACCCGTCCGGCTGAGCACCAAAATGCCTTGAAGCCCATGCTGCGCCAGGCCCGCGAACTGCTGACCACCGTGGGCAACCAGTCCAACCTGATCCTCGACCCCGACCTGGACAGCTACTACGCCATGTCGCTGGTGGTGCTGCGCTTTCCCGAGCTGCTGGAGGTGCTGAACGACACCATCCGCATCCTGCCCAGGGTGCCTTCGGCGGTGGCGATTCCGTCGGGTGTGCAAGACCGGCGCACCGAGCTGCTGATCCTGGCCGGGCGGCTGGATGCCGTGGCCTTGGGGATCCGCTCCGACTACACCCAGGCCTTTGCCGCAGGCAGCCCGGCCCAGCGCGCCGCGCTGCAGCCCAGCCGCACCCTGCTGGAGGCCCGGCTAGGCGAATTTTTGGCGGCGGTGCAGCTGCTGGCCGATGGCGATGCCAACCCGCGCAACCTGGAGTTGCTGCAACAGCACTACGGCGAATCGCTGCTGGCGCTGACCGATGCCTGGGCCCGCACCGCCACCGACCTGGACAGGCTGCTGCACGAGCGGGTGGACGCGCTGTTCAACCGCATGTGGCTGCACCTGGGCACGGCGTTCTTGCTGCTGAGCTGCATTCTGAGCCTGGTCTACGCCGTAGCCCGCCAGATCGCCCGGCCCCTGACCAACCTGGCGGCGGTGGCCGATGCGGTGCGCCAGACCGGCGACCATACGCACCGGGCCGAGTGGCACAGCCGCGACGAAATCGGCCAACTGGTCACCGCCTTCAACGGCATGCTGGCCCAGCTGGACCAGCAGCGCCTGGCCGGGCAAGAGGCGGCCGCCCGCAGCCGCGCCGCCCAGGCCCAGCAGGCGCTGGTGGAGGCGATTCCGATTGCACTGCTCGTCACTTCGGTGCCCGACCACGAGGTGCTGCACGCCAATGCCCCGGCCCTGCCGTGGCTGGCCGGGCAGACCCGCGACCCCTGGCGCGCCGGGCTGGAGCCGGGCGTGCGTGGGCGGTTCTTTCAACAACTGTCGGACCAGGGCAAAGTGGACGAGTTCGAGGTGCGCTGGCTGGGCGGGGCCGAGCCCTCATGGGCGGTGCTGTCGGCGCGCAGGTTGCAGTTCCAGGGCCGGGACGCAGTGCTCACGGCCTTTACCCCGATCAATGTGCTCAAGGTGATGGAGCGCCGCCTGGAGCTGTGGGCCAAGGTGTTCGAGGCCTCCAGCGAGAGCATCATCATCATGGACGGGCAGCAGAAGATTCTGAGCGTGAACCGGGCGTTTTGCCGCAGCACCTCGTACGACTTCTACGAGGTGATTGGCGAGCCGCTGAGCGTGCTGCTGGATGGCACCCAGGCGGCCACCGTGGAGCAAAGCCTCAACAGCCTGTCGCAAGACCGCGATGCCTGGCAGGGCGAGGTGCATTTCCGCAAGCGCTCGGGCGAAACCTACCCGGCCTGGCTGATGATTTCGGCGGTGCGTGACGGCTCGCGCTTTGGTGCGGTGTCGCAGTACATCGGCATCTCGGTGGACATCACCGACCGCAAGCGTACCGAGGCGCGGGTGCAGTTTCTGGCCCAGCACGATGTGCTGACCGAGCTGCCCAACCGGGCGCTGTGCGTGATCCGGCTGGAGGCCGCGATCGAGGCCGCGCAGCGCAGCGGCGAGCAGGTGGCCGTGCTGTTCATCGACCTGGACCGCTTCAAAACCATCAACGACACCCTGGGCCACCATATCGGCGACGGCGTGCTGCGCTCGGTGGCCAGCCGCCTGAGCCAGGCGGTGCGCAGCATCGACACGGTGAGCCGCCTGGGGGGCGACGAGTACGTGGTGATCCTGCGCGGCGTGGCCGGGCCCGAGGAAGTGCAGCAAACGGTAGAGCGCCGCCTGATCCCGCTGATCCGCCAGACCCACCACGTCGATGGCCACGACCTGCAGGTTTCGTGCAGCGTGGGCGTGGCCCTGTACCCCGACGACGGCCTGGACCTGCCCCTGCTGATGCGCCGCGCCGATGCCGCCATGTACGCCGCCAAAAACGCCGGGCGCGACATGGCGCGGTTTTACGAGCCCGAAATCGAGCAACTGGCCCAGCAGCGCCAGGCGCTGGAGCAGCAACTGCGCCAGGCCCTGGAGCGCGGCGAATTCAGCCTGCAGTTCCAGCCCAAGGTCCACGCCGAGACACTGGAGGTGGTGGGCGTGGAGGCCTTGCTGCGCTGGGACAACCCGGTGCTGGGCTCGGTGCCACCCGGGCGCTTCATTCCGGTGGCCGAGGAAACCGGCCTGATCCGCCCCATCGGTGCCTGGGTGCTGCAGCAGGCCTGCGGGCAACTGGCGCAGTGGCATGCGCAGGGCTTTGCCGCGTTGACGGTGTCGGTGAACCTGTCGGCCCTGCAGTTGGTGGATGCCGATCTGGTGCCGCAGATCCAGCAGTGCCTGCAAGACCACGGCATAGCGCCTGCCGCGCTGGAGCTGGAGATCACCGAATCGGTGCTGATGGACAACACCAGCCTGGCGGTGGAGCAACTGGCGGCGCTGAAAGCCCTGGGCGTGCAGTTGTCGATCGACGACTTTGGCACCGGCTATTCCAGCCTGGCCTACCTCAAGCGCTTTGCCATCGACAAGCTGAAAATCGACCAGTCTTTTGTGCGCGACATGCTGACCGACCCTACCGATCTTGCCATCATCCGCGCCATCATCGCCCTGGGCCACACCCTGGGCCTGAAGGTGGTGGCCGAAGGGGTGGAGCTGGCCGAGGTGGCGGGCCAGCTCAAGGCCCTGGCCTGCGACGAGCTGCAAGGCTATTACTTTGCCCGCCCCATGCCCGCCGAGGCCTTTGTGCCGTGGCTGCAAGACCGCAAGCAGCGGCCCGAGCGGCGGCCAGAGCGACGGCGTATCCACCCGGTGCCCGGTGGGGCTTGATCCCGGTTAAACGTGCCGACCCGAGTTGTAGGTGGCGGTCAGCAGCTTGTCGGTATAGGCAATCGCCAGCGCGCTGAGCAAGAACACCACGTGGATGCCGGTTTGCGCCAGCAGCACCTTGGCATCGTAGTTGGCCGCGTTGATAAAGGTTTTCAGCAGGTGGATGGACGAGATGCCGATGATGGCCATCGCCAGCTTCACCTTCAGTACCGAGGCGTTCACATGGCTCAGCCATTCGGGCTGGTCAGGGTGGCCGTCCAGGTCCATGCGGCTCACAAAGGTCTCGTAGCCGCCCACAATCACCATGATCAGCAGGTTGGAGATCATCACCACATCGATCAGCGCCAGTACCACCAGCATGATGATGGTTTCATTCAGGGCGCTGGGGGCACCCGCATCTTTGTAGCCAATGCTGCTGACCAGGGCCTGCAACGCGGCCTGGTTGCCAAAGGCGGCCTCGACCAGGTGCGTCAGCTCCACCAGAAAATGCATGACATACACCGCCTGCGCCGCGATCAGACCCAGGTACAGCGGCAACTGCAGCCAGCGGCTGGCAAAAATAAAGCGGGGCAGGGGGCGCAGGGGCTGGGTTTTTGGGGGGGTAGATTCGGACATTTTTGGGGTTTGGGGGCGTTAACTGCAAAGTTGGATTGTAGGATCAGGGTTTGTACCGTTTTTCCAAGTCAGCAATACGTAAGAGCCAAGCCCGACATTAACGCCAGCCACAATTAATTCCATCCATCGAGGAGACAAACCCATGAGTTCTGCCATTGAGTCCGTGTTGATTGAAAACCGCGTGTTCCCCCCTAGCGAGGCGATGCAAAAATCGGCCCGTATCAGTGGCATGGATGGCTACAACGCCCTGTGTGCCGAGGCGGCAAGCGACTTTGAAGGCTTCTGGGCCCGTCTGGCCCGCGAAAACGTGTTGTGGAACAAACCCTTTACCCAGACCCTGGACGAGTCCAACGCACCCTTCTACCAGTGGTTTGCCGACGGCGAACTCAATGCCTCGGCCAACTGCCTCGACAAGCACATGGGCACGCCCACCGAAAACAAGACGGCGGTGATCTTCGAAGCCGACGACGGCACGGTCAAAAAGACCACCTACAGAGAGCTGCTCACCCAGGTCAGCCAGTTTGCCAACGCGCTCAAGGCCGCAGGCATCCAAAAGGGCGACCGCGTGCTGGTCTACATGCCCATGACGCTGGAAGGCGTGATCGCCATGCAGGCCTGCGCCCGCATCGGTGCCACCCACAGCGTGGTGTTTGGCGGCTTCTCGTCCAAGGCCTTGAACGAACGCATCATCGATGCCGGTGCCGTGGCCGTCATCACCGCCAACTTCCAGATGCGCGGCGGTAAAGAGCTGCCCCTGAAAGCCATCGTCGACGAAGGCATCGCCCTGGGCGGCTGCGAGTCGATCAAGAACGTATTCGTGTACGAGCGCACCGCCACCGCCTGCGCCATGGTGGCCGGGCGCGACCAGACCTTTGCCCAGGCCGTGGCCGGCCAAAGCAGCGACTGCCCGCCGGTGGCCGTGGGGGCTGAGCACCCGCTGTTCATCCTCTACACCTCCGGCTCCACCGGCAAACCCAAGGGCGTGCAGCACAGCACCGGCGGTTATTTGCTGTGGGCCAAGCTGACGATGGACTGGACCTTTGACCTGAAGCCCGACGATGTGTTCTGGTGCACCGCCGACATCGGCTGGATCACCGGCCACACCTATGTGGCCTACGGCCCGCTGGCCGCCGGTGCCACGCAGATCATCTTCGAAGGCATCCCCACCTACCCGAACGCCGGGCGCTTCTGGCAGATGATCGAGCGCCACAAGTGCACGATTTTCTACACCGCGCCCACCGCCATCCGCTCGCTGATCAAGGCCGCCGAGGCGGACGAAAAAGTCCACCCCGACCGCTCCAACCTGGACAGCCTGCGCATCCTGGGCTCGGTGGGCGAGCCCATCAACCCCGAAGCCTGGATGTGGTACTACAAGAACGTGGGCCATGAGCGTTGCCCCATCGTCGACACTTTCTGGCAGACCGAAACCGGCGGCCACATGATGTCGCCCATGCCCGGTGCCACGCCCCTGGTGCCCGGTAGCTGCACGCTGCCGCTGCCCGGCATCATGGCCGCCATCGTCGATGAAGTGGGCAACGACTTGCCCAACGGCACCGGCGGCCTGCTGGTCGTCAAGCGCCCCTGGCCCAGCATGATCCGCACCATCTGGAACGACCCGGATCGCTTCAAGAAGAGCTACTTCCCCGAGGAAATGGGCGGCACCATCTACCTGGCCGGTGACGGCGCAGTACGCAGTGCCGACCGCGGCTACTTCCGTATCACCGGCCGTATCGACGACGTGCTGAACGTGTCGGGCCACCGCATGGGCACCATGGAGATCGAATCCGCCCTGGTGTCGCACACCGCCCTGGTGGCCGAAGCCGCCGTGGTGGGCCGCCCGGACGACCTGACCGGCGAGGCCATCTGCGCCTTTGTGGTGTTGAAGCGCGGCTGCCCCACCGGCGACGAGGCCAAGCAAATCGCCAACGAGCTGCGCGCCTGGGTGGCCAAGGAAATCGGCCCCATCGCCAAACCCAAGGACATCCGCTTCGGCGAGAACCTGCCCAAAACCCGCAGCGGCAAGATCATGCGCCGCCTGCTGCGCAACCTGGCCAAGGGCGAGGCGGTCACGCAAGACACCTCCACCCTGGAGAACCCGGCCATCTTGGGCCAGTTGGGCCAAGCCTACTGATCTTTATAGGTCTTTTAGGCTGCTCACGCCCATTCCATGGGCGTGAGCAGCTACTGAAAAAATAGCAATCTGTTCAGCGACTGCCATCCAGCGAAACCACCTGCCGCCAGGGCAGTTGGGGATGGGCCTCGTAATCGGCCACCACCCAGGTGCGGGTGGGGTGGTCGGCCATGGCTTGCAAATGCCCGTTGACCACCCGGATCGAAGCCCCGTCCAGCGCCGCAAAGGGCTGGTCCAGGCAGGTTACTAACGCCCCGCAGGCCAGCAAGCCTGCCAGCGCCGTTTTGCGTCGGCTGCCTGCCGACAGCATGTAGAGTTTTTTGCCCTGGTGGGGCTGTAGCAGCAAGGCCTCTACCAACTGCTGGTGCAGCCCGGCATCCCAGTGCGGGCTGCGCTGTTGCATCGCCGTCCATATCTCTTGCGGAGTCTGGTCGTCCTGGCCGGGCAAAGCCAAATCTAGCCACAGCGCACCGTTTGCTCCAAGATGGCGCAGGTAGTGGGTTTTGCCTGTGCCTTCGTCGCCCGTCACGGCTATGAGGCCCGGGGGAAGGCTAGGGAGTTCGGTCACGGTGTTCCGGGCTGCACGCGCCCCACCACCTGCAGGCCATTGCCCACCCGGTGCAGCACCACGCCCTCGCCCGAGCTGGGCACGATGCGGGTGAGGGCGGTGATGTTGACCTGGTGGGTAAACACCACCAGCGCGCCGGGCCCTTGCCATGCCAGCAGCTGCGCTTGGGCGGCGGCAGTTTGCGGGGCGGCGCTGGCCGCGTTGTCGAAGAATGAGTTGAACACCGGCTGGTCTTGCGCCCGACCGGGAAACGCCAGCATGGCCGTGTCGCGGGCCCGGCACCATTCGGAATTCAGCACGCTGCCCACGGCAATCTGGCGCTTTTGGAACTGCTGGCCAATCTGGCGCGCCTGCGCCTGGCCGGTGGCATCCAGGTTACGCTGGGTGCTGCAATCGCCCAGCCTGAAGCCTGGTGGGTCGCCCACGCCGGGTGCATTGGCGTGGCGAAACAGCACGATGGCGCCCTCGCGCAGTGCCTGCCAGGCGGTGGCTTCTGCATCTTGTATGTTTTGTGCGCTAGCCCCGGTAGCCAGGAGCACGCCCATGCAGGCGAAGAAAAGTGGGAGCGTACGGCGTTGCATGGTGCTTACTTCAGCGACAGCACCCAGGCCGCCAGCTTCTGGGCGTCGGCCTCGTTCACCTGGGCATTGGCGGGCATGGCCATCGGCCCCCACACGCCCGAGCCGCCCTGGCGGATTTTCAGGGCCAGGGTGCTGGCGGCATCCTTGCTGCTGCGGTATTTGGTGGCAATGTCTTTGAACGCCGGGCCCACCACCTTTTTGTCCATGGTGTGGCAGCCCATGCAATTCTTGGCCTTGGCGAGTTCCGGGCTGGCCAGGGCCGAAGTGGTGCATGCGGCGACCAAGGCCAAAGTAAACAAAGCGCGTCTCATCGATTCCTTGTAGGGTGCAGTACAGTCTGAATTTTATCGGGCGGTGGTTTCCCAGCAGGGTTGCGGGGCATCCGTCCAGAGGAGGCCAACATGCTGTTATTGGGAATCGGGCTGCTGCTCTTGGTGCTGAAATACATGGCCATCGCCCCTGTGGCGGGCTGGAGCTGGACCCTGGTGATGTCGCCCTTCATGCTGGCCGTGCTGTGGTGGTGGTGGGCCGACACCAGCGGCTACACCAAGCGCAAAGTGATGCAGCGCGAGGAAGCACGCAAGCAGGCCCGCATCGACAAAAACAAGGAAGCTCTGGGCACCAAGCGCAAGACTCCGCGCTGAACCCAGGCACCCCCACAAAAAAAGCCCAGGGCATCGCTGCCCTGGGCTTTTTTTCTTAGCGACCGATCAATACGCGTCGAGCACTGCGCCCTTGCTGGCGGTGGAGGCGTTGAACGCGAACTTGGCCTGCACGCCGCGGGTGTAGCGGGGCTTGGGGGCCGTCCAGGCGGCGCGGCGCTGGGCGATCACTGCGTCATCCACGTTGAGTTGCAACAGCAACTGGTGCGCGTCGATGGTGATGGAGTCGCCCTCTTCGATGAAGGCAATCAATCCGCCCACCGCCGCCTCGGGGGCCACGTGGCCGACCACCATGCCCCAGGTGCCACCGGAGAAGCGGCCATCGGTGATCAGGCCCACCGACTCGCCCAGGCCTTGGCCGACCAGTGCGCCAGTGGGGGCCAGCATTTCGGGCATGCCGGGGCCGCCCTTGGGGCCCAAATAGCGCAGCACCATCACGTCGCCCGCCACGATCTTGTTGTCCAGAATGGCTTTCAGGGCGGATTGCTCGTCGTCGAACACACGGGCCGGGCCGGTCATCACGGGCTTTTTCAGGCCGGTGATCTTGGCCACCGCGCCTTCGGGTGCCAGGTTGCCCTTGAGGATGGCTAGGTGGCCCTGGGCGTACATGGGGTTGGTGATGGGGCGGATCACGTCCTGGTCGGCACGCGGCACGTCCGGGATGTCGGCCAGCACCTCGGCCACGGTCTGGCCGGTGATGGTGATGCAGTCGCCGTGCAGCAGGCCGGCGGCCAGCAGCGTCTTCATCACCTGGGGAATGCCGCCTGCGCGGTGCAGGTCCACAGCCAGGTACTGGCCGCTGGGCTTCAGGTCGCACAGCACCGGGGTCTTGACGCGCACGCGCTCGAAGTCGTCAATCGTCCATTCCACTTCGGCTGCGTGGGCGATGGCCAGGAAGTGCAGCACCGCGTTGGTAGAGCCGCCGGTGGCCATGATCACCGCCACGGCGTTTTCGATCGACTTGCGGGTCACGATGTCGCGGGGTTTCAGGTCTTTTTTGATGGCCTCGACCAGCACGCGGGCCGACTCCTGGGCCGAGTTCAGCTTTTCGTCGTGCGGGTTCGCCATGGTGGACGAGTAGATCAGGCTGATGCCCAAAGCCTCGAACGCGCTGGACATGGTGTTGGCCGTGTACATGCCGCCGCAAGAGCCGGTGCCGGGGATGGCGCGGCGCTCGATCTGCAGCAGGTCTTCGTCGCTCATGCGGCCGGCGGCGTTTTCGCCCACGGCTTCGAACACGCTGACGATGTTCAGGTCTTTGCCCTTGTAGTGGCCGGGCAGGATGGTGCCGCCGTACACATAGATGGCGGGCACGTTGGCGCGCAGCATGCCCATCAGGCCGCCGGGCATGTTCTTGTCGCAGCCGCCGACCACCAGCACGCCGTCCATCCACTGGCCTTGCACGCAGGTTTCGATGCAGTCGCTGATGACTTCGCGGCTGACCAGGCTGTACTTCATGCCTTCGGTGCCCATGGCCATGCCGTCGGAAATGGTGGGCGTGCCGAACACCTGGGCGTTGGCACCCGCGGCTTCAATCGCCGCGATGGCCGCGTCGGTGAGCTTTTGCAGGCCGCTGTTGCAGGGCGTGATGGTGCTGTGGCCGTTGGCCACGCCGACCATGGGCTTCTTGAAATCCGCCTCTTCGTAGCCCATGGCGTAGTACATCGAGCGGTTGGGCGCGCGCGACTTGCCTTCGGTGATGTTCTTGGAGCGGGGGTTCAAAACGATGGGTTTGGTTTCCATGGGGGTCTCTTTGTGTCGTGGGGAGGTGCTTTTTGGCAGCGCTGAGTATGCTACGGGCGAAAACTCGGGTCCAATCTATTTTTAAGTACGTATTAATATGTGCTGCATATGAATGACATAGAACTTCGCCTGTGGAACCAGTTTGCCGTGCTGGCCGACGAGCTGCACTTTGGCCGCGCCGCCCAGCGCCTGCACATGACCCAGCCGCCGCTGACGCAGGCCATCGCCTTGCTCGAAAAGCGCCTAGCCGTGCGCCTGTTTGACCGCACCAAGCGCAGCGTGCAGCTCACCGCCACCGGGCGGGCGCTACTGCCCGAGGTGCTGGACCTGCTGGCACGGGCACAGGCCCTGCCCGAACACGCCCGGGCCGCAGAGGCGGGCGAGCTCGGCCGCTTGCGCCTGGCTTTTGTGTCCACGGTGGGATTTGCGCTGCTGCCGCAGTGGGTGCGCGGCTTTCGCGCCTTGTATCCGCAGGTGCAGATGGAGCTGGTAGAGGCCACCGGCGACGTGCAATTGCAGGCCTTTGCCCAGGGCACGCTGGACGCAGGCTTCATGCTGCACGCCCCGGGTTTCGCCCCGGTCGGGCTGGAGCGCCACACCGTGCACCAGGAGCCGCTGGTGCTGGCCGTGCCCGAGCAGCACGCGCTGGCCGCATTGCCCCGGCTCACGTTGGCCGCCGTGCTGGACGCACCCCTGGTGATCTTTCCGCGCCGCATCGTGCCCTCGCTGTATGACGCGATCTTTGCTGCCTACCACGCCGCCGGGCACCTGCCCACGGTGGCGCAGGAGGCCATCCAGATGCAGACCATCGTCAACCTGGTGTCCGCCGGGCTGGGTTGCGCCTGGGTGCCGCACAGCGTTACGCAGTTCCAGCGGCCGGGGGTGGTGTACCGCAGTGTGGAGCCGGGCAAAAAAGGCAAGGCGGGGGTGGCGCTGCCGGGGTGCGAGACCAGCCTGGTCTGGTCCGCCGCCCACACCAGCCCGGCGCTGGAGCGTTTTATTGCGTTTGTGGCGCAGTAGCTCTGCTTTTAATAGCTGCTCGTGCCGATGGAATAAGCACGAGGGGCAGATTTGGCTATTGCGTAAACGATGGCACTTTGCCAAAGCCTGGTAGCCGCAGCTGCAGGTCATTCACATCGACGCCAAAGCCCAGCCCCAGCAGGTTCAGCTCCAGGCCCTCTTCGCGCGCCACCGTCACCCCCGCCAAGCCCAGCAGCGACACCTGCCAGCCCGTGCCGCTGGGGGCCTGGCCGAAGAAGGTGTTGGGGCCCAGATAGTCCTTGCCGATGGCGGTGGGCGGCAGGTCCAGGTGCAGCGCGGGCACGCGGCGGGCGACCCAGGCGACGAAGGTATTGCTGTTCGGGCCGGGCCAGAGCCGGTATTCGTGCCCCCAGGGATAGTCGGCCACCGCGGCTTCGATGGCATCGATCATGCCCTCTGCGTCCACACCGCGGTGGTCCGCCAGCAGTTGCGGATAGGCCCCGTACCAGCGGGCATCGGGATGGCTGCTGCTGCCGGTGACCAGCGCCTCTTGGCCGTTTTGCGCGCGCCAGCCGACGATTTGGTAGGTGGTGTAGTGGTCCGCGCCCGCGCGCTTGACCGCTATCCACGGGTGGATGCCAAAAGCCCCGCGCCAGCGCACCGTGCGCGCCCCAAACACCTGCACCACGGCGCGCCGCTCCACCGCCGGGTCGGGTGTCTGGCCGGTGCTATCGCTGCGGGCCTGGTGCCACGGAGTTTGCAAATCCAGCGTGCCCGATGCCAGTACGCCCATGGGGCCTAGGAGGAGTAGCAGTACTAGGCCTAGCAGGCGCAGGGGCCAGCGCAGCCAACGGCGGAAGGTGCTGGTGGGGTGAGGGGGAGACGGGTTGTGAGGTGATCCAGAAGCCATGGTGGGAGTATGCCTTTGCGGGGATTCCCCGGGGGGCATGGCGTGCTTTCGAAGGGCAATATTGGAGTATCGTTAAGCCTGATTTTTGGGGCCGTTTTTGGCTCGTGTATACATAATGCCAAACAGGAAGGCTCAAGCCTGGACCTGGTTTGGCTAGTATTTAGGTGTCCAGGTTGAGACGATAAATGCGATGTTGGCGAGATACTTTGGTGTCTCTGTATGGCGAGCTTTATAAGGAGAAGCACATGGGTGAATGGTCTGAATACTTCGAAGACTTCCCGGGCGAAAATTCGGCCAACTACGTTGGCGATCGCTTCGATCCAAAAGGGGCAGAGGCGTTGCGCGCGCAGCGCGCAAAAGTTTCTGTAGAACAGGCTCGGCTCAATGCGGAGATCGCCCAAATAGTGGAGAAGCATAAAAAGCCAACACCGCCAAATGATGCATAGCCGAACAGGTCGCACCAGTGAAGAGCTTCCGTCACCCGCGGAGCTTGGGCGTTAGGCCTTACAGGCCATGTGTCGTAGTTACCCACCCCCGAGAACCCCCATGTCCAAACTCCGCGTAGAAAGCTTCACCATCTCCCTAGACGGCTTCGGCGCAGGCCCGGACCAGGATCTCGACAACCCCCTCGGCGTGGGTGGCACCGCGCTGCATGGCTGGGCGATGTCCACACGCACTTTCCAGAAGCACGTGTTCGGTGGCGAGGGCGGAGCGACGGAGGGACTCGATGAGGAATTTGCCGCGCGGGGTTTTCAGAACTTCGGGGCCTGGATTCTGGGGCGCAACATGTTCGGGCCGGTGCGCGGGCCGTGGCCGGACGAGAGCTGGCGCGGGTGGTGGGGCGAGAACCCGGTCTACCACGTGCCGGTGTTTGTGCTGACCCACCACGCCCGCGCGCCGCTGGTCATGGAAGGCGGCACCACCTTCCACTTTGTGACCGAAGGCATTGAGGTTGCACTGGAGCGCGCCCGCGAAGCCGCCCAAGGCAAGGATGTGCGTGTGGGCGGCGGCGTTCACACCATCCAGCAGTACCTGCGCCAGCGCCTGATCGACGAGATGCACGTGGCCATCTCCCCCGTGCTGCTGGGTGCGGGCGAGCGGCTCTTCGAAGGCGTGAACCTCCCTGCCCTGGGCTACGCCTGCACCCGGTGTGAGAGCTCGCCACTGGCCACGCACATGGTGTTGACCCGGCAGTGATTACGCTTAATCCACTATACAAAATGTAGCTGCTCACGCCCATTCCATAAGCACAAGCACCGGTTTTCTTCAAGATCCCACCGCGCAATGCGGTGCCAGCAGCGCCTGCAGCCAATGGGCAAACACCTGCATGCGCGGTGAGGGGTAGCGGCGGTGCGGGTAGAGCAGGTGCACCGGCATGGCGGGGGCGCAGGCCTGGGGCAGCACTTGTAACAATTCGCCGCTGTCCAGGTGCTGGCGCACGTCGTAGGCGGGGATTTGCACCAGCCCCAGCCCGGCCAGGGCGCAGGCGATGTAAGTTTCTGCGTTGTTCACGGTGACCTGGCTGTGCAGGTTGTGCTGGCGCAGCGTGCCGCCCTCCATCCATTCCCAGGGGGCGACGCGGCCAGTGGCGGGCAGGGCGTAGTTGACCACCTGGTGGCTGGCCAGGTCGGCAGGGCGGGTGGGTGTGCCGTGGCGCGCCAGGTAGGCGGGGCTGGCGCAGTTGACCATGGCAAAGGCCCCCAGCGGGCGGGCCACCAGGCTGCTGCTGGGCAGGGGGCCTACGCGCAGGGCGCAGTCCAGGTTTTCCTGCACCAGGTCTACGCTGCGGTCGCTGGCGCCCAGCTCCAGCGCGATGGCCGGGTACTGCGCAAAAAACGTGGGCAGGGCGGGGGCGATCAGGCAGCGGGCCACGCGGCTGGGCACGTCCACCCGCAGCCGCCCGGCCACGGTGGCGCGCACCGGGTGGTACTGCTGCTCCAGTTCTTCCAGGTCGCTGACCAGGCCGCGGGCGCGCTCCAGCAGGGCCTCGCCGTCGGGGGTCAAAGACACGCGCCGGGTGGTGCGGTGCAACAGGCGCACGCCCAGGCGGGCTTCTAGCTGCTGCACGGCCAGCGACACATTCGCCCGGGGCAGGCCAAGCTGCTGGGCGCTGAGGGTGAAGTTGCCGGTTTCGGCCACGCGCACAAAGATGGCGAGCTGTTCGATGCGGTCCATAAGGCCCTGGGTGATTAGGTGGATTTACTGGCTAGTCTAGCCAACCAATGCGGATAAATGCCGCATTACCGCGCTAATAGACTGGGCGTTTCTTCCACTCCCTCAAGGATTTTCATGACAGCACCCACACTCGCAGGCCGCGTGGCCATCATCGCCGGAGGCGGCAAAAACCTGGGCGCGCTGATCGCCCACCAGCTGGTGGACGGCGGCGCCAAGGGCATCATGGTCCACTACAACAGCGATGCCGCCAAAGCCGAAGCCGATGCCACCGTGGCCGCGCTCAAGGCCAAGGGGGCCGATGCCATCAGCTTCCAGGGTGACCTGTCGGTGGTGGACAACTGCGTGAAGTTGTTCGACACCACCGTGGCCCATTTCGGGCGCGCCGACATCGCCATCAACACCGCAGGCGTGGTCATCAAAAAGCCCATCCTGGAGCTCACCGAAGCCGACTACGAAAAGAGCTTTGCCGCCAACTCCAAGGCCGCGTTTTTCTTCATCCAGCAGGCCGGCCGCACGCTGAACGAGCGCGGCAGCATCGTGACCATCGTCAGCTCGCTGCTGGCCGCCTACACCCCGTACTACGGCATCTACCCCAGCAGCAAGGCCCCGGTAGAGCACTTCACCCGCGCCGCGTCCAAGGAGTTTGGCGAGCGCGGCATCTCGGTCAATGCCGTAGGCCCCGGCCCGATGAACACGCCGTTCTTCTACGGCCAGGAAAACGCCGATTCGGTGGCCTACAACAAGGCCGGGGCGGCGCTGGGCAAGTACTCCAAGACGGGCCTCACCGACATCGAAGACATCGCCCCGCTGGTGAAGTTTTTGGTGACCGAAGGCTGGTGGATCACCGGCCAGACGATTTTTGCCAATGGCGGCTACACCACGCGCTGAGGACGCAGCGCCATGGAATGAGGGTGTTTTATGCCTCCAGCCCTTATTCCATAAGCGCAAGCAGCTATTTATTCAATAGCTTTTTTACTGGGCAAGGCCGCACTCTTTTTTCAGAAGCGGTGCAGGAAGCCGACCTTCAGCACCGTCTGGTTGCCGTCGGACGAGCGCAGCGACGCAGCGGGCGCACCGATGCCGGGAATGCTGCTGTAAGCCGTGCCAGCACTGCCCGAGGCGTTGACCCGGGACGCTATCCCATACAAGGTGCTGCGCTTGCTCAGCAAGTACTGGCTGCCCAGCCCCCATTGGCGCAGATCGCCGGGTGTGCGGGCTGCGTTACGGGTGTCAGCCTGGCCGTAAGCCACGCCCACCATCCAGTTGGGTGTGAAGTTGTGCAGCCAGCCCAGTTGCACCATACGGCTGCGGGAACCGGAATCGGTGGGGCGCGCGGCACGGGCATCCGACAGGGTCACGATCAGCTTGTCGGTGGGCAGCACGCTCCAGTTCAGCGATGCGATGGTGACCTGGTTGCCGGCGGCGGGGGCGCTGAAATTGTCGCGGGTGTGGCCCACGCCAACCCACACGCCCGGCTGCTGGTAGGCCAGGGCAAACGAGCGCATGCGTTGGCTGCTTGTTTCGTTGCCCAGGCCATACATGGCCCCTGCAGACCATGGGCCGAACTTGCCTTGCCATTTGAGGGAGTTGTCGTAACGCACGCCGCCCGAATGGTTGTCCACCGCCGTGCCCGCGCCGCCTGTGGCACCGGCCAAGCCCCCCAGCAGCAGGGCACCGATGTCCAGCGGCAAGGGCGAGCCCGCGTACAGCAGGTCGTACTGCCGACCAACGCTGACCGTGCCCCAGCTGTCGCGCAGGCCCACAAAACTTTGGCGACCAAACAGCAGGCCGCCCTGGCCCAGCGCGCCGTCGTCCACATTGAAGCCGGTCTCCAGCGTAAACACGGCACTCAGGCCGCCACCCAAATCTTCAGAGCCCCGAAAGCCGATCCGGTTGGCATAGAGCGCACCCGAATCGATCCGCTGCAGCGATTTGCCGCCCGCGTTGTCAATGAATGCCACTCCCGCGTCTACCGAACCGTACAGCGTCACATGGGACGTGCCGGGGGTCTGTGCCTGTGCCAGCCCGGCGGAAAGCAGGCAGGCCGATACCAGATGCTGTGTGCACCGCATAGTTGTCTCCTAATCGTGTTGTATTGGTGTTGTCGTCAGGCTGTGTGTAATTTCACCGGGACAGCCCAAGGCCCGAGTTCAGGAAAAGGCGACATCTCGATAGCGCCAGTGACTTCGATACGGGTGGTGCCCAGCACCAGGGCTTCGAGCATGATGTTCAGCTCCAGCCGCGCCAGCGCCGTGCCCACACAGAAGTGCGCCCCGCGACCAAAGGCGATGTGCTCCTTGATGTTGGGCCGGTGCAGGATGAACTCGTCCGGGCGCTCAAACATCGCTTCGTCGCGGTTGCCCGATGCGTAAAGCAGCGCAATGGGTTCACGCGCCAGGATCTGTTGGCCGTTGATCTCCACGTCGGCATTGGCGGTGCGGGCAAAGCCACGGTAAGGCGTGTAGAGCCGCAGGAATTCTTCCAGCGCTGCCGGGATGAGCGACGGGTCGGCACGTAACTGGGCGTGCAGTTCCGGGTGGCGGCTCAGGTGCACGGCTACGCTGCCCATCAGCACCGTAGGTGCCACGATGCCTACCACCAGCACCTGCCGCACCATGCCCACCACGAACTCTTCGGGGAAAGGCGTGCCGTCGGCTGTCACCCCGGCCAGCATGGCGCTGGTGGGGTCTTCATTCGGGTCGGCCGGGTGCTGCTTGCGCCGGGCCACCATGGTACGGGCCACCTCGTACAGCGCCAGACTGGTGGTGCGCATGGCATCGGCATCGCCCGACTCCACCGCCCGGATGAACGCGGGGCCCCGCACCCGCAGCTCCACCTCCAGGTCGTCGGGCAACTGCATCCAGCGTGCGAACACCCGCACGGGCACGGTGCTGCCAAAATCGTTGCAGATGTCGCAGGCACCGGCCAACAGCAGCGGGTCCAGCTCTTCCTTCACATAGGCACGGATGGTGGGCTCCAGCCGTGCCACCGCCTCGGTGGACAGCAGCGGGTTGAGCACCGCGCGGTACGGTGTGTGCTGGGGCGGGTCGAAGTGCAGCGGGGGACGGCGGCCGGTGAAAGCCACCGCCGGCACCACGTTCTGCACCGAGGTGATGTAGCGTTGCGGCGCGGACAGCACATCCACGATGTCGGCGTAGCGCGTGAGCGCCCAGAAGCCGCCATAGGCATCGGAATGCGCCACCGGGCGCTCTGCCCGCAGCCGGGCGTAGTCTGCATGCGCAGACTCGAAGGTTTCAGGCTGGAGTGGATCGAAATCTTCGACCCGCCCCGTGTGGAATGGGCAACCCATGGTCAGGACTCCGCTGTAAAGCCGATTTTGGAAACCACGCTGCGCCACTCTTCCGAGTCGGCCGCCACCATGGCTGCGAGCTGCTCTGGCGTGGAACTGGCAGGCTCCAGGCCGTACTGCGCGAGGTTCTTTGCCACGTCGGGCTGTGCCAGCACGGCGCGCAGTGCCCGGTTGGCGCGTGCCACCATGTCCTTGCTGGCTTTGGCGGGCAGAAAGAATCCGTACCATTCGCGCGCCGTGAGTTGGATGCCCGACTCGCGGAAGGTGGGCACCGAGGCGGCGAACTTGCTGCGCTCTTCGCCCGACACACACAGCAGCCGCACCTGCCCGGTGCCCAGCAAGGGCAGGAACACACCTGCCGGTCCGCAGTGGGCCGCCAGCGTGCCGCCGCGCAGGTCCTGCAACGCCACGGCTGAGCCCCGGTACGGCACATGGGTCAACGGCGCGCCGGTGGTGTGGGCGATGTAGGCCATCAGCAGGTGGGGAATGGCCCCCGAGGCCGGTGAGCCGTAACTTGCCTTCTGCGGGTTGGCCTTGGCCCAGGCCAGGAAGTCGCTGAGCGTCTTCACGCTGGGCGGTACCGCCGGGCCTACAGCCAGGGCGTGGTTGGCATAGGCCGTGAGGGTGACGGGGGCGAAGTCTTCCACCGGGCGATAGGGCAGCTTGCGATAGGTGTAGGGGTACAGCGCCAGCAAGGATGAAGGGGTGAGCAGGATGACGCTGCCGTCACCGGCGGTGTCCTTCACATGCGCCAGTGCAATCTGGCCACCCGCGCCGGTGCGGTTGTCTACCACCACCGAGCCAGCGTAAACGCCGCGCAGCTTGTCGGCCAGCTTGCGGGCCATCAGGTCGCCCGACCCGCCAGCCGGTGCGCCCAGCACGATGCGGGCGGATTCGATGAGGGTGCTGGCATCGGCAGGCCTGGCCAGCCAGCCCAGTGACGCGGCGGCAGCGCCACCAACCAGCAGGGTTCTTCGCGCAACCCTGGGCGCTTGTCTCTTATGCATGGGAGTCCTTTGTCAAGAACGCCAAGAATAGTTACTTGTGGTCATCAATAATAGACATACTTTTTAATGAAAACATAAAGCTTTCTTATGCCAGACATACCCGCCCGGCTGGGCCAGATGCGCCTGCGTGACCTGCGCCTGCTCGATTTCGTCGCACGCCACAAGACGCTGGGCAAGATCGCAGAGCATCTGCACCTGACGCAACCCGCCGTGACCCAGGCCTTGCAGGCGCTGGAGCAAAGTTTTGGCATCCAGCTGGTGGTGCGGGAAAGCCGAGGCGTGTCCCTCACAGCCGCAGGCGCGGCAGCTCTGGCCCACCTGCGTGCCATGGCGTCCGAGGCAGAAATGGCATGGGCGGCAGCCCACCGCCCCGCGCGCCCCGTGATCCGCCTGGGATGTTCGCCCATGGCCAGCCTCATGGTGGTGCCACAGGCGCTGGCCCGCCTGCGGAAAACCTCCCCGGACAGCCGGGTAGTGCTGGAAGAAGCGAACGTACACGCACTCTGGCAAATGCTGGGCAGCGGGCAGGTGGATGCGCTGGTGGCGCGGCGGCCCGACCTGTCGGCGGGGGAGCAGAGTCCCGACGGCGTGGTGGTGGAGGTGGTGGGGCGCGAACGCATGGTGCTGATCGGCCCCGTGCCCAAGCACCAACGCAAGACCGTGACGCTGGCGGAGCTGGCCGAACGCGACTGGGTGCTACCACCACCGGACTCGATGGTGACGCGCGCATTCACCCGTTTCTTTGCATCCCACAACATTGCACCGCCCACGGTGGTTTACACATCTACCTCGTTCCTGACCAACATGCGGGTGGCGGCGGCCTGCAGCCTGTTCACCATTGCGCCGGAGTCGGCGGCCCGGGAGCAGGGCCCTGCCTTGGCCCTCAAGGTAATCGACCTGCCTTGGGAGGGCGGGCTGGGCGAGATCGTGCTGGCGTTTCGGCAGTCACGTGCTGACGACGCGGTGCTGCTGCAGTTGCGCAACTGTCTGGCGATGAATTTCGGCCCCCCATAGGCAGGCACCTGCATGCGCGGTGGAGGATGTGGCGGTGCGGGTCGGGCAAATGCACCGGCAACTTTGGCTCCGTGCTGCCGCTGGTGCTGGTGCTGCGCTACAAAGCCTTCATCTGCAGCGGTCACAATACCGCCCATGCTGATCCACCCCCAAATCGACCCCATCGCCCTGCAAATCGGCCCTCTGGCCATCCACTGGTACGGCCTGACCTATCTGGCCGCGTTTGCGCTGTTCATGTTTCTGGGCATGCGCCGCCTGCGGCACCCGCCGTTTGCACGCTTGACCGGCAGCCAGGCCTGGGCGCCCAAGGATGTGGAAGACATTTTGTTCCTGGGCGTGATGGGTGTGGTGCTGGGCGGGCGCATCGGATACTGCTTGTTTTACAAGCCCGGTTATTACCTCAGCCACCCGCTGGAGGTGTTTTATGTGTGGCAGGGCGGCATGTCCTTCCACGGCGGGTTGCTGGGCGTGATTACGTCCATGGTGTGGTTTGGTGTGTCGCGCAAAAAACCGTTCTGGCAGGTGGCCGACTTTGTGGCACCCTGCGTGCCCACCGGGCTGGCGGCAGGCCGCGTGGGCAACTTCATCAACGGCGAACTCTGGGGCCGGCTGAGTGCGCCCGACCTGCCCTGGGGCATGGTGTTCCGCGATGGCGGGCCGCTGCCGCGCCACCCGTCGCAGGTCTACCAGTTTCTGATGGAGGGCCTGCTACTGTTTGTGCTGCTGTGGCTGTATGCGCGCAAAGAGCGTGCGCCGGGCCAGGTGGCGGCGGCGTTCCTGTTTGGCTACGGCGTGTTCCGCTTCATCGCCGAGTTTTTCCGCGAGCCGGATGCGTTTTTGGGCCTGCTGTCGATGGGCATGAGCATGGGCCAGTGGCTGTGCGTGCCGATGATTCTGGGCGGAGCCGGGCTGTGGGCCTGGCTGGGCTCTCGGCAGAAATAAGAGCCAAATCGGCCTCTACCGCCCATTCCATGGGCGGTAGAAGCTATTTAAAGCATAGCATTGCGCCGCACCCAGGCCGCCACGGCCTCGGGGCTGCGGAAGTCTTCCAGCGAGCGCACGGCAATGCCAGGATGGTTTTGCGACCACAGCTTGGCCAGCGCACGGCCACTACCCAGTTCCAGCACGCAGCGCACGCCGCGCTCGGCCACGGCCTCCATGCAGGCGGCCCATTCCACCGTGTGCGAGATTTGCTGGGCCAGGCTGTGGCGCAGCACGTCCACGCGCCGGGTGGCGCTGCCGCCAAAGTTGGTGGCCACCGGGCACAGCGGCGTGGCCAGGGGCAGGGTGTGCAGCAGCGCGGCCATGTCCTCGGTGGCGGAGGCCATCCACGCCGAATGGGATGCCACGCGCACATCCAGCAGCTTGCACTGCGCACCAGCGGCGGTGAGCTGCGGCTCGGCAGCTTCCAGATCGGCACGCAGGGCGGCAAAGATGTGGTGCGTGGGGCCCAGGCGGATGGCGCAGGCCAGGGGCGGGGCCACCTGCTCCATGGTTAAGCCGGATACCGATAACAAACCCGTCACTGCGCCTGCCCCGGCACGGTCCATCGCCGCCGCCCGCTGGGTCGCCAGGTGCAGGGCGGTGGCGGGGTCGAACACCCCGGCGCAGGCCCACGCGGCCAGCTCGCCCACGCTGTAACCGGCCACGGCGGCGGGTGGGGGCAGCAAGGGTTGCAATACGGCCCAGGCGGCCAGAGCGGTGCCGGTGACCAGGGGCTGGGCGACGGCGTTGGCGTGCAAGAAGTTGGGGTCGGGCAGGCGCGTGCGCCAGTCTGTGCCTATCGCCTGCGCCATGGCGGCCAGGGCAGGTTGGGTGGCGGGGTGGGTATCCAGCCAGGGCAGCATGTCGGGGTGTTGGCTGCCCTGGCCGGGGACGAGCAACGCGTAGCTCATGCCGGGCAGGGCTGTGCTTGTGGTGTGAGGAGGCAGACGCTGTGCACCCAGCAGGCGCAGGCCAGCAGGTCGGCCGATCCACCGGGCGACAGCCGCCGCGCTACAAATTGCGTGTGCAGGGCGCGGGCGTGGTCCAGCCAGTCGGGCCGCGCCGCGCCGCCAGCGGCCAGAAACTGGCGCGCCGCCTGCTGGCCAAAACGCAGGCCTTCCATGCCGCCCCGGTGCACCATGTTCGTATCGTCCAGGCAGGCCAGGGTGGCAAAAAACGCCTGGATGCGCGCCGCCCTGTCCCCCAGGCCCTGGCGGTAGGCGGCTTGCAGGGCGGGCAGAGTGACCTGGAACAGAGTGGGGAAGCCATCTGCGGCCTCGTCGCCCGCGCTGCGCAACTGGTAACGCTGGGCCGCCCGTTGGCCGTGGGTGGTGGCAGGGCGCTGGCGGGCGCGCTCGGCGCGGCTGCGCAAGGCGGGCCCCCAGTGGGTGGCGAGGGCGCTGCGCAGGTCGTGTGCAGTAGCTTGTGTAGACAGACTTCCGGCGCTGGCACACAGCAGGCCCAGCGCAAAAATCGCCCCCCGGTGGGTGTTGATGCCGCCGGTGGCGCGCAGCATGCGGGCCTCGGCCTGCAGGCCCAAGGCTTCCAAATTTGCAAACGGCTGGTGGGCCGCACCGGCCTGGGCCATGTGCGCAAAGTAGTGCCGCAGGGTGAACAGGCTGCGCACAAAGGTCTGCGCCGTCATGTCGTGGTGGCTGCCGTTGTCGCGCAGGCTGACGAGGCCGGGCTTGGGCTCCAGCGCCAGCTCCAGGTACAGGGCGCGCACGGCTTGTGGTGCCAAGGTTTTTAGATGCTGCATACGGCCTCCGTCAGCGCCCGCAGGGTGGGCAGGTCGGCCAGTTGCAGACTGTGGCGGGTTTTGACCAGCACGCTGCGGGTCTGGCCTTGCAGCAGGCGGGCACATTCGCGCCAGGCCACGGCGTGGCCACCGGGAAAGACAAGCTCGCCATCGATGCGCATGGGTAAGCGTGCGGCTTCCAGCTGCGCCACCACGGCCTGGGCGGCATCCATGTGGGGTACGGGCAGGTGCAGGTCGATGTCGGATGCGACATGCACGTAGTCCAGGCCGGTCAGGTGCTGCCAGCCGTAGGAGCCGTAGACGTGGGCTGGGGTTTCGAGCGCCTCTGTCAAGGCCTGCGCTGCGGGCTGCCACGGCGTGCCGTGGGCCACCTGGAGCAGGCTGGGGAAGTCGCCTTGGGCGCGGATGTCTTCAGGTGCCAGGTCCAGCGCCAGTTTGTTGCTTGCCCAACTGCGGGGCGCGGCCAAGCCCACCGATACACGAAGGTTGGGCAGGCACGCGGCTTGGCGGCACACCACCAGCGGCAGCCGGTGCTGTTGCCAATAGGCGAGGGTGGCCTGTGCCGACGCGTCCCGGGGGCGCTCGGCCAGCGCCTCCCAGGCGTGGTCGTGCAGCCAGACCAGCTGGTTACGCCGCAGTGCCTGCATGGCGTACCTGGGCACTCACCTGCGCGGAGAGTTTGCGGCCCCCCCGGGCGGCACCGTCGGCGGCACGGCGGTCGTGTTGCGCGTCCGGTGTGCGGGCATCTTGCAGCGCCTGGCGCAGATGGGCTTGCAGGTCGCCGGTCCACAGGCTGCGCACGGCACCCATGGCCACATAGTTGGCCACGCCGGGGGCAAACACCGGGTTGGATTCTGAGAGTTCGGTGAGCCGTGCCTCGTCGATCTTGGTGATGCGGGCCATGGCGGGCAGGCGCATGACGCGGATTTCGGCCTCGGGCAGGGCGTAGCAGGCATCGGCCATCAGCCCGGAGGTGATGAAGCCGCCCGACAGCGCCTGGTCATAGATCAGCCCGACCACCGCATGGCCCTGGCGACGCGCCAACGCAATGCAGCAACCCAGGTGCGCCATGTAGCGGTTGATGCCGAGCAGCTCGTCGCGGTGGCGCAGGCGTTGGCCTTGGGTGTCGATGAGCAGCAGGATGGGGCGGCCCGGGTGGTGGCGCACCACGTCGAGCACTTCGCGGGCCTGGGCCAGGGCCAGTTCCACGCCGATGGGGGCGTGGTCTGTGGTGCCGATGGCGCGCAGGGTGTGGCCGTCCAGCGTGGCATCTCCGGCCAGAAAGTCGCCGTGGCGCTGCACCTGGTGCTGGCTGCCGAACAGGGCGGTGAGCAGGGTGTCGATGTTCATACGGCTTCTTTCCAGGTGCGGAGCTCTGCGGCTTCCATGTCGGCCACTTGGTTGGGCTGGGGCACGCCCAGGCGGGCCCAGATGGGCAGGGCATCGGCACTGTGGCCGTCCAGCCGCAAGCGCTCGGATAAGAACTGGTGCTCTTCTTCCAGGCTGTCCAGCGTCAGTGGGCGGGCGCTAGTTAAACTGTCAATGGCGGCCTGGCGGAAGGCGGCCATGCTGTCGTCGGCCAGCGCGTCGCAGTCGCCGGTGATGTAGCGGTGCTTGCCGCCGGTGGTGCGCCACACCAGGGCGCGGTCGCGCGAGTCGAATTCTTCGGCCCCTTGCGAGGCCTCGATCACCTCGGGGCCGGACATGGCCAGCCGGGCCACGTCGCTCATCACGATGTGGTCGGCACAGCGGGCCACCAGCCCCATGCCGCCAAAGCAGCCGTTGGCCCCGCCAATCAGCACCACCACCGGGATGCCCGCAGCCCGCACGTCCAGCAGGGCGCGCATCACTTCCGACACGGCGATCAGCCCGGCGTTGGCCTCGTGCAGGCGCACGCCGCCAGACTCGGCCAGCAGCAGCACGGCGGCAGGGCGTTGGTCTACGGCCCGCTGGAACAGGCCGACCAACTTGGCCCCGTGGACCTCGCCCACGCCGCCGCCCATGAAGGCACCTTCCTGTGCGGCAATCAGCACCGCCTGGCCATCGAGCTGGCCACTGCCCACCACCACGCCGTCGTCAAACGCGGCTGGCACGTCCAGCAAGGCCAGGTGCGGGCTGGTCACGCGCTGGGCCGGGCCCAGAATTTCGGCAAACGTGCCCGCGTCCAGCAGGCCCAGCACGCGCTTGCGGGCGGTGGACTCGGAAAAACTTTGGTTCATGTGCTGGCCCCTTGGAGTTCGGCCACGGCCTGGTCCAGGCGCAGGCTGACCACCGCCGGGGTGGCCCCCATGTCGTTGACCGAGATGCGCACGTCGGCCAGTTGGTGGCGCTGGTGGAAGTCTTCGGCCACGGCCTGCCAGATGGTGCCAAAGCCGCGTGCCGAAGTGTCGATGTGCAGGGCGCACTGGCCGCTGCCGGGGGCGGCTTCGACCAGCACTTCCAGGTTGCCCGAGCCGACCACGCCGACCAGCACGGGTTGGAGGATGGCCGGGCGGTGCTGGCCCGCAAAGCTGTAGTGGAGTTGTTCCATAAAGTGCTCTGTGTGGTCTACCAGTTTCTGAAACGTTCGGGTGGGTTGTACAGGCCGCCGGATGCGCGCACCAGGTCGCGCATGCTGCGGGCGGCCAGCAGGTCGCGGGTGGCGTGGCGCTTGTCGATCCCTAAGTCTTCGGGGCGCTGGATGATGCCCCGGTCGCGCAGGTTTTCGACCATGCGGCGGTCGCGACCCAGGCCTACGGGGGTGTAGCCCGCCACGCCCCGGATGGCCTGGGCGCGTTCTTCGTCGGTGCGGCACAGCAGCAGGTTGGCAATGCCTTCTTCGGTGAGGATGTGGGTCAGGTCGTCGCCGTAAATCATCACCGGCGGAATCTCCATCTTGGCCTGCTCGGCCAGTTGCCAGGCGTCCAGGGTTTCCACAAAGGCCGGTTGCATGTGTTCGCGGAAGGTCTCCACGATTTGCACCACCAGTTTTTGCCCGCGCGGCATGGCCGCCACCCCGCCGCGCCCGGACCGGGCCTGGGCCCCGGCTTTCAGCCAGGCCGGGGTGGCGTGGCGGCGGCCCCGGGCATCGGCCCCCATGTTGGGCGCGCCGCCAAACCCGGCAATGCGACCCTGGGTGGCGGTAGAGCTGTGACCATTCAGGTCGATCTGCAGGGTGGAGCCGATGAACATGTCGCAGGCGTAGTGGCCCGCCGCCTGGCTGAAGGCGCGGTTGCTGCGTAGCGCGCCATCGGCCCCGGTAAAGAACACGTCGGGCCGGGCGGCCACGTAGTTTTCCATGCCCAGTTCGGAGCCGAAAGAGTGGATGGACTGCACCCAGCCCGCCTCGATAGCCGGGATCAGCGCCGGGTGCGGGTTCAGCGCCCAGTGCTGGCAGATTTTGCCTTTCAGCCCCAGCGATTCGGCGTAGGTGGGCAGCAGCAGCTCGATGGCGGCGGTGTCAAAACCAATGCCGTGGTTCAACCGCTGCACGCCATATTCAGCATAGATGCCCTTGATCGCCACCATGGCCATCAGCACCTGGATTTCGCTGATCTGTGCCGGGTCGCGGGTAAACAGCGGCTCGATCACATTCGGCGTGGGGGCCAACACCACAAAGTCCACCCAGTCGCCGGGAACATCGACGCGCGGCACGCGGTCTACCAACTCGTTTACCTGGGCAATCACGATGCCGCTCTTGAAGGCGGTGGCCTCGACGATGGCGGGGGTGTCTTCGGTGTTGGGGCCGGTGTACAGGTTGCCCTGGGCATCGGCCGAGTGTGCGGCCACCAGGGCGATGCGCGGGGTCAGGTCCACAAAGTAGCGGCTGAACAGCTCCAGGTAGGTGTGGATGGCGCCGATCTGGATCTGCCCCGCCGCCACCAGCCGGGCCAGCCGCGCGGCCTGCGGGCCGGAGAATGAGAAGTCCAGCTTGCTGGCAATGCCCAGTTCAAACAGGTCCAGGTGCTCGGGCAGGGCCAGCACCGACTGCACCATGTGCAGGTCGTGGATGTGCGCGGGATTCAGTTGCGTCAGGGTTTTGGCCAGAAAGTCGGCCTGCTTCTGGTTGTTGCCCTCCAGGCAGACGCGGTCGCCGCTGGCGATGGTGGCGCTGAGCAGGCGCACGGCATCCGCCGCCTGGACCACTTTGCCCGCCAGGCTGGTGCCCAGGGTCTGCCGGGCCTGCTGCAAGCGCTGGGCGCGGTTGGTGGCTTGGGTATTCCAGATTTTTGCGGCCATGGGTTTAGTCCAGCTTTGCGCCGGATGTTTTCACCACGCTGGCCCAGCGCTTGATTTCGGAGCTGATGAAGGCCTGGAACTTGTCGGGTGGCATGGTGCCAAACTCGGCCCCGTTGCCGGCCCAGATGGTTTTGATCTCTTCCGACGCGCCAACCTGGCGGATCTGTTCCAGCATTTGTTTTTGCACTTCGGGTGGCGTGGCCTTGGGGGCCCACAGGCCGTACCAGGTGTGCATGGTGTAGTCGGGCAGGCCGAGCTCGGCGGCGCAGGGCACGTCGGGAAAAGCCGCATTGCGCTTGTTGCCCGCCACCATCAGTGCCTTGATGCGGCCCCCTTTGATGTGGGATGCGCTGGAACCCAGGCCGTCAAACACCATGTCCACGTCACCGGCAATCAAGCCTTGCAGTGCCGGGCCCGCGCCCCGGTAAGGGATGTGGGTGATGAAGGTTTTGGTCTGGATCTTGAACAGCTCGCCCGCCAGGTGGTGGGCCGAGCCCGAGCCCGCCGAGCCAAAGTTGAGCTTGCCGGGGTTTTTGCGCAACTGCTCCATGAAGGCTTTGAAGTCACCGGGGATTTTTTGCGGGTTCACCACCAGTACCTGCGGCACGTTGGCCAGCAGGGCGAGGGCGACGAAGTCTTTCTCCAGGTCGTAGTCCAGCTTGGGGTACATGGACGGCGCAATCACATGGTGGGTACCGCCCATGAAATAGGTGTAGCCGTCGGGCGTGGCCTTGGCGGCAATGCTGGCCCCCAGCGTGCCACCGGCACCGCCCCGGTTGTCGATGATCAGCGGCTTGCCCGACAGCTTGGCAAACTGCGCCGACAGCGGGCGGGCAAAGGTGTCGGTGCCGCCCCCGGCAGGGAAGGGCACGATCAGTGTCACCGGTTTGGCGGGCCAGGCGGACTGGGCTTGGCCGCTCAGAGGCCAGGGCAACAGCCCGGCGGCAACGACAGCCAGGGCGGCTCGGCGGGTGGGCTGGAGGGGGGATGAAGTCATGGGGTTGTCTCCTGGGGTGTACCGTGGGCAGGCTTTAATAAATATTTTGGTTTATTTAATGTATTTATTAAATCACTGTGCGTGTATTTAAAACAGTCCGTGCTTACCCTAGGCTGGGCGATCGGTGTAAAAATTCGCCCCATGAAAATTTCTGAACAGCTGCGCGAAAAGATCGAAGAGCAAATCGCCACTGGTGAGCTGCCCCCTGGCAGCGCGCTGGACGAAGCCATGCTGGTAGAACGCTACGGTGTCTCGCGCACACCCATCCGCGAGGCCCTGCTGCTGCTGTCGGCCGAGGGTTTGATCGACATCCGGCCCCGGCGCGGCGCGGTGGTGAAAAGCGCCAGCCCGATCCGCCTGGTCGAGATGTTCGAGGTGATGGGCGAGGTGGAGGCCATGTGTGGCCGCCTGGCCGCGCGGCGCATGGACAAGGCCGAGCGGGAGGCGCTGGTGCAGGCCCATGCGGCCTGCGAAGAGGCCCGCGCGGCGGGCGACAGCGATGCCTACTTTTACGGCAACGAGAACTTCCACCGTGCCATCTACAGCGGCAGCCACAACGGCTTTTTGCAGGAAGAAGCGATGTCGCTGCACCGGCGACTGCGCCCTTATCGGCGGCTGCAACTGCGCGTGCGGGGACGTCTGGATACCTCGTTTTCAGAACATGCCGCCGTGGTGCAGGCCATTTTGGCGGGCGATGGCGATGCCGCCGCTGCCGCCTTGCGCGAGCATGTGGTGGTGCAGGGCGAACGCTTTGCCGATTTGGTGGCTTCACTGGAAGCCTTGAAGTAATTTCCTCTCAACAAAAAATGACGCAACACAATTTGTTTGCCGCTCTGCGCGCGGCTTTCCCCGCCGACCTCGACACGATGGCGGTAGAAACAGACAACGGCTTGCAGTACTCCTGGCGCGACCTGGACCGCAGCACCGCCATGCTGGCCAACTTGCTGGCCTCGCTGGGCCTGCCCGCCGGGGCCCGCATCGCTGTGCAGGTGGATAAATCGGTGGAGGCCATGCTGCTGTACCTGGCCACCTTGCGTGCAGGCTATGTGTTTTTGCCGCTCAACACCGCCTACCAGGCCGATGAAATCCGCTACTTCATCGGCAATGCTGAGCCCGCCGTGGTGGTGTGCAGTGCACCGAACTTTGGCTGGGTCAGCAAGATCGCTTTCATGGCGGGTACCGAATATGTGTTTACCTTGAACGGCGACCGCACCGGCTCCTTGCTGGACCGCGCCGCGCACCACAGCGACCAGCACACGGTGGCCCCCAAAAGCGCCGACGACCTGGCTGCTATTCTGTACACCAGCGGCACCACCGGGCGCAGCAAGGGCGCGATGCTCTCGCACGGCAACCTGCTGAGCAACGCCGCCACGCTGAAAGACTACTGGGGCTGGCAGCCCAGCGACGTGCTCATCCACGCCCTGCCTATCTTCCATGTGCATGGCCTGTTTGTGGCCATCCATGGCGCGCTGCTCAGTGGTTGCAAGATGCTGTGGTGCGCCAAATTTGACGCGCGCCAAGTGCTGGAATGGCTGCCCCGCGCCACGGTGTTCATGGGCGTGCCCACGCTGTACGTGCGCCTGTTGCAAGAGCCGGGACTCACGCCCGAGGCGGCGCGCAACATGCGCCTGTTCATCGCCGGGTCGGCCCCGCTGCTGATCGACACTTTCAAGGAATGGCAAGTCCGCACCGGCCACACCATTCTGGAACGCTATGGCATGAGCGAAACCGCCATGCTCACCTCCAACCCTTACCGCGCAGAGGACGGCGAGCGGCGCGGCGGCACGGTGGGTTTCCCGCTGCCCGGTGTGCAACTGCGCGTGGTGGATGCTGCCAACCAGCCGCTGCCTACGGGGGAGATCGGCGGCATCCAGGTGTGCGGGCCGAATGTGTTCCAGGGCTACTGGCGCATGCCGGAAAAAACAGCCGAAGAGTTCACGCCCGATGGCTTCTTCAAAACCGGTGATGTGGGGCAGATTGACGCGCGGGGCTATGTGCACATCGTGGGCCGCAGCAAGGACCTGATCATCAGTGGGGGCTACAACGTCTACCCCGCCGAGATCGAAGCCGCCATCAACGAACTGCCTGGCGTGGCCGAGAGCGCCGTGGTGGGCGTGCCGCATGCCGACTTTGGCGAGGTGGGCGTGGCGCTGCTGATTGCGCAGGCGGGTGCGGTGCTCGACCCGGTGCAGATCCTGGCCATCTTGAAGGCCCGCATGGCGAACTTCAAAGTCCCCAAGCACTGCTTTGTTTTGCCTGAGTTACCGCGCAACGCCATGGGCAAAGTGCAAAAAAATATCCTTCGCGCACAATACACAAAATGTGACGACTTGATTTAAGTTCTCGGTCCTTTGGACGATAACCAAATTACACGAAGTTACAGGTGCTGGTACTTTCCGCCATCCAACGTGCTGTTTTGTTATTTTTGTGCTCCCAAAGTAAAAGCTTTTAGTGTGAACTATTTCACGTTTGGTAACAAAATGTCACCTGCCGGCGGCATAATCAAAAAATGCAATCCATAGCTGCGCACGCCTGAACCATGGGAGAAACTTCCTCTCGGTGGATAGATGTTGCCCAATTGCGGCGTGGACTTTTCATCCAACTGGACCTGGGCTGGATGGACCACCCTTTTCCCAAGGGCAGCTTCAAGATCACGTCGACCGACCAGATCAAGACCATCATGTCCTTGGGCGTGAGCCAGGTACGGTACTTTCCGGACCAGAGTGATCCCCCCGCCGACAGTGAGCCAGCGCCGCTGACCGCGCCAGAAGACCCCGTAAACCGGCCCGTAGCCGCCCATCCGTCTGCACCTGAAAGCCCAGCCCTCCCGGTTCAGAGCGAGGCCGAGTTGTTGCGGTTGCAGCGTGCCCAGCGCTTGGCCGCCCAGCGCCGCAGCCTGGCCGTGTGCGAGCGCCGGTTTGGCGAGGCCACCCAGCAATACCGCCGCGTGGTCGAGCAGGCCAGCAGCCGGGCGGTGCAGATGCGCGAGGAAAGCACAGCCCTGGTGGCGGGCTGTGTGGACGACATCCTGGCCGAGGGCGAGTCGGCCATCCGCCTGCTGTCCGAGGCCATGGGCGAGCGCAGCGCGGTACATCCGGTGAACGTGATGGTGGTGTCGCTGTTGCTGGGCAAAGCCTTGGGCCTGCCCGCAGCCGCACTCACCGACCTGGGCGTGGCGGCCCTGCTCCACGACCTGGGCAAGGTCCAGATGGCCGAGCGCATGCGTTACCAGGACCCCGGTTTTTCGGCTTCCGAGCAGTTGGTCTACCAGGAGCATGTGGAGCACAGCCTGGTGATGGGGCGGCGCATGGGCCTGTCGGAAGACGTGCTGCGCTCCATCGCCCAGCACCACGAGCTGGCCGATGGCAGCGGTTTCCCCTCGGGCCTGGTGGGGGCCAATCTGTCGGCCAGCGGCAAGATTCTGGCGCTGGTAAACCGCTACGACAACCTGTGCAACCCGCCCCGGCTGGTCAACGCCATGACCCCCCACGAGGCCTTGTCGCTGATCTTTGCGCAGATGAAGACCCGCTTTGATACCGCCACGCTGGGCGCGTTCATCCGCATGATGGGCGTGTACCCGCCGGGCTCGGTGGTGCAACTGCTGAACGACGGCTATGCGATGGTGGTGTCGGTCAACTCGACCCGGCCCCTGAAGCCCTACGTGATCGTGTTCGATGCCGGCGTGCCGCGCGATGAGGCGCTGATGGTGGACCTGGAACATGCCCCCGAGCTGGGCATCCGGCGCAGTCTCAAGCCCTCGCAATTGCCACGTGCGGTGCAGGACTACCTGTCGCCCCGACAGCGGGTGTCGTACTTTTTTGAGCGGGTGGTCACCTCTGACCGGCCAGGGGCTTAGGGTGGATGCAGGTGTGCTGGGGGCGTTGATCGACAGCCTGCCCGATGCGGTATGGATCGTGGCACCCGGCGAATGCCGCATTGTGATGGCCAACGCTGCCGCCGCCGAACTGCTGGGCCTGTCGCGGGAGGCGATGCAGGACCAGTCGGTCACCGACCTTTGCCCGGCCCCGGAAGACCTGTATTTCTGGGCCGACGCGGCTGCAGGCCTTGCGCCGCAGGACGCACACATCCATTCTGAAACCCTGGTGCAGCATGCCGATGGCCGCAGCCTGCAGGTGGAGCGCCGCGTGACCCCCTTGCGCCTGGGCGATGGTGTGCTGGTCTACGTGGTCGCCCTGCGCGACCTCGGTCCGCTGCGCCGGGCGGAAGACCGCCTGGAGCTGGTGTTGGCCGAAATGCAGGCCACGCTGGAGTCCACGGTGGACGGTATTTTGGTGTGCAGCCTGGACGGCGTGGTGACGGTACGCAACCGCCAGTTCGCCGAGCTCTGGGACCTGCCCGAAGCCCTGATGGACCCGCATAACGATGCCGCCCTGTACGCCCACATGGCCCGGGTGGTGGTGAATATTGCAGCCTACCAGCGGCGCATGGAGTTCATCGTCAACACGCCGCTGTACCAGGGCACCGACATGCTGCTGCTGCGCAGCGGGCGGATTCTGGAGCGCGTGACGCGGCCCCAGATCAGCCTGGGGCGCTCGATTGGCCGGGTGTATTCGTTTCGCGATATCACCGAACGCGTCGAGTCCGAGGCGCAGTTGCAGCTGGCGGGCAAGGTGTTCGAGTCCAGCCTGGACGCGGTATTCATTGCCGACGCGCAGCACCAGATTGTGGCGGTCAACCCCAGTTGCGAGCGCCTGAGCCGTTTCAGCCAGGCGCAGTGCATGGGGCTGATGGCACCCACCCTGTTCCAGGACACCGGCGGCGGCGAGCTGTTCAACCGCGTGCAGCGCGGCTGGCACCGCGAAGGCCACTGGGATGGCGAGGCCCTGCACCAGCGCGGGGATGGAAGCACCTGCGTCGTGCATTTGTCGTGGGTGGCCTTGCGCGATGCCCAGGGCCTGGTGACGCAAAGCATTGGCTTCTTCAAAGACCTGACAGAGAAGAAGGCCAGCTATGAGCGCATCGAACAACTGGCCTATTCCGATGTGCTCACCGGCCTGCCGAACCGGCTGATGCTGTCGCAGCGGGTGGACTTTGCCCTGCGCCTGGCCGAGCGGGACGCGGGCGAATTCGCCATCCTGTTTCTGGACCTGGACCGCTTCAAGAACATCAACGACTCGCTGGGCCATCTGTTTGGCGACCGGGTTCTGGTCGAGGTGGGCCAGCGCATGCTGAACTGCCTGCGCCATGTCGACACGCTGTGCCGCCTGGGAGGCGATGAATTTGTGATGTACCTGCACCAGGCCGATGCCGAAGGTGCCAAGATGGTGGCGCAGCGGGTGCTGGAGAGCCTGGCCCGGCCCTTCCACATGGACGGAATGGATTTCTCGGTGGGCTGCAGCATCGGCGTGGCCATGTTCCCGGCAGATGGGCAAACGCTAGACGACATGATCAAGTCGGCCGACACGGCCATGAACCGCGTCAAGGAACGGGGCCGGGGCAGCTTTCGCTTTTACCAGCCCCAGATGAACGTGGCCTTGCTGTCGCGCATGAAGATGGAACACAGCCTGCGCCAGGCCATGGAGGCCGGGCATTTTCGGCTGCACTACCAGCCGCAGGTCAGTCTTTCCACCGGTGCGGTGCTGGGCGTGGAGGCGCTGATCCGCTGGCAGGACACCGAGCGGGGCTGGGTGTCGCCGGGCCAGTTCATACCGGTGGCCGAAGAGTCGGGTTTTATCGTGACCATTGGCACCTGGGTGCTGAATGAAGCGGTACGGCAGGCGGCGCAATGGCAGCGCCAGGGCCATGCCCGCGCCGTGTCGGTCAATGTGTCGGCGTTGCAGTTTCAGCAAAGCGATTTTGTGGACCGCGTGGCCTACGCTCTGGCGGATTCCGGCCTGGACCCGGCGCTGCTCGATCTGGAGCTGACCGAATCCATACTGGTGCAGGATGCCGACGAGGCGCTGGCCCGGCTGCGGGCGTTGGCAGGGCTGGGGGTGTTCTTGTCGATCGACGACTTTGGCACCGGCTATTCCAGCCTGGCGTATTTGAAGAAATTTCCCATCCACAAGCTGAAGATCGACCGCTCCTTCATCAGCGGCCTGCCCGATGACGAGAGCGACCAGGCTATCGTCAGCGCCATCATCCAGATGGGCCGCGCGCTCAAGCTCACGGTGATTGCCGAAGGGGTGGAAACTCTGGCCCAGCGCGACCTGCTGCAGCGTTTGCTGTGCGACCAGTACCAGGGATTTTTATGTGCGCCCGGCGTGCCCAGCGAGGACCTGGAACGGGTCATCGCGCAGGCCCGGGACCGACTGGCCGTGGAGCACGAGTAGCGCTTGGAGCCAGTGAGGGTGGGGAAATAAGGTGTCTGCGGAAGCCACCGGACCGGCATCCTGAACCGGGGTTCAGGTGGGCTAGGTCACCCTGGAGTTGGGTTCATCTAACGCGAGATGATCACGCTCCCCAGGGGATATTCCAGGCCCGGGCTCATGGAGCATTGGTTCAAGGAAATATAAAGCCCGGCATGCACCGCAGACACCTTGATTCTAGGCTAAATGAGGTGCCCGTCGTCGCCTAAAGCCAGATCAAGTTGCTCAATCAGCGTGGTCAGCACCGGGTCGTCGTTGCTGGCCACCTCGGCGTGCGCGGGGGCTGGGCGCACGGGAGCACGCCCCCGGTCGCTCAGGTCGAAGGCCAGGTTCAGGGCGGCCAGCACGGCGATACGGTCGCGGGCCTTGATCTTGCCGCCGTCGCGGATGGCGCACATGGCCGTATCCACCATCTTCACGGCCTCCAGCAGGCGGGCCTCGCCGCCCTCCGGGCAGCCCAGCAAATAGCTTTGGCCGAGGATTTGCACGTCGAGCTGCTTCATTCTGCGTCCTTGCGGGGGGCGGGGCGGATGGCGGGCGGGTTGCCGATCTGGGGCAGGCGTTCCAGCAGCGCGTCGATGCGGGCACGGGCAGCGCCCAGGCGGGACTTGAGCGAATCGCGTTCATACGCCAGCGTTGCGACCTGTTCGGTCAGCAACTGGTTGGCACGCTGCAACTCGCGGTAACGTACCAGCAGACGCTCGGTACGTTCTGCAACTTGTTCAATTTGGGTGGGGGTGGCCATAAGCTTGCACATTCTAGTGGTAGCTATGCACAGCTTAAAATGGCCGCGTTGGTGCTCGCGGCATGGTTCACATGCTGCAGTTCAACGGGAAGCAGGAAGCGGTGCACACCACCACTCAGCCTGCGCTGCCCCCGCAACGGTAAAGCGGATGAATCACCCGATTCCACTCACACCCCATAGTCACTGGGCTTTCAACAGCCTGGGAAGACGGTGTGAGCCTTCCGCCAGCCCGGATACCGGCCAACAAGGTGGTGGTGCGTCTGCTGGTTCCAGCGTCGCGCCACCTTGACGCTGATGCCCTGGCGGGGACGCCGGGGTAAGCCTATTGCTGTTAGATGTATTCCATGAAAACTGTGTTCACCCCCGCGCGCCTGGCCGTATTCCCCCTGGCCCTGGCCGCTGCATTGCCCGCTACCGCGCAAACCCAACTCAAAGAAGTGGTGGTCACTGCCACCCGCGTGGCCACCCGCGCCGATGCCTTGTCCAGCGAAGTCGTGGTGATCGACCGCGAAGACATCGAACGCTCTGCCGGGCGTACTCTGACCGAGGTGCTGGCACGCCTGGCGTCGGTACAGCTGAGCTCCAACGGGGGCCGTGGCAACACCAGCAACATCTTCATCCGCGGCACCGAGGCGCGCCACACCCTGCTGCTGATCGACGGCGTGCGTTATGGCTCGGCCACGGCGGGCACGCCGATCTGGGACAACCTGCCGCTGGACCAGATCGAACGCATCGAGGTGCTCAAGGGCCCCGCGTCCGCGCTGTACGGTGCCGATGCCGTGGGCGGCGTGGTGCAGATTTTTACGGTACGCGGTGCGCCCGGTCTGCGCCCCACGGCCGAGGTGACGCTGGGCAGCCATGGCTACCGGGCCGTGTCGGCGGGTGTGCAGGCGGGCACCGATACTGTGCGCTATTCGCTGGGCGGCTCGGTCACGCGCGACGGCGGGTTCTCGGCCACCAACCCATTGGTGCCGTTTGGCAACTACAACCCCGACCGCGACGGCTTTGACCAGAAGGCGCTGAACGCCTCGGTGGACTGGACCCTGGTGCCCGACTGGACACTGAACGCTGGTGTGCTGTATTCCGAAGGTACCCAGCATTTTGACGATGGCCTGGGCGCAGACACCGCCACCGCCCTGCGCAGCCACGTGCTGCGCGCCGGGCTCAACGGCAAGATCACCCCCACCTGGACCACGCGCTTCAACTTCAGCCAGGGCCTGGACCGCAACCAAGCCCTGGTGGCGGCCAGCGCCTTTAACCTGCCGGGGCTGTTTGAAACCACCCAGAACAAGTGGACCTGGCAAAACGACATCCAGACCGGTGTGGGCACGGTGGTGGCCGGGCTGGAAACCCTGCAGCAAAAGGTCGACAGCTCGCAGGCCTATTCGATCAACTCCCGCCGCATCAACGCCGTGTTTGCCGGATTGACCGGCAAGGCCGGTGCCCACGGCTGGCAGCTCAATGCGCGGCGCGACAACAACTCGCAATTTGGCGCGCACAGCACCGGCTACGCGGGCTACAGCTACCAGATCAACCCCGCCTGGCGCGCGCATGCGGGTTACGGCACCTCGTTTGTGGCCCCCAATTTCAACGACCTGTACTGGAAATCCAGCTACTACAACGGCAACCCGCTGCTGCAGCCCGAGCAGGGCAAAAACGCCGAGCTGGGCCTGGACTGGACCCAGGGCGACCACCATGTGAAGCTGGTGCGCTATGACAACCGTATCCGCGGCTTCATCAGCGGCGGCACCACCACGGTCAACGTGCCGCGCGTGCGTATCGACGGCTGGACCCTGGGCTACGACGGCCACTTCGACGCGCTCAACCTGTGGGCCACCGCCGAGGCATTGGACCCCCGCAACACCGCCAACCAGCGGCAACTGCGCCGCCGCGCCAAGTCGCAACTGAGCCTGGGTGGCGACTACACCCTGGGCGCCTGGCGCCTGGGTGGCACGGCGCTGTACGTGGGCCATCGCTTCGACGATGCGGCCAACACCACCCGCCTGGGGGCCTATGCCACCGCCGACCTGAGCCTGGCCTACACCGTGGACAAGGACTGGACGGTGCAAACCAAGCTCAACAACCTGACCAACCGCCAGTACACCACGGCCTATGGCTACAACCAGCCGGGGCGCGAGCTGTTTGTGAGCTTGCTGTACCGTCCGAAATGACGCATCCGCTCTACCCGGCGCGCACCGAGTTCATCCTCGGTGGCCAAAAAAGCGGCAAGTCCCGCCGCGCCGAGCAGTTGGCTGCGGCGTGGCTGGCGGGGGAGGGTGCGCGTGCGGTGTTCATCGCCACCGCCCAGCCCTGGGACACGGAGATGGCCGAGCGCATCGCCCGCCACCAGCGCGACCGGGCCGAGCGTGTGCCGGGCATGCAGACGGTAGAGGAGCCGCTGCGGCTGGCCGAGGCCATCGGCCAGCACAGCCGCCCCGACACCCTGCTGGTGGTGGACTGTTTGACCCTGTGGCTGACCAACCTGCTCATGCCCGCAGAATTTAAAGAAAATCAGCCTCCAGCGCTTATTCCATCGGCACAAGTAGCTATATTTTTGGAAGCAATCAACGCCGCACCCGGCCCGCTGGTGCTGGTGGGCAACGAGATCGGCCTGGGCGTGATTCCGATGGGGCGCGAGGTGCGGGCCTTTGTGGACGCGCTGGGCACATTGAACCAGCAGGTGGCCCAGCGCTGCCAGCGGGTCACGCTGATGGCCGCCGGTTTGCCGCTGACCTTGAAGGACGCGGCATGAAGTTTTGGGCTTTGCTGCTATGGGTTGCTTCGTCGGCGCACGCCCTGCAGGTAACCGACGACCGGGGCAGCACCGTGCAGTTTGCCCAGACCCCGCAGCGCATCGTCAGCCTGCTGCCCTCGCTGACCGAGAGCGTCTGCGCGCTGCAGCAGTGCGCCCGGCTGGTGGGGGTAGACCGCTATTCCAACTTCCCGGCCAGTGTGCGCGCTTTGCCCCAGCTGGGCGGCGGCCTGGACCCGAACATCGAAGCCATCGTCGCCCTGCAGCCTGACGTGGTGCTGCTGGCCACCGCCTCGCGCGCCAGTGCCCGGCTGGAAGCGCTGGGCCTGAAAGTGGTGGCGCTGGAGCCCAAAACCTATGCCGACGTGCAGCGCGTGCTGGGCACGCTGGGGCAGTTGCTGGCCGTACCAGATGCCGGGCGCATCTGGCGCAACATCGATGCCGGGGTGGCGGCAGCGGCCCAGTCGCTGCCTGCGCGCGTCAAAACCACGCGGGTGTATTTCGAGGTGAACGCCGCGCCGTACGCCGCCGGCACCAGCTCGTTCATCGGCGAGACGCTGACGCGCCTGGGCGTGCAGAACGTGATTCCCGCCGCTCTGGGCCCGTTTCCCAAGCTCAACCCTGAATTTGTGGTGCGCGCCAACCCCGACCTGATCATGGTGGGCGACCGCAACAGCATAGGCATGGCGCAGCGCCCCGGCTGGGCTGGTATCCGCGCCATCCGCGAGCAGCGGGTGTGCAGCTTTCCGCCCGCGCTGGGCGACGTGCTGGTGCGCCCCGGCCCGCGCATGGCCGAGGCGGCGCAGGCCATGGCCGCCTGCCTGCGGGAGAAGGCCCCGTGAAAAACCGCCCCGGTGCCCTGGCGCTAGGTTTGCTGCTGCTGGCGTTCGCCTTGTTGCTGGTGGGCACCAGCATTGGCAGCACCGGTTTCGACAGCGTACTGGCCGCGCGCCACGACCCCATTGCCCTGCAAATCGTCTGGGACATCCGCCTGCCGCGCACCCTGGGTGCCTGGGTGGCCGGTGCCTTGCTGGGCCTGGCGGGCGCGGTGGCGCAGGGGCTGTTTCGCAACCCGCTGGCCGACCCGTACCTGCTGGGTAGCGCCTCGGGGGCTTCGCTGGCTATGGCCCTGGCGTTGGCGGTGCTGGGGGTGTCGCCGTTTGCCACCGCCTGGCTGGTGCGCGTGGGCCTCACGGGTGCGGCCTTTGCCGGGGCGGTGGGCGGCGTGCTGCTGACGCTGGCGCTGGCCCAGGGCGTGCAGCACACCCTGCGCTTGCTGCTGGCGGGTGTGATCGTGGGCGTGGTGCTGGGCGCGGGCAAGGACCTGGTCACACTGGCCATCCCCGACATCCTCAGTGCCATGCAGGGCTTTAACCTGGGCAGTACCGGTTTTGTGGGCTGGACCGCCTGCCTGTTGATGCTGGCGGTGTGGGCCGTGTGCACCACCGTGGCCTGGCTGCTCGGCCCGGTGCTCGACGGCCTGACCCTGGGCGAAGCCACCGCCGCCAGCCTGGGCCTGCCGCTGCCGCGCATGCGCGCCGCGCTGATTGTGGTGCTGGCGCTGGCCACCGGCACCGCCGTGGCGCAGACCGGCATGATCGCCTTTGTGGGCCTGGCCGCGCCGCACGTAGCCCGCTCTTTGGTGCAAACCACCCACAGCCGTCTGATGCTGCTGGCCAGCCTGACCGGCGGCGTGCTCCTGCTGGCCGCTGACATCCTGGCGCGCTGGCTCACCGCCCCGCAGGAGCTGCCGGTGGGCGTGCTCACCGCAGTGCTGGGCGGCAGTTACCTGCTGTGGCGCATGCACAAGCGCAGCGGCGGTGTACTATGAAAAACATAGCTATCCACGCCCATTCCATCAGCGCCAGCCTGTCAAAAGTACCTGTGTTGCATAACATCAGTCTGGCGCTGCAGGCGGGCTGCTGGACCAGCATCGTCGGCCCCAACGGTGCGGGCAAATCCACCCTGCTCAAGGTGCTGGCGGGCCTGCTGCCGCACACCGGCACCGTCACGCTGCTGGGCCAGAGTATGGCCAGCATGCCCGCCCGCCAGCGCGCCCAAACCCTGGCCTGGCTAGGGCAGGGCGAGACCAGCGCCGACGACCTCAGCGTCTGGGACGTGGCCCTCTTGGGCCGTATCCCGCACCGCCCCTGGCTGTCCGCACCCAGCGCCGCCGACCTGGCCGCCGTGGAGCAGGCCCTGCGCGCTACCCAGGCCTGGGACTGGCGCGCCCGGTCCTTGGGCCAGCTCTCGGGCGGCGAACGCCAGCGTGTGCTGCTGGCCCGTGCCCTGGCGGTGCAGGCCCCGGTGCTGCTGATGGACGAACCCCTGGCGAATCTGGACCCGCCGCACCAGACCGACTGGCTGCTGCTGGTGCGCGACCTGGTGGCGCGTGGCCACACCGTGGTCAGCGTGCTGCACGAGGTGTCGATTGCGCTGCAGGCCGACGATCTGCTGGTGCTGGCCCAGGGCCGCGTGCGCCACGCCGGTGCCTGCGCCGATGCCGCCACCCACCGGGCAGTAGAGCAGGTCTTTGATGACCGAATCACCATCCAGCGCTTGTCCCAGCAGTGGGTGGCGCTGCCAAAATTAGAGCGGGGTGGCGACTGATGGCCGACCACGCCTTCAGCGCCCCCGAACGCGCCGCCGTCTACCGTGCCATTTTCGAGCGCCGCGACATGCGGCATTTCAGCGGCGGCAGCGTCGCCCCCGAGCTGCTGCAACGCCTGTTGCTGGCGGCCCACCACGGCCCCAGCGTGGGTTTCATGCAGCCCTGGCGCTTTATCCGCATCACCCAGGCGGCCCTGCGCCAGCAACTGCACGCCCTGGTGGAAGCCGAGCGCCTGGTGACCGCCCAGGCCATGGGCCAGCGCGCAGACGACTTCATGCGGCTCAAGGTGCAAGGCCTGCTGGATGCCGCCGAGGTGCTGGCCGTGGTGCTGCCGACTGGGCGCGAGCAGCACATTTTTGGCCGCCGCACCCTGCCGCAGATGGACCTGGCGTCCAGCGCCTGCGCCATCCAGAACCTATGGCTCGCCGCGCGCGCCGAAGGGCTGGGCATGGGCTGGGTGTCGCTGTTCGACCCGCTGGCCTTGGCTGCTGCGCTGGGCCTGCCCGACGGGGCCGAACCCGTCGCCTTGCTGTGCCTGGGGCCGGTTGAAGAGTTCTACCACCAGCCCATGCTGCAGCAGGAAAACTGGGCCCGGCGTGAAGCTTTGGCCGGGCTGGTGTTTGACGATGCCTGGGGCCAGGCCTCCACCCTGTTTGCCGATTGAGCCGGTTTGATCCAAGGAATCCCATGTCCCCTATTACCTCCCCCGCACAGATTGCCGCATCGCTGACCGAACACTGGTCGCCCCGCGTCATCGCCGAGCTGGACGACTCCTACATCAAGGTCGCCAAGGTGCTGGGCTCCCTGGCCTGGCACAGCCATGAGCATGAGGACGAGATGTTCCTGGTGCTCAAAGGGCATCTGCGCATCGAGATGGAAACCGGCGTGGCCGAGCTGTCCGAGGGCGAAATGTTCGTGGTGCCCAAAGGCGTGCGCCACAACCCGGTGGCCGAGGAGGAGTGCCACATCCTGCTGATCGAGCGCAAATCCACCCTGCACACCGGCGACGTGGCCACCGACAAAACCCGCTCGCTGGCCGACCAGCTGCGGCCGGTGTAAGCGGCGTGCTGTGGGCTGCCGCTTTGTTGCTGGCCATGCTGGTCGACGGGCGGCTGGGTGAACCACCCGTGCGCTGGCACCCGGTGGTGTGGATGGGCCACTATCTGGGCTGGGCCGGGCGACGGGTGGCACCTGCCACGCCCACCGCCGGGCCAGATTACAAGTCTTTTAGCCTTGCAGCGCAGATGTGGTGGGCGGGAGCAGCTACCGTTTGTGTAGCGGCATGGTTTTTACAGAGAAGCATCTTGCAGCTACCCGCAGCCCTGGGCGCGTGGCCCGGCGGGCTGCTGGCGGTGCTGTTGCTGGGCCTGCTGCTCAAACCCCTGCTGGCCTGGGCGATGCTGAAGAGCGAAGTGCTGGCGGTGGAGGCGGCCCTGGGCGATTCCCTGGATGCGGGCCGCCAGCGCCTGGCGTGGCTGGTCAGCCGCGACGTGGCGGCCCTCACCGAGGGCCAGGTGCGCGAAAGCGCCATCGAATCGCTGGCCGAGAACCTGAACGACTCGGTCGTCGCCCCGATTTTCTGGTTCGTGCTGCTGGGCCTGCCGGGTGCAGCGCTGTACCGGTTTGCCAACACCGCCGACGCGATGTGGGGTTACCGTGGCATGCGCAACGGGCGGGACTGGGAATGGGCGGGCAAGTGGGCCGCCTGGGCCGACGACGTGCTGAGCTGGCTGCCCGCGCGCATCACCGCCGTGCTGCTGATGGTGCTGGCTTACCGCACCGAGTGGCGGGCGCTGGGGCAGCAGGCACAGCTCACCCCGTCCCCCAACAGTGGCTGGCCGATGGCCGCGATGGCGCTGTGCCTGGGTGTGCGCCTGGGCAAGCCGGGCGTGTACACACTGAACGCAGAGGGCCGCGTGCCCGCATCCTGGGACACGCCCATGGCCATTTTTTATGCACGAAATACAGTGCTTGTGCTTGTTCTGCTGGCGGTGATAGCTATGATTTTGATAGAGAGATGGCTATGACGGCGGTCCATGGTGGGCCGGACGCGCTGGGCGTGCCGCTGTTTGACTTTTCCACCAACAGCAACGCCTGCGGCCCGTGCCCCCACGCCCTGGCCGCCGTACAAAAAACCGATGCCACCCGTTACCCCGACCCGCAGTACACGGCGCTGCGGGCGCAATTGGCCGCGTTCCATGGCGTGGATGCGGCGCGGGTGCTGCTGGCGGCCAGTGCCAGCGAGTTCATCCACCGTATCAGCGCGCTGCACCGGGGGCAGGGCGTGTGCCTGCCGCAGTACCACTACGGCGACTACGCGCAGGCGGCACTCGCCTGGGGCTTGGTGTCCGCCGATGCCGCCCGGGCGCAGCTACTCTGGGCCTGTGAGCCGTCCAGCCCGCTGGGGCAGGCGCACTCCGGTCTGGCCGCGCTGGTGGACGGTCTACAGCCCGCCCAGACCCTGGTGCTCGACTGCGCCTACGCCCCGCTGCGCCTGGAAGGCACGCCCAGCCTGGATGCCCCGCGCCTGGACCGGGTCTGGCAGATGTGGACCCCCAACAAAGCCCTGGGCCTGACCGGCATCCGCGCCGCCTACGCGATTGCCCCGCTGGGGGCCGACACCGCGCCGCTGCAGGCCCTGTGCCCGTCCTGGCCGGTGGGTGCGCACGGTGTAGCGATGCTGCAGGCCTGGTGCCAGCCTGCCACCCAGGCGTGGCTGGCGCAGAGTCTGGTGACGTTGCGGGAGTGGAAGGCGCGGCAGATCATTCTGTGCCGTACGCTGGGGTGGGAATGTGTGCCTAGCGCCGCGAATTTCTTCTGCGCCCGGCCGCCAGGGGAGGACTTGGCGCTGCGGTTGCAGCGGCTGCGGGCGCGGGGCATCAAACTGCGGGATGCGGCGTCGTTTGGATTGGCGGGGTATGTGCGGTTGGGGGTGTTGGCGCCGGGGGGGCAGGATGCTTTGGGGCGGGGGTAACGCTGAGTCGCCTCGCTACAACTAATCGATAGACAGAGCATGTCTCGATGCGCAGTGCAGGCCCGGCAGCAATCAGCTTTTTGAGTTACAAAAAAATGCTATCAGTGCATCACAAATAAGGCGAAAGTACGTAGTAATAGTTTTAGTTGTTGACTTGCCAAAAGAATCTGCATCGTATGTTGATCCAGTTTGAAGCCAAACGATTCCGGGTCTTAAATCCATTAGGACGTAGTCGGGAGGTCTATGGTTGTTTGGAGGTGGTCCTACAAGACTCATCTCCCCACAAATAACATTGATCAGTTCGGGAACGCGGTCGAGGCGTGTTCTCCACATAAACACGCCAAGCGGTGAGCGTTTTCCTGTCCGTACATCCCGGGTACGGAAGCGTAGCAATCCGAACTCCTGATTATTTTGTCCGACACATCGTATGGCCAAAAGAATTGGTCCTCGGCCACTTAAATAGGTCGCCAGCATGGACATCAGCAGCAATGGCCCCAACAGCATGACCATGAGATTGCCGAGGGCGATATCCAAGGCGCGAACCGTTCGTTGAGAGGCTGAAATGTGTATGTTTGCAATGATTGTGGTGCGCCAAAATCCCCACCAAACGCTAAAAGCAAAGACAATCGGTGATATTTTTCCGGGAATTGCTGTCAATTCCGCAGTCAGCTCCTCCTGCATTCGTTCTCGATCCTCGATAGGGATCGCAGAGACTGCTTGGGAAACGATGCGCTTAGCTATCCAAGGTAACCATTCACGGAGTTCAGCCCAAGCGACACCGCCAGCTACGATTAAGGCTGCAACGAGTAACTCTTTCATGCAGCCTCCATGCCCAAAGACCCCAAATACTGGGTCAAGGCACTTTGACCAGTGCCTGTAATCCTGTATAAGCGCCGCCTCGGCCTACCTTCATCGCTTGGGTTGACATCTTCCCAAATACTTGAAAGCCACCCCTCACGTTCAAATCGCATGAGGATAGGGTATAGCGTACCAGACGCTAAACCGGTCATTTGCATAAGTTCATATCCGTGTAAGCGTTGACTGGATCGATCCAGGCACGCTTTGAGAACTAGAAGACCTGAATGGGAGATTCGCATGTTTTACCTCTATGCAGCTATTCTACATAGGGTGCTGAAAAATGAAAACTGGGTGCTCTCCTCAGGCCAAGAAAGAGATTCGTGAAAAATATATGCATAGGTCTTGATCTCAAAAAACGGAAGATTAAAAGATCGTTTCTAATAGCTAACTTCACTGATTTGATTAGATCTGAAGGCGTGTAGGTATCAACTAGATCCCTGGCCGGGAAGTGCGCCCGGCGGCGCAGTAACTTTTCTTTTGCGCAAAAGAAAAGTCACCAAAAGAAAGGCGCCCCCACTGCCAGCGCCCCGTCGCTACCGCGCCGGGGAACCTGCGGTGCTCGCCCCACGGGGGCATGGCGCAAACTCGCTGCGCTCAAACATGCGCCCTGCTGATCCCCGTGGGGCTGTGCTCCTCGGCGCATTGCAGAGGGGGACCCCGGGGAGCGGGATCGGGGGCGCTGTGCGCCCCATCGCGCCTAGCGCGCGAGCCCGGCTGCGCCGGGCTGGGGTTGGCCGTTTCGGCTGTTGGTTCCCCCGCCGTGTGGCGTCGGCGAGTAGCGCAGGGCTGGGCGGATCAGGGCCCGCGATTGTTTGAGGCCGTAGGCCGAGTTCGAGCGGGACCCCGCCCGGACCGAGCAACGCAGCGTACCCGTAGCGCAGCGCAGGGGCGACGACTTCGGCTCGCCTTTTCTTGCTGACTTCTTTTGGCGAAGCAAAAGAAGTTAGTCGCCTGCCGGGGCGAAACCCGGCCAGCGATGCCTGTGGCGCACACCCATCCCAACACAGTTGCCCCCAGCTACATCCGCGCCATGCTCCGTAGCACGACGGCGGTTTGTTCTACCGCCACAAAAAACTCTGCGGTCAAGATACAGACACCACTACTGAAAGACCCATGACCGATCCCGGAAACATTGCCCACGACAAGAAAGTCCAGCAAGAGAAGAGCACCATGGCGAAGAGGTCGCACCCGGTGCCGACGAAACCCCGCAACCCGGCCTGTGAGCGCTCAGCACACAGTGCCGACGGTATATAAATTCTCCTGGCGGAACTTTTTGCGGCTGCGCAGGTGCAAGGGCATGCCTTCGGCGGGGCGCAATATTACGTTCAGCCGGGGTTGTACCGGGGCCACGGTGGCCGGGGACAGGCTGAAGCGCTGTAGCACCATGGCGGCCACCAGCACCATCTCGGTCATGGCAAACAGGCTGCCGATGCAGACCCGGGGGCCGGTGCCAAACGGCAGGTAGCTGCCGCGCACCTGGGCCGCCTGGCCCGCCTCGGAAAAACGCTCCGGGTCGAAGCGCTCGGGGTCGGGAAACCAGCGGGCATCGCGGTGCAACACCCAGGGTGTGACACGCACCAGGGCCCCTTGGGGCAGCTGCCAGGGGCCGATCTGCACCGGCTCCAGCGCGCGGCGGCTGATCAGCGACGCGGCGGGCGGGTACAGGCGCATGGTTTCCTTGATGGTTTGCGCCAGGTAGGGCAGGGCGGGCAGGTCGGCGTACTGCGGTGTGCGCTGGCCCAGCACCTGGTCGACCTCGGCCTGGGCGCGCTGGGCGCAGTCGGTGTGGGTGGCCATGGCGTGGCCCCACCAGGTGAGGGCTGCGGCGGTGGTTTCGTGCCCGGCCAGAAAGATGGTCATGCACTGGTCGCGCACCTCCTGGTCGCTCAAGGCGCCCTGGTCACCCTGCTCGTCGCGGGCGGCCAGCAGCATGCCCAGCAGGTCGTCTTGCGCCGGGCTGCCCGTCTGGGCCTCCTGGCGGCGCTGGGCGATGTGCCTGCGTACCAGGGCGTCGAGCCGGTGCTTGGCCTCGCGCAACGGCCATTTGTGGGGCAGCCAGTCGGGCAGGCTGGCGGGCCAGAATAGGGCTTGCATGCCGGCATGGCTGATGGTCTGCACCGCGCGCGCGGCGGCCAGGGCCTCGGCCCGCCCATCCGGCCCCACCGCGTGGCCGTACAGGGTGCGCAGCACCACGTCCATGGTGAGCTGGGTCATCAGCGGCTCGAAATCCAGGGTTTGCTGCGAGACGGCGGGCAGGGCATCAAGGGCCTCGCCCGCGGCCGCCACCATCCACTGGGCGTAGGCCGCCATGCGTTTGGGGCCAAAGCCGGGCTGCAGCATGCGGCGCTGGCGCTGCCAGACGTCGCCTTCGGTGACCAGCACGCTCTGGCCGTGCACCTCGGCAAACACCGACGTGCCGCGCTCCCAGCGGATAAAGCTGCGGGCCTTGTCCACCAGCAACTCGCGCACCCATTCGGGGTGGAAGAAGTCGTAGGTGCGCTCAGAGCCGATGCGGGCATATACGGCGTCGCCATGGGTGGCGTGCAGGCGTTCTGCCGTGCCCAGGTAGTCGCGCTGCATTTCGCGCAGCAAGGGCAGGCCCCAGAGGCGGTCGGAGGGGCCGGGGGGCAAGGCGGGTGGCGAGGAGGCGTGGGTCAAGGTGGTGTGCATGCTGGCAGTGTCTGGCCACAAGCTACCCGCCGTATTGAACGATTACGACACAGCTTCCTGGCTACACTCTGCGGCCATGTCTTCTTTGCCTGCTTTACGTTCTTCGGTGAGTCTGGTGGCACCCAGCTGGGGCCTGGCTTCCTGCATCCGCGCCACACTGTTTCGCAGCACCCTGGGGGTGGATTTGTTGCCGTCCGAGCGGTTGAACCACTTTCCGTCGTCGCCGTTTTGTTGCCTGTCGTGGATGGTGCAGGGCGAGACCGAGCTGCTGGTGCGGGGCGACGAGGTGTTTGCGCCGCCGCAGCGCGTGCACCGCATGGCTTTTTTCGGGCCGCACACCGTGCCCTCGGTGACGCGCCAGCCGGGTCCGGCCCAGGGCCTGATGCTGATGATGCTGCCCGATGCAGTGTATGCCATGACCGGGATCGATATCGCCCAACACGTCAACCGCCACAGCCCCATGCACCAAGTGTTCCAGGCCGACTGGTGCCGCATGGCCCAGGCGGTGCTGGACGCGCCCGACGACACCGCCCGGGTGCGGCTGATCGAGGCCTTCCTGCTGCCGCGCTGGCAGGCGGCGCGGCGCGAGGGGGCGGTGCCTGCGGGCAGTGTGGACGGCTGGGTGCAGGCGCTGGGCGTGCGCGCTTTGGCCTCGGGCGTAGGGCAGAGCCTGCGCCAGGCCGAGCGCCGCATCCGCGCCTGGACCGGCCAGTCGCTGCGCGGCCTGCGGGGCCGGGCGCGGGCCGAGTCGGCGTTTTTCCAGGCCCGTGAGGCCATGGACCTGGGCCTGCCCAACTGGGCCGACATTGCCGCCGAATCGGGCTACACCGACCAGTCCCACTTCTGCCGCGAGTCCCGCCGCGTCACCGGCGTGAGCCCGAACGAACTGCGGCGGCGCATGGACCAGGACGAGAGCTACTGGGTGTACCGGGTGTGGTCCTAGCCTTTACTTCGGCACCGTGAACGCCAGCGGCCCGCCTTCGCACATGCCGTCGGACAGCACCAGCACCTCGTAGCTGCCGGGCGTTTCTTTCAGCACCGTGAGGGCCTCGGGCTTGGTTTCCTTGTCGCAGTCGCCCAGCTTGACCTTGCCTAAATCCAGCGATGCCAGCACCTTGGGCGTGACCGGCGTGGTGCTGGCCTGGCCGTCCCACCACGCCACCGTCCAGCCCACACCCTGGTGGGCTTCGGCATCGTTGGGGCCGGTCAGCAGCAAAAAGCCTTTGTCCACCGCTTGCATGTCGCGGATGCCACGGCCTGTGCCCAGCACCAGCGGGGTGACGGTGGCCTGGACGGCCGCTGCGGGCGTGAACAGGGCTTCGGCATCCACCGCCAGCACGGCACCCATGCTGCGCAGGCCAAAGTACAGGCGGCCGTCGCGCACGGCCACGCCTTCGATGTTGACACCGGCCTCCTCGCCCAGGGCGGCGTTCTCTTTGGCAAAGGCTTTCAGGGCGGGCTGGGCCTGCATCACCGTCCACAAGCGGCCGGTGTCGGCGTAGCCCGCCAGGCCTCCGTCGGCGCTGCGCAGTGCGCGGCCCGTGGCCGGGTCGCGCTGGAAGCGGATGACGTGGCGGCTGTGCGGGTTGCTCTCGCCGGTTTTGCGCTTGGCCGAGTGCGAGCCGGTGACATAGAAGTAGCGGCCATCGGTGGCCGCACCCTCGGCATCGAGCTCGCCGGTGTCGTCGCGCAGCACCAGCGGGGCGGGTTCGGCCACCATGGCCGCGTCCTTCAGCGTGGCCCAGCGGGCGTGCACGCCTTCGTCAAACGCCAGCAGGCACACCTGCTGCTGTTGCGCGTTCAGGCTGCAGGCAATGCCGCTGACCGACTGGCGGGTTTTCAGCGCCTTCTTCTTGGCCAGGTCGAATGCAAACCCGGCCTGCACCGGCCACACGCCCCCGTGCGGCGGAATGCTGGGGGCTGCCTGGGCCTGGGCGCTGGCGGCGGCCAGCAGCAGACTGGCGGCGGTGTGGGAGAGCGGTGTGGACGGCAGCATGGTGGGGGTTTCCAAATAGGTTTGCTACAAAAAAAGAAGCTGCTTGCGCCTATGGATTAAGCGCTGGAGGCCGATTTCTTATAAATCTTTCAGGGCGTTGCGGGTGAGTTGTTCCAGCAGGTCCTTGCGGTATTTACGCCAGCCATCATCCGACAGAAAGCGCGGCGGCGGGGTGGCGGACGGCGGCTCGGCATCGCGGCGCGGGCACAGCCAGCCCATGGCGGGGCGCTCGCCCAGCATTTCTTCCAGGGTGATGGCCTCCAGGATGGCGGCGGATTTTTCGGCCAGTGGCATGCGGGCGGCCTTCTGGGCCAGCGGCTGCAGCCCGGGCAAGGCAGCGTACCAGTTTTGCAGGTGCTCGGCCTTGCTGCGGTCGGTGCAGCGCATGCCGTCCAGCATCAGCGCCAGTTTGGCATGGAAGTAGAAGATGGTGGCTTCGTCGTCGTAATTGTCGCTATTGTTGGTACCGCTGCGCATGCGGGCCAGGTCCATGGCGTAGGCAAATCCGTAGCGTGCATCGGCTTTTTCCGACAGCACGCGCCAGCGCAGCCAGCTGGCGTTGAGGAGCAGGTCGGTGAGATTGAGTGCGCCGGTGCTCTGGTCCAGCGGTGCCTTGCCCACCTGCGGGTCGGTTTGCGCGTCCAGCGCTTTCCAGGCTGCCGCCGCTGCGGCGGTGGGCGGGGCGGCCCGCAGGTCCCGGGCGCGCTGGGCGGCTTCGCGCCAGCGGGGGATGCCTTCGGTGGCCTTGATGCGCTGGATGTCTTCAAAGCTGGTGGCCTGGGCGGCACCCAGGCAGGCCCACAAGAGTGCGGCGGTGAGGCGCTTCATGGATGGCTGGGTAGCGAGGCGCTGGCCCACTGGTGCACGGCGGCAATGTCGTCGGGCGAGGTGCGGCAGCAGCCGCCAATCAGCCGGGCCCCGCGTGCGTGCCAGCCCCGGGCCTGGTCGGCAAAGTGCGAGGCGCTGGGGTTGCCATGCCATTGCTTGTGGGTCGCGTCATAGTGCTCGCCCGAGTTGGGGTAGACCAGCAGCGGTTTGGTGGTGCGGGCGTGCATCTGGTCCACCAGCGAGGCAATGTATTCGGGCGCGGTGCAGTTCACGCCCACGGCCACCACCTGTTCAAACCCGTCCAGCGCGGCTACGCAGTCGCCCAGCAGCTCGCCTTCGCTGGTGTGCAGGCCGTCCTTGCACGAGAAGCTGATCCACGCCGCCGCACCGGGAAACTCGGGCAGCAGGCGGGCGAGGGCGCGGGCCTCGGCCAGGCAGGGGATGGTCTCGCAGGCCAGCAGGTCGGCCCCCGAGTCCACCAGCACGGCCAGGCGGGGGCGGTGGAAGTCCATCAGGGCTTCCTCGCTCAGGCCGTAGTGGCCGCGGTATTCCGAGCCATTGGCCAGCATCGCACCATACGGGCCCACCGACGCGGCCACCAGCGGCTGGATGCGGCCCACGCGGTGGGCGGGCTCGGCCCAGAAGGTGTCGCGGGCTTCCACGGCCAGCCGCACGGCGTTGCGCATCAGCTGGGCGGCGGTGGCGGCATCGAAACCGCGCTTGGCAAAGCCCTCGAACGTGGCCTGGTAGCTGGCGGTGGTGGCCACGTCGGCCCCGGCCTGGAAGTAGTCCAGGTGCACCTGGTAGATCAGCGCGGGTTGCTCGATCAGCAGCTTGGCGGACCACAGCGGGTCGTTCAGGTCGGCACCCCGGCGCTCCAGCTCGGTGGCCAGTGCGCCGTCCAGAATCACCAGCGGGCGCTGGGCGAAGAAAGCAGTGAGGGGGGAAGAGAGAGGCATGTTGAAAAGGTAAAAATTAGCGCCCGCGTGCGTGTTCCGGCACTTCGAGCTTTTTGGCCAGTTGCGACAGGGTCCAGGTCAGCACCAGGTACATGGCCGAGATGGCCAGGTAGGGTTCCCAGTAGCGCGAATAGGCCCCGGCCACGGTGCGGGCGGCCATGGCCAGCTCCAGCAAGCCGATGGCCGAGACCAGCGAGGTGTCTTTAACCAGGGCCACCATTTCATTCACCAGCGCGGGCACCATGCGCCGAAAGGCCTGGGGCAGCACGATGTAGCGCATGCTCAGCCAGGGGCTCATGCCCAGGCTTTGGGCGGCGGCGTTCTGGCCGGAGTGGATGCTCTGGATGCCTGCGCGGAAGATCTCCGAGATGTAGGCCCCGGCGTTCAGCGTCAGCGCCACCGCGCCCGAGAAAAAGGCCCCGTGCTCCTGGCGGAACTCGCGGGCCAGGTCGCCCTGCAGCAACCAGCCGCCGTCGGGGTGGATCAGCAGCGGCATCAGCGCAAAGTGGACCAGCAAAATCTGCACAAACAGCGGCGTGCCGCGGAAAAACGTGACGTAGGCCGTGGCCAGCGCGCGCAGCAGCTTCAGGCCCCAGGCCACCGGCCAAGGCGGGGAGGGCGGTGCCAGGCTGCGGGTGTTGACCAGCCCCACCGCTGCGCCCAGCAGCATGCCCGCCCCGGTGGCGATCACCGTGAGCTGCACCGTCATCCACAGACCCTGCGCAAACAGGGGGCCGTACCCGGCCAGAATGTCCCAACGCCAGACCATTGCGTGCTCCGAGGCCTACTTCGTGGATTTGAAGTAGTTGTCGTGGATCTTTTGGTAGCTGCCATCGGCCTTGATGTCGGCCAGGCCCTTGTTGATTTGGGCTAGCAGCTCGGCGTTGCCCTTTTTCACGGCCACGCCGTAGAACTCGGGGGCGAAGCCTGCGTCGCTGATGGACTTGAAGCCCGCGCCGGGGTTGTTGGCCAGGTAGTGGGTGACCACGCCGTTGTCGGCCACCACCGCGTCCACGCCGCCTGCGGCCAGCTCGGCCAGGGCCAAGGGGGTGGATTCAAAGCGCTTGATGTTGGTGCTGGTTTTGCCTTGCAGCTTGACCACGACCTCTTCGCCGGTGGTGCCGGTTTGCACGCCGATCTTTTTCTTCTTCAGATCGTCCAGCTTAGCCACGGTGGAGGCGGCGGGCACGGCGATGAGCTGGCTGGCTTCAAAGTACGGGTCCGAGAAGTCCATGGTTTGCTTGCGCTCGTCGGTGATGGTGATGGCCGACACCAGCACATCGCGGTCGCCCTGGGCCAGCGCGGTGAAGGCGCCTTCCCACGGGGTGCTGACAAACTTCACGTCCAGCCCGGCTTTCTGGGCCGCAGCGCGCAGCACGTCCATGTCGAAGCCGACGATCTCGCCTTTTTCGTTCTGAAACTCAAACGGCGCGTAGGTCGGGTCGGTGCCCACGGTGATGACCTTGGCTGCTGGTGCGGCAGGGGCCGATGCAGCCGACTCCACGGCTACAGGGGTCGGTGTCGTTTTGCCGCAGCCGCTGAGGAACAGGCCCACGGACAGGGCGGCGACGGACTGGAGGAACTGGCGTTTGAAAGTCATGGAGAGCGCCGCCCGGGGCGGCTGGTGGTTTTTGGACAGGGGAGGATTATGCGGGGCGGAGCGGGGCATTTTGGGTCTATGCATATGCCCCATTCGGGCTAACGGCGGCGGTCTGTGCCGGGCTGCATCACCCCGCCCACGGTGCCACCGTGCTGCGGATCAGCGCCAGCGTGGCCTGCAGGGTCAGGGTGCTGGGGCGCAGCGAGCTGGTGGCCAGGGCGACCTTGGTGCGCAGGGTGGGTTGGTGGATGGCGCGGGTGGTGAAGGCTGAGGGGCGGATCGAGCTGGCCACGGCGTGCGGAGGCAGCAGAGCGCAGCCCGCGCCGTCGGCCACCAGGTCCAGGATGGCGGCCACGCCGTCGATCTCCAGCGCCACCATCGGGCGGCAGCCGATCTTGGCCATTTCGGCCTCGACATGCATGCGGATGGCGTTGGGGCGGCTGGGGATGACCAGTGGCAACTGGGCGATGGCTTTGAGTGTGATGGGCGCGGGCGGTGGCTCCTCCAGCAGGCCGGGCGGGCGGGCCTGCACCAGCAGCAGCTCTTCTTCCATCAGCGGGCTGATGTCGGTCTCGGCGGTGCTTTGGGCGTTGTATAGCACGGCAATGTCGAGTCGCCCGCTGACCAGCGACTGCTGCAGGTCCACCGACAGACCCTCGCGGATGGACAGGGACGCATCCGGCATTTGCTGGCGAAAGGCGCGCGTCAGTGGCACGGTGAGCAGCCGCGCCAGGCTGCTGGGCAGGCCAATCGCCACCCGGCCCGCCAGCCCGCCGCGCACCCGGCCCAGCTCTTCGCGGGCGCGCGCCACCTGGTGCAAGATGCCCCGGCCATGCTCCAGCAGCAGCTTGCCCGCCTCGGTGGGCGTGGCCCCCCGGCCATTGCGCACCAGCAGGTTTTGCCGCAGCTCTACCTCCAGCAGGCGCACCTGGCGGCTCAGGGCGGGCTGGGCCATGTCGAGTGCTGTGGCAGCCCGGGTGAAGCTGCCCAGTTCGGCCACCCGCACGAAGTATTCGATCTGCTTGAGGTCCATCTCAGTAGTTACCCTAGTTTTGGTATATCGTTGGCCTTATTATGCCGAATTGCTATAGCTGATAGTCAGGGTGGGGCCTTGGATTTGGGGGCTGCGGTGGCCACAATCACCGCCATGACAAGCCCAATCACTGGTATTTCTTCGATGGCCACCCGCCTGCTGCTGGCAGAGCTGCTGGCCGACTTCACCCAGCGCACAGGCCAGCCTGTGCACATGGAGTCCGTAGGTGGCGTGGATGCCGCCAAGCGGGTGCAGGCAGGCGAAGCGTTTGACGTAGTGGTGTTGGCGTCAGACGCCATCGCCAAGCTGGAGGCGGCGGGCCATTTGCGGGCGGGCTCCAGGGTGGACCTGGTGCGCTCGGGCGTGGCCGTGGCGGTGCGCGCCGGTGCCCACCAGCCTGATATTTCCAGTGAAGAGGCGGTGCGCGCCGCCGTGCTGGCCGCCCGCAGCATCAGTTACTCCACCGGCCCCAGCGGCGTGGCGCTGGCCAAGCTGTTCGAGCGCTGGGGTATTGCCGACCAGATCCAGAGCCGCATTGTCCAGGCCCCGCCCGGCGTGCCCGTGGGCGCTCTGGTGGCGCGCGGCGAGGTGGAGCTGGGTTTCCAGCAGCTCAGCGAATTGCTGAACCTGGAAGGCATCACCGTGCTGGGGCCGTTGCCACCGGCCATCCAGGTGACCACGATTTTCTCTGCCGGGATCACTACCGCCAGCACCCAGCTTGACGCCGTGCGCACCTTGCTGGAATACATGAATTCCCCGCAGGCGCTAGAGGCCAAACGCCATCAGGGTATGGACCCTGTTTAAGTCCATTTCCGCAGATTAAATTGAGCCCCAGAAAATTACACCCAGGAGACGCACAACCATGACCCAACCCCTGATCATCGACTGCCACGGCCACTACACCACGGCCCCCAAATCGCTGGAAAACTGGCGCAACCAGCAGATCGCCGGCATCAAAGACCCAGCCATGATGCCCAAAGTGTCCGACCTGAAGATCAGCGACGACGAGCTGATTGAAACCATCGAATCCAACCAGCTGCGCCTGATGAAAGAGCGTGGCAGCGACCTCACCATCTTCAGTCCGCGCGCCAGCTTCATGGCCCACCACATTGGCGACTTCAACGTGTCCAGCACCTGGGCGGCGATTTGCAACGAGCTCTGCTACCGCGTGGCGCAGTTGTTCCCGCAGCATTTCATCGGCGCGGCCATGCTGCCGCAAAGCCCGGGCGTAGACCCGGCCACCTGCATCCCCGAGCTGGAAAAGTGCGTCAAGGAATACGGCAACGTCGGTATCAACCTGAACCCCGATCCCAGCGGCGGCCACTGGAATTCGCCCCCTTTAAGCGACAAGGCCTGGTACCCCATCTACGAGAAGATGGTGGAGTACGACATCCCCGCCATGATCCACGTTTCAACGAGCTGCAACGCCTGCTTCCACACCACCGGCGCGCACTACCTGAACGCCGACACCACCGCCTTCATGCAGTGCCTGACCAGCGATTTGTTCAAGGAATTCCCCACGCTGCGCTTTTTGATTCCGCACGGCGGCGGCGCAGTGCCTTACCACTGGGGGCGCTTCCGGGGTCTGGCGCAAGAGCTGAAAAAGCCGCTGCTCTCCGAGCACCTGATGAACAACATCTTTTTCGACACCTGCGTGTACCACCAGCCCGGCATCGACCTGCTGAACACCGTGATCCCGGTGAAGAACGTGCTGTTTGCCAGCGAAATGATCGGCGCTGTGCGCGGCATCGACCCCGAAACCGGCCACTACTACGACGACACCAAGCGCTACATCGAAGCCAGCAAAATTTTGAGCGATGCCGACCGCGCCCAGATCTACGAAGGCAACGCCCGCCGCGTCTTCCCGCGTTTGGACGCAGCCCTCAAGGCCCAAGGCAGGTAAGTTGCACACCCCCAGGCTTGCCCACTGCGTGTGGCCGCCAACCCCCTTGCAGGGGGCAATACCAGCAGCCCGGCAGAGCCGGTTCTGCGGTATTCCTGGAAGTAGTTTTTGTAACGCATGGGCCTTTATGGCAAGCGTCAACATTTATTGGAGACACATATGAGCATGAACAACCTCGGCATCGTCAAACGCAACATCACCCGCGCCGACCCGGCTGCGGTAGAGCGCCTGTCCAAACTCGGCGTGGCCACCATCCACGAGGCCATGGGCCGCGTGGGCCTGATGAAGCCCTACATGCGCCCCGTCTACCAGGGTGCGCGCATCTGCGGCACGGCAGTGACCGTGCTGCTGCAACCGGGCGACAACTGGATGATGCACGTGGCGGCAGAGCAGCTGCAGCCCGGCGACGTGGCCGTGGCCGCCTGCACCACCGAGAACGAGGACGGCTTCTTCGGCGACCTGCTGGCCACCAGCTTCCAGGCCCGCGGTGCCAAGGGCCTGATCATCGACGGCGGCGTGCGCGACGTGGACGAGCTGCAAAAAATGGGCTTCCCGGTGTTCAGCAAAGCCATCCACGCCAAGGGCACGATCAAGGCCACGCTGGGTTCGGTCAACGTGCAGGTGATCTGCGCCGGTGCCATCGTCAACCCCGGTGACGTGGTGATTGCCGACGTGGACGGCATCGTCGTGGTGCCCGCCGCCATCGCCATGCAGGTGGCCGAAACGGCCGAGCACCGCGAAAGCTTTGAAGGCGAAAAGCGCGCCAAGCTGGCCGCCGGTGTGCTGGGCCTGGACATGTACAAGATGCGTGAACCGCTGGAAAAAGCGGGCCTGAAATACATCGACTGAATTTAAGCGAAATCGGCATCCAGCGCTTATTCCATCGGCGTAAGCAGCTATATTTTTGATAGTAATTTAAAACCCTGTAGGAGACAAAACCATGCAAATCACTCTGCGCCGCTTCGGCCTCACCCTTGGAATGGCCGCCCTGGCCGCCGCCCTGCCCAACCTGGCCATGGCGCAAGAATGGCCCACCAAAACCGTGCGCATTCTTAACCCCTACCCGGTAGGCGGCGCACCCGACGCGATTGCCCGCGTGCTGTCCGATAAGCTGTCCAAAAAATGGGGCCAGCCGGTGGTGATTGAAAACAAGCCCGGCGGCAACGGCTTTATCGCCATCGATGCCTTCAAGCGCGGTGCCAAGGACGGCCATGACCTGTTGCAACTCGACAGCGTGCATTTGGCTGCCTACCCGTTCATGTTCAAGAAGCTGCCCTACGACGTCAATGTCGACTTCGAGCCCATCGCGCCGATGTTCCAGTCCTTCTTGTTCTACGTGGTGCCCACCAACAGCAAGTACAAAAAGATGACGGACATCATTGCCGATGCCAAGGCCAACCCCGGCAAGATCAACTACGGTTCGTGGTCCATCGGCAACCCGGTGCACCTGGGCGTGGAAGAGCTGGAACAACTCACCGGCACCAAGTTTGAGCACGTGCTGTACAAGGAAACCACCCAGCTCTATACCTCGGTGGCGACCGCCGAACTGGGCTTTTCGATTGGTTCCGCCGGTACCGCAGGCGGCATGTACCGGGCGGGCAAGTTGCGCTTCCTGGCCGTGGCAGGCCCCAAGCGCATGGAAGCCTACCCCGACGTGCCCACGGTGGCCGAGTCTGGCGGCCCCGCTGCGCCCTACGAGGTGAGCGGCTGGAACACCATCGTCGGCCCCAAGGGCTTGTCGCCCGCCATCCAGGACAAGATCCGCAAAGACATTGCCGAGGTGATGACCTCCCCCGAGGTGAAAGAAAAGTTCTTGACCTTTGGTTATGTGCCCCTGAATCTGGACAAGCAGCAGTTTGCGGCCTTCGTCCAGTCGGAGACCAAGCGCCACGCCAACATCATCAAAAAAGCCAAGATCGAACTGGAATAAGGCACGCGTTTTTAAAATAGAGGCACTTTTTTAGGCATGAAATAAGCTGCTGCCGCTTATTCAATAGGCAGTAGCAGCTATCAAATTGTTAGTTGAATTTGATAGCGCTATAACAACCCATCGGAGACAATTCCATGCAGTCCATTTCTCGCCGCAGCAGCCTCGTTGGCACCTTGTCTTTGGCCATGGCCGCTGGCCTGGCTACATTGCCCAGCCTGTCGCAGGCCCAGGCCGTGAACTTCCCCACCAAGCCGGTGCGCATCATCACCCCGTTCCCGGTGGGTGGTGGCCCGGACGGCGTGGCCCGCCTGGTGGCCGATAAGTTGTCCCGCACCTGGGGCCAGCCGGTGGTGGTGGAAAACCGGCCCGGCGGAAACGGCTTCATCGCCATTGACGCGTTCAAGCGCGGTGCCAAAGACGGGCACGACCTGATCCAGCTCGACTTTGTGCACATCACCGCCTACCAAAGCCTGTTCAAAAAACTGCCCTACGACGCAGACAAGGACTTTGACACGCTGCTGCCGCTGTTCAAAACCTACTTCTACTTCACCGTGGCCCAGGACAGCCCGTACAAGAAGATCGGCGACCTGATCGCTGACGCCAAGGCCAAGCCCGGCAAGCTGAACTACGGCAGCTGGGCCATCGGCACCCCGGTGCACCTGGGCAGCGAGCTGTTCGACACCGTGGCGGGCACCCAGATGCAAAACGTGCTGTACAAGGAAACCACCCAGCTCTACACCGCCGTGGCCACCGGTGAGCTGGCCTATGCCCTGGGCACCAGCGCCACTGCTGGCCCCTTGCAGCGCGCGGGCAAGCTGCGCTACCTGGCCGTGGCCGCACCCAAGCGCCTGGCGGGCAACCCCGATGTGCCCACCGTCACCGAAGCCGGTGGCCCGGCCAACTTCGAGGTCAGCGGCTGGAACGCGATTGGCGTGCCCAAAGGCCTGCCGCCCGCGGTGGCCGACAAGATCAAGCACGACATCGAAAAAGCCCTGGCCGAGCCGGACGTGAAAGACAAGTTCCTGTCCTTCGGCTACGAACCCTTTGTGCAGACCCGCGAGCAACTGGCCAGCTACATCCAGTCGGAGACCAAGCGCTACGCCGAGATCATCAAAAAAGCCAATATTTCATTAGATTAACGAGAGGAGCACCGCATGGAATTCACTAAAACCCCGGGCTGGATGGACTGGTACACCGGCCCGGCCAAGCCCCGCTTCCAGCTGCCCGCAGGCGCGGTGGACGCGCACTGCCACGTGTTCGGCCCCGGCGCGGAGTTTCCGTTTGCCCCCGAGCGCAAGTACACCCCGTGCGATGCGTCCAAGGCCCAGTTGTTCGCCCTGCGCGACCACCTCGGTTTTGCCAAGAACGTGGTGGTGCAGGCCACCTGCCACGGCTCGGACAACAGCGCCATGGTCGATGCGCTGAAGGCCTCCAACGGCAAGGCGCGCGGCGTGGCCACCGTCAAGCGCAGCGTCAGCGATGCAGAAATCCAGGCCATGCACGACGCTGGTGTGCGCGGCGTGCGCTTCAACTTCGTCAAGCGGCTGGTGGACTTCACGCCTAAGGACGAGCTGCTGGAAATCGCCACCCGCATCCACAAATGGGGCTGGCATGTGGTGATCTACTTTGAAGCGGTAGACCTGCCCGAGCTGTGGGACTTCTTCACCGCGCTGCCCACCACCGTGGTGGTGGACCACATGGGCCGCCCCGACGTGGCGCTGCCGGTGGACGGCCCGCAGTTCGCGCTGTTCGAGAAGTTCATGCGCGAGCACAGCAATGTGTGGAGCAAGGTGACCTGCCCCGAGCGCCTGAGCGTGAGCGGCCCCAAGGCCCTGAACGGCGAACAAAACGCGTATCTGGACGTGATCCCGTTCGCCAAGCGCATCGTCGAGCAGTTCCCCGACCGCGTGCTCTGGGGCACCGACTGGCCGCACCCCAACCTGAAAGACCACATGCCCGACGACGGCCTGCTGGTGGACTTCATCCCCCACATCGCGCCCACCGCCGAGCTGCAAAAGAAGCTGCTCGTGGATAACCCCAACCGCCTTTACTGGCCCGAGGAGCAGTAATGTCTCTAGAGAAACCGTATTTGGACGTGCCCGGCACCACCATCTTTGATGCCGAGCAAAGCCGCATGGGCTACCACCTGAACCAGTTCTGCATGTCGCTGATGAAGGCCGAGAACCGCGAGAAGTTCAAGGCCGACCAGCGTGCCTACCTGGACACCTGGCCCATGACCGAAGGCCAGAAGCAGGCCGTGCTCGACATGGACCTGAACCGTTGCATTGCCCAGGGCGGCAACATCTACTTTTTGGCCAAGATCGGTGCCACGCACGGCATGAGCTTCCAGCAAATGGCGGGCAGCATGACCGGCATGACCGAAGAGGAATACCGCAACATGATGGTCTCCGGTGGCCGCTCGGCCAATGGCAACCGCGTGCTCGGCGAAGACGGCGATGCCCAGCCCCATCACCAGCCCCAAGGCTCCGCAGGCAAGAAAGCGACAATTTAATATGGCCAAAATTACCGCCAGCGTTTACACCTCGCACGTCCCCGCCATCGGCGCGGCCATCGACCTGGGCAAGGCCACCGAGCCGTATTGGCAGCCGCTGTTTGCGGGCTACGACTACTCCAAGCAGTGGCTCAAGGACAACAAGCCCGACGTGATCTTCCTGGTCTTTAACGACCACGCCACCGCGTTCAGCCTGGACATGATCCCCACCTTCGCCATCGGTACCGCTGCCGAATACCAGCCCGCCGACGAAGGCTGGGGCCCGCGCCCCGTGCCCAAGGTCTTTGGCCACCCCGAACTGGCCGCGCACATCGCCCAGTCGGTGATCCAGCAGGACTTTGACCTGACCATCGTCAACAAGATGGACGTAGACCACGGCCTGACCGTGCCGCTGAGCCTCATGTGCGGCCAGCCCGAAGCCTGGCCCTGCCCGGTGATTCCGTTTGCCGTCAACGTGGTGCAGTACCCCGTGCCGTCGGGTCGCCGCTGCTTCGAGCTGGGTAAGGCCATCCGCAAAGCGGTGGAGTCGTTTGACCAGCCGCTGAAGGTGCAAATCTGGGGCACCGGCGGCATGAGCCACCAGCTGCAGGGCGCGCGCGCCGGGCTGATCAACAAGGAATGGGATAACGCCTTCCTCGACCGCCTGATCGCCGACCCCGACGGCCTGGCCAGCGTGCCGCACATCGACTACGTGCGCGAAGCCGGTTCCGAAGGCATCGAGCTGGTGATGTGGCTGATTGCACGCGGCGCGATGGCCGATGTGGCCGGAGGCGCGGCACCCACGCTCAAGCACCGCTTCTTCCACGTACCCGCATCCAATACGGCTGTGGGCCACCTCATCATGGAAAACAACTGATATGACCAAAACCATCAAAGTCGCCCTGGCGGGCGCAGGCGCTTTCGGCACCAAACACCTGGACGCGATTGCGCTGATCGACGGCGTGGAAGCCGTGTCGGTGATTGGCCGCGACATGGACAAAACCCGCGAAGTGGCGGCCAAGTACGGCATCGGACACGTTACCGACAACCTGGCCGACAGCCTGGCCCTGCCCGAGGTGGATGCGGTCATCCTGTGCACGCCCACCCAAATGCATGCTTCGCAAACCCTGCAATGTCTGCAGGCCGGCAAGCACGTGCAGGTCGAAATCCCGCTGGCCGACACCCTGGCCGGGGCCGAGCAGGTCGCCGCATTGGCGGCCACATCCGGCCTGGTGGCCATGGTGGGCCATACCCGCCGGTTCAACCCCAGCCACCAGTACGTACACAAGCAAATTGAAGCAGGCCAGTTCAACATCCAGCAAATGGACGTGCAAACCTACTTCTTCCGCCGCACCAACATCAATGCCCTGGGCGAAGCCCGTAGCTGGACCGACCACCTGCTGTGGCACCACGCAGCCCACACGGTCGATCTGTTCGCCTACCAATGTGGCAGCCCGATCGTGCAGGCCCACGCCGTGCAAGGCCCCATCCACCCGGCCCTGGGCATTGCCATGGACATGAGCATCCAGCTCAAGGCCGCCAATGGCGCAATCTGCACCCTATCTTTAAGCTTCAACAACGACGGCCCGCTGGGCACCTTCTTCCGCTACATCGGCGACACGGCCACCTACCTGGCCCGCTACGACGACCTGTACACCGGCAAAGACGAAAAAATCGACGTGAGCAAAGTGGCGGTGTCGATGAACGGCATCGAGCTGCAAGACCGCGAGTTCTTCGCCGCCATCCGCGAGGGCCGCGAACCCAACAGCAGCGTCGCCAAAGTGCTGCCCTGCTACCGCGTGCTGCACCAGCTGGAGCAGCAGCTGAACACGGCAGGTTAAGGCTGCGGGCTGCTCAGCCCAAGGTAAACGGCCCGCCCTTGGCCAGCGCCCGCTGGTACGCGGGCCGGGCGTGGATGCGCGCCAGGTAGGCCATCAAACGGGGGCGGCTGGCATCCAGGCCGCCACGGGCGGCGGCGGCTTCCAGGGGGAAGCTCATCTGGATGTCGGCACCACTGAATTCCTCGCCCGCAAACCACAGGCTTTTGCCCAGCTCGGCCTCCATGAAGTCCAGGTGGGTGGTGATTTGCGGCTGGATGAAACTGCTCTTGACCTTGCTGCTGATGGCTTTGGCGATGGGTTTCACAAAAAAAGGCATGGGCGTGCTTTCCACCTTGTCGAACACCAGCTTGAGCAGCAGCGGTGGCATGGCCGAGCCTTCGGCGTAGTGCAGCCAGTAGCGGTACCGCAGGCGCTCGGGCGTGCCCAGGGCAGGCACCAGGCGGCCCTGGCCGTAGTGCTCGATGACGGTTTCGATGATGGCACCCGATTCGGCCAGCACCAAGTCGCCATCGGTGACCACCGGTGATTTGCCCAGGGGGTGCACTTGGCGCAGGCTGGGCGGGGCCAGCATGGTTTTGGCATCGCGCTGGTACTTCTGCAGCTGGTAGGGCAGTTCCAGTTCTTCCAGTAGCCACAGCACGCGCTGCGAGCGGGAATTGTTCAGGTGGTGGACAGTGAGCATGGTGAAGGGGTATTCGCTATTAAAAGGAGAGCTGCTCGTGCAGGCGATATCAGCACGGGGTGCCTAAAAGATGCTCAGGACAAAACATGACTTTACCTGGGCATTGCAATCCGCTGGCAGGCCATCACAGAACCGTCGTCTGCAGGTTTTATCATTTAACTTAGCTGGGCTAAGTATTTGCTTGTTTTTGCGTTTATAAACCCGGTGCCCACCCCGTCTATTAACGTTTGCTTACCTCCTTGAACACCTCCCCGACAGCCCAGGATTCCGCCGCCATGGTCATGGACACCGTGCCTGCCGTGATGGACGCGATCCGCACATCGATGCGCCACGGTGCGGATGGCAGCTTGTCGGTTCCGCAGTTTCGCTGTCTGAATTTCATCTCGGGCAAACCGGGCTGTGCGATTGGCGACATCGCCGCGTTTCTGGGCGTGACCATGCCCACCGCCTCGGCCATGGCCGACCGCCTGGTGCAGGCCGCTCTGGTACAGCCGCAAACCGCCAGCGGCGACCGCCGCCGCTCCCGGTTGGAAGTGACACCTGCCGGGCGGGCGCAACTGGCGCAGATACAAGACCGGGCGCACGGTGAACTTAAAGCTGTTCTGGCGGTCTGCACCCCGTTGGAGCAACAGACATTGCAAGCTGGACTGGCCGTACTCCGGCGAATTTTTCGACCTTCCATAGAAACCCCCCTCGCACCATGAAGACTGCCTCCCTCGTTTTGAATACCGTCTGCGGCCTGCTGGCCCTGGGCTTGTGGGGTTGCTCCGGCAAGTCCGACGTGGCGGCTCCCGCTGCGGGTGCCTCGGCGGCCTCGGCCCCGTCCGCTGCGGCCTCGGGTGCGGGCGCGCCGGTCAACGTGACCACCACCAAGGCCCAGCAACGCGACCTGCCGGTGGTGCTCAAAGCCACCGGCACCGTGACCGCGTTGACCAGCGTGGATGTGAAGGCCCAGGTCACCAGCGTGGTGGCCAAGGTGCACATCACCGAGGGCCAGTTCGTCAAAGCCGGGCAGCTGATGTTCACCCTGGACGCGCGCACCGACGAGGCCAACCTGGCCAAGGCCCGCGCCCAGTTGGCCAAAGACACGGCAGCACTGGCCGATGCCAAGCGCCAACTGGCCCGTAGCAAGGACCTGCTGGCGCAGAGCTTTATTTCGCAAGGGGCGCTGGACACCGCACAGGCCGGAGTCGACGGCCTGAATGCCACGCTGGCCGCCGACCAGGCCGCCATCGATGCGGCCAAGGTAGCGGTGTCGTTCAACCGCATCAACGCCCCCAACTCCGGGCGCGCGGGGCTGGTGCCGGTGTCGGCGGGCAGCCTGGTACAGGCCAATGTGACCACGCTGGTGACCATCACCCAGCTCGACCCTATGGGCGTGGCCTTCAACCTGCCGCAGCGCAACCTGGGTGACGCGCTGGCCGCCCTCCAGGGCGGTGGTGCGCCGGTAACGGCCATGCTGGCCGACAACGGCGGCGTGTTCAAGGGGCGGCTGCAGTTTGTGGACAACCTGGTGGATGCCAGCTCGGGCACGCTCAAGGCCAAGGCGGTGTTTGACAACCCGGATGGCAAACTCTGGCCGGGTGCGTTCGTGGAAGTGGCGCAGACCGTCAGCACGCTCAAAGACGTGGTGGTGGTGCCCCAGACGGCGCTGATCCAGGCTGCGCGTGGCACGATGGTCTATACCGTGGAAGACGGCAAGGCCGTGTCCAAGCCGGTGCAGCAGCTTTACGCCCAGGGCCTGGATGCAGCGGTGACCGGTATCCAGGCAGGTGAAGTGGTGGTGCTGGACGGCAAGCAAAACCTGCGTCCTGGTTCCCGCGTGGTGGAGCGGGCTGCGGGCGCGCAGAAATCGGCCAGCGCCCCTGGCAGCGCCACTTCGAAGTCGGCTGCACCATGAACTTGTCTGAACTCTTTATCCGCCGTCCGGTGATGACGGTGCTGCTGAACCTGGCCATTGTGCTGGCCGGGGTGCTGGCTTACCGCGAGATTCCGGTGGCAGCGCTGCCCAGCTACGACACGCCAGTGATCAACGTCTCGGCCAGCTTGGCCGGGGCCAGCCCCGAAACCATGGCCACCTCGGTGGCGCTGCCGCTGGAGAAGCAGTTCCAGACCGTGCCGGGGCTGAAAACCATCAGCTCCACCAGCACCCTGGGCAGCACCTCGCTGACCCTTGAATTTGACGAGGGCCGCAACATCGACGCGGCCGCGGTGGACGTGCAGGCCGCGCTGCTGCGTGCCCAGCGCGCGCTGCCCGACGACATGAGCAACCCGCCGTCGTACCGCAAGGTGAACCCGGCCGACGCGCCGATTTTGCTGGTGGCCATGACCTCGCCCTCGCTGGCCCCGGCGGACCTGCAAGACTTTGCCGAGCACCTGATCTCGCCCACCTTCTCTACCATTGCCGGTGTGGCCCAGGTCAATGTGTTCGGGGCCAAGCGCTACGCCGTGCGGGTGCGTGTCAATCCGCAGGCCCTGGCGGTGCGCAATATCGGGCTGGACGAACTCAGCGCTGTCCTCAAATCGGCCAACGTCAACACGCCCGTGGGCACGCTGGACGGCCCCAACCAAACCCTGGTGCTGCAAGCCAACCGCCAGCTCAAGGACGCGGCCGACTTTGCCAACCTGATCGTCAGCACCAAGGGCGGCAACCCGGTGCGCCTGCGCGATGTGGCCAGTGTGGAAGACAGCCTGGAAACCCTGAAAAGCTGGGCCACCCTGAACGGCGAACCCTCCATCACCCTGGCCGTGCAGCGCCAGCCCGGTGCCAACACGGTGCAGGTGGTGGACAGGGTGCTGGCCGCCTTGCCTGGCCTGCAGGCGCAGATGCCGCAGTCGATCAAGATGACCCCGGTGAATGACCGCTCCAAGTCGGTGCGCGAGGCGCTGCACGACGTGTCGCTCACCCTGGCGGGCACCGTGGTGCTGGTGGTGCTGGTGATCTTCTTGTTTTTGCGCCGCTTTGTGGCCACGGTGATTCCGGCGCTGTCGCTGCCGGTGTCGCTGGTGGGCGCGGTGGCCCTGCTGTGGGGCATGAACTACAGCCTGGACAACATCTCCCTGCTGGGCCTCACCTTGGCTGTGGGCCTGGTGGTGGACGACGCGATTGTGGTGCTGGAGGAAATCATCCGCCGCATCGAAAACGGCGAGGAGCCCTTCCAGGCCGCGCTGCGCGGTTCGCGCTCGGTGGGCTTCACCATCATCTCCATGTCTACCTCGCTGATCGCGGTGTTTATTCCCATCTTCTTCATGCCCGGCGTGATTGGCCTGCTGTTCCATGAGTTTGCGGTGGTGGTGGGCTTGTCCATCGTGGTGTCGGCCTTTGTGTCACTGACCCTGGTGCCCATGCTGGCCAGCCGCTTCCTGAGCGACGAAGGCCACAAGAAGCCGCCGGGCCGCATCGTCCACTCCTTCGAGGTGGGGTTTGACAAATTTCTGGCGGGCTATACCCGCTGGCTGGATGCCGCGCTGCGCCACCGCAAGCTGGTGCTGCTGCTGGCGCTGGCCACGTTTGTCGCCACCATCTGGCTGGCCATGGTGATCCCTAAGGGCTTTTTCCCCGAAGAAGACATCGGCCAGATCCAGGTCACTACCGAAGCCTCGGAAGACACCTCTTTCCCCGCCATGGTGGCGCTGCAGGAGCGCGCCGCTGCCATCGTGCGGGCCGACCCCGCGGTGCTCACCGTCAGCTCGTTCAACGGCGGCAACAACGCCCAGAACAGCGGCCGCATGTTCATCAACCTCAAACCGCAAAGCGAGCGGCCGAAGATGAAAGAGGTGGTGGAGGGCCTTCGCAAGAAGCTGCGCGGTGTGGCGGGTATCAACGTGTTCATGCGTCCGGTGCAAAACCTGCAGCTCGGTGGCCGCCAGAGCAAGGCGCAATACCAGTTCATCCTGCAAAGCATCAAGGCCGACGAACTCAATGTGTGGGCCAACCAGTTGCAAGAGCAGTTGCGCAACGACCCGCTGTTCCGCGACGTCACCAGCGACGCGCAGCTGCGTGGCCTGGTCGCGCAGCTGAAGATCGACCGCGATGCCGCCAACACCCTGGGCGTGTCCATCGACACCATCCGCACCGCGCTGTACAGCGCGTTTGGCGAGCGCCAGGTGTCCACCATCTACCTGCCCACCGACAGCTACTCGGTGATCATGGAGGTGGCCCCTGAGGCCAAGCAGGACGAGCAGGCGCTGGGCGGCATTTACGTGCGCTCCAGCAACGGCTCGCTGGTGCCACTGAGCAGCTTCACCACCGTCACCCGCACGGTGGGGCCCACGGCGATCAACCACGTGGGCCAGTTGCAGGCGGTCACGGTGTCGTTCAACCTGGCCCCCGGCGCGGCGCTGGGCGATGCCACCGCCCGCATCACCCAGGCCAGCCAGGCCATTAACCTGCCCGGCAGCATCATCACCAGTTACGGCGGCGACGCGGCGGTGTTCCAGAGCTCGCAGGGCAGCCAGATGGTGCTGGTGCTGGCGGCCTTGCTGGTCATTTATGTGCTGCTGGGGGTGCTGTACGAGAGCTACATCCACCCGCTGACCATCCTGGCCGGGCTGCCGTCGGCGGCGGTGGGGGCGCTGGCCACCTTGATGCTGTTTGGGCAAGATTTGACGCTGATCGCCACCATCGGCATCGTGCTGCTGATCGGTATCGTCAAGAAAAACGCCATCATGATGATCGACTTTGCGCTGGACGCGCAGCGCCACCAGGGCATGGGCCCCATGGAAGCCATCCGCACCGCCTGTATCCTGCGCTTTCGGCCCATCATGATGACCACCCTGGCGGCGCTGATGGGCGCATTGCCCATCGCTTTGGGCATTGGTGCCGGTGCCGAGCTGCGCCAGCCGCTGGGCCTGGCGGTGGTGGGCGGCATGGTGTTCTCGCAGGCCATCACGCTGTTTATCACCCCGGTGATCTACCTGACGCTGGAGCGTTACAGCGGCACCGGCCCGGTGCTCACGCCTGAAGAAGCTGTGGCCTGATTTACTACTAAAAATAGAGCTGCTTACGCCCATGGAATAAGCGCTGGAAGGACTTTTGACTATGAAAAAACGTGCCCTCGGCCCCTTTAACGTCTCGGCCATCGGCCTGGGCTGCATGAACCTGAGCCACGCCTACGGTGCGCCGGTCACGGCAGAGCAGGGCGAGGCGGTGCTGATGCACGCCCTGGACCGGGGTGTGACCCTGTTTGACACCGCGGCCCTGTACGGCTTTGGTGCGAACGAAGACCTGGTCGGCAAAGTGCTGTCCAAGCACCGCCGCCACTTCACCCTGGCCAGCAAATGCGGCATGGCCGGTGTAGACGGCAAGCGTGTCATCGATGGCCGCCCGGCCACCATCCAGCGTACCTGCGAAGATGCGCTGCGCCGCCTGCGCACCGATGTGATCGACCTGTACTACCTGCACCGCTGGGACAAAACCGTGCCCATCGAAGACAGCGTGGGCGCGCTGTCCGACCTGGTGCGCCAGGGCAAGGTCCAGACCATCGGCCTGTCCGAGGTATCCGCCAGCACCCTGCGCAAAGCGCATGCCGTGCACCCCATCACCGCGCTGCAAACCGAGTATTCGCTGTGGACGCGCAACCCCGAAATCAAAGTGCTGCAGGCCTGCAAAGAGCTGGGCACCGCTTTCGTGGCCTTCAGCCCGGTGGCGCGCGGTTTCTTGACCGGCGCGCTGACCGATGTGGCCACGCTGGATGCCAAAGACATCCGCCGCAGCATGCCCCGCTTTGCGCCCGAAAACTACGCCGCCAACCTGCGCTTGCTGGGTGGTTTGAAGAGCATCGCCCAGGAAGCCGGTTGCACCCTGGCCCAGCTGGCCATCGCCTGGCTGCTGCAGCAGGGCGAGCACGTCATCCCCATCCCCGGCACCACCCGCATAGCCCACCTGGATGAAGACCTGGCCGCCGCCGATGTGCAGCTCTCGCCCCAGGTGCTGGCCCAGTTGGACGCGCTTATGGCCCCCCGCGCCATCACCGCCGGCCGCTACAACGCCCAGTCGCAGTCCGAAGTGGATACTGAGGAATTCCAGTAACTTCTTGTAGCAATGGCATGGGCTTTGCGTGACAGGTGCGACGGGAATCGTCCTGCCGTTCTTTGCGAAAGTCTTTATGCATCCCAGCACCCGGTCCTTGGCCACCACCGTGCCCGAAAACACGGGTCTGTCCACCGTCAACCTGGCGGCCCGCCAGCGCATGCTGTCGCAGCGCATGGTGCTGCAAACCGTGCTGGCCGCGCAAGGCGACAAAGCCCAGCTGCAAGCGGCCGAGCGCACGCTGAGCCTGTTTTCCGACAGCCAGGCCACGCTGTTGCAAATGCCCAAAAAGCTCGACGAAGCCAGTGCCCGCAAGGTCGAGGCCGTGTACCACGACGTGCAGGGCGTGGGCGGCAGCATCCAGATGTTCACCAAGCTGGTGCGCACAGCCCTGGACCACATCGCCCAGCGCGACCCGCGCCAGACCGCCTCGGTGGCCCAGGTGGTGGCACACACTGATGCCGTGCTGGAGGCCTTGAACAAGGCCACCACCGTGTTCGACGAGATCAGCAAAACCCAGTCCGACCACATGAAGCGCGAGCTCAGCGGCATCGTCAACGACATCCAGAACGTCGCCCGCGAAGCCAAGGTGGTGAGTTTCAACGCCCTGGTCATCGCCGCCCGCGCCGGTAATTTTGGCCGTGAGTTTGCGGTGGTAGCCAATGTGCTGACCGGCATCACCGGCAAGATCGACGGCCTGTCGCGCGAAGCCATCGTGCTGGCCGGGCGCAGCTAATGGGGTGTTGCCGATGATGCGGTAATTCCACCGGCCCCACCTGCGCGAAAGGCTCGCCGGTAGGCGGACGGTGAGGTGCGCACCTGGTGCGCAAAGTGCTGTCGCAGTGACAACGCTGTGCCAAAGCCGACTTCTGCTGCAAGCCGCTCGATCGGCATGTCCGTGGTCTCCAGCAATGCTTGCGCCCGACCGACGCGTTCGGTCGCCAGCCATTGGTTGACGGTCGTGCCCGTGGCTTCCCGAAAGCGGCGGGTGAAGCTTCTCCGGCTCATCCGCGCTACATCGGCCAGCGCATCCAGCGTCAGCGGCTCCGAGAGATGTGCGCGCGCCCACTCCAACACACCGGGCAAACGCCGCTCGCTGGGCAGGGCCGGTACCGGCTGCTCGATGTACTGGGCCTGTCCCCCCTGGCGGTGTGGCGGTGTCACCAGCAGCCGTGCCACGCGATTGGCCACATCGGCTCCGTGGCGCAGGCGCACGATGTGCAGGCAGCAGTCGATGGCGGCCACCGTGCCGGCCGAAGTAATGACATTGCCATCATCGACATACAGCACGTCTGGATGGAAATCTGTCTTGGGGAAGCGCTGGGCGAAAAGTTCGCGACAGGCCCAGTGGGTGGTGGCACGCCGCCCGTCCAGCAGGCCCGCATCCCCCAACACGAAAGCACCCAGGCAGAGGCCGACCACGTAGGCACCGCGCGCATGGGCCTGGCGTAGCGCGTCTGTCAGCGCCACCGGGGCCGCGATTTCGGGGCGGTTCCAGGCCGGTACCACAATGATGTCGGCAGCAACCATCGCATCCAGGCCACCAGGCACCTCAATCTCCACACCCTGGTCACAGCGCACGCGACCGGGTGTCGGTGTGCAGTACCGCACTTCGTAAGGCGGCAGGCCAGTGGGCACTGGCTCAATGCCGAACACGATGCCCGGCACCGAAAGATGGAACAGGCTCACGCCGTCGAAGGCCAGAACGGCGACACGGACAGGCGGCATGGATTCTCCGGGTAGGCAGGTACAGCAGTATTTTGGCCTGATTTTATCGAAGATGGGTATTCAGGCCAATGGCGTGCCATGCGGTATTTCTTGAAAATTCAAGCTGTCCATTTCAAAGAAAGAGAACACCCCATGAGCAAGCGCGCCACCATCGTCGTTGATCTTCAAAACGAATACCTTCCCACCGGCAAGTTGCCCCTGGTCGGCATCGAGGCCGCCTTGGCCAACGCCGCCCGCATCATCTCGGCGGCACGTGCCAAAGGCGAGGTGCTTATCCATGTCCGGCATGAGATGGCCCAGCCGGATGCGCCGATCTTCACACCCGGCAGCACAGGCGTGCAAATCATCCCCGCCGTGGCTGCGGCCGAAGGCGAGTCCGTCGTCCTCAAGAACTACCCCAACTCCTTCCGCGACACCCAGCTCAAGCAGTTGCTGGATGCACAAGGCATCAAAGAGCTGGTGGTCATCGGGGCAATGAGCCACATGTGCATCGAGGCGACCAGCCGCGCGGCTGTCGACTTCGGCTATCCCGTGACTGTGGTGCACGATGCCTGTGCCACCATGGACCTGGAGTTTGGCGGGACACAGGTGCCCGCCGCCCAGGTACATGCCGCCGCGATGGCTGCACTGGCTTTTGGCTATGCGTCGATCACGACCACCGACGCGCATGTGGCAGGCTGAGATGCCCGGCTGACCCAGGGGCAGGGCGGCGTACACTCGCGCCCTTTCTGTAAGCCTTGGACCTGATGTCTCCTCCTACCAAGAGCCGCCGCGTACCCAGCGCCGCGGTGTCTGCGCAAATGGATTTCGTGTTCACCGAAACCGTGGCTGCGCCATCTGTGCAGCCCCAGCCGGTGCCCGCTTCGCCACCGCCATCCGTGGTGCCGGTCGCCCCCGAACCTTTGGCGACCGAAGCCCTGGCCCAGCAACTTGAACAGCACCCCGACTACCGCGTTCTGCGCCGCCTGGTGCCGCAGTTGCAGTTTGCCGCCGCGCCTGCCCAGAGCGTGAAGCGCCTGCTGGTGCTGGACACCGAAACCACCGGCCTGGAGCACAGCCGCGACAAGATCATCGAGCTGGCCCTGCTGCGCGTGGACGTGGACACCGCCACCGGTCTGCCCTGCGGCAGCGTGCAGGTGTATGACGGCCTGGAAGACCCCGGCCAGCCCATTCCCGACATTGCCCGCAAGATCACCGGCATCGACGACAGCATGGTGGCGGGCCTGGCGCTGGACGAGGCCCGCATTGCCGAGCTGCTGGAAGGCGTGGACCTGGTGGTGGCGCACAACGCAGCGTTTGACCGCCCGTTTGTCGAAGCCCGCCTGCCCGCGTTCGCCGCCAAGGCCTGGGCCTGCTCGTTTGCCGATATCGACTGGAAGCAGGAGGGGCGCGACTCTGCCAAGCTCACCTCCCTGGCGCTGGACCTGGGGCGCTTCTACGACGCACACCGTGCCGAAATGGACTGCCACGCCTTGCTGGCGGTTTTGCAAGCGCCGTTGCCCGTCGCAGGCCGTACCGGCCTGGTCCACCTGCTGGCCGCCGCCGAGGGTACCCGCTACCGCCTGCAGGCCACCGGCGCACCCTTTGATGCCAAAGATGCACTCAAGGAACGCGGCTACCGCTGGGACGCCGCCAACAAGGTCTGGCACATCCGGCTGATGGATGAGGCCAGCCTGCAACTGGAATGCGACTGGCTGGCCGCCGAGGTCTATCGGGGCCGCGCGGCCCGGGTGCAGGTGGAGGCGCTGGATGCCCAGGTGCGTTACGCCAACCGCGCCGGACTATTGACTTGGCGCAATATTGGGTGAAATAGGCTTCCCGCGCTTATTGGTAGAGCACGAGCAGCTATAAAAATAGTAGCTTTGAAAAAATGTGTTTCTGCGACTGTCAACGGCAAAAATAGAAAAACATCCTCCAAATTGAGGATAAAACAACCCCGGCGATTGCACGGTATACACCCCTTCGCCCTGGCCACTGGCCAATCAAGAGGATAATGCAGCCTTCGATACGGCCATACGCCGAACTATTTCCTTGCCAAATTGCTGCAATTGGCACCCAACTAAGGCTCTATCCATGGCGAAAGCTGATTCCAAAACTGCCATGCTGGCCGACGGCCTGCGTTACAAGTCCAAAGCCTCTGGTTCCCCCTTTGCCGCTGCGGCATCGTTTGGCGGAGCCACCATGTCCTGCTTTCTGTGCGGCAAGCACCGCACCCGTTCGCTCATGGGCACCCGCAAGGTGCTGGGCAAGTCGCAAGCCGTGTGCGCACCTTCGTGCCAGGCTATGGACGAAGCCGCTGCAGGCTAATTTCCGTCTAATTACCCCGTTTAACCGGCTGTGTGGGCGAATCGCCCGCGCGGTTGTGGCCTAATCGTGGGTTGTCACATTTTCTATGGAGTAAACACAATGGCAAAAGAACCCCGCACCGAAGCCGAGCGTAAGGCTACCCCCCGTCCCACCCCACTGCCTGGCTACACCAGCCCCGTCAGCCGCGGCCAAAAGCGCAGCCTGGAGCGTGGTGTTGCTACGCGCAGCAAGAAGAACCCAGGCAAGCGCGCCCACCAAGGCTAAGCTTTTCCGGCATTCCCCACGCCGCGTAGGCGGGCCCTCGGGCTGCCTGCGCGGCGTTGCCGTTTCTGCAAGTGCCAAAATAGACCTATGTCCAAACACAAATCCGGGCCCAGCGAGTGGGTCACCAAAATGCTGGCGGTGATCCGCACCGGCAACGCCCAGGCCGCCATTGCCCAGATCAAGGCCGCCCCCAGCGCCAAGGACGTGGCCCAGCTGCGCGCCTTGCTGCAGTTGCCCAACGCCCCGGTGCGCCATCCCAACGTGGACACCGCCATCGCTGAGCAGGTGGTGGCCCTGGCCAGCCCGCGCCTGCACCGCGCACCATGAGCGATGCCCGTATCAAAGGCTTCCACGCCCACGTGTACTTCGACGCGGCCACGCAAGAGCAGGGTCGCGCTCTGTGCCTGGAGGCCGCCAGCCGCTTCAAGTTGGCCATGGGCCGGGTCCATCCAGGCCCGGTAGGCCCGCACCCGGACGGTAGCTGCCAGCTGGCCTTTGCACCCTCGGTGTTTGCCGATCTGGTGCCCTGGCTGGCCCTGCACCGACGCGGTCTGGTGGTGTTCATCCACCCCATCACCGGCAACGATTTGATCGACCACCGCGACTTTGCGATGTGGATGGGCGCGGTGCGGCCACTGAACTTGTCGGTGCTGTCGGGGTCGGACACGGTGTATGACCTTCCCGAAGATTAGCGCTGCGCTGGCGTGCCTGGGCTCGCTGGTGTTGGTCGGCTGTGCCACCCACCTCAAGCCCATCACCCAGCAAGAAGAGTTTGACTCGACGGGCAAGTACTCGCGCATGTTCGATGCCAGCCCGGCCGACACCTGCGAAGCCGCCCGGCGCGCTTTGCTCAGCCAGGGCTACGTGATTTCCCACGCCGCCAAGGAGTTGGTGCAGGGCCAAAAGAACTTCCAGCCCGAGAACGAAATCCACGTGCAGATGGACATCCGCGTGGTCTGCGCGTCGGAGAGCCGCGACGGCAAGCTCAGCCTGGGCTTTGTGACCGCGCTGCAGGACCGCTATGCCCTGAAGAAGAGCAACACCTCGGCCAGCCTGGGCGTGGGCGTGCTGGGTTCGGTGTCGGTGCCGGTCAGCTCCAGCAACGATGCCATGGTCAAGGTGGCCAGCGAAACCGTCACCAGCGAACGGTTTTACGACCGCTTCTTTGCGCTGGTGCAGCACTACCTGGCGCAGAACATGGATGAGCCGGACGGCGAGGCCTTGGCCCCGCCCGCACCCGACAAGCCAAAAACGCAGTTGACCCCGCTAACTCCGTAGTCGCTGCGCCAGGGCCGCCACTTCCGGGTCGACCACGGCCGCCGGTGCCTCCAGCTGTGCCTGCACCAGCCGCTGCAGCGTCTCGGTTTGTGGCGTGATGCTGCCAAAGAAACGCACCGCACCGTCCACCACCACCAACAGCGTGGGGAAGTTGTCCACTTCGATGGGGTCCACCCGATCGGCCTGGTCTTCGATATCCACCCAGACAAACTGCGCGCCGGCAAACCCGCGCCCGACCTGCTCAAACCGTTCCTGGTAGTCGCGGCAACTGCCGCACCAGTCGGCGCACAGGCAGGCCACCCACAGCTGGGGCGCAGCGGGTTCGGGAGGCGTGTTTACTACCAATTCCATAGCTGAAGGTCTTTATTCGGATAGCGCAGAGGGCCTATTTTAGGAGGCAAACTCTGCGGGGTCGGCCCGCGCCAGCACCTCGGCTGCGGTGGCTTCTAGCGACTGGCGCAGCCAGCGGTGCACTGGGTCATGCTGGTGCCGCAGATGCCACAGCATGTACATCGGCAAACGAGGGCATTGCAGGGGTACAGCGCAGCTATGCAGGCCACGTAGCATGCCCAGCGCCAGCAGGCCGGGCAGGGTGGCGAGCCAGGGGCCCGCGTGCAAAAACGCGGCAATGCCCGCAAACCCCGGCACCGTGGCGGTCATTCGGCGCTGGATACCCTGGGCTTGCAGCCATTGGTCGATGTCCAGCGTGCGGCGGGGCTGGTACACCACGCTGATGTGTTCGCTGGCCAGGTAGTCGGCCAGGCTGGTGGGGGCGGCGCGCTGGCTGGCATCGAAAAACACGCGGTAGGGTGTGGCAAACAGGCGCTTTTGCACTACGTCCGTGGCATCGGGTGGGCGTGGTGACACCACGAGATGGCAGCTGCCGTCGCGCAGCATCTCGGCCGTCGGCACGCCGGACGGCACCATGTGCAGGCTGACCTGGGGGGCCTGCTGCCGCAGCCTTTGCAGCAGGGCGGGCAGTAGCAGATCGCGCTGGAAGTCGTTGGCCGCAATGGTGAAGCAGGTTTGCAGCTGGGCCGGGTCAAACTGCTCGGGCGTGGCCAACCGCTGCATGTCTTCCAGCAGCAGGCGGGCGGGCTGGGCCATGGCCTCGGCCCGGGCGGTGGGTTGGATGCCGCGGCCCGACTTTACAAACAGCGGGTCGCCGGTGATGGCGCGCAGCTTGTCCAGCAAATGGCTGACCGCCGATTGCGTAACCCCCAGCCGCTGGGCGGCCCGCGTCACCGAGCCTTCTTCCAGCACCGCCAGCAGCAGCTGCAGCAACTGGCCATCGAGGTGGGAATGATCGAATTTGCTCATGGGTCTGATCGTGATTATCGGGTTTATCTGGGTGATCTGTTTGGGAATACTGCGGTTTCCACCACTTCCACAGGAGACAACCATGGCCCAGGCCGATATCCCCGGCACCACTTTGTTCGACGGTGTGCAAGCCCGCAAAGGCTACGCCCTCAACAAGATGTGCTTTTCCTTCAACGCCGCCGACGCGCGCGCCGAGTTCCAGCGCGACGAAGAAGCCTACATGCGCAAATTCGGCCTGAACGCCGAACAGGCCGAGGCGATCCGCCAGCGCAATGTGCTGGCCCTGCTGGCTGCGGGCGGCAATGCCTATTACCTGGCCAAGTTCGCTGGCATTTTTGGCCTGGACATGCAAGACATCGGGGCCCAGCAAACGGGCGTGAGCAAAGAAGAATTCAAGGCCCGTCTGTTGGCCGCAGGAGCATAAGCATGGCCACAATCGTTGGTGCCATCACTACCTCCCACGTGCCCGCCATTGGCCGGGCGATTGCCAAGGATCTGCAAGACGATCCCTACTGGAAACCCTTTTTTGACGGCTTCCCGCCGGTGCGCCAGTGGCTGGACGAGGTCAAACCGGATGTGGCCGTAGTTATCTACAACGACCACGGGCTGAACTTCTTTCTCGACAAGATGCCCACCTTTGCCGTCGGTGCCGCGCCGCACTACCACCATGCCGACGAAGGTTGGGGCCTGGCCACGGCGGCACCCTTCCAGGGCAACCAGGACTTGTCGTGGCATTTGATCAACGGCCTGGTGGCCGATGGCTTTGACATCACCACCTGCCAGGAAATGCTGGTGGACCACGCCTTCTGCCTGCCCATGGACCTGTTGTGGCCGCATGCCGACCCCCAGGCCGCCTGGCCCGTGACCACCGTGCCCGTCTGCCTGAACACGGTGCAGTTTCCCCTGCCCACCGCCGCCCGCTGCTTTGCGCTGGGTGAAGCCATTGGCCGCGCCATCACCAGCTGGGACAGCGATGCCCGGGTGGTGGTGGTCGGCACCGGCGGCCTGAGCCACCAGCTCGACGGCCAACGGGCGGGCTTCATCAACAAGGAGTTCGACCTGCAGTTCATGCACAGCCTGGTCAGCGACCCGGCCTGGGCGACTCGCTTCTCTATCCATGAGTTGGTGGAAAAAGTGGGCACGCAGGGGATTGAGCTGCTGATGTGGCTGACCGCCCGCGCAGCGCTGCCCGGCCCGGCGCGCTTGCTGCACTCCAACTACCACATCCCGATTTCCAACACCGCTGCAGGCCTGATGCTGATGGCACCATGAAAAAAGCCCCTGGCGGACGATTCCGGCAGGGGCTTTTTCAGTTGGAGCAGCTTACAGCGTGTCGATAAAGCTGCGCAGCTTGTCGGAGCGGCTGGGGTGCTTGAGCTTGCGCAGCGCCTTGGCTTCTATTTGGCGGATACGCTCGCGGGTCACGTCGAACTGCTTGCCAACCTCTTCCAGCGTGTGGTCGGTGCTCATTTCGATACCGAAACGCATGCGCAGCACCTTGGCTTCGCGCGGGGTCAGGCTGTCCAGGATGTCTTTCACCACGTCACGCAGACCGGCCTGCATAGCGGCTTCTATGGGTGCCGTGTTGGCACCGTCTTCGATGAAGTCGCCCAGGTGGCTGTCGTCGTCGTCGCCGATCGGGGTTTCCATGGAAATGGGCTCCTTGGCGATCTTCATGATCTTGCGGATCTTGTCTTCCGGGATCTCCATCTTCTCGGCCAGGATGCTGGCATCGGGCTCAAAACCAAACTCTTGCAAGTGCTGGCGGCTGATGCGGTTCATCTTGTTGATGGTTTCGATCATGTGCACCGGAATCCGGATGGTGCGCGCCTGGTCGGCGATCGAACGCGTGATGGCCTGGCGAATCCACCAGGTGGCGTAGGTCGAGAACTTGTAGCCGCGGCGGTATTCGAACTTGTCCACCGCCTTCATCAAACCGATGTTGCCTTCCTGGATCAAGTCCAGGAACTGCAGGCCGCGGTTGGTGTACTTTTTGGCGATGGAGATCACCAGGCGCAAATTGGCCTCGATCATTTCCTTCTTGGCATTGCGCGACGAGGCTTCACCTTCGTTCATGCGCTTGTTGATGCCCTTGAGCTCGTCCAGCGGCACCACCACGCGCGACTGCAGGTCGGTCAGCTTTTGCTGCAAATCCTGCACCGGCGGGATGTTGCGGCCCATGATGGCGCTCCAGGGCTTGCCGGCCGCGGTTTGGCGCTCGATCCACTTCAGGTCCAGCAGGTGCGAGGGCACTTTGTTGCCCATCTTGTCGCGGCCACTGAAGTCGGCAATGAAGTTTTCTTGCGGGTAGCCGCACTTGTCCACAATGATGCGGCGCAGTTCGCGCTCTTTCTTGCGCACGTCGTCCACCTGGCTGCGCAGCAGGTCGCACAGCTTTTCGATGGTCTTGGCGGTAAAGCGGATGGTCATCAGCTCTTCGCTCAAGGCCGCCTGGGCCTTGACGTAGTGCGGCGTGCCGTAGCCTTCCTTGTCGTAGATCTTGTGCACCTTCTCGAACAGGTCGCGCAGGGTGTCGAACCGGGTCAGGGCTTCTTTTTTCAGCTCTTCGAGCTTCTTGGTCAGGGCCTTGGAGCCACCCTTGCCGTCGTCGTCGTCGGCGGCATCGAACTCGTCGAAGTCTTCTTCGGCCACGTAATCGTCGGCCTCGTTGGGGTTGGAGAAGCCGTCGACGATGGTGGAGATGACCACCTTGCCGTCACGGATCGCCTCGCCCATGTTGAACACTTCGGCCAGCGTGGCCGGGCTGGCGCTGATGGCTTCCATCATGCGCATCAGGCCGCCTTCGATGCGCTTGGCGATTTCAATTTCACCTTCGCGGGTCAGCAGCTCGACCGTGCCCATTTCGCGCATGTACATACGCACCGGGTCGGTGGTGCGACCAAACTCGCTGTCCACCGTGGAGAGGGCCGCTTCGGCTTCTTCTTCGGCTTCTTCTTCGGTGGCGGCGGTAGGGGCCGTGTTGTTCAGCAGCAGGGTTTCGGCATCGGGCGTTTGCTCGTACACCGCCACGCCCATGTCGTTGAGCATGTTGACCACGACTTCCAGCGTTTCCGCATCGACCAACTTGTCGGGCAGGTGGTCGGAGATTTCGCCGTGCGTCAGGTAGCCGCGGGTCTTGCCCAGTTTGATCAGGGCCTTCAGGCGCTGGCGGCGCTTGGCCAGGTCTTCTTCGGAGAGGACGGTTTCGTCCAGGCCGAACTCCTTCATCAGCGCGCGCTCTTTGGCCTTGCTGATTTTCATGCGCAGCGGCTTGATCTTCTCGCCGGTGGGGCTGAGCTGGACCGGCGCTTCCTCGACCGGGTCTTCCTCGATCTCGATCAGGTCATCGAGGTTGATCTCGGTGGAGATCGAACCCTTGGGCTTGGGGCCGCGCTTGGCACCGGCGGGCTTGACCTTGGCGGGTGCAGCGGCGGCAGCGGCAGCAGCTTTGCTGGCGGGCTTGGCCGCAGGCAGGGTCACCACCTTGGGCGGACGGCCGGGCTTCTTTTTCGCGGCATCATCGGCAGCGGAGGTGACTTCGGGAGCGGCGGGGGACTTCGATGCGGGCACGGATTTGACTTTCAAGGCGGGCTTGACCACCGTCTCGGCAGCCACTTTGGTGGTTGCTTTGGCAGGGGTCTTGGCAGCGGGGGCAGCGGGCACCACGGGCTTATTGGACTTTGAAGCAGGCATGGGCAAAGAACCTCAGGACAACAAAAAAACGAAATAAACCCGGGAGCCAGGGGCTACCGGCGCGGACGCGTAGGGATAGAGAAGATTTCTCGTTGGCAAGATGGGAGGGCGATCATTTGCAGAGATTTTTTAAAAATCCCCGCAGGCAGTCCTTGCGGTGGGGTGGCCGGTGCGCGCTGTGGCGGCTATGGGCCGTATCCGGAGGTGTTGCTGTCGCTCTTGCCGAGCAGTTAGCCTTAGATTATAGCCTGCGCGCCGAAATTCAAGCCCTGTTTTGGGGCTATTAACCGATTTTGATAGCGGTAAGTTCCAATCGGCGGCGGTTCAGGGCGCGGTAACGCTCCAAGGCAGATGGGTCCGACTTGGCATCTTCCAAGGCCTGGGTTTCCTGTTGTTTGAGCTGGTCGATCAGCATCAGGTTGAGCAGGCCACGCAGTTCTTGCAGGGCCTCGCGGTCGATCACGGTCTCGGTGGCTTCGGTAGCCTCAGGGGCGTTGCTGGGCACCGGGCCCGACATCAACCGTAGCGCCAAATCCTCGAAAGTCTGGCCGCGCACGCCGGGGCGCAGCAGCTCCCAGGCTTGCGGGCCGTGTTCGTGCTGCTGGGCTTCCAGCCAGACGAACAGCGCGGCGTGGGGCTCGGGCAGGGCGCACAGCAGGGCGTGGTCTTCGTGGGTCAGGCTGTCCCAGGCGGTGGCGTTGGAGAGCAGCAGGCGGGCCGCGTGGTCGGCGCGGCTGGCAGGTTTGCGGCGGCCCGCGCTGTCCGAGCCGATGGGGGGCGCTTTGGGCTCGTAGCGCTTGCCCGGTGTGTACGGGGTGCTATATTTTTTGCCGCCCTTGCCCTCGGGGCGGGCACCGATGGCCTTGCCGCTCCAGACATCGGTGAGCTCGCTGCTGCTGAGCTGCACCAGGTCGGCGATCTCACCCAGCAACTGGCGTTTGAGTGCGCCCTCGGGCAACTGGCTCCACAGCGGTTTGGCGTTGCTGGCCAGCAGGGAACGGCCTTCGGCGGTGTGCAGCTCGCAGCCTTCGCGGATGGATTCGATCAAAAAGCGGCTCAGCGGCGTGGCCTCGGATACATAGCGCGCAAACGCCTCGCGGCCATAGGCACGGATGAAGCTGTCGGGGTCGTGCTCGGCAGGCAAAAACAAAAACTTGCAGCTGCGCACATCGGTGGCCAGCGGTAGCGCGCCGTCCAGCGCCTTGCGGGCGGCGCGGCGGCCTGCGGCATCGCCGTCAAAGCTGAACACCACCGCATCGGTGAAGCGAAACAGCTTTTGCAAGTGGTCGGAGGTGCAGGCCGTGCCCAGAGTGGCTACGGCGTTGGGAAAGCCCAGCTGGGCCAGGGCGACCACGTCCATGTAGCCCTCGGTGACCAAGGCGTAACCGGCATCGCGCAGGGCGTTGCGGGCTTCGAACAGGCCGTAGAGCTCGCGGCCCTTGCTGAAGACCGGGGTTTCGGGGGAGTTGAGGTATTTGGGTTTGTCGTCACCCAGCACCCGGCCACCAAAGCCTATGCACTCGCCCTTGACGTTGCGGATCGGGAACATCACCCGGTCTCGGAAGCGGTCGTAGCGCTTTTCGGGGTCTTCTTCGCTGGTGATGACCAGGCCGCTCTCGGCCAGCAGCGGGTCGTCGTAGCGCGGGAACACCCCGGCCAGGCTGCGCCAGCCCTCGGGTGCGTAACCCAGGTCGAACTGCTTGGCGATTTCGCCGGACAGGCCGCGGCCTTTGAAGTAGTCGATGGCGCGGGGCGAGTCGCGCAGGTGTTTTTTGTAGGCGGTGCAGGCCTGCTCCAGCACGTCGGTCAGGGTGGCCTGCTTCTGCTTTTGCTCGGCGGCACGGGCGCGGTCCTGGGGCGAGGCATCGTCTTCGGGCACCTGCATGCCGAACTGCTGGGCCAGGTCTTGCACCGCTTCGATGAAGGTCATGCCCGCGTGGTCCATCAAAAAGCGCAGCGCGTCGCCGCTCTTGCCGCAGCCAAAGCAGTGGTAGAACTGTTTGGTGGGGCTGACCGAGAAGGAGGGCGACTTCTCCGAATGGAATGGGCACAGGCCCATGAAATTGGCACCGCCCTTTTTGAGCTGCACGTAGCGGCCCACGATCTCGACCACGTCGGCGCGGGCGATGAGTTCCTGGATGAAGGTATGGGGAATGGTCACGGGCCTATTGTCCCAGCATAGTGACGCTATCTAGATTACAAGGAAAATCGGCTTCTAGCGCTTATTCCATAGGCGTAAGCAGCTATAAAAATCGTAGTAATCAGATTTTGTTCTTGGCCTGTGCATAACGGGCGGCAGCGATCACGCTGAGGATGGCGGTGGTCACCGTGTCAGGCTGGTCCTGGTGGATGTTGTGGCCGCTGTCGCCCACGATCTTCATGCGGCCCAGGCGCGACATTTTGGCCATGTTGCGTTGGCTGGCATCCCAGACCTTGCCCAGCCGCTCGGGCCAGCGGCTGGCGCTGCGATCCTGGCTGAGCACGATGAGTGGCACGGGGGGAAACTCCCCGGCTCGGCGGACCTGGCGCGCGGTAAGTGCCGCAGATGCCATCTCGGCCCGCGTGGTGCTGGGCGCCATGGCAAACAACAGGGCGGGAGGGTCGTACCACATGCGGTGCACGCCGAGCTGTTTGCAGCGTTTGGAGAACTCGGCATGGCGCGCGTCCACCAGTACCACCCCGGCGACCTCCTCTGGGTAGGTTTTGGCAAACAGCTTGACGATGGTGCCGCCCAGAGAGTGTCCCACCAGGATGTAGGGCGGTTTGATTTCTTCGGTCTGCAGCAAGGCGCGCAACTCGCGCAAAATCTGCAAGCCATCGCGCGGCAGCCGGGAGCGCTCGCTCTGGCCATAGCCCGCCCGGTCGTAGGCAACCGCGTGGTTGATGGCGCTGATCTCGTTGAAGATGCGGCCCCAGGCACTTTTGCCATGGCCCAGACCGGCTTCAAACAGCACGGTGGGCCCGCCGGTGCCCGCGCTGACAAAAGCCCTGGTGCCAAAGGGCGTGTAGCTCATGGTGTGGGGTGGCATCACTTCGCTGCGCGCGCCGGAGCCCATGCGGGCCCGCAAAGCGTCTACCGACAGCAGGGGCAGGGGTTCGGCTGGTGGGGGCGCTATTGCTTCGGGAGGGGCGGCCTCGGTGATGCGGCTGGACGGCTTCAGGTAGGCGGGCACCGCATCCTGCGGCATACGCAAGACCGTGGTACGCCGACGTATGGGCTGGAAAGGCACGGCTTCAGAGGGCTTCTGGTGGTCTGGCAACGGCGTGGAGGAGGCTCTCACCATGTCAAAAAGAAGACAAAAGGTCTGCGCTGGCCCACAGAGAAGACAAAGCCAGAGCGCGGGAGAACGACATATTCATTCCCTGATTATCAAACACCTAGCGCAACCTAATGTGTCAGGCTGTAATGGCCGTCAAATGTTCGGTGTACTGGGGCGCGCGCACTGGATCTGCTGCGCAGCTCTCAGGCGCTGCGCGCCCGTCCACCCTTCTCCGCCCACGTTCTTGTCCATCGCACTTGCATGACGCGCAGCATGAGCAGCATCACCACCGCCAGACCGGCGAACAAAATAAAGCCCCACATGTAGCTACCCGCGTACTGCTTGGACAGACCCATGGCGTTGGGCACCAGGCCGCCGCCGAGGGCGCCGATTTCGCCGATCATCGAGCCGGCCACGGCGGTGGCCAGGGGCCAGCGCAGGGGCACCAGTTGGAACAGCGCGCCATTGCCTGCGCCCAGGGCGGCAAAGCACAGAATCATCAGCAGCGTGGTCAGCACCAGCGAGCCACCCGCCAGGCCGCAAGCCACCAGCGTGGCCGCCACGGTGATGAGCACCACGTTCAGCGTGTTGACACCGCCCCAGCGGTCGGAGATCCAGCCGCCAAACACCCGCAGCGCTGCGCCCATGAAGGCCGCCAGCATGGTCAGTTGCCCGGCCTGCACCTTGCTCACGCCAAACTGGTCGTAGTAGTAGGTGGGCAAAAAGGTGATCAGGCCGATGAAGCCGCCGAAGGTCACGGCGTAGATCAGGCTGAAAGCCCAGCCGTCTTTTTCAAACAGGCAGGCGATGTGCTCCTTGAAGCTGGCGTGGGGGTCCAGATCGGGCGGCTCCTGGGCGAAGACCACCATGACCACCATCGGGATGGCGATGGCCACGGCTGCAAAGCCGTACACCGCCACCCAGCCGTAGGCCTGGGCCAGCGGTGGTGCCACCAGCACGCAGACTGCGGTACCGACGTTACCCGCGCCCACCAAGCCCATGGCCAGGCCCTTGTGCTTGGGCGGGAACGAGCCCGCACCCAGCGACAAGGCCACGCCAAAGCTGGCCCCGGCAATGCCCAGCAGCACGCCCATGGCCAGCAGGTCGTTGAAGCTCTTGACAAAGAAAAAGCCGAACAGCATGGCGACCATGATCAGGCCCATCTCGACCAGCGTGGCCTTTTTGCGGCCGATGTACTGCGACAGCAGGCCCAGCGGAAAGCGCATCAACGCCCCGGCCATGATGGGGATGGACAGCATCAAGCCCTTTTGGGCCGGACTGAGGTTGAAGGTTTCGGAGATGAACGGAGCCATGGCCCCGTTCAGCACCCAGATGCAGCAGGAAAACGAAAAATACAAAAACGAAGCGAAGAGCGTGGGGGCGTGCCCGCTCTGGAGAAAACTGCGGAATCCCGCCATGGTGCATGTCCTAAATGTTCTGTAGATACATGCACCAAAGCGAAACCCGTGCCAACCAGAAATCGCCGTAAAACAGCCTCATTGCGGCGTGCACCCCGGCTGGATGCTTGTTTTTGGTGCGGTACACCAAGTTGTGCGCCATTCTGTGGGCAATAGCGGTGCACCGCACCGGGCGACAGGCTACGCGGCGACTGGCTCCGCGATGGGCTGCCCCAGGCTGCGCAGCACGTCGCGCACCATTTGCGCGCGGTCTTTCGGCTCGGGCAGTTCGCGCTCGATGCGCAGCTTCTCGTTGCCTGCCAGCTTGATGTGGCGGTTCTTCTGGATCAGCTCGATGATGCGCATCGGCTCGATCGGCGGATTCGCCTTGAAGGTGATGTTGATCACGCCGGGTGCCGCATCCACCTTGACCACGCCGTAAGGCCGCGACAGCACGCGCAGGCGGTGGCCGTCGATGAGGGTTTGGGCCTGGGTAGGCAGCTTGCCGAAACGGTCGACGATTTCTTCCAGCAGTGCGTCGATCTGGTCGGTGGTCTTGGCGGTGGCCAGCTTCTTGTAGAACGACAGGCGCAGGTGCACATCGCCGCAGTAGTCGTCGGGCAGCAGGGCCGGGGCGTGCAGGTTGATTTCGGTGGTCACGTTCATCGGGCTCATCAGGTCGGGCTCGATACCCGCCTTCAGGCAGCGGACCGCCTCGTTGAGCATCTCGTTGTAGAGCTGGAAGCCCACTTCCAGCATATTGCCGCTCTGGTTTTCGCCCAGCACCTCGCCCGCGCCGCGGATCTCCAGATCGTGCATGGCCAGGTAGAAGCCGGAACCCAGCTCCTCCATCTTCTGGATTGCGTCCAGGCGTTGGCTGGCCTGCTTGGTCAGGCCTTCCAGATCGGGCACCATCAAATAGGCGTAGGCCTGGTGGTGGCTGCGGCCCACGCGGCCGCGCAGCTGGTGCAACTGGGCCAGGCCGAACTTGTCGGCGCGGCTCATCACGATGGTGTTGGCGCTGGGCACGTCGATGCCGGTTTCGATGATGGTGGAGCACAGCAGCACGTTGAAGCGCTGGGCCACAAAGTCGCGCATCACGGCTTCCAGCTGGCGCTCGGGCATCTGGCCGTGGGCCACGGCGATGCGGGCCTCGGGCAGCAGCTCTTCCAGCTTCTGGCGGCGGTTCTCGATGGTTTCGACCTCGTTGTGCAAAAAGTACACCTGGCCGCCACGCTTCAATTCGCGCAGCACGGCCTCGCGGATCACGCCATTGCCTTCGGTGCGCACAAAGGTCTTGATGGCCAGGCGGCGCTGCGGCGCGGTGGCGATCACGGAAAGATCCCGCAGGCCTTCCAGCGCCATGCCTAAGGTGCGCGGGATGGGCGTGGCGGTCAGGGTCAGCACATCGACCTCGGCTCGCAGCGACTTCATCTGCTCCTTGTGGCGCACGCCAAAGCGGTGCTCTTCGTCGATGATCAGCAGGCCCAGGTTGGCGAACTTGGTCGATTCGCTCAGCAGCTTGTGCGTACCCACCACAATGTCCACGCCACCTTCGGCGATGCCTTTCAGGGCGGCCGTGATTTCCTTGCCGGATCGGAAGCGCGACACCTCGGCCACCTTGACCGGCCACTTGGCGAAGCGGTCCACCAGGGTCTGGTAGTGCTGCTCGGCCAGCAAGGTGGTGGGGGCCAGCAGGGCCACTTGTTTGCCGCCGGTGATGGCGATGAAGGCGGCGCGCAGGGCCACCTCGGTCTTGCCAAAGCCCACGTCGCCGCAGACCAGCCGGTCCATGGGGCGCGGGCTGATCATGTCCTGGATCACCGCGTGGATGGCGGCGGCCTGGTCGGGGGTTTCCTCAAAGCCGAAATCGTTGGCAAACACCTCGTAGTCGTTGGGCGAGTAGCGGAAGGCATGGCCTTCGCGGGCCGCGCGGCGGGCGTAGATGTTGAGCAGCTCGGCGGCGCTGTCGCGCACCTGTTCTGCGGCGCGGCGCTTGGCCTTTTCCCACTGGCCCGAGCCCAGGCGGTGCAGCGGGGCTTCGTCGGCGCTCACGCCGGTGTAGCGGCTGATGTGTTGGAGCTGGCTCACCGGCACGTACAGCGTGGCCTTGTCGGCGTATTCCAAAAACAGGAATTCTTGCAATAGCGGCGTACCGTCGGCGTTCTTGCCCTGGCCCAGGTCCAGGTGCACCAGCCCTTTGTAGCGGCCAATGCCGTGGGCCGAGTGGACCACCGGGTCGCCCAGCGTGAGTTCGCTCAAATCCTTGATCAGCGCCTCTACGTCGCTGACCTGTTCCTGCTTCTTGCGGCGGCGGGTGGTGGGGCCGGCGGCAAACAGCTCGGTCTCGGTGACGAAGTCGATGCCTTCGGCCATCCAGCTGAAACCGCTGTTGAGTGCGGCGGTGGCGATGCCGACCTTTTCGGTGCTGGTCTGGAAGTCTTCCAGCGAGTCGAACGCGGGCGGGCTGACCTGGCTGGCGCGCAGCAAGTCCAGCAGGCTTTCGCGGCGGCCATCGCTTTCGGCCAGCAGCAGCACCCGGTGCGGGGTACGCTGGATGTGCAGCTTGAGCTGGGTCAGCGGGTCTTCGGCACCGCGCGCCACCGACAGCACGGGTAGCGATTCAAAGCCGGTGTCGCTGGTGACATCCACATTGCGCAAGGCGAGTTGCGCATGCTGGTTGGTCAGGGCATAGAACTGCTCTGTGCCCAGAAACAGCGCCTCGGGCGGCAGGGCCGGGCGGTCCACCGCGCCCTGCACCAGGCGGTAGCGCTCTTTGGTGTCTTGCCAGAAGCGCTGTAGCGAAGGCTCCAGGTCGCCGTGCAGCACCACGGTAGCATCCGCGCCGATGTAGTCGAACACCGTGGCCGTGTCTTCAAAAAACAGCGGCAGGTAGTACTCGATACCGGCCGTGGCCACGCCGTTGCCCATGTCTTTGTAGATGCGGCTCTTGGTTGGGTCGCCGTCCAGTAGTTCGCGCCAGCGGCTGCGGAACTTGGCACGGGCCTCGTCGTCCATGGGGAATTCGCGGCCGGGCAGCAGGCGCACTTCGGGCACCGGGTACAGGCTGCGCTGGGTGTCGGGGTCGAAGGTGCGGATGCTGTCGATCTCGTCGTCGAACAAATCCACCCGGTAGGGCACGGCGCTGCCCATGGGGAACAGGTCGATCAGGCCGCCGCGCACCGCATATTCGCCAGGGCTGACCACCTGGGTCACGTGGCTGTAGCCCGCCAGCGTCAACTGGGACTTGAGCTTGGCCTCGTTGAGTTTTTGCTTGGTCTTGAACTGGAAGGTGTAGCCCGCCATGAAGCTGGGCGGTGCCAGCCGGTACAGCGCGGTGGTGGCGGGCACGATGACCACGTCGGCCCCGGTGGTCTTGTCGCGCTGGCTGATGCGCCACAGCGTGGCCAGGCGTTCGCTGATCAGGTCCTGGTGCGGCGAAAACGTGTCGTAAGGCAGAGTCTCCCAGTCGGGGAACAGGGCGCAGCGAAGGCTGGGCGCGAAAAACACCATTTCGTCCATTAGCCGCTGCGCGTCTGCCGCATCGGAGGTGACGATGGCCGTCAGCGACCCCCGGGCCTTGTCCCGCAGCGCCAGTTGCGCCAGCAGCACCGCGTCGGCCGAGCCTTGGGGGCGGGGCAGGGTGAAGCGTTTGCCGGGGGTGAGTTTGGGGAGGTCCATGGGCTGCAATGGGGTGGGTCAGGAATGCAAAAACACCCCCCGGCACGAGGGCGGGGGGTGTGGATGCTGCTGATTTTAGAATGCGCACCATGTCTATTGCCTCTGTGTCCCCGATTCCCCGTTTTTTTGCCCTGATTCCCTGCGCCGGCGTGGGCAGCCGCGCCATCGCCGTGGGGAGCCCGGATGTCCCTAAGCAGTACCAAACCGTGGCGGGCCAGCCCATGGTGATGCACACCCTGGCCGCCTTTGCCAGCGTGCCGCGCATTGCCGATGTGCTGGTAGTGGTCGCCGTGGGCGACGACTTTTTTGAGCGGCACAGTGCCACGTGCGTGGTGTCCGACTGCGGCGGCAGCAGCCGCGCCGCGTCGGTGGCCAACGGCTTGCACGATCTGTTCGAGCAAGGGGCCAAGGCGGACGACTGGGTGCTGGTGCACGATGCCGCGCGCTGCCTCGTCACCCCGGCGCAGATCAACGCGCTGATCGATGCCTGCCAGGACGATCCGGTGGGCGGCCTGCTGGCCCACAAACTGGCGGATACGCTGAAGGCCGAGACCCAAGGCCGGGTGTCCGCCACCGTGCCGCGCGCCGATAAATGGCTGGCGCAAACCCCACAGATGTTCCGCATCGGCATGCTGTCCCAGGCGCTGGAGTCCGCTGGGGCCGAGGTCACCGACGAGTCCAGCGCCATCGAAGCCCTGGGGCTGCAGCCCCAACTGGTGCCGGGCAGCGCCCAGAATTTCAAAGTCACCTACCCCGAAGACTTCGCCCTGGCCGAGGCCATTTTGCAAAGCCGTTATCCACAGAGGTCAAATTGATGCCGTTTCGTATTGGAGAAGGTTGGGATGTGCACGCCTTGGTGGCGGGCCGCAAGCTGATTTTGGGCGGGGTGGAGATCCCGCACACCATGGGCCTGCTGGGCCACTCAGATGCCGATGCGCTGTTGCACGCCATCACCGATGCCCTGCTGGGCGCAGCGGCGCTGGGCGACATCGGCACGCATTTCTCAGACACCGACCCGCAATTCAAGGGTGCAGATTCCATGGTGCTGCTGGTGGAGGCGATGCGCCGGGTGGCGGCCCAGGGCTACCAGATCGGCAACATCGACAGCACCATCATCGCCCAAGCCCCGAAGATGATGCCCCACATCCCGGCCATGCGCGCGCGCATCGCCAGTGGCCTGGGCCTGGAACTGGACCAAATCAACATCAAGGCCAAGACGGCAGAGAAGATGGGCCCGGTCGGCCTGGGCCAGAGCATTGAGGCGCGGGCGGTGGTGTTGCTATATAAAAAATAGCTTCTCGTGCTTATAGGGTAAGCGCTAGAGGCCTATTCCATGCATGATTCAATGGCCGCAGCTTGCGGCTGTTTACTTCGCGCGACCGTCGAAGTTCTGCACCGCCAGGGCCGCAATGTCCACCCCCTCCAGGCACCGCACATTGATGGCCGCCATGGCCTGCCCGTCGGGGGACATGGCTTCGCCAAACGGGTGGATGCCGCAGGTCGGGCAAAAGTGGTGCTGGATCACGTGCTTGTTGAACAGGTAGGTGGCCATCTTGTCCGCGGGCGTCTGCAACACCACGGCAGGCCGGGGCACGAACCACATCAAGGTCCCCTTGCGCTGGCAGATCGAGCAGTTGCAGGCCATGACCGCCGCCGGGAGCTCCCCCTCCACCTCAAAGGCAACCTGGCCGCAATGGCAACTTCCTTGGTATTTCATGGTTTTGTCTCCGTGGGCATGTGTGGTCGGCCATTTTGCCGGGTGAATCTGCAAAAGACGCTGGTTTTACCGTATCTGCTGGAGCAACAAAATGTTTTGATAGAGGCCAGGGGCGCTATTGAATTAGTAGCTTCTTGCGCTTATCCAATAAGCACGGGTTGCCTATTTCAATGTCGGAATTTCAGAAACAGTCTGTGGATAAGGTGCTGTCCATCCCGTTGTTCCTGGTTATCCGAAACGAGGCTGCTTAAGCCGCCTTCCCAAACCGCTCCAGCACATGCCGCCCCATGTTGTGGGCCAGCTCGTCCTCGCCCAGGAACACGCGGCCGATGTTTTCCTGGGCCAGCAGGGCGGCCTCTTCTTCGTTGTGGGTACGCACCACGGTTTCGATGTGCGGGTTCAGCATGCGGGCGTTGGCCACCATCTGGCGCACGTTGAAGGCATCGGGTGCGGCGATCAGCAGCATGCTGGCGCGGGCGATATGGGCCTGGATCAGCACCCCGGGATCGGCCGCATCGCCCGACACGGCGGTGGTGCCGTTGGCGCGCAATTGCTCCACGCGTTCGCGGTTTTGCTCGACCACCACGAAGGGAATGCCCTTGGCCTCCATCTCGGCGGCCAGGCGTTTGCCGACGCGGCCATAGCCCACCAGCACCACCTGCCGGGACAGGTATTTTTCGTCGGTGGCCGTGGGCAGCTCGGACAGCGGGTCGGTGCTGCGGGCGAATTTGTGTGCCAGGGCGGGGTGGGCTTGCAGCCAGCGCTCCAGCCAGTCAGCGGCCTTGAACACCAGCGGGTTCAGCGCAATTGACAGCAGCGCGCCCGCCAAAATCAGGCTTTGCCCCTCGGGCCGCAGCAGGCCCAGGCTGGCACCCAGCCCGGCCAGAATGAACGAGAACTCGCCGATCTGTCCCAGGCTGGCCGACACGTTCAGCGCGGTGTTCAGCGGGTAGCGGAACACCAGCACCAGGGCGGCGGCGGCGATGGACTTGCCGACGATGATGATGGCCAGCACGGCCAGCACCTGCAGCGGTTGCTCGACCAGCACCCGCGGGTCAAACAGCATGCCCACCGACACAAAGAACAGCACCGCAAAGGCTTCGCGCAGCGGCAGCGAGTCTTCGGCAGCGCGGTGGCTGAACTCGGATTCGCGCATCACCATGCCTGCAAAGAACGCGCCCAGGGCAAATGACACGCCAAACAGCATGCCCGCACCGTAGGCGATGCTGACGGCGGCTGCGATCACGCACAGCGTGAACAGCTCGCGCGAACCGGTGCGCGCTACCAGCCATAACAGTTTGGGAAACACGCGGCGGCCCACTACCAGCATCAGAGCCACAAAGGCCGACACCTTGAGCAGCGTGGTGCCCAGTGTCAGCCACAAGCTGCCGCCACCGCCGTGCTCCTCGCCCGGCACTTTGCCGCCCAGCCAGCCCGCCAGAGGGGGCAGCAGCACCAGCACCAGCACCATGGCCAAGTCTTCCACCACCAGCCAGCCTACGGCGATCTTGCCGTTCAGGGAATCCAGCGCACCGCGCGCCTCCAGCGCCCGCAGCAGCACCACGGTGCTGGCCACCGACAGGGCCAGGCCGAATACCAGCCCTTCGCCCAGCGGCCAGCCCCAGAAATGGGCCACGCCCGCGCCCATGGCCGTAGCCACGGCGATTTGCAGCACCGCGCCGGGCAGCGCGATCTTGCGCACCGACATCAGGTCGTCCATCGAAAAATGCATGCCCACGCCAAACATCAGCAGCATCACGCCGATCTCGGCCAGCTCGGCCGCGATCAGGCTGTCGGCCACAAAGCCAGGGGTGAACGGGCCAATCAACACCCCGGCCAGCAGGTAGCCCACCAGTGCGGGCAGCTTGAACCGCACGGCGAGGAAACCAAACACCAGCGCCAGCCCGAGTGCGGTGGCGATGGTGGTGATGAGAGGGGTGCTATGCAGCATCGGCCAGGTCCTTTGGAATAGGGATAAAAGAAAGGTGCTGCACGATCTGCGCAAACAAGGGCCGTGATGCGACTGTAGTTTGCAGGCAATCGTTCCGCAGTGTGGCGAGTTCAGGGATATTTTCGGTGCAGTGGGCCAGCAACTCCTCCAGCAGGCAGCCAAACGCCCGCACTTCCAAGCGTTGCAAAGCCTGCGCCTGCGCCACGTCGGCGGGCAGAAACGAGGCCGCGCCCATGTCGCCCAGCAGGCAGTGGCCGTCGGCGTTGCACTGCAGGTTGTGCGCATACAAGTCGCCGTGCAGCAGGCCGCTGGCGTGCAAGTGGGCGGCGGCGGCGGCCACGCCCTGGGCAATGCGCAGCACGGTTGAAAGCGCGAACACGGTGCCCGCCGGGTACACGTCGCGGGTGCAACTCTCCAGGCTGGGCGGACCGGCCAGGGTGGTGAAGTGCGGCGGGATGCAGGGCATCACCAGCCCGGCTGTGCCATTGGGGTGCGCTGCGAGCGGGCCCAGGGTCGCTATCAGGTGCGGGTGCGCAGCCACCGCCAGGCAGGCGGCCAGCTCGCTCTGCGGCCAGCCGTCGCTGGTGACCTCGCCTTTGAATAGCTTGACGGCCACCGCAGCACCCTGCCATGCGGCCTGGTGGATCACACCGGATGCGCCTTCGCCCAAGAGGTGTTGCAGCGTCAAATCCGTCCAGAGAATGGGCTCGGTGGAGGGCGCAATGTGCGGTGTGCCCGCCCGCGCCAGCCAGGCCAGCCGGGGCATTTGCAGCAACCAGTCGGGCAGGCTGCCTGCATCTGCCAGGGGGTTGGCCGAGATGCGCAGCAGCTCCAGTTGCTGGCACTGTGCCAGCGCGGGCGGCAACTGCGCCAGCTGGTTGCCCGCCAGCATCAGCTTTTGCAGTTGGTGGCATTGGCCGATCTCGGCGGGCAGGGTGGTGAGCTGGTTGTCGGTCAAGATCAGCCAGCGCAGCCGGGGCGGCAGGGCGGCGGCGGGCAGATGGCGGATCTGGCACGACTTGAAACCCACCATCTCCAGCTGCGCACACTGGCCCAAAACGGCAGGCAGCTCGGTGAACGGGTTGCCAGAGCAAAACACCACCCGTAGCCGGTGCAGCCGGGGCAGGTCGTCGGGCAGGCTGGTGAGGGCGTTGCCGGAGAGGTTCAGCACCTCCAGCGAGTCGGCCAGGTCAAAGATTTCGCGGGGGAAGGTGGCCAGTCCGGCGGCTAGATCCAACCGCCGGATGCCCTGCAGTTGGCCAGAGCGGAGTTGGGAAAGGGTGTGCATGTCGCCTATTGTCGTGGCTGGCCCGGGCGGCTTGCTGCGTGGCGGTTTTTATAGGGTAAAAAGTGCCTCTGGCGCTTATTCAATAAGCACGAGAAGCTATCAAAATAATAGTATTGTTACAGCCACCGCGTCACTACATCCAGCGGCTGGGGGCGGCCGAACAGATAGCCTTGCACGGTGTCGCAGTGCTGGTCGGCCAGGAAGCGGCTTTGGGCCTCGGTCTCCACCCCCTCTGCCACCACCTGCAGGCCCAGGCCGTGGGCCAGGGCGATGGTGGCGCGCACGATGGCGGCGTTGTCTTTGTCGGTGGCGATGTCGCTGATGAAGGAGCGGTCGATCTTGAGTTCGTCGATGGGGAAGCGCTTCAGGTAGGCCAGCGACGAGTATCCGGTGCCGAAATCATCCACCGCCAACCGCACACCCAGGGCGCGGATCTCATGCAGTAGGCCGATGACTTGGTCGGCATCGGACATGGCGGTGGTTTCGGTGATTTCCAGGCGCAGCAGGTGCGGCGGGATGCCGGTTTCCTCCAGAGCCAGGCGCACCACCTGCACCAGGTCGCGGTTCAGGCATTGGCGGGCCGAGATGTTGACGGCCACCGGCACAGGTGTAAGCCCGGCGCGCAGCCAGAGCGCTACCTGGCGGGCGGCTTGCAGCACGGCCCAGGCTCCCATATCGACGATCAGCCCGCATTCTTCGGCCACCTCGATGAAGCCGCCGGGCATAACCAGCTGGTCCGGCGTGCGCTGCCAGCGCATCAGGGCCTCCAGGCCGACCATTTGCCGACCGTACAGTGAAAACTGGGGCTGGTAGTGCAGCACAAACAGGTCTTCGCGCAGGGCTTGGCGCAGGTCCATCTCCAGCGCCAGGCGTTCATGCATGCGGGTGTTGATGTCGTTCGACCAGAACTGGAAGCAGGCCTGGGGCTGGGCCTTGGCGCGGTACATGGCCATATCGGCCTTGGACATCAGGCCGTCCAGGTCGATGCCGTCCTGCGGTGCCATTACCACGCCCACACTTCCCGCGCTGGGCACGGTGATGTTGCCAAAGCTGTCGTCCAGCACGATGTCCTGCGTCAGTGCATCCACCACCTTGGTGGCGGCGGTGGCGGCACCGTCCTGGCCGCCCACGTCTTCCAGCAACACCACAAATTCATCGCCGCCCCAGCGGGCCACGGTGTCGGTGTCGCGGCACAGGGCGCGCAGGCGCTGGGCGATGACGCGCAGCACCGCGTCGCCCGCGCGGTGGCCCAGGTTGTCGTTGATGTGCTTGAAGCGGTTCAGGTCCAGAAACAAAATCGCCGTGCTGCCGCCGCGCCGCTGTACCCGCGACAGGGCCAGGTTCAGGCGCTCGTGCAGCAGCACCCGGTTCGGCAGGCCGGTGAGGGCATCGTGGTTGGCGGCAAAGTCCAGCGCGCGGGCAGCCGCCACGGAATCGGTCACATCGGAAAACACCAGCACCGCCCCTTCCAGAGCGCCTTCGGGGTTGCGCAGGGGGCTGGCGGTGGCGCGTAGCACGCGCATGCCCTGGGGGCCGGGCAGGTTGAGCAGTTCGCGCACATACACCCGGCTGCCCCGGCCCAGGCACTCGAATATCGCTGCCACCAGGCGTTCCATGCTGTCTTCGCTGAGGGGGTAGGCGGTGTGCAAGGGCTGCCCCACCAGGTTGTGGCCGGGGGCGTGCGACTCGGCGGCGGGGTTGGCAAAGCGGATGGTGTGCAACCGTGCATCGATGGTGATGATGGCCTCGTCAATCGCCTGCAGGGTGGACTGGGCGTGCTGGCGGGTGCGTAGCAGCGTGCGGTTCAGGGCGCGTAGCTTGCCTGCCAGCCAGAAGCACAGTGCCACCGCCAGGGCCAGGGTGGCGGTGCCGGGCGGCAGCCAGGTGCGGGTGGCCAGCAGCACCCCGGCGCTGACCAGCAAGGGCAGCGGCAACAAGCCCGCCACCAGCAGCAGGCGGCGGCCCTGCAAGGCGGGCACGCAGGCCACGCTGCTGACGGCCAGCAGGGCCAGCAGCAGGGTCCACGGCGTGGGTGCGCGGGTGATCCAGGCCTGGCTGCGCAGGGCCTCGAAAGCCTGGGCGTGGAACATCACCGACGGCAGGGTGGCGCGGCCGCCCGCCAGGGGCGTGACCAGTTCGCCGCCCAGCCCGCTGGCGGTAATGCCGACAAACACCGCCCGGCCCCGCACCATGTCCAGCGCCTGGGGGGACTGCAGGGCATTGCCGAACGACAGCGTGGGCAGGCCCCGCATGCGGGGCAGCAGCACCTCGTGCGCCCGTACCCAGTGGGTGCGGGTGTGGTTCAGGGTATCCACCGGGACCAGCCGGTCCCAGACCGCATCGGGGGCCGCCTGTTGCAGCACCGCCAGGGCCAGGGCGGGCGTGTCGGCATCCCCATTGCCGGCCATCAGGTGGATGCTGCGGGACTGGCCGTCCACGTCGATCTCCACATCCACATGGCCCAGGCGGGGCGGGGCGCTGGCATCGGGTGCCACCAACGTGGGCAGCAGCGGGGCGGCGGCGATGCGGCCATCGGGCTGCTGCGCCGGGGCCGTGGCCAGCACCACGTGGCCCTGCCGGGCGATGGCGCTGGCCAGGGCGGCATCGCTGGCGGGGTTGCGGGTATCGGGCTCGGAGAACAGCACCGCCATGCCGATGGCGCTGGCCCCCGCCTCGCGCAGGCGGTCGACCATCTGGGCATGCAACTCGCGCGGCCAGGGCCAGCGGCCCAGCGCGTCCAGGCTGGCATCGTCGATGGCCACCACCACCGGCGGCTGGATATCGGCACTGTGGGTGGGCAGCAGCAGGTCGTAGGCCAGCAGGTCCAGCCGCTGCAGCGCAGCCGGTTGCAGCCAGGCCAGCAGCAAGGCGGTGGCGATGCCTGCCAGCCACCAGCCTGCACGCAGCGCCGCCTGCTCCCAACGGGGCGGGAGGGGTGGGGAGGCGGCGCCTCCGGTGGGGGCAGGCAGGGGGGTCAGAAGATCGCCAGGGCAGGAAGGAGTAACAACAACAGACCCCAGCGGCTGGGCGGAGGTTCGGGTACGACAAAGGTTTGCGTGCTGCCCCACGGGCCGGTGTAGCCGTCGGTGCCGGTGGCCTGCACCCGCACGTGGTGCGCTCCGGGTTGCAGATCTTTCAGGCTGAACTGACTGGTTTCGGTTTCGGCATCGGCCAGGGGGCTGGTGAAGCTGTCATCGCGGGCCACCTGCAGGTGGTAGCGGGCGGTTTGGGGCTGGGCCGTCCAGCGCAGGGTCAGGCTGCCGTCCTGGGGCTGTGGAATCTCGACCCCGGGGCCGGGCAGGACGCGGCGAAATGGCTGGGCATCGCCCCAGGGGCCTTGTCCCTTGGTCGGGTGGACGGCGGCCACGCGCCACTGGTAGATGCCGGGCGGCAGGTCCTGCGGGGGCTGGGCGCTGGCGCTGGCGACAAGCTGCTCGTCGATCGCCTTGCCCTCAACGCTGAGCTGTACGCGGTACTGCAGGCTGGCATCGCCCTGGGTCCAGCGCAGGCTGGGGCGGGCGGCAGTGGTGGCGGCCTCCGGGGCCGGGTCGATCAGCAGCGGCGGCTCGGGCTGGGTGTGGATGACCAGCCTGCGTTCGGCCGACAGGCCTTCCAGGCCCTGGGCATCGATGCCGCGCACCCGCAGGGCGTAGGTACCGTCTTCGATGTCGCGTACCCGGATGCGGGCGGCATCGGTGACTTCGTCCGACAGCATGGCGCTGAACTCGGAGGTGGCGGCCAGCTGGGTGCGGTAGCGGCTGGCCCCGGCCAGGGGGGAAATGGGCCAGGCGATGGGCAGGCGCTCGATGGTCTCGGGCAGGCCGTCCAGGCTCGGCGTGGGCAGCAAGGCAGTGGGCGCATGGGGGCGGCTACCGCTTTGGGCCAGCGTGCCCTGGGCGGCCTGGGCGGTGACCTTGCCGGTGGCGTTGGCAACCTGTACGGCTCCGCTGACCACTTCGGTGCGCATGGTCTGGCCGTTGGCGACCACCCGGTACTGGGTACCGCGCACGGCGGCAATGGCGGCCGGGGTGCGTATCTCAAACCGGCCACCGCTGTTGCCGACCGGGGTGACCTGGTTTTCTACGCTGCCGTGCACCAGCGACAAGGCCACGATGCTGGCCTGGCCCAGCAGGGCTTTCTGGCTGGTTTGCAGAAGGAGTTCGGTGTCGCGGCGTACCAGCACGCGGCTGCCGTCGGCGAACTGCAGTGTGGCGCTGCCGTCTGGTCCGGTGCGCAGGCCCGACGGGGCTTGCAACTGCTCGCCCGCCACGGCGGCGCGGGCGGGCGCGTTGCCTCGGCGCAGCGTGGTGTCACCCACCACGGCCAGCAGCAGCACCTGGGTGGATTCCAGCTTCAACCACTCCTTGGGAATGCGCAATTGGGTGCCAGGGGGGATGCGCAGATCGTTGGCAATCTGGTTGCGCTGGCGCAGCGCCAAGGCCAGAGACGGGTTCTTCAGATAGCGCTCGGCCAGGTTCCAGGGGTGGTCGCCGGGTTGCACGGTGTACACAAAGTCAGCGGCCTGGGCGGTGTGCGCCATACCCAGCAAAACCAGGCTCAGCAGACCGGTGTGGAGGCGGCAACGAGGGTTAGGGCTGATTTGCATGGCTTTACACGCTAATTAGGCGCGAATCGTGTTGTAAATTGCTAATGCAGTGTAACAACTGCATAAATTTACCAACTTTGTTTTCTGCCGCCACCCAGCACAGTGGCTTGAAACGATGAATCCGTCACGGATGCAGATTATTTGTAGCCGAGCGCGCACCGCCGTGGCTGGGTTGCTTATTCCTGCCTTCGCGTTACTATTTTCCGACCGCTGGCTCTTTGGCGGCGTGCCAGCTCTTCACAGGAACTGCATGCAACGTTTCGATTTGTGGAAAACCCGGCTGTGCCGCCTACGCGACGTGCTGCTGGGCACCGACCCGCACATGCGCATCCGTACCAGCCAGGCGGCGCTGGCATCGATGGTCATGCTGGCCTGCGTGGCCAATATGTACGGCCTGGCCTGGTATGGCGTGACCGAACTCCTTTACGTGGAAATCTGGTCGGCTTTTTGCGTCGGCGGTCTGTTGCTGGTGTACGGGCTGATCCGCAGTGGGGTTTCTCAGCGCTGGGCCGATCCGTCGCTGGCGCTGGCGCAGATGCTTTATGCGATTGCCTGCAACGCCGCGGCTTTTGTGCTGGCGGGCCATGGTCGGGGCATCACCTTGCCGCTGATGGCGGTGATTCTGATGTTCGGCATGTTTGGCATGTCGATGCGCCAGGTGGTGGTGGTGGCGCTGTACGCCATGCTGCTGTTCGGTGCGGCCATGGTGGTGGCCCTGGAGCAGGGCTTGACCGACGAGCCCGCCGTGCTGTACGCGGCTTACTTTGTGATGGTGGTCATCGTGCTCTCTTGCACCACCATTTTGACCCGCCGTCTCGGCACGATGCGGGCCTACATGCGCAACCAAAAATTCCAGTTGGCCCAGGCGCTGGAGAAAATCCAGCGCATCGCCACCCGCGACGAACTTACCGGCACCGCCAACCGGCGCTTCATGACGGAGCTGATGCGCGAGGAAATCCAGCGCGCCGACCGCACGGGCGCAACGCTGATGGTGGCGATTCTGGACATCGATTACTTCAAGCGCGTCAATGACAGCTATGGCCACCAGGCGGGCGACCGCTGCCTGCAGGAGTTTGCCCGGGTGGTGCAGTCCAGCATCCGCACCACCGACCGGCTTGCCCGCTGGGGCGGGGAGGAATTTTTGATTTTGCTGGCAGATACCGACTTTGCGCTGGCTCTCGCCTGCCTGGAGCGGGTGCGCACCCAGGTGGCGCAGACGGTGGTTTCCCTGGGCGAGATCGACATCCGCATCACCGTGTCCATCGGCGTGACACAGTTCCAGACAGGCGATTCGATCGAGCAGACCATCAACCGCGCCGACCTGGCCCTGTACGCGGCCAAAGCCCAGGGCCGCAACCAGGTGGTGAGCGCCTAAAAATGTGTTTTAAGCCAGTCGTTTAAGTTCCGCGGCGTTAGCCAGACGGCGCGGTGCCTGTGGATGGCCCGTTGCCGACAGCTTGAACACCGCCACGGCCTGCACCAGTTGCGCGGTCTGGTCGCGCAGGCTTTCGGCGGCGGCGGCGGATTGCTCTACCAAAGCGGCATTTTGCTGGGTCATCTGGTCCAGTTGGGTGATGGCTCCGCTCACCTCGTGGATGCCACTGGACTGCTCGGTGCTGGCTTCGCTGATTTCACCGATGATGCCGACCACCCGCTGCACCCCCGCCACGATCTCACCCATGGCCTGCCCTGCATCGTTGACCAGCCGCGTGCCGCTCTGGATTTTTTCGCTGGAGGCGTGGATCAGTGTTTTGATCTCTTTGGCCGCCTGGGCGCTGCGTTGCGCCAGGCTACGCACTTCGCTGGCGACGACGGCAAAACCCCGCCCCTGCTCGCCCGCACGGGCGGCTTCGACTGCGGCGTTGAGCGCCAGGATGTTGGTCTGGAACGCGATGCCGTCGATCACGCCGATGATCTCGTTGATCTTCAGGGAGGCGGTGTTGATCTCTTCCATGTTGTGCACCACCTGCTGCACGATGCCGCCGCCGCGCTGGGCCGCACCGGCCACGGTGGTCGCCAGTTGCTTGGCCTGCTGGGACGATTCCGCACTGTGGGCGACCGTGCCGCTGAGCTGCCCCAGCTCGCTGGACACCTGCTGCAGGTTGTTGGCGGTTTGTTCGGTGCGGTTGCTCAGGTCCTGGTTGCCCGAGGCGATTTCGGTGGACGCATTGGCAATCGAGTCGCTGGTCTGGCGGATGGAGCCGACGATGTTGCGCAGGCGCTCGGTCATGCTGGCTACGGCGGCCCCCAGCGAGGTGCGGTCATGGGCTGCTGTGGTGACGGCAATGTCCAGGTCGCCTTCGGCCACGCGGTGGACCAGATCGCGCAGTTCTGAAGGCTCGCCGCCCAGGTCTTTCCACACCGATGCCAGGATCAGCCGTGAGCCCAGGCCCAGGCCGAGCAGAATCACGGCGGCCGTGATGCCGCTGATCCACTGCCCCTGGTGCTGGCCTGCCGCAACGCTGGAAAAGCGCTCGTCCAGCACCGTGCGGGCTTCTTTCTGGATTGCCTGGAGCTGCTGGCTGAACTGGACCTGGGTGCTTTGCATGCGTTGCATTTCGCCACCGACCAAGGTCTTTTTGAGCATTGCCGAAGTGGCCTCCAAGGCCGCAGTTTGGTAGGCTGTAAATGCCTTGGCCAGGCCTGCCACGGCATCGGCTTTGCCGTCCAGTTGCTGGGCGGTGGCCAGTGCCGCATCTACCGCTTTGGTGAAAACCTGGGCTTCGTCGAGTTTGTCGGGGTCGCCTTCGGAAGCTGCTGCCTGCAGGCTGGTACGCAGTTGTTCCACGCCCCGCTCGACCAGCAGCACCTGCTCCAGATAGGGGTTGTCCACCGTGCGCAGCGTTTCCAGCTGGACGGCATTGCGTTCATTCAGGGTGAAGCTCAGGGCCAGCCCGAGGCCAAAGGCGATACCCACCGTAATGGGCAACAGCAGTATCTTGGTACGAAAGTTCATAGTGACGGCACCGTAGAGTGAAACAAAACCCCGCCGCCCGGCCACACAGCGGCAGCCAGACGGCGGGGTTGGGGGCTGGGGGCTTAGTTCAGTGCGAAGGCGCTTTTGACGCTGCCATCCAGGGCCGATTTTTCAATGTAGCCAATGGCTTTGGGATTGGCAGCCACCGCCTTCTTGACCGCCGCTGCGTCGGGCAGTTCAGCCGGGGCCTGGCCCTTGCCACTGAACACAATGCGCGACCACAGCGACTTGATCTGCCCCAGGTCGCGGCCCGTGGCTTTGGGATAGAACTCGGCCCGGTCGGCCGACCCTTCGGGCAAATCCAGCGGCACAAAGCTTTGGTTCTTGCCCAGATACACGTCGGCCACCTGCTCCTTGGTGGGAGCGGTCGCAGCCGGGTTGACAATGACGACCAGGTCGGCTGCCACCACGGCAGTGGATGCCAGCACGGCCAGCATCAGAAGGGAGAGTTGCTTTTTCATAGGGGGTGTTCAGCCTCAGAATACGAAGTCGGCGGTGACGCTCAGGACATTAAATTTGGGTTTGTTCGCGTTGAATGCCGTGGTGTAGTGCACGTACTGCGAGGTGGGCTTCAAGCGCTCCAGCTGGGTTTTGATGGCCACGTTTTTCAGGGCATCCCAGCGCACGCCAACCGCCTGGGTCGAGCCCGAGCCACCGGCATTGCGCGAGCCTTTGGCTTCGATGTGGCTGCCGGTGACGTAGGGCATCACGCTGCCGAAACGGTAGCCTGCGCTGGCGTAGTAGCTGTTGGAGTCAAACAAGTGCGCCGAATTGCGCCGCGTCAGGTACTCCGACACCACCAGCAGTTTGCCGTTGTCGTACTGCAGGCCCAGGCCTGAAAACACATCGTCGCTTTGCGGCAGGGTACCCAGGTTGGAGAGCTGGACCTTGGGGCTTTGCGTGCGGCCGACGCGGGCCGTCCAATCGCCACGCTCTGCCGTCAGGTTCACGGAATACAGCTTGTCGTAGGTCAAAGTGACATTGCGGGTGTTGACGAACATCTTCGCCTCGGCCTGGCCGGCCGAGATTTGCAGGTTCACATTCACATCGCCCACGGTGGAGTGCAAGTGGACCATGCCGCCGTCAAACGACGATGGCGGGTACAAGGCATATGCTTCTTGCGGCGCACGCACCCAGTGCTGGGCATAGCCCACACTGCGGGTGTCCGAGAACAAAAACACGGGCAGCACCATGCGGCCCGCGCGCAGGTCCAGCCACGGGGTGACGGCAGCCTGGCCAAACAGCCATTCCACCACCGGTTTGTCGCTGCCATCGCGGCGGCTGGCCAGTAGCTGGCCGACGGCGGAGAAGGTCTCGTTGAGCTTGAAGTTGGCTTGCATGCCCAGGCGGCTATCGACCCCCAGGTCGCCGGAATCGTCAGCACCGCGCGATTGGCGGTACGCCGAACGGAATTCGGTCTGGTCGGTGCTGGTCACCACGGCGCCCAAGGTGCCAAAGCCACTGAACTTCCAGGCGGAGCCTTCGTCGGCGTGTACGCCCATCGTGCTGAACAGCGCGAGGCTGGCCAAAGCTCTTACCAAGTGGCGTGATTGGGGGGAGATGGTCATTGTTTTCCTGTGTGTCTGCGGACGTGCCAATCTGCAAAAAATAGAAGGGTCAGACCTGGCACAGTTTGGATCTAACTTGGATCTATTCTATTTTCTATACAGAATAAAATTCTGCAATTAGATACATTTGAAATACATGAACCGCTTGATTTGTGTAACAGCGCAGCGCAAATCGGCCGTGACCGGGCCTTGGTCAGCCGACCGTGGATGGACTTTCAGGGGTGGTGGGGCCAGGCGGGTGCCACAGGCTCTGGCGCAGCGAGGGGCTCAGGGGCCCCGTGCGTTTTTTAGACTTCGCGGTTACGCGCCAGCGGCGGGTTTTTGGCGAAGTAGCCGCGGATGCCGCGCAAAATGGCATCGGCCAGTTGCTCGCGGTAATCGCCGCTGTTGAGTTTGGCTTCTTCTTCGGGGTTGCTGATGAAGGCGGTTTCGATCAGCACACTGGGGATGTCGGGGGCTTTGAGCACCGCAAAACCGGCCTGCTCCACGTTGGGCTTGTGCAGTTTGCCGACCCGGCCTACCTCGCCCAGCACGGCGCTGGCCAGCTTCAGGCTGTCGTTGATCTGGGCGGTGGTGCTCATGTCGAGCAGGGCTTTTTGCACCTGCGCGTCTTTGGCCTGCACGTTGATGCCGCCAATCTGGTCGGCGGCGTTTTCTTTGTTGGCCAGCCAGCGGGCGGCACTGCTGGAGGCCCCGCTGCGGCTCAGCGCGAACACGCTGGCCCCGCGCGCCTTGGGGTTCAAGAACGCATCGGCATGGATGCTGACGAACAGATCGGCCTGTACCCGGCGGGCTTTTTGTACCCGCACCTGCAGCGGCACGAAGAAGTCGGCATCGCGCGTCAAAAAGGCGCGCATCGGGTTGCCGTTGACGGTGCTGGCGTTGATGCGCTCGCGCAGCAGGTGGGCGACCATCAGTACGATGTCTTTTTCGCGTGTGCCGTTGGGGCCGATGGCGCCGGGGTCCTCGCCGCCGTGGCCGGGGTCCAGCGCGATGATGATCAGGCGGTCGGTGCGCTGGGCTGTATGTTTGGCATCATTTTGGCCTCCGGCGCTTGTGGGACGGGCGGGAGGTGCTATCGCAACAATAGCGGGCTCTTTGCTGGGGGCGACGGTGGGCGCGGGGGCCGGGCTGGGGGCGTTGAGAGGGCGCGGGGCCGGTTTGGTGTTGTGCTGGGCGATCAGCTCGGCCAGCGGGTCGTGGGCCTCGGCGGCCAAGGGCGGTGGTGCCGCAGGCATGGCAGGGGCCGGGTCGGCCAAGCGCTCCGCAATCAATGCTTCCAGCGGGTCTTCTTCTTGCGCAGGGTACAGGTCGAACACCAGGCGGTGCTGGTAGGCGGCCACCGGGTTCAGGGTGAACACCTGGGGCCGTGCGGCGCGCTTGAGGTCGATCACCAGGCGCACCACGCCGGGCGTGTTCTGGCCCACGCGGATGCCCGCGATGTTGGGGTCGTCGGCCTGCACCCGGCCCACCAGTTCGCGCAGCGCCGGGTTCAGGTCGATGCCTTCGATGTCCACTGCCAGGCGCGGCGGGCTGGTGATGAAACTGTGTTTGACGGTGAGCGCGGTGTCGCTCTCGATGGTGACGCGCGAGTACTCGGGCGCGGGCCAGACCCGCACGGCGACGATGCCCGCACCCCGGGCCAGCTCGTTGATGCCGAGCAGCATCACCACCGCGCCGCTTTGCAATAGGCTGCGGCGCTTCATGCGGCCAGCCCGTTCAACAGGGCGTGGCCGGTGGGGGTGGCGGCGGTGAGGGTGGCGGTACGGCTCTCACTGGAATGGGTGTCAGGCATGGTGTCGATATGGATGGCTAGGTCGGGTGTGGGCAGCAAGGCCCCGGCGTTGTGCGGCCATTCGGCCAGTTTCAGGCCAGGGCTGGCGAAGATGTCGCGAAAGCCAGCGTCTTCCCACTCGCGCGGGTCGCTGAAGCGGTAGAAGTCAAAGTGCCAGATATTCAAGTCTGGCAGTTCGTACGGCTCCACCACGGCGTAGGTCGGGCTTTTGATGCGGCCCTGCACGCCCAGGGCGCGCAGCAGATGCCGCACCAGCGTGGTTTTGCCCGCGCCGAGGTCGCCGTGCAGGGTGATGAAGGCGTGGCGGATTCCCGGCTGCGCGGCCAGCGATTGCGCAAACGCCTCGGTGGCCGCTTCGGTAGGCAGAATAAGTTGCATCGGGCGGGTTTCTACAATCGGCAAATGGTGTTCAACAGTGCTCAGAACGAAAGTCTCCAACAGGTGTCTCGGATACAGGAATGGGCGCGCGAACTCGGATTTTCCCAAATTGGCGTGGCCCCGGTGGATTTAAGCTCCGCCGAGGCGGGTCTGACTGCCTGGTTGGCCCAAGGGTTCCACGGCAGCATGGCTTATATGCAAAGCCACGGCCTCAAACGCGCCCGCCCGGCCGAGCTGGTGCCGGGCACCGTCAGCGTCATCACCGCCCGCATGGATTATCTGCCGCGCAGCACGCCCGATGGCTGGCAGGCCCTGGAATTCGACCGGCTGAACCGGCCCACCGAGGGCATTGTGTCGGTCTACGCCCGGGGGCGGGACTACCACAAGGTGCTGCGCGCGCGCCTGCAACGCTTAAGCGACCGCATCGCGCAGGAGCTGGGCCCGCTGGGCTACCGCGTGTTTACCGACTCGGCCCCGGTGCTGGAGGCCGAGTTGGCCCAGCGCAGCGGCCAGGGCTGGCGCGGTAAACACACCTTGGTGCTGAACCGCGAGGCGGGGTCCATGTTTTTTTTGGGCGAAATCTATGTGGATAGGGCCTTGCCGACCACGGAACAAACCACGGGCCATTGCGGCAGCTGCAGCGCCTGTATCGATGTGTGCCCCACCCAGGCCATCGTGGCCCCGCACCGGCTGGACGCCCGCCGCTGCATCTCGTACCTGACCATCGAACATGCAGGGCCCATCCCGCTGGAATTTCGCCCGCTGATAGCCAACCGCATCTACGGCTGCGACGACTGCCAGCTGGCCTGTCCCTGGAACAAGTTCGCCCAGCGCAGCGCCTTACCCGACTTTGACGAACGCCGTGGCCTGAGCGGCCAGCAACTCGGCACCCTGTTCAGTTGGACCGAAGAAGAGTTCCTCCGCTACACCGAAGGCGGCCCGATCCGCCGCATCGGTCATGAGCGCTGGCTGCGTAATGTGGCGGTCGCCATGGGGAATGCGTTGAAATCCGGGAATGCGCTGCGGACCGGGGAGGATGCAGGCATCCGCCAGGCCTTGCAGCAGCGGGTCGAGGATTCCAGCGCCCTGGTGCGCGAACACGTCACCTGGGCGCTGGAAGATTCTCGGTAAGCGCTCAGGCGGACTTTGCCACCCGGCGGCGGCTGGCTACCACTGCTACCAGGCCCAGGCCGAGCAAGGCCAGGCTGGACGGCTCGGGCACGTTCAGCGTAACGGGCTGGCTGGTGATCAGAAAGTTGAAGCTGAACGCATTGGCCTGGCCTTCCACGGTGGTGAAGCCCATGCAACCCGCAGCGGTGTTGACGGCATTGCACACGGCGCTGGGCAAAGCGGTCAAGGACTGGGCAGAGTCAAAAATGCTCACGTAGTAGGTGTTGTTGTCCAGAACAAAGCTGTTGTTCAGCAAACCGGCGATAACAAAGATGTCATTGCAGGGCGTGGGGCTGGTGGCAACGCAGGTGCCTGCGGTGTTGGGGGTCTCCAGGAAGTTGATGAAATAGGGCAGCGTGGCCTGGTAGTTCACGCCAGTGGACGGGGCCAGGGAGTTCAACGTCAGCGTGGATTGCACCGTGACGGATTGCAAGGTGGCCAGGCTACTGGACAGCGCATTGTTGTAGTGGGTGAAAGTGTTGGTGGGCACAGACAAACCATTGGTCTGGACGGTGCCAATGGCCGGGCTGCCGGTGATGGTCAGACCGCTGCGGCTGGTGGCGCTGCTGCCGGTATTCACCGGGGTATCGCCGCCGCAGCCACCCCAGGTCAGTGCCGTGGGGGTGCCAGTCTGGCAGCCACCCCCCGTCGTGTAGACATCGGAGTTGTTGTCAAACACGGTGTTTACGTTGTAGGTCCAGTCGGTGATCATGGGACCGGCAGATGCCGTGCCGCAGCACAGGGCGAGGGCCGCAGCCAGGGCGGAAAAGCGGAGTTTGGTGTGGTGCATGGTAGGAATGAGCTCTTCAAGGTGGTTGATTTGCATTGCTTGTGTCTTTATGTACACAAGCTCTGCGCCGTGGCCTGTGATCCACAAGCCATACGCAGTTAGATTGCATTCAATATGCCACTCATAAAAATTGCATTCAAAACATCAATATGTTAAAAATTTATTTTTCGTATACAAATAAATTGTAAGTATTGTCGACACCGTGAAATAAGTTTTTGTATGCGGTGGATGGACGAGCTGTAGCAGTCGTGTGAGCCTGTACGGCGGAACCGGATTGATCCTCCCGACATCGGAAGATATCGGGTGTTTTCGGTGCCTCGTGCTTGTGGGGTGAGCACAAGCAGCTATATTTACCGTAGCATGCCCAGCGCAAACGGCAAGCTCGCCATGGCCAGCAGCGTGGACAGGCTGACCAGGCTGGCGGTGAGTGCGCCGTTGTAGCCCATCTTGGCGGCCAGCACGTAGGCGCTGGACGCGGTGGGCAGGGCCGAGAAGGCCAGCAGCACCGTGGTGTGGATGGCCGACAAGCCCAGCACCCAGGCGATGCCCAGCGCCAGCACCGGCAGCACAAAGTGCCGAATCCCCAGCACCGCTGCCGCCAGCACCTTGGCCCGGGCCAGCGGTCCAAACTGCATGCCCGCACCGGCGGCCAGCAAGCCCAGGGTGATGGAGGCCGCGCCGATGCGGTCGGTGGTGGGCTCCAACCATGGCGGAATGGCCAGGCCCAGCAGGTTGGCCGCCAGCCCGGCGGCGATGGCCAGAATCAGCGGGTTACGTAAGAGCGCCGCGCCAAACCCGGCCTGCGAATGCCGAGCCATCGGCCATACCGCCGCCACGTTCATCAGCGGCACGCACACCCCGATCAGCACCGCAATCAGCTGTGGCCCTTGCGGCCCGGCCAGCCGCTCGGCCAGCGCCAGGGCGATGAAAGAATTGAAACGAAAGGCAATTTGTGCATTCGCCGCATGTTCGCGGGCGTTGATGTGGGTTCGCAGCCACGGCAGGTAGGGCAGGGCGTAGGCCAGGCCGATCGCACACAGACTCAGAGCCAACCCGGCAAACACCAGGCTGGAGGCGGCCACCAGGTCCAGCGGATTCTTCACAATCGACTGGAACAGCAGCACCGGCAGCAGGAAATAGTAGGTCAGACTTTCCACCTGTTCCCACACCGTGCGGTTCAGTCCGGTATAACGGCATACGAGGTAGCCGCACAAAATCAGCGAAAAATCAGGAAACAATAGCTGGGCATAGTGCATGCAAATGAGAATAACAGCCCGATCCCCGTTTTTCCCCAAAGGAGACCTATGACCCGTCGCACCTTTCTTGCCGTCAGCTTGCTCGCCGCCACCAGTCTGGCCCAGGCCCAGGGCTATCCCAACAAGATCATCAAGCTGCAGGTGCCGTTTGCGCCGGGCGGCACCACCGACATCATCGCCCGCACCATTGTCGACCCGCTGAGCCGGGCGCTGGGCCAGCCGGTGGTGGTGGAGAACAAGGCGGGAGGCGGCGGCATCATCGGCGCCAATGAAACCGCCAAGGCCGCGCCCGATGGCTATTCGCTGGGCATCGCCACGGTGTCCACGGTGGCGGCCAACCCGGCCATCAACCCCAAGATTCCGTACAACCCGCTGACCGACTTCACCCCCATCATCAATATCGCCGCCACGCCCAACATCATCGTGGTCACGTCCGGCTTTCCGGCCAAGGACTACAAAGGTTTTCTGGCCGAGCTGAAGAAGTCGCCGGGCAAGCACTCGTTTGCTTCCTCTGGCACCGGCACCATCCAGCACCTGCAGATGGAGCTGTTCAAGAGCAAGACCGGCACCTTCATGACCCACATTCCCTACAGGGGTGCGGGCCCGGCGCTGAACGACACCGTGGCAGGCCAGGTGCAGATGATGCTGGACAACCTGCCCTCGGCCCTGCCCTTCATCCAGGCGGGCCGCCTGGTGCCCATCGTGGTGGCCGCGCCGCAGCGCTTGAGCATCTTGCCCAACGTACCCACCTTCAAGGAAGTCGGCCTGGAGCCGGTGAACCGCCTGGCCTTCTACGGCATTTACGGCCCCAAAGGCCTGCCGCGCGAGGTGGTGGACAAAATCAACGCCGGTGTGCGCAAGGCGCTGGAAGACCCCGCCGTGCGCAAGCGCATCGAAGATACCGGCTCCTTGATCGTGGCCAACACACCCGAGCAATTTGCCGAAGAGATCAAGTCCGAGTACGCGGTGTACAAAAAAGTGGTGACCGACTCCAAGCTGACGCTGGATTGAGCACTGACCGTATCGATGCCTTTATCGATGCCCTGTGGCTCGAACAAGGGCTGTCCAAAAACACCCTGGCAGCCTACCGGCGCGACCTGACTTTGTTCAGCGCCTGGCTGGCGGAAGTTCCCAAAGCCCTGGATGCCACGCAAGAGCACGACATCCAGGCCTACTTTGCGGCCCGCCACGCCCAGACCAAGGCCACCTCGGCCAACCGGCGGCTCACCGTGTTCAAGCGCTACTTCCGCTGGGCCCTGCGCGAAAGGGTGGTGCACGCCGACCCCACGCTCAAGCTGCAACCCGCCCGCCAGCAGCCCCGCGCCATCAAAACCCTGACCGAAGCCCAGGTGGAAGCCCTGCTGACCGCGCCCGACGTGGACACCCCCTTGGGCCTACGCGACCGCGCCATGCTGGAGCTGATGTATGCCAGCGGCCTGCGCGTCAGTGAGCTGGTGCTGCTCAAAACCTTCCAGCTCAGCCTGAACGACGGCGTGCTGCGCGTGATGGGCAAGGGCAGCAAGGAGCGGCTGGTGCCTTTCGGCCAGGTCGCCCGCATCTGGCTGGAGCGCTACCTGGCCGAGGCCCGCCCGGACATTCTGGACGGCAAGCAGACGGACGATTTGTTCATCACCTCGCGCGGAGAAAAAGCCGGGCGGGCCATGTCGCGGGTGATGTTCTGGATGCTGGTGCGCAAATACGCGCTGGCCGCCGACATCCATGTGGCCCTGTCGCCGCACACCCTGCGCCACGCCTTTGCCACCCACCTGCTCAACCACGGGGCCGATCTGCGCGCGGTGCAAATGCTGCTGGGCCACGCCGACATCTCCACCACCACCATCTACACCCACGTCGCCCGCCAGCGCCTGCACGACCTGCACGCGGCGCACCATCCAAGGGGCTAAGCGGCAAGTGACAGTGCGTTTGAAGGGACCGTTTGCTTGCGGGTGAATACCTCGGCAATCCGCAGGCCGTCCGAGCCGCGGCACAGCGTGCTGTGGTGGTTCAGCAGTTCACCGTGCAAGCCGGTGTGTACCGCGTCACCCAGGTCCAGGTTGCCGTAGAACACCATTTCGCGCTCCCGCAACATGGCCGGGCGGCTGGCCGCATCGGCGTTGCGCATCCAGGCCCATTCGGCGCGGTCCACCAGGGACTGGAAGCTGCTGAAATACAGCAGGTCCGCACCGTTGAAATCGTTGTGGGGGCAGGGCGTGAAGGCGCTGGTGTGTGCCTCGACTTGCCCGGTCCACGCCTGTGCACGGCGCGCACGTCCATGGCGTACAAAGGCTTCGGCCGCAGCGGCCAACTCTGACGGGGCCGCCGTGCCCTGCGGCTCGGCCATCACCGCGCGCACGATGCTGCGGTTGTTGCCCGCCTGCGCCCGCAGCACAAACACCGACAGCATCTCGACCCGCGCCACACCTTGGCCCTGCAGATGCACCGCGTGCTGGCTGTAGTACTGGGTGCGCCCGGCGGGGTGGCACTGGGTGGCGATGGTGAAGGCATCGTGTTCCTCCACCCGCTCCAGTTGGGCCTGGCTGACGCGCACCAGGGTGAAGGCGGCGTACACCTTGCGGCCCTGCGCATCGCGGAACTCGGGCACGGGCTGCTCCTGGCGCTGGGCGATGGCCAGCCAGTGCCGGTGCCCGCATTCCTTCAGCAGCCAGTTTTCCGACAGGCCGCTGCTGCTCAGCTGCGGCATGCCCGCCGTGTAGCGCCCGACCAGGGCCGTGGGCAGCCGGTGGGTGCTCATGACAGCAACAGCTCCGTCTCGGCGGTGTCTGCGGTCGCGTCCTGGTTGCCGATGTAGCCCTCGATCTGCTCGGCCAGGTACAGGGCATCGCGTGCTACGCCCGAGAAGCGGCCCGAACCCCAGGTGTGCAGCCACGGCAGGCCCAGGAAATACAGGCCGGGCTGGTGGGTCACGCCGCGCACGTGCACCGGCTCGCCGCGGCCATTGAACACCGGGGCATCCACCCAGGCGAAGTCGGGCAAAAAGCCGATGCACCACACCACCGTGGTGATGCCGCTGGCGGCCAGGTCCAGTGTGGTGCGTTCCTCGGCAGGTTGCCACACGGGTACGTACGGGCCGCCGGGCGGCGCGTCGATGCCGTGGGCAGCGATGTACTTGTCGATGCTGGCGTTGATGCCGTTGTAGATGCCGTCGGCGTGGTCCAGGTGGGCCTGCAGATTGGGCTGGAACTGTAGCTTGTCGCCCTGAAGGTCGGTCAGCAGGCCGTACAGCTCCATGCCCTCCAGCGCAAAGCGGCGCAGGTCGATATCGCGCCCGCCATCGCGGCCCGTCACGTAGTGGTTGGTGTTGTCACGTACGCCTTCGCGCAGCGGGTGCTGGGTGACGGGCAGGTTGTAATAGTCCATGTCGGCCAGCCAGTCCACCACGTCTTTGCCGCGGTAGAAGCGGGCGCAGCGTGGCGCATCGCCGGTGGCCACAAACACCTTGCGGCCCGCCAGGTGCAGGTCTTCGGCAATTTGCGAGCCCGACTGCCCGCAGCCCACCACCAGCACCGCGCCCTCGGGCAGGGCCTGCGGGTTGCGGTATTCAGCCGAGTGCATCTGCGTAATGTGCACCGGCAGGCGTTCGGCCAGGCGCGGCACGATGGGCTTGTGGTAGCCGCCCGAGGCCACCACCACCTGGTCGGCGGTGAAGTCGCCCTGGCTGGTGGTTACGGCAAAGGGCTTGTGGGCGTGGGGCCGGGCGATTTTGTGCACCGTCACCCCCTCCAGCGCGGGCGCATCCGCGTGGGCCACAAAGCCTTCCAGCCAGGCGTTGATCTGGTCCTTCACCATGAAGCCGTGCGGGTCGTCGCCCGCGTAGCTCCAGCCGGGCAGGTTGCATTGCCAGTTGGGCGTGACCAGGCAAAACGAGTCCCAGCGCTGGCTGCGCCAGCTGTGGACCAGCTTGTTTTTCTCCAGCACCAGGTGGCTGATGCCGCGCTGCTGCAGGTACACGCTGAGTGACAGGCCAGCCTGGCCGCCGCCGACGATGGCGACGGCATAGTGGGTGGTGTAGGAATCAAGGTGGGACATGGTGGGTTCTCTGTGGTTAGCTGAAGGCGGTGACCAACACCTGCGCGTCGGCCTGGGTGTGAAAGGGGGCGGCCAGGTGTTCGATCTCGGCCAGTTGGTCCAGGGCCTGGGAACAGGCAAAGCCGTACTTGGCCCGGACGCGCTCGGACGCTATGTGCAACGCGTCGCGGCAGCGCTGTACAAAGTCGTTGAGCGGGTAGCTGTGGCCGACCTGCAAATACTCCTGCACCACTAGCGAGGGGGAGTAGCAGCGGGTTTGGGTGTTATCGGGCCAGACGACGTGGAAGTGCATTACGGGCATAGGGCAGGTGCTCTCATATTTGAATAAATATCGGTATGTAGCGCTGCGCTGCGCTGCCAACTGAACTGCGCAGCCAGCCGGGTGGCGGAGGCTTGGATGCGCTGCGCGTCGCGCCCCAGCAGGGCTTGCTGGATGGCGCGGGCAATGGAGGTGGTATCCAGCGGGTCGGCCCAACGGGCATCCTGGCCCTGCAGGTATTCGGTGAACGGCGCGATGCGGGACACCACCACCGGCACGCCGCTGCACAGCGCCTCCAGCACCACCAGGCCAAAACCTTCGCTGAGCGACGGCATGGCGACCACGTCGGCCAGGCGGAACAGGCCGGGCATGTCGGCATCCAGCAGCGGGCCGGTCAGCAGTACGTCCTGGGTTGCACCGCTGGATTGCAGCTGGGCGTGGAATGCCTGTGCGTAGCGACTGTGGTCCAGCAGGCTGGCCCCGCCTGCGATGACCAGTTGCAACTGCGGCATCTGCGCGCGCAGCTGGATGAAGGCCTGCAGCACGCGCACGGTGTTCTTGCGTTCCTCTACACCGCCCACGCACAGCAGTACCAGCCCGTCGGTGCGGATGCCCAGGCGCTGGGCCAGATCCGCGTCGGTGCTCTGTGCCAGCGGGCTGTAGCGGGCGGCATCCACGCCGTTGGGCACTTCCAGCGCCGTTATGCCTTGCGCGGCCAGCGTGGTCTGCCACACCCGGCTGACGCACAGCACTTGGCGGGCCTGGTGGACCGAGCGGTGTTGCCAGGCCATGAGCTGCGGCTGGGCGAAATTATCCAGGTGGTGCACGGTGCGCACAAAACCGCCGATGAGGCCCCGCTCTTGCAAGGTGGCCAGGGCATTGCCGCCTATGCCGTCGTGACAGTGCAGCACATCAAAGGGCTCGCGTTCCAGTAGCGGCGTGAGGTGGGCCACATAGGCATCGATGCGGCTGCCGACCATGGCCACCATGTCGGTGGGCGTGTGGGCCACCGGCACCAGTTGGGTCGCGCAGCGCACCGGGCGGAAGAACTGCTGGCCGGGCGTGGCCGGGGCCATCACCGTCACATCGTGCCCGGCATCCTGCAGGGCATGGGCTAGTTCAATCGTGTGCACTACGCCACCGCGCGGGTTCACCGAATGGGTGAGCAGGCCGATTTTCACGCGGGTACCCCTGCCGCTTCGCCAATGAACGCCTGCTCTGCAAAGTCCCACAGCAGGGCCTGGCTACCTGCGTGGCGCAGGTGCACCTGGCGGCGGGCCGTCACTTCGCCCACCACGCTGCAGGCGATGTCGCGCACGGCAAAGCGCGTGAGCACCTCGCCCAGGTGCTGGGGCCGCACACTCAGCACAAAGCCGTAGCTGGGGAAGGCGGTGAGCCAGCGCTGCAGCGGCACGCCATCGGGCCGGGGGATGGCATCTACGTCGATGACCGCGCCCACCTGAGAGCATTCCAGCAGCATCATCGTCGTGCCCACCGCGCCTGCCATGCTGATGTCTTTGGCGGCATCGCAGAGGCGGTCTTCCGCCAGGCGCGGCAGCTGCTCCAGGTCGCCGCGCAGCCGGGCCGCCGGGGCGGTGGTGGACGCGTTCCAGTACGGAAATGGTTCCTCGAACGCGCCGCGCAAGTCCATCGCCATCACCAGCTTGTCGCCGGGGTAGGCGTTGAAGCTGGTGAGTAATGCCTTGGCCTGGCCGAGGATGGCCACGGCCAGCTGGGGCCGTTCGCTGCGGTTGTTGCTGTGGCCGCCCACGATGGGCACGCCATAGGTTTGCGAGGCGCGGGCCATGCCTTGCAGCATCGCGCCCGCCGGGTCCATGCCGTGGCTCCACAGCGCGTTGACCACCGCCGTGGGGCGGCCGCCCATGGCGTAGATGTCGCTCACATTCACCATCACGCTGCAGTAGCCTGCAAACCAGGGCATGCGGGTGATGAAATCTTCCACCAGGCCCTCGATGGCGAACAGCAGGTAGCCGCCCTGGCCGTCGGGGATGGCGGCGCAGTCGTCGCCCAGCGGCACGGCCTGGGCCAGTGCGGCGCTGCCGCCGGGCAGGGCAGCGCCGAGTGCGGTGACGATGTCGCTGATGTCGCGCTTGTGGGCGAAGCCCCGGCTGTCGCGCAGGAAGTTGCAGAGCTGCTCGGCGCTCATAGCGAACCCCGTGCGCGGGTCACATAGCCGCTGACTGGGTCGAAGCAGGGCGGGTAGGCGGCCAGATCCGCCTGCATCTCGCAGTGCGGACGGCCATGGATGCTGAGCTCGCCCAGCAGCTGCCATTTCAGCCGCCGAAACAGCGGGGCGTTCTGCGCCTGCACATGGGCTAAAAAGGTGTGGCAGCCCAGCGCGTTGGCACGGCTGACGGCCAGGCGGATCAGCGTGGCCCCCAGATTGCCCTGGCTGCGAAACGAGGGATGCACCGCCAGCCGCGAGCCCCACCACAGGCCGGGCGACTTTTCGTGGATACGCACCGTGCCCACCACCTGGTCAGGCATGCCGCCGCGGCACGACATGGCCACCAGCAGGTGGGATGCGTCGTCAATGGCATCCCGGTCGTCGCCGCTGAAGATGCCTTGCTCGATGCAAAACACCGCCCGGCGCAGCGCAAAGGCCTCGCGCCGCTCCCATTCCTGGCAGGCGGCGCGCACCAGGAACTCGACCGGGGCCCAGACGGGCGGGGTTTCCAGGATGTTGTCGATGCACAGCATGGCAGTCCTTTCAGGTTTCGTAGACTGATAGCGACGAACACGCGCCGCACTTGCCGCACCCGGCCTTGATGTCGCTGGAGCGCAAATTCGCCGCGGCCACGCTGCGGCCCAGGGGCTGCAGGATGGACCGCATGAACTCGGGCGAGGGGGCCGCGTGGTCTTCCAGCGGCGTGCCGCTGATGGGCACAAACGGCACCACAAACGGGTACACGCCCAGCGCCAGCAGCTGGTCGCAGATCTGCAAAATGGCTTCCCGCGTATCGCCCAGCCCGGCCAGGATGTAGGTGCTGACCTGGCCGCGGCCAAACACGCGCACGGCAGCTTCAAACGCTTCCATGTAGCGGCTGATGGGCACCTGGGCCTTGCCGGGCATGATCTTTTCGCGCAGCTCCGGTGTCACCACTTCCAGGTGCATGCCGAGTGTGTCGATGCCGGAAGCCAACATGCGCTCGAACCACACGTCCTTGTCCGGTGGCTCGCACTGGCCCTGGATGGGGATATCGACCGCCGCCTTGATGGCGAACGCGCTGTCGCACAGCACCTGGGCACCCCGGTCGGTGGCGTTGGGCGTGCCGGTGGTCATGACCATGTGCTTGATGCCGTCCAGCAGCACGGCGGCGCGGGCCACTTCGGCCAGTTGCTGCGGGGTCTTGTGGGCAATGGTGCGGCCTGCGGCGAGGGACTGGCCGATTGCGCAGAACTTGCAGGTCTTTTTGCGGCTCTCGTAGCGTATGCAGGTTTGCAGCACCGTGGTGGCCAGCACGTCCGCACCGTGCAGCGTGGCGATGTGCGAGTAGGGCACGCCGTCCATCGTTTGCAGGGCGTAGAAGCGCGGCGGCTTGGGGAAGCTGATGCTGGCAATCGGGATGCTGCCGCGCGTCACCACGCTGCGGCCTTGGGCGTCCGGCGCCAGTGCGGTGAACGGCGAATTCCAGGCGCTGGAGGTGTGTACCGGCACCATGATGGTATGGCCGTCTACCGTGACTGCCTTGTGGTCGCTGGGGCCCGCGCCGCCTTTGCGGCTGGCCACACCGGCGCTGGGGTCCACTAGCCGCAGCCCGAAGGACTGCAGCTCGGTCATCAACTCACGGTTCATAGGTTGGAGGCTGAGGTTCATACAGGCTTTCAGAAGGGGTAGGGGTGGCGGCCATGCGCTGCATGGGTACGGCGGGGCGGTCGTTGAGCACCAGGCCCAGCAGCTCGGGCCGGGCGTAGTGGCCCACCGAATCCATCATGCGTTTGCGCTTGGTGATCAGGGCCATGTCCAGGTCGGCAATCACCATGCCTTCGCCCTCGGTTAGCGGCGGCGCCAGGTGCTTGCCTTCGGGCGAAACAATGGCCGTGTGGCAGCCACCGCGCAGGGCTTTTTGTAGCGCGGTGTCGGGGGTGATGGCCATGATTTGTGCATCCGTCAGCCAGCCGGTGGCGTTGACCACAAAGCAGCCGGATTCCAGCGCGTGGTGGCGGATGGTGACTTCCATCTGCTCGGCAAAGATCGGCCCGACCAGCGAGCCGGGGAACTGGGCGCAGTGGATCTCTTCGTGCTGCGCCATCAGGCTGTAGCGGGCCAGCGGGTTGTAGTGCTCCCAGCAGGCCAGTGCGCCCACGCGGCCTACCGCCGTGTCCACCACCTTCAGCCCGGCCCCATCGCCCATGCCCCAGACCATGCGCTCGTGGTAGGTGGGGGTGATCTTGCGGCGCTTCAGCGCCAGGCTGCCGTCGGCATCGAACACCAGTTGGGTGTTGTACAGGCTGCCATGGTCGCGCTCGTTCACGCCCAGCACCACCACCATGCCGTGGGCCCGCGCCTGCTCGGCCACCGCCGCCGTCACCGGGCCGGGCACCACCACTGCGCGCTCGTACAGCTTGAGGTGGGGCGCGCCCTGCAGCACCGGCGGCAGCACGAAGGAGAAGTAGGGGTAGTAGGGCATGAAGGTCTCGGGGAAGACCATGATCTGCACGCCCTTGCTGGCCCCTTCGGCGATAGCCTCGCACACCCGCTCCAGCGTGCCTTCGGGGCGGTCGAAGTCCGGGGCGATCTGCACCGCCGCGGCACGTACGGTTGTGGGTGTGGCGGCCATTTACAAGGTCCAGGTGTCGAGGATGACGGCGCCGGCCTTTTTGTGGATCAGCACGATGTCCAGCACGTCCAGCGGGCTGATGGGGCGGATGCCTTCAATCAACGCGCCTTCGCCGTGGCCGTACAGCGCCTGCAGCGCAAAGCGGCAGGCGTAGACCTTGCCGCCCTCGGCCATGAACTTGGTGATCTGGTTGTTGAAGTTCTGGTGGCCGGGAAAGGCCTCGTCGCCCAGCGTAGGAAAGCCGCGTTGCACGCCCAGCGTGACACCGGGGCCGTACAGCAGCACCGAGGTCTCGAAACCCTTGCGTTGCAAACGGGTGGCCTGCAGCAGGTTGACGAAGCCGATGGAGCCTTCAAAGGCCACCGTGTGGAAGGTGACCAGGGCTTTCTCGCCTGGTGCGGCCTTCACGTCTTCAAACACTTTTTCTTCGTAATCGACAAGGAAGTCGCCCTTGACGTTGGCGGGCTTGGTGACTTTGGGCATGGGGAATCTCCGGTTAAAACAGGGTGGATGAAAGGACTGTCGCCTTACCTGTTTTGCATGCTCTGTGCCACGGTGCTGGCCTCACCATGCGATCAAGTCGCCATCAAACCCGCTGGATGTGCCACAGCGGTTTAAAAACTTTTTTCCAGGCCCTGAAGACACCGGTTGGCGGTGTTTTTTCGCACTGGTTTAACGCATTTCCCATGCGATCAATGCACCCGATAAACTGTTTTTGTGCACCAGCAGGATGCACAATCCGCGTGTGCAGCGGGCTTGGAACTTGCATCAATGATTGGATGCCAATGCAATCAAGCCATGCGATCAAGTTGAACCGATCGGTAGCACCATGAACAAAACCCCCGCCCACTGGATCAAGAAGCTGCACAAGAGCGACAAACCGGCCTACCTGTTGATGGCCGACCTGATTGCCGATGACGTGCGCACCGGCAGATTGGTGGCCCGCGACCGCCTGCCCACGCTGCGCGAGCTGGCCGAGGACCTGCAGCTCAACTACACCACGGTGGCGCGCGGCTACAGCGAGGCGCGCAAACGCGGCCTGATCGACAGCCACGCGGGCATGGGCACCTACGTGCGCGGCTCCAGCCCCAGCCTGCCCCTGCGTGGCGGCAGCGCGGCCGAGATGACCATGAATCTGCCGCCCGAGCCCCAAGACCCGGCTTTGCTAGCCCACATGCACGACACCGCCGCCGGTGTGATGGCCAGCGCCGACCTCTACGCCCTGCTGCGCTACCAGGACTTTGGCGGCACCCTGCACGACCGCGAGGTGGCCGCCCACTGGCTGCGCCGCCGCGTGCCCACCTGCCGGGTGGAGCAGGTGCTGGTCTGCCCCGGCATCCACAGCGTGCTCACCGCACTGTTCTCGCAACTGGCGCGTCCCGGCGAACTGGTGTGCGTAGAAGCGCTGACCTACCCCGGCGTGAAAGCCATCGCCGCCCAGCTCGGCATCCAGCTGCACGCCCTTCCGCTGGACGACGACGGCCCCAGCGCCGAAGCCTTCGAGCACGTCTGCAAAACCCTGCACCCCAAGGCGCTGTACTGCAACCCCACGCTGCTCAACCCCACCACCGCCACCGTCAGCCGCTCGCGCCGCGAAGCCCTGGCCGATGTGGCGCTGCGCTACGCGATTCCGATCATCGAAGACGATGCGTATGCGATGTTGCCCAGGGAGATGCCACCGGCCATGGCCACGCTGGCCCCAGGCCTCACCTACTACATCACCGGCTTCGCCAAATGCTTTGGTGCGGGCCTGCGCAATGCCTATGTGTGTTCGCCCGGCGAGCGCCAGTCGCAGCGGCTGGCCGGGGCCCTGCGCGCCACCACGGTGATGGCCTCGCCGTTCACCAACGCACTTGCCACCTTTTGGGTGGAAGATGGCACGGCCGATGCCATGCTGCAGGCCATCCGCAGCGAATGCGCCGCCCGCCAGGCCGTGGCCGAGTGCTACCTGGCCCCCTTTGGCATGCGCGGCCACCCCGAGGCCTTCCACCTGTGGCTGCCAGTGAAGGAGGGCTGGAGCCCCGTGGAACTGGCCGCCCACTTGCGCAGCCAGGGCGTGGGCGTGGTGGCCAGCGCCGCGTTTTCCACCGACGGCGATCCGCCCGATGCCGTGCGCATCTGCCTGGGCGGCCCCACCACGCTGGACGAATGCGAGCGCGGCATGCACCTGGTGGCCGATACGCTGCTACACCCGGTTCACCACCACGCCACCAATCTTTAACCCGAGGAGACACCATGGAAACCAAACCGCCACTGCCCCCATTCACCTTCGAGTCGGCCACCCAAAAAACTCGCATGGCCGAAGACGCCTGGAACAGCCGCGACCCCGACCGCGTGGTACAGGTCTACACCGAAGACACCCGCTGGCGCAACCGCGCCGAGTTCCCCACGGGCCGCGCCGAGGTGCACCAGTTCTTAACCCGCAAATGGGCCAAGGAGCTGGACTACCGCCTGATCAAGGAGCTGTGGGCTTTCACGGGCAACCGCATTGCCGTGCGCTTTGCCTACGAATGGCACGACGCGGCCGGCCAGTGGTTTCGCAGCTACGGCAACGAGAACTGGGAATTCACCGAGCACGGCCTGATGGCCTGGCGCTTTGCCAGCATCAACGACCTGGCGATTGCCGAGGCTGAGCGCAAATTCCACTGGCCTCTGGGCCGCAGGCCGGACGAGCATCCCTCGCTGAGTGCTATGGATTTATAGAGAAATTCGCTGCCTGTGATTGGCAGCCTGTGCTCATCCAATCAGCGTGAGAAGCTATCAAAAAGATACCATTTTTTCAAAACCAGGAGCCTTTATGAACCGCAATGACATCACCGAAAAAATCATCACCGTCAAAGTCTCCAAAGGCATCCAGTGGGCCGACGTGGCCAAAAAAGTGGGCCAGTCCAAAGAATGGACCACCGCCGCCTGCCTGGGCCAGATGACCTGTGATGCCGCCCAGGCCAAAGCCATCGGCAAGATCTTCGGCCTGACCAGCGAAGAGCAAAAGTGGCTGCAGGTGGTGCCGTACAAGGGCTCGCTGCCCACCCCCGTGCCCACCGACCCGCTGATCTACCGCTGGTACGAAATCGTCAGCGTCTACGGCAGCACCATCAAGGAGCTGATCCACGAAGAGTTCGGCGACGGCATCATGAGCGCCATCGATTTCAGCATGGACATCGAGCGCCAGCCCGACCCCAAGGGCGACCGGGTCAAGGTGGTGCTGTCGGGGAAGTTTTTGCCGTACAAGACGTATTGAGGGGGGCACGACTACGGGTGGAGCCAATGGGGGTCGGATCCCAATTGCGCGATCAAGGCTGGCGGGTCGAGCACGGTGTACCCCGCATTTGGGCTCCGACCCCCATTGGTGGGTTGACGTTGACGTTTTCTGGGTGCCCGCCAGCATCGTCGGCCGGGAGTTGCGCCCGGCGGCGCAGTATCTTTTCTTTTACGCAAAAGAAAAGACACCAAAAGAAAGGCGCCCCAACTGTCTGCGCCCTCCGCTCGCGCTACGGGAACCTGCGGTGCTCGCTTTGGGCGGGGTCTGGCTAAACTCGCTGGCGCTCAGACAACGCCAGCCCTGATCCGCCCAAAGCTGTGCTCCTCGGCGCACACAGATGGGGACCCCGGGGAGCGGGATCGGCCCGGCTGCGCCGGGCATCGCGCCGGTCGCGAGCTGGGGGTGGCGATGGCGTTGGCGTTGGCAGCATCACCACGCGTTGTTCCTCCAATCAACCTTGGCGGTTTGACGTGCACTGTCTTCTGGTGCCTTCAGGCTGCTGGCGCTTATTCCGTGAGCACAGGCAGCTATCAAAATTGAATCCCCACACCTCCGGGATTCCCCCCCATTGACGCAGCCCGTGTCCGCTTCGCACAATGCCCCCATGGTCACCGTCGAATTCGCCCCCAGCCTGCGCCGCCACATCGACGTGCCCATCCAGCACGTCCCTGCCGGGCCGCTGCGGCAGGTGCTGGAGGCCGCTTTGCAGGCCGCCCCGGCGCTGGCACATTACGTTTTTGACGACCAGCGTGCGGTGCGCAAGCATGTGGCGGTGTTCGTTAACCAGACCCTGGTGCACGACCGCGTGCGGCTGGACCGGGCGGTGCTGGCAGGCGACAAGGTGCTGGTGGTCCAGGCCTTGTCCGGCGGCTAAGGGCGGCTAACCCCCATTTCAGAAAGCGCGTTATGCACACACTCCTCGTCGGCACCCGCAAAGGCCTGTTCACCGTGCAAGGGGAGGGCAGTGCGTGGCACGTCACCTCCCACCATTTCGCGGGCGAGCCCGTCACCCAGGTGCTGGCCGACCCGCGCGACGGCAGCTGGCTGGCGGCGCTGCGCATGGGGCATTTCGGGGTGAAGCTGCGCAAAAGCGTTGACCAGGGCGCGAGCTGGGTCGAAGTGGCCGCGCCTGCTTTCCCCCCCAAACCTACCACCGGCCTGGATGCCGACGACCCCACGCCCTGGAGTGTGGACATGGTCTGGTGCCTGGCTGCGGGCGGCCCGAACCAGCCCGGCACGCTGTGGGCGGGCTGCCTGCCTGCGGGGCTGTTCCGCTCGGATGACGGCGGCCAGAGCTGGGCGCTGAACACTGCGCTGTGGAACCAGCCGCCTCGCAAGAGCTGGGGCGGTGGCGGTTACGACCAGGCGGGCATCCATTCCATCCTGGTCGATCCGCGCGACGCGCAGCACATCACGCTGGCGGTGTCTAGCGGCGGCGTGTGGCAAAGCCGCGACGGAGGCGAGAGCTGGACCATCACCTCGCGCGGCATGCTGGCCCGCTATATGCCCGAGGGCCTGCAGGAAGACGGCAATGTGCAAGACCCGCATTGCCTGGTGCAGTGCGCCACCCAGCCCGACGCGCTATGGGTGCAGCACCACGGCGGCATGTACCGTAGCGTCGATGGCGGCCAGCAGTGGCAGGGCATCCAAGCACCCGCACCCAGCGACTTCGGCTTTCCCGTGGCCTGCGACCCGCACAACCCGTTGCGCGCCTGGTTTGTGCCGGCGCACAGCGACGGCTGCCGCATCCCGGTAGGCGGCCAAATGCTGGTCAACCGCACCGACGACGGCGGCCAGACCTTCCAAAGCTTCGGCCAGGGCCTGCCCAGCGCCCACGCCTACCACCTGGTCTACCGCCACGGCCTGGACATCAGCGCCGACGGCCAAACCCTGGCCATGGCGTCCACCACCGGCGGGCTGTGGGTCAGCAGCGATGCCGGGGAGCGCTGGCTGTGCGTGTCGAACGATTTGCCGCCGGTGGCCGTGGTGCAGTTTGCGTAAGTACCACCAGGCCTTCATCGCCCGTTAAGAAAAGCGCCGAACAATCGCTATTTTGTACAGGTAAACACGATGCACCCCGCTACCAAGCTCCACTACGACGTACTCAGCCGCGCCTTCCACTGGCTGACCGCCATCGCCGTCACCATCGCCTTCATCCTTGGCCCCGGCGGCTTCGGCAGAATGATGCGCCAGGGCGTAGACCCTGCCACCCGGCTCGACATCGTCTGGCACGAATCTCTCGGCATCCTGGTCTTCAGCCTGACCGTGCTACGCCTGCTGTGGGTGGCTTTTCGCCCGGCGGCTCCCAAGGTGGCGATGCCCGCCTGGATGCACATCGCCTCCAGGCTGGCCCATCTGGCCCTGTGGGCGCTGCTGCTGGCCCTGCCCATGACCGCGCTGCTGGCCCTGGCCAGCGAAGGCCATCCGCTCACCCTGCTGGGCGGCGTGCGCTTCGACCAAATGCCCCTGATCGCCAACTCCCCCCTCGCGCCCCTGGCCGACTGGGGCGATGTGCATGAGCTTTTGGGCGACACCATCATGTGGCTCGCCGGGCTGCACGCTGTAGCCGCCATCTTCCACCACGTGGTGCTGAAAGACCGCGTGCTGGCCGCGATGCTGCCGCAGGTGGAGCGGCGCTGAGGCCTGGGGAAATATTTGCTATCGATTTGTGCTGATTTAGAGGGGTGAAATAGGCAGTCTGTGCTGATTCAACAGGCGTGAGCAGCTATAAAAATAGGACTGTTTTCTTATAGACGGCAAGCTGCCTAGGCTGCACCACCTAAGCGCCGCTGCTGCATGGCCGCTTGCCACAGACGTACCAGTTCCCCCGGGCCCGGCTTTGTGTCGAATACCGCAACACCCGGCGGAATAGTGACCCATGCAAGCGCGCTGCGTGTCCACAGGTGCGCAACCGGTTCAAATTCGCGGGCGTTGTGCAGGCTTCCTGGAAGCAGTGCAGCCAGATGCGGTTTGTCTGCCGGTTCGGCCCACAGCCGTGTGTCGCAGTCTGGGCAGGCTTTCGCCCTGCGCTGGCGGCCACCTCCCATCTCGAAAGTCAGCAGCCGGGGCTGGCCTTGGGACACCGACAGTGCAGAGCGATGGACCCACATGGCGAGTCGCATGGCCCCGCCCGTTCGGCGCTGGCAATCCGTGCAATGGCAGGCATAGAAAGTCAGCGGGTGCTCGTTCAGCGTGTACTGCACCTTGCCGCACAGGCAGCTGCCTGGCCAGGGGGGTGGAATTTCAGGGTAATGCATGTGTCGCCTCACGGAAAGCGTTGGTCTGCGGCGTAGCAATGCAAGAGACAAGGGCGCTACGCATACCCGGCAGATAGAACTTGATGGACCGGACGGATTTATCGCAATAATTTAACCACCGAATCGGCAGCTTGAGCTTATTCCACCGGCACGAGTAGCTATCAAAAAGCGATCTATTTTGTAAAAATAAGTTCGATCGCGGCTTGCTTTAGATGGGGTAACTAAACTGCAGTTATCGTCCTCTAAAAAGCCAGGACGCGAAAAAACCTGTGCCGCCGCAGCTGCAGGCGATACGCGCATCGGTCACCCATAGATTGCAAATTTGAAATGAAGCCAGTCGCGTTGGAAAACGGATTATCCAAGTCCCGATGGGCTATCCGGGTGTGCCTTCTTGTCGCGCTGCTTGCCTTCGGCGTGGCGGTGGCCGAATGGAACTCTCCATCTTTGCCGCCATTTCACGGGCGCAGAGCAAGGGTGGCAGAGCTTTTGTTTGCCGTGGCGGGGCCCTACGGCAAGTGTCTGGTTTGTGTTGCGGTCGCTATCGCCGCGCTGGCAGCGGCCCGCGGTTTCTGGCGGCACGCACCCAGAGTTCCGGGCGATCGTTGGTTGTAAGGGCCTGTTGGCCAGGAGCGTGCACCCTGCGACTAAAGTTGACCGTGCCACACAAGTGGAAATGACGTTGTTGCCACTGGAGAACATCTTGGAAATCATTATTCGCCGCATTGGTAGCAACAAGGGGGTGGTACTGCCCAAACCGCTTCTCGTCCAGGTGGGTCTCGACGACCAGGATACTGCCGATGTGACCGTCGAAAACGGGGCCATCGTCCTGCGCAAACCTGCCCGGAAGTTGCGTACCGGTTGGGCGGAGGCCGCAAAGGCAGTGGCTGCTCAAGGGGGCGACGGGCTGTGGATGGGTGAGTTTGGTAACGGTTGGGATATGCCAAGACGCTGATGTCGGTGTTGGCCACGCTGCAAGAAGTCTTCCAAGCGTAACCCCAAGCCGATGGTTCCCAGGTCCAGCCGCTGCTATGGATTTATAGCCATTTTTCAACCGCCCAATCAGCACCCCGTGCTCATTCCTTCAGCGCAAGCAGCTATCAAAAAGTGACTATTTTTTAAACAAATAGCCCACCCCCTCACCCCGCCTCCTTCGCCCCCCGGCTCCAGGCTCCGTTCTGCTCCACGATTTGCTTGACCATGGCCATGAAGATGGGGCGGTCGGCGGGGGGGAGGGGGGCGAGCATGCGCTCCTGGGCGCGTTGCATGGCGGGCATTACGGTGTCGAGCAGCTCCAGGCCAGCGGGTGTCACGCTGAGCAGGCGCACGCGTTTGTCGTCGGGCGAGACTTGGCGCGCTATCAGTTCGCGGGCCTCCAGGCGGTCTACCACCGCGCCGATGGTAGAGGTGTCCAGGCCGATCTTGCCCGCCAGGGTGCGCTGGTCCAGCCCGGCCTGCTGGGCCGCGGCGAACAGCAGGGCGAACTGCACCGGGGTGATGTTCTGGTCGCCCGCCTCGTCCATAAAGATACCCACCGCAATTTGCTGTAGCCGCCGGATGCTGTGGCCGGGCAGGTCGTCCAGGCCCGGGAGGGCGGGGGTGGGCAGGGATGCCGTCATAGGAATGTCTCTAGGGTTTGTACTGATGATGTTTGAAAATTGTACCCCTACACTTATATTCAGTGCACTGATGATAAGTGTACGTATTTAAATCCACAGAAAGAGACCCCATGGCTACATCCTCTGCGCCGCCGCCTACCGGCGCTGCTTATGCACAAACCCCGCCTGTCCCGTCGACTGCGCCCGAAATCCGCCAGCTCCGCACGGTGGCCTGGATCGTGGCGCTGGCTACGGTGGGCCTGGTTTTTGACGGCTACGACCTGGTGGTCTACGGCACGGTGGTGTCCACCTTCTTGCGCGATGCCTCGCATATCGGCGTGGTCACACCCAGCATCGCCGGTGCGCTGGGCAGCTATGCGCTGGTGGGCGTGCTGGTGGGGGCGCTGCTGGCGGGCAGCGTGGGCGACACCATTGGCCGCCGCAAGGTGATGCTGTGTGCCTACGCCTGGTTTTCGATTGGCATGGGGCTGACGGCCATGACCACCAGCGCCACGATGTTCGGCCTGCTGCGCTTTGCCACCGGCCTGGGCGTGGGGGCCCTGGTGGCCACCACCGGCGCGCTGATTGCCGAGTACGCGCCCAAGGGCAAAAAGAACCTGTTCATCGCCATCGTCTACTCGGGCATTCCGCTGGGCAGCCTGCTGGCGGCGGGGCTGGCGATGGTGCTGCTGCCCCTCATCGGCTGGCGCGGCATGTTCTGGATTGGTGCCTTGCCCGTGGTCACACTGCTGCCGCTGGCCTATTTCAAGATGCCGGAGTCGGTGGCCTGGCTGGCCTCGCGGGGTCGCCTGGAGGAGGCCCGCGCTTTATCGTTGCGTACCGGGGTGGATGTGCCTGCTGACGGGCCCGTGGTGCTGGCCCAGACGCCGGCCACGGAAAAGACCGGGTTTGCCGGGCTGTTCGGCACCCACTACCTCTTTCCCACGCTGGTGCTGGGCCTGATGAGCGCCACCGGTTTGCTGCTGGTGTATTCGCTCAACACCTGGCTGCCCGAGCTGATGCTGCGGGCGGGCTTCAACGCCAAGGGTTCGCTGTCGTTTCTGCTGGTGTTGAACGGCGGCGCGGTCATCGGTGCGCTGCTGGGCTCCAAGGTGGCCGACCGGTTTGGCCCGAAGCTGGTAGTGGCCGCCTGTTTTGCGATTGGCGCGGCGGCGATTGCGCTGCTCACGCTGGATTTGCCACTGGCGGTGCGGCTGGCCGCCATCGCGGTAGTGGGCATGGGCACCAGCGGCACGCAAACCCTGATCTACGGCTTTGTTGCCAACTACTACCGCACCAACGTGCGCGGCGCTGGCGTGGCCTGGTGCGCGGGCTTTGGCCGCCTGGGCGGCGTGGGCGGGCCGCTGCTGGGTGGCTTCCTGATTGCGGGCGGCTTTGCGCTCAACGCCATCTTCTACGTGCTGGCGGCCCTGGCCATCTTCGGCGCGGTCTTGACGCTGGTGGTGCCGAAGTCGCGCAGCCAGTCTGCATCCATCCATTCATAAAACAACCCACAGAAAGAGAGACTCAAAATGCAATTCCATCTGAACGGCTTCCAGCCCGGCAACCCCGAAGTTTTGAACGCAGCGGCCCACGCCATGCCCTACACCGACGCACTGCCCTCCGAGGTCGATGTGCTCATCGTCGGCTGCGGCCCCGCCGGGCTGACGCTGGCGGCCCAACTGGCCACGTTTCCCGGCATCCGCACCTGCATCGTGGACCAGAAAGACGGCCCCCTGCAGCTGGGCCAGGCCGACGGCATTGCCTGCCGCACCATGGAAATGTTCCAGGCCTTCAACTTCGCCGACCGCGTGCTCAAAGAGGCCTGCTGGATCAACGAAGTCACCTTCTGGAAGCCCGACGGCCAGCCCCAGGGCGGCATCGTGCGCCATGGCCGGGTGCAAGACACCGAAGACGGCCTGTCCGAGTTTCCGCACGTGGTGCTGAACCAGGCGCGGGTGCACGACTTCTACCTGGAGCACATGCGCAACGCGCCCACCCGGCTGGAGCCGCACTACGCCCGCAACTTTGTGGATTTGCAGGTGGACCGCAGCGCAGCCGACTACCCCGTCACCGTGCAAATGGAACGCAGCGATGCCGCCCACCGCGGCCAGATCGAAACCATCAAAGCCCGCTACGTGGTCGGCTGCGACGGCGCGCGCAGCGGTGTACGCCGCTCCATAGGCCGCAAGCTGGTGGGCGATTCGGCCAACCACGCCTGGGGCGTGATGGACATGCTGGCCGTCACCGACTTCCCCGACATCCGCAACAAGGTGGCCGTGCAGTCCGCCCACGGCAACCTGCTGGTCATCCCGCGCGAGGGCGGCTACCTGGTGCGCTTTTACGTCGAGATGGACAAGCTCGGCGAAGACGAGCGCGTGGCGCACCGCGGCATCACCGTAGACCATTTGATCGCCGCCGCGCAGCGCATCCTGCACCCGTACACGCTGGAGGTGAAAGAGGTGCCCTGGTGGTCGGTGTACGAAATCGGCCAGCGCATTTGCGACCAGTACGACGATGTTTCTGCAGACGACGGCAGTACCGCCCAGCCCCACGTTTTCATCGCCGGAGACGCCTGCCACACCCACAGCCCCAAGGCCGGGCAGGGCATGAACTTCTCCATGCAGGACACCTTCAACCTGGGCTGGAAGCTGGCGGCAGTGTTGTCCGGCCAGTGTGGCCCCGAGCTGTTGCGCACTTACTCGCAAGAGCGCCAGGTGGTGGCCCAGGAACTGATCGACTTCGACCGCGAATGGGCCCAGATGTTCAGCGACCGCCCGCAGCAAGATGCCAGCGGCACGACCCAGGGCGTGGACCCCAAAGAGTTCCAAAAGTACTTCGAGCAGCACGGCCGCTTCACCGCCGGCATGGGCACGCACTACCGCCCGTCCGCCATCCGCGGCCAGGCCACGCACCAGCAACTGGCCACCGGCTTCGTGGTCGGCACCCGCTTCCATTCCGCCCCCGTGCTGCGCGCCTTCGATGCCAAGCCCCTGCACCTCGGCCACGTCGCCCAGGCCGATGGCCGCTGGCGCTTGTACGCCTTCGCCGGGGCCGACGACAGCGCGGCAGACGCAGACACCGGCCTGGGCGCACTGTGCCGCTTTCTCGACACCTCGCCGGACTCGCCCGTACGCCAGTTCACCCCCGCAGGCCAGGACCTGGATGCCGTGTTTGATGTGCGCGCCATCTTCCCGCAAGACCACCGCACCCTGGACCTGGAAGCGCTGCCCCCCATCCTGCTGCCGCGCAAGGGGCGTTACCAGCTGAAGGACTATGAAAAGGTTTTCTGCGTCGACGTAAAAGGCGGGCAGGACATCTTCGCGATGCGCGGCATCGACCGGGCCCAAGGTGCCCTGGTCGTTGTCCGCCCCGACCAGTACGTGGCCCACGTGCTGCCGCTGGGGGGGCACCGGGAGTTGGCAGAGTTTTTTGCGGGGTTTATGCGAGTGCGGGCAGGGGCTTTGGCGTAGAGACAGCAGAGGTGTCTGGCGCGGTGCGCGGCTGAAATGTTGGCTGGCCTGCGCTGGGCAACCCGGTGGTGGTTTGCTATGGATTTGTAGGGATTTTTAAAGGCTTTAATTGGCAGCCTGTGCTTATTCATTCAGCGTGAGAAGCTATCAAAAAGTGACTATTTTTATGAGGCTTTGGTTGCGGCGTTGGCGTTGGATGGGGACCATCGGAGTGCTGGCGGAGCTAGGCAAAGACTGGGTAGGGTCACCTGCGAAGGGTGATAAAACTGCTGCTTTCGGCCAAGACCTGTCGTTCGTGGGCGTTGTCTAGTTTGCCGCATCGTGGACTAGCAACTACGCGAAGGAGCAGAATGTTAGGCGCATTGAATGGAGGCCGACATGTCGAATCTGCACCATCTTGATTCTCTACCCCCACTTGCTTCCGGAACGCAAGCGGGCACAAGACTCGCCGCAAGATACATCGTGTATGTACTTGCCAGCGCGTCATGCTGCGTAGTCTTGGCGCAGGTCGTAGGCCCCACGGAAAACAAGGGCGTGACCACGACGGTATTGGGCAGCATAGACCTGAGCAGTGAAATCCCCGAGGTGGCTGGCCGCCAATTGCGAGCTCGCACGGTGACCATCGAGCCCGGTGGTCATACCGCCGTGCATACCCATGTGAGCCGGCCTACGTTTGAATACGTGCTGCAAGGCAATGTGGTGGAGGTTCGAAATGGGGTTGAAGTGCCGCATGCAGCCGGCGAGATGGTGCCGGCCAGCAACGGCGTGTCGCATTACTGGGAAAATCGGGGTACAAGCGCTGTCATCCTCATGCCCGTGGACATCTTTAAGCCTTGATGGTGGGTGCACAGGCAGCGCGCTGTGGGGGCATGCACTTCGTAAGCGCAAGACGCGTGTCTGCCAACTCCGGCCATTCTTAGCCTAGCTCCAGTTGAGCCAGAAGCTGACGTTCGTGCGCTTTTTTCAAAACCCCAGCAGCGCGCGGAGCGCGAAAATAGCGGCTTTCGGCCACATCCGGCCCCTGCTGCATAAGCCGCGTCACGCTTGCGGGGTCAAAGTACACCCGGAACTACTTTGCCTCTATATCCCGCCGCAGTAGGACCAGATACCGCCATCCCAGGCTATCCCCGTCACTGCTTCGCCGCAGCCTCCACCTCCGAATACACCAACACGCTATCCAGCAACCGCGCCCCCTGCACCTCAATAGCCGCACCGGCGGTATTCAACGCGGCACGTTTGGCAGGCGTAAACCGAACCGCATCTGCCCCCACGTTCTCCACCAGGAGCGCCATTTGCGTGGTGCCGGGGATGGGCACGATCCAGGTTCCTAGCCCATCTCTGCCTGGATGGCGGCGGTGATGTCGTCTACAAACAAGCGTGTCTTGGCGGGTACCAATCGCCCTGGCGGCATCACTGCGTAGATGCCTCCGCCGCCCGATCCTTGCCACTCGGTCAGTATCTGCACCAGCGTGCCTTCTCGCACGGCAACATGGGCCAGCCAGTCCGGCGTGAGGACGATGCCGGCACCTGCAATCGCGGCCTGCAACAGTGACTCTGAGTTGTCGGCCGTCAGTGAACTGGCAGGCCTGACGGTTCGCTGCTGCCCATCACGCTTCAGTACCCAATCCGGCCAACTGGCATAGTGGATGAAAGCCAGGCAAGCATGCTGCTCCAGATCGCCCGGATCCTGGGGTTCACCGTGCGCGGCGAGGTAGGACGGCGCGGCGTACAGCAAGGTGCGAAACGACGCAATGTGGCGTGCGATGAGTGAGCTGTCGCGCAGCACACCGACACGGATCGCCACGTCGAATCCTTCTGCGACGAGATCGACATAGCGGTCTGAAAAGCGAGCGTCAATCCGAATCTTGGGGTGCTCCTGAAGAAAGGCGGGGAAACGCGGCGCAATCAGTCGCCTTCCGAAGGTGACAGGCAGCGAGATGCGCAGCAACCCCTGTGGGCTCGACGCGAAGTTGCTCGCCTCTTGGCTCGCGCTTTCCAGCCCGTCCAGCAGCGCGCGAACCCGCTGGTAGTACAGCGTCCCGATCTCTGTGAGCGAGACTTTGCGGGTCGTGCGCGCCAGGAGCCGAACCCCCAGCCGTTCCTCCAGTTGCCCCATCCGACGCGAAACAACCGTGGCATCACGGTTAATGACTTTTGCCGCCCCTGTGAAGCTGTGTGCCTCTGCGACGGCGACGAAAGTGGAGAGCTCATCCAGACTCATCCCTGGCACCGATTCCTGCATTTTTTGCATGACAGTAGTTCCCCGACGGCTGATTGTTATTTGGGAGTGCAGTGATAGTCTAAGACTGTCATGCCCCTGCCGCGAAAAGGGCAACTTTCAAGCACGCAAACCACCCACCTCAGCCCACTTCATCCCATGTCACTCGAACGCATCGCTCCCGGCCTATTTGCCTTCCTCTGGTCTACCGGATGGATCGCCGCGAAATTCGGCGCGGGAGTCGCTGGCCCCATGGTGTTCTTGAGCCTGCGGTTCGGAGCCGCCGCCGTGCTGATGCTTTTGCTCTGCCGGCTTCAGCGCGTCCCATTCCCACGCGATCTTCGGCTGATGGCTGTGTCCATGCTCTCTGGCGTGTTGCTGCATGGACTCTATTTGGGCGCGGTGTGGTGGGCTATCGCCCAAGGCGTTCCTGCCGGGCTATCAGGCGTGATTGCAGCCCTGCAGCCTTTGCTCACGGCCATTCTTGCCGTGCATCTGATCGGAGAGCGGCTCAGTCGCCGCCAGAAGACTGGATTGCTCATAGGATTCGCCGGGGTAGCGGTGGCTATCGCCCCCCGCATTCTTGCGGCAAGTGTTGCAAGCATCGCTGCATGGGCCATCTTCATCAATGTCCTGGGAATGGTCTCCGTCAGCTACGGGACCATCTACCAAAAGAAAAGGCTGGGTGGCCACGACCTGCGTGTCGTCGTGACTTACCAATACCTGGGTGCATTGTTCGTCACCTTGCCACTCTCATTTCTATTGGACACGTGGACGATAGCCTTTGGCTGGGTGTTCTGGTCCGTCATGGCGTGGTCGGTCTTGGCCAGTTCTATGGTCGGCATTCTTCTGCTCCTGTATCTGTTGCGCCAAGGGCAGGCATCCCGCGCGGCTGCGCTGGTGTACCTGGTCCCCGCGCTGACCGCCTTGCAGGCGTTGATCGCCTTTGGCGAAATTCCCAGCGTGCCCATGGTGATCGGGGCTGCCGTCACCATTTTGGGTGTTTACCTGACCCATCGGGCGGCCTGAACGGCCTTGTCCTGTCTGACCAGCGGTAAGTCCAAATGTCGCCACAGGCCACAGGCAGCAGATGTCGGTGGTGCCAGGAAAAGACAGCTTGGGCTCACTCGCGGAGGGTGATTAAACTGCTGTTTTCGATCTGTCGAACGACCAGCTTGCGAGTGTTGATAGCAAGGCAAGGTAAGCGCTTCCATGCCCTATGGCTCGGCACGGTTCAATGCTTGGCTCAGCGCAGTTGGCTTCGATTCGGCAGAGCAGATGGCAGCGGCGAAGGCGGAGTCGCTCGCATACTTCTGCACCCAGTACCGTTTGATGGGAGCTGGCGGCGGTTTTTGCCGGGTTTATGCGGAAGGGGCTTTGGCGTAGAGGCGGAGGGGGTCCGGCGCGGTGCGTGGCTGAAACTTTGGCTGGCACGCGTTGGGCGACTCGCTAGCGGTTTGCTATGGATTTGTGGGGATTTTTGAGGGGTTGAATTGGCAGCTTGTGCTGGTTCCTTGAGCGTGAGAAGCTATCAAAAAGTGAGTATTTTTATGAAGGCTTGGTAACGGTGTTTCTGTTGGATAGGTGCCATCGGGGTGCTGGCGGTGCCAGGCAAAGACGGTGCGGGGTCACTGGCGGAGGGTGATGGAACTGGAGCTTTCGGCCATAACCCGTCGTTGGGGCCCACCGTTCTGTTTGAACCAAGTATCATCATCCGCGGCACGAGGAGGACGCAAGGTGCAAGTGAAGCGGATAGTCGCCAATTTCGAGGCGCTCAACCCGGGCAGGGCCCGGGCGTTCTACCAAGATGTCCTTGGCCTCGAGCTCTTGATGGACCATGGCTGGATCCAGACCTTTGGCTCTGCGACCGAGATGGCCGTACAGGTGAGCTTCGCCGCGGAAGGGGGGTCTGGCACCCCGGTGCCGGACCTCTCGATTGAAGTGGATGATTTGGATGCTGCGCTCAAGGGCATGGGCGCGGCCGGCTTCGCTATCGAGTACGGACCCGCCCACGAGCCCTGGGGTGTCCGCCGGTTCTTCGTTCGCGATCCATTCGGTAAGCTGGTCAATATCCTCGCGCACGCATGAGCGCCACCCGGAGGTAGGCCAGAGTCACTTGGCTAAAGGAGACAGAGCATGGCTAGCGCACTTCCTCAGCTCGCTGGGGGCACCTTCTTGAGCGATGGTGGCCTGGAGACCTCGCTCATTTTTCTCGACAAGATTGAATTGCCGCACTTCGCTGCGTTCACGCTGCTGGAGGATGAGCTGGGCCGCGAGCGCTTGAAGAGCTACTACGTTCCGTACCTCGAACTCTGTGCCGAGACGCCCGGGGTTGGCTTCATTCTTGAAACACCGACGTGGCGCGCCAGTTCCGATTGGGCCACGCTGCTGGGCGTTGATGCCGCGCGCCTACGGGCACTCAACACCCAGGCGGCGCAGATGGTGTGCGCGATGCGTTCGCGCTGGGCGCCGCGCCTCGGTGGGCCCGTGGTGGTCAGTGGCGTTATCGGTCCGCGGGGCGACGGCTACATCGCTGCAGCACCCGACAGCGTGGACGACGCTGCCGACTACCATTACCCGCAGGCCGAGGCGCTTGCCGCTGGCGGGGTCGATATGCTCGCAGCCGTCACCATGACCACATCGGCCGAGGCCCTGGGCATCTCCATGGCGGCGCAGCGTGTGGGATTGCCCGTCGCCATCTCATTCACGGTGGAAACAGACGGCCGACTGCCCAGTGGCGAGGCGCTGGGGGATGCCATCGAAAGAGTGGATGCATCCGCACCGCCGGCTTACTTCGCCATCAATTGCGCGCATCCGACGCATTTCGAGAATGCTTTGACCACCGGCGCACCGTGGACCAGACGCATCCACGGTCTACGTGCCAACGCCTCGACGAAGACCCATGCTGAACTCGATGCATCCACCGAACTGGACATCGGCGATCCGAAGGACCTGGCCCAACGGTACCGGGGCCTCAAAGGTGTCTTGCCACGGCTGAACGTACTGGGCGGCTGCTGCGGAACCGACTGGCGCCACCTTCGCGCGGTGCGGGATGCGTGGGTCGGCGAGGTACCCGGAGCACGGGGCGCTGCGGCCTGACCGGTCGTTCCAGGACTTCAACGTTCAACGGCACGGAGGGCGCGCAACGCGACCTCGATTCGCACTGGCCCTGAACGGCTGCTATCGCATGCGGCGCATGTCTCTTCTGGGCGCAGAGCAGACTCTCCCTTTACCCGCACACCGCAACAGCCGAACAACGGCACCTCCGGCACCTGCTGCGTACGCCGCACCACGCTTGCGGGGTCCAAGTGCGCCCAGGACCAGATATCGCCATCCCAGGCCATTACTGCCTCACAGCCTCCACCTCCGAATACACCAGCACGCTATCCGGCAACCGCGCCCCCTGCACCTCGATAGCCGCGACGGCGGTATTCAGCTCGGTGCGTTCTGCAGGCGTGAAGCGGACCGCATCTGCCCCCAGGTTCTCCAGCAAATGCGCCATTTGCGTGGTGCCGGGGATGGGCACGATCCAGGGCTTTTGGTCTAGCAGCCAGGCCAGGGCGATCTGGGCGGGGGTGGCGTTTTTCTGGGCGGCCCAGCGCTTGAGCAGCGCCACCAGCGCCAGGTTGCGCGGCAGGTTTTCGGGCGAAAAGCGGGATTCGATCTTGCGGATGTCGCCGTCGGCAAAGCGGGTGCGGGCATCGATGGCACCGGTCAGAAAGCCCACGCCCAGGGGGCTCCAGGGCACGAAGCCGATGCCCAGCGCTTCGCACGCGGCCAGCACCCATTTTTCCGGTCCGCGCCAGAGCATGGAGTATTCGTTTTGCACCGCCGCCAGCGGCAGGGCGGCGTGGGCGCGGCGCAGGGTTTGCGGGCCCATTTCGCACAGGCCCCAGTGCAGCACCTTGCCCTGCGCCATCAGGTCTTTGACGGCACCCGCCACGTCTTCGATGGGCACCTGTGGGTCCACGCGGTGCTGGTAGAGCAGGTCGATGCGGTCGGTGCGCAGGCGCTGCAGCATGCCGTCCACCGCGAGCTTGATGTGCTCGGGGCGGCTGATCAGCCCGGGGCGGCGCTCGCCGGTTTGCAGGTCGATGTTCCAGCCGAACTTGGAGGTAATGGCCACCTGGTTGCGGAACGGGGCTACGCCTTCGCCGAGGATGCGCTCTACCTCGTGCGGGCCGTAGGCTTCGGCGGCATCGAAGAAGGTGATGCCGCTGTCGTAGGCGCGGCGGATGATGGCGATCATCTGCGGGCGGCTGGGCACGGTGGTCTGGTAGGTGCGGCTCATGTTTTGCACACCGAGCCCGAGGCTGGAGACTTCCAGTTTGCCCAGCTTGCGCCGACCTGTGGCTGGGCTGGGGCTTGCTGCCTGCGCCGCTGCGGAGGTGCCGATGCCACCCAGCAACGGTGCGGCGGCCAGGGTGGTGGCGGACTGGAGGAAGCCGCGCCGGGCGGGCATCGAATGGGTTGGCGTGGTCATGGGTACTTTCTCAGGTATTGATTTGCCGCTCGGCCATCCACTTGACCATGGCCGGGTCGCGGTGGGAGAAGAAGCTGCTGGTGCCCGTGTCTAGCGTGGCGATGGCGGCCATGTCGGCATCACTCAGCGCAAAGTCGAACACGTCCAGGTTTTCCACCATGCGCTCCTTGCGCACCGACTTGGCCAGGGCATTGATGCCGCGCTGCACCAGCCAGCGCAGCACCACCTGGCCCACGGTCTTGCCGTAGGTGTGGCCGATGGCGGTGAGCACCTCGTTGTGGAACAGGTTGTTGCGCCCTTCGGCGAACGGGGCCCAGGCCTGGGCCTGCACGCCGTTGTCGCGCATGAAGCTGGCGCTCTCTTCCTGCTGGTAAAAGGGGTTGACCTCGACCTGGTTGACCGCCGGGACGACCTGGTTGAAGGCCATGATGTCCATCAGCCGGTCGGGCTGGAAGTTGCTCAGGCCGATGGCTTTCAGCTTGCCCGCCCGGTAGGCCTCTTCCATGGCCCGCCAGGAGCCGTGCACATCCGAGTAGGGCTGGTGGATGAGGTACAGGTCCAGGTAGTCCAGTTGCAGGCGGCGCAGCGACCTGTCGATGGCCGCCTTGGTGCGCTCGTAGCCCGCGTCCTGCACCCACAGCTTGCTGGTCACAAACAGCGCTTCGCGCCCCACGCCGCTCTGGCGCAGGCCCTGGCCCACGGCTTCTTCGTTCTGGTACGAGGCGGCGGTGTCGATGAGACGGTAGCCCGCGGCGATGGCATCAACCACGCTGCGGCTGCATTCGGCGGCATCGGCAATCTGGAAAACGCCGAAGCCCAGGATGGGCATCTGCAGGCCGTTGTTGAGGGTGACGTGTTGCATGGTGGCTTTCTTTGCGGGGTAGGGTGGTATCACGGTTTGGCAAACACTTCGCGCGCCACCCCGGCCGCGGTGATCGCGCTGGGCCAGCCCGCGTAAAACGCCAGGTGGGTCAGCGTTTCGACCAGTTCGTCCTGGGTCATGCCGTTGGTGCGGGCCAGGGCCATGTGCGAACGCAGTTGCTCAGGCCGGTTCATGGCGATCAAGGCGCTCACTGTCGCCAGGCTGCGGTCCCGCCGCGACAGGCCGGGGCGTGCCCACACGTCGGCAAACAGCACCTGGTCGGTCAGCTCCGCGAGCTTGGGGGCCACGTCGCCGAACAGGCTCTGCGCCCGCGAGGGGGCCGGGACAACAGCAGATGGCGGCGGCAGACCATATTGGGCATCGCTCACCTGCTCCAGCCAGTCCACCGCCTTGCCGTCCTGGGCCTCGGTGATGGCGATGTGGGCCATGGCGGTGGCGGGCGCGGCACCGTGCCAGTGTTTGACGTGGGGCGGAATGTGCACCACATCGCCAACCTGGATGTCTTCTATGGCGCCGCCCCACATCTGCACCCGCCCGGCACCTGCGGTCACCACCAAGGTCTGGCCCAGCGGATGGGTATGCCAGGCGGTGCGTGCGCCGGGCGTGAACGACACGGTGCCGGCCGAAGCCCGTGCGGCACCCGTGGGCGTGTGCAGCATCTCCACGCGCACCGCGCCGGTGAAGTTCTGCGCGGGTGCCGCGTTGACGGGGCGGCTGCCCGCACGGGAAATCTGCAGTTTGTCGTCGGCCAAGGCAGACAGCGGCAGCATGGAAACGGCGAGGGTGGCGGTGGCTAGGAGGTTCATGGCCTCAGTTTATGATCGCATTGGCATATGAATAGGGGCTTATGCCTTGTTGGATTGACAAGCTAAAACGGATAATCTAGGACAAAGATCTATGCGCATCAACGAACTGCGGTCGATTTCCATCTTCGTGCGCACCGCCGAGCTGGGCAGCCTGCGCAAAGCTGCTGCCGCCCTGGGTTTCAGCCCGCAGGCCGCCAGCCAGGCGCTGGCCCAGCTGGAGCAGCACCTGGACGTGCGCCTGTTCCACCGCACCACCCGGGTGATGGCCCTCACCGACGAAGGGCGGCAGTTTCTGGAAGAAGCCCAGCCCTCGCTGGTGGGCCTGCAGCGGGCCTTGCAAACCACCCGGCGCGCCAAGGAGGAGATTGCAGGCCCGCTGCGCATCGTGGGCCCGCGCTCGGCATTCCAGCCGGTGCTGTGGCATTTGCTGCAGGGGTTTTGCCAGCAGTACCCGCAGATCGTGCCCGACGTGCAACTGGAGGACCGGGTGGGCAACTGGGTGGAAGACCGGGTCGATGTGGGGTTTCGGCTGGGCGCCTCGCCGCACGAAGGCGTGATTGCGCGGCGGCTGTTTGCGGTGCAGATGCTGGTCTGCGCCTCGCCCGCGTACATCGCCCAACACGGGGCTCCGGACAGCCTGGCCGCCCTGCAGTCGCACCGTTGCAGCGTGTTTCGCAATGCCGGCACGGGCGCGGTGGTGCCCTGGCGGGTCCGGGTGAACGGCGATGTGGTGGACTACCCCGTCACCCCGGCTATCTGCACCAACGACGAAATTCTGGAGCTGCACGCGGTGCTGTCCGGCCAGGTCATCGGACAGTTGGCCGGTGTGACGGCGGCGCCCTACATCCGCTCGGGGCAGCTGGTGCCGCTGTTGCTGGACACCCTGTCGGACCGGGCCAGCTACTTCGTGTACTTCGGCAGCCGCCATTCGCTGCCTGCGCGGGCCCGCGCGCTGATCGACCTGGCCGCCCAGACGCTGACCGACACCTGCGCGTTTGTGCTCAGCCCCAAAGAGCTCAAGGCGGCGCAGGCTCGGTTCAAGCGCTGATTGCTATAGATTTAGGACGATTTTTTCAGCATAAAATCGGCAGTCCGTGCTTATTCCATAAGCGCAAGCAGCTACCAAAAAGCGGTGGTTTTTTACCATCACCGCAGCACCGGAAACTCCCGCAAATCCGGCCCCTGCTGCGTGCGCCGCACCACACCGGCGGAGTCAAAGTACACCCAGAACCACAAGTCCTCCATCTCCCGCCAGCGGTAGGACCAGATATCGCCCTTCCAGGCCATCACGCCTTCGATCTTGGCGGGCGGGCCGAGATGTCGGCGGCGGTGGTGGTGCCGGACACGTCGATCTGGGCAAAGTGGCGCAGGTTCATCACCTCTTGCGCCTGCACCACCTGACCATTCGCGTCCAGGTCCACCATCACCACCGACTGGAGGCGTTCAGAACAGCGCAGGATGGTTGCGTGCCGGAGGGTATGCCATTGCCGGGCATTTCGGTGCTGGCGTGCTATGGGTTTATGGAGTTTTTTGAAGCATTAAACGGGCGACCCGTGCTGATCCTTTGGGCGTGAGGCGCTATAGAAAAGTGACTGTTTTTTATAGAAATGCGGGGATTCGGATGTGACACTGTGGGTGGTGGATGGGCACCATCCGGGTTCTGGCGATGTCAGGGAAAGGCTGGGTGGGGCAGTTGGGGAGGGTGATTCCACTGCTGCTTTCGGCCATCAGCGGCCACACATACGCGCCAGCCAGTTGTCCATAGTTTTGAGGATGGCTTGAAGGGTCTGCAACCTCAAATAGTGGGAAGATGCAGTCATTAGGAGGTCTTCAAATGCCCCTCGAATCAGCGCTAAAAATACTCACAGCGATGGGAGCGGTGGTTGTTTTCTGCTGGGGTGTATATCAGTTCGACCAAACTCAGCGGGGCCAAGCCGAAACGCGAAGGGTTGAAGCCACAAGACCATTTCTTGATAAGCAACTGAAGCTGTACACCGATGCCACTCAGGCTGCTTCCACGATGGCGACATCAAATTCACCGGAGGAGGTCGTAGCAGCGAGGAGCAGGTTCTTCCTACTGTTTTGGGGAGAACTTGTAATGGTAGAAGACCGTCATGTCGAATCGGCGATGGTCGAATTCAGGGCCGCTCTCAACGCCGGAAAAAAGGGGGCAGAACTGGAGCAACTATCTCTTCGGCTTGCGCGCGCGTGCCGCAATTCCTTAGCCGTTGCGTGGGGCGTCAAGCAATGGCAAGACCCGCATGACGCACCCGAGGCGGGAAAGTAGGCTGCACCACTTGTTGAATGTCGGGAATGGACCTCAGTGAACTTCGGCTTCGGGCCCAAAGCCGACTCTCCCCTCACCGCAACCTCGGAAACTCTGGCAGATCCGGCCCCTGCTGCGTGCGCCGCACTACGCCCGCCGGGTCGAAGTACACCCAGAACCACATGTCCTCCATCTCGCGCCAGCGGTAAGACCAGATATCGCCCTCCCAGGCCATCACACCATCGATCTTGGCGGGCGGGCCGAAGGCCCAGAGGATGTCGGCGGCGGTGGTGGTGCCCGACACGTCGATCTGGGCGAAGTGGCGCAGGTTCATCACCTCTTGCGCCTGCAGCACCCGGCCATTGGCGTCCAGGTCCACCATCACCACCGACTGGCCCATGGGCTGGCGCGAATACTGCAGGCGGTGCACGCCGCCGCGCTCCAGCTCGGCCGTGGGGCGGCCCCAGGACGACATGACTTCGTCGCGGGTCATGCCTGGCGTGATGGCGCAGCCCGTCAGGGCGAGCAGCAGGGCGGACAAAAGGGCGAGGGCAAAGAGGCGCATGGCAGGTTTCCTTGGAATGCCCGCAGTATGGGCGAGGCGCTGGGCCGGTGCAGACCCGTGGGGTGAACCACGGTAGCCTGTAGGCATATTGCGCAAATGGAGTAAGGTTGCGGCATGGATACACCTTCACACCCCTTCCACGACCTGTTCGCCCAACTGGGTTTGCCCTCGGACGCGCCGGACATCGCCCATTTTTTGGCCATGAACGCGCCGCTGCCGGGCACCGTGGAGCTACCCGACGCGTCCTTTTGGTCACCCGCCCAGGCCACCTTCCTGCGCGAGGCCTTGCAGCAGGATTCCGACTGGGCCGAGCTGGCTGACCAGCTGAGCCAGGCTTTGCGGGCCCCCAAAGCCTGAAACATCTCTCGCCATCGCGATGAAGAGGTCAATCGACCTCTAGTGCTTATTCCATAAGCGCTGATAGCTATCAATAATAGAGCAAATGGCCTGCACTGGGCTGTGGGGCACACACGCGTGCCCCACAGCCCTGCGTGGCAAGCCTCTCATACGTTATCGCATAACTGTTTTGCGTTTTTTGGACGCCATGGGGTTGAACCCATTGACTGCCTGTGTCGTAGCTGCCCATAATCTCCGCGCCGTAGATGTATGACAACTGACGTTATATAACGTCAAGCGCCTGCGGCCCGACGAGCTCGGACACTCCAACCTAAAAGGCACCTCCATGCAGCGCAGACATTTCGGCATCTCGGCCATTTCGGCTATCTCGGTGGGCTCCCCCCTTTTACTGGCCGCGTGCGGCGATGGCGGCAGCGAGATAGTTGCCGCGCCCACGCCGCAGGCCACCGCCACGGCCGCCCTGAAGCGCGCCACCACCTACATGGACGAGGTCGTCTCCTTCCGGGGCGGCTACGTGTGGTCGTATTCGCCCGACCTGACCCAGACCTTTGGCGAGATGGAAGCCAAGCGCACCATGCTCTGGCTGCAGCCACCGGGCACCTCGTCGATTGGCCACACCTACCTGGATGCCTACCACGCCACCGGCGACGAGCGCTTCTACCAGGCGGCCGACCGTACCGCCAAGGCAGTGGCGGCGGCCCAGCACAGCTCGGGCGGCTGGAACTACATCTATGACTTTGCGGGCGAGGATTCGCTCAAGCACTGGTACGACACCGTGGGCATGAACGGCTGGCGGCTGGAAGAATTTCAGCACTACTACGGCAATGCCACCTTCGACGATGCCACCACCGCCGTGGCAGCGCAGTTGATGCTGCGCATGTACCTGGAGAAAAAGGACGCGGTCTACAAGACGGCTACCGACAAAGCCATCCAGTTCATCACCGATGCCCAGTTTGGCCCGCAGTTCGGCATTGCCGACGGCGGCTGGCCGCAGCGCTTTCCGCACAACCCCAACGCCATCACCGCCATGCCGCTGCCCAATTCGGCGCAGTTGCCCGCAGGTGCGCGCGCGGGCATGGAAGACAGCGACTACACCTTGCACGTCACCTTCAACGACGACGTGATGGGCGAGAACATCAAGTTCCTGACCATGTGCGTGATGACCCTGGGCCGCAGCGACCTGGTGGCCAACATCACCCGCGCCATGGACTGCATGCAGCGCATGCAATGGACATCGGGCACGCTGGCCGCGCAGTCGGGCTGGAGCCTGCAGCATTTGTCGCGCCCCACCAATGGCCGCCCGGCCGGTGCGCCTGCCGGTGCCCGCTCGTACGAGCCGCGTTCGCTGGCCACGCACACCACGCAGACCAATATCCAGCAGCTGTTCGGCTACTTCACATTGACGGGCGACAAAAAGTACCTGTCGCAGCTGCAAAAGGCCATCGATTGGCTGAAGTCGGCCTCGATCCAGCTGCCCGCCAATGTGGCCACGATCAACCCGCTGCTGAGTGGCCGCAACGTGGCCACCTTCATCGAGCTGGACACCAACGAGCCGCTGTACATCCACCGCTACGGCTCCAACATCCACAACGGCGCGTACTTTTTCGACAAAGACATCACCAACACCATCAGCCACTACTCGTCGGGCCGCTCGGTCAACACCGCCGCGCTGCAAAAGCGCCTGGACGAGCTCAACGCCATGACCCAGACGCAGATCGACGCCATGGTGGCCAAGTCGCCGCTCAAGGCCACCACCGCCCGCAGCCTGCCCAAGTACTTCACCGCCACTGGCGCAGAAGTGGACTTCCCCGACCTGTTCGAGGGTGCGGTCAAGGCCACGCCCGTGGTGCCGCAAACCGAGGTAGACACCATCATCGCCGCGCTGGTGGACGGCAAATACTGGACCGCGCCGGTGCCCGAGATCGTCAACCCGTACCGTGGCAACGGCCCGGCCAGCGCCTACACCGGCACCGCCTACCGCAGCCGCCATGTGGGCGACATCTACGACACCTCGCCGTACCCCGCCGATGTGCCGCCCGACATCGCCCCCTACGTGAAGCGCGACAAGCCGCAGTTCATCATCACCTCGAATTTCATCGCCCGCATGGGGCGGCTGATCTCGTTTGTGGCTCCGGTGGCCTGATGTTTATAAGAAATCAGCCGCTAGCGCTTATTCCATCGGCGTAAGCAGCTACAAAAAACGCAGCGTTCCGGCCGCTCAGCGGGGCGGCCTGCGCAGCGTCCACAGTGCCAGCGCCATCAGCACCACACCTGCCACCTGCACCGCGCTGAGCGTGCGGCCATAGACCAGGCGGTCCACCACGATGGCGGTGAGCGGGTAGACGTATTGCAGCACCGCAATCTGCCCGGTGGCCAGCCGGGCCATGCCGGTGAACAGAACGGCGTAGGCCAGGCCGGTGTGGAACACGCCCAGGCCCGCCAGCCAGGCCCAGGCGGTGGGCTGGGCGGGCCAGCCGTAGACAAACGGCACCCAGGCCAGCACCAGCACGCCCACCGCGCACTGCCACCAGGCCAGGGCAAAGGGTGTGACGCGGCGCTCGGTCTTGGCGATCAGCGTCACCCCGGCGTAGCTGAGCGACCCGCCCAGGCACATCAGCAGGCCCAGCCCATAGCCTTCGCCCAGGGCCAGGGTGCTGCCGTCCAGCAGGCCGGTGCTCAGCGCCAGCCCGCCCAGCGCCACCAGGGTGGCCGCCCACTGGCGCGGGGCCACGGTTTCTTTGAGTACCCAGGCCCCGCACAGCATCACCCAGAGCGGCTGGATATGGAACACCACCGTGGCCACGGCGATGGAGGTGCGTTCAATGGCCGCAAAAAACAGCGCCCAGTTCAACAGCATCAAGCCGCCCGCCAGGCCCACCACCCCCAGGCTGCGGCCCCGCAGGCGTAGCTCGCCCAAGCGCCCGGTGGCCGCGCCCCACAGCCCCAGGGCCAGCGCGCCAAACACGCAACGAAACCACACCGTGGCCAGCGGGTGCTGCCCGGCTTCTTCGACAAACACGCCGATGGTGCCCAGCAGCACGCCCCCGGCAATGAGCAGCAGCTTGCCTTGTTTTTCACGTTGGATGGGGTCGTTGAGCGACGGGGAGGGCAGGGTGGTGGTGTGCATGCCGCCATGGTGCGCGCCGGTCTAGGGCTAGTAAAGCGCATAGTTCTAAAGGCTATTATTCGTTAAACGAATGGTGGAGTTTCTATGCCGTACCCCGACTTTCAAATCGACTGGCTGCGTGCCTTTGTGGCGGTGGTAGATGCCGGGTCGCTTATCAAAGCCGCCCCGCTGGTGCACCGCTCGCAGTCGGCGGTCAGCATGCAGATCCAGAAGCTGGAGTCGGCCCTGGGCCGCGCCGTACTGCTGCGCGGCCCCCGGCACATGGCGCTGACACCTGCGGGCACCGAGCTGCTGGGCTTTGCACGCCGCATGCTGGCCTTGCAGGCTGAAACCCACACCGCGCTGCTGGGGCCGCAACTGGCCGGGCGGGTGCGGCTGGGTGTGCCCGACGACTACGCCGCCACCTACCTCACGCCCGTGCTGCGCAGCTTTGCCAGCCGCTACCTGGGCGTGGACATCGAGCTGACCTGCGAACAATCGACCGCGCTGATTCCCCGTGTGCTGCGCGGCGAGCTGGACCTGGCCCTGGTTTCGCGCGACAAGCCGCAGCGCGGGCAGTTTGTGTTCCAGGAGCCGCTGGTGTGGGTGGGGGCTGCCGCTTTCGAGGCCTGGCGGCGCGACCCGCTGCCGATTGCGGTGTACGAGGCAGGCAGCATGGCCCGCACCGCCACGCTCTCGGCCCTGGCCGCCAAGGGCCGGGCCTACCGCATCGTCTACCACAGCTCCAGCCTGGCGGGCCAGTTGGCTGCCGTGGACAGCGGGCTGGCCGTGGCCGTGCTGACGCGCTGCAGCGTGCCGCCGGGCCTGCAGATCCTGCAAAACCTGCCGCCCGAATACGCGCTACCTGCCCTGGGCGTGATGGACGTGGCGGTGCTGCGCAGCAAGCTGTCGATGCAGTCGCCCGCCGTGGATGCGATGTACGCGCAGATGCTGGGTACGCTGGGGGCGGGTGTCACTCAGAATTTATAAGAAATCAGCCTCTAGCGCTTATTCCATAAGCACGAGAAGCTACTTTTTATATAGCAATCTGTGGAGGGATGCTTGCCCGAACCCGGTAGGTCGGTTGTCTGATAAGCCGCCAGCCCTGCACTGGGCGCGGCTATGATGCGCGCTGCTTTTCCCACACCCTCTTTTTTGCCCCGTATGTCCACCGACCTCCCGCCCGAGTCAGAGTCTCCCGACCCCGCCACCAAAGTCCCCCTGAAGATCGAAGACTGGCTCACCGTGCTGGTGATGGGCGCGCTGGCGCTGATCACCTTTGCCAACGTGCTGGCGCGCTACTTCACCAACGAATCCTTTGCCTGGACGGAAGAAATCTCGGTGTTTTTGATGATTGCGCTGACCCTGGTGGGCGCGTCCGCCGCCGTGGCGCGCGACCGGCACATCCGCATCGAATATTTCTCGGACAGCGGCAGCATGGCGCGGCGCAAGGGCTTGTCGCGCTTTGGCGCGGTGATGGTGGCGATTTTGTTCACCCTGATCGGCACCTTGAGCATCCGCATGGTGTGGGACGACTTTCGGTTTGACGAGACCACGCCGGGCATCGGCGTACCGGCCTGGTGGTACTCGATGTGGCTGCCGATTTTGTCGCTGGGCATTGCGCTGCGGGCCGTGGGCCTGTTTATCCGCCGGGGGCGTGGCGAATGATTACCGCGCTGCTGTTTCTCACCTTCATCGTCATGATGCTGATGGGCGTGCCGATTGGCGTGGCCCTGGGCCTGGCGGGCGCGGCGGCGATCGCCATTGCCAACAGTAGCAGCCAGTGGTTTGGCCTGCTGGCCGTGCCGCAAAACTTTTACGCCGGGCTGGGCAAGTACCCGCTGCTGGCCATCCCCATGTTTGTGCTGGTGGGCTCGATATTCGACCGCTCGGGTGTGGCCGCACGGCTGGTGAACTTTGCAGTGGCGGTGGTGGGGCGCGGCCCCGGCATGCTGCCGCTGGTGGCCATTGCGGTGGCGATGTTTTTGGGCGGCATCTCCGGCTCCGGCCCGGCCTGCGCGGCGGCGGTGGGCGCGGTGATGATCAGCGCCATGAACAAGGCCGGTTACCCGCCTGCGTTTTCGGCCAGCGTGGTGGGCGCTGCGGCGGCTACCGACATTTTGATTCCACCGTCGATTGCCTTCATCGTCTACTCCATCCTGGTGCCCGGCGCGTCGGTGCCCGCGCTGTTTGCGGCGGGGATGATCCCCGGCGTGCTGGCCGGGCTGGCGCTGATCATTCCGGCAGTCTGGCTGTCGCGCAAACACAAGATGGGCGCGCTGGAGTCCAGCATGCCCCGCCCCCCGTTCTGGGCCAGCCTGCGCGATGCCGTATGGGGCCTGGCCGCGCCGGTGCTGATTCTGGGCGGCATGCGTGCGGGCTGGTTCACGCCCACCGAGGCCGCCGTGGTGGCGGTGTTCTACGGCCTGTTTGTGGGCATGTTCATCCACCGCACCATGACCGTGCGCGACCTGTTTCCCATTTTGCGCGAGGCGGGCGAGTTGTCTGCCGTGATCTTGATCGTGGTGTCGCTGGCGGGCATCTTTGCGTATTCGCTGTCCACCCTGGGCGTGATCGACCCCATCACCCACGCCATCGTCAACTCCGGCCTGGGCGAGTACGGCGTGCTGGCGCTGCTGATCGTGATGCTGGTCACCGTGGGCATGTTTCTGGATGGCGTGTCGATCTTCTTGATCTTTGTGCCGCTGCTGCTGCCGATTGCCATGCATTACCAGTGGGATCTCGTGTGGTTCGGCGTGATCCTCACGCTCAAGGTGGCGCTGGGGCAGTTCACGCCGCCGCTGGCCGTCAACCTGATGGTGTCGTGCCGCATTGCCAAGGTGCGCATGGAAGAAACCGTGCCCTGGGTGGGCTGGATGCTGTTTTCGATGTTCTGCGTGATGGTGCTGGTGATTGCGTTCCCGCAACTCGCCCTGTGGTTGCCGCACCGTTTGGGTTATTGATTTTTAAAACTGGAGACAAAAATGAAAGTTCGTTCCTTCCTCGCCCTTGCCGTGGCCACTGCCGCCGCGCTCGCCACCACCGGCAGCATCGCCCAAACGGCCTACAAGCCCGAGTACAAGATGTCGCTGGTGCTGGGCACCGCTTTCCCCTGGGGCAAGGGCGGCGAGATCTGGGCCAATATGGTCCGCGAGCGCACCCAGGGCCGCATCAACATCAAGCTGTACCCGGGCGTGTCATTGATCCAGGGCGACCAGACGCGCGAGTTCTCGGCCTTGCGCCAGGGCGTGATCGACCTGGCCATCGGCTCCACCATCAACTGGTCGCCGCAGGTGAAAGAGCTGAACCTGTTTTCGCTGCCGTTCCTCATGCCCGACTACGCCGCCATCGATTCGCTCACCCAGGGCCAGGTGGGCAAAGACATCTTCAAGATCATCGACAAGGCCGGTGTGCAGCCCCTGGCCTTTGGTGAAAACGGCTACCGCGAAATCAGCAACTCCAAGCGCGCCATCCACACGCCTGCCGACCTCAAGGGCATGAAAATCCGCGTCGTCGGCTCGCCGCTGTTCCAGGACACCTTCACCGCCCTGGGCGCCAACCCCACGCAAATGAGCTGGGCCGACGCACAGCCCGCCCTGGCCACCGGCGCGGTAGACGGGCAGGAAAACCCGCTCTCCATCTACACCGCCGCCAAGCTGCACAACGTGGCGCAAAAACACATCACCCTGTGGGGCTACGTGGCCGACCCGTTGGTGTTTGTGGTCAACAAAGACATCTGGGCCAGCTGGACTGTGGCCGACCGCGCCATCGTCCAACAGGCTGCGCTAGATGCCGCCCGCGAGCAAATCGCCATCTCCCGCAAAGGCATGGTCGAGGCCGACCAGCCCCTGCTCAAAGACCTGGCCGCGTTGGGCACCACCGTCACCAAACTCACGCCTGAAGAGCGCGCCGCTTTTGTTGCCGCCACCCGCCCGGTGTTTGAAAAGTGGAAAAAGACGATCGGCACCGACCTGGTCGCCACCGCCGAGAAGTCCATCGCTGCCCGAAAGAAATAAGCAAGTAGTCAGAGCATGAAGAAAAACCTGCACCCCGCCCACGCCCCGTGCCCCTGTGACAGCGGCCAGACCTATGCCGACTGCTGCGGCCCGTGGCACAAGGGCATGGATGCAGGCATCTACGCGGCTACACCCGAAGCCCTGATGCGCTCGCGCTACAGCGGCTACGTGCTGGGCCTGCTGGACTACCTGCTGTTCACCTGGCACCCGTCCACCGCGCCGGGCGACCTGGAGCTGCCCCCCGTCAAATGGCTGGGCCTGGAAGTGCGCAGCGCGGTAGAGGCGGGCGATGCCGGCATCGTCGAATTCGTCGCCCGCTGCCGCGACGGCGGCAAAGCCCAGCGCATGCACGAGACCAGCCGGTTTGTGCGGCAGGACGGGCGCTGGTATTACATCGACGGGCAGATGCACGGGGCGGAGTAGGGAACTTTGGGGTGTGATGGAGGCCAACGTGGCTGGACCCGCTGTGGCTTATGTAATCACAAGGAAAACAACATGCTGTTAACTGATATCGCCGTCGAGCACACGCTGGCGTCCCCAAAGGGAGGACCTCGTGCGACGTTTTTTGTCTATCCCTTTACCAATACACAACGCGATACCCTGGGTAAATTTGAGATCGTTCGCAGCATCCGCGAGCCAGGGGTGAAAGAAGTGAAGTACTCAACATTCGTGTCGTTTCAGCATTTGGCCGAGTTGTACGCGAAAGGTGTACTCGACGAATTCGGGTTTTCCGTTCGCATGTGCGCTGCTGATGGCAAGTACCCTGCTACGACTCCCGTCAAAAAAATACTCCCAAGCAGTATCAAACCTGGCTCATCGTTCGACCTGGCGGTTCAAGGCATCGATGTTTCACAACCAGCTAACCGCGAATTGAGAACAGCGCTGCTTCGAACCCACATCAAGCTTTAAGGAAACCTGTGAAGCCATCTGATAGCCATGCCGAAATCATCGCCACTTTCAAGCGGGCGGAGTCAGATGCTGCCCACAAGTTCGAATTGATCAAAGCTGCTGCGAAAAAGGGCCCCAAGGCCATCCAAGCAGCCGTTGACGCAGCTGCCAAGGCGGCAAAACGCAGGGACTCGTACGCAAAGAAGCTGGATGCCTTGGGTGTGGGTCTCAATGATTGAGGTGTCATCCGCCTATTTCCCTACACCGGTTATTGGCGACTACCCCCCACTGGCCCCAACCCAAAGGACAGGATGCTGACCCTGCAGCGCCAGACCCAGGCGGCCAGTACTGCCGCACCGGCGGAGTCGGGCCTGTCGCTGGAGAAGATCCGCTTTCGTCACGCGGTCATTGACAGCAATTAGCCGCCATCGGCCAGAAACGGCCTTTCGTTTCCATTAGTCAATTCCCATCCCCTTTGCCAGCGGGTGGTACAGTTAAAATATTCTTCAATACTGAGTAACCCAGCAATGGCCGAGTCGGCTCACATTAAAAATCCTCTTTCAATTATTGGAATATTTGCTGGTCTTGTGGAAGTAATAGGAATAGGGACCCTTCCGCTGCTGCATGTTGACATCCAGTCGGTGTATATCTGGTTTTTGATGTTCTTCCCGACTTTGCTTGTAGGCGCGTTCTTCTATACCTTGATCTACCACCCCAAGTCTTTATACGCGCCCGGAGATTTTCAGCACGATGCGAGCTGGCTAGCTACCCATTTTCCCCCTGCCACTGCGAACCAAATTGAGCAAAAAATGCGATTTGAAATCGCAGCAGAAAGGCAAATTGCGGCCGAGTCATCGGTGGAGATTCTTGAGACCCCTCCTGTGGCTGCGGTGAATGCAACGCTGCCACCTTTACGTGCGGAGGCATCCGGTGGGCTCAGTTTGCGCGAGCCCGATAATGGAACTGCTTTCCTTGAGCAGGTTGAGGGCGAAGTAATCAAATTGATTGAGCAAGAGCGGGGGCTGGAATTCAAACGGAACCTTCACCACGACGGAAATCCGCCCATGGTTATTGATGGTATGGCGGCGAAGGGCGATCAAGTGGTCATGATCGAGGTACGGTTCTCAGCTTCCGGTACTTTGCCACTTGACACCATTCGCAAATATCTGGACCGGGCAAACATTGTTTACGGGGTTCTTACCGAAATGCGTAAGGAAAAATTTGAGTTCATTATGGCGATCGCTTATCAGCGACCGGACACGCTACCGTCGATGAAAACTACTGCTTCCCTAGCCAGATTTGAAAAGGAAGCTAGTCGATACCCTTTCAAGTCAACTCTCCGGCGGATCAACGTGGATCAGCTGTCGATATACCCTGCCGAAAGCTCTTTGTAGACTGAAAATCCCATCCCCTGCCGGTGAAGATGGGATGTATGTCAGGTTCCTGGCGGGATGGCCGACGGCTTTGGACCCAAAGCCGTCTTTAGAAAAGCGCACTTGAACCATAGATTCAGCCCAAACTTGCCATTCAGTTTGGCTAAGAGGGCGGGGCCGAACTCCGCCAAACGCTACAGATTTTTTCCGCAAAATATGTAGCATCTTGTGCTGATTCCGTATGCGCTGGAGGTGCTTTTTGTATGTTCTTTCCAGCCAACCCAGCCCCACAATCTTCTCAGCCAGCACATGCGCGGGGCGGAGTAAGTTGCTATTTAAATAGTAGCTGTTTGCGCCGATGGAATAAGCGCTAGGCCCCAATCAGGCACTCAGAATCCACCACAAACTCGGCCAGATGCGCGCGCAGCCGTGCCATGTCGTCTTCGATGGTCGGAGCCTTGAACACGTCAAAGCATGAGAACGACGGCAGCGCCTCCATGCCGCAAAACGCGTAGTTGGCGGTGTTGGCCACCAGCACGTCGTCGACCGATTTGCCTTTGAACAGCTCTTGCGCCGGGTTGTCGAATGCCTCTTGCGGTGCATTCCAGGTCAATGACACCAGGTATTGCTTGCCCTGCAACAGGCCGCCCGAGCCGTACTGCCGGGTGGGGTCGGTGCGGGTGCGGCCATCGCCGGTGATGAAGCTGCCTTGCAGCATCCCGGCGGTAAACACCTCGTCCACGTACTTTTTGTAGATCCACGGCATGCCGAACCAGTACACGGGCGACTGCAGAATGATCAGGTCGGCCCACAGGTGTTTGGCCACCTCGTCGGCAACGGCATAGCCTTGTTCGATGTAGGTGTGCTGCACGGTGTAGCCGCGCTGCTCCATCTCTTGCTGCACCACGTGGGCCATGCTGGCGTTGAGCTTGCCGGTGGAAATGCCCTCGTAGAACTGGTGGGCGTGGATGATTAAAACGTTTTGCATGTCGGTTTCCTGTTGAAGATGCTGCACTGTAAAACGGCACATTCCAAAGAAAAATAGCCCAATGCTGTATGCCTTGTGAAGATTTTCTTCAAGGCCATTCAACCGTCTCTGGGTGCAGCCTTGCCCGCAACGCCTCCACATCCTCCGGCGTGTCCAGGTCGGTGGTGTAGGCGCGCTCTGGGGTGGGCAGGGGCCGCACCTGGTCGGGGTGGCTGTGCAGCCAGTCGCGGATGCCCTGGTGTGCGGGCATGGCCGCTACCGCTTGCACGGCCTGCCACGACAGGATCAGCGGATGGCCACGCACGGTATCCACCACCGGCATTTGGGCCTGAACCCCGGCGGGGCGCTGCTGCCAGGCCTCCAGCAGCCAAGCGATGTGGGCGCTGGTGAGCAGGGGCAGGTCGGCTAGCAGCACCAGCATGTCGTGGCCCGGTGCATGTTCGATATGGCCCTGCACGGCCAGGCGTTGGGATACGGCCAGAGGTGTACCGGGCGGTGCATGCAGTACCCGCGCGCCACAGCGCTGGGCCAGCGGCTCCAGCGTCTGCGGGTAGGGGCCTAGCACCACTGCGATGTCGTCCACCCCGGCACCGCGCAGGGCTTGCGCCAGCCGCTCTAGCAGGCTGACACCGCCCACCTGCAAGGCGGCTTTGGGCCGCCCGCCCATGCGCTGGCCCAGGCCTGCAGCCAGCAGGGTGGCCCTCACACCAGCGCGCTTTCACCCCGCTTGCCCGCAGCCACCGGCATGGGCGCGGGCTGGCGGATGCCGTTCTTCACCGCCACCACCTCGGCCATGATGGACAGGGCGATTTCGGCCGGGGTTTTGCTGCCGATATACAGGCCCGCCGGGCCGTGCAAGGCATGCAACGCGGGCTCGGAGATGTCGAAGTGCGTGCGCAGCCGCTCATGGCGCAGGGCCGTGTTGCGCCGCGAGCCGATGGCACCGACGTAGAAGGCATCGGACTGCAGCGCGTCGATCAGTGCCAGGTCGTCCAGCTTGGGGTCGTGGGTGAGGGCGACCACGGCGGTGCGGGCATCGGGCTTTAAGCGTAGGACCAGGTCGTCGGGCATCTCGTGGCTGAGCTGCACGCCGTCCAGTGCCCAGCCCGCACGGTGTTCTTCGCGCGGGTCGCAGACGATCACCTCAAAGCCCAGGCCCAGCGCCATCTGGCACAGAAAGCGCGACAAGTCCCCGGCCCCGATCACGATGATGCGGGCCTGTGGCCCCAGGTGGGTGGTGAGGTGGGTGTCGCTCAAGACGGGCACACCGTCCCGGCGGCCTGCGCCCAATGCGACCTCGCCGGTGCGCAGGTCCAGCCGCCGCTCGGTACTGCGCCGCTGCAGGCAGGCCTGCAGCAATGCCTCCAGCTGGCTGCGCGGCGACACGGGCTCCAGCACCAGTTCCACCGTGCCACCACAAGGCAGGCCGAAACGGTGCGCCTGGTCGGCGGAGATGCCGTAGCGTAGTACGGTGGGCGCGTCCGTCGCGCAGGCGGCCTGTACGCCGCCTGCGCGGATGCGGTGGATGAGGTCGTCCTCAATACAGCCGCCCGAGACCGAGCCCACGGTCTCCCCGCGCCCGTTGATGGCCATGAGCGAGCCCGGTGGCCGGGGCGAGGAGCCCCAGGTGCGCGCCACGGTGACCAGCACCACCGGCAGCCCCTGGGCCTGCCAGCCCACGGCGGTGCGCAAGACCAGGGTGTCGAGATCTTCCATGGTGCCTGCCTCAGGTCAGGTTGAACGGCAACTGCCGCAAGGGCTTGCCTGTGAGGAGCGCAATCGCGTTGGCAAACGCCGGTGCCAGCGGCGGCAGGCCGGGTTCGCCCACGCCTTTGGGCGGCTCCGCACTGGGCACGATGTGCACCGTGAACGCGGGTATGTCGGTGATGCGCGGCACCGGGAAGTCACCGAAATTGCTTTGCTCCACCACGCCGTCTTTCAGCGTGATGGCCGCGCCGGGCAGGCACATCGACAGGCCCATGACCGCCGCGCCCTGGATCTGCGCCTCGATGCTGCGCGGGTTGACAGCCAGGTTGCAGTGCACACCCGCCGTGGCCCGGTGCAGTACCGGCTGGCCGTCTTGCACCGAGGCCTCGACCACGTAGGCCACCACGGTCTCAAACGATTCGTGCACGGCCACGCCCCAGGCGCGGCCTGGGGGCAGGGTGGTCTTGCCATAACCGCTGCGGTCTACCGCCAGTTGCAAGGCAGCGCGGTGGCGGGGGTGCTTGTCGCCAAACAGCGCCATGCGGTAGGCCACCGGGTCTTGCTTGGTGGTGCGGGCGATGTCGTCGAGCAGGGTTTCCATGACGTACGCGGTGTGCGTGGAGCCCACGCTGCGCCACCACAGTACCGGCACGTTCAGCTTAGGGTGGTGCACGGTGAGGCGCATGGGCAGGTCGTACGGGTCGCGCATGCCTTCGGTGGCCGTGGCATCGATGCCGTCTTTCACCTGGAACTGCTCGAAGACCGTACCCACCAGGATGGACTGGCCGACGATGGTGTGGTCCCAGGCCAGCACCTTGCCGCGCGCGTCGAAGCCGATGTGCGCGCGGTGCAGGTGCATGGGGCGGTAGTAGCCGCCTTTGATGTCGTCCTCGCGGCTCCACAGCAGGCGCACGGGTACGTTCAGGCCTGCAGTGCGTGCGGCCTTGGCGATCTGGCAGGCCTCGACCACGTAGTCGCTGCTGCCCACAAAGCGCCTGCCGAAGCCGCCGCCGGCCATCTGCACGTTGACCTTTACCTTCTCGGGTTGGATGCCCAGCGCCTTGGCTGCCGCTGCCGCGTCCAGCCCGGCGCTTTGGGTGCCCACCCACAGCTCGGCGCTGTCGCCCGCCAGCCGCACGGTGCAGTTCAGCGGCTCCATGGGCGCATGGGCCAGGTACGGAAACACAAACTCGGCTTCGATGTGGTGGGGTGCCGTGGCCAGCGCGGACAGGTCGGCATCGAACTTGCGCGGGCCGGGCTGCTGGGCCAGTGCGCGGTACTGCACCAGTTGCTTCTCGCTGTCTACCTTTTCGACGGCAGACGTATCCCATTGCAGCTTCAGCGCGTCGCGCCCCAGCTTGGCGGGCCAGTAGCCGTCGGCCACCACGGCCACGCCTTCGCCGCCCCGGTCTACCGGTATGCGCAACACGGCTTTCACGCCTTTCACGGCGCGGGCCGCGCTGTCGTCCACCGAGGCCAGGCGGGCACCAAACACCGGTGGGCGCGCCACTACGGCGGTGAGCTGGCCGGGGTGCTTCACGTCGATGCCGAAGTCCTGCCGCCCGCTGCTCTTGGCGCGCGCATCCAGCCGCGTGGTGGGCTGGCCGATGATGCGAAAGTCTTTGGGGTCTTTCAGCGTGACCTTTTCTGGCACGGGCAGCGCCATGGCAGCCTCGGCCAGCGCGCCATAGCCCAGCTTGCGGCCCCCGGGGCCGATCACCGTGCCGGCCTGCGTGCGCAGCGTGGCGACATCCACGTTCCATTGCGCGGCTGCCGCCGACAACAGCATGGCCCGTGCGCGCGCGCCGAGCTCGCGGTACTGGGTGAAGCTGTTCTTGATGGAGTTGGAGCCGCCGGTCAGGTGCATGCCAAACATGGGGTCGTGGTAGGCCGCGTCGTTGGTGCCGCTTTTGCTGCGCACCAGGCTCCAGTCGGCATCCAGCTCTTCGGCCAGGATCATCGGCAGGCCGGTCTGTACCCCTTGGCCGAATTCCAGGCGGTTGATGGTCACGGTCACTTCGCCATTGGGTGCAATCTGGACAAAAGCCGAGGGCAGTTGGGTGGGCTTGAGAGCCGATGTCGTGGCTTGGGCGTTGGCCAAATAGGGGAAGGCCCCCAGCGCCAAGCCGCCCACGCCCGCCAGCTTCAAAAAGCTGCGGCGGGGCAGGGCGGTGGCCGTGTCGGCATTCGAGCGTTCCATCAGGTGTTGCAGCACGCGGGGCATGTCAGTGGGGTCGATGTGGGTGGGCATCATGGTGGGGTACTCCTTCAGGCCAGGGCTTTGGCGGCATCGGCCACGGCGGCGCGGATACGGGCATAGGTGCCACAGCGGCAGATGTTGCCCGCCATGGCCGCGTCGATTTCAGCGGCCGTCGGTTGTGTGCCCTTGGGCTGCGATTGCAGAAAGGCGGTGGCGCTCATGATCTGGCCGCTTTGGCAGTAGCCGCACTGCGCCACATCGTGCTGGACCCAGGCCGCGTGCACGGCGGCACCGACGCGGTCGCTGCCATCGGTGGTGGCTTCGATGGTCTTGATTTTTTTGCCCTCGGCCACCGAGATGGGGGTGACGCAGGAGCGGATGGCCGCGCCATCCAGGTGCACGGTGCAAGCGCCGCACAGGGCCGCGCCGCAGCCGAACTTGGTGCCGGTCAGGCCCAGCGTGTCGCGCAGGGCCCAGAGGATGGGGGTGCCGGGATCGGCATCGACCGTGTGGTCTCGGCCATTGATGTGCAAGGTGGTCATGGGGGATTCTTTGGTAGGTGGAAAGAGGAAATCAGAAACTATTCAACGCCCTCGTACAGACAGAACGCCAACCTTCCAGAAACACCGCAGAACTGGCTTTGCCAGGCTGCAGGTGTTGCCCCCTGCAAGGGGGGTGGCGAAAGAAGCGAAGCTCTGTAGCCTGGGGGTGAGTTGCGGTCATCAGGGGCGGGGGCCGTCCAGCACCCATTGCGCCAGCGTCTGCAGGTCGGCGTCAGGAATGCTGGGTTGTGGCGGCATGGGCATGGAACCCCATTTGCCGGTGCTCCCGGCTTTGATGGTGGCTGCCAGTTGTGCAGCGGTGGCGGTGCCGTCGCCGTACTTGGCGCGGATGTCTTTCCAGGACGGCCCCACCGTCTTGGTGGCGGGCTGGTGGCAGGCCACACAGGCGTACTTTTGTGCCAGCGCCTGGCTGGCTACAGCATGGCTGGGCACAAGGGTGGCGGCACAGAGCCCCAGGGCGGCCAGCAGGCTGGCGGTGGGTAAAGAGGGGCGGTTTTTCAGCATGCGGGGTCCATCAGGGGTTTTGGGCACTGTAGGGACCGCAATACAAAAGAAAAATAGCTAAATGCTTCATGCCTTATGAAGCTATGCTTAAAAGCATGCAACTCAAACAATTCGACGGCCTGATGGCTTTTTGGAAGGTGGCGGAGCACCGGGGCTTTACGGCAGCCGCTGCCGAGCTGGAGGTATCACCCTCGGCCCTGAGCCAGTCCATCCGGCAACTGGAGGCCCGGCTGGGCGTGCGGCTGCTGCACCGCAGTACGCGCAGCGTGAGCCTCACCGAGGCGGGCCAGGCCTACCTGGCGCGGGTCGGCCCGGCGCTAGGCCAGGTGATCGAGGCGGGGGAAGAAATCAACACCTTGCAAGGCCGACCGGCGGGCACCTTGCGCCTGAATTCGGCCCGCATTGCCACTGCCATGGTGTTGCAGCCCTTGCTGGCGGGCTTTTTGGCCGAGCACCCGCAGGTGCAGATCGAGTTGACCAACGACGAAGGCTTTGTGGACATCGTGGAGCAGGGCTTCGATGCCGGTGTGCGCATGGGAGAGAGCCTGGCCCGCGACATGGTCGCCATCCCCCTGGGCGGGCCGCTCACCGTGGCGGTGGTGGCATCAAAGGACTACCTGCGGCGGCACCCTGCGCCGCTGCACCCGGACGACCTGGCGCAGCACAACTGCGTGCGTTTTCGTTTTGCCAGTACCGGAGCCATCTACAAATGGGAATTTCAGCTAGACAACCGGGTGGTGGAGTACGAGGCCCGGGGCAACCTGACCATCACCGACAGCCTGTTCAACCTGGAGCCCGCGCTGGACGGCATAGGTCTGGCATACACCTTCGAGTCGCTGGCGCAGCCCCATCTGCAGGCCGGGCGCTTGCAGCGGGTGCTGGAGGCCTATTCGCCGACGTTCCCTGGCTTCTATCTGTACTACCCCAGCCGCCACGACCAGCCGAGCAAGCTCAAGGCCTTCATCGACTACGTGCGCGCACGGGGTGTTTACTCCTGAAATAAGAGCTGCTCACGCTTATTCCATAAGCACGGAGTGCCTAAAAGGCTTAAATTTTTGTGGAGCCCTGTTTTTGACCCAGACTGGCACTACCCAGGGTGCCACGCAGCGGCTAAGCTGGAACGCTTCACAGGAGCACACGCATGCAGATTCGACCCGCCCAAGACACCGACTTCGCCCAGTGGTTGCCGCTGTGGCAGGGCTACCAGACGTTTTACAAAACCGCCATCTCCGAGTCCGTCACCGCGCTGACCTGGCAGCGCTTTCTGGACCCGGCCGAGCCCATGCACTGCGCGGTGGCCGAGATCGACGGCGCACTGGTGGGCATGGTGCATTACATCTACCACCGCAGTTGCTGGACGGCGGGCGACTACGTGTACCTGCAAGACCTGTTCACCCTGCCCAAGCTGCGCGGCAAAGGTGTTGGGCGGGCTTTGATCGAGCATGTGTACGCGTCGGCTGCCCATGAGGCCGCCGCTCGGGTGTGGTGGCTCACGCACGAGAGCAACCTGGACGCGATGCAGCTCTACGACCGCATCGCCGACAAGAGCGGCTTTGTGCAGTACCGCAAGATGATTGGCTGATCCGTTTGTTGCTACTTTTTTGGTAGCAGTTGACGCAGGGTGTACCGTTGATTGGTCTGCTTTTGGATGCTTTTTATGCGGCTTTACAATTGCCTGTTGCAGTTTGTAACCGTCGCCAGAGTCTGCCCATCCGTCAATAGCCATTAACCAGAGCTTTCACTCTGGGGTTGGCGCTGTTGTAATGGTGGGCTCCTAGAGTAAACCCGATGCGCCATTCCCCACCACCCCGCACCAAGTGGTCTTTTTTGGACCGCCGCCAGTTCGCGCTGGCCGCCTCCGTGTCGCTGACGCTGGCCGCGTCGGTGCGGGCCCGCGCGGCCGATAAAGAGGTACTGCGGGTGCTGGCCTGGCCGGGCTATGCGGATGCCGACATCGTGAAAGCTTTCGAGCAGCGCATGGGCTGCCAGGTAGAGGTGACCGTGGTCGATTCCGATGTCGACATGTGGCAAAAGATCAGCCTGCACCAGGCCCAGAGTTTCGATGTGTTTGCGGTCAACACGGCCGAGCTGCAGCGCTACATCCGCCAGAACTGGGTGCAGCCCATCGCCACGGCCACGTTGCCGCACCTGGCCAAGCAGTTGCCCCGGTTCCAGAACCGGGCGGCGATTCCGGGCCTGGTGCACGGCGGCAAGACCTATGCCATTCCCTACACCTATGCCGAGATGGGCCTGGTCTACGACCGCCAGCAAATCAAGCAGCCGCCCAGCTCCATCACCACCCTGTGGGATCCTCGCTGGCAGGGCAAGGTGATCGCCTACAGCGCGGGCACGCACAACTTTGCGCTGGCGGCCCAGGCGCTGGGTTGGCCATCACCGTTCCGCCTGGCCGAGCACCAGTGGCCACCGGCGGTGGACAAACTGATTGCCCTGCGCCGCAATGCCGCCGCCTTCTATACCCAGCCCGAGGAGTCGCTGGCCTTGTTCAAGAGCCACCGCGCCGCGCTGCTGTTTGCCAACTATGGCCGCCAGCAGGAGGTACTGTTCCGCGCCGCCGGGCTGGACGTGGGCTACGCCATCCCCCAGGAGGGCGCACTGGCCTGGCTGGACTGCTGGGCCATCACCCGCGGGGCGACCAACCCGGTGCTGGCCGCGGCCTGGATCAACTACCTGCTGGAGCCCGAGCCCGGCCAGGTGCTGGTGCAGCGCCAGGGCCTAGCCAACACCACCTCGGCCTCGCCCGAGTACCGGGCCGACGACCGTCTGTTGTGGCTGCAGCCGGTGGAAAGCGAAGAGCGCCGCAATCTGCTGTGGAGCCGCATCGTGTCCGGTGACCGCGCCCGCAAAGTGCTGGCACCATGAAGCAGGGCACTCCATGAGATGGGGCATTCCATGAGGTGGGGTATCGTCGGCAAGCTGGTGCTGTTGATGGCTTCGGTAGGCTTTTTGGCGGCGGGACTGACCGGCTTTTACGCCTACGAGGCCAGCCGCAGCCTGCTGGTGAACTCGGCCAAGAACAAGCTGCTCACCTCGACCCAGGTGCTGGCCCGGCGTATCACCCAGACGCGCGAGGAGGTCTCGCGCAACCTGCAGGTGCTGGCGGGCCTGCCCACCACCGTGGCCATCCTGCAGCACGAGGATGCCCTGGACACCGAACGCCTGGCCAGGCTTTTTGGTCTGCTGATCGAGGCCAATCCCAGCTACCTGCAGCTGCGCCTGATCTCGGCCAGCGACTACGGGCTGGAACGCGTGCGGGTGGACCGGGTCGGCCCGTCCACCCTGCGGATCCAGGGCGATGACCTGCAGGAAAAAGGCCACTACGCCTACGTATCCGACACCCTGAAGCTGCCTGCCCGCGCCACCTACATGTCGCGCATCACCATCAACCACGAGGGCGGTTCGTTGGCGGGTCTGGAGCAGCCCACGCTGCAACTGGCCATGCCGGTGAAGGATGCCGACAACACCACCATCGGCGTGGTGGTGGTGAACATGGACCTGAACGGCATGTTCAACCTGCTGGCCGCCGACCTGCCGACCGCCTTCAAGCTGTTCCTGGCCAATACCGAGGGCGACATCCTGATCCACCCGGACAGCAACAAGACCTTTGGCTTCGACAAGGGGCGGCGCATTCTGGTGCAGGACGAGTTTGCGCCGCTGCGCGCGGTGGTCGCGGGCCAGCAGGACCAGGTGGTGTTCGAAGCCCGCGAGGACGACTATGCCGAGGCCCCGGTGGTGGCGGCCTTTATCGCGCAAAAGGTCCAGACCTTCAGCCGCGAAAGCCGCTTGATCCTGGGCCTGGCGCAGCCGCTGGACCAGGTGCTGGTGCAATCCCGGCAACTGGGCAGCACCGTGGTGCAGATCGTGCTGGGCCTGTCCCTGCTGTGCCTGCTGCTGGCCGTGCTGCTGGCCCAGGCCCTGACGCGCCCGATCAACGCCGTGACCGCCGCCGCCCAGCGCTTTGCCAACGGCCTGCCGCCGGGCGATCTGCCCCTGCTGCGGCGCGACGAAGTCGGCAGCCTGGCGCGCAGCTTCCACCAGATGCACCTGCAGATCACCCAGCAACTGGCCGACCTGCACGACAACCAGGAAGAGCTGGAGCACCTGGCCCAGCACGACATGCTGACCGGCCTGCCCAACCGCCGCCTGTTCCAGGAGCGGCTGGAGCAGGCCCTGGCCCATGCCCGCCGTTATGGCGAAAAAGTCTGCCTGCTGTTCATCGACCTGGATGCCTTCAAAGCCATCAACGATGCCTACGGCCACGACGCGGGCGACGAGGTGCTGCGCACCGTGGCCCGGCGCATGCAGCACATCGTGCGCGAGGTGGATACCGTGGCCCGCCTGGGCGGCGACGAGTTTGTGGTGCTGCTGGGGGCCGCCGTGTCGCAGGACCACTTGGCGGCCATTGCCAGCAAGCTGCTGGCTGCCGTCAAGGAACCCATTCCCGTGCAGGACCAGGTGCTGCGGGTCACCGCCAGCGTGGGCATCAGCCGCTACCCGCAAGACGGCCAGACCGCCACCGACATCCTGGCCACCGCCGACCAGGCCATGTACAGCGCCAAGCTGGCCGGGCGCGACGGCTACCGCTTCTTTTCGGCGGCTCAGGACTGACTTGCTCTGCTTTTAGGAGCTGCTTGCGCTCATGGAATAAGCGTGAAGTGCCAAAAACACTGTGAATATTTGCGGCGGGCCTCCACTGTGTCAATTGGGGGTGGACGCGCGCCGCGGGGGCGGCTACCATTTTTCCGGAGGCTTGCAGTGTGCAGATGCCTCATTTTGAGGAAACCCTATGCCCGCTCTCACCCGCCGCCTTTGGGACGCGTCCCTGCAGCCTGCTTTGCGCGGGCTGGGTCTGGACGTACGCCGCTATCCCCCGCAGGAGGCCCCCCCCTGGAGCCAGGGCGCTTTCTACGACCTGGTCAACAGCCGCAAAACCGGGCCTGCGCCAGCACAGACGGTGGGGCAGGACGCGATTGCTTTCCTGTTGCTGTGCTTTCAGCACGCGTCGGAGTCGAACGCCCAGCTGCTGCAAGACCTGTTTGTGCGGCACGAGCTGCAGGGGCTGCGCGGGGGGTTTTTTGTGGAATTTGGGGCGGCAGACGGCATCCACCTGAGCAACTCCTGGGGCCTGGAAACCCACCTGGGCTGGCGCGGCATTCTGGCCGAGCCCGCCCGCAACTGGCACGAGCGCCTCAAAAGCAACCGCCGCTGCACCGTGGAAACCCGCTGCGTGTGGAGCCGCACCGGCGACATCCTGCAGTTCAACGAAGTGCCGGTGTCCGAGTTTTCCACCATCGCCGCGTTTACCGATAAAGACCAGCGCGCCGATGCCCGCAAAGACGGCGTGCTGTACGACGTGGAGACCATCTCGCTGCTGGACCTGCTGGCCGAGCACGGGGCGCCGCCCTGCATCGACTACCTGTCCATCGACACCGAAGGCTCCGAGCTCACCATCCTGGAGGCCTTCGACTTCTCGCGTTACCAGGTCCGCATCATCACCGTCGAACACAACTACACCAGCGACCGCGAGAAAATCCACGCCCTGCTGAGCGCGCACGGCTTCGAGCGCAAGTTCACCGAGTTCTCCAACTTTGACGACTGGTACGTCAACCGCACGGTCTGAGCCCTGGCCCCGGTAGGTGGATTTACTCTGTTTTTGATAGCTGCTCGCGCTCAAGACATCAGCACGGGAGGCCTGAAACATACTGAAACCGATAGGGGCTGAAGGGCCTACACTCGGCTTTATTTCACAGGCCGCCCGCATGCCTCTTGTCTATTCCGTCCGCAGGTTTTTGCCCGCCTTGTTGGCGGCCATTGCCTGGTTGGCCATCCTGCTGCAGCTCTGGTTGTCGGTGCAACTGGGGTTTGCCAACGGCAAATCCCTGGTGGGGGGGCTGGTGGTGTTTTTCGGCTTCTTCACCGTTCTGAGCAACATCTTTGTGGCGCTGGTGGCGACGTCGGGTGCCGTGGGCGCGCGGTCCGGCACCACGCCACGGCTGTACCGCAGCACGGTGGTCGGCTGTGCCACCGCCTCTATTTTGATGGTGGGCATCGTCTACCACCTGGTGCTGCGCAAGATATGGTCGCCGCAAGGCGCGCAGTGGCTGGCCGATACCTTGCTGCATTACGTGGTGCCCGCCACAGCGTTGCTGCACTGGCTGCTGTACCGCCCTGGCGCGCGGCTGGCCTGGCACGCCCCGCTGCTCTGGTGTGCGTATCCGCTGGTCTACCTGGCTTATGTGCTGCTGCGCGGCGAGTGGTTGGGGGCCTACCCGTACCCCTTTGTTGACGTGGCCGCCCTGGGCTACCGCCAGGTGCTGGTCCATTCGGTGGGCCTGATGGTGGCTTTCATCGTCTTGGGTTATGCGGTGCTGGGCTTGGCGCGGCTGTTGGCCCGCCGCATTGGGGATTAAGAGGTCGGTTCCGGCAGATTGCAGGGTGTCACCACTTGCACCGAAGAGGGCTGCAGCAGCAAGCGTGCCGCGCGGTGCGCCGCCATCACCTGCATGCAGGCCTGGCGCATGTCATGCTGCAGGTCGTGGTGCAGCACGGCGTGCAGGCGGCCCGCGCGCAGCAGGGGCAGGTTGTCGGCATCCAGATCGTGGGCGATGAACACCCGGCACGGGCGGCGTACTTGGTCAAAGGCCTCCAGAATCGCCGCATTGGCCCCGCCAACGGAATACACCGCCTCGATGTCCGGGCACCGCCGTAGGCGTTCGCGTACCAGGGCCACCGTGGCATCGTGCAGGCCCAGGCCTTCGCTGACCTCGTGCACGGAGAGATGCGGATAACGGTCGCGGATGGCCTGGCGAAAGCCGATTTCGCGCTCTTCCTCGCCCCGAAAACGGTTGCTGCTGGTCGATATCAACACCCCCGACGGGGCCGACCCCAGCCACTGGGCCACCAAGTACGCCGCCGTGTGCCCGGCCGCCCGGTTGTCCATGCCCACGTAGGCGCGCCGGGCCGAGGTGGGCAAATCCGTCACCAGCGTCAGCACCGGAATGCCCTGGGCCTGCAGCCGCGCCACGGCCTGCACCACCTCGGGCACGTCCGGGGCTTTCAGCAGCACACCGTGGCTGCCTTGGCGGGCGATCTTGTCGAGGGTGGCCAACAGCTGCGCCACCGGCAGGTCTTCCGCCAGCTGGTAGCGGGCGCGGAAGATGGCCGGGTGCAGCGTCGGCATCACCTGCTCCAACGCGCCGCGCACCAGGCGCGAGAAGCGGTCAGGGGTGTGCATCACCAGGTCGATCAAAAACTTGCGGCCCACCAACCCCACCTGGCTTTTTTGCTGCTCCAGCTCCGCCAGCGCCTGCTCGACACGGCGCACCGTGTGGGCCCGTACGCCGCCGCGCTGGTGCAGCACCCGGTCTACCGTGGCGAGGCTGGTGCCCGCCTGCGAGGCAACGTCTTTCAAAAGATGGGGGTGGGCCATGGGATATTTTTGAGGTGTTTTTGAGGGGTTTAAGGCCTTCAATATACGCCAGGTCTGCCTACACTTTGCCCATCTTTTCACCCGCAGAACCCTCCCATGTCCTCACACGATTCTCCCCATTGGCTGGACCCGCAAGCCTGCCAGGTCGCCGACCTGGATGCCCTGGTGCGCACGCCTACCGACCCCGCCGACTACCCACTGGCCCACGCTATCACCCAGGGCGTGCCGGTGTACGACGGCGCGCAGATCCGCCACGCCAACCCGGCCCAACAGCGCGATCTGATGGCCGAGTGGTGCCGCGTGTGGCACAGCGGCCCGGGCGTGCTGGTGCTGCAAGCGGCATTTGCCGACCTGGCCGTGGTGGACGCGGCCACCGCCGAATTCCACCGGCTGATCGCTGCCGAGCGCGCAACCCTTACCAAGGCCGACCACTTCGCCAAGCCTGGTGCCAACGACCGCGTGTGGAACGCGCTGGAAAAGCTCTGCGTGGCCGCGCCCGCCGTGTTTGCCGCCTACTACGGCAACCCGCTGCTGGCCTGGGTGTGCGAGGCCTGGCTGGGCCCGGCCTACCAGGTGACTTCGCAGATCAACTCGGTCAACCCCGGCGGCGCGGCGCAAATGGCCCACCGCGACTACCACCTGGGCTTTTTGGGGCCCGTGCAGGCCGCCCGCTACCCGGCGCATGTGCACCGCCTTTCGCCCGTGCTCACGCTGCAGGGCGCGGTGGCCCATGTGGACATGCCGGTGGAAAGCGGCCCCACGCTGTACCTGCCGCATTCGCAAAAATACCCGCCCGGCTACCTGGTGGCGGGCCACCCGGACTTCCAGGCCTACTTTGATGCGCAGCACGTGCAACTGCCGCTCAAGAAGGGTGATGCCGTGTTCTTCAACCCCGCGCTGATGCACGCCGCAGGCCACAACCGCTCGGCGGACATCTACCGCCTGGCCAATCTGCTGCAGGTCTCCAGCGCCTTTGGCCGCGCCATGGAGTCAGTGGACCGCCTGCGCATGTGCCAGGCGCTGTACCCGGCCTTGCGCGGCATGCCCGCCGCAGAGCAGGCCAGTGCTGTAGCCGCCTGCGCCGAGGGCTATGCCTTCCCCACCAACCTCGACCGCGACCCGCCGCTGGGCGGCCTGGCCCCCGAAAGCCAGCAAGGCCTGCTGCTGCGGGCGCTGCAAGAAGACTGGCCGCAAGCGCAGATCCAGCAGGCCTTGCAACAGCAAGCGCACAAGAAATTAACCCACCCGGAGACACTATGAACACCGCATCCACCACCACTCCGTTCACCGGCAAAGTCGCCATCGTCACCGGCGGCACCCAGGGCCTGGGCGCGGCCATCGCCCAGCTGCTGGCCGAGCGCGGCGCGCTGGGCATCGTGCTGTGTGGCCGCAACCGTGCCAAAGGCGAAGCCCAGGCGCAACAGATCGCCGAGGCCACAGGCGCGCAGACTTTGTACGTGCAGGCCGACCTGGGCCAGGTGGAAGACTGCCGCAACATCGTCGCCCAGACCGATGCGAAGTTTGGCCGTGTCGACATCCTGGTCAACGCCGCCGGCCTGACCGACCGCGGCAGCATCCTGGACACCGACCCCGCGCTGTTCGACAGCATCTTTGCGGTCAACGTTCGTGCGCCCTTCTTTTTGATGCAAGACTGCATCAAGATCATGCGCCGCGAAAGCATTGCGGGCAGCATCGTCAACATCGGCTCCATGTCGTCCCTGGCGGGCCAGCCGTTCATCGCGGCCTATTGCGCCTCCAAGGGGGCCCTGGCCACGCTGACGCGCAACACCGCCTATGGCCTGCTGCGCAACCGCATCCGGGTCAATGGCCTGAACATCGGCTGGATGGCCTCGGAGGGCGAGGACCGCATCCAGCGCGAGTTCCACCACGCCGATGGCGACTGGCTGGCCCAGGCCGCCGCCGCCCAGCCCTTTGGCCGCCTGATAGACCCGCAGGAAGTCGCCCGCGCGGTGGCGTTTTTGTGCAGCGACGAGTCGGGCCTGATGACCGGCTCGGTGGTGGAGTACGACCAGTCGGTGTGGGGCGGCTACGACGGCTCGCCACAGCCCGTGGCACCGATGTGATCTGCTATGGATTGAGTAGCAGCTCGCGCAGGTAATGTCTGCGCTGGCGGCTTGAAAGGCTTGAACTTCAGGTCAACAGATAGTCCACTGCCTGCAGGGGCGGCGGGATGTTCTCATCGCCAAGCGATTCGCGCAGATTGATCTCGATGGCGCGGCAGATCGCGTCCAGCGGCAGGTCGTTGGCCTCCATGCCAAACGGCTCCTCGATCTCGTCGCCCAGGGCATCCAGGCCAAAGAAGGTGTAGGCCACGATGGCCACCACAAATGGGGTCATGAAGCCGATGGAGTCCACCAGCCCGAAGGGCAGCAAAAAGCAGTACAGGTAGGCCGTGCGGTGCAACAGCAGGGTGTACGAGAACGGAATCGGCGTGCTCTTGATGCGTTCGCACGATGCCGCGGCGGCGGTCAGGGCCGACAAGGTGTTGTCGATGGCTATGGCCAGGCTGGGGTCGATGCGCTGCTCGCGCAGGCACTGCTGCAGGTCTATGCCCATGCGCAGCATCAAAAAATCGGGCGCGTTGCTGGTGGCACCGAGTTGCTGCCATTCCGCGGGCTGCAGCCACTTTTGCACTTCTGCTCCAGGCGGGGTGCCGCGCAGCAGATGCCGCAGCGCGTGGGCGAAGGCAATCGCCCGCCAGACCATGCGCACCCGGGTGTCGGCCAGGCCGCCATTCGCCGTGGCGGGCAGGGGGGCATTCACCAGGGTTTGGCATTGGCGCGATAGGTTGCGGCTGCGCAGCACGATCTCGCCCCAGAGCTTGCGGCCCTCCCAGTAGCGGTCGTAAGCGGCGTTGTTGCGAAAGCCCAGAAAGATGGCAATCGGCAGGCCGATCAGGGTGAAGGGGATGGTGGTGAGCGTGATCTTCAGCGCAAACAGGTCGCCGTGGCTCCAGGTCACCACGGTGGCGATCAGCGTGTTGACCAGCAGGGTGGGCAGGATGCGCGGCAGTACCGAGCCGCGCAGCAGCAGGAACAGGCGCAGACCCGAGGGCCGGTTGCGAACGATCATGGGCGGGCCAGAGCAGGTATGCGGGTTTGTACGGACATGCCTGCAGTGTAGTGGCGCTTTCCAGCACAATCTTGCCCAAAACACCCACCCCAAGGACACCCCATGCACGCCGAAGACTACGTATCTGATTCCGTCACCCGCCTGCGCGCCGACCTGGCCCTGGCGCTGCGCGCCGCCGCCCACCACGGCCTGGGCGAAGGGGTGTGCAACCATTTCAGCCAGGAGCTGCCCGACCACTCAGGCCGATTTCTGCTGAACCCGCGCGGCCTGCTGTGGAGCGAAATCCAGGCCGACGACATCGTGATGATCGATGCCGAAAGCAACAAGCTGGTGGGCCGCCACGAGGTGGAATCCACCGCCATGTTCATCCACGCCGCCATCCACCGCCTGTGCGCCAAGGCCTGCGTGCTGCACACCCACATGCCTTATGCCACAGCGCTCACGCTCACCGCCGACCGCGCGCTGGACACCACGCTGTCGCAAAACGCCATGCGTTTCCATGGCCGCACCGCCATCGACACCGAGTACAACGGCCTGGCACTCGACTACCGCGAGGGCGAGCGCATCGCCCGCGCCATGGGGTCCGCCGACATTGGTTTTCTGGGCAACCACGGCCTGGTGGTCTGCGGCGACCGCATGGACTACGCCTACGACGACCTGTATTACCTGGAGCGCGCCTGCCAGGCCCAGGTGCTGGCCCAGTCCACCGGCCGGCCGCTGGCCCCCAGCAACGAGGCACTGGCCGAAGAGGTGGCCCGCCAGATGGCCAGCGAGCGGCTGCAGTCCACGCTGTTCTTTGAAGCCCTGCGCCGTACGCTGTAAACGCTAGACGAACATCTTGACGGCGGCGGAGAAGGTCAAAAACGCCGCTGCCGTGGTCACCAGGATGATGCGGGCAATGCGCCCGTTGTCGGCCCCGAAGCGCTCGGCCAGCAGGGTCACATTGCTGGCGCTGGGCAGGGCGGCCACCAGCACCAGCACCTGCAGGGCAAACGGCTGCAGCGGCACGCCGCAGCGTATGGCCGCCGTGCCCACGCCCCACACCAGCAGGGGGTGCACAAACAATTTGATGCCGGCCACCGGCAGGTAGTCGCGCAGCAGCGGTGCGGCATGGCCCCGGCTGGCCAGCATGTGCGAGCGCGCCAGCACCGCGCCGATGGTGAACAGCGCCACGGGCGAGGCCGCATCGGCCAGCAGGCCCACGGTTTGCTGCGCCGGGCCGGGCAGGGTGAAGCCGGTGGCCGAGGCTACGCCGCCCAGCAAAATCGCCCAGGGCATGGGGTTGCGCAGCACGCCGCGCAGGGCCTGGCGCGCCGCATGGCCCATGCCGTGCGTGCCTGCATGGTCTAACTGCGACAGCGCAATGCACAGCGAGGTGGTCACCACCATGTCCACCACGATGGCCACAATCGCCGGGCCCGCGGCCTGCGCGCCCAGCAGCGCCACCAGCAAGGGCACGCCCATGAAGCCGGTGTTGGGAAAGGCGGCGACCAGCGCACCAAACGCCGCATCGTTCCAGGCTATGCGCGCGTTGCGGCTGAACAGCACCGTGCCCGCCACGATGGCCAGGCCGCACAGCAGGTAGGTGAAAAATGCGCTGCCGTCCAGCAGTTGCGCCAGCGGCGTGCTGGCACCAAACCGGTACAGCATGCAGGGCAGGGCGAAAAACAGCACAAAGCCATTCATGCCCGGTATCGCCTCCAGCGGCAGCAGGCGGCGGCGCGCCGCCACGTACCCGGCCAGAACCAGGGCGAAGAAGGGGAAGGTGATAGCGAGGATTTGCAGCACTGGCTAACTATACATTTCATAGCTGCTCATGCTCATGCAATAAGCGCTGGCGGCCTAAAAGATGCTGAATTGTTGAAACCGGACTGGTTGCCACCACCTGTGGGTTTCATCTCAAACCACAAAGGACAACACCATGGCGATAGAAACTGCGGTACTGGCGGGCGGCTGTTTTTGGGGGATGCAGGACCTGATCCGCAAGCTGCCCGGGGTGGTGTCCACCCGCGTGGGCTATGTGGGCGGCACCAACGACCACCCCAATTACCGCAACCACCCCGGCCATGCCGAGGGCGTGGCGATAGGCTTCGACAACGCGGTGACCAGCTACCGCGCGATTTTGGAATTCTTCTTCCAGATCCACGACCCCAGCACTGTGAACCGCCAGGGCAACGACGTGGGCACCAGCTACCGCTCGGCCATCTTCTTCACCAGCGACGCGCAAAAAGCCGTGGCCCTGGACACCATCCAGGACGTGAACGCCTCCGGCCTGTGGCCCGGCAAGGTGGTGACCGAGGTGCTGCCCGCGCCCACCTTCTGGGATGCCGAGCCCGAGCACCAGGACTACTTGGTCCACCGCCCCAACGGCTACACCTGCCACTTTGCCCGCCCGGACTGGAAGCTACCCGCGCGCGCCGCACTCTGAAATTACATGCTTTTTAGGCTGCTAGCGCTTATTACATAAGCGCTGGAAGCTATCGTAATAAGAGCATTTAGCCTAGCGCGGTATCTAGCACCATCATCAGCACAAAGCCCAGCATCAGCCCGCCGGTGGCCCAGGCTTCGTGGCCCTTGCGGTGCGACTCGGGAATGATCTCGTGGCTGATCACAAACAGCATGGCCCCGGCCGCAAAGCCCAGGCCCCAGGGCAGCAGGCTGGCCGACTGGCTGATGGCAGCCGCGCCCAGCACGGCACCCAGCGGCTCCACCAGGCCCGAGGCCATGCCCAGCAGCACGGCAAAGCGGCGCTTGTAGCCAGCGGCCAGTAGCGCCACGGCGACCACCAGGCCCTCGGGCACGTCCTGGATGGCGATGCCGGTGGCTAGTGCGGTGGCGCGCAACGGGTCAGAAGCCGCGTAGCCCACGCCAATCGCCAGGCCCTCGGGCAGGTTGTGCAGGGTGATGGCAAACACAAACAGCCAGGTGCGGCGCAACACGCGTGACGAGGTTCGGCCTTCCACGCCCTTGATGAAGTGTTCGTGCGGCAGCAGCCGTTCCATGGCCAGCAGCACCGCCCCGCCCAGCAGGATGGACAGGCCCAGCATGCCGCCTGCGCCCCAGCTACTGGCCCCGGCGGCACGGGCCGCGGCCAGGCCGGGGATGATCAGCGAGAACGCGCTGGCCGCCAGCATCACCCCGGCACCAAAGCCAAAAAGCGTGTCCTGGGTGCGCTCGGACAGCTTGTGCGAGAACACCACCGGCAGCGTGCCCAGCGCCGTGGCCAGTGCCGCCACCGAGCCGCCGATCAAGGCGTTCAGCACCACCGGATGGGCCAGGCAGTACTGCCAGAAGTCGCTGGCCAGCACGCCTGCGCCCAGCAGCGCAATGCCGCCACCGAACAGTTTGCGCAGCAGCCGCACCGGGTCTTTACCGCCGCTGGGCCACAGGGTGTGGAGTTTGTGCATGGGAGATGTCCACGATCGGGGGTTGGTTGTGCGGGTCAGGCGCGGGCGGCCTGGTAGAGCGTGGCCACCTCGGGCCAGTCCACCACGTTATAGAAGGCCGCGATGTAGTCGGGGCGGCGGTTTTGGTAGCGCAAGTAGTAGGCGTGCTCCCACACGTCCAGCCCGAGGATGGGGGTGTTGCCGTGCATCAGTGGGCTGTCCTGGTTGCCGCTGCTCTCCACCACCAGCGTGCCCTGCGGTGTGACGCACAGCCAGGCCCAGCCGCTGCCAAAGCGGGTCAGCGCGGCCTTGGTGAATGCCTCCTTGAAAGCCTCGAAGCCGCCCAGATCGGCATCGATGGCCTGGGCCAGCGCGCCGCTGGGCTGGCCGCCGCCGCGGGGCGACATGACGCGCCAGAACAGGCTGTGGTTGGCGTGGCCGCCGCCGTGGTTGTGCACTACGGCGCGCAGGCCTTCGGGCAGGGTGGCGATGGCCGCGACCAGCGCCTCCACCGGGGTGTCGGCATGCGGCGTGTCTTGCACGGCGGCGTTCAGGCTGTTGATGTAGGTCTGGTGGTGTTTGGTGTGGTGGATCTGCATCGTCTGGGTGTCGATGTGCGGCTCCAGCGCGTCGTAGGCGTAGGGCAGGGCGGGCAGGGTATGGGGCATGGGCGGGTCTTTCGGGTTTAAAAATCAGTGCAGGCTGCCGGGGTTGGCTGTGCTGGCATGGAGCAGGGCGGTGATGTCGGGGTGTGGGCCCCAGGCGCGCTGGTGCAGCAGCAGGGCGGCGTAGGTTTCGCGGCTGTGCCGCCAAGCCAGGTCGTGGGTGCAGTTGTGTTGCAGCGCCAGCAGCCTGCGGTGGGCGCGGCACAGGTGCTGGGCGGCGGGCTCTAGCAGCCCGGCCTGGGCGTACAGGTCGGCCAGGTTGTGGTGCGATACCACCAGGGCGGCCAGGCTGTCGTCGGTCAGTTCAGCGGGCGGGACATCCAGCAGGTCCTGGGCGATGGCCAGGGCCTGGTGAAAGCTGAACAGTGCCAGCTCGGGGCGCCCGGCCTGTACGGCGGCTGTGCCTCGCTGTACCAGGCCTTCCCACTGGGTAAGGCTGGCGGGGCGTGTAGGGCGTGGAGCGCGCGGTGGAGCCTGTGAAAGTGCGAACGCAGAAGGTACGGAAGAACGGGTCATGCAAAACATCCATGGAGCCGGTGCCACGGCTGGCAGCACCGGGCCCTTTGCGTTGAATGGAGTTTTGCGTATTCAGGCTACTAAATGATAACCGTTCGCATTTAAAAAATCCAGAACTTACGCAAGTTCCCCTGTAAGCCCGAAGGGCGATACAGGGGCGCTGCGTAAGGTCTCAACCTAAAGCTGGATCTGTGTGCTGGCGGCCAGCTCGATGCCCTGGGCCTGCATGCCCATCAAGAACGCGTCGTGCTGGGACTGGAAACCGGCCACCGGGCTCATGCAATCGGTGAGCAGCACGATGCGCTGGGGCTTTTGGCGCGCCAGATGCTCCACGATGTGCTCGGTGGTGGCGCGCACGCAGTGGCTGCTGGCCTCGCCCGCGATCAGCAGCACGTCGGCCTGGTCCATGGCGGACATCAGCGCGTGGTTCAGGCCGGTGGCTTCGTCGTGCGCGTCGGGCACCTCGGCCATCACCGCGCTGTAGTGCTCGGTCCAGGGGTTGCTGCCCTTGGTGAGCTTGGTGGCGTTGCGGCCCTGCTGGTCTTCCCAGGCGTTGTAGGCGGCGCGTACCTCGGCATGCACGTTGTGGCCCCAGGTGCCGATTTCGCAGTGCACCGGCCAGACCATCAGCAGGTAGCGGCCCCGGGCTTCCAGGGCATCCAGGTAGGCCAGGGTGCGGCCCAGCGCCCCCGGCTGGCGCGGCAGGTACTGGCCCGCATGCACGGCGGCGGCGGTGATGGTGGTGAACGGTGCCACCGCGCTGCCGTCTGCCTGCTGCCAGAAGGTGGGGTGGGCAATGTCGATGCGGTGGTGCGAGTCCAGCGTCAGGGTGATGTCGGTCAGCGCCGCGCTATGCGTGCGGATGAAGGCCGCAAGGCGCTGCATGTCGGCATCGGCACCCGCCACCGGCAGGGCGGAGCCAGGCAGGTCGCAAAAGTCGTTTTGCGGGTCGATGATGAGCAGGTGGGTGTGGTGCGTCATGGCGATGAGAGGCTGGTGGTACTGGACGGGAGCAACGAGCGCAGGGACGGCAGCGGCACGCCGTTGGCTTGCAGGACCTCATAGCCCAGTGCGGCCAGCAGCGCCACCATCAGCACGATGGCCAATATCCAGGGCGCACGGCTGCGTCGCCGCCGCCGGGGCTGTGGGGGCAGGGGCGGCATGGTGAAACCGGAGTGGATGGGGGCCTGCCTGGGCGCAGGTGCGGGTGCTGCCATGGGCGCGGGTGCGGTGACCGGGGCGGCGTTGGCGGGCACCGACGCTGCGGGCGGAGGGGGCACGGGCGGGGCAGGTACCGGAGGCGGTGGAGCCGGAGGTGTCGGAGCGGCTGTGGGCTTGGCCATGGCTTGCTCCAGCAGGGACATGCGCGGTGGCACGGGCAGCGCGGCGGCACACTGGGCGCACACGGTTGCGTCGCGGGCGTTTGCGGTTTTACAGACGGGGCAGAGGAGGCTCATGTTTCAACTCGGGTAAGTGGGGCACACAGGAACCAGTCCTGTGGATGCAATGTCACATGATGACAGCTGCCACCCACGATAATCTCGCTCCATGGACATTCTCATGCAACTTCTCGACTTCATCCTCCACGTAGACAAATACCTGGAGGCCTTTGTAACCAGTTATGGCCCCTGGGTCTATGCGCTGCTGTTTTTGATCATCTTTGTAGAGACCGGCGTGGTGGTCATGCCGTTTCTGCCGGGTGACTCACTGCTGTTTGTGGTGGGCGCCATGTGCGGCGTGGGGCTGATGTCCTACCCGCTGGCCGTGGGCCTGCTGCTGGCGGCGGCCATTTTGGGCAACCAGTGCAACTACGCGATTGGCCGCTACCTGGGCCCCAAGGTGTTCCAGTGGGAGAACTCCAAGTTCTTCAACAAGAACGCCTTTAACCAGGCGCATGCGTTTTACGAGCGTTATGGCGGCATCACCCTGGTGGCGGCGCGTTTCATGCCGTTTTTGCGTACCTTTGCGCCTTTTGTGGCCGGGGTGGCCATGATGGGCCGCGCCAAGTTCACGTTCTACGACGTGCTGGGCGGCGTGCTGTGGGTGGCAGGCATCATTACCATCGGTTACTTCTTTGGCAACCTGCCGTGGGTCAAGCAGCACCTGGACAAGATCATCTGGGCCATGATTTTGATCCCCGGCCTGGTGATTGTGCTAGGCGCAGTCAAGGGCCGCATGGCCGGCAAGACTTCTGGTGCATAGTGCTTAATTTTTAAGCACTGCAAGCTTTGTATATATAAATCAAGCACTTAACCGCCCTATACAAGTGCTTGGCAGGGTTATCCACAAGCTTATCCAGTGTTGGCAGGGAGAACTTGGAGCCGGTGGACAACCACTACAATCCGACGCTTCACCGGGGGTGTCTGCGACAAGTTTGCGGACTGAGAAATACCCCACCAGGACTTACGCAAGTCCCCTTGATTGCCCAGAGGGCATCAGGGGCGCTGCGTAAGTCCTAACCAAACCTGATCTGGGTCATGCCAGCGGAGGGAGCGTGATGGGTCAGATCTGGGGCCTTTTCATGCGTCCGCCGCTGGCGCAATGAAAGGCACACATGCTGCACCGCCGTCGTTTTTCTCTGGCCGCCACCGCGCTGGCCGCACTCGTTTCGTTTCCCGCTCTGGCCCAAGACACCCCGCTGCGCGTGCTGGTGCACAGCTCGTTTTCGCTGCCTAAGCCGCTACTGGCCCGGTTCGAGGCCGAGTCTGGTGTCAAGCTCAGCATCATCAAGGCGGGCGATGCGGGCGAGATGCTCAACAAGCTCATCCTCACCCGCGCCCAGCCCATCGCCGACGTGGTGTTTGGCCTGGACAACGCGTCCGTCGCCAAGGCCCAGGCCAACAAGGTGCTGGAGCCGGTGGCCTACACCCAGGGCTCGGCCATTGCCCAGGTGGGTGCCAATGTGGTGCCGGTGGACTACGGCTTCGTTAACCTGAACTTCGACAAGGCGGCCTTCGCCAAGAGCGGCCTGGCCCTGCCCAAAACCCTGGAAGACCTGGCCCAGCCCGCCTACCGTAACCTGCTGGTGGTGCCCAACCCGGCCACATCCAGCCCCGGCTACGCGTTTTTGCTGGCCACCATCGCCGGTATGGGCGAAGAAAAGGCGTTTGACTGGTGGGCCCGTATGCGCGGCAACGGCGTGAAGGCCGTGAAAGGCTGGACCGAGGCCTACTACACCGAATTCAGCCGCAACGGCGGAACCCGCCCGCTGGTCGTCAGCTACGCCAGCAGCCCGGCGGCCGAGGTGTTCTACAGCAAAGAAAAAATCACCGAATCGCCCACCGGCAACCTGTTCTTCAAGGGCGGCGTGTTCCGCCAGGTCGAGGGTGTAGCCCTGGTGGCCGGTGGTGGCCAGCGCGAGGCTGCGGCTAAGTTCATCCGCTTCCTGCGCTCCGGCGTGGTGCAGGAGGCTTTGCAAACCAGCATGTGGATGTACCCCATCGAAGCCCACACCCCCCTGGCCGAGGTGATGAAGCACGCCGTAGAGCCCACCGCTTTTGACAGCCTGCCCGCCGAGACGATTGCCGACAAGGGCACGGGCTGGGTCGCGCGCTGGACGCAGGTGGTTCTGAAGTAAATGCCGTCTCGCCGTTGGCTGCTGGCGCTGCTGCCGCTGCTGGCCCTGGCCGTGCTGCTGGTGGCCCCGGTGCTGCGGCTGGCAGGCGAGGGCTGGTGGGGCGACCTGGCCACCCAAACCCGCAGTTCCCCCTGGGCACTGTGGACCGACCCGTACCTGCGTTGGCGCGTGCTGTGGTCGGTGCTGCAGGCGACGGCCACCTGCATCGCTGCGCTGCTGCTGGGCCTGCCCGTAGCCTGGGTGCTGGCGCGCTGGGAGTTTGCGGGCCGCCGCCTGGTGCTGCGCCTGCTGATGCTGCCGTTCGTGGTGCCCACCCTGGTCGCCGCGCTGGGCGTGTTGGCTCTGTGGGGGCCGCGCGGGGTGTTCAGCGGCTGGCTGGGCGTAGACCTGCAAGACACACCCTGGCTGCTGCTGTACGGCAACCTGTTCTTTAACCTGTGTGTCGTGGTGCGTGCCGGGGTGGACGCGCTGGAGCATGTGAGCGCGCCGCGCGTGGCGGCGGCGCGCACCCTGGGCGCCACGCCTTGGCGGGCGTTCTGGCGGGTCGAGTGGCCCGCCATCCTGCCCTGGCTGGCATCGAGCCTGTGCCTGGTGTTTTTGTACTGCTTTGCCGGGTTCGGCCTGGCCCTGGTGCTGGGCGGCCAGCGTTACGCCACGGTGGAGGTGGAGATCTACACCTTGGTGGCCCACGAACTGCAACTGGCCCCGGCCAGCTTGCTGGCGCTGTGGATGCTGCTGCTGACCGGCGCGGTGGCTTGGGGCTACGCGTTGATTGAAAAGCGCCTGGCCACGCCCACCCGCGTGCAGCCCATTGCCCGCCAGCGCCCCAGCCGCCCGGCGCACTGGCTGGGTGTGGCAGCGGCACTCGGCGTGCTGGCTTTCTTCTGCGCCGCGCCGCTGGTGGCCATCGTCTGGCGGGCCGCCCATGCGGGCTGGGACACCTGGGCGCTGGTGGCCGACGAAGAGACGCTGGCTGCGCTGTGGAACACCTTGCGATTCTCCGCCGTCGCGCTGCTGCTGGCCACCGTGCTGGGCGTGCTGCACGCGCTGGCCGCTCAAGCCTCGGTGGCGATGCGTGCCGCCGCGTTCCTGCCGTTTGTGGTGTCGCCCATCACCGTGGCTTTCGGCCTGCTGTTGCTGTACCCGCAGTGGACCGCCAGCCTGCCGTTGCTGCTGTGTGCCTACGCGGTGCTGGCCTACCCGTTTGTCGCCAAGTCGCTGGCGTCGGCGCTGGACAGCGTGCCCGAACACCTGCCCCAGGCCGCCCGCAGCCTTGGCGCCAACCCCTGGCGCGTGTTCTGGCGCGTCACCTTGCCGATGGTGGCCCCTGCACTGCGCCGGGGCATGGCCTTCGCGGCGGCCACCGCCCTGGGCGAATTTGCTGTCACCCTGTTTTTATCCCGCCCCGAGTGGGCCACCTTGACCACGCTGATCTACCAGCGCCTGGGCCGCCCGGGGGCCGCCAATGGCGACGCGGCGCTGGTGCTGGCCTGCGTGCTGATGGCCCTGGCCCTGGCCGCATTTGCGTTGATCGAAGGCCCACGCCGGACAAAATCTCACCATGCTTGAACTGCGCCAAATCACCAAACACTACGGCCCGCGCCTGCTGGCAGACCAGCTCAGCCTGCAAGTCGCTGAGGGCGAAATAGTGGCCTTGCTCGGCCCGTCGGGCAGCGGCAAAAGCACCTTGCTGAAAATTGCCGCCGGGCTGGAGGCCGCCGAGGCGGGCAGCGTGTGGTTTGACAGCGAGGACATCAGCCGCCAGCCGCCCGAGCGGCGTGGTTTTGCGCTGATGTTCCAGGACTTTGCGCTGTTTCCGCACCTGGATGTGCGCGACAACGTGGCCTTTGGCCTGGTCGAGCAGCGTGTGCCCAAAGCCGCAGCCCGCCAGCGCGCCGAGGACTTGCTGGAACGCTTTGGCCTGGTTAACCATGCCCGCCACCGCGTCTGGACGCTGTCGGGCGGCGAACAGCAGCGCGTGGCCCTGGCCCGGGCCCTCATCACCGCACCGCGTGCGCTGCTGCTGGACGAGCCGTTTTCCGCCCTGGATGCTGCCCTGCGCCGCGACCTGCAAGCGGAGTTTCGCCAGCGAATCTTCGATGCCGGTATGGCCACGGTGTTGGTAACCCACGACGAAGCCGAAGCCCAGGCCATGGCCACGCGCGGCCTGCGGCTGGTGGAAGGGCGGCTGGAGCAGTTATGGTGATTTGCTACTAAATAAGTAGCTGCTTGCGCTTATGGAATAAGCGCTGGAGGCCTATTTCTTATAAATCTACAAAGGCCATATGGGGTTGGTTAGGTGCTAAAGCCATGCACCACATTGAGGCAAAACAGCGCCTTATAACAAACAAGAATCGCTAATGTGCACTATTTCGTGCGAGCGCGCACCGGCCCTGTGCGATACTAGGGTTAACCCTGAAACAAGGGAAACAGTTTTACCCAGGACATTTTGGCCATGCACATTCTTTATTTATTTTGGTTCTCCGCACGCAACGCCGCCCACGCACTGGGCCGCCATCTGGACCAGCAAGACCAGCGCGGTGTAGACAGCTACCTGGGCAAAGCCCAGTCGTTTGCCGACCTCGAGTCCCGTGAACGCCAGTGGCTGCAATCCCAGTAATTTTTTTCACAAGACTTATGCAAGTCCCCCCCGGAAAGCCCGAAGGGCGATACAGGGGCGCGGCGTAAGTCCTATTCGATTCCCAGGCACTGCGCCTGAGCTATTTTTGGAGTTTCACCATGCAAGCTTTGTATTTCATCAAGTCCCTATTCGCCGTTGCCCAGATCCAGTTCGCCCCCGGCGAACGCGTGAACCTGGTGCGCCGTGGCAGCATCGAGCGCACCGACGGCTACGTGCTGGCCCAGACCGACAAGGGCGTGCTGGTCGAGTGGCCCCGCGCTGGCTCCAGCCTGGTGAACTCGACCGACCTGACCGTCATCGTCTAAATCTGGTTGTTCACGACTTACGCAAGTTCCCCCTGTAAGCCCGAAGGGCGATAGAGGGGCGCTGCGTAAGTCCTTTGCTTATTGGGTGCCGAAAATACGGTCACCCGCATCGCCCAGGCCGGGCACGATGTAGCCGTGGCTGTTGAGCTGGCGGTCGATGGCGGCGGTATAAATCGCCACATCGGGATGCGCAGCCTGCAGCGCGGCCACGCCTTCGGGGCAGGTCAGTAGGCAGACAAATTTGATGGATTTGGGGTTGAGCTCCTTGAGCCGCTCCACCGCCGCAATGGCCGAGTTGCCGGTGGCCAGCATCGGGTCGACGATCACCACATCACGCTCTTCCATGTCCTTGGGCATCTTGAAGTAGTACTCCACCGCCGTCAGCGTCTTGGGGTCGCGGTACAGGCCCACATGGCCCACGCGCGCGCCCGGTACCACGCTGAGCATGCCCTCCAAAATGCCGTTGCCCGCGCGCAGGATGGACACAAACACCAGTTTCTTGCCGTCGATCACCCGGGCAGTCATGGTCTCCAGCGGGGTTTCGATTTCCACATCCTGCATCGCCATGTCGCGCGTGACCTCGTAGGCCATCAGCGAACTCAGCTCGTTGAGCAGGCGGCGGAAGGTGTTGGTGCTGGCATCCTTGCGGCGCATCAGCGTCAGCTTGTGTTGCACCAGCGGGTGGTTGATCAGGTGGACGTTGCTCATGGTGTGCTTCTTCAATGGGTTAGAAAACCGTGCCATCGCTGGCGATGTTCAAGGGTGGTGTACCGCCCCGCAAGCGCTGGGCCAGCACGCGGCCTGCCGCCCAGGTGCCGCCCTCCAACACGCAGGCCAGGGGCATTTGCGCGGCAGTGAGGCCTAGCTCGGCGCGCACCAATGGGGCCAGCTCGTCCAGCAGTGCGACCGTGAGGGCCCGCCATTCGACGATGCATTCGTCGCCTGCGGTGTGCGCCTGGGTGGCCAGGGCCGGGTCTTTCAATACCAGCACGCCGCCGTCCAGCAGCAGGCCGCCGTTGCGGTACTCGGGCAGGCCTGTCAGCGCATCCAGCCCGGTGACGATCACGTCGGCCCATTCCAGCGGCTCCAGCAGCGAATAAGTCAGCCACTGGGACAGCTTGTGGAAGGGCATCCAGCCTGCGCTGGCACCTTCGCCGGGCACGGCGCTGTGGCGCCAGCAATCGCCCAAAGCAATCTCACCGCCATCGTCCGTTTTAATAACATTCTGCGCAGGCCAGATGGGCGAGAGCGTGCCAAGCAGTGCCCCAAGAATGTCGTGCGCCGCCACGGTGGGTTCGTCGGTATCGGTGGGCACCAGGTGGTCGAACAGGCGGCCCGGACGGCACAGGCCGCCCGCACCGCCAAACACTTCGGGCTGGGCGGCAATCACTTCACCCAGGCGGCGCAACAGCGCGGCGCGGCCTTCCAGCCCGACCAGCGGGTTTTCCACGCCGACCTGGAAGGCATCGCCCAACTGGCGCGAGGTGAGGGACTGCAAACCCAGCGCGTCGGCCTGGCAGGGCTGGGTGGGCTTGCTGGAAAACAGACCTTTGGTAAAGGCGTTGAAGCTGGCCACCCCCAGGCCTTCGGAGCGGCTGAGCTTCTGCCCCGTGCGCGGGTCGGTATAGCTCCAGTCGGGGCCTGCGCCCGCGTCCAGCAGCACGCTGACGATGGCCAGGTCGATCTGCGCGCGGGCGCGTTTGGCCACCGAGACCTTGCCCAGTTCTTCGGTCATCTGGTCCACACGCTTGACGCCGCCCGCCTCAAAATGCCGCCAGCGGCTGTGGTACGGGATCTGCAGGCTGGGATAGTTCTTGCGGGTTACCTCGGCCACCAGCTGCGCGGTGGGGGCCAGCGCGGCATCCACCACGGTGAAGTACTGGGATTCGCCCGCGCGCGCGCGCGCCAGCAGGCCCTGGGCGCGCGCGCGCACGGCTTTTGTAGAGCGTAAAAGGGTGCTGGCGCTTATTGCATCGGCACGGGTAGCTATCAAATCCATAGTCATTTAGTCAATTCGCGGCCCTTGGCCTTTTTGAGTTCTTCGGCATCTGGCACCGCACCGGGGGTGAAGTAGCCTGCGGCCATTTTCGCGTCCATTTCCACCTGGGCATCGGCGGGGATCATGTGCTCGGGAATATTCACCCGCTGCACCACCTCGATACCGGCGCGGGTGATCGCGTCATATTTCATGTTGCTCATCGACACCAGGCGGTGGATTTTGCGGATGCCCAGCCAGTTCAGCACGTCGGGCATGAGTTCCTGGAAGCGCATGTCCTGCACGCCCGCCACGCATTCGGTGCGGTTGAAATACTGGTCGGCGGTGTCGCCACCGACCTGGCGTTTGCGGGCGTTGTAGACCAGAAATTTGGTGACTTCGCCCAGGGCCCGGCCCTCTTTGCGGAAGTAGCTCACCAGGCCCACGCCGCCGCGTTGCGCGCCCTGGATGCATTCCTCGATGGCGTGCGTGAGGTAGGGGCGGCAGGTGCAGATGTCCGAGCCGAACACGTCCGAACCGTTGCACTCGTCGTGCACGCGGGCGGTGAGCTCCACCTCGGGATTCGCCAAGTCGCGCGGGTTGCCAAAAATGTAGGCCGTGAGTCCACCGATGGGTGGCAAAAACACTTCCAGGTCGCTGCGGGTCACCAGCTCGGGGTACATGCCGCCGGTTTCCTCGAACAGCACGCGGCGCAGCTCGGCCTCGGTGCAGCCAAAACGTTTGGCTACTTCGGGCAGGTACCACACCGGCTCCACGGCGACCTTGGTGACCATGGCCGCGCCACCGGCGGTGAGAAATTTACCGTCGGCCTTCAGGCGGCCAGACTGCAGCGCCTCGATGACTTCGGGCAGGATCACATGGGCCTGGGTGACGGCGATGGTGGGGCGGATGTCGTAGCCCGCTGCCAGCTCCCCGGCAAACACCTCGGCAATCGTCGCGCCCCAGGGGTCCATGGCCACGATGCGGCCCGGCTCGCTCCACTGCGGGTAGGGGCCGATGATGTCGGTGGGCATGGTGTTGGTCAGGTCGGCCTTGTGCTGCGGCGACAGGCCGCCGGACGCAACTGCAAGCGCGCGGTAAATGCTGTAACTGCCGCTGTGCGTGCCGATGACGTTGCGGTGGCTGCGCTTGGTGGTGGTGCCGACCACCGGGCCGCGTTCGGCGGCGGTGGCCGCTGCCCAGCGGATGGGCAGCGCGCCGTAGCCGCTGGCGTGCGAGGTGAGGCGGATGTGGCTGGTTTGCGCGGGAGCCATGGAGCCGGTGGCGGTATCAGCGGGCATAAGGAGTCCTCACATGTCGGGTCTGTTGGCGTAACAATTTGGGTGCACGCTATGCATTTTGCATGCCGAACCGCTGCCAAACTGCGGCTGGCAGGGTGGGTGTCAAAAAACCTTCATCCAGCCGCCCTACATTTGCCATCACATGGCGGATACCCCGCAGTGCACCGCCCACGCATGGGCGAAAGAAGGCCACCTTGAAAAACAAAACCTACATCCAGCTTGCCGTTGTCGGCCTTATCTCCGGCATGGCCTTGACGGCCTGTGGTGGCAGCGATGACGCGCCCGCCACCTGGCCACCGGTGCCGACGCTGATCGGCCACCGGGGCGCGCCTGCACTGCGCCCGGAGCACACCATTGCCTCGTATACCCAAGCGATTGAAGACGGCGCCAACATCATCGAACCCGACCTGGTCAGCACCAAGGACGGCGTGCTGGTGGCCCGCCACGAGAACGCCATCGCCATCCTGAACGCCGACGGCAGCGTGCGCGAGGCCACCACCGACATCGTCGACCGCCCGGAGTTCGCCGCGCGCAAGACCACCAAAACCATTGACGGCACTGCCATCACTGGCTGGTTTACCGAAGACCTGACGCTGGCTGAGCTGAAAACCCTGCGCGCCCGCGAGCGCATTCCGGCCATCCGCCCGGCCAACGTGGCCTACAACGGCCAGTTCCAGGTGCCCACCTTCCAGGAGGTGATTGACCTGGCCAAATCCAAGTCGATCGAAAAGGGCCGCACCATCGGCATCTACCCCGAAACCAAGCATCCCACCTATTTCAAATCGATCGGTTTGCCGCTGGAAAAACGCCTGGTGGATGTGCTGGCGGCCAATGGCTGGAACTCCAAGAATGCACCGGTGTTTATCCAGTCGTTTGAGGTGGCCAATCTGAAAGAGATGCGCACCATGACCACGGCGCGTATCGTGCAACTGCTGTCGTCCAGCGGTCGCCCGTACGACTTTGTGGCGGCCGGTGCCAGCGAAACCCGCCGCTACGCAGACGTGATCACCCCGGCCGGGCTGAAGGAAGTGGCGACCTACGCCAACGCCATCGGCCCGAGCAAAGACATGGTGATTCCACTGGTCAGCGGCAACCTGGGCACGCCCACGGCGCTAGTGGCCAACGCCAAGGCGGCGGGCTTGGCAGTGCATATCTACACGCTGCGGCCCGAGAACAACTTTTTGCCCACCAGCCTGAAGAAGGCCCCGGTCACCGACCCCACGGTGCGCGGCGACAGCATCACCGAAATCCAGACCTTTTTGCAAACCGGGATTGATGGCTTTTTTACCGATGACCCAGCGGTGGGCAAAGAGGCGATCCGCACCTTCGTGAAGAAGTAAGCGGATGCGGGGCGGTGCCAGGGCTTAGCGCCGCCCGCCAAAGATACTGCCCAGCACGCCGCGCAAGATCTCTTGCCCGACCTTGGTGCCCATGGTGCGCACGGCGGACTTCACCATGGTCTGGGCCAGGCCGTCGCGCTTGCCGCCGCGTGGGCCGGTGCTGCCAAACAGGATGTCGTTCAGGCCGCCCATCAGGCCGCCGCCTTCTGCTGCAGCGGGCGGGGCCATGCCGGGCAGGGTGGGTGGCTGCGCTGACGCAGAGGCATTGGCCGCCGTGGTTTCGGTGCGGCCTTTGAGCTTCTCGAAGGCCGATTCTCGGTCCAGCAGCTTCTCATACACGCCCGCCACCAGCGAATTGGCGATCAGCGACTGGCGCTGGGCCGGGGTGATGGGGCCGAGCTGGCTGCCGGGTGGCAGCACGAACACGCGCTCGGTGATGCTGGGGCGGCCCTTGGCATCCAGCAGGCTTACCAGCGCCTCGCCCACGGCCAGCTCGGTGATGGCGGCTTCGATGTCCAGCCCGGGCTTTTGGCGCATGGTCTGCGCCGTGGCCTTGACAGCCTTTTGGTCGCGCGGGGTGAACGCGCGCAGGGCGTGCTGCACTCGGTTGCCCAACTGGGCCAGCACGGTATCGGGAATATCCAGGGGGTTTTGCGTCACAAAGTACACACCCACGCCCTTGGAGCGCACCAGGCGCACCACCAGCTCGATGCGTTCCACCAGCGCCTTGGGCGCTTCGTTGAACAGCAAATGCGCTTCGTCGAAGAAGAACACCAGCTTGGGCTGCTCGGGGTCGCCGATTTCGGGGAGCTGTTCGAACAACTCGGACAGCATCCACAGCAAAAACGTGGCGTACAGACGCGGCGAGTTCATCAGCTTGTCGGCGGTGAGGATGTTGACCACACCTTGGCCGTCCACCGTCTGCATGAAGTCGCTGATGTTGAGCATGGGTTCGCCAAAGAATTGGTCGCCGCCCTGGGATTCGATCTGCAGCAGGCCGCGCTGGATGGCCCCCACGCTGGCGGCAGACACGTTGCCATACTGGGTGGTGAACTCGCTGCTGTTGTCGCCCACGTACTGCAGCATGGCGCGCAGGTCTTTCAGGTCCAGCAGCAGCAGGCCGTGGTCGTCGGCGATCTTGAACACCATGTTGAGCACGCCGCCCTGGGTGTCGTTCAGGTTCAGCATGCGGCCCAGCAGCAGCGGGCCCATGTCGGACACCGTGGCCCGCACCGGGTGGCCTTGCTCGCCAAATACGTCCCACAGGGTGGCGGGGCAGGCCAGGGACTCGGGCTGGTCAATGCCGCGCTCTTTCAGGATGCCGGCCAGCTTGTCGCCGATACGGCCTGCCTGGCTGATGCCGGTGAGGTCGCCTTTGACGTCGGCCATGAAGACCGGCACGCCAATCTTGGAGAAATTTTCCGCCAGGGTCTGCAAGGTGACGGTTTTGCCGGTGCCGGTGGCTCCGGTGATCAGGCCGTGGCGGTTCGCCAACGCAGGCAGCAATTCGCAGAGAGTGGTGGCGTTTTTGGCAATTAAGATGGGTTCGGCCATGGCGAGAGTCCTGACATGTATGTGATAGGACTTACGCAGCGCCCCTGTGCCGCCCTTCGGGCTTACAGGGGGAACTTGCGTACGTCCTGGGTAAGTAAAATCTGGCTGTAGATTAAATCAATTGACAAGGAATTTTTGTGGCTGGTCACAGTAAATGGGCGAATATTCAGCACCGCAAGGGCCGCCAGGATGAGAAGCGGGGCAAGATCTGGACCCGCGTGATCCGCGAGATCATGGTGGCGGCACGCCTGGGCGGTGGTGACCTGAGCATCAACCCGCGCCTGCGCCTGGCCGTGGAAAAGGCCAAGGCCGCCAATCTGGCCGCCGAGACGGTCAAGCGCAACATCGAAAAAGCCACCGGCACGCTGGAAGGCGTGTCGTATGAAGAAATCCGCTACGAAGGCTACGGCATCGGCGGTGCGGCCATCATTGTGGACACCATGACCGACAACCGTGTGCGTACCGTGGCCGAAGTGCGCCACGCCTTCAGTAAATACGGCGGCAACATGGGCACCGAAGGCTCGGTGGCGTTCCAATTCAAGCACTGCGGGCAAATCATCTTTGCCCCGGGCACCAACGAAGACAAACTCATGGAAGTGGCCCTGGAAGCCGGGGCCGAAGACGTGATTACCGATGAAGATGGTGCCATTGAGGTGCTGACCGCCTATACCGACTTTGAAACCGTGAAGCTGGCGCTGGAAAACGCGGGCTTCACCTCCGATCTGGCCGAAGTCACCATGCGCGCCGACAACACTATCGACCTTACGGGCGAGGATGCCGAAAAAATGCAAAAACTACTGGATGTGCTCGAAGACCTGGACGATGTCCAAGAAGTCTTTCACAACGCTGGCCTATGAAAGTCTTAGTCATTGGCGGCGGTGGCCGCGAACATGCACTGGCCTGGAAGCTCAATATCTGCGCCCGCGTGAGCCAGGTCTACGTGGCCCCCGGCAACGGCGGCACGGCCCTGGACGACCAGCTCATCAACATCAATATCACTGACGTGCAGGCGCTGCGCAAATGGGCGCAGACCGAAGGTATCTCGCTGACCGTGGTCGGCCCCGAAGGCCCGTTGGCCGCCGGTGTGGTGGACGAGTTCCGCGGCCATGGCATGCGCATTTTTGGTGCCACCAAGGCCGCTGCGCAGTTGGAAAGCTCCAAGGCGTTTTCCAAAGCCTTCATGCAGCGCCACGCCATTCCCACGGCCGAATTTGAAACCTTTACCGACCCCGTAGCGGCCCACGCCTATGTGGAGAAAAAGGGCGCGCCCATCGTGGTCAAGGCCGATGGCCTGGCGGCGGGCAAAGGCGTGGTCGTCGCGCAAACCCTGGCCGAGGCGCATGAAGCCATCGACTTCATGCTGCTGGACAACAGCCTGGGCGTGAGCCATAACGAGGGTGGGGCGCGGGTGGTCATTGAAGAGTTTCTGGCGGGCGAAGAAGCCAGCTTCATCGTCATGTGCGATGGCAAAAACGTGGTTCCCCTGGCTACCAGCCAGGACCACAAGCGCCTGCTTGATGGCGACAATGGCCCCAACACCGGCGGCATGGGTGCGTATTCGCCCGCGCCGGTGGTCACTGCCGATGTGCATGCCCGCGCCATGCGGGAAATCATCTTGCCCACCATCAAGGGCATGGAAAAAGACGGCATCACCTACACCGGTTTCCTGTACGCCGGGCTGATGATCGATGCCAAGGGCAAGCCCAAGACGCTGGAATTCAATTGCCGCCTGGGCGACCCCGAAACCCAGCCGCTGATGATGCGCCTCAAGTCCGACCTGTTCGAAGTCTTGTGGGCGGCCACCGAGCCCGGCCCCCACGGCAAGCTCGACCAGATCAGCCTCGACTGGGACCGCCGCATCGCCCTGGGCGTGGTGCTGGCGGCCCACGGCTACCCCATGACCCCGCGCAAGGGTGATGCCATCACCGGCCTGCCAAAAAACACCGATGACGCGGTGGTGTTCCACGCGGGCACCACCAAGCAAGCCGATGTGGTGTCTACCTCGGGTGGGCGCGTGCTGTGCGTGACCGTGCTGGCCGACAACGTCAAGCTGGCGCAGCAGCACGCCTACGAAGTCACCCGTGGTATCCAGTTCGATGGTATGCAGTACCGCCGCGACATCGGATTCCGCGCCGTCAAGGCCTGAGCTTGCGTACCGCCGATGTGATGCGGGCCTATCTGCTGGGCCTGCAGTCTTCCATTACCACCCGCATGGCCGCACTGGATGGCGGCAGTTTCCTGAGCGATCCTTGGGAAAAGCCACCGGGCGAAAAACTGCAAGGGCAGGGCATCACCCAGATTCTGGAAAACGGTGCGGTGCTGGAGCGCGCAGGCTGCGGCTTTTCGCACGTGCGCGGGCCGCAGTTGCCGCCCAGCGCCACCCAGCACCGGCCCCAGTTGGCGGGTGCGCCGTTCGAGGCCATGGGCGTGTCGTTGGTGTTCCATCCGCGCAACCCGTTTGCTCCCACGGTGCACATGAATGTGCGCATGATCGTGGCCACGCCCGAGGGCGGTGAACCTGTGTGCTGGTTCGGCGGCGGCATGGACCTGACACCCATGTACGGCTTTGCCGAAGATGCAGTGCATTTCCACCGCACTTGCCAGACCGCCTTGGCCCCATTTGGGGACGACAAATACCCGCGCTTCAAGCAGTGGTGCGACGAGTACTTCTATCTCAAGCACCGGCAGGAGCCGCGCGGCATTGGCGGTGTATTTTTTGACGACTTTTCCGAGCTGGGCACCGAGGGCAGCCTGGCCATGGTGCAGGCTGTGGGGTCGGCGTTTTTGGACGCCTATGTGCCGATTTTGCAGCGCCGCAAAGACACGCCGTATGGTGAGCGCGAACGGGCTTTTCAGCTGTACCGGCGTGGGCGCTATGTGGAGTTCAACCTGGTGTGGGACCGGGGCACGCACTTTGGCCTGCAGTCGGGTGGGCGCACCGAATCCATCCTGCTGTCGATGCCGCCGCTGGCCAGTTGGTCGTACCAGCATGCGCCAGAAGTAGGCTCGGCCGAAGAGGCCTTGACCCGTGATTTTCTGGTCGCCCGCGCATGGGTGTGAGCCTGCCTGAGAGTCTAGCTGTACGCCGAATCGGCGTATTCGGCGGTGCGTTTGATCCGCCGCACCTGATGCACGTAGCCCTGGTGCGTACCGCCCTGGCGCAGTTGCAGTTGGACGCGCTGTATGTGTTCCCCACCGGCCACGCCTGGCACAAAAGCCGCACGCTCAGCCCGGCGACCGACCGGCTGGCGATGGCCCAGTTGGCCTTTGGCGATATCCCCGGCGTGGTGGTGGACAAGCGTGAAATTGAGCGCAGCGGCCCCACCTACACCATCGACACTTTGCACGAGTTGCAGGCCGAAGAACCCCATGCGCAGCTCTACCTGGTGATGGGCGAAGACCAGGCGACGCGGTTGCCTACCTGGCATGGTTGGGAGGAGATTGTGCAGGCAGCTATAATTTGTGTAGCTTCTCGTGCCGATGAATCAAGCGCTAGCAGGCCATTTGTGCCTGAATCTGTGCCTGAATTCTTGCCTTCAGGACGTTACCAGGCGCTGCAGGTTCCTCCCATGGAACTCAGTGCCACCGCCATCCGCCACCGTGCCGCCGCTCGCCAAGGGATAGCCCATCTGGTTCCCGACGGCGTAGCACGCTATATTGACCACCACCTTCTTTACCGAACCGACCGATGACCACTTCTGCCCAAAACGAAACCGTTGCCAAAAAAGACACCCAAAAACTCCAGCGCGCCATCGTCGATGGTCTGGAGGATGTCAAAGCGGTGGACATCGTCGTGTTTGACACCGAAGGCCTGTCGGCCCTGTTCGAGCGCGTGATCATCGCCTCGGGCACCTCGAACCGCCAAACCAAGGCGCTGGCCGCCAGCGTGCGCGATGCCGTGCGCGAGGCCGGTTTTGCCAAGCCCCGCATGGAAGGCGAGTCCAACGGCGAATGGATCATTGTGGATTGCGGCCGCGCCGTGGTGCACATCATGCAGCCCGCCATCCGCCAGTACTACCACCTGGAAGAGCTGTGGGGCGAAAAACCGATCCGCCTCAAGCTGGGTGCCGCCAAGCCGCTGCCCAAGGCCGAAGAAGTCAAACCGGCCAAGCCTGCGAAGAAAGTGCCTGCCAAAAAGCTGTCGCCTGCTGCTGCCAAACGCGCTGCCAAGATTGCCGACCGCGAATATGCTGAAAGCCTGTTGGCCCCCGAGCGCCCGGTGCTGGAAGTCGCGCCCAAGCGCGCTGCCCGCAAGACGGCCGTGGCCACACCCGTACCGTCCAAGACCTCGACTTCGACCCGTGGCCCGGTGAAAACGGCGGCTAAAACGGCAGCCAAGACGGCGGTGAAGACACCCGCCAAGACCGCGGCGGTTAAAACCGTAGCCAAGACCGTGGTCATCAAGGCCCCGATCGAGACCGTGAAGAAAGCCGCTGCCGCCAAGCGTGCTGCGCCCAAGACCCCGAAAGCGCCTGCCAAGCGCGCCCCTGGCCGCAAGTAAATGAAGCTGGTGATAGTGGCCGTAGGCCAGCGCATGCCCGATTGGGCGCAAACTGCCTACGACGACTACGCCAAACGCTTCCCGTCCGAGCTCAAGGTGGAGCTCAAGGCCGTCAAGACCGAACCCCGGGGCTCCAAAACCCTGGAGACGATTTACGCGGCCGAACGTGAACGCATAGAAGCCGCCATCCAGTCCAGCATTGGCCGCAATGCCCGTATCGTGGCCCTGGATGAACGGGGTACTACGCTGACGACAAAAGCATTGGCGGTTAAGCTCAAGGGCTGGCAATTGGAGAGCGACGACGTGGCGCTGGTGATTGGTGGCCCTGATGGCCTGGACCCGGCGTTTCGCCAGGCGGCCCACGAGCGTATCCGCCTGTCGGACCTGACCTTGCCGCACGCCTTTGCCCGTGTGCTACTGGTCGAACAGTTGTACCGGGCGTGGTCGGTCAATGCCAACCACCCCTACCACCGAGAATGAGCCTATGCTGAGTTGGTTTGAAAACCTCGTCCATCCTTATACGGACGACACCCCCCAGCCGCCACCGCGCGGCTTTTTTCATTTTGTGTGGGCCTGCACCTTCGGCGTGCGCAAATACATCCTGGCCATGACGCTGCTCACGGCCAGCGTGGGCGTGTTCGAGGCTTTGCTGTTTGCCATGATGGGCCGGGTGGTGGACTGGCTGGGCAAGGTGCAACCGGCTTTGCTGTGGTCGCAAGAAAAGAACAATTTACTGCTCTTGTGCTTGCTGTTGCTGGGAAGTCCGCTATTAATTGCATTGCAAACCCTGTTCAAGCACCAGACCCTGGCGGCCAACTTTCCGATGATGCTGCGCTGGAAGTTCCACCGCCTGATGCTGGGCCAGAGCATGGGCTTTTACCAGGACGAGTTTGCCGGGCGCGTGGCCACCAAGGTGATGCAAACGGCGCTGGCAGTGCGCGATGTGTGCATGATCCTGGGCGATATCCTGGTGTTTGTGACCATCTACTTCGTCACCATGGTGGCGGTGGTGGGCAGCTTTGATGCGTGGATGCTGCTGCCTTTCCTGGGCTGGGTGGTGCTGTACGGTTTGGCGATCCGCTACTTTGTGCCGCGTCTGTCGGGCGTGGCCAAAAAGCAGGCCGATGCCCGCTCGCTGATGACCGGCCGCATCACCGATGCCTATACCAATATCGCCACCGTCAAGCTGTTCTCGCATGCCGGGCGCGAGGCCGGGTTTGCCCGCTCGGCCATGCAGGACTTCTTGCTGACGGTACACCGGCAAATGCGGCTGGTCAGCGGCTTCGAGGTCGTCAACCACATCCTGGGCATTCTGCTGATTTTGTCCACCGCCGGACTGGCGTTGTGGCTGTGGACGCAGGGCCAGGTGGGCGTGGGCGCGGTGGCGGCGGCCACCGCCATGTCGCTGCGCCTGAACGGTATTTCGCACTGGGTGATGTGGGAAATGGCTTCCCTGTTCGAGCATGTCGGTACGGTGCAGGACGGCCTGAACACCTTGTCGCGCCCGCAGGCTGTGCAAGACGTGCCCCAGGCCCAGCCGCTGCAAGTGCCCAAGGGCGAGGTGCGGTTTGAGAACGTGGACTTTGCCTACGGAGCCAAGGGGCCCGGGGCCCGCAAGGTGATCGACCAGATGTCGCTGCACATCCGTGCCGGGGAAAAGATTGGTCTGGTGGGTCGCTCGGGCGCGGGAAAGTCCACCATCGTGAACCTGCTGTTGCGGTTTTACGACCTGGAACATGGGCGCATTCTGGTCGATGGGCAGGACATTGCACAGGTCACCCAGGAGAGCCTGCGCGCGCAGATCGGCATGGTCACGCAAGACACCTCGCTGCTGCACCGCTCGGTGCGCGACAACATCCTCTACGGTCGGCCAGATGCCACCGATGCCCACATGGAAGCGGCAGCGCGCCGTGCCGAAGCCTTCGAATTCATTCAGACCCTGAGCGACCCGAGTGGCCGCACCGGCTTTGATGCCCATGTGGGCGAACGCGGCGTGAAGCTGTCGGGCGGCCAGCGCCAGCGCATCGCGATTGCCCGGGTGATGTTGAAAGATGCGCCCATCCTGCTGCTGGATGAGGCCACCAGCGCACTCGACTCCGAGGTCGAAGCGGCGATCCAGTCCAGCCTGTACCGGCTGATGGAAGGGAAAACTGTGGTGGCCATCGCCCACCGCTTGTCCACCATTGCGGCTATGGACCGCCTGGTGGTGTTGGACAAGGGCCGCATCGTCGAGATGGGCGACCACCGCAGCCTGCTGGCCTCGGGTGGCCTGTACGCCCGGCTGTGGGCGCATCAGAGCGGCGGTTTTCTGGGGGAAGAAGACGACGAACCCGCAGGTGTCGCCACGGCGTAGCCCCAAGGGTTCAAAAAAATCGAACCATCCATACGAATTGAGTGAACTTTTTGCGAGAAGCGGTTTCTACACTAGCCAACAAGTTCACACTCTCGGGGGATACCGGCCCCCGCACCTTCTATGGCCCTGTCCCCGTCCGTTGCTGCAAAGCCTGCCACTTACACCGCCATCGCCAAGCTTTTGCATTGGGTTTTAGCACTTGCTCTGGGGGGTATTTTCTGCGTCGGCCTGTACATGACGGACCTGCCTTTTTCACCCCAGCGGCTCAAGCTCTACAACTGGCATAAATGGGCGGGCATCACGATTTTGACGCTGTCGGCGCTGCGGTTGTTATGGCGCTTGACCCACCGTCCGCCGCCACTGCCTGTGGCCATTACACGCAGCATGCCCCAATGGCAGCATTGGGCGCATGAGGGCACGCACTATGCGATGTACGCTTTGTTCTTTATGGTGCCACTGATTGGCTGGGCCTACAGCTCAGCGATGGGGTTTCCCATTGTGGTGTTTGGCATCGTGCCTTTGCCCGACCTGTTGTCGGTCAACAAGGAACTCGGGGAGGCGATCAAGCCCGTGCATGGCTGGGCCGCATGGACACTGTGTGCGCTGGTGGTCTTGCATGTTGCGGCGGCTCTCAAGCACCACTTTGTGGACCGCGATGGACTGATTGGCCGCATGCTGCCTTGAATCTTTTATTTTTGCGAAAGTTTTTCCATGTCTTTTTTGTCGAAATTGTCGGTGGCCTTGGTGGTGTCTGGAGTGGCCGTGGCGGCGTTTGCCCAGCAAAAGCTGGTGCCTGCCCAGAGTGAAATCGTGTTTATCAGCAAGCAAATGGGCGTGGCGGTCGATGGCCGCTTCAAAAAATTTGATGCCCAGTTGAGCTTTGACCCGGCCAAGCTGGATGCCAGCAAAATCAACTTCACCGTAGACATGGCCAGTGCTACTCTGGGCGTACCCGAGTCGGATGCCGAGCTGCCCAAGCCCACCTGGTTCAGCATCGCGAAGTTCCCGCAGGCCACGTTTGCCTCCAGCAGCATCAAGGCGCTGGGTGGTGGCAAGTTTGACGTGGCAGGCAAGCTCAGTATCAAAGGCCAGGCCCGCGATGTGGTGGTGCCGGTGACCATGGTGCAGACCGGTGCCACGACGGTCGCCACCGGGCAACTGCCCATCAAGCGTCTGGCCTTCAAAATTGGTGAAGGCGAGTGGGCCGATACCTCGATGGTGGCCGACGACGTGCAAGTCAAATTCAAATTCAGCCTGACCGGTGTCGGCAAGCTGTAACTGTTTCTCCTCTCAACTCTTCCTGTTTAGTCTTTCCCCTTAACCTTTCTTTGAAAGAGAAACCATGCGCCACACCTTGCTTGCCCTTGCCGCGATTGCCACTCTGACCGTAGGCACCGCCCACGCGCAATCTGCCACGTATGCCATTGACCCTAGCCATACCTTTGTGACGTTCGAGATCGGCCACATGGGTACCTCGACCAACCGTGGCCGCTTCGACAAGAAAGAAGGCACTGTGCAGTTTGACCGCGCAGGCAAAACCGGTAAGGTCGATCTGACGATTGACACAACTTCCCTGTCGACCGGCACGCCCAACTTCGACAAGCATCTGCAAAGCGCTGACTTCTTCAACGCGGCCCAGTTCCCCACCATCAAATTCAGCGCTGACAAGTTTGTGTTCACCGGCGACAAGGTGTCGGAGGTGGTGGGTAGCTTGACGCTGCTGGGCAAAACCAATCCCGTTACGCTCAAAGCCACTACCTTCAATTGCTACCAGAGCATGCAAAAGCGTGAAGTCTGCGGTGGCGACTTTGACACCACCATCCAGCGCAGCCAATGGGGCATGACCTGGGGTGCCAACTTTGGCTTTCCTGACGCTGTGCGCCTGATCGTCCAGGTCGAAGCCGTCAAACAGTAATCTGCGTTAGCTTTTTTTGGCAGCCCGCCCATCGTTGAGATGGGCGGGCTGTTGTCTTTTGGGTGCTTGCATGCCCCGATAATTCCGCCATGACCGACTTTATCTACCTTGCCTCCCAAAGCCCGCGCCGCAGCCAGTTGCTGGACCAACTGGGCGTACGCCATGAACTGCTCTTGCCCGGCCCCGAAGAAGACAGCGAGGGTTTGGAGCTTGCTATTAAAAATGAAGCGCCTTCTGCTTATGTGAAGCGCGTGACCGGCCTAAAACTCGATGCAGCGCTGGCGCGGATGCAGCAGCGCGGCCTGCCCGTGGCGCCTATTCTGTGTTCCGACACCACGGTGGCGCTGGGCCGCCACATTTTCGGTAAACCCGAAAACGCCAAAGATGCCATGCGCATGCTGGGCGAGCTGGCCGGAACCCAGCACCGGGTGCTGACGGCGGTGGCGCTGCAGCAGGGTCGCAAGCGGCTGGAGGCCCTGAGCGATTCGCGGGTGAGCTTTGCGCCCTTGACCACGGCGCAGATCAAGAGCTATGTTGCATCGGGCGAGCCGCTAGGCAAAGCCGGTGCCTACGCGGTGCAGGGCAGGGCGGCAGGGTTTATCTCGCAGATACGCGGCAGCTATTCGGGCATCATGGGCCTGCCCATGTTCGAGACGGCGCAACTGCTGCGCGCACTGGGCTTCAAGTTTTGACCATTCCCCCCATGCAACAAGACATTCTCATCAATTGGTCGCCCCAGGAAACCCGCGTGGCGGTGGTAGAGCACGGCTCGGTACAAGAACTGCACGTGGAGCGCACCCTGGAGCGCGGTATGGTGGGCAATGTCTACCTGGGAAAGGTGGTACGGGTGCTGCCGGGTATGCAGTCCACTTTTATCGATATTGGTTTGGAGCGGGCGGCGTTTTTGCACGTGGCCGATCTGGCGAATGGTTTTGTCGGCCACAAGGCGGCGGAGCCCGATGCCAAGGTCGTCCCTGTGTTGCCGATTGAACGCCAGGTCTTCGAGGGCCAGGCCTTGATGGTGCAGGTCATCAAGGACCCGATTGGCACCAAGGGCGCACGCCTGTCGGCCCAGATCAGCATCGCTGGCCGTTTGCTGGTGTTTTTGCCGCAGGACGACCACGTGGGCGTGTCGCAGAAAATTCCCCTGCCGCAGCGTGAAGATTTGCGCAAGCGTTTGCAAACCCTGGTGGGTGACGTCGCCAGCGGCGGTGGAGGTGGCTTTATTCTGCGCACCAATGGCGAAGACGCGACCGACACCGAACTGGCGGAAGACATCGCCTATTTGCGCAAAGCCTGGGCACGCATCAAAAGCGCGTCGGTGCGTCTTCCTCCTACATCCTTGCTGCACCAGGATCTGAATTTGCTGCAACGCGTGCTGCGGGACCTGGTCAGCGAGCAGACCCAGACCATCCGGCTCGATTCCCGTGAGCAGTTCGACATGTTGCACGCGTTTGGCAAGGAGTTCATGCCTGCAGCAGTCGAGAAGCTGCAACATTACAAAGGCGAGCGGCCGATTTTTGATTTGTTTTCTATCGACGAAGAGGTGGCCAAGGCGCTGGGTCGGCGGGTGGAGCTGAAATCGGGCGGCTATTTGATCGTGGACCAGACCGAGGCACTGACCACGGTAGATGTCAACACCGGCGCCTTCGTCGGTGCCCGCAACTTCGATGACACCATTTTCAAGACCAATCTGGAGGCGACACAGGCCATCGCCCGGCAACTGCGTTTGCGCAATCTGGGCGGCATTGTGATCGTCGATTTCATCGACATGGTGCGCGAAGACCACCGCGACACCGTGCTGGCCGAGTTCCGCAAGCAGTTGGGTCGCGATCGCGTCAAAACCACCGCTGGTGGCTTTTCGGCACTGGGGCTGGTGGAGATGACCCGCAAACGCACCCGCGAGTCGCTGGCCCACATGCTGTGCGAGCCGTGTGCCGTGTGCAGCGGCAAAGGCACGGTTAAAACCGCCCGCAGTGTGAGCTACGACATCCTGCGTGAGATCCTGCGCGAGGCCCGCCAGTTCAATCCTCGCGAGTTCCGCATCGTCGCCTCCCCCAAGGTGATCGAGCTGTTTTTGGACGAAGAAAGCCAGCATCTGGCGGGCTTGAGCGACTTCATCGGCAAGCCGATTTCATTGCAGAGCGAGGGGGCCATGGGACAGGAGCAGTACGACATCGTGCTGCTCTGAGGCAGACCTGTGGACCTTGTCAGATCCAGCGAAAGTGGCCGCCTTCACGCAGCCCGTGGAGGCTCATGGCGTGGGCGGCCAACTCTTCTTGCCGCCATTGTTTTTGCTGCGCTACCCGCTGCGACTTGGCCAGTTTGCGGGCCAGCCAGCTTTGGTTGAGCAGTCGGTAGTTGTAGCGGTAGCCTAATCCGTCTTTGGCCGACAAACCGCGCTCTTGTTTCATGGCGGTCTGGGTCACAGAGCCGTAGTGGTGCAGCCAGGATGCGCCTGTGATGCCCACAGGAATCTTGGCTTTTTCCAGCTCATGGAAGAACAGGGTGTCCTCATAGCCCAACAGCTTGGGCACCGGTTGGAAGTAACCCACGTCCATCCACACCGACTTGTGCACCGCCAGGCACACCGCATGGCGGCCACCTATACGCGCCGTACCAGCCATTTTGAGGGAGGCCATGGCGCTGAAGTCTTCGAAGTTGTAATCCAACGCGCCTTCGACCAGCGCGGGTGAAATCACCTTGAGGCCGCGCTGCTCGGCCACACCGATCAAAGACTCGATCCACTGTGCGCTGACCAGCACATCGTTGTTCATCACGATGGTCCATTCGGCCTGCAAGGCCAGCGCGCCCTGGTTCCAGGCTACTCCGCAGCCCAGATTGGCATCGTTGTAAATGCGCCCGCCTACAGGCACGGTAAGCAGGTATTCGCGGGTGGCATCCTTGGAGCCATTGTCCACCACAATCAGCCGTGACAAGTCCATGCCATGGCGCACCATGCTGTCGATGCATTGGCGGGTGTATTCCACCTGGTTGTAGCAGGCGAAGGTGAGGGCGTAGCGTGCAGGATTCATATCAAGCCGGTTGGGGGCGCAGCACTTGGGCTGCTAAAACGGACACCATTAGCGCGTAAAACGAAATGCTGTACTTCATGTTAAATGTTTCGGTGCTTAAGCCAAAGAAGAACATGGCACCGATGTAGCAGAGGCCGACAATACTCGCGGCTCTGATGACTTCTATTTTTGAATCAACGCCTCTGTAAAAAATGACAATGGGTACTCCAAACATTAGTAAGCTGGATGCTAGTCCAAAAATGCCAGAGCGCAGCGCATTCTGCAATATTTCATTGTGCACACCATGGTTAATCAAGGTTCTCTCCAGAAGCTCAGAGTTGAAAGACGCTATGGATGGAATGCTAGAAAGTGAAGGATAATTCGCATCGCCATATCCCGCTAAAGGATTGTTGAGAAATAAAATACTGGAAACTCTCAATAACGAAAGTCGCGTTCCTGGGGATGTGTCTTTGTTTCCATTGTGAAAATAATCTCTGTATTCACTAATTGCCAGTTCAATGCGTCCCTGGATTAATGGTGATATTTCATAGATCAGCGTCGCTACTAGGCATAAGAAGGCGATAAAAAAAATAATCTTCTTAAACTGTCTTATTTTCAAAGAACCTAAAATCCAGAGTAAAGATAAAAATGGAATTGCGACCCATGCACTGCGTGAGCCTGTGCCAAGGCTAATCCAGAGGCCTGTAATAATTCCTGCTAACTTTAATAGTTTAAGGCTGCTTCCGTCATTGCCATAAATATTAAAAGTTAACAAGCAAAAAAATGCCATAAATAATGTGTATTGACCGAGAGTAAGTGGGTCAATGGCTGCTGTACCAAGCCGCTCACTTGTCATGTCGGCCCAACCGTAGGGATGCACCACGAGAAATCCGCTTAAAATTAATAGCGATATTGGAATACACCATTCAAGAATTCGGACGTAATCAATTGGTTTCCGTAAAATATAAATGAAAAGGAGGATGGCTAAAAATGGACGGCTTGGGCCATCCATGAGTCCCATTTTTAGTTGTCCTCTGAATAGTTGCCCCGCTATTACTGCAATTAAGGGTGAGGCTAAAGCTGCAATTATCCAATAGATAGAACTTTTCCTCTCTATTGTGAATTTTAAAAAATGATGGTGCCTTAGGTGGGTAATCGAAATTCCAATTAATATGAATAAAAATACAATCGTCCAGCTGCGCACACTCAAGAAAAGCAGTGGCGCCAAGCCAAGGCAAAGTATTAAGAGAAAGTCTGAATTGGTAGGTGTTGTATTTTTATCGTAATAAATTTTTGAATTTATTAAAAATTTATTAAAAAATAATTTCAATGATTGCATCTAAGAGATTTAAATTTTTATGATTTATCGTTGAGTGGATGGCATCAATTTTTAATTTTTATATCGGTTGACTGTTATTTATGTATTTCATGCTTTTATTTTTATAGAAATTTAAGTCAAGAAAACATAAGTACCAGCAATTTTTATATTTCTTGTCCTTAATGTCATGCTAAGTCCGCTGAATCACCGATGCTTGGTGTAACACGTGGGTTGCAGATATTTCCAACAAACAATCGCTGCGGCTTTGGTTATGGTTTTCGCATCCGGCTTTGCTGCAAGGCACGCAAGGCAAGGCGCTTTGCAGCAAGGTGATGTTGTGTACGGTCTGCGTCACTGCCCGTCCCACATACGCTTGCGTAATGTGCGGCACGGTAGGCCAAGGTCCCCAGCGCACCGGATTGGTGGGGCCAAACATCGCCAGCACGCGGATGCCCGAAGCTGCGGCCAAATGGGTGACCGATGTGTCTGGTCCAATATACAGGCTGGCCCGCCGAAACAGGCTAACCAACTGGTTGAAGTTGAGCTGGCCACTGGTATCCACCAGTTGGGGTGATGGTGTCAACCCGCGCAACTGCTGGATACAAGCCTGGTCGGAGGCACTTGCACTGCCAGTCAACACAATTTGATGGCCTTCGGCGATCAACCGAACCAGCAATTCTTGAAAATGCGCTACCGGCCATTGCTTGTAGGGCCACATGGATGGCGAGTGGACTACGATGGCGCTGGCGCGAATCAAGGCATCCAGATCGGGTGGCAGCGCTTGTGCGGGTGGTGGCAGCACCTGGGCAACCTGCGCATCGGGTGCGCACCAGGGAGCCAGCAACGCCAGCTTTTCGGTAACTACATGGACGGTGCTGGCATCGCCTTCACTGACGACCACGTGGCTCAAAATACGCTTTTTCCACCAGTTGCTGGAGTTTTGGGCGGGAATAATGCCGCTGCGATGCTGGCGGCTGGCAGTCCAGCCTATCAGGTGGGCGCGGTCGCTGGGCTGGGTTACCAGTGCCAGGTCGTAACGCTTCCAGATGGTTTTAAGCACGGCCAGAGTGTCGCGCCAGCCTTTGGACGGCTGGGTGGTGATAAGCGCATGGATATCTGGGTTGCCCTGGAGCATGCCCAAGGTGCCCGCAAGGCCGATCACATCAATTTCAGCCTCCGGCCATTGCTGGCGTGCGGCGTGTATCAAGGGCGTGGTCAGCAGCACGTCGCCAATTTGCCGGGTCGCAACTACCAGTATTTTTTTCATGGAAATCTGCAGGCCATCCGTTGCGGCATTACACCGCCATGGCGGGCTGCGTGCCAAACTGCAGCGCATGCAAGCGGGCGTAGAGCCCCGCCTGGGCGATCAGTTCTGCATGCGTACCGATCTCGATGATTTCGCCTTGGTCCAGCACTGCCACCCGGTCGGCGTGTTCGATAGTGGACAAGCGGTGTGCAATGATCAAGGTGGTGCGGCCGGTCATCAGGCGCTGCAGGGCCTCTTGTACCAGGCGCTCTGATTCGGTGTCCAGCGCAGAGGTTGCTTCGTCCAAAATCAGAATGGGCGCGTCTTTGTACAGTGCCCGGGCGATGGCCAAACGCTGGCGCTGTCCGCCCGAGAGTTCTGTGGCGTTGTGTCCTGTCATGGTGTCGATGCCCTGCGGGGCCTCGTCCAGAAATCCGCCCAGGTTGGCGGCCCGTAAGCAGGCTTCGACCTTCGCCCGGTCGGGCGCTTCACCGAGCGCCACGTTGGCTGCCAGTGTGTCGTTGAACATGATCACATCCTGGTTGACGATGGCAAACTGGTTACGCAAGGCTTTCAGCTGCCATTCGGCGATGTCGTGTCCATCCAGCAAAACATGCCCGGCGCTAGCAGTCACAAACCGCGGCAACAAATTCACCAGCGAGGTTTTACCCGAACCGGAGGGGCCCACCAGCGCCACCACTTCACCGGGCACGACAGTCAATGAGACCTGGTTCAAGGCCGACCGGGTTTCGTCGTCTCGGTAGCGCACACTGACCGACTGGAATTCAATGTGGCCCCGTGCCCGCTCCACTGCGAAATCACCGCTGGGCTCCACCGGTGTTTTCTCGATCAGGTCCAGTGCCCGTTCCATGGCGGCCAACCCGCGGGTTATCGGGCTGGCCACGTCGGACAGCCGCTTGACCGGCGCAATCAGCATCAGCATGGCGGTAATGTAGGACGCAAATTCACCCGCGGTGACCTCGCTGGATCCTTGCAGCAGGGCCACGCAAATCACGCTGGACAGCGCGATGGCCGACATCATGTGGGTCATGGGGGTGACCGCTGCAGACGCGGTCGCCGACTTCATATTCAGCCTGCGCAAGCCTTCGCTCAGTAACTGGAAGCGTTTGCCTTGTGCGCCCTGTGCGGCATGCAAGCGCACCACCCGTTGTGCCAAGACGTTTTCTTCCACCACGTAGGCCAGGCCGTCGGTGGCGCCCTGGCTGCTTTTGGCAATCTGGTAGAGCCTACGCGAGAGCGTGCGGGTGACAAAGGCCACGGCAGGAAACAGCACCACCAAAATCAGTGTCAGCTCCCAGTTCAGGTACAGCAGATAGGCGACCAGCGCGACCAGCACCATGCTGTCTTTGGCCAGGCCCATGACCGAGGTGACCAGGATCACCGCACCGGTTTGGACTTCGTACACGATGGTGTTGGACAGCGAGCTGGCCGTCCTTTGGGTAAACAGGCTGCTGCGGGCGTCCAGCAGGCGGCTGAACATGGATGTCCGCAGGGCATCCAGACCATCCTGTGTGATTTTGGCCATGGCCACATCGCCCAGGAAACTGGCCAGGCCGCGCAGACCGAACACCGCGATCAGGGCCAACGGCACCATCCATGGGTTCAGCGCACCTTTTTGAAAGCCGTTATCGAGCAGCGGCTTCAGCATGGCGGGTACCAGGGGTTCGGTGGCAGCGCCAACTATGGTGGCCATGATCACCAACATCCAGGCCGAACGTCGGCCTTTGAAAAAGTAGGGCGATAACCGGGGGATGCTTTGCCTCAACAGGTTGAACAAACCTTGGGATCGCTCATTTTTCATAAGGTGACTGCCTGGGCAAATGGAGGTGACAAGATTGGCAGCTTAAATGGACTACACCACGAGAGGCTCTAAGCGGATGGCTCATTGTTTACCTGGGAGCTGCCGACCCTCCATCCACATTCGCAAGTACTTATAGTAAGTGGTGTGGCTGTTATAGATGGCCAGAGCCAAGCCGATGCGGCCATCCCTGAAACCTTGCTTCAGAAAGTAGGTTCTTACAAACGACCACAGGCCTTTCATAACGGCCTTTGTCAAGCTGGATGAACCACCTCGGCTCTGCAAATCGATCGCGGCTCCCTTGGAGTAACGGCTGAGTTTTTCCAGTACGTCGTCCAGGTTCCGGTAGCTGTAATGGATGATAGGCGACTGTAGCGTTCCCGTTGTTCCATCTACCGTCATGTGTGCATGCAAAAAGTGGGTGGTAAACCCTGCCAGCTGCCTGCGAACCAATCGCAGTGTGTAGTCTGGCCGCCAGCCGCTGTGCTCGATGAAAGTACCGCAAAAACTGGAATGCCGGGGAATGCGAAAGCCATCAAACTTTGCAAGGCCAATGGCCTCCAGAATCTCGTTGCGCAGTGATTCCGTGATAACTTCGTCCGCATCCAAAGACAGTACCCATTCGCTGTTGGCCCTGTCAATGCCTCTTTGTTGCTGAGGCCCGTATCCTGGCCAATCGGTGTTGTGGATCGTGGCACCAGCTGCGCGGGCTATGGCTACAGTGTCATCTACACTTCCCGAATCCAGAACCAAAACCTCATCGGCGAAAGATGCAGAATCCACGCACGCTTTTATCCGATCCGCCTCATTTTTGGCCGCGACAATCACGGTCAATGTAACTTTATTCATCCAAGCATTTTCCATGAAAACTGGCCCATCCACTTTGCTGCGTCGTGTTGCATGCAAAGTTACCGTTCTGTGCGCCCTGGTCGTTGCTGTTGGTCCGGCGTTGGCCCAGTTCCGTGTGGAAGTCTCCGGCATCGGCCTGACCCAACTGCCCATTGCCGTTGCCGGCTTTCGGGGCGACGAACAGTCGCCGCAAAAAATCGGTGCCATCGTGCAAGCCGATCTGGAGCGTAGCGGGCAGTTCCGGGCAGTGGATGCCAGCGGTGTGGCCCTGGACGAAACCTCCCGGCCTGATGTGGCCTTGTGGCGGCAAAAGGCGGCGGATTCCCTGGTGACGGGCAGCGTCAGCCGCCTGGCCGATGGCCGCTATGACGTACGCTTTCGCCTGTGGGACGTGGTGCGTGGGCAAGACCTGGGCGGCCAGAGCTACACCGTACCGCAGGGTGATTTGCGCTTGTCGGCCCACCGCATTGCCGACTTCATCTACGAGAAACTCACCGGCGATCGGGGCATTTTTTCGACCCGCATTGCCTATGTGACCAAGGCTGGCACCCGCCACACGCTGTGGGTTGCCGATGCCGATGGCGAAAACAGCCAGACCGCCTTGGCCAGCCCGGAGTCCATCATCTCCCCGGCCTGGTCACCCAACGGCATGCAACTGGCCTACGTTTCGTTTGAAGCCCGCAAGCCCGTTATCTACGTGCACGACGTGGCCACCGGCAAGCGCCGCCTGGTTGCCAACTTCAAAGGCTCCAACAGTGCACCCACCTGGGCCCCCGACGGGCGGACTTTGGCCGTTACTTTGAGTCGCGATGGAGGCTCCCAAATTTATAGCATAGATGCCAATGGCGGCGAGCCCAGGCGGCTTACCCAGTCCAGTGGCATTGATACCGAGCCGAAGTACTCCGCAGACGGGCGCAGCATTTACTTCGTCAGCGACCGGGGCGGCGCACCGCAGATTTACCGCATGTCCAGCAGCGGCGGCAACCCGGAGCGCGTGACGTTTACGGGCAGCTACAACATCTCGCCCAGCATCAGCCCCGATGGCCGTTGGCTGGCCTACATTTCGCGCATCGGTGGGGCCTTCAAGCTTCAGGTCATGGAACTTAGCACCTCCACTGTAGTCAGCATTACCGACACCAGCGCCGACGAGAGCCCCAGTTTTGCGCCGAACAGCCGTTTGCTGGTTTACGCCACCCAGCAGCAGGGCCGCGAAGCCCTGATGACCAGCACGCTGGACGGCAAGATCAAGGCCCGCCTGGCGGGCCAGGGGGGCGACATCCGTGAACCGGACTGGGGGCCATTTTTGAAGCCATGATTTTTAGCCATAGCCAACAACGCACGTACCATTCAACGAGGAAATACAAATGAAAAATTTAATGTGGGCACTGTCATTGACCGCCGTTCTGGCCGGTTGTGCCTCGGGTGTGAAGTTGGACGACGTGCCCGTGGTCGACAAAAGCGGTGCCGGTGTAACCCAGTCCGGCACCATGGGGGCGGACGGCGGCAGCACGGCGGGCACCACCAAGAGCGGCGTGACACCGGTGGACTTGTCATCGTCCAACTCGGTGGCCACTGGACCTAGCAGCGGTCGTATCGTGTACTTCGACTACGACAGCTACGCCGTCAAACCCGATGACCAAACCGTCATCGATGCCAACGCCCGCTATCTCAAGGCCGACAAAGCCCGACGCGCGATGGTTGAAGGCCATACCGATGACCGCGGTGGTCGTGAATACAACCTGGCACTGGGCCAAAAGCGCGCCGAGTCCGTGCGCCGAGCCCTCGGCTTGCTGGGTGTGGCCGACAGCCAGTTGGAAGCCGTGAGCTTCGGCAAAGAAAAGCCCGCGGTACAAGGCAGTGATGAAGCCGCCATGGCCAAGAACCGCCGCGCCGAGATCAGCTACCGATGAGCCGAATCACCCTGCCCAGCCTGCGTCCTGTCGCTCTGGCGTTGGGCTGCTGGATGTTGCTGGCATCCAGCGCCCAGGCCGGGGTGTTCGATGACGACGAGGCCCGCAAAGCCATTCTGGACTTGCGCCAGCGTGTGGACAGCAGCCGGCTGGCGGCCGAATCCGCCAACCAGAAATTGGCTGAAGAACTGCGCCGCGCTACCGACGACAACGGCCAGTTGCGCCGCAGCCTGTTGGACCTGCAAAGCCAGATCGACAACCTGCGCGCCGACCTGGCCAAGCAGCGTGGCCTGGACGAACAACTGGCCCGCGACCTGGCCGAGGTGCAACGCCGCCTGAAGGACCAGGCGCAAGGGGTGGAAGAACGCCTGCGTAAATTCGAGCCCGCCAAGGTCACCGTGGATGGCAAGGAGTTCACGGCCGACCCCGCCGAAGTGCGCGATTTTGATGCCGCATTGGCCGTGTTCCGCACCGGGGATTTTGTCGCTGCCCAAACCGGTTTCATGGGTTTCGTCAAACGGTATCCCAAGAGCGGCTACGGCCCATCGGCCTTGTTCTGGTTGGGTAATGCCCAGTACGCCAACAAGGACTACAAAAGTGCAGTCGCCAATTTCCGCGCCATGCTGACAACCGCGCCCGACCATGCCCGCGCGCCAGAGGCTGCGCTGTCGATCGCCAATTGCCAGATGGAGCTGAAAGATAGCCGGGCCGCACGCAAAACGCTGGAAGACCTGGTCAAGGCCTATCCCCAGTCCGAAGCCGCGTCCGCAGCCAAAGACCGGTTGTCCAAACTTAAATAAGCGTCAGTATCTAAGGAATGTTGATTGCTATTTATTTAATAGCTGCTCGTGCTTATGGAATAAGCGCTAGAGGTATATTTTTTGCATAATTCTTCTGTAGAGCAAGACGCTTCCCAAGCTGCCGATGTGGCGCGCCGTTTCGGCGGGCTGGAGCGCCTGTACGGCATGGTTGGCGCAGCGCGTATCCGGGCCGCGCATGTGGCAGTGGTCGGCATTGGCGGCGTGGGCTCCTGGACGGTGGAGGCCTTGGCCCGCAGCGGTGTGGGGCGGCTGACGCTGATCGACCTCGACCATGTGTCCGAATCCAACATCAACCGGCAGATCCACGCCCTGGACTCCACCGTTGGCCAGGCCAAGGTGCTCGCCATGCGCGACCGTATTGCCCACATCAACCCGACCTGTGTAGTGGACTGCATCGAAGACTTCGTAGAGCCTGCCAATTGGCCCCAACTGCTGCCGCAGGGTGTGGATGCAGTGGTGGATGCCTGCGACCAGGTGAAAGCCAAAACTGCCATGGCCGCCTGGGCCCGCCAGACGCGCACCTGCTTCATCTCCGTCGGTGCCGCCGGTGGCAAGCGCCACGCGCACAAGGTTGACATCGACGACCTGTCGCTCACCACCCACGACCCCTTGTTGGCCCAACTGCGCTACCGCTTGCGCAAAGAGTACGCTGCGCCCAAAGAAGGCAAAAAAATTGGCGTGGCCTGCGTCTTCAGCCGCGAAGCCGTGATGCCGCCCGACGCATCCTGTGCCATCGAGGGCGACGGCAGCCTGAATTGCCACGGCTATGGATCGGTCGTAAGCGTGACGGCTACTTTCGGGCAATGTGCAGCCGGATGGATTTTGGACCAATTGGCAATCGCTATTGAAAAGAGCGTCAAAACCACGCTATAATTTGAGGCTGCGCTGCAGTGTGAAAACACCAAGCCGGGACGTTAGCTCAGTTGGTAGAGCAGCGGACTTTTAATCCGTTTGTCGTGGGTTCGACCCCCGCACGTCCCACCAGTATGCTGAAAAGCCCGCTATTGAATAAATAGCGGGCTTTTTCTATTTGCACCTTATGCAGGGCTGCGTGGGTAGTTTGCCCCTTATTTCACTTGTTGCTTTTCCAGCTTGCGCGCCAAGGTGCGGCGGTGCATGCCCAGGCGGCGCGCCGTCTCTGAAATATTGAAGCCGGTTTCTGCCAGCATCTCGTGGATACGCTCCCATTCCAGCGTTTTGATGGAGGTGGCCCGGTTGGTGAGCTGCACCTCCACGTTGCCCGCCGCGCGACCAAAGGCAGCCTCGATGTCGTCGGTGTTGGAGGGTTTGGCCAGGTAGTGGCAGGCACCGAGCTTGATGGACTCCACGGCAGTGGCAATGCTGGCGAAACCGGTCAACACCACGATCAGCATGCCAGGGTTGTGCAGATGCAATGTCTGTACGCAAGCCAGGCCGGAGGCATCGCCGTTGAGCTTGAGGTCCACCACCGCATAGCTGGGCGTACGATTTCGCAGCAAGGTACCTACGGCTTCCAGGCTGGCGGCGAGCAGGACGGTGTAGCCGCGCCGTTCAAAAGAGCGGCCTAGCGTGCGGGCAAATGCGGCATCGTCTTCCACGATGAGCAGCAGGCGTTCGGTGGGCTCAACCGGCATGGGCCACGGCCTTTTCAATGGCGATAGCCGAAAGCGGCAGGGTGATTTTGACGACGGCACCGCCTTCTGGGCGGTTGCGCGCCGTGACATTACCGCCCAAAGTGCGGGCGACGTTTAACACCAGATACAGCCCCAGCCCACCCCCGGTGCGCCCTTTGCTGGACTGGAACGGTTTGCCGAAATGCGCCAGTATGGCGGGCGCAAAGCCCGGGCCTTCGTCGGTGACGGTCAGCGTCAGCGCATCGGCTTCGCGGCCGGCTTGCAGCTGTATCCAGCGCGGGGAGGCGTCGAGCGCGTTGTCCAACACGTTGTAGACCATCTGTTTGAGCGCCAGGTCGGACACCATGGGCAGGTCCTGGCCAAAGTTGTTGGTGTAGGCAAAGGCATAGACCGGGCGTGTGGAGCGCCATTCTTCGACCAGGTCGTTCAGGAAGCCGCAAATGGTGGTTTTGGCCGAAGACTCGCCACGTGCCTCGCCCGCTGACAACAAGGTGTTGCTGACAATGGCTTTGCAGCGCAGCAGCTGGTTTTGCATTTCGTCGATTTCGTGCAGGAGTTCGGGGTCGTCGGTGAAGGGTTGCATGTGCCGCCAGTCACCCAAGATCACGGCCAGGGTGGCAAGCGGTGTGCCGAGTTCGTGGGCCGCGCCCGATGCCAGCAGCCCAATGCGCACGATGTGCTCTTCCTCTGCGGCGCGCTGGCGCAGGTCTGCCAGGCGGCTGTCGCGGGCGCGCAAGTTGCGACCGATGCGCGTGATGAAGATTACCAGCAAGGCGGCGTTGAGCACAAAGCAGATCAGCATGCCCAGCACGTAGGGGCTGTGCAGGCCGCGATCGTGGTCGATGGGCAGGGCCAGGGGCTCACCGAAGCGGGCCAGACCGGCAAAGCATGCAGCGGTAATGCCCACCATGGTCCAGGTGGACCAGGCTTGCAGCAGCACCGCACCCAGTGTGACCTGGAGCAGGTACAGAAAAGCAAATGGATTGGTGGCGCCTCCGCTGAGGTAGAGCTGGGCGGTGAGCATGCCCACATCGACCAGCAGCGCGAAGAACAGCTCGCCATTGCTGACTTCATGGAACATTTTGGCGCGGAGCAGGCTGGCGGCGTTGAAGATGGCCAAGCCTCCCAGCAGCATGAACATGGAGCCCAGGGGGAGGGGGATGTCCAGGCCAAAGTGGACGATCAGAATCGTGACGATCTGCCCTACTACGGCGATCCAGCGCAGTTGCACCAGCTGGTGCATGTTCTTGCGGCCCGTGGCATCGTCCAGGCGCAGAGCCATGGATGGTGCGGGCTTAGTCGCCTGCTGCACGATCGGTTTCCTTGTCCATGGTGTGGGTGAGCCGCCGCCGCGCCGGGCGCGAAAAATACCATGCCGCACCCGCCACCATGGCCGCCAACGTGTACCAAGTCAGAGCGTATACCAGATGGTTGTTGTGGAAAACGATTACCGTCAATCCCCCCACAGGGGTGCTGTTGGCTGTCGTCCCAGCCGAGGGCGCGGCAGATGCATCGGCATCCACAAAGTAAGGTGCGACCAGGCCCAAGCCCTTGGCTTTGGCAATCGCCTGGACATCGCGCGAATACCAGCGCTGGTTTTGCGGATCGTTCTGGCGCAAAAAGGCACCGTCGGGCTGGCTCATGCGCAACAAGCCTGTCACGGTGGACCTCTGTTGGGCATCTGTGCTGGGCGGAGCGATGGCACGGGTGGCTTCAGGCGGTACGAATCCGCGATTGACCAGCACCACCGTGTCATCGGCAAGGCGCAGCGGTGTCATGACCCAGAAGCCACTGCCGCGCCCTGTGACGGCCTGCACCAGGGTGTCTTGCCCCGACATGAATACGCCATCCATACGGACACGCCGGTATTCGGCATGGGACGCGGTGAGCTGTGGCCACTGGTCCGACGTGGGAGCCGCGATTTCTTTGGCATGCACGCGCTGGTCGACCTGTGCCATCAGGGCCTGCTTCCAGAAAAGCCGCTGTACTTGCCAGGTTCCCAGTGCAGCAAATGTTGTAAAAACCACGGCAGCCAAAAAAAGTAAAAGGCCCACATGCTGTGGGCCTGAATTTGCTGCCGTGGACTTGGGAGAAACTAAGTTCAAGGCATGTTCTTCATGTCATGCGCCGACACCGGCATCATGTTGGCATTCAAGTGGTACATCACCCAAATAGAGCCTGCCAACATGATGACCAGCAGCATCAGCGTGAATATGAGTGCCAGCAAAGACCATCCGCCTTCGAGCTTGCTGTTCATGTGCAAAAAGTAAACCATGTGGACCACAATTTGCACCGCGGCAATGCCCAAAATGACCATGGCCGTCAGGTTGGGGTTGGCAAAGACTTTGCCCATGACCAGCCAGAAAGGGATGACGGTCAAGATCACTGCAAGCACAAAGCCTGTGACATAGCCTTTCAGGGTGCTATGGCTGCCAGAGTCGCCATGTTCGTGGTCATGGCTGTGGTCGTCGTGGCCACCGCGGTGTTCAGTATGCGCGCCCATTACAGCACTCCCATCAGGTAAACAAAGGTGAATACGCCAATCCAGACCACATCCAGGAAGTGCCAGAACATCGATAAGCACATCAGGCGGCGGCGGTTTGCAGGAATGAGGCCGTGTTTCTTCAACTGGAACACCAGGGTGATGAGCCAGACGATGCCGAACAACACGTGCAGTCCGTGCGTACCCACCAGTGCAAAGAAGGCAGACAAGAATGCGCTGCGCTGGGGGCCTGCGCCTTCATGGATCAGGTGGGCAAATTCATACAGTTCCAAGCCTATGAACGCAGCTCCCAAAAGGCCTGTAACGATCAACCAGCCAATGGTCGGGTTGAGGCGTTTGCGTTGCATCTCCAGCATGGCAAAACCATAGGTAATGCTGGAGAGCAGCAGCATGGACGTGTTCAGTGCCACCAGTGGAAGATCGAACAGGTCCGCACCCGAAGGCCCCGCGGCATAGCTGCGACCCAGTACGGCATACACCGCAAACAGGCATGCAAAGATGAGGCAGTCGCTCATCAGATACAACCAGAAGCCCAGCAGGGTGCCGTTTTCGGGGTGCTGTTCCGTGGTTTCGTAGAACTGCATATTGCTAGGCACGCTGGTGGTGCCGTGGACGGGGTGGGCGGTCATTTCAGGCATGGCTTGCGAGTAGTTGGGTGCGCGCTGCTTCGGTCCGCACGACATCGGCGGCAGGAATGTAGTAATCACGTTTGTAGTTGAACGTGTGGACGATACAGGCCACCACGACAGCCACAAAAGAAATACCTGCCAGCAACCACATGTGCCAGATCAGGGCAAAGCCCAACAGTGTGCTGATGCCAGCAATCACCACGCCAGCGGCGGTGTTCTTGGGCATGTGGATAGGAATGAAGCCAGCCAGAGGCCGCACATAGCCGTATTTTTTCATGTCCCACCACGCATCAAGGTCGTGGACGCGGGGCGTGAAAGCAAAGTTGTAGGCGGGTGGCGGCGACGAAGTAGACCACTCCAGGGTACGCGCATCCCAAGGGTCGCCGGTGGTGTCGCGCAGGGAGTCGCGTCGGATGTAGCTCACGACCAGCGTAATCAGGAAGCAGGCGATACCGATGGCAATCAGGAAGGCACCAAATGCAGCGATGACAAACCATATTTGCAAGGACGGATCTTCAAATTTGCTCATACGGCGGGTCACACCCATCAGGCCCAATACATACAGCGGCATAAAGGCAAAGTAGAAGCCGATGCACCAGAACCAGAAAGAGCACTTGCCCCAGAATGAATCCAGCTTGTAGCCGAATGCCTTGGGATACCAGTAGGTAATGCCGGCAAAGGTACCGAACACCACGCCACCAATGATCACATTGTGAAAGTGCGCAATCAGGAACAGGCTGTTGTGCAATACGAAATCTGCGGGTGGTACCGCCAGCAATACACCGGTCATGCCGCCGATGGTGAAGGTCACCATGAAGCCCATGGTCCACAGCATCGGAACTTCAAAGCGGATGCGGCCCCGGTACATGGTGAACAGCCAGTTGAAAATCTTGGCCCCGGTGGGGATGGAGATGATCATGGTGGTGATGCCAAAGAACGAATTCACGCTGGCTCCAGAGCCCATGGTGAAGAAGTGGTGCAGCCACACTAGGTACGACAGAATGGTGATCACGATGGTCGCGTACACCATGGAGGCGTAGCCAAACAGGCGCTTGCTGGAGAACGTGGCCACGACTTCAGAGAACACGCCAAATATTGGCAATATCAGAATGTAAACCTCGGGATGGCCCCAGATCCAGATCAGGTTCACGTACATCATGGCGTTTCCGCCAAAGTCGTTGGTGAAGAAATTGGTACCCACGTAGCGGTCCAAGGACAGCAGGCCCAGCACTGCGGTGAGCACCGGGAAGGCCATGACGATCAGCACGTTGGTGCACAAAGCTGTCCACGCAAAGACAGGCATCTTCATCAGGCCCATGCCCGGCGCACGCATTTTGACAATCGTGGCCAGCAAGTTGATGCCCGACAGCAAGGTGCCAACGCCAGCAATCTGCAAGGACCAGATGTAGTAGTCCACCCCCGGGTCGGGGCTGTACAAAATGCCGGAGAGTGGTGGGTAAGCCAACCAGCCCGTTTTGGCATATTCACCGATGAACAATGACACCATCGTCAGGCCCGCACCGCCAGCTGTCATCCAGAAACTGAAGTTGTTCAGGAACGGAAATGCCACGTCACGTGCACCGATCTGCAGGGGCAGCACATAGTTCATCAGGCCGGTCACGAAGGGCATGGCCACGAAGAAAATCATGATCACGCCGTGTGCCGTAAAGACCTGGTCGTAGTGGTGCGGAGGCAGGAATCCTTGCGAATCGCCAAACGCCATGGATTGCTGCAGGCGCATCATCAGTGCATCGGCAAAGCCGCGCATCATCATCACCAAACCGAGAATCATGTACATGATGCCGATTTTTTTGTGGTCGATGCTGGTGAACCACTCGCTCCACAGGTAGCCCCACATTTTGAAATAGGTAAGGGCTCCCACCAATGCCGCGCCCCCGAGCACAACCGCGATAAATGTTGCGATCAGGATCGGTTCGTGGAGTGGAATCGCCTCCCAGGTGAGGCGGCCAAATATAAGCTTCGTAAGGTCGAGGTTGTCGAACATCGTTATTCCGGATGCCAAAAATTATGCGGCGCAGGCCGAAATGCCGTAGTGAGCGGCGCGGATTAAAAAAACGGTTTGGCTAGAAACTCAGCTAGGCAGTGCAGCAGACACAGGAGCGGCACCGGTGGGGTTGTCAACCGTGCACATGGCTCCCACATAAGTGCGTGCTGGGGTGCCGTCAATACCTAAACGTTTGCGGGTTTCCGTGTCCATGGAGGCGATGTTGTACGCACCTACCTTGCCTTGCCCGCCGCTGGCATCAATGGCCATCATGTCTTTCATGCACATGCGGTTGGGTTCTACACAGCGGTTCAAAATGGCATCGTACAAATCCGGTGCCACCGTAGCGTACTTACGGACCGGGTCGCGTTCGCTGGGCTGAGATAACTGCATATAGCCTTCACGGTTCAACTCCCCGCCACCTGCTTTGGCTGCTTTGGCCCAGGCTTCAAAGTCCTCGGTACTCATGCCCAAGAACTTGAAGCGCATGCCAGAGAAACCAGCCCCACTGTAATTAGCCGAGAAGCCTTCATATTGGCCCGGTTTGTTTATCACAGCATGCAGCTTGGTTTCCATGCCCGGCATGGCATAGATTTGCCCGGCCAATGTGGGGATGAAAAATGAATTCATGATCGAAGAAGAGGTGATCTTGAACGCGATTGGCCGATCGACCGGAGCGGCCAGTTCGTTGACCGTAGCAATGCCCAGCTCTGGGTAGATGAATAACCACTTCCAGTCCAGTGCAACGACTTCCACCACCAACGGCGCAGTGCCTGGAATCACATCGCGATTTGCATCGATACGTTGCAGCGGGCGGTATGGGTCCAGTGTGTGGGTGCTGATCCAGGTGATGGCACCCAAGGCAATGATGATCAACAGCGGGGCCGCCCAAATTACCAGTTCCAGCTGTGTGGAATGGTGCCATTCGGGGTCATAAGTGGCCTTGGTGTTGGACTTGCGGTAGCGCCAGGCAAACAACAGGGTCAATGCAATCACTGGCACGATGATCAACAGCATCAGGATCGTGGACACGATGATCAGATCGCGTTGTTGCATGGCCACATCGCCTGATGGATTCATCAGTACAGCGTTGCATCCAGCCAGTAAAACGAGGGCTGGTACCAGGAGCAATCCGCGTAAATTTTTGAAGGAGGGCATGCTGGACAGTATGAGATGACGTGAACGCATAGTGTATGAAATTTACGTTTATTCGTGGGCGATGGGGGTAGGGCGTTTTGTCCTATGGCATCATTCTCTTGGCTGTGTTGTCCCGCAGCGTCTGTATATTACAACCTCCGAATCACGAGCAAACATGATGTCCAGCATTAATCATGAAACCGCCGCTGTTGCACCACCCTCCTTTGAGCGGGACGCGAGGGCTTCCGTTGCAGACCACTCCAAGATAGCACCCGGTGAAATCGCCATCGGCGTGATCATTGGGCGGGCCTCCGAGTACTTTGACTATTTCGTCTACGGCATCGCCTCGGTGCTGGTGTTCCCCGAGATATTTTTCCCGTTCGAGAGCCGTCTCGACGGCACGTTGTACTCGTTCGTGATCTTCTCGTTTGCGTTTATCGCGCGGCCCATCGGAACGGTGGCCTTCATGGCCATCCAGCGGCGTTGGGGACGCGGTGCCAAACTGACCGGGTCGCTATTTTTGCTGGGCATCGCCACTGTGGGGATTGCCTTTTTACCGGGCTACGCCAGCCTGGGCTTCACCTCCATCGTACTGCTGTCGATACTGCGTTTCCTGCAAGGCATCGCGCTGGGCGGATCCTGGGACGGCCTGCCTTCGCTGCTGGCATTGAATGCCCCCAAGAATCGCCGTGGCTGGTACGCCATGATTCCCCAGCTGGGCGCGCCCATCGGCTTCATTGTGGCCAGCGGCCTGTTCCTGTTCTTGCATTCCAGCCTGTGGCCTGTGGACTTTATGGACTGGGGCTGGCGCTATCCGTTTTACGTGGCTTTTGCTATCAACGTGGTGGCGCTGTTTGCCCGCCTGCGCTTGGTGGTGACCGACGAATACGACCATTTGCTCAATGAGCACAAGCTGGAGCCCAGCCGTGTGGGCGACCTCGTGCAGGCACAGGGCAGCAACCTGTTGATCGGTGCCTTTGCCGCGCTTGCCAGCTACGCACTCTTCCATTTGGTGACGGTTTTCCCGCTGTCCTGGATCACCTTGTACGCCACGCAGCCCGTCGCCGACGTGTTGATCGTCCAGATGGTCGGTGCAGCGGTAGCCATGCTGGGCATCATCGCCTCCGGCTTGATTGCGGACCGCGTGGGGCGGCGTAGCACGCTGGGCAGTTTGGCGGTGCTGATTGGCATTTTCAGCCTGTTCGCGCCCATGCTGTTGGACGGTGAACCCTTCCGGCAGAACGTATTCATTCTGGTGGGGTTTGCCCTGCTGGGCTTGTCTTACGGTCAGGCTGCCGGTGCGGTGAGCTCCAACTTCGAGCCCCAGTACCGGTACACCGGCGCCGCTTTGACGTCGGACTTTGCCTGGCTGATTGGTGCGGCTTTTGCGCCCCTGGTCGCCCTGGGTTTGTCGGCCCATTTCGGACTGGCCTACGTCAGCATTTACCTTCTGTCGGGGGCGATCTGCACCTTGGTGGCGCTGCGGGTCAACCGGAGCATGGAGTTGCGCGAATAGGTCGGGGCATGCCTGACCGCTACCGTACGGTTCCCGGCCACGGTCGTTTCGCCTACTCGGCCATCCACCAGCGGCCTGACTACCGCTGGCCCAACGGGGCGCGACTGGCGGTGTACCTGGGCTTCAACATCGAACACTTCGCTTTCGGCGAAGGCTTGGGAGCCAACCTGGGGCCGGTGTCGCCGCAGCCGGATGTGCTGAACTACAGCTGGCGCGAGTACGGCAACCGGGTGGGTGTTTGGCGCTGCCTGGAGCTGTTTGACACGCTGGACCTGCCCACCGGCACGCTGATCAACACCGCTTTGTACGAACACTGCCCCGAAGTCATCGCGGCCTGCGTGGCGCGGGGCGACGAACTCATTGGCCATGGCCACACCAATGCCGAGCGGCAAAACGGCATGGACGAAGCCCTGGAACGCGATCTGCTGCAGTCTTGCCGCGACAAGATACTGCAGCACAGCGGCACCGCACCCGCAGGCTGGCTCTCGCCCTGGATTGCCGAAACCGCACTCACCCCCGACTTGCTGCGCGAGACTGGCTACCGCTACACCCTGAACTGGTGCCACGACGACCAGCCGGTGGCCATGCAGACCCGCAGCGGCCCCATCTGGTCGATTCCGTATCCGCAGGAGCTCAACGACATTCCCATGGTCATGGGCCGCCAGATGGATGGCAAAGACTTCGCCCAGATGGTCATTGATAACTTCGACGAAATGCTGCTCCAGTCCCTGGCCCAGCCGCTGGTGATGGGCATTGCGCTGCACCCTTACATCGTGGGCCAACCGTACCGCTTGCGGCACCTGCGCCGGGCGTTGCAGCACATTGCACGGCACCGTGGCGATATCTGGTTCACTACGCCCGGTGCGATTGCGGGTGCGATGGATTCCTTGCCTACCCCGTAATCCAGATCGGCTCACCCGCCAGCGGGTGTTCATCGCAATTCGCGTCTCCTGGCGCACCTCCCCGGTCCACCACCAGAAAGTCGCTGGGTGACTGCAGCGCAATCAGCGGGTGGTGCCAGGTGCCGCGGGCGTAGTTCACCCCCTGGCCGGGCGCTGCGCGAAAGCAGCGGACCTGCGCCAAGTTCGGCACCGGTCTGGCCTCGGCCACCACCACCAGATACGGCAGGCCTGAGAGCGGCATGAACGCCTGGCTGCCCAGTGGGTGCCGCTCCAGCAGCACCAGCTGCATCGGCAGGCTGCGCGGCAGTGCTTTGAAAATACTCAGGATAGCCCGCCCACCGCCGCTGGCCACGTCGATAGAGGCTAGGTCGTGGTAGCGCTCGGCAAAGCCATCGTTGATGGTGAAGTGCCGCGCGCTGTCGCTGGCTGCTATCACGTCACCAAAGGGGCGGAAGGCTTCGACTGTCAGGGGTTCAATCGCCAGGGTGGTCATATCAGCAGTCGATGTCGTCCAGGTCCGCCACCAGCGGCGTCTTTTTGGAGCGTTTATTGCGCTTGGCGAAGGCCAGGCCCATGGCCAGGGTTTGGGCCAGGCACATGGCCGAAGTCAGCGAGCGAAAGCCCAGCAGCTTGGCATCGTTCACCTCCAGCACCAGGTCGGCCCCCTTGGCCACCGGGCTCATGAAGGCATCGGTGATGGCCAGCCGCTTGGCACCGCGCAGGCGCACCTGTTCGCAGACCTGCAGGGTGTCGGCCGCGTAGGGCGGGAAGCTGATGGCGATCAGCAGGTCTTGTGGGCTGGCGGTGCTGGCCTGCTCGGCGATGGCACCGCCCAGGCCGGTGATCTGTACGGCGGGCTGGCCGACCCGGTTCAGCGCGTAGGCCAGGTAGGCGGCCACCGCGTACGAGCGGCGCAGGCCCAGCACGTGCACGATGCGGGCGTTCTGGATCAGGGCAATGGCTTCCTGCAGCGGCAGGCTGGCGGCATCGTCCTGCAAATGCTCCAGCGACACCACGTTGGCCTGGCTAAAGGCGCGCAGCACTTCGGCCGGGTCGTCGGGGTTGTCCAGCGTCTGCTCACCGCCAAAGTGGCGGATACGCTCGCGAAAAGTGGGCTTGCCCGCGTGCTGTAGGGGTGCGCGGAACAACCGCTGTAGGTCGGAGTAGCCATCAAACCCCAACGCCTTGGCCATGCGGATGAAGGCCGCGGGCGCGATCTGGGCCGCCGCCGCCACTGTAGCGACCGGATTCAGCGCGATGTCATTGGGGTGGTCGACCGCGTAGCGGGCCGCATCGCGCATGCGCGGCGTGAGGCGTTCGCTTTCGCGGGCAATCAGCTCCCGCAGCGCATCCAGATTGCTTGGTTTGCTCTTATCCATATAGCAATCATACGGGCTGGGTGGGCCGCCGCATGGTCAAACCCCTATTCTGAAAATAATGGCCATTTTTTAACGATTAAATTGGCAGCCTGCGCTTATGGAATAGGCGCAAGCAGCTATCAAAAATAGACTTAAAAAGAATAGCAAAGCTTAGAATGCCCGCACCTCGCCGCGCGGCACAAACCGGCCCATGCCTTCGCGGCCCAGCCACTGGGGCCCGTCCACGATCAGCGTGCCGCGCAGAAACACTTTTTTCACCTGGCCGCGCAGCGTGCGGCCTTCCAGCAAGGTGTAGTCGCAGTTGCCGTGCAGGTCTTTGGCAAAAATGGTCTGGCTGGCGGCGGGGTCGAACAGCACCACGTCGGCATCGCTACCCACGGCGATGGTGCCCTTCTTGGGGAACAGGCCAAACAGCTTGGCCGGGGTGGTGGAGGTCAGCTCGACAAAGCGGTTCAGCGACAGCTTTCCCTGCATCACGCCGATGTCGAACAGGCTGACCAGGCGCGTCTCTATGCCTGGCGCGCCGTTGGGGATCAGCGAGAAGTCGTCCTTGCCGCGCATTTTTTGCATGCGGTAGCCCAGGTGGCCTTCTTTCATGCAAAACGGGCAGTGGTCTGTAGCGATGACCTGCAGGTCGTCGTAGCGCAGGGCGCGCCACAGGTGCTTTTGGTCGTCGGGGGTGCGCAGGGGCGGGGTCATCACGTATTTGGCGATTTCCACCTCGTCCGTGTTGTAGACCGAGTCGTCAAACAGCAGGTAGTGCGGGCAGGTTTCGGCAAACACCGGAATGCCTTCGGCCCGGGCGGCCACGATGTGCTTCAGCGCCTGGTTGCTGGAGACGTGCACAAAGTAGATGGGCGCATTCGCCAGCTCGGCCAGGCGGATGCCGCGGTGGGTGGCTTCGCCTTCCATGATGGCCGGGCGGGTCAGGGCGTGGTAGCGCGGCGAGGTGTGGCCGGCTTCCAGCGCTTCCTTGATCAGCAGGTCAATCACCGTGCCGTTTTCGGCGTGCAGGGCCACCATGCCGCCGTCGGCCCCCACCTGGCGCAGCATGCGGAAGATAGCGGCGTCGTCGGCCATCATCACGCCGGGGTAGGCCATGAACATCTTGAAGCTGGTCACGCCCTCGTGGCGCATGGCGTAACGCACGTCCTGCAGTACCTGCTCGTCCACCCGGGTGATGATGACGTGGAAGCTGAAGTCCACCGCCACCTGCGACTCGGCGCTGCGCTGGGCGCGGGCAATGGCCGCCAGGGGCGAGTCGGTGGGCGTTTGCAGCGCAAAGTCGACGATGGTGGTGGTGCCGCCAAAGGCCGCGGCCTTGGTGCCGCTGGCAAAGGTGTCGCAGGTGATCGTGGGGCCGATCACGTTTTCCAGGTGCACATGGGTGTCCACGCCGCCGGGCAGCACGTACAAGCCGGTGGCATCGACGATGGCCACGTCTTCACCGACCTGGATGTTGCGGCCAATGGTGTGGATCACGCCGTCTTGCATCAGCACGTCGGCCACGTAGTCGTCGGTGGCGGTGATGATGCGGCCATTGCGGATTAACGTTGTGCTCATGCGATGACCTCGTCCAGGTGTTTTACCAACTTGTCGATCTCGGCAAAGGTGTTGTAGTGGGCGATGGAGACGCGTACCACGCCGCCCTGGGTGTGCAAGCCCAGCGACTCGACCAGGCGCTTGGCATAGAAGTCGCCAAAACGGATGCCGATGCCGAACCGGTCGGTATGGCGCACGATGGACTCCGACATTTGCCCGGCCACCATGAAACTGATGGTGGGCACCCGGCCGCCCTGGGCTGCGCTGTCCATGCCGATAATGCGCACCGACTTCTTGCCGCGCAGATACGCCAGCAGCCGTTCGGCCAGCGCGTCCTCGTGTTGCTCAAAGGCATTGAAGGCGCACTGCATCTTTTGCCGTGCAGCGCCCGTAGATCCCAGCTGGCTGCCCACAGCGATCAGGTAGTCGTTGATGCCCATGCAGCCGTACGAGAGTTCGTAGTTCACATTGCCCGGCTGCAGCTTGTACGGCAGCACGTCGGCACCGATGAAATAGTGGTTCAGGCTGGGCAGCGACAGCAGCAGCTCGCGCTGCACCCACAGCACCGCGTAGTGCGGGCCAAACACCTTGTAGAAGCTGAACACGTACAAATCTGCCCCGCTGGCCTGCACGTCCACCAGCCTGTGCGGCGCATAGGCCACGGCATCCACGCACAGACGCGCGCCCACGGCGTGTACCCGGCGGGCAATCTCGGCCACCGGATTGATGGTGCCCAGGATGTTGGAGGCGTGCGTTACTGCGACCCATTGGGTGCGGGGCGACAACAGCCGGTCCAGGTCGGCCAGGTCCAGTGCCAGGGTTTCGGGGTTCACTTCCCACACCTTGACCACCGCACCCGCCGCCTGCAGCCGCATCCAGCCGCCGATATTGGCCTCGTGGTCGGTATTGCTGACGATGACCTCATCGCCGGGCTGGATGCCCAGCTGGATGGCCTGCGTCACCTGGAACATCAGCGAAGTGGTGGAGCCGCCCATGACCACCTCGTCGTCAAACGGGGCGTTGATGAGTTCGGCCACCGCGCGGCGGGCCGCCAATACCTTGGCTCCGGCATCTTGCGACTGGGCGTAGCTGGCGCCGAGTTGCACGCTGCTGGTCAGCAGGTAGTCGCGCACCCGGTCGGCCACGCGGCGCAGCACCTGGGAGCCACCGGCGTTGTCCAGGTAGGCGCAGTCGTTGCCCAGAGCCGGAAACTCGGCGCGGATGTGGTCTAGATTGAGAGCTTGCGGCATAGAAAAATCAGTGTTGAAGAATGGCTTGTAAGAAGGCCTGGGTGCGCTCCTCGCGGGGCGCGCTGAAAAATTCGGCGGGCGGCGCCTGTTCGATGACCCGCCCGGCTTCCATAAAAATCACCCGGTCGGCCACGCGGCGTGCAAAACCCATCTCGTGCGTCACGATCACCATGGTCACGCCGGTGCGCGCCAGGGCTTGCATCACGTCCAGCACCTCGCCGACCATTTCCGGGTCTAGCGCCGAGGTGGGCTCGTCAAACAGCAGCACCTTGGGCTCCATGGCCAGCGCCCGCGCAATCGCCACCCGCTGCTGCTGGCCGCCCGACAACTGGCCTGGCAGCTTGTGCGCGTGCGCGGCCAGGCCCACCTTGTCCAGCAGCGCCAGGGCGCGGGCCTCGGCCTCGCGTTTGGGCATGTGGCGAACCCGCAGCGGGCCCAGCGCCACATTGGCGAGTGCCGTGAGGTGCGGAAACAGGTTAAAGCTCTGGAACACCATGCCCACTTCGGCGCGCACCTTGGCCAGGGCCTTGCCGCGCACCACTTTTTCACCGTCCACCACAATCTCGCCGCCCTGGTAGTCCTCCAGCAGGTTGATGCAGCGGATCAGCGTGGATTTGCCCGAGCCCGACGGGCCGATCACCACCACCACCTCCCCGGTGCGTACGTCCAGGTCGATGCTGTGCAGGGCTTGGAATGTGCCGTAGGACTTGCACAGCCCCCGGATTTGGATGAGTGCCGTCATATGGTTCTTAGCGTGTGGCAGCACGGTGCCGCGCTTCAAAAAAGCCCACCAGCCGCACCAGGGGCAGTAACAGCAGCAGGTACAGCACCGCTGCGCCGATCAAGGGCGTAGGATTGGCGGCCAGGGCCTGGGCCTGGGTGGCCTGCTTTAGCAGGTCGGGCATGGCCACCACCGAGGCCAGGGCCGTGTCTTTGAGCACATTGATGCAGTTGCTGGTCAGCGGCGGCACCACGATACGCAGGGCCTGGGGCAGCACCACGTCGCGCATGCTGCTGAAAAAGCCCAGTCCGATGGCATCGGCCGCCTCAAACTGGCCCTTGGGAATGGCCTCGATGCCCGCCCGCATAATTTCTGCGGTGTACGCACACGACACCAGCGACAGCGCCGCCGTGGCAGCGGCAAACGATGTCAGCCGTAGACCCACAAAGGGCAGGGCGTAGTACACCAGCACCAGCAAGACCAGCAGCGGAATCGAGCGGAACACGTCGATGTAGATGCGGGCGATGGTGCGCAGCCAGGCTGGGCCGTACAGCCGCAACAGCGCCAGCAACAAGCCGCCCACAAAGCCCAGCACAATGCTCACGGCCCCCAGCAGAATCGTGGTCCACAGCCCCTGCAGCAGCAAAGGCAGGGCATCCCGGAAAACCGGCCAGTTAAAGAAGGTGTCGAGCAGATTCATGCGGAGGCCGTCAGGTTCTTATTACTTGGGGATGTCCATGACCATCACGCTGGACGAGGTATCTGGCGGTGTGGTGCCAAACCATTTCTTGTGTGTGGCGGCCACAAAGCCCTCTTTCTTCAGCGTGGTCAGGATGTCGTTCACCTTGGCCGCGTCGGCAAAGTTCTTGGCATACATGAAGGAGTAGCGCTCGTTGGTGGGAATGCGCGCGGCAATGCGGTACTGCGGTTTGTCCTTGATGTAGTACTCCACGGCCGGGATGTCGCTGATGTAGCCGTCGATGCGGCCCGATGCCAGGTCCAGCATGGCCGGGGCCAGGCCTTCGTAGCGGGAGATGGTGGCGATCTTCAGCTTGGCGGTGTTCTGCGTGGCATAGATGTCGCCGGTGGACGCGGTGTCCACACCCACGGTCTTGCCTGCCAGGTCTTCCAGCTTGTCGATCTTGGTGGCTTTCAGCACCGACAGGGACTGGTCGCTGTCGTAGTAAGGCTGGGCAAAGGCCAGCGATTCCAGGCGCTTGGGCGTGATGGTGATGCTGGAGATGGCGATCTGGATGCGGCCCGACTGCACGGCGGGGAAAAGGCCGTTGAACGGAATGTTCTCGATCTGCACCGACTTGCCCGCGCGCTTGGCCACTTCATTGACCAGGTCGATCTCGAAGCCGACAAACTTGCCGGTCGCGTCCTGGAACTCCCAGGGCACATTGCCGATGTTGGCGCCGACTGTCCAGTCGGCGGCCAGGGCCGAGGTGGCGGCGGTGAATGTGCCGACCGTCAAAGCGACAGTGGCGACGAGCGATGTGAATTTCATGCGGGCTACTCCTGAAAAACCGGGTTGAAGGATGTATTTCCGACAGCGGTGTGCATTGCAAATGTCTGGAGCCGCAAAGATAGCAAATTGAATCAAATAAATCAATAAAAATTAAAATGAATTATTTGAGCCAAAACGGTGCAAAAAAAGAGGCTTGCACCCGTTTGGCGCAAGCCCCTCTTATTTCTGCACCAAGTGCAAGTTCGGCTGCTATTACTTCTTGGCCACCATGCTGTAGATCACCAGCAAGACGATGGCACCCACCACCGAGGCAATCCAGCCTGCCGCTGCGCCAGGCGCGTACCAGCCCATGCTTTGGCCGATGTAGCTGGCACCGAACGAGCCTGCAATACCCAGAATCGCCGTCATGATGAAGCCCAGCTTGTCGTCACCGGGCTTCACGGCCCGGGCGATCAAACCCACGATCAAACCCACGATGATGGTGCCGATCAAAGAAAACATAAAAAATCTCCGTATACAAAGTTAGCGAGAAGCTTCACTTTACCCTGACTTTGTTAAGTTGCCATGGCACCGGCGGATTCCAGCTGTTCCGACAGCGCCATCCAGCGCACTTCCAGCGCAGCCATGTCGGCGGTGACTTTTTTGAGCCGCTTGCCAGCTTGGCCGATTTCATGCGGATTTTTGGCAGCGGCCAGTTTTTCGTCCAGCCCGTCTTTTTCCAGCTGCAGGGCGGCCATTTCCGTGTCGATCTTGTCCAGGTCGCGCTGCAAGGCCTTGGTATTGACCACCGGGGCGGCCACCACCACCGGCGCAGGCGCTGGTGCGGCGACTTTGCCCGCTTCCTTGGCGGCTTCGCGCATGCGCTTGGCTTCGTCCAGCAGGTAACGCTGGTAGTCGTCTAGGTCGCCGTCAAACGGCTCGACCCCGCCGCGCGAGACCATCCAGAACTCGTCGCACACCGAGCGCAGCAGGGCCCGGTCGTGGCTGACCAGCATCACCGTGCCTTCAAACTCGTTCAGCGCCATCGCCAGCGCTTCGCGGGTGGCCAGGTCCAAATGGTTGGTAGGCTCATCCAGCAGCAGCAAATTCGGGCGCTGCCAGACGATCATGCACAGCACCAGGCGGGCTTTTTCGCCGCCGCTCATGCTGCCCACGGCCTGCTTGACCATGTCGCCGCTGAAGTTGAAGGTGCCCAAGAAGCTGCGCAGGTCTTGCTCGCGCGTGCCCTGGCCGGCCAGTTTGCCCGCGGCGGTGGTTTCTTTCACCAGGCGGATCATGTGCTCCAGCGGGGTGTCGGCGGGGCGCAGCACGTCCAGCTCTTGCTGGGCGAAGTAGCCGATGTTCAGGCCCTTGCCTTCCAGAATCTCGCCGTGGATGGGCGTGAGCGCCCGCGCCACGGTTTTCACCAGGGTCGATTTACCCTGGCCGTTGGCACCCAGAATGCCGATGCGCTGGCCTGCCAGCACCGATTTGTTGACCTTTTGCACGATGACCGTGGGGCCAGTGCCTTCGGGCGCGTCCTCGGGCGGCGGATAGCCAAAGGTGGCATCCGACATCGACAGCATCGGGTTGGGCAGGTTGGCGGGCTCTTTGAACTCGAAGGTGAACTCCGCCTCGGCCAGCAGCGGCGCAATCTTTTCCATGCGGTCCAGCGCCTTGACCCGGCTTTGCGCCTGCTTGGCCTTGCTGGCCTGGGCCTTGAAGCGCGAGATGAACTTCTGCAAATGGGCAATCTTGTCCTGCTGTTTGGAAAACGATGCCGACTGCTGCTCCATCTTCTCGGCGCGCATGTCTTCAAACTTGCTGTAGTTGCCGCCGTAGCGGTTCAGCTTGGCGGTCTCAATATGCACAGTCACGTCGGTGATGGCATCCAGGAATTCGCGGTCATGGCTGATGACCAGCATGGTGCCGGTGTAGCGCTTGAGCCAGGCTTCCAGCCACACCAGCGCGTCCAAGTCCAAGTGGTTGGTCGGCTCGTCGAGCAGCATCAGGTCGGATGGGCACATCAGGGCGCGCGCCAACTGCAGGCGCATGCGCCAGCCACCCGAGAAGCTATTCACCGGGTTGTCCAGTTCGGTGGTTTTGAAACCCAGTCCCAAAATCAAGGCCTGTGCCCGGGCCTGCGCGTCGCCCGAGCCCGCGTCGTACAGCGCCATGTAGGCGTTGGCCATGCGTTCGCCGTCGTCGGTCAGCTCGGAGGCATCGACCTCTTGCTGGGCGGCCAGCAGGTTGGTGTCGCCCTCGACCACAAAGTCGGTGGCGCTTTGGTCGGTCTCAGGCATGTCCTGGGCCACCTGGGCCAGCCGCCACTGCGCAGGCACGTAGAAGTCGCCGCCGTCTTCGTGCAGCGTGCCGTTGAGCAGTGCAAACAGCGTCGATTTGCCCGCGCCGTTGCGGCCGACCAGGCCGACCTTTTCGCCGGGGTTGATGGTGACATTGGCGCTGTCTAGCAGGACCTTGGCGCTGCGGCGCAAAACGACATTTTTAAGGGTGATCATCGGGAGTGCGACGACCACAAAACGATCGTCAAGAAAAACTAAAGGATGGCGAGGGCTTCGCGTGTTACGAGCAAAACCTGGTCTTCGCCTGCGCTGGTGTCTAACCACACCACTTCGAGCGCGGGGAAGGCGGCTTCGAAGTGTTCGCGCTCGTTGCCGATTTCCAGAACCAGCACCGCGAGAGGGGCCATTTTCGCAGAAACCTCTTGCAGCAGTTTGCGCACAAAGTCCATACCGTCTTTCCCGCCCTCCAGCGCCAGCGCGGGCTCGGCCTGGTATTCGGCGGGCAGGGCGGCCATGCTCTGGCTGTTGACGTAGGGCGGGTTGCACAAAATCAGGTCAAACGGACCGCCCACCTGGGCCAGGCCGTCCGACTCCACCAGGGTGATGCGCGATTGCAGGCTGTGTTTGTCGATATTGATGCGGGCCACGGCCAGGGCATCGGGGCTGATGTCGGCGGCGGTGACCTGCACCTCGGGGTAGACCATGGCCGCCAGCACGGCCAGGCTGCCGTTGCCGGTGCACAGGTCGAGCACGCGGTGGGTGGTCTCCAGCAGCCAGTAGTCGATGCCGCCGTCCATCAACAGCTCGGCGATGAAGCTGCGCGGCACGATGGCACGTTCGTCCACGTAAAACGGCACGCCTTGCAGCCAGGCCTCTTGGGTGAGGTAGGCGGCGGGCTTGCGGCTGAGGATGCGTGCTTCCAAAAGTGTAGCTACCTGCGCAAGATGCTCGGGCGTGACAACCTGATTTTCTACAGAATCCAGATCGTCCAGCGGCAGGCCCAGTTTCCACATCACCAGCCAGGCGGCCTCGTCGAATGCGTTGGTAGTGCCGTGGCCGAAAGACACGCCTGCGGCGGTGAGCTGGGCGGCTGATTGTTCGATGAGGGAAAGGACGTTCATGGCTGGAGGGACAGGTTTTCGAGCGTACGGCGGTAGATGTTTTTCAAAGGCTCGATGTCGGCCACCACGATGTGCTCGTCAATCTTGTGGATGGTGGCGTTGGGCGGGCCGCATTCGATGACCTGCGGGCAGATCTGGGCGATGAAGCGCGCGTCGCTGGTGCCGCCGGTGGTCGATAGCTCGGTGGTGATGCCGGTCTCGGCCAGGATGGCGGCGCGCACCGCATCGACCAGGGTGCCGGGGGTGGTCAAGAAGGGCAGGCCGCCTACCGTCCAGGCGATGTCGTAGCTCAGGCCGTGGCGGTCCAGCACCTCGTGCACGCGGCGCTGCAGGCCGTCGGGCGTGGATTCGGTGCAGAAGCGGAAGTTGAAGTCCACCACCACGGTGCCGGGGATGACGTTGTTGGCCCCGGTGCCCGCGTGGATATTGCTCATTTGCCAGCTGGTGGGCTGGAAGAAGGCGTTGCCGCTGTCCCAGGTCGTGGCCACCAGCTCGGCAAGGGCGGGCATGGCCAGGTGGATGGGGTTCTTGGCCAGCTGCGGGTAGGCGATGTGGCCCTGCACGCCCCGGATGGTGAGCTTGCCGCTCATGCTGCCGCGGCGGCCATTCTTGACCATGTCGCCGGTGCGTTCTACCGCCGTGGGTTCGCCGACGATGCAGTAGTCGATGTGTTCGCCGCGCTCTTTGAGCAGCTTGCAGACCACCACCGTGCCGTCGACCGAGGGGCCTTCTTCGTCGCTGGTGAGCAGCAAAGCGATGGACAGCGGGGTGTCGGGCTGGGCGGCCAGAAACTCTTCCACCGCCACCACGAAGGCCGCGATGGAGGTTTTCATGTCGCTCGCGCCCCGGCCAAACAATTTGCCGTCGCGGTGTGTGGGGGTGAACGGGTCGCTGCCCCACTGCGCCAGCGGGCCGGTGGGCACCACATCGGTGTGGCCTGCAAATGCTATGAGTTTAGGAGCTGCTTGCGCCGATGGAGTAAGCGCTGGAGCCTTAAAACCCTTAAAAGTGCTGCGGCGCACTGCCCACAGGTTGGTGACGCGGAAGTTCTCCGGGCCGCTCTCGATGGTGTCAAACACAAAGCCCAGCGGGGCCAGGCGCTCGGCGATCAGGGGCTGGCAGTGCGCGTCGTCCGGGGTGACAGAGGGCTGGGCAATCAGTTGCTCGGCCAGGTACAGGGTCTGGGACATAAGTAGAAAAATGAAGGCCGCAAAGGTTAAGGCCGCACATCCAAGGTGAAGTCGGAAAAGCTGGGTTCGTCGTCGGCCTCGGCCTGTTGCACTTCGACCTCGGCCTTCTGGCTGGCGCGGGCAAAGTCGTTTTGCAGCCGCCACATCAGGTTGGTGGCCGAATCGGCGTTGGACAGGCCTTCCTTGCGGTCGATCACGCCCTCGGTGATCATGCGGGCCAGGTCGCTCTCGAAGGTTTGCGAACCTTCGGCCAGCGACTTCTCCATGGCTTCCTTCACTCCGCCGATATCGCCTTTTTCGATCATGTCGGCCACCAGCAAGGTGTTGAGCATGATCTCCACCGCGGGCACGCGTTCGCCCGAGGGCGTGCGCACCAGCCGCTGCGAGACGATGGCGTTCAGCGCCACGGCCAGGTCGGCCTGCATGGTGGCGCGCACTTCCACCGGGTAGAAGTTGACGATGCGGTTCAGCGCCTGGTAGGAGTTGTTGGCGTGCAGGGTGGCCATACACAAATGGCCGGTCTGGGCGTAGGCAATGGCCGCCGACATGGTTTCGCGGTCGCGGATTTCGCCGATCAAAATCACGTCCGGGGCCTGGCGCAGGGCGTTCTTCAGGGCCACTTCCAGGGAGGCGGTGTCGGTGCCGATTTCGCGCTGGTTAACGATGGAGCGCTTGTTTTTGTACAGGTACTCGATCGGGTCTTCGATGGTCAGGATATGGCCGCCCGCGCGCTGGTTGCGGTGGTCGATCATGGCCGCCTGGGTGGTGGTCTTACCGGCTCCGGTAGAGCCCACCATCAGCAGCAGGCCGCGCTTTTGCATCACCAGGTCGCCCAGGATGGCGGGCACCTTGAGGCTGCTGAGCAGCGGCACCTCCACGTTGATGTAGCGCACCACCACCGAATAACTGCCGCGCTGGCGCATGGCGCTGACGCGGAACCGCCCCACGCCGGGCACCGAGATGGCCATGTTCAGCTCGCCCGTGGCTTCCAGCTCGGTGATTTTTTCGGCCGGTACTATTTCGGCCAGCAGGCTGCGCGGCGCGTCAAACTGCAGCAGCTGGCTGTTGACCGGCACGCACTGCCCGTTGATGCGGATCAGCGCGGGCGCGTTGGCCGACAGGTAGACATCGGAGGCCTTTTTCTCCTGCATTAACCGCAGGATGCGTTCCATAGTGCTCATGGCTTACCTCCGATGGGGTCGTGAAATCAATCGCGCAGGAGGTCGTTCAGGCTGGTCTTGGAGCGCGTTTGCGCGTCCACGCGCTTGACGATGATGGCCGCGTACAGGCTGTACTTGCCGCCGTCCTTGGGCAGGGTGCCGCTGATAACCACCGAACCCGAGGGTACGCGGCCATAGGTCACGGTGTCGGTGGCACGGTCGTAGATGGGGGTGCTCTGGCCGATGTACACGCCCATGGAGATGACCGAGTTTTCTTCGACGATCACACCTTCGACCACTTCGGAGCGCGCGCCCACAAAGCAGTTGTCTTCGATGATGGTGGGGCCTGCCTGCAGGGGTTCCAGCACGCCGCCAATGCCCACGCCGCCGCTCAAATGCACGTTCTTGCCGATCTGCGCGCACGAACCCACGGTGGCCCAGGTGTCGACCATGGTGTTTTCACCCACGTAGGCACCGATGTTGACGTAGGAAGGCATCAGCACCGCGCCCTTGGCGATGAAACTGCCGCGGCGAGCCACAGCGGGCGGCACCACGCGCACGCCGGTGGCTTTCATTTCGTCGGCGCTGAGGTGGGCGAACTTGGTGGGCACCTTGTCGTAGAAGCCCAGGGAACCGGCTTGCATGATTTCGTTGTCTTTCAGGCGGAACGACAGCAGCACGGCTTTCTTGATCCACTGGTGCACCGTCCACTGGCCCACGGCTTCGCGGGTGGCGACGCGCAGGTGGCCGTTGTTCAGCTCACTCAGCACATGCTCGACGGCTTCGCGCACTTCAGCGGTTGAGGCGGTGGGCGACAGGTTGGCGCGGTCTTCCCATGCGGCTTCGATGGTGGCTTGGAGTTGTTGTGTCATGTTTTTCTTTGGTTCAGGTTTTGGATTGGATGAATTGGCGGATACGGGTAGCGGCTTCGGCACATTCGGCGGTCTCGGCCACCAGGGCCATGCGGATGCGCTGGCGGCCCGGGTTCTGGCCATGGGCCTCGCGCGCCAGGTAGCTGCCGGGCAGCACCGTGACATTGTAGGCAGCCAGCAGGTCGCGGGCGAAGGCCACATCGCTGTCCAACCCGTCCACCAGCGCCGGGCCGGGCACCTGCGCCCACAGGTAAAAACCCGCGTCGGGCAGGGCCACATCCATCACCTCGGCCAGGATGGGCGTGACTTCGGCAAATTTGCTGCGGTACAGGGCGCGGTTCTCCACCACATGGGCTTCGTCGTTCCAGGCCGCCAGGCTGGCCGACTGCACCACCGGCCCCATGGCGCTGCCGTGGTAGGTGCGGTAGAGCAAAAACGGCTTGATCAGTGCCGCGTCGCCCGCCACAAAACCGCTGCGCAGGCCGGGCACATTGCTGCGCTTGGACAGGCTGGTGAAGGCGATCAGGTTCTTGAAATCGCTCCGGCCCAGCTTGGCAGCGGCTTCCAGTCCGCCCAGCGGCGGCTCGTCACGGAAGTAAATCTCGCTGTAGCACTCGTCGGAGGCGATCACAAAGCCGTACTTGTCGCTCAGGTTGAACAGCTTTTGCCATTCGCTCAACGGCATCACCGCGCCGGTGGGGTTGCCGGGCGAGCAGACGAACAGCAGCTGGGTGCGCGCCCAGACTTCGGCTGGCACGCTGTCCCAGTCCACTGCGAAGTTGCGCGCCGGGTCGCTGGGGGCATAGTAGGGCGTGGCCCCGGCCAGCAGCGCTGCGCCTTCGTAGATTTGGTAGAACGGATTCGGGCAGACCACGGTGGCACCCGGCTGGGTGGGGTCGATCACTGTCTGGGCAAACGCAAACAGCGCCTCGCGCGATCCATTCACCGGCAATACCTGGGTAGCGGGGCTCAGCTCCAGGCCGTAGCGGCGCTGGATCCATTGCGCCATGGCCGTGCGCAGGGCCGGTTCGCCACCCGTAGCCGGGTAGCCCGACAGGCCTTTGATACCTGCCAGCATCGCCTGCTCGATGAACGCGGGCGTGGCGTGCTTGGGCTCGCCAATGCCGAGGCTGATGGCGCGGTAAGCGGGGTTGGGGGTGACGCTGGCGAAAAGTTGCTTGAGCCGCTCGAAAGGGTAGGGCTGGAGGGTGGAGAGCAAGGGATTCATGGGGTGGGATTATCAGGTCTACAACTTATGATCCCCACCACACTATTGTTAAAACCTGCCATGACCGATTTCACCAAAGTAGTCCTTTTTACCGACACCGACGGCGTTGCCAAATTCCGCGACGAACTGATCCCGCTGACCGAGGGCAAACCCACCTCCCAGCTCAGCGCCCTGCAGGCCAGCGGCGGTTTCCAGCTGCGCCACAGCCCGGTGGGCTTTGCCAGCACCTTCCACTGCACCACCGACCCGCAGTGGGTGGTGATTTTGGCCGGGCAGATGGAAATTGGCCTGCAGGACGGCACCGCCCGGGTGTTCAAGCCGGGCGACCATTTTTATTCGGCCGATGTGCTGCCTGCGGGGGCGACGTTTGATGACAAGGTGCACGGGCACCGCAGCCGCCTGGTGGGGGATGTGCCGCTGGTGACTATGTTTGTGCGGGGTGGCTAATTTTTAGCGGGCTGCGCTGGGCAAGGTCGTCCATATAGCCCGCAATGCCCGCCCCCTCGCGCTCTAAAAACCGCTCTACCGCATCGGCAAACGCCGGGTGCGCCAACCAGTGGGCGCTGGTGGTTTTGACGGGGAGCAGGGCGCGGGCCATTTTGTGTTCGCCCTGCGCGCCGCCTTCGAAGCGGGCCACGCCGTGGGCTATGCACCATTGCAGCGGCTGGTAGTAGCAGGCTTCGAAATGCAGGCAGTCCACGCGCTCCAGTGCGCCCCAGTAACGGCCATAGGCGACTTGGGTTTTTAAGCCATTTTGGCCCTCTGCGCCCATTCCATCGGCGGTAATAGCTATCAAACTACTAGCAATCGGAATCTGGGCTCCATCCACCGTGCGCTCCGCTACAAATAGCAGCCAGTGCTCGGGCATCGTATCGGCCATGCGCTGGAAAAAGTCGCGGCTCAGGTAGGGGGCGTTGCCGTGCTCCAGGTAGGTGCGCTCGTAGCAGCGGTAGAAAAAATCCCAGTCTTGCGGCGTGATGGCGCGGCCTTGGGCCGAGCGGAACGTCACGCCCGCATCGGCGACCTTGCGGCGCTCCTGGCGGATTTTTTTGCGTTTATCTTGCGCCAGCGAGGCGAGGAAGTCGTCGAAGTCGCGATAGCCGTTTTGTGTATTCGTCCAGTGGAATTGCACGGTGTGGCGCAGCATTAAACCGGCATCGGCGCAGGCGGCGACGTCCACCGGGTTGGCAAACAGCACGTGCAGCGACGAGAGTTTTTCGTGTTCACACCAGGCCACCAGCGCCTGGACCAGCACCGCGCGAGATTCCGCATCCCGCGCCAGCAGCCGTGCACCGGGCACAGGGGTAAACGGCGCGGCCACCACGGCCTTGGGGTAGTAGGGCACGCCGTGCTGCTGGTAGGCGTTGGCCCAGGCCCAGTCGAACACGTATTCGCCGTAGGAGTGGTCTTTGAGGTACAGCGCGCAGGCGGCCTGCAGTGCGTCGTCCAGCCACACCGTGACCAGCCGCAGCTTCCAGCCGGTGGCAGGCGTGGCGCTGCCGCTGGCGTGCATCGCGGCCAGGTATTCATGGCGCATGAAGGGGCTGGCATCGGTTTGTAAGGCCAGCAGGTGGTTCCAGGCATCGGCGGTAAGCTGCGAGGGCGAGTCCAGCACCCGAATGACATAATCAGTCGGACTGTCTTCCACCCCGTTTTGGCTTGCCGCCACCACCGCATTTTTTGTTTCCATGACTCTCAAACTCTGTGTTGCCCAGCTCAATTTTGTCGTCGGCGACCTGGCCGGTAATGCGCAAAAAATCATCGATGCCGCCCGCACCGCCTACGCCGACGGGGCCCGTTTGGTGCTCACTCCCGAGCTGTCGATTTGCGGCTACGCGGCCGAAGACTTGTTCCTGCGCCCGGCCTTTACCGCTGCCTGTGATGATGCCGTGAAAACAGTGGCCCGCGAACTCGCCGGGTTAAAAGGTCTGCACGTGGTGGTCGGCCACCCGCAGGGCGGCGACGACCGCACCAAATCGGTGGCGGTGCAGCACCGTTTCAACGCCGCCAGCGTGTTCTGCGAGGGCCAACTGGTGGCCCAGCACATCAAGCGTGAGCTGCCCAATTACCAGGTGTTTGACGAGCGCCGCTACTTCACGCCAGGGCAGGGCGTGTGCGTATTTGCGGTGGAGGGCGTGCAGGTGGGCCTGTTGATCTGTGAAGATGCCTGGTTCGACGCACCCGCGCGCGCCGCCAAGGAAGCCGGGGCCGAGCTGCTGGCTGTCATCAACGCCTCGCCCTTCCACATGGGCAAGGGCGGCGAGCGGGTGCTGCGCATGGCCGACCGCGCCCGCAGCGTGGCGCTGCCGCTGGTGTATGCGCACATCGTGGGCGGGCAGGACGAGGTGGTGTTTGACGGCGGCTCGTTCTGCGTCAATGCCGACGGTGCCCTGAGTGGCCGCGCCCCCAGTTTCAAAGAAAATCTGTTCTTTGTGCAGACGGTACGGGCGCAAGCAGCTATTGAATTGGTAGCAACCATCGAGCCTGAGCGCAGTCTGCATGCCGAGCTGTGGGATGCGCTGGTGCTGGGCCTGCGCGACTATGTGGGCAAAAACCGCTTCCCCGGCGTGCTGTTGGGCCTGTCGGGCGGCATCGACTCGGCCCTGGTGCTGGCGATTGCGGTGGACGCGCTGGGCAAGGACCGGGTGCGCACGGTGATGATGCCCTCGCCCTACACCGCCGATATTTCCTGGATCGACGCACGCGACATGGCCGCCCGGGTGGGTGTGCAGTACGACGAAATCTCCATCCTGCCCGAGTTCGAAGCTTTCAAAGCCTCGCTGGCCGTGCACTTCATTGGCCGCGACGAGGACACCACCGAAGAAAACATCCAGGCCCGCATCCGCGGCACGCTGCTGATGGCCTTGAGCAATAAATTCGGCAGCATTGTGGTAACCACCGGTAATAAAAGCGAGATGGCCACCGGCTACTGCACGCTGTACGGCGACATGGCCGGCGGCTTTGCCGTCATCAAGGACGTGGCCAAAACCCTGGTGTTTGCGCTGGCCCGCTGGCGAAACGACAACGACCCGTACGGCACCGGCAGCAACCCGATTCCCGAGCGCATCATCACCCGCCCGCCCAGCGCTGAGTTGCGCGCTGACCAGACCGACCAGGACAGCCTGCCGCCCTACGAGGTGCTGGACGCCATCCTGGAGCGCTACATGGAAAACGACCAAAGCCTAGAGACCATCATCGCCGCCGGGTTTGCCCCCGCCGACGTGGAGCGTGTGACCCGGCTGATTAAAATCAACGAGTACAAACGCCGCCAGTCGCCCGTCGGAATCCGGGTAACCCACCGCAGCTTTGGCAAGGATTGGCGCTATCCTATTACGAGCAAATTCCGCGCTTGACTGCAAGCCAAATCAACGAGACCTGAGCCATATGAAACAAATTACCGCCATCCTGAAACCTTTCAAAGTCGAAGAAGTGCGCGAGGCCTTGGCCGAATGCGGCGTCACCGGCCTGACCGTCACCGAAGTCAAGGGTTTTGGCCGCCAGAAGGGCCATACCGAGCTGTACCGCGGTGCTGAGTACGTGGTGGACTTCCTGCCCAAGGTGAAGATCGAGGTGGTGGTGAAAACCGAAGAGGTGGATCGCTGTGTGGAAGCCATCGTCCGCGCCGCCCGGACCGGCAAGATCGGTGACGGCAAGATCTTTGTGACCAGCGTCGAGCGCGTGGTGCGCATCCGCACGGGCGAGCAGGACGAAGCTGCGGTCTAAGTTTTTCCAGGCGTTTAGACGTTCAGGCGCTGCACCAGCGCCAAAATCCAGATGGTGGCCGTCATCAGCACGGTCAGCAGCACCGCCGCGCTGCCCATGTCTTTGGCGCGCTTGGACAAGGGGTGCCATTCGGGGCCGATGCGGTCAATCGCAGTCTCGATCCCGGTATTGAGCAACTCCACCACCATCAACAGCACCACCGAGCCCGCCAGCAGGGCAAATTCCACCCAGGTCTGGGCCATCCAGGCGGCCAGCGGCACCAACACCATGGCGGCAATAGCTTCCTGGCGGAAGGCCGTCTCATTCCAACCGGCCCGCAGGCCCGCCAACGAATAGCCAGCGGCGTGCCACAGGCGGTTGAGCCCCTTGCGGGATTTCTGGGCGGTCGGCGATTCCATGAAAAGTTAGCGGCTCAAGGGGAGTGAGCCGACCAGCCGGGTGCCCGCCAGTGCGTCGTGCCAGAACTGGCGCTGCGGGTGAAAGCGGCTTAGCAGCGCCCAAACAGCCACCCAGCCCAGCAGAATCACCAGGGCTTCGCCAACCGGCAGCCCAAACGGGGCGATGACGGCCAAGGGCGGCAGAAACCAGAGCCAGCTCCACACGTAGCGCAGCAGGGCGCGTGGCTGGCTGATGGCCCGGCCGTCGCGGCCCACCACGCGGATGTTCCAGGTCTTCATGGCCAAGGTTTGGCCCTTGGCCCAGAACCAGGTGAAGTAAATGCCAAAGATGACGAATAAAAACGCCTGCAAGCCGGCCCGGTTGTCCATGGCGTTGCGCGTCTGGCTCAGGGTGCCGAACAGGTAGCCAGCGATGAAGACCACGCCAAACATCAGCATGCCCTCATACAGCCAGCAGGCCATACGGCGGCGCAGACTGGGAGCGGTCAGGGCAATGGGGGGGAGGGCAGTTGCCGCAGTAGCCGTCATTGTCCGGCGGGCTGGGCCGGGCGGGGCACGACGGAATTGCCGGTGCTGAACCGGTAGGCGGGCAGCGGCAGCAGGGTGCGGGGGTTGATCTGGTGCGAACCGGTGGCAATCGACGGGCCTTTGGGCTCGTTTTTGCGCTCAGGTGGCACGGTGGCCAGCTTTTGCGCCGGGATGAGTTTCACGCCGGTGGCGGCACCGGCCAGCTTTTTTTGCACCTGCTTGGCCAGTTTGGCTTTTTCTTCCGGGTCCAGGGTTTGGTAGGCCTCCCATTTGGCCTGCTTTTCGGCGGGCGACAGGCGTTTGGCTTCGGCATAGTTCAGCCGCGCCTGGCTGCGCTGCGTCACGCTGAGGGCACCCCAGTCCAGCATGCGCTCTTGCAGTACAGCCTGCATGGTGGGCGACATTTTTTCAAAGTTGACGGACAAGGCCACCCATTTGCGTTTTTGCTGCTCGCTGATGTTGTTCCAGTGCTTGGCCAGAGGCTTGAGAGCCTGCTGCTGCGCTGGGGTGAGCTCGTTCCACAACGGCCTTTGGTCGGGCTTGCTGGCGGATGCCAAAGGAATGGAGGCCGCGCCAAGATTGGGCTCGGTCTCGGCCCACGCGATCGGTAAGACGCCCAAGGACAACACCACCGCCACGCAGGAGGCAAACCACAGGTTCCAGGGCGATAGCAGCATCCGTATCCGTTTCGATCAGGGGTTGGTGGAGTCTCGGTTGGCCTTGAGGAATTCCACAAAACCAGGGTCGGTGTAGGCCGCAGTGGGCAGGTCGTCGGTGAGCAGGGCGGTATCGACTTCGGCCAGTTCGTCGGCACGCAGGTCGTTTTGCACCACGTAAATCGTCAGCAGCCCGGCCACCAGCGCCAGCAGCGGCAAGGCGGCAGCAACACGGGCCCACCAGTTGGGGTTGTCGTTGCCACCTTGGCCACCCAGGGTGAGCGCAGCGGTGCCGCCGCCCTGGCTGGCCACTACGGTGGCGCTGCGCATGACGACTTGTTTACGGTGGGCCAGGGCCTGCATGCGCGCAATGCGCAGGCGTTCGGAAATGTCGTGCGGCAGGGTGGCCGAACCTTCGGACAGGCGTGCCGTGACGTTGCGCGCAAAACGGTCTTGCGCCGACAGCATGGAGGGGGTTTGCAGCTGTGTCATAAATGTATTCCTCTGGCCTTGAGCGCCTTGCTAAGCGACTGTACTGCGCGGGAGCAGTGGGTTTTGACGCTGCCTTCCGAGCAGCCCATGGCGCTGGCGGTTTCGGCAACATCCATCTCTTCCCAGTAACGCATCAAGAACGCTTCTCGTTGACGCGCTGGTAACTCTTGTATCTGGGTGTCAATTTCACGCAATACCTGTGCCCGGCCCGTGGTGTCTTCGGCGCTTTCGTTGCGTTCGGTGTTGTCCGATGACTGGAAGGTCTCCAGCAGGTCGAAATCGCCATCGCCGTCGGCCGATTCGAAGTCGCTCATGTTCGAAAACAGGGCGTTGCGGGTCTTTTGGCGGCGAAACCAGTCCAGCGTGCAGTTCGACAAAATCCGCTGGAACAGCATGGGCAACTCGGTCACCGGCTTGTCGCCATAGTGCTCAGCCAGTTTCATCATGCTGTCTTGCACGATGTCCAGCGCCGATTCTTCGTTGCGTACGTGGTAGACCGAGCGTTTGAAAGCCCGGTTTTCGACGCTTTTGAGGAAATCGGAAAGTTCGCGTTCAGTGGCCAAAAGGGGAGTTGCCTGTGGAGCGGATCGGTGGAAGGCGTGTTTTTTTGTAAAACCCAATGCCCCGGTCTGGGGCGCTTGCGGGCGGATTATGGCATTGACCGGCGATTTTCTTGGTGCGCCATCCAATTTTCGCGTAGGAGGATGCCATAATCCGCCTTGCTAGTCAAAAAGCAAACGGATCATGGTTCGGCGATGCAAGCAGCTCGCCCATGGCTTTGGTCTTAAGTTCCGACACAACTCCAAAAGAGTGCGTGAAGGGGCACCCAAGGTATTTCGTTAGAGAAATTCACAAAGGTTCATCATGGAAATCAACAAAGCCGAAATCGCTTCGGCCGCAGCAGCATCCTCGTCTTCCACCGCCTCCGGTACTTTACGCCCAGCTCCTGTCGAGCTCATGGGTGCCGAGATTCTGGTGAAGTGCCTCCAGGCCGAGAACGTCAAGCACATCTGGGGTTACCCCGGTGGTGCAGTTCTTTACATCTACGACGCATTCTATAAACAAGACACCATCCAGCACGTGCTGGTGCGCCACGAGCAAGCAGCCGTGCACGCCGCCGACGGCTATGCCCGCGCCACTGGTGATGTGGGCGTGGCCCTCGTCACCTCCGGCCCCGGCCTGACGAATGCCGTCACCGGCATTGCCACCGCGTACATGGACAGCATCCCCATGGTGATCATCAGCGGCCAGGTGCCTACGCACGCCATTGGCCTGGATGCTTTCCAGGAATGCGACACCGTCGGCATCACCCGCCCCATCGTCAAACACAACTTTCTGGTGAAAGATGTGCGCGATCTGGCCGAGACGCTGAAAAAAGCCTTCCATATTGCCCGTACCGGTCGCCCCGGCCCGGTCGTGGTAGACATCCCTAAGGACGTGTCTTTCAAGAAGACTCCTTTCCATGGCTACCCCGAGTCCATCAGCATGCGCTCGTATAACCCGGTGCGCAAAGGCCATGGCGGGCAGATCCGCAAGGCTTTGCAACTGCTGTTGGCCGCCAAGCGCCCCTACATCTATACCGGCGGCGGTGTCTTGCTGAGCAATGCCTCGCAAGAACTTCGCACCCTGGTGGACATGCTGGGCTACCCCTGCACCAATACGTTGATGGGCCTGGGCGCTTACCCCGCCAGCGACAAGAAGTTCCTGGGCATGCTGGGCATGCACGGCACCATTGAAGCCAACAACGCCATGCAGCATTGCGACGTGCTGCTGGCCGTGGGTGCCCGCTTCGATGACCGCGTGATCGGCAACACTAAGCATTTCGCGCAAAACGAACGCAAGATCATCCATATCGACATCGACCCGTCGAGCATTTCCAAGCGCGTCAAGGTCGATGTACCCATCGTCGGCGACGTGAAAGAAGTGCTGACCGAGTTGATCGCGATGATCAAGGAGGCCGGTACCAAGCCCGATGCCGATGCCCTGGGCAGCTGGTGGAGCACCATCGAAGGCTGGCGCAGCCGCAACTGCCTGAAGTTCAGCATGGGCTCCAGCGACGTGATCAAGCCGCAGTACGTGGTCGAAACCCTGTGGAACATGACCAAGGATGCCGACACCTACATCACCTCCGACGTGGGCCAGCACCAAATGTGGGCCGCGCAGTACTACCGCTTTGACGAACCCCGCCGCTGGATCAATTCCGGCGGTCTGGGCACCATGGGCGTGGGCATTCCTTACGCCATGGGTGTCAAGCTGGCCAAGCCCGACAGCGAGGTGTATTGCATCACCGGCGAAGGCTCGGTGCAGATGTGCATCCAGGAGCTGTCCACCTGCCTGCAGTACAACACGCCGATCAAGATCGTCTCGCTGAACAACCGCTACTTGGGCATGGTGCGCCAGTGGCAAGAGGTGGAATACGCCGGCCGTTACAGCAGCAGCTACATGGACGCATTGCCCAACTTCGTCAAGCTGGCCGAAGCCTATGGCCACGTCGGCATGCTGATCGAGCGCCCCGAAGACGTGGAGCCCGCCCTGCGCGAGGCCCGCAAACTGAAGGACCGCACGGTGTTCATGGACTTCCGCACCGACCCCACCGAGAACGTGTTCCCGATGGTGCAGGCTGGTAAGGGCATTACCGAGATGCTTTTGGGTAGCGAAGACTTATAAGTCAAATGAGGCTCCCTCGCTTATCTGATAAGCGTGGGCAGCTATTAAATCGATAGTAAATCAATTTTTTGACGAATCTATTGCTTGCCAAGCCCGCACATTACCGTGTGCGGGGGAGGGCAGCGAAAAGAGGAATCTAGTCCTATGAAACACATCATTGCTGTCTTGCTGGAAAACGAGCCCGGTGCTCTTTCCCGCGTCGTGGGCCTGTTCTCGGCCCGGGGTTACAACATCGAGTCGCTCACGGTGGCTCCCACCGAAGACGCGACGCTGTCGCGCATGACCATCCAGACTTCGGGCTCGGACGACGTGATCGAACAGATCACCAAGCACCTGAACCGCCTCATCGAGGTGGTCAAGGTGGTCGATCTGACCGAAGGTGCCTACACCGAGCGCGAGCTGATGATGGTCAAGGTGCGTGCGGTCGGCAAAGAGCGCGAAGAAATGAAGCGCATGGCCGACATCTTCCGCGGTCGCATCATCGATGTGACCGAAAAGAGCTACACCATCGAACTGACTGGCGACCAGGGCAAGAACGACGCTTTCCTGGAAGCCATGGACCGCAGCGCGATTCTGGAAACCGTGCGCACCGGTGCCAGCGGCATTGGCCGGGGCGAACGCATCTTGCGGGTTTAAGTGTTGAGTCGTCCGTACGCGCGTTTTGACGGGCTCAACGCGAACGGACTCTTTTTGGCGATTTCGGTAAACGTTCGCCCTGAGCCTGTCGATGGGCATTTCGCCAAACCTTTAAATTACTGAAAGAAGAACATGAAAGTTTTTTACGACAAAGACTGCGACCTCAGCCTGATCAAGGGCAAGACGGTTGCCATCATCGGCTACGGTAGCCAGGGCCATGCCCACGCGCAAAACCTGAACGACAGCGGCGTGAAGGTCGTGGTTGGTCTGCGCAAGGGTGGCGCTTCGTGGGACAAGGTTGGCAAGGCCGGCCTGAACGTGATGGAAGTCAACGACGCGGTCAAGTCTGCCGACGTGGTCATGATCCTGTTGCCCGACGAAGACATCGCCGGTGTGTACAAGAACAACGTCGAACCCAACATCAAGGCAGGCGCTTCGCTGGCCTTCGCCCACGGTTTCAACGTGCACTACAACCAGGTCGTGCCCCGCGCCGATCTGGACGTGTGGATGGTCGCCCCCAAGGCCCCTGGCCACACCGTGCGCAACACCTACACCCAGGGCGGCGGCGTGCCCCACCTGGTGGCTGTGCACCAGGACAAGACCGGCAAGGCCCGTGACTTGGCTCTGAGCTACGCCATGGCCAATGGTGGCGGCAAGGCCGGCATCATCGAAACCAACTTCAAGGAAGAAACCGAGACCGACCTGTTCGGCGAGCAAGCCGTGCTGTGCGGCGGTGCGGTCGAACTGATCAAGATGGGTTACGAGACCCTGGTCGAAGCCGGTTACGCCCCTGAAATGGCCTACTTCGAATGCCTGCACGAGCTCAAGCTCATCGTCGACCTGATCTACGAAGGCGGCATTGCCAACATGAACTACTCGATCTCGAACAACGCCGAATACGGCGAGTACGTGACCGGTCCTGAAGTCATCAACGCCGAGTCGCGCGTTGCCATGCGTAATGCCTTGAAGCGTATCCAGACCGGCGAGTACGCCAAGATGTTCATCCTGGAAGGCCGCACCGGCTACCCCAGCATGACCGCCCGCCGCCGCTTGACCTCCGAGCACTCCATCGAAGTCGTGGGTGCCCAGCTGCGCGCCATGATGCCTTGGATCGCCAAGAACAAGCTGGTCGACCAGACCCGCAACTAATCGCTCTGCGATAAGTCCCGCTTCGGGCCTGCTGACCTCGCGGTGAGCAGGCCCGAAGTGCGTTGAAGGCCCGGATTTTCTCTTGATCCCCCATGAAAAAAGCGCCCCGCAGGGCGCTTTGGTGTGGGTGAGCAGGGCTCAGGCCTTGCGACGCTTTGCCAGAACCAGACCCGCCAGGCCCAGGCCCATCAAGGCCAGCGAACTGGGTTCTGGCACCGAGTTGCGTGCAGCCGAAGCCGCAGCGTGGTAAGTCACGTCATCCATCACGAAACTGCCGTTGCTGACGGAAAGCCGTACTTCGTCCACAGAGCCTGTGTAGCCCGATGCCAGGAAGCTGGCGTTGCCCGACAAATTCATTAGAGACGAGGTAAACACCAGCAGCCCGTCGTTGAACAGTTCAAACCCGGCTTTTTGGTTGCCCGCGAAGTAGGCACCGTCAAAAATGACATCGCTGGAGAATTTGAACCAGTCGGTGGTCGCGCCGGTGTTGTTGTAGATGCGGGTCTTGCCCGAAGCGGCTTTGTAAGGCGGCTGTGCCGAGTCGTAATGGTTCCAGCCCGCGCCCCAGGTAAGCCCTGCGTAGTTGGATGCCAGCGCGCCACTGCCGTTGAGGTCCTCGAAAGTGACTACGGTGGCGTTGGCCATTCCGGCAAAAGCGATAGCGGAAGTGGCTAGTAATTTTTGTACAAAGCGCATGGTGATCCTGTGGTTGTGTAATCTTCTGTAACGCAGTGTTACATGGGATCGAACGTAAGCTATTGAAAAATATAGCTTTCAGGACAATGAAGACGGTTTGTGTGACTTAGTCGAGCTTCTAAAGTGTCGTACCCACCACAGCCGACACTGCCGGGCTGGCGTTCTGCCCGGGCGGGCTACTGCGCAGTGTGGGCCTTCACCGCAGCGGCCACTTCCTGTCCCAGCTCGAACACCGCCATGGCGTAGTAGCTGCTCCAGTTGTAGCGGGTAATGGCGTAGAAGTTCTCGGTGCCCGCCACATACTGCGGTGGGTCGCCGCCGTTGTGCAACTCCACCAGTGCCAGCGGGCCGGTATGTTGCAGCGCCGGGCCTTCCAGTAGCGCACCCAGGGCCTGGAAACGGGCCACGCTGAAGGTGGGCAGGATGTCCGGAGCCATCAGCGCGTCCATGTCCAGGGTCTTGGGGTCGAACTGCACCGGGTAGTACACCGGCATGCCAGGCTGCCAGTGGAAGGCCTTGAAGTAGCTGGCCACCGAGCCAATCGCATCGGCGGGGCTGTTGAACAGATCGACCCGGCTGTCGCCATCGAAGTCCACCGCAAAATTCACCCAACTGGTCGGCATGAATTGGCCCAGACCCATGGCCCCGGCATAGCTGCCGCGCAGGCTTGACGGGTCAATCCCGGCGCGCTGGGTCAGGCTCAGGTACTGCTCCAGCTCGCCCTTGAAGTAGATGCTGCGCTCTTTGGCGCGCGGGTGGCTGGCGGGGAAGTCAAAGGCCAGCGTGGCCAGCGCATCCAGCACCCGGAAGTTGCCCATGTTCTGGCCGTAAATCGTCTCCACGCCGATGATGCCGACGATAATTTCGGCCGGTACGCCGTATTCTTTTTCGGCCCGCTCCAGCGTGGCGCGGTGGGCCTGCCAGAAGCGCACCCCGGCCGCAATGCGCACCGGGTCGATGAAGCGGCTGCGGTAGAGCTTCCAGTTTTTGACGGTGCCCACGGGCGCGGGGGCCATCAGGCGCGGCACGCTGGGGATGAAGCGGGCCTGGGCCAGCACCTGGTGCACCCAGGCCGGGTCTAGGCCACGGCGCTCGGCGATGTCGTCGGCGGCAGCCTGCAGATCCATGCGGCTGGCGTACAACGGGCCGGTGGGGCTGGCGCTAGAGGCGATTCTAGATTTAGTGCTTTTTAGGGGTTTTGCGCTTACGGGTAGAGCGCAAGCAGCTATTAAAACGAGAGCTATCGGGAGAAGTTTGTGCATGGCAATGGAAAGGTGACCGCCCAAGTCTAGCGCGGCCACCTTCCACTCTCGCCCGCCTAGCGCAGCGTGGTCGTGTCTTGCAGGCGGATGTCGCGTGAGGAGCTACCCACCAGGAAGCGGTATTCGCCCGCCGCCACCTTCCAGCCTGCGCTGGCGGTGTTCCAATAGGCTAGGCGGTCCCGTTCGATCGGGATGGTCACCACCTGGGATGCACCGGCGTTTAAAGCCACCTTTTTCCAGGCGACCAGGCGTTTGGGTGGCTCGCCCAGGCTGCCGGGCAGGCCCAGGTAGACCTGGGCGACTTCGCTGCCCGCCCGGCGACCGCTGTTGCGCAAGGTGAAGCTCACGCTGCTGCCGTCGCTGGCCAGTTTGAAACCGCTGTAGGCAAAGCTGGTGTACGACAGACCATGGCCAAACGGGAACAGCGGGGCCGTGCCTTTTGCATCAAACCAGCGGTAGCCCACCTGCAACTGCTCGGTGTAGGGCACGTCGCCGGTGCTGAAGGCCGCGCCGCCGGTGGGGCCGTCGGCCAGTTGCACCGGGAAGGTGATGGGCAGCTTGCCCGACGGATTGACATCGCCAAACAGCACATCGGCCAGCGCCTGCGCACCGCGCACACCGGCATACCAGTTTTGCACCACCGCACCGACCTCGCCCAGCCAGGGCATGGTGACCGGGTTGCCGGTTTGCAGCACCACCACGGTTTTGGGGTTGGCGGCGGCCACGGCGGCGATCAGCGCGTCCTGGTTGTTGCGCAGCGACAGCGAGGGCAGATCGACGCCCTCGGTGGCCCACTGGTGGGCCATCAGCACCACCACGTCGGCGCTGGCGGCCAGGGTGGCAGCAGCGGCCACGTCACTGCCGTCGGCAAAGCTGACAGCGGCTCCCGGAGCCTTGGCCTGGATGGCGGCCATGGGCGAGCCGGTGTTCCAGATTTCGCACCAGTTGCCGGGGCCGGGCTGGGGTGGGCAGGGAGCCTTGGTGGGGTCGGGGTTGATGATGAAGGCCGGGCCGCCGGGCGACAACACCTGGCTGGAGCCGCCGCCGCTGAGCATGGCGGTGTCGGCATGCAGGCCGATGACGGCGATCTTGCCAGTGCTGGTGGCCAGTGGCAGCAGGTTGGCGCTGTTCTTCAGCAGCACCGCAGCCTGGCCTGCAATTTTTTGGGCCACCACTTCGCCTGCCGCAAAGTCCACGGCTTTTTTGACCGGGGCGTTGTCGAACGCGCCGGTAAAAATGAAGGCGGTAAGCTTGCGCTTGACCATGTCGTTGAGCCGCGTCTCGGGTACCGTGCCGGCGGTGATGGCGGCTTGCAACGCGGTGCCAAAGTAGGCGGGGCGGAACTGCTCTTCGTCCAGCCCGGCCAACGCGGCTTTCACCGTGCTGTGGGTGGCACCCCAGTCAGACTGCACCCAGCCTTTGAAGCCCCAGTCGCCCTTGAGCACCTTGTTCAGCAGCCAGTCGTTTTCGCAGGCCCAGTCGCCGTTGAGCTTGTTGTAAGAGCACATTACCGAGCCCGGCTGGGCTTCCTTGACGGCCATCTCGAAGTGCAGCAGGTAGAGCTCGCGCAGGGTGCGCTCGTCCACCACCGAGTTGCCGTCCGAGCGGTTGGTTTCCTGCTGGTTGGCGGCCAGGTGCTTGAGCGACATGACCACGTTTTTCTCCTGTGCCCCCTGGATCTTGGGAATCACCATCTTGCCCGACAGCACCGGGTCTTCGCCCATGTACTCGAACGCACGGCCCAGGCGCGGGTCGCGCAGCAGGCCGATGGAGCCGCCCAGCACCATGTTGAAACCCTGTGCCCGGGCCTCGGTGCCCAGCAGTGCCCCGTATTCGTGGGCCAGGGCGGGGTCCCAGGTGGCCGCCAAGGCAATGGGCGCGGGCAGGGCGGTGGCCTGCGAGTCCGGGCGGGGAGCGCTGGCGCTGCTGCAGTCGGCAATGCCGCCGCCGCCGTCGGTCATGTTCATGTCGGGAATGCCCAGGCGGGGAATGCCGGGGATGAAGCCCGGCCCTCGGAGTCCGGCCCCGCTGGCACTGAAGGCAATGCCGCAAATCGCCCAGCCGCGCACCAGTTGCAGCTTCTCGGCCATGGTCATCTGGGCGACCAGGTCGGTGGCACGGGCTTCGGCCTTGGCCATGGCGGAGACGGATTCTCCGCCGCCGCCGCTGCCGCCGCAGGCCATAAGGCTGGCGGTGACGGCGGCGATCAGCAACGGGGTGGAAACAGTGGAAAAGCGGGTTAGGGCCATGGAGTCTCCTGGTGGTGTCATGTGTGCAGAAGCCCAAAATTTACGACTCCCAGGCCTTGGCCTCTTCGCCTGCGGGGGCAGTGCTTAGCCCTGCGGGTGCAGTGCGGGTATGTCCCCATTGCCGCTACGGGGTGGGTGTTCAAAAATTAATTTTTCATTCATAAAGATACAAGGCCACACCATGCCAACAGGGCAAAAAACCAAAACAGTGGCCATGGGACTGGTACGCCTGGTGCAGCGCAAGGCCCAGTCGATAGGCTTGGGGACAGACGCGTTTTGCGCCCAAACCGGGGTGCGCCCGGACGAGCTGGCCGATGTGCATGGCCGCATGGACGCGGCCCGCTATGCGCGCGTGCATCGCGTGCTGTGCCATTACCTGCTGGACTGCCACGGCCACCGGCCCCAACCTCCGTCATTGCCCGCGCTGTTCGACGACCTGCCCCGGCTCACGGCGCTGTGGTGCAACAGCCCCAGCCTGGGCGCTGCTTTGATGCATTACGTGCAGTTTCGCCGGGTGCTGGGCGAGCCCGACGCGCTGGATTGCCAGGTGCAGGGCGATGCGATGGCGTTGACCTACCGCCCCGATGTTCCCGGTGCTGCGGGCCTGTGCAGCGCCATCGGCAACTTTGCCTTGCTGGTGGGCTGCATCCAGCATTACCAGGCCGACAGCAGCCATGCCGAACGGCGTGGGCTGGGCATAGAGCTGCAACTGGCCGCAATGCCCGGCCCGGCCACCGCACGGTGGCAAGATGCCCTGGGCGTGGTGTTCCAACTGGGCAACGTGCACCGGCTGGTGGTGCACGGCCAGGAACTCTGGAGCCCGGCGCAGCACTTCAACCCGGTGCTGCACGACCTGTCGCGCCGCGCCCTGGAGCGCGATTTGCAACAGCTCGACAGCGTGCCCCGTTTTGCCACCCAGGTGCAGGCCGCGATAGAGCAGGTCTGGGCCGACAGCCTGTACCTGTCCAGCCCCGCGCTGGCCGGTTTGTTAAGCGCGGTGGCCGACCGCCTGGGCCTGTCGCGTTGGACGCTGCGGCGGCGGCTGGAAGACGAAGGCCAGTCGTTCCAGGCCTTGGTGGATGCCCTGCGGGCGCGCCGCGCGCAGCGCCTGCTGGGCGAGCCCGGCCCGTCCATGCTGGACATCAGCCAGCGCCTGGGTTTTGCCACCCAAAGCTCGTTCAACCGCTTCTACCGCAAGCACTTTGACCGCACACCGATGCAGGCCCGGCAGGACATGCAGGCCGCTTAAAACAACCGTTTGAACGCCCTTCGCTGCGCCACCAGGCTGCCGGGGCTGTGCGGCGCGTACCGCAGGCTCTCCATTTGCAGCAGCCAGTCGCGCAGGGCGGGTCGATCGGCCACCAGCGCGGCCATCTGCCGGGGGGCGGCATGGGCCGGTACTTGGATGCCGGTTTTCAGCATCTTGCGCCGGGCCTGGTCCAGCAGGCGCAGCCAGGGGTCGTGCTGGCGGCGTTCCCACTGGGTCCAGGCGGCACCCATCAGACTGGCCAGCACCAAGAGGCCTGCCAGCAGTTTGCCCAGGTCTTCCCATTCGGGGCTGTCGAAACCGATGTTTTTCAGCAGGTTGAGCTGCTGGCTCTGGCTGTAGTTCAGCACCCACTGGTTCCAGCCGTTGTTCAGCGCCTCCCAGGTGGCGCGCAGGCGCCGGGCTGCGTCGGGGCTGACGTTGGCCAGGGTGTTGGCGATGGCTCCGCGCGGGGCCTGCAGCCGGGTAAAGCTGCCCACCCGGCCCGGAGAGACTGCACCCGTGGGGTCCACGCGGGTCCAGCCTTGGCCCGCCGTCCACACCTCGGCCCAGGCGTGGGCATCGCTTTGGCGCACCACCCAGAAGCCGTCCACACCGTTGAGCTCGCCGCCCTGGTAGCCGGTGACCACGCGCGCCGGGATGTCCAGCGCCCGCATCAGCACCACAAAGGACGAGGCGATGTGTTCGCAAAAGCCCGCTTTGCGGTCGAACCAGAATTCGTCTGCCGTGTCGCGCCCGTACAGGCCGGGCTCCAGCGTGTAGACGTAGCCGCCGGTACGCAGCCGGGCCAGCACGGTTTGCACCAGTGCGCTGGTATCGGCACCGGGCTGGGCACGGCGCAGGTCGGCGGCCAGTTGCAGGGTGCGCGGGTTGAAGCTGGGGGGCAGATCCACATAGCGCTGCAGGTTTAAATCTGCCCGCTGTGGCCCGTAGCGAAACTGCGGGTAGCTCTGCGCCTGGTAGCGCAGCAGCTCGGTGGTAGGGCGGCTGGCCAGCCATTGCAGGTCGGTGGTCATCACCGCCGATACGCCTGCGGGCAGGGTAGGGGCCTGGGGTGTGGCCTCTAGCGCCAGCAGCCAGGGGCGGTTGTTGGGCTCCAGCGTCACCTGGTAGCGCACCGGCGGGCCGGATACCTGCAGGTCGTTGGCCTGGCTGGTGGTAGGCCGGGCAAAGTCCCGGGCCTGGGGCAGCCATTCGCGCCCGTCATACAGCGACAGCACCGGGCCGCGAAAGTACAAATCGCGCTGCGCAGGCGGCACTCCATCAAACCGCACCCGCATGGCAATGCTGTCGTCCAGCGCCAGGCTGGCCATGGTGCCCACCTGCATGCTGGCGGACAGGCCGCTGCGCCCGGCCATGGCATCGCTGGGCACACCCCACAGTGGGGCCATGCGCGGAAACAGCACAAACAGTACCGCCATGATGGGTGCGCCCAGCAGCGCCATGCCGCCTGCAATACGTGCCGCCTCGCGCAGCGGGGCCTTGTTCTCCACAGGCATATGGGCATTGACCAGGGCCGTCAACAACCCCAGCAGCGCCACCAGCATGGCCACGGCGGTCAGCAGCGACTGCGAGAAAAAGAAGTTGCTGAGCATGGTAAAAAAGCCCAGAAAGAACACCACAAACGCATCCCGGCGGGCCCGCAGCTCCAGCGTTTTAAGGGCCAGCAGCACCACGATCAACGTCACCCCGGCATCGCGCCCCAGCAGGGTTTTGTGCGTGGCCAGCGTGGCCGCCAGCGCCGCCCCCAGCAGCACCGCCAGCCACCAGCGCGAAGGCAGCGGCCGGGAGCCCCACGCCAGCCAGCCGCGCCACACCAGCACCCCCGCCGTGGCGAGTGCGCACCAGACGGGCAGATTGCCCACTTGCGGCAGCACCACCCAGGCGATCACGGCCAGCAGGAACAGGGTGTCGCGGCTGTCTCTAGGCAGGTGAGGGAGGGCGGTGAAAAAGATAGGCCAGCGCATAAAGTGTTTGCTATTGGATTAGTAGCTGCTCGTGCTTATGGAATAAGCGCTAGGCACCGATTTGGCACAAAGCCAAAGACTCCAGGCATCGCCGCTTGTGCGCCTCGCCTGCGCCCGGCGCAATGTCTTGCCCCGGCAGGCGCAGCCCGTAGTCCAGCCCCAGCTTGTCGGCCACCAGCACCCAGGCGCACAGGCGGGAGAGTTTGGCTTCCACCCCCAGCGACCCGGCCTGGGCGTAGTCCAGCCACAGCTCGTGGCGCTGGGCTTGCTGGCTGTCGCGGCTGACGAGTTCGTCGGCCTTGGCCACTTTCTTCCAGACCACCAGCTTCAGCGGGTCGCCACGCCGGTAGGGGCGCACGCCGTCGAATTCGCCGCTGGCGTTGGGGGCGCTGTGGCTGGCTCCACCGGCGCGCGGCTGGCCGGGGGGCAGCGGGGGCGGGTGGGCTTCGGGGCGGGGGTAGACCAGCAACTGGGCGGCGGGCCGCCAGTAGGTCCAGACGCGGAAGGTGCCCAGCGGGAAACGGGTCTCGGCGGTGATGGCGGGCAGGTGCTGCAGGCCGCGCTGGGTGGGGGTGAAGGCGATCTGCACCCGGCTGCTGCCCTGGGCGGGCACGTCCGTCCAGGCCCAGTGGTCGGCACCCAGCAGACCCAGGCCAATGCCGTGGCGGGTGGTTTTGCGCGTGCTGCTGACTTGGATGTCAATCAGGGCGCTAGCACCCATGTACTGGGCGGTAGGTGCTATCAAATGCAGAGTAAGACCGCGCAGTGTGGCATGGCCTACGTGCATGCCGACCACGGCGCATCCGGCCAGCATGAAGGTCAGCACATAGCCCAGGTTGAGCTGGTAGTTGATGCTGGCCACCAGCAGCACCAGCAGCGTGGCCGCCAGCATGCAGCCGGGGCCGGTGGGCAGGATGTAGACGTTGCGCTGGGTCAGCAGCGTGGTGTCGGTCAACTGGATGCGCGCCTGCCACCAGCGCTGGAAGCGGGCGCGTAGAGGCGTTAATGGGTTGATCATGGCAGTGGTTCAAACTCACGGGGGGCAATGGGCAAGCCTTCCAGCAAACACCGCAGAACTGGCTTTGCCAGGCTGCTGGTGTTGCCCCCTGCAAGGGGGTTGGCGAAAAGCGCTTGCGCTGCAGCCTGGGGGTGTGCCATCTTTACGGCAAGGGCGTGCCTGCGATCATGGCTTGCACTTGGGCCACCGCGCCGCGCCCGGCATCGCCTACCGGCACCAGGCGGTGCGCCACGGTTTGCGCCAGGATGGCCTGCACATCGTCCGGGGCCACGTAGTCGCGGCCACTGAGCAACGCCTGGGCTTTGGCGGCGCGCACCACGGCAATACCGGCGCGCGGGCTCAGGCCCTGCACAAACCAGCGGCCCGAGCGGGTGGCGGCCACCAGGTCTTGCACGTAGTCGAGCAGTGCGTCGGCGGCGTGGACCTGCAGCACCTGCTGTTGCAACTGCTGTAGTTCCGCGGGCTGCAGCAGGCTGGGCAGGTGCTCTACCAGGTCGCGCCGGTCCTGCCCGGCAAGCAGCTGGCGCTCGGAGGCGCGGTCGGGGTAGCCCAGCGAGATGCGCATCAAAAACCGGTCCAGCTGCGACTCGGGCAGGGCGAAGGTGCCGAGCTGGTCCAGCGGGTTTTGCGTGGCGATGACGAAGAAGGGCGAGGGCAGGGGGCGGGTCGCACCTTCTACGGTGACCTGCTTTTCTTCCATGGCCTCCAGCAGTGCGCTCTGGGTTTTAGGGCTGGCGCGGTTGATTTCGTCGGCCAGCAGAATCTGCGCAAACAGCGGGCCGGGGTGGAACACAAAGGCTTCCTTGCCGCGCTCGTAGATGGATACGCCGCTCAGGTCGCTGGGCATCAGGTCGGCGGTGAACTGCACGCGCGAAAACTGCAGGCCAAAGGTGCGGGCCAGCGCGTGGGCCAGCGTGGTTTTGCCCACCCCGGGCACGTCTTCGATCAGCAGGTGTCCCCCCGCCAACAGGCAGGCCACGCAGTCCTGTACCTGCGCGGGTTTGCCCACAATCACCGTGTTAAGCTGTTTTAGCAGTTCGTTGAGTTTGTTTTGTACGTGCATTTCTTCACGTTACCAAAAAATTAAAGACCTATAACCGTGAACAAGACTGGCTACTTCACCCACCCCGCCTGCCGCAAGCACGAAATGGGCGCAGGCCACCCCGAATGCCCGGCGCGGCTGGACGCGATTGACGACCGTTTGCTGATCAGCGGCGTGGGCGATGCGCTGGAGCATTTCCAGGCCGCGCCCGCCGCCCTGGCCGACATCGAGCTGGCGCACAGCCGCAGCCTGGTGTACTCCCTGCGCGGCCTGACCGACACGCTGCGCGAAGACATCAACGCCGGAGGCCCCACCCACGCCCAGGTCGACCCCGACACCAGCCTGAATATCTACACCTGGGATGCCGCCCTGGCCGCCGCCGGGGCCACGCTGGCCGCTACCGACGCAGTCATGGCGGGCGAGCTGGAAAACGCCTTTTGTGCGGTGCGCCCGCCGGGCCACCATGCGGGACGCGACAGCTCCAGCGGCTTTTGCTTTTTCAACAACGTGGCGATTGCCGCCAAGTACGCGCTGGAGCGCCACGGCCTGCAGCGGGTGGCGATTGTGGACTTTGATGTGCACCACGGCAACGGCACCGAGAACATCGTGGCCGGGGACGGGCGCATCCTGATGGTGAGCTTTTTCCAGCACCCGTTCTATCCCGAGGGTGGTGCGCAGTCGGACGCGGCCAACCTGGTCAACATCCCCGTGCCCGCCTACACCCGCGGCATGGAGGTGCGTGAACTGGTGGAGATGTACTGGGTGCCGCGCCTGGAAGAACACCGGCCCGAGATGATTTTCATCAGCGCCGGTTTCGACGCGCACCGCGAAGACGACATGGGCCAGATGGGCCTGGTCGAGCAAGACTATGCCTGGATCACCATGCGCATCAAGGACATCGCCCGCCGCTACGCCAAGGGCCGCATCGTCAGCAGCCTGGAGGGCGGCTACGACCTGAGCGCGCTGGGCCGCAGCGTGGAAGCCCACATCAGAGTGCTAGCGGATTTGTAGCTGCTCACGCCCATCCCGCCAGCACGGGAACCTATTTTGCTTTTGTATTCTCTGAGCTCCATGACTTCTGCTTCTACTGCGAACCCCGCCCCCATTACCGATTTAGACAGCTGGATTGCCGCCCTGTTGCGCCCCACCGCCCTGGTGGAACTGGCCTCCTTGGGGGCCTGCATCGTGCTGGCCTGGACTTTGGTGTGGCTGGTGCGCCGCGCGGTGGGCACGCCCGACGAAAAGTCCATTCTGTTTGGCCGCCGCCTCGTCGATGGGGTGATGTTTCCGCTGCTCCTGCTGGGCCTGGGCCTGCTGGCCCAGGTGCTGGTGGGGCACTGGATGCCGCTGGCGGTGTTCAAGATCGCCATGCCGGTGCTGGTGTCGCTGGCGGTGATCCGCACCGGGGTCAAGGTGCTGCAGGTGGCGTTCAACAACGCGCCCATCGTGCGGCTGCTGGAGCGCACCATCTCCTGGGTGGCCTGGCTGGCCATGGTGCTGTGGGTCAGCGGCCTGCTGCCGGTGCTGCTGGACGAGCTGGACCAGTTCAAGTGGAAGGTGGGCGGCTCCATGCTGTCAGCCCGCAACCTGGTGGAGGGCGCGCTCACGGCGGGTGCGGTGCTGATCTTCACGCTGTGGATTTCGGCCGCCATCGAGGCGCGGCTGCTCAAGTCGTCCACCGGCAGCGCGCTGTCGCTGCGCAAGGCCATCAGCAACGCCACGCGCGCCTTGCTGATGTTTGTGGGCCTGCTGGTGGCCTTGTCGTCGGTGGGGATCGACCTGACGGCCCTGTCGGTGCTGGGTGGCGCGGTGGGTGTGGGTATCGGCTTTGGCCTGCAGAAATTGGCGGCCAACTACGTAAGCGGCTTTGTGATTCTGGCCGAGCGCAGCATCCGCATTGGTGACTTCGTGAAGGTGGACAACTTTGAAGGCCGCGTTACTGACATCAACGCCCGCTACACCGTGGTCAGCGCCCCCAATGGCCGCGAATCCATCGTGCCCAACGAGATGCTGCTGATCCAGCGGGTAGAAAACCTGTCGCTCAACAACTCCCGCATTTCGCAATCCACCGCGGTGACCGTGGGCTTTCACAGCCCGGCCGATGTGGTGATGGCGCTGATGCAAGAGGCCGCCCTGCAAGAACCCCGCGTGCTGCGCGACCCCGCACCCGCAGCCACCCTGGCCGAGTTTGCGCCCGAGGGCCTGGAATTCCATCTGGGCTACTGGATCAACGACCCCGAAAACGGCCAGGGCAACCTGCGCTCGGCCATCAACCTGCGCATCCTGCAGGCGCTGCGTGCGCAGCAGATTGGCATTCGGCTGCAAAGCGCCCATCCGCCGATACCCGGCGATCTGGTGTCGCCGAATTGACCCTTCACCACGAAATAGCAAGCCACAAAATCCCGTTTGCCTTTTATAATTTCAAAAAAGAACGACCGTACTATTTTTTACTGTCCCGTTTGGGTTGCGGCATAAAATCACGCTCGACAAGCACATTCCATAACTTTGAGGAGCCGTTACATGAAGGTCCTGGTAGCCGTAAAACGCGTTGTTGACTACAACGTCAAGGTCCGCGTCAAAACCGACGGAACGGGCGTAGACATCGCCAACGTCAAAATGAGCATGAACCCCTTTGACGAAATCGCCGTCGAAGAAGCCGTTCGCCTCAAGGAAAAGGGTGTGGTCACCGAGATCATCGCCGTCTCCTGCGGTGTCACCCAGTGCCAGGAAACCCTGCGCACCGCCATGGCCATCGGTGCCGACCGCGCCATCCTGGTCGAGACCAGCGAAGAACTGCAACCCCTGGCCGTGGCCAAGCTCCTCAAGGCCCTGGTCGATAAAGAACAGCCCGGCCTCATCATCCTCGGCAAGCAAGCCATCGATGACGACTGCAACCAGACCGGCCAAATGCTCGCCGCCCTGGCCGATCTGCCCCAAGCCACCTTCGCCAGCAAGATCGAGATTGCCGACGGCAAAGCCAGCGTCACCCGCGAAGTCGACGGCGGCCTGGAAACCCTCAGCGTTTCGCTGCCCGCCGTGGTCACCACCGACCTGCGCCTGAACGAACCCCGCTACGTCACCCTGCCCAACATCATGAAGGCCAAGAAGAAGCCACTCGATGTCTTCAAGCCCGAAGACCTGGGTGTGGACGTAAGCCCGCGCATCAAGACGCTGCAAGTCTCCGAGCCGCCCAAACGCAGCGCCGGTATCAAAGTCCCCGACGTGGCCACCCTGGTTGCCAAACTCAAGACCGAAGCGAAAGTGATCTGACATGTCCGTACTCATCATTGCCGAACACGACAACGCCAGCGTCAAAG